>JACVZW010000093.1 GCA_014654775.1 Paracoccaceae bacterium | reverse complement strand
CGCAGGGCGCGATCGACACCGCCTGCGACAACGATGAAAACGATGTCGCCCTCACATTCTGAGCCCAAACCTGCGCGGGCAACCCGAAAGGGCCGCCGCAGGCGTCGTGGCCTCTCGATGCCTGCGGCTGTCCTGACCACCATCCTCGGTGCTCTCGTCCTGACCTACGCCCTTGGCGATGTGCGCAGGGAGGCCGATGATCGCAAAGCGCTGGCCATCGCCGCGCATATCGCCGATCAAGCCAGCGCCTTCGATACCTTCCAGACGAACTTCATCGCATCCTCGGCGGCGGCGAACCCGTCCGTGCTCGCAAGCCAGTTTCTCTTCGTAGGCCAAAGCGACGGGACGATGGAACATGGTCTGGCCCTGCAGGCGCCCTATCGCAGGACCGTCACATCCCCCGGACGACAGATCACCGCACTCGCGATGCCCTTCCCAAGCGAGCCACAACAGCTGGGCGTCTTCATCGTGGATCTCGCAGAAGCAGAAGAACTGCTCATGCCACGGATCCTTGCCGCGCTTGATGCCCGCGCTGCCACAGAGAGCAAGGTCTGGCGCGGGGACGTCCTGCCTTGGCTGCGCACCCAGAACATCAGCGAAGCCACCACAGCCGACTTCGCCTTCTTCACCGCCCCCTTTGCCGGCATAAAGCCCGACATCATCCGACGCAACGCACGCGCAGGATGGCCGGATCTGCAGCTCGCAACCGATCTCGTCTTCGCCACCCCCGCGACGCTCTGCGGCGCGTCCCGCTGCGCGCCGGTCAACCGCATCGATGCCGTCACCGTCACCGCGACATCCACCACCCTTGACGCGCTCATGACGGACCGGTTCACCGCGGATGCACTGACCGCCCGTGAAATTCGAGCACAGAACGTCACAGGTGAAGCCCTCTCAACAGGCCCGATAACGACGACCCGCGCAACGGCAGATGACGTCTCCGCCGCCCGCCTCTCCGTCCCGGCCGCACCCCTATCCAGCGGATACAACTACGCCGTCGAGGTGACCCGCCTCAACGTGACAGACCTCTCCTCCCCCCTCGTCGCCCTGGAAACAACGTTGTCCGCCACAACATCAGCCGCAAGCCGGATGACGACTGTCAACACGATCGTGGGCCGCTCTGCCACCGCCCTTCCAACACTCTCCCTCACGACGCTGACCGCCTCGCTTCTCGGCACAGCAAAAGCAACGCTCTCAACCGCAAGGGTTCAGTCATGTACCGGATGCCCCTGAGCGGAGAGAGCGCCTCCCGCCTGCGCCAATCCCCCCGGGCGCGGCGCAACCATCCAAAGCGCACCCGCCGCGGCCTCAGCCTCATCGAGGCCATGCTGGTCTCGCTTCTGGCCGTGATCGCCACTGACCAGATCGTGGAGATGCTCAATCGCGAACTCGTCCGTAAAGCTTCCCGCGAGGAATACCGGCTGCTCGATGACGCAGCCGCAGCAGGGGCTGCATTCCTCGAACGCGACCTGCTCGGCAACCTTGCCACAGCGCGCGACAGCGCAAGGCAGATCACCCTGTCCCAACTCACAACTGCTGGACTGTGGTCTCCCGCAAAACCCATGGTCTCGCGCCGCAAGCGTGACATCGAGCTCTGGTATCTCTCCGTCGAAAACGACGCCCTCCTTGTCTTTGCGGTCGCCGCCTCGGCCGTGTCCCCCCCTTCCCTGCCAGAGGCCGATCCGGCAACCGATGCCGTCGGATGGATATCCCCGCTCCAGCCGGAAAAGATCTCTGGCCCGGGGGTGGACTATGACATCCCCCCGCTTCTCCCCGGTTCCGCCCCTCAGACATTCGTGCCCGGTGCCGCAGTGGCACTGCGCCACCTTTCCCTGGAGCGCGACGCGCTGCCCTACCTCTACCGCAGCGCAATTGCGGGCCGCGAAGACCTCAACACCATGGCCACCGATCTCATCATGGGTGGCAATGACATCATCGGCGTCGGAAACTTCGCCACCAGCACCCTGGTGGCCGGAACAGCCAACATCGATCAGATCACGGCATCTCAGGTCGAGATCACAGACCAGATCACCGCAGAAACCGTAACAAGCACCGGCGAAATCACCGCGGACTCGGGCAGCTTCACCAACTCCATAACGGCCGCAACCGTCGCTGCAGGCACCCTCACCACGTCTCAACTCACCGCCACGGACGCCGATGTCACCACCCTGCGCGCGACCGATCACATCGTCGCAGGCAGCATGAGCGTCTCCGGAGCCGTCACAGCCGAACGGATCGACACACCGCGCCTCGAGACCGACAACCTCGCTGCCGGTACAGTCGCCGCCGGCCAAGCGACAGCCACCAACCTCACCGTCGACGCCGCCATAATCCAGTCGCTGAACGTCAATTCCTGCACAGGATGCTGATCATGCCCAAACAACAGCGCTGCCTGTCCGCTCCGGCCATCGCAACCGTCTCGATGGCGCTCCTCTGGCTGACACCGCTCTCACTGCAGGCCGACGAGCCACGCCAGCACGCGCTCGCACCCCACGTCGAACGCCTGCGCACCGACGTGCTCTACCTCACTGAACTGGCTGACCTGCAAAACCGACTGATCGAGACGGCGAGTCAGGACGCAGCCGCCGTCCGCGCCGAAGGCCGTCGCGGAACCTCACTTTGCAGGAATGCCCCGATCGCTGGACTGTGCCGCCGCCTCGTTCTGACTGTTGGGAGCGACCTTGATGACTGATCTCACCCAACAGGCCCTCGAACATCTCATTGCCGGGGCCATTTTCCACGTCCGCCAGGACGTGGCCAGATCAAAGGCCGCCGTCCACCTTCTGGAAAAACCCGCACGCGACAGTCTGCTCTCGCTCTACGGCGAAGCACGGGCCTGGCGCGGCCTGGCGGATGACAGCACCCTCGCCATGCATGACGCGCTGCGCGTGCTGCTTGGCCATGATCCGCTTCTTGATGCCCCGAAGCCAGCCGAAACGGATCCGGTGGATCATCCAGCGTCGCCCAACCCATGAGCGGTCTCGCCCTCCCCGGCGCCGCTCTCATGCTGACCCTGGGGCTCATCTGGCTGGTCATCGAAGACCTGCGCCGCTTCGAAATCGCTCCCACGGCCGCCATCCTGACCGCCGGTGGCCTTCTTGGTCTCCTCATCGCCACCGGTACAAACCCCGTCCCGCCGCTCCTCGTGGCATGTGCCGCGGGTCTCCTCGCCATCGCAATCCGCCGCGTCAACCGCGCCGCCCTTGGCCAAGGCGATATCACCCTCTTCGCCCTGATCGGCATGGCCAGTGGGCCGCAATTCGCAACCGAGACGGCTATCGCTTTCGGGGGCGCCTCCCTCCTCATCGCCACAGCCTTCCTCGTGGCCCGCAACAAGCCCATCCGACTGTCCAGCTATCGGCGCCATGCCTGCCCCGCAGCACCTGCAGGCTCCATCGCCATCCTCCTCGGCCTTACCCTCAATCTGGCCTGAACCCATGCCGACATTCCTCCTCGCCGTCCTCGCAAACACGCTCCTGACCATGGCAGGATGGCCCTACACTCTGGGCCTCCTCTGCCTCGCGTCCATTCCGCTTGTTTCCTTGAGCGCCATCGCCTTCACAACGAAGGCACCCGACCGAATGGCCCTCGAGCAACTCGGGCGCACTCTGGCATGGCTCGCAGCCCCAGCCATCGCTCCCAGCCCGCCCTACCTCTTCTTCACCAACCCGAACGCGCTCCTGACCCTCATCGCTACCGGCATGCCCTCACCTGCCGCGCTGTGCGGCATCGCGCTTGGCGCGCTCTGCCTCATCAGTGCAGCCTACCTCGCCATTCTCCACCTGAAAGAGGTGCGTGCCACGCGCAAGCAATCAGATCCGCGAACAAGCGTGGCTGCGGCCCGGCGCCGGGGCCTGAGCATGTCATTCTCAGCCTTCGGCGGTACACCCCCCGAGCAAAGTGGTGAGAGCGTCTCGCTCGAGGCGCGCATGCTAGCCCTCACAGAGGCGATACGTGCCCTGACAGAGCAGATCGAGGCGCTGCGCCGGGACGTTGCGACTCCCGACCAGCCCTCCCCGGACCCCGAAAGCCACCGAGCTGCCTCCAAGCCGCGAATTCAAGACACCTTCACAGAACCCGCCGAAAGCCCCCAGGATGCCGCGATCGAGGCCCTGAACGACATGGGCTATTACCAGGGTCCCTGGACAGACGTGATCAAGAACACCACGGCCAGCAACCCCACAGAAGAGGATGGTTCCCAGCAGCCAGACACCTATCCACCCATATCGGACGATCCCTCCTTCCTTGATGTTCTGGAGCGTAGACTTTGACAACACCGTTCCTTGCCGCCCTCGCCGGACCAGACGGCATCCGCCAGCTCCAGCGCATCGACGGACCCCTCTGGGAGTTCCGGCAGCCCGGTGGCGAAGCCTATGACCTCACCGATGAAGACCTGCGGTTTCTGATCACACTCGCTCCCGCCATCGCTGCCACCCTTGATCGGGCCGCGTCCTTGGCACAGTTTGCCACCAACACGTCGCCCAACCCGGCGACGACCACACCACGGTCAACCAGCGCCGACACTGCATCTCAACGTCATCCGACATCCGCGACGCGCGCTCCGGCCGCGCGCAGCGGCAAGCCCTGGAGCGATCAAGAGGATGCCCGTCTCATCGCCTCGCTTCAGTCGGGTGCCGCGATCTCCAAAATCGCCGATGCCTTCGGCCGAACACCCGGCGCCATCGTCGCGCGCTGCCTCCACCTCGATGTCATCGAGGTCACATTCAAAATTGCCCACTCAACAGCCCCAGTCTCAGACGGAGGCATCGATGACGGCTTGGAACGCGAGCGCAAACAAAACCAGACCGGAGCCTGAGCCATGCCCGAAATCCTTCTCGGCCGCGACATCATCGATCCCAACGAGGAAGACAGCCAATTGCGCCTCGCCGCGGCCTACAAGGCCAAGGTCAGGGCGACCTGCCTCTGCTCTCCAAACAAGCCGGAACTCTACATCGCCCTGGTGAACCAGCGCTTCGTCGTCAAGCGAATGCCAGGCACCGGAGCAGAACATGCCACCCACTGCCCGACCTTCGATGCCCCAGAGGGCGTTTCGGGTCTTGGCCCCCTTCTCGGATCTGCAATCTCTGTCGAAGAAGACGGCCATGTCGATCTGAAACTCGGCTTTGCCCTCACTCTCAAGGGAAAACGCGCCGTACCCCCTGCCCCGCCCAATGGCGACAAATCCCCGGAAGCCACACCTCCCGCCCGCAAGCTGACCCTCACCTCGCTTCTGCACTATCTCTGGTCGGAAGCCGAGCTGACCCGCTGGAGTCCCGGAATGGCGGGCAAGCGCGGCTGGGGGCTTGTGCGCCACCTTCTCCTCGAAGCGGCATCCGGCAAGACCACGAAATCCCTCAATCTCGCAGACCGCCTCTTCATTCCCGAGCCCTTCTTCAAGGAGAAGGCCAATGACATCGCGCGTCGGCACGAAGAAGCCTTCCACCGGCTCAAAGTGGCAGACGGGACACCCCAACCGGTCGGGCTGATCATTGCCGAATACAAGGGCCACGAAAAAGGCCGCGTCGGCTTCCGCTTCACCTTCAAGCACATGCCCGACGCTCCCTTCTATGCAGAGGCCGATCTTACCGCCCGGTTCGAGCGTGCCTTCGAGGACTGGCTCCGCTTTTCTGATGTCACGCCAAACCTGCATCTCGTCACCATCGCAACCTTCGCCATCACCCGCGCAGGCTACCCGTCGCTCCTCGAGATCGGCATGCTGCCGACATCCGACCAGTGGATCCCCATCGAAACCAAGCGCGACATGACCCTCCTCCAACATGTGACCACCGCGCGCCGCCGCTTCCTGAAACCCATGCGCTTCAATCTCGGGCGATCCGTCATCCTGCCCTCACTTCTTCTCACCGATGCAGGCCCCGATCCCGTCCGCCTCTATCTCGACGACCCCAACTGCGAAGCTGACAGACATGAAGAAAGTGCCGATCAGCCCAACGCTCCGACTGCGCCCGCAAAACAAAGCATGGAAATCACCGACAAATGGCCGCTCTGGCTCTGGTCAGAGGCCACAGATCCGCCCGACCTGCCGCCCGTCCACCGCATCCCACATTCCACCTGATCAGCGGTTGTTCCCGAGATGACCACATATCTCTTGGAAGTCCTCACCCTGACAATCCTTATCGCCGCCCTTCTCCAATTGGCGCTGATTGATATTCGCACCTTCGAGGTCTCACCAACCGCCGCGATACTCGCCTGTACCGCCCTCACCTTCCTGCTCTACAACGAAGGCACATCAGTCCCGGTCCATGCCCTTTTCGGCGCAGCAAGCGCACTGACAGTTCTGGCCCTAACCTACTTCTATCCCGCGCGTCTTGGCCGTGGAGATGCGATCCTCTTCGGCATCATCGGATTGGCCGCAGGCCCCGAAGGAACCCCCTTTGCCGCAGCGGTCTGTCTGGCATCACTCGCCGTGACCGTGCTCGCCTTCCTCTCCCTGCGCGGAAAGCCACTTCGCGCCTGGCGTCGTCATATCTACCCCGCTGGACCCGCGGCAGCCGTTGCCGCCCTTCTGACCGCCAGCCCCTCTCAGATCTTGCTTGCGCCCGCGATCAGCCTGGTAGCCCTTGCAGCCGTGATCCGCCTCCTGCTTGCGCGCCGCGCGGCAAAAGCCTCTTCACCCTCGCTGTCGGTGCAGCGTTGAGCACCGCCGACCTTGGACCAAAACCTCCCCCGCAACCACTCTCCGCGCGGCAAACCTGGGCTGTCCTTGGGGGCTTGAAGCGCGGCTGTGCAGCAAACGGCGTCGTTCGCGCCATCGACGTTACAAGAGCCATCCGAGATCTCCGGCCTGATTTGCCGCAAGTGTCCCGCGTCGCAGCCATTCACATCGGCTTGCTGCCCTTCCTCTTCGCCGGCCAAACGAAATATGCCCGCCTGCGGCACGAGATCATCACCGCGAGAGCGTCCCTGTTGAGTCAGGGCTTTACTCATGTGCTCATCACTGGCCCGTTCGTGTTTGAAGCCAACCGACCTGGTCGCCTGAAGGTATTATACGCCTTCCAAAACCATGGCTGGTACGCCATTCCGTTCCACTGGCTCTATCACATCGTGATCTCCGCATGCCTTCTCTTGCCCCTCGGCCTGAGCAACCTTCGCCGCTCAAACCTCCAGCCGAAGCTCACAAATGCCCGTCGCGGCTTCCGACAATCCATCGTCTTCGAATTGCAACGAGGTCCACCCAAACCATGAAACAATCCACAGATTCTGGGGATAAAATCCGCCTGTTACGGCTCAACTCCCTGCACCGACTCACCAATCCTCGCCGCCGCTTTTTTGGGCAAGCTCTCGCAGTGATGCTGCTTGCGATGGGCACCACTCTGGTCGCTGGCCCGTCAGATGCCGAGGAGATCGTGGGACGTGCCTCCGTCATCGACGGCGACACCATCGAAATCCATGGAACACGCATCCGCCTCTTTGCCATCGACGCCGTCGAAAGCCATCAATCCTGCACCACATTCACTGGACAGCGCTGGCCCTGCGGCCGCAAATCCGCGCTGGCCTTGGCAGATCTGATAGGCACCCGACCCGTGAGTTGCAAACCTCTTGATCGCGACCGCTACGGCCGTATCGTGGCGCGCTGCTTTAACGCCGGCCAAGACATCGCAGCATGGAGCGTTGCCAATGGTTGGGCTTTGGCCCGGGCGCGATACAGCACCGAGTACCTGCCCCTCCAGGACAGAGCGGAGTCCCTCGGCCTCGGCATCTGGAGTGGAACCTTCGAAAACCCACAATCCGCCAGGAAAAAGAATTGAGAGCTGGATGTTGTTGTCATTGACAACACTTCAGTTGTGTTGTCATCGTTGACAACATGCAGTCGGTGCTGATCGAGAAGTCCCGCACAGTGATAAATGACTCGACTTTCTTCGAGGTCGTTTTGTGGCATCTTCCCGAACCGGTTCCGGGCAGTGCGCATCCGTTCAAATACAGACTGGCTCTTGTGGTGAACGGCGAATGTGTCCTGCGATATGACAACGAGCGCGGCAAGGGCGACCATCGCCACATCGGGGATAGGCAAGAACCTGTCGCGTTCACCTCGCTGGAAGCCATATATGATGCTTTCCAAGCGGACATGAAAAGGATTCTGAAATGACCACATTGACCGTTCGCTTGAGCAGCATGGACGAGGCCAAAGCGCGTTTTTCCGAAGCAGCAAAACTCGCCCTCGCAGGCAAGTCCGTCGCTGCCACCCCCACGTTGAATTTTACCAGCTACGAAGACATGCACAGGGTTCTCGCCCCATTACGCCTTGCCATCGTGAGGGCTCTCGCTGGGCAAGGGGCACTCTCGATCCGCGAAGTTGCGCGCCGGGTGGACCGGGATGTACAGGCTGTCCATCGGGATGTGACGACGCTTGTTAACGCGGGCGTCATCGATCGCACCGAAAATGGGGTCGCGTTCCCCTATAGCAACATCCATTTTGAATTCGACGTGAGCGCTGCAGCATGACGCGAGGCTATCAAAAGGCCAGTTTACACCTTTCGCACGTCACTGATACCATGCTTCCTGCAAATGATGAGCCTGTCTTCCATGTTCGACGCCCATCACCAGTTGGACATCTTCCCCACTGCCCTGAAACTGCGGCGGGTCGATCCATCCTGCAACATGCGCCGCTTCTACATCATGACCGTTCAGCGCGATCTCTTCGGCGGCGCAAGTCTGATCCGCGAATGGGGACGGATCGGGAGCCGCGGACAGAGCATGATCGAGCAGCACCCGGACGAAGGCCTGGCGATCTCTGCCCTCCTGAAGCTCGCGGCCGCAAAGCGCAAGCGCGGATACGCCATCTGATCCGGACCATTGCGACTGATACCGGCCCGCGCCAGCCATGTCGGCGCACATATGGCGTGCAGCCATGACCATCAGCCCAAGCTTCCTTGATGAGCTTCGCAATCGTGTCTCACTGTCTTCGCTGATCGCGCCCCACGTCACCTGGGATATGCGCAAGTCGAACATGGCCAAAGGTGATTGGTGGGCCCCCTGCCCGTTCCATCAGGAAAAATCCGCATCCTTCCACGTAGATGACCAGAAAGGGTTCTTCTACTGCTTCGGCTGTCACGCCAAAGGTGATCTTTTCCGCTTCCTGCAGGACCGCGAAGGCAAGAGCTTCATCGAGGCCGTCGAAGCCATCGCACATCTCGTCGGCGCGACTATGCCCGACCGAGGCAATATCGACGCCACCAAGCCGGAAACTCATGCCCACCTCTATGCGCTCCTCGATGCAGCCCTAACCTTCTACCGAGAAAAGCTTGCCACCGCGCAAGGCAGCGCAGCGCGCGACTACCTGGTGGACCGTGGTTTCTCCGAAGACGTGCAAACCCGCTGGGGTCTAGGCTACGCGCCGCGCTTCCCAACATTGGTGGGTCATTTTGTGGGGAGCGGTGTGCCTATTCAGCACCTTGTCGATGCCGGTCTCGCGATCGTCGAGGACGGCAAACCGGCGCGTGACCGTTTCCGTGAGCGGATCATCATTCCGATCCGTGATCACAGGGGGCGCGTCATCTCATTCGGGGGGCGCGCGCTGCCCGGTGCAACCAGCGCGAAATACATCAACGGACCCCAAACAGCCATCTTCGACAAAGGCAGAACCCTGTTCAATTATGCCGCTGCGCGCAGCGCAGCAGCGCAAGGGCATCCTCTGATCGTCACCGAAGGTTATCTCGATGTCATCAGCATGGTTGAAGCCAGATTTGCCTCAACGGTGGCCCCGCTCGGAACTGCCGTTACCGCACCACAAGTTGCGGCCCTCCTGAAGATCACGAACGAGCCTGTCTTCGCGATGGATGGAGATCCGGCAGGCCTCAGATCTGCATACCGCGTTATCGAGACAAGCCTGCCCCTCCTCACCGCCGGCAAAGGCATACGCTTCGCACTGCTGCCTGACGGTCAGGATCCCGACGACATGATCCACGCCGGACAGGCTGAAACCTTGCGCGCGATCATCAACCAATCCACGCCCATGATCGATCTCCTCTGGGCACGGGAAACCGACAGGTCATCCATCGACAGTCCGGAACGGTTGGCCGCCCTCGAGAAGCGTCTGACCGCCATCACAGGTCGCATCGCCGACACGTCCATACGCGCGATTTACACTGAAATGCTCGCCAACCGCCTCGCGGTCATGCAAAGCCGCCTGAAATCCAGCTTCGCCCAGCACCAAACAGGGTCGCCGCGACGCACCGTCCGCAAGTTGGACCCCAGGCTAGTCCCCATGCCGAACCCTGAGGACCTCGTGCTCGCCGTCCTCCTGCGCGCGCCTGCCCTACGGGCGGCCTACCTCCGTGATCTCGAAGCGCTCGTCACATCAACCCCCCGAAACCATGCCCTGCGCGACATGCTCCTCCTGCCCGTGCCGCATGATGATGCTCCTATTGCTCCGGAGTTCGAAGAGGCAATTGCAGACATCCGCGCCGACCAAGACCTGGACGATGCCGTGACACAACTCATCGAAGCGCCCCCGCCGGCGCCGCATTTTGCCCTCGCCGAAGCGCTCTTCAGACTGCGGGTCATTGAGACCGTCAACCTTGGACTACCTGTCCATCTTGGTCACTGATCTTCCTGAGAGTCACAAAATCCAGTTTCAGAAGAGCGCAGATTGCTCTTTCGATGGCAACGTTGGACGCAGTACCTGTTTCGACCTGATACTGCTTGAGGAGATGTAGGAGCTCAGGCCTAATTCTAACGTGCAATGGCGCGTTTCGTCCTGTTGGGGGTCTGCCATACTGAACTGGGCGCGAATTTCGGAAGCCTTCCTGCTGAGCGGAGGCTCGAAGACGTTGCTGGGCTGCCTTACTGAGTTCGACGCTATCATCTTCGACCTCCGAGAGGTCGAAGATTGATTTTTTGCTATCATCTACTTTTTGGTAGCTTTTAATCGGCCCAGACTGCTGACCCCCGTTTCCTTCCGAGGTGTCCAGTTCCTCGTCTAGCCCAACTTTAGAGCTCGGCAGAAGCGGACTGTCATCGTCCACGTCGTCAAGATCCATGGAAATAAGATTTCGCCTGCTGGTCATTGCACCGTCTCCACAACGGGTTCCTTAAGGACAGTCATAATGTCGGCGGCAATCTGACCTGCCTCGTCCAAGGCAGCTTTGATGTTGCCATTACCTTGGGGATTCAGCGTCGCAATGTCCCCACCTTCGATGTGAAGACCAGCATAGGCACTCCTCAGAAGCATCAAGGTCGAAATCATCTTGATTCCGGATTCTCGCACAGCGTCGATGATCTCACGTTCGCCGGTTCCGATGATAGACTGGGAGCGAAGCTGGGTGATCAAGACGGCATGTTTGATATGGTGCTTCCGTCCGATGACTTGGGACAGCTGGTCTTCACTGGTCCGGATGCGTGCCAGGATGCGCTTCAAGCCGTCGAAGTCCGGCTTCATGGGCTTCATTGGGATAACGATCAGGTTCGCGACATTGATCGCGTCAGCCATCACGAGATCGGCCACACCTTCGACATCGACGACGACCAGAGTTCCCTTCTTGTTGTGGGACATGATGATCTGCGCGGCTGTTTCTGGCTGAGAGCCCCCCTCCCCTCTCAATCGTGCCTTCACCTCATCTGAAGTGACTACGGTGATGTTTTCGGGAACCTTTCCACTCTTCTTCGACTGCTTCCACCATGCCGTGAGAGTTTGGTTGGGGTCCGCGTCGATCATTACAACGGGAACACCGTTTCTCGCTACTTCAGTGCCGAATACTATCGCTGAGGTGGTTTTCCCCGAGCCGCCCTTGGGGATCGCAAAAACTACTGCTGGCATCACTGCACCTCTGGATTGTTGCTATCATTACGTTTACGCTATCACATAGTTTCCGCTACAAACAAGATTTTTGTTGCATTAAGTAAATGCTAGCTTTTGCTACACCTTCATTGATCGTCGAGCGCTTCAGTTCGATTACCTATACAGTGTAGCGTTTGCAACTTTTTGCTAGCGGATACTTAATGCTATCCAATTGTTTATGCTATCGGTTAATTGTTGCTACCACATCGTCTTTGCTAGCTTCAACAAGACCTCGAGCCGATACGATGACCGGCGACAAACCCTCTGATGTTACCGTCCCCTTCTTGCTATCATCAACTTTCTGCTAGCATTCGAGAATAGTCTTAGAGGCCAACTGAACCCAGCGCGCAGATACCGAACACATCAAAATGGCTCTCGATCCGGTGAGGCCAGTAAACCCTGTCAAGAGAAATCCATACACCTGAAAGCCCGACGGGCGCATGATCCTGTGACCGATCAAACCTCAAAGCACAATCGGTAGGGCAGGGCGACAGATTCCGAATCCTGCACCACTTGCGTCGACACATCACAATCCTTGGGGGCATTGACAGGACTACAGCCTGAAACCGCCGACCAGACTTGTCCACCTTAGCTAAGCGCCACAATATCTTAATAACAAACGCAAATTTCGATGTCGCGAACCAAACCGCCCAGACAGACGAGAACACGTTACGAAGGCGCGCCAACCCCTTGAAAGTTCGGCGTTTTCTGACCCAACAATCGCTAAGCGATTGATTCTGTATGAATTTTCTTGAGAAAGTGCCGCCACACATGCCATAACTGACGCTGAAGCCTGCCGCAGAGCAGGATCAAAGGCACATACAGGCGGAGAGCAAGAACCCAGAGATAGTCCTGAAAAGCAGAAAGACCCGAAGCGCCAACTTCGAGCCTTTCCAAGATTGGTGATCACTCACTCTATTCAACTGAGAGATCACCACACATCGCGAATCGGATCAAGGGAAAACTGCTGTTTTCTCAACGGTGAGCTCATGCCGTTAGATGAAAACCACCCCTGACACGTTTGAGCCGGAAAGCCTCGAAGTCGAGCAACGAAAAAGGAGACCTGGGCGGCAACCCAGATCTCCTCGAAATCGCAGGCAGGCAGCAAAGCTTCCCATCCACTGACACCGGGAAGGTAGCTGTCGCAAAGCCGGAAAACAAGTGAGAACCCCTGTTCTCACAACAATATCGGCATGCCTGCTTCAACACGAGGCAGAGAGAAAGATGGCACTACATGAAAAGTTCGAAAGACCAAGGAGCCACCAAAAGGCTCTGGATGATCTTATCGGCAAAGCCTACGCAGACAGCAGACTGACTGCGCAACAGAAGGCGGTTCTCATTTGCTTGGCCTGGCACGCAAAGAATAGGGCAGGGGAGTCCTATCCGTCACAGGCGACGATTGCTGGGCTTACGGGGGTCTGTGTCAGCCTCGTAGGACGGGCGATCAAGGTACTCTGTCAGCTCGGCTACATCGAAAAGCGAGATCGTCGCAGGAAAGACGGTGGCAAAACAACCTGCCTGATCATCATCCACGGGATGCAGTACTTCCCCGAGGACTACCAGAACCCATCAAAGACAACAGCAGGGCCGGCAGCTACCGACAGCGAACCAAATGTTCGATACGCACAAGATACGACGGGTATCGGTATGGGATACGGCACAAAGAAAGAAGAAAACTTGAAAAAAGATTCTCTCATGGGAGCGAAGACCGTCGAGGAAGAGGGCAAAGAGAAAATTCAGTTTTCAGAAATGCAGGGGGACCGACCTGATGTCATCATCGCCGCGCTGAAGCCCACATCCCAAGTTCTTCTGAAATTCATCAGCTACCTCTCTGCAAACCGTCAGAGCCTGCACCAAGAGGACTACGACGCGATCAACCGGTTCCAGATTAGACCCGAGTTCTGCTCTGCTGTCGCAGCTGCGAAAGACCGGATGAGCGAGCCTGAACTTCGGCGCCAACTTTCGCTCTTCTTCACGAAACGCCCGCAGATGCAGCGTCCTGCTGCTTCCCAGATCGATGCGATCGTGAGGGACTTGCGAGAAATGCCTGCTTTCGTGGCTCGTCTGGCTCTGGTTCGGATAGATGAAATCTACAAACCTGGTTGGAGGATTCCACCCACTGTGGGCAATATTCGGAACGCCGTAGCAGATGAAATTCGCCTGATGACAGTGTTCACCAACGCAGAGGTTTGCTTCGAGATGTCTAGGACCAGCTTCGACGAGCGTCAGAGGGGCAGGAAGTTGGCCACCACCGCAAGTTACGTGGGCTGTTGAAAAAAAGCCCGTTCACTTTCACACGGTCGAGATGTGGCTGTGGCCTCTAATTCAGGCAGTCTGCCCCACGGGGTTTCCTACTGAAATCCTTAGACACCAAACTTGTGCAACGGCGGCGAATTAAACTGAGTCTTGAGTATCAAGCACACATATCTATCCGCCAAAACCGCCACCGACCCTGGCCGGTGACTTCTCGAAGGAGGCCGCGCTTTTCCAAAAGGACCAGGTTACGCTGTGCAGCCGCGCGACTGGCACCGGTGAGTTTCTCAGCGACGGGAGCGCACATGACCACATGCTTCACCATCAACCGGATCAACTCTCGTGGCGTCCTGCCCGAAAGGTCGGCGGTGGCGGCATCCGCAGCAATCTCCCAATCCACCAGTAGGTCGAGCTCCCGCATCGATGCCGAAATCCCAGCCTCCATCCCATCGAGCCATAACTTGAGCCGGCGGACAGGTGGACCAATAGCGCGCAATCCAACAGCACCGGCGAGCGCCAGGGGGACAAACCGACACCCCGAAACACAATATGCAGCCGCCTGCCTTGCCGCTATCACCGCTGCCTCCAACCGCTCCCCCTCAGGGCCAACCCCAACCATCGGCCATAGCCAGTGACCGAGGCATGCTTGTGTGAAGGGGTGTAGATCCCGGCCATGGTTCATCATTTGACGCCACCCCTCAAGCCGTTCATCAAGCGTCAGCGCTGCTCCAGATACTTCGCGCCGCGCAAGAAACTCAGCCAATCCTGCCTCCGGTCCGGGCCCACCGGAAAGGCGCCGGTAAGCCCAACCCGTCTTGCTGAGCGACAAGTCGTCGAATTCGACGCTGCCAGCCCGCAACTCAAGCCACAACGACAGTTTATCCAGCGGCACGCGGTGTCCGGTGAACCAGCTCAGCTGGCTCGCTTCAAGCATTGCGAGACGGTCAGCCCATCCGCGTGGGCCGCGACCAAGGCGGTCATCAAGCGCGCCAAGGCGCTGCGCCACCTTGGCCAGCTGCGCGGCCAACGTTCGCTCCGCTTCGCGCCAATCATCAATGACGAAGGTTTCACGATCATTGGCACGCGGTAGGGGAGACAGATGTGCGTCTTCTGCATCGTGCTCGCTGCTTGGCGCGAACCACAGCTCGTCTTCCTCAGGCGATGCGTCATAGGGCCCCGGCGGCAATTCGAGGTCATCCGGATTATCCACAGGGCGCATTGGTCGCAAATATAGCTCTCCGAATTCCTTGTGAGCATTATCGGCATTTTTTGCTTATAGGAATAGCCCAAATATTCTTCCTTACTAGCGACCCTGCTGCAAATGCGTTCCTGGGTGCGTCTCCTCGCACTACAACCAGCAAAACGCTCAATAAACAAAGGACCACAGCGGGCCACAATCGCCCTTGCATTCGTTTATAAACGACCGTTTA
>JACVZW010000092.1:11292-15556 GCA_014654775.1 Paracoccaceae bacterium | reverse complement strand
CTGCTGCGGATCGTGCTGGAGGCGCGGAGCTTTGGCGCGCTGCATGAGGCGTTCTCGGTGGTGCCGGAGCCGGAACAGGCGGCGCATCGGGGTGTGACATGGCTGGTCGTTCTGGCGGCTGGCATGAGTGGAGCGCTTGCTTGGCGCGGGCTGCGGGGGGCGGCTTTGCCCTTGGTGACGAGCGTGGGGGCGGCGCTGGCGGCACCGTTGGCCGTGCTGGCGCTGGAGTTGACATGGCCGGTGGCGGCCGTGATGGGGACTTATCCTTGGGCGCTGCATGTGATCGTGCTGGCCGGTCTTATGGTGGCGTTCGCCATGGCCTTTGCGCGGGCGGATGGGGGGGTGTTGCGGCGGTTTGCGCATTTCGCGCTGTCGGCGCTGGCGCTGATCGGGTTGGCGCTGTTTCTGATCCTGTCTTCTGCGGCGTTGTCGCTGTCGCTGGCGGTGCTGGTCGTGGTGGCGGCGGGATTGGATCGGCGGTTGACGTTGCCCGAGATGGGTTGGGCGGTGCAGGCAGGGGTTCTAGTCCTTGGCTGGCGGATGGCGGTCGATCCGGGGGTGATCTGGGGCCTTGAGGCGGGGCTTCTGCCGGTGCTTTTGGCCTATCTGGGGCCTGCGGCGGGGTTCGCGGCGGTGCTGTGGCTGATGGCCGGGCAGGGGCGGGCGGGGGCGGGGGCGGTGGCCTTTGCCGAAAGCGGGCTGGCGCTGGCCTTGGTGCTGCTGGCGGATGTGCTGCTGCTGCGCTGGCTGTCGGGCGGGAGTTGGTGGCAGTTGGAGGAGGCGCATTGGACCGTGGTTGCGCTGGCCCTGCCTTGGTTGGCGATGGCATTGGTGCAACTGTGGCGCGTGTCCTTGGGCGGGCCGATGATGCGGCTGCGCTACGCGCTGGCGGGGCTGACCGGGCTGATCGGTGGTGGTGGGGTGCTGGTGGCGGTGGGGCCGCTCAATCCGCTGTTCGGGGGGACGGTGCGGGGGCCGCTGCTGCTGGACTCGCTGGTGCTGGCCTATCTGCTGCCCGGCGCGATGCTGGGGGCTGCGGCATGGGTCATGGGGCATCTGCCCTTGCGACTGCGGCAAGCGATGGGGGCGACGGGCATGGCGCTGGGGGCGCTGTGGCTTGCGTTGGAGATCCGGCGGTTCTGGCGCGGGGCGGATCTGAGCGTGTCGGGGACGACGCAGGCGGAGCTTTACTCTTATACGGTTGCGCTGCTGGTGATCGGGGTGGCGGTCTTGTGGCAATCCATCGCACGGCGGTCGGGCGTGCTGCGGCGGATCGCGATGGGGGTGATCGCGGTGACGGTGGCGAAGGTGTTCCTTGTGGATGCGGCGGGGCTGTCGGGGCTGATGCGGGTCTTCTCGTTCCTTGCGCTGGGCTTGTCGCTGGCGGGGTTGGCATGGCTGAACCGTTGGGCCGGAATGCGCGCGCGGGAGGGGTGAGGCAACCGTTCGCGCAGGCTGGACCATGGCAGGCCGGGCGATTATAACGCCCGGCATGAGATGTCTTTTTGCGATAGGCGGGCGAATTACTGGCCCGGCGCGCTGATCCAGCCGCCGGGACTGCCTGCTATTGCCGTTGCGGTGCGCCGTTTGCGCCCGCCTGACCCCAAGCCTATCCCAGAGGACCGCCGCAGATGTGCGCCGATACCACCACCACGCCCGATTACCGTTCGACCGTCTTCCTGCCTGAGACCGAATTCCCGATGCGCGCGGGCCTGCCGCAGCGCGAGCCCGAATGGCTGGCGCGATGGGAGCGGATCGGGGTCTATGACCGCCTGCGCGAGAAGACAGGGCGAGAGCCCTTTACCCTTCATGACGGCCCGCCCTATGCGAACGGGCATCTGCATATCGGGCATGCGCTGAACAAGGTGCTGAAGGATTTCATCGTGCGGTCGCAGCAGATGCTGGGCAAGGACGCGCGCTATGTACCGGGTTGGGACTGCCACGGGCTGCCCATCGAGTGGAAGATCGAGGAGCAGTATCGCGCCAAGGGCCTGAACAAGGATGACGTGGATGTGGTGGCGTTCCGGCAGGAATGCCGCAAGTTCGCCGAAGGCTGGATCGACATCCAGCGCGAGGAGTTCAAGCGTCTTGGCGTGACGGGCAATTGGGCCGATCCCTATCTGACGATGGATTACCACGCAGAAGCCGTGATCGCGGATGAGTTCATGACCTTCCTGATGAACGGCTCGCTTTATCAGGGGTCGAAGCCTGTGATGTGGTCGCCGGTGGAGAAGACCGCGCTGGCCGAGGCGGAGGTGGAGTATCACGACCATACCAGCCATCAGGTCTGGGTGAAGTTCCGGGTGCACTCGGCGGCGGATGCGTTGTTCACCAAGACGCCCACGGATGTGGTGATCTGGACCACGACGCCTTGGACCATCCCGCAGAACCGGGCGATCTGTTTCGGGCCGGAGATCAGCTATGGTCTTTATGAGATCATCGGGCGGCCGGAAGAAAGCAACGCCACCATCGGGCATCGGGTTCTGCTGGCCGACAAGCTGGCCGAGGCGGCCTTCGCGCAGGCGAAGCTGGGCGGGGCCGAGTATGTGCGGCGGCTCTGCGATGTGTCGGCGGCGGACCTTGGCACGCTGGTCTGTGCGCATCCGTTCCGGGGGATCGAGGGTGGTGCGGGCGAGTGGGATTATGACGTGCCGCTGCTGCCCGGCGAGCATGTGACGGATGATGCGGGGACGGGGTTCGTGCATACGGCTCCGAGCCACGGCGATGACGACTATCAGATCGGGCTGAAGTTCGGTCTGGCGATGACCTACAATGTGGAACCGGACGGGTCCTATCGGGCCAATCTGCCGCTGTTCGGCGGGCAGCACATCATCCTTCCCGACGGGAAGGAAGGGCCTGCCAATGTGTCGATCATCAAGGCCCTGGCGGGGACGGGAACCTTGTTCGCCAAGGCGAAGCTGCGGCATTCCTATCCGCATTCGTGGCGGTCGAAGGCGCCGGTGATCTATCGCAACACGCCGCAGTGGTTCGTGTCGATCGACCGGGCGCTGGAGGATGGGATGGGCACCTATGGGGCCACGATCCGCGAGCGGGCGCTGACGTCCATCGACAAGCTGGTGGAATGGACGCCTGGCACGGGGCGCAATCGGCTGTATTCCATGATCGAGGCGCGGCCGGATTGGGTTCTGTCGCGGCAGCGGGCCTGGGGCGTGCCGCTGACCTGTTTCGTCAAGAAGGGGGCGCAGCCCACGGATGCCGACTTCCTGCTGAAGAACGCGGAGGTGAATGCGCGCATCAAGGCAGCCTTTGAGGCCGAGGGGGCGGATGTCTGGTACGTTCCCGGCTTCAAGGAGAAGGTGCTGGGCGGCATCGTTGATCCGGCGGCCTATGATCAGGTCTTTGACGTGCTGGATGTGTGGTTCGACTCTGGGTCCACCCATGCCTTCGTGCTGCGGGATCGGGCGGACGGGACGGCGGACGGGATCGCGGACCTGTATCTGGAGGGCACCGACCAGCATCGCGGGTGGTTCCATTCGTCGATGCTGCAGGCCTGTGGGACGAAGGGGCGCGCGCCCTATCGGGGTGTGCTGACGCATGGCTTCACGCTCGACGAGAAGGGCATGAAGATGTCCAAGTCGCTGGGCAACACGGTCGCCCCGCAGGAGGTGATCGGGGAATACGGCGCGGATATCCTACGGCTGTGGGTGGCGCAGTCGGATTACACGGTCGATCTGCGGATCGGGAAGGAGATCCTGAAAGGGGTGGCCGACAGTTATCGGCGGCTGCGCAACACGATGCGCTTTCTCTTGGGCAATCTGGCCGGGTTCGACGAGGCCGAGCGGGTTGCGGTGGCCGAGATGCCGGAGTTGGAGCGCTGGGTGCTGCACCGGCTGGCGGAACTGGATGCCGAGGTGCGCGAGGGCTATGCGAAGTATGACTTCCAAGGCGTGTTCCAGAAGCTGTTCGCCTTCTGCACCACGGACCTGTCGTCGATCTATTTCGATATCCGGAAGGACGCTTTGTATTGCGATGCGCCCGGCAGCCTGCGGCGGCAGGCGGCACGGACGGTGCTGGACCTGATCTTCCATCGGCTGACAACATGGCTGGCGCCGATCCTTGTCTTCACGATGGAGGATGTGTGGCTGTCGCGTTTCGCGGGCGAAGGGGAGTCGGTGCATCTGCGGGATATCCCCGAGACGCCTTCGGCTTGGCTCAATCATGCGCTGGCGGCGAAATGGGACCGTATCCGTGCGGTGCGCCGCGTGGT
This sequence comes from Paracoccaceae bacterium, assembly GCA_014654775.1. Lineage (GTDB taxonomy): Bacteria > Pseudomonadota > Alphaproteobacteria > Rhodobacterales > Rhodobacteraceae > Paragemmobacter. Next base: position 11,328 of record JACVZW010000092.1, on the reverse strand, counting down.
GACCGGGGCGTTGGAGGTGCAGCGCGTGGCGAAGGT
>JACVZW010000092.1:0-11192 GCA_014654775.1 Paracoccaceae bacterium | reverse complement strand
GCCTTGCGGCGGGGGCGGGGGAAGACCTTTTGCCCGTCGGAGGTGGCGCGGGCGGCTGCCGAGGAGTGGCGGCCCCTGATGCCGCGCGTCCGGGCGGTGGCGGCGGCGCATCCGGATGTGGAGGCGGTGCAGAAGGGGGTACCCGCCGATCCGCTGACGGCGCGGGGGCCGATCCGGTTGCGGTTGCGCTGACGGCGGCATGGGCCGGATGGCCCATCCTACAAGCCATGGCGTCAGGGGTAGGGTGGAGTTTGACCCCAACCGACCGGCTTTCGCGCTTGCCCAAAGGCGGCGCGGGGTCTAGCCCTTTTGTAACGGTTCCATGACGGGTGCATCTTGACCCTTGGTGTCTTTCTGGCGGTGCTGGCTGCCGCCTTCCTGCATGCGCTGTGGAATGCGCTGATCAAGCTTGGCACGTCGAAGGCGGGGGGGATGCTGATCCTGTCCATCGCGGAAGTGCCGATCGGCCTTTCGGTCGCGCTGTTCCGGCCCCTGCCGGAGGCGGAGGTGTGGTGGTGGCTGATCGCCTCGGGCTGCACGCATTTCTGCTATAAGTCCTTCCTTGTCTTTGCCTATGAGCGGGGGGACCTGTCCCGTGTCTATCCCATCGCACGGGGGGCGGCGCCGATGGTGGTGGCGGTGGTGGGGGCGGTCACCCTGCCCGATGCGATTTCGTTGCAGGAATACCTGGGCGTGGCGGTGCTGGGTCTTGGCATCCTCCTGATGGCGCGGGGGGTGTTCGCGCGGGGGGAGGATCGGCGGCTTTTGCCTTTTGCGCTTGGATCGGCCTGCGCGACGGCGACCTATACGCTGATCGACGGGCTGGGGGCGCGGGTGTCTGGGGATGCCGTGGCCTATGTGGCCTGGGTCTTTGTGGTGGATGGGCTGATCTTCACCACCGGGATGCTTTTGTGGAAGGGGGCGGGCGTCATCCCTCGGCAGCGCAAGGCATGGGGCGTGGCGACAGTGGCGTCGGCTGCGTCCTATGGGGCCTATGCTGTGTCGGTCTGGGCGATGACGGTGGCGCCGCTGGCAGTGGTGGCGGCGCTGCGCGAGACGTCGATCCTGTTCGCGGTGCTGATCGGTTGGCTGGCCTTCGGCGAGAAGATGGGGGTGGAAAAGGCGGTGGCGGCGCTGGTGATCGTGGCGGGGGTGGTGCTGACACGGCTCTGAAGGTGGTGGAGGGTGCGTGCTGGCACGCACCACCCCCGGGCCGTCAGGCAACGCGGTCGATGCTGCGGTCGGGTATGATTTGCTGCGCGATCCCCGCGAAGGTCAGGTAGAGTGAGGTGATCACCAGCCCCCAATGCGCCCAGCTTTGCGGGTAGAAATCAACCCAGGCGGCCCAGCCCGCGAAGAAGACCCAAGCGAGCGCCATGGGCAGCGTGACCATGCGCCAGCGGGCGGTGCGGACCGGGTGGACGAATTTCAAGTTGGTGAACATCCCCACGGTCAGCGCGACCACGATGATCAGGCTGATCCACCACGCCGGGTGGATGGCGAAGAGGACAAGCACGACCATGTTCCAGCAGGCGGGAAAGCCTGCGAAAGACTTGTCCTTCGTCTTCATCCGCGTGTCGGCGAAATAGACGACGGAGCCGTAGACGATGGCGATGATGGCCAGCCAGCCCGTCCAGCCCGGCAGGAGGCCTGATTTGAAGAGCGCATAGGCCGGGATGAAGACATAGGTCAGGTAGTCGACGATCAGGTCCATGAGGACGCCGTCATAGGTAGGCCAGTTCTTCGTCACGTCGTAGCGGCGGGCGAGAGGGCCGTCGATGCCGTCGACCAGAAGGGCGACGACGAGCCAGAGGAACATCAAGCTCCACTCTTCTTCGACGGCGGCGAGCATGGCGAACATCGACAGCACCGCGCCGGTCGCGGTGAGGAGGTGGACGCCGAGGGCCTTGAAACGCATATCCATGACCCGGTTTGTACCGAAACCGCCCCCGGTTGCAATTCCTGTCAGGCGCGGGGATGCGCCTTTTCGTAGACTTCCATCAATCGTGATGCATCCACGGCCGTATATGCCTGCGTTGTGGACAGCGAGGCATGGCCGAGCAGTTCCTGTATCGCGCGCAGGTCGCCGCCTGCCGCCAGCAGATGGGTGGCGAAGCTGTGGCGCAGGGCATGAGGCGTGGCAGTGGCGGGAAGGCCGAGCTGCATCCGCGCCTTTTCCATCGCCAGCGCGATCAGCCGGGGGTTCAGGGGGCCGCCGCGCGCACCCCTGAAGAGGGGTTCGGACCCGGTCAGGTCGAAGGGGCAGAGACGGGCATAGCGGGCGACCGCGTCGCGGGCGGCGGGGAGGACGGGGACGAGGCGGGTCTTGCCGCCCTTGCCTGTGATGCGCAGCACCTCGGGCAGGGAATGGGCGGCGCCGGTGAGACCGAGCGCTTCAGAGATGCGGAGGCCGCAGCCGTAGAGCAGGGTCACGACGGCCATGTCGCGGGCGGCGATCCAGTCTTCGGGGTGTTGGTCGCCCACGGCATCCAGAATGGCCTGCGCGCCCTCTTCCGAGAGTGGGCGGGGAAGTTTGCGGCGGTATTTCGGGCCTCGGGCGGAGAGGAGGGTGGTGGCATCCTGCCCGTCACGATCGGCGGCCCATGCGGTGAAGCTTTTCACGGCGGAGAGGGCGCGGGCGAGGGAGCGGGCTGAAAGGCCGCGCGCGCGCTCATGCGCCATCCAGGCGCGCAGGTCGGTGAGCGGAAGGGTCGTGATCTGGGCCATGCCTTCCGCCCCGCCGCGATGGCGGGCGAGGAAGGCGAGGAAGCTTGCCACGTCGCGCGAATAGGCGGTGACGGTGTTCTCGGCTGCGCCGTCGAGGGCGCGCAGATGGGTGAGCCAGCGCGCGAGGGCGTCGCGCGCCTGTGGCGAGATCATCCCGTCGGTGGCGTCGGTCATTGCAGCCAGCGGCGCATGGTCCGTTCGAAGACCCCGGCGAAGAAGGCCAAGAGGTCGGTCCCATGCGTCGGCTTGAACTGGTGCGGGTCTTCGGCGCCGAGGACGAGCATGCCGGGAAGGCGGCCCTTGCCGAAGTCGAGGCGCATCAGCGCCTCGGACCTGATCCAGCCGGAGCGTTCGCCGTAGAGGGCGTCATTGTCGGGCTGGACCTGCCGCAGCACCACTGGGCGCATGGGGATGTTGCGGCCGCCGGCGAGGTAATCGGTGACGAAGCCCGGTTCGGCCACATAGAGCACATCGCCCAGTTTCCGCAGAAGGGCGGGGCTGTCTTCGGGCTGCACGCTTTCCAGCACGAGGCGGATGCAATCCACCCGCAGGGTGGCGGCCACATCGGAGGCGAGCGATTTCAGAAAATCCTCGAAGCTGAGCGGGTCGAGCATCTGGAGGATCGCGCGGTGGATCTGGTTCGTTCCCGCGAGGTTTTCATAGGCGGCGGCGATGACGGAGCGGTGGGTGTCTTCCAGCCGTTCAAGCCGCGCCTCCAACCGTTCCATCGCGATGCCGCGCAGATCGACGATGTTCGACCCCATCGCGCGTTCATTGGCGGCGATGAGGGCGTTCATCACGTCGCGGTCTTCCAGAAGAAGCTCCGGCTCCGAGAGAAGCCGGTCGCGCAGGTCAGGTTCGATCATTTTGGTTCTACTGCCCGGTGTCGTTCTTGGTGATTTGCTGGGCAGTATAGCAGGGTTTCAGAGGATCTTCTGCCCCGTTTTTGCCCAATCCTTCATGAACTGGTCGAGGCCCTTGTCGGTGAGGACGTGGGAGGCCATGCCTTTGATGACGGCAGGCGGTGCGGTCATCACGTCGGCGCCGATCAGGGCGCATTGGGTGACGTGGTTCGCGGTGCGGATCGATGCGGCGAGGATCTGGGTGTCGAAGCCGTAATTGTCATAGATCTGGCGGATGTCGCCGATCAGTTCCAGCCCGTCGAGGTTGATGTCGTCGAGCCGCCCGATGAAGGGGGAGATGAAGGTCGCGCCCGCCTTTGCGGCCAGAAGCGCCTGATTGGCCGAGAAGCAGAGGGTCACGTTGACCATCTTGCCTTCCGACGACAGCACCTTGCAGGTTTTCAGCCCGTCCCAGGTGAGCGGCACCTTCACCGCGATGTTCGGCGCGATCTCGGCCAGTTTTCGGCCTTCGGCGATCATGTCATCGGCCTTGAGCGCCACCACCTCGGCTGAGACGGGACCCGAGACGATGGAGCAGATTTCCTTGGTGACCTCAATGATGTCGCGCCCGGATTTCAGGATCAGCGAGGGGTTGGTGGTGACACCGTCGACCATGCCCAGATCGTTGAGTTCGGCGATGGCGTCGACATCGGCGGTATCCACAAAGAATTTCATCGGCGCGGTCCTTATGGGTTGCGAGGCTTCGGGGGCGGGTTTACCCCAAGAGGCCGCCGGGCGGAAGGGCCGGGCGGGCGCGGCTGCGATAAAAATGTATGAGGGCGGTGACACTTGTATGACCGGACCTATCAGGCAGGCGATCTGGTCGGCGTGCTGACGACGGAGCCGCTGGGGCGGGTGCTGGACTATCGCGCGCCCGAGGGGGGCTGCGGGGATGGGGATTTCGTCGAAGTGCCGCTGGGGCCGCGCCGGGTGTTGGGCGTGGTCTGGGGCAAGGGGCGGGGCGATTGGGATATCGCCAAGGTGCGCGCCGTGGGGCGCGTGCTGGACGCGCCGCCGATGCGCGCGGAGTTGCGGGCCTTTCTGAACAAGGCTGCGGATTACACGTTGACGCCTTTGCCGCAGATGCTGCGCCTCGCCACGCGGGCGCCGGGGTTGATGGAGGGGGCAGCGCTGCGGCGGGTCTATCGGCTGGGCGCTGCGGTGCCCAACCAATTGACCGATGCGCGGCATCGGGTGGTGGAGGCGCTCCGGGCCTTTGCGGGTGCGCCGATGACGCTGGGCGAGTTGGCGGAAGAGGCGGGCTGCGGGACGTCGGTCATCAAGGGCTTGGTGAAGCTGGGGGTGGTGGTCGAGGAGGAGGCGCCGCGCGATCTGCCCTTTCCGCCTTTGGACCCAAAGGGTGGGCCGGAGTTGCAGGGCGATCAGGTCGCGGCGGCGGATGCGCTGGTCGCGGCGGTGGCGGCGGGGGAGTATTCGACCACGCTGCTGAAAGGGGTGACCGGGTCGGGGAAGACCGAGGTCTATCTTGAGGCAGTGGCGGAATGTCTGCGCGCGGGGCGGCAGGCACTGGTTCTGCTGCCCGAAATCGCGCTGACGGCGGAATTCCTGAAGCGAGTGGAGGCGCGGTTCGGCGCGCGGCCTGCGGAATGGCATTCGGGCGTCACGATGACCGAGCGGCGGCGGGTCTGGAAAATGGTCGCGACGGGCGGGGCGTCAGTGGTGGTGGGGGCGCGGTCGGCGCTGTTTCTGCCCTATCAGCGGCTGGGGTTGATCGTCGTCGATGAGGAACATGACACCTCCTACAAGCAGGAAGAGGGGGTGCTTTACAACGCGCGCGACATGGCGGTGCTGCGCGCGTCGATTGTGGGGTGTCCGGTCGTGCTGGCCTCGGCCACGCCATCGCTGGAGACATGGGCGAATGTGGAGGCGGGGAAATACGGGCGGCTGGACCTGTCGGCACGGTTCGGAGCTGCGGAGATGCCGGAGGTGCGGGCCATCGACATGCGGGCCGAGAAGCTGCCTGCGGATCGATGGTTGAGCGGGCGGCTGGCCGCTGAAGTGGCGACGCGGGTGGCGAAGGGGGAACAGGCGATGCTGTTCCTGAACCGTCGCGGTTATGCGCCGGTGACGCTGTGCCGGGCCTGCGGGCATCAGGTGGGCTGCGACCAGTGCGACGCGCGGATGGTGGAGCATCGGTTCCAGAAGCGGCTGGTCTGCCATCAATGCGGGGCAACGAAGCCGGTGCCGGTGGCTTGCCCGGCCTGCGGGGTGGAAGGGCGGATGGCCGCCGTGGGGCCGGGGGTGGAGCGGCTGGCCGAAGAAGTGGCGGCACGGTTCCCCGAGGCGCGGGTGGCGGTGCTGTCATCGGATCTGTTCGGATCGGCGCGGGCCTTGAAGGCGCAGATTGAGGCGATTGCGGGGGGTGAAGCGGATATCATCATCGGCACGCAGATCGTGGCGAAAGGGCATAACTTCCCGCTGTTGACGCTGGTGGGGGTGATTGATGCGGACCTTGGCCTGCAGGGATCGGACCTGCGGGCGGCGGAGCGCACGTTCCAGTTGATGCGGCAGGTGGCAGGGCGGGCCGGGCGGCTTGAGGGGCGGAAGGGCGTGGCACTGTTGCAGACGCATCAGCCGGAGCATCCCGTGATCCGGGCGATCCTTGGGGGGGATGAAGAGGCCTTCTGGAAGGCCGAGGCGGCGGAGCGGCGGGCGGCGGGCGTGCCGCCCTACGGGCGGATGGCGGGGATCATCCTGTCCAGCCCGGATGTGGCGCAGGTCTTTGATTTCGCGGGCGAGCTGGCGCGTCGGGACGCGCCCTTGCGGGCCGTGGGGGCGCAGGTCTATGGCCCCGCGCCCGCGCCCATCGCGCGGGTCCGGGGACGGCACAGGGTGCGGCTGCTGGTGAAAGCCGAAAAGGGCGTGCCGCTGCAGGCAGCGCTGGCGGCATGGGTCGGGCAGATGAAGCTGCCTGCGAACCTAAGGCTGGCGGTGGACATCGATCCGCAAAGCTTTCTGTAGCAGGCTGCGCAATCTGTGGTGGTTGTGCGGGCGGCTCGCCGCAGGATGTTGAGGGCCCTTCGTTTTGCCACAATGATTGGGGCATTTGCCTTAATTTCTCCGACCTTTGTCTGTTTTTTCTGTGGATGGAATCAGGCAGTGTGACGTTGTCCACAGGCCGAGTCCGTGACGGACAAGCTGCGGACGGGCGTGCTGAGACGCCGGAAGGGCGATGCGCGGGGAGGGGTTTTGGGACCGCCACTGGCGCCTCGCAGGAGGAACGAAGAATGGGTCTGACAAGGACCATCGGTGCCGCTGTCTTTCTGGCAGGGACCTTTGGCGCGGGGGTGACGGCAGGGCCGTCCGTCGCGCATGCGCAGGATGTGGTCGCAGGCATCGATGAGGGCAGTATCGAGCGGGTTCAGCTGCTTGGCCCGCAACGGGTGCTGACCGAAGAGGAAGCGGCGCTGCTGCTGCGTGCGGAAGGGTTCGAGATCGTCGAGATGGGGCGCACGCTGCTGGGCCGCATCCGCATCATCGCGGAAGGACCGCAAGGGACGCGCGAGATCGTGCTGCATCCGAGCGATGGGCGCGTGCTGCGCGACATCTTCACCGAAGCCGAGCAGCCGACGGCGGTGATCCTGCCGGCGCCGCCGCTTGAGGCCTCGGTGACCATTGCCGTGACGCCGGAACCGCCGCCTGTGGCGGTGGAAGATCCGCCGGTCGAGGTGCAGACGCCGCCGACATCGGCCGCCCCGCCGGACGAAGCGGCCGGTCCGCCCGAGCTTCCGCCAGAGCCTGCTGCGGACGCGGCCCCCTGATCCGGGTCGGGCCGACTACGGCCTGCGGCAATGTCACCGATACAAGTTCTGGCTGTCGCCCTGCGCCACGAGGGCGTAAGGCGGACGCATGAGCTTGCGGATCATGACCCTTGAGGAGGCCGAAAGCCTGCCGCGATGGCGGCGGCCTGAGGCGCTCTTGTTCCTGATGGCCTTTGCCATGCCGGTGGCCTTTGCGACATGGTCGGCGCTGCTGAACAACTTCGTCATCGAGGTAGCGCAGTTTTCGGGCGTGGAGATCGGCTGGCTGCATACGGTGCGGGAGATTCCGGGGCTGCTGGCCGTGGGGGTGATCTTCCTGATCCTGTATCTGCGCGAGCAGGTGCTGGGCGTGGCGATGCTGGGGCTTTTGGGCGTGGCCTCGGCGGTGACGGCGTGGTTTCCGTCCTTTGGCGGGCTGCTGATGGTGACGCTGCTGTCGTCGGTCGGTTTTCACTATTACGAGACGGTCAACCAGTCGCTGCAATTGCAATGGATCGAGAAGAAGCGCGCGCCAGAGGTTCTGGGGCGGATCGTGGCGGTGGGATCGGGGGCGTCGCTGCTGTCCTATGGTGCGCTGGTTCTGCTGTGGGAGCCACTCGGGTTGACCTATGACGCCGTCTATCTGGTGTCGGGCGGGATCACGGCGGGGATCGCACTGTTTTGTTTCCTTGCCTACCCGCAGTTCGAAGGGCCGCATCCGCAGATCAAGAGGATGGTGCTGCGGCGGCGCTATTGGCTGTTCTATGCGCTGCAGTTCATGGCGGGGGCGCGGCGGCAGATTTTCGTCGTCTTTGCTGGGTTCATGATGGTGGAACGCTTCGGGATGAAAGTCTCGGAGATGACGATGCTGCTTCTGGTCAATTACGTGCTGCAGATGGTGGCCGCCCCGGCCATGGGCCGCGCGCTGGGCCGGTTCGGCGAGCGCAACGTGATGGTGTTCGAGTATATCGGGCTGACGCTGGTCTTTCTGGCTTATGGCGGGCTTTATTGGTTCGGCTGGGGGTTGGTGATCGCGGGGGGCCTCTACATCCTTGACCAGATGTTCTTTGCACTGTCCTTCGCGCAGAAGACCTATTTCCAGAAGATCGCAGATCCGGCGGATATCGCGCCGACGGCGGCGGTGGCCTTTACCATCAACCATATCGCGGCGGTCTTCCTGCCTGCAGCGATGGGCTACATGTGGGCGAAGTCGCCGGATTGGGTTTTCGTGATGGGGGCGGGAATGGCGCTGGTGGCGCTGGCGCTGGCGCTGATGATCCCGCGCCATCCGGAGCCGGGATGCGAGACGGTGTTCGGGTCGGCGGGGCCGAGGGTGGCCCCGGCGGAGTGAGGGGCCAAAAATCTTGTGAAGATTTTTGCAAATTTCTTCCAAGAAATTTGGCCGGTGGGTCCCTATATTCAGCAAGTTGAAGCAGGAGGGCCGCGCATGTTTCTTTTCGACCGCAAAAAGATGGAGATGGTGACGCCGGACAAGGCCCTGCCGGGCCGGGCGGAGCCGCTGCCCACGGCGGAGACGCATTTCCTGTCGGGTATCCCGCTTAAGTCGCCAGTGCCGGAGGGAATGGCCGAGGCGATGTTCGGCATGGGCTGCTTTTGGGGCGTGGAGCGGAAGTTCTGGAAGACGAAGGGCGTCTGGCTGACGATGGTGGGCTATGCGGGCGGGTTCACGCCGAACCCGACCTATCGCGAGACCTGCACCCAGCTGACCGGGCATAACGAGGTGGTGCGGGTGATCTTTGACCCCGCGGTCGTGTCCTATGCCGAACTGCTGCGCCTGTTCTGGGAGGGGCATGATCCGACGCAGGGCATGCGGCAGGGGAATGATGTGGGATCGACCTATCGCAGCGGCGTGTATTTCTACGACGAGGCGCAGGCGAGCTTGGCGCGCGAGACGAAGGCCGCTTATCAGGCGCGGCTGACGGCGGCGGGTTATGGCACGATCACGACCGAGATCATCCCTGTGCGCACCTTCTATTTCGCCGAGGATTACCACCAGCAGTATCTGGCAAAGAATCCTGACGGTTATTGCGGCGTCGGGGGCACCGGGGTAACCTGCCCCATCGGACTGACCGCCTGAGACGCGGCAGCGTTCTTCGGGGGGGCGATTACCGCAGATGGGGTCGGGGCGCATCGATACGCGCACCGTCGGGCTGGAGGCAGGCTGTGCGCTTGCCCGCTGGCTGACGGGCAAGGAGCATATGCATTACGGGCTGTGGGCGGGGCTGGACCCGGTGGCGGCCAATCTGGGTGCGGCGCAGGAGGCTTATAGCCGGCGTCTGATGGCGCTGTTTCCGCCAGGGCCGCTGCGCATCCTCGATATCGGGGGCGGCGCGGGCGAGACAGCGAAGCGGCTGATCGGGATGGGGCATCGCGTGGAGATCGTGGTGCCGTCGGCCTTTTTGGCGGCGCGGTGTCGGGTGAATGCGCCGCAGGCCGTGGTGCATGAGGCGATCTTCGAAGAGGCGGCGGTGACGGGGCCTTTCGATCTGTGCCTGTTCTCGGAAAGCTTTCAGTACATTCACCTGCATGACAGCCTGCCACGGGCGAAGGCGCTGCTGGCCCCGGGGGGCGCAATCGTGATCGGCGACTGCTTCCGCCGGGATGACGGGCCGTGGCGGCATGCGGCGGGGCGGACGGTGGGAGGCGGCCATGTGCTGGGCGAATTCCGTGCGGCGGTGGCGCGCGAGGGATTGGTGATCGAGGCGGAAGAGGAGGTGACCGACGAGGTCGCGCCGTCGATCGATCTGGAACAGGCCTTCTTCAACGTGCTGGGTGTGGGTGTGGCCGGGCTGGACCGGGAGTTGCGGGCCAAGCGGCCATGGTTGCGGGGCGTGGCGGTCGGTCTGCTTGGTCGGGTGATGGGCGCCCGGCGACGGCAGGCGCTGGCGCGGCGTTTGACGGGGCAGGAGCGGACTTCGGCCGCCTTTCGGGCCAGCAATCATTACCTGCTGATGCGGTTGCGCCCTGCGGCGGTTTGAGGTTTACGGGGGCTATCCCTGAAGGAGACGCGTCCCATGCCCACCTATTCCGCCCTGACCACGCTGGAAGGCGAAGATGCCGCCGTGGCGCTGGCCAATGCCATCGAGCGGCTGGATCCGGAACCCACCGGGGTGGGCGTCTTCGAGATCGAGGATGACTCGGGGCTGTGGGAGGTGGGGGCGTATTTCCTTGAGAAGCCCGACATGGTGATGCTGGAGGTGATCGCGCTGGCCTTTGGGGCGAAGCCCTTCGCCTTGTCGGAACTGCCCGAGATTGACTGGGTCGCCAAGGTGCGGAGGGAGTTGAGCCCGGTCGAGGCAGGGCGGTTCTTCGTCTTTGGCAGCCATGATGCGGACAAGGTGCCCGAAGGCCGGGTGGCGCTGCAGATCGAGGCGACGGTCGCCTTCGGGACGGGGCATCACGGCACGACGCTGGGTTGCCTGAAGGCCTTCGACCGGCTGTTCGAGGTGGGCTTCTGCCCTGCCAAGGTGGCCGATATCGGCTGCGGCACGGCGGTGCTGGCCATGGCGGCAGCAGCGGTCCTGCCCGAAGCGCGGGTCATCGCGTCGGATATCGATGCGGTGGCGGTGGAGGTGGCGGCTGCCAATGTGGCGATCAACGGGTTGGAGGGGCGAGTGGACTGCCTCGAGGCGGCAGGGTTCGGCCATCCGATGTTGGCGGAGGTGGCACCCTTCGATCTGGTCTTTGCCAATATCCTGAAGGGGCCGCTGATCGAACTGGCACCGGACATGGCGGCGCATGTGGGCGTCGGCGGACTCGCGATCCTGTCGGGGCTTTTGGT
>JACVZW010000091.1:13764-16146 GCA_014654775.1 Paracoccaceae bacterium | reverse complement strand
GAGGACGAGGAGGCGGAACCTGCGGGAGAGGGCGGCGACGCACGCGACGCGGAGGAAGCAGCGTAGCCATGGGATGGGGCGGTCCGGGTTTCCGGGCCGCCCTTTCTCAAATCACCCTTCCACGTCAGACGCCAAGGGGTCTTCTCCGGGTTTTCCTGGCAAGCGGCTCTATCGGAAGAGGCAAGCTGCACCCTTCCCCCACCCACCTTCCCAAACCTGCGCGCTGCGGGAACCTTGTCTGAGTGCAACACTGGGGAACTTGAGACAATTGCGAAATCGATGGTCATAACTCGACTAAATCATCGTCCCGCAGATTTGCGGGCCGATCTCCGATTTCGAGCACGTCCAAGACGTCCACTCAAACCATGAAAGAGCAGCACCGCAACACCAATCAGGGTGAGCCCGTCCGTCATGTCCAGCTGGATCGAAATTCCGTTGGCAAACTTTGCCGCATTATAGCCGAGCCAGAAGCATAGAAATGCTGTTCCGGCTATCAAAGAAATAAACCTCTCAGCCATTACAAGGTAGCCCCCCTTTTCACCCGACCTTCCTCAAGTGGCGTGCCGTTGGATAGGAAGGTTGCCTGAGTCTGCCCGCTGATCAAGATTTTTCCGCTCCGAGCGGTACTCGTGGTCGAAGAGATGCCTGAAGCTGGCCGGATCAAGCCGCTAACCGGCGTGATCGTGGCCTGATGGCCCCGTGTTTCAGCGCGCCGTTAAAAAAACAGCGGTCGCGGGGCGGTAGGGAACACCGCGGATGCAGTGAAGCTAGGCCGCGCCTTGAGATTTTGATGGTCGTGAACCCAAGTGACCATTCGACCCGGGTGGTGGTACCACTCTGGAATTGAATGGTCGGGGTGACGCGCTAGACGTATTCGAGGCTTCTTGGGGCAAGAGTGGCGGACTGCAGCGTGGAGCAGCATCAGGCACGCCTCACCTTCGCGGTTTGATCTCAATGCGGCCGAGTCCCTCGTTGGTGTGGCGGCCCAGATGGCAGCGGCGGATTAGTGACAGGAGGAGGCGCAGGTCTGCGTCGAGGGGCGGCAGGTCGAGCGAGCCGCTGACGACCTGCGTGCGCCGGACCTGGCTGTGGCGGTTGGGGCTGTCGCATGTCGCGCGTTGCAGTCGCAGGCTGTCGGCGCGCAGGGCGTGGACCCGGGCGGTCAGGTCGCGCAGGGCCGTGTCGGACAGGCGCAGGCCCTGCCAGCGGGCCAACGCGTCGACGCGGCGCAGCGCTCGGGACAGGAGGCGGGCGGCGGCATCGCCTCGACCCTTGGGGTTCGCGCCTTCGTCGTCCATCGGGCTGAGAAAGGTCAGGGTCAGCGGACCTTCCGGAATGTCGTCGGCCAGAGGTGTCACCTCGGCGAAGCGGTGCAGGATCGCGGGCGGGGCGGGCTGGCCGCGCAGGGCCATGGACCATGGCAGGATGCTGGTCAGCCCTGCGGTGATCCCCTCAGCTGCGGCGGGGGCCCAGTCGCAGGCTATACCGAAGATCCGCAGGGTCACCTCCATCACTCTGGCCTGCTGGTGCCAGAACAGGACGTAGGGCTTCGGCAGGCCGTCGCCGCCGGCGCGCAGTTGTTCGCGCAGGAAGACGTCCAGTGCGCAGGGTGGATCCCAGGGACAGGGCTGTCCAATTCGTGCCGGGACAGAGGCACCAGGAGCAAGTCCCCCCAGGAAGGACCGCCGCAGATGGGCACCGAACTCCGTACCGGCGGGGGCGACAGGGGCCAGCGTCAGGATGATGTCGTGATCCCGCCAGCCCGCTGCCAGATCCACCAGGGATCCAGCGGAGTGAGGTTCGGCGAGCCATCTGGCCAACCCTGTCTGTTTGGCGATGTCCATGTCGCGAAGTTGGCCCGGCCCGAGCCGCTGGTCAATCCGCTGTCATGCGGCCAGTCGATCAAGACCCGCGATGGGGTTAGGGTGAAGCCGCTGGGTTTCAGTCCGCTGTCGTGCGGCCAAGTGAATCAGACCAATGACCGCTGAGATTGAGAAGCTGATGTTTCAATCCGCTGTCATGCGGCCAAGTGAATCGGACCAATGCAGAAAGCTTGGGATGCAATGGTGGCAGGGTTTCAATCCGCTGTCATGCGGCCAAGTGAATCGGACATGCGCGAAGGTCTGGGGCGACCGGTATTAGTTTCAATCCGCTGTCATGCGGCCAAGTCAATCGGACCTGACCAACACCAACATCGTTGGCGGTCTTGAGTTTCAATCCGCTGTCATGCGGCCAAGTGAATCGGACCTGCAATTCCCAGCCGAGTTTTGGGCGCTGGTTTCAATGCGCTGTCATGCGGCCAAGTGAATCGGACCTGCGGGGGGAGCGGGATGAGGCGCGCGAGTTTCAATCCGCTGTCATGCGGCCAAGTGAATCGGACCG
>JACVZW010000091.1:9818-13664 GCA_014654775.1 Paracoccaceae bacterium | reverse complement strand
GTTTCAATCCGCTGTCATGCGGCCAAGTGAATCGGACCGTGCCTCAGGAACTCCAGTCCTACAAGTATTTTTTCATTGACCAAGCGCAGGGCGGCGCTCAGCCTGAGGGTAGAGTGTAGCATCGCACCGCCAATACTGGCCGGTTCCTTTGCTGTATTAGACCTTTGACTCTGTTCCGGATACAAATCTTCTCCCATGGCCCGCCGTCGCATTCCCCCTGCCCATGATCTTTGGTTGACCGCCACCGACCTGTCCAGCCTGCGCGCGGGCTGGGCGCGGGTGCTGGCGAACCATGGCGCGGCGGGAGGCGACGGGATGACCGTGGCCCGCTTTGCCGAAACGGCTGAAAAGCGGCTGCTGAAGCTTTCCGTGGACCTGCGGCGGGGATGTTGGCGGCCCGGACCTTCGCGCGCGGTGGACGTGCCCAAGCGCAAAGGTGGCACCCGGCGGCTGATGATCCCGCCGGTCGCCGACCGCGTGGTGCAGGGGGCGATAGGGCAGGCCCTAGGCCCGGTGCTGGAACCGCAGTTCAGCGATGCAAGCTTTGGCTATCGGCCGGGCCGTGGTGTGCAGGATGCGTTGGAGGCTGTCGCCCGCTGGCGCGACCGAGGCTTCTGGCATGTGGTCGAGGCCGACATCGTCACTTTCTTCGATAGTCTGCGCCACGACCGCCTCCTGCAAAAGCTGGATGCCGCGCTGTCTGGAGTGACGGGGGCAGGGCGCATTGTCGATCTTGTGGCCCTGATTCTGGAAGGGCACGCCCAGGAGACTGGGGTTCAGGGGAGTGGAGTGCCGCAAGGCTCGCCGCTCTCGCCGCTGCTGTCGAACCTGTATCTTGATGCGCTGGACGATGCGCTCGATGACCGCGGCCTGCGACTGATCCGCTATGCCGACGATTTCATCATCCTGGCCCGGCAGCGCGAGACGGCCGAGGCCGCGCTGGAGGAGGCGCGCGAGGTCCTGGCCGGGGAGGGGCTGGAGTTGCACGCTGGGTCCAGCCGGGTGTGGGATTTCGACCGGGGTTTCGCATTTCTGGGCGAACTGTTCGTGAAGGGCATGCAAATGCCTGCCCGCGAAGAAAGCGAGGAGAACCCCGTGTCCCTTCTGCGCGCCGTGGCTGAGGACGACGCCCAAGTCGAGGCCCGAACTGAGGCTGAGGTGCGGGCAGGATATGACCGGGGCGCGCGCGTGCTTCATGTTACCGAACCGGGGCGGCGGCTGACGGTCGAGGGCGGTGCCTTTGCGGTAATGGCCGAAGGCGGGCACCGGCTGGCGGGGATCGGTCCGGCCCGGGTGGGACGGATCGAGATCTGCGCTGGGGTGGAGATCGACTGGGACGTGGTGCGCCACGCGCTGGACCACGGTATACCCTTGGCGCTCACCGGCGCGGGGGGCGAGACGGCGGGCCTATGGATGCCGAGGGCGACTGACCGGGCGGCGCTGCAGCTGGCGCAGGCGCGGTCCGTGCTGAACGAGGGGTTCGCTACGGAAATCGCCCGAGCGCTGGTCGCGGCGCGGATCCGCAACATGCGCACTCAGCTGTTCCGCCGAACACAAGAATCTCCCGAGCCGGAGCTGGTCGCGGCGCAGGCCACGCTGAAGCTTGCGCTCGCGCGGCTTCCGGGGCACGGGTCGGTCGCCGCGCTGCGGGGGGCTGAGGGACAGGCGGCGTCGGTTTGGTGGCCAGCCTTCGGGCGGCTTGTACCCGATGCTCCGGTTCCGTTCCGGCGCACGCGGCCCGCCGCCGATCCCGCCAATGCCGCGGTCAACTTCCTGATCGGGCTTCTGGAACGTGACATGGCGCAGGCGGTGACGGGGGCGGGGCTGCATCCCGGCTTCGCCTTCCTGCATAGCGCGCAGGATGGCGCAGCCGCGCTGGTCTGGGACCTGATGGAACCCTTCCGCACGCCGCTGACCGAGGCGGTGCCAGCCTTCCTATTTGGCGCGCGGCGCCTGCGCCCCGAGATGTTCCGCCTGGGCCGAGGCCGCATCGAGATCGACACGGCGGGTCGGCGGGCGCTTATCCAAGGCTATGAGTCTGCGGTGGCGCGGGTCGTGAACGCGCCGGGCCGGGAGGAGCGTCTGGCCTGGCGGCCGATGATGCGTTGGCAGGCGCTGCGGCTGGCCGATGCGGTGCGCACCGGCGATCCCTCGCGCTTCACACCCTACCTGATGGAGCCGTGATGCCGCGGGGTGAGATGCTGACCGTCTTCACCTACGACATCCGATCCGACCGCCGCCGCCGCAGAGTGGCGGGCCTGCTGGAGGATGCCGCGACCCGAGTGCAGGACAGCGTGTTCGAGGCGCGAATGACCCGCGCCCGAGCCGAGGCTCTGTCCCAACGCATTGCCTCCGAACTGGGCGAGGGCGACAGCCTGCGTGTCTATGTCCTAGCCGAGTACGGCGAGGCCCGCAGTCGCGTCTATGGTGACGGCCCTCCGATGGAGGCCGACGAGGCCTACTGGCTGTTCTGACCGTTTCTTGGCCCGAGGAGAGGGTGCCTCACTGCCGCTGTTATGCGGACAAGGGGTGTGGACCCGCTTCATCGCCCACGCCCGCCAAGCCGTGTTTCAATCCGCCGTCATGCGGACAAGAGGTTCAGACCCGAAAGGGCTGAAGGTCGGGGGCTCTCTGTTCCTGGCAGTTTCAATCCGCTGTCATGCGGACAAGAGGTTCAGACCGGCCGTATCTCGGCCCCCCTGCCCAAGGGTTTCAATCCGCTGTCATGCGGACAAGAGGTTCAGACCTGCACGCCGACCATGGGTGGCAGCGCGAGCAGCTTTGGCTGCGTTTCAATCCGCTATCATGCGGACAAGAGGTTCAGACATGCTCAACCATGATTCCTACGGCGGCCTCATGTTTCAATCCGCTGTCATGCGGACAAGAGGTTCAGACTCTGCCGCCAATTTAAAGGAGGCAGAAAGAGTTTCAATCCGCTGTCATGCGGACAAGAGGTTCAGACTGGGGTTGGGAATTGTCGGTGTTGGCATGATCAGTTTCAATCCGCTGTCATGCGGACAAGAGGTTCAGACCCTTCTTCGCCGCCGATGCCGCCGATGCCGCGTTTCAATCCGCTGTCATGCGGACAAGAGGTTCAGACCAGCGCAGAGGCATCCGAGACGAGGTGTGTGTTTCAATCCGCTGTCATGCGGACAAGAGGTTCAGACCGTGTGACGGCCACCATGGCGGGTCGTCGCGAGTTTCAATCCGCTGTCATGCGGACAAGAGGTTCAGACGGACTACGCAGACACGCTGTCGGACCTCGGGTTTCAATCCGCTGTCATGCGGACAAGAGGTTCAGACCCACGCCTCAAGCTTGAGGTGACATTTATTCTTGGTTTCAATCCGCTGTCATGCGGACAAGAGGTTCAGACCCAACCTCGACAGCGACAACCGCACGCGGGAGGTTTCAATCCGCTGTCATGCGGACAAGAGGTTCAGACTCCCTGCTCTGGCGAACATGGCTCCGGTTTGTTTCAATCCGCTGTCATGCGGACAAGAGGTTCAGACGCTCCTAGCAAACTGCGTCAGCCTGACGTCAGTTTCAATCCGCTGTCATGCGGACAAGAGGTTCAGACCTTTATCACCACGCGCTACGACCAAGGCCGGTTTCAATCCGCTGTCATGCGGACAAGAGGTTCAGACCCGCGCTGCCCTCACCACGGAGAAAAAAGAGTTTCAATCCGCTGTCATGCGGACAAGAGGTTCAGACCCACACTGCTTGCCTACACGCCGGGTCATGTGTTTCAATCCGCTGTCATGCGGACAAGAGGTTCAGACGCGTAAGTTGTATACCCACCCAAACACCAGTTTCAATCCGCTGTCATGCGGACAAGAGGTTCAGAC
>JACVZW010000091.1:0-9718 GCA_014654775.1 Paracoccaceae bacterium | reverse complement strand
GTTTCAATCCGCTGTCATGCGGACAAGAGGTTCAGACTGCGTCCTCGCAACTCCATGAATCTCTTCCGTTTTTCCCATACTCCTCGCAGAATGAACCCACCCGTAGAAGCAGCATTAGGAACTAAGCCCCTCATACCCTTGCAAAATTGCATTCTGTCAGACACTTAACCTCCTTCCGCCCACGAATCGTTGCCTGCAATGACCTTGCACGCAAAAAGTCTGTCCCGTTGCGCCGGGTTGATCAAGCGTTGCGTTCATCCGCTCCCCACCAGATCAAACTGCGCATCCGCGTCATAGCCCAAGATCAGGTAGCCTTCGGGCCGGTCATCCTGTTTCTGCCGGTTGTCGCCCGAGGTGACATAGAGAAAGACCGCCCGCCGGTTCAGCGTCTGCACCGCCGCGGCGATCGAGAAGATCTTCAGCCCCGGCGTCACGTCGATGTAAGTCGCCGCCTCGACCTGCTCGCGCTCACCGCCATCGGTACGCTCCAGTCGTTCGAAGGCATGGTCGAAGGCGGTGGTGACGTAACCATAGGTCTCGTAGTCCGGGGCGATGCTGTAGACCCGGTCCACGCGCAGGTCAGTCCTTTTCTGGTCCGCACCCTCGGGGACCACCAGCACCTCGACATCCGGGAAACAGGCTCGGATCATGTTCGCGAACACCGCCACCTGCGGAGTCCCTGGCCCGCCTTGCGCGTCCTTGAAGGTGCCCCCGTTGTCGATCACCACCACCTTGCGCAGTCGGTCACCCTTCGCCTGCGGCCCGCCCACCGTGTCATGCAGGAAGTGCATTATCCGCAAGCCCTGTTGCCACGGCCCGAGGGGGTTGTCCTGCGGATCACGGGGTTTGCACAGGTCGGGGATCATGTCCGGGCGGATCGTTTCGATCAGAGCGTTCAACGCCCGTTCCTTTTCGTGCGTATCGCCGGTGAACAGCGAATGGCCGGTCACCAGGTAGGGCCGGGGTAGAAGATCGTTGCTGTCCAGTTCCCGCGCCTCCGACCGCAGAAGTCGGCTGAGGTTGTCGGACTTGCGGTAAATGAACAGCCAGGCCACCAGCCCGACCAGAAGCGCCGCGATCAGGGCCGACGCGATGTCGTTCCACTCGAAAAGCCGGGTCAGGAAGACGTCCAGCGCCTTCGAGAAGACGGTCGCCAGCGCAAGGCCGCCCCCAATGTAGAGGGCCGCCTTCGCAGCCCCTAGGCCACGCACCCGGTCGCGGCGGGCGTCGCGCTCGCTCATGGATCCACCCGCTCCACCCGGAATTCGGTCAGCCGGGCACCAAAACGCTCCATCTCGTCCGCCGTCAGGTCGCGGCCTCGCGCCTCGGCGGGCAGGTCGATCTCCAGATGCAGATAGCGCGCGCGCCGTGCGCAGACCGCGGCGGCCAGATGGATCGGCAGCGTGCCCATCACTATGTCCCCCGCCCGTACCAAACCTGGATCAAGGTGCGACACCATCCGCGCCCCGATCCCCCGCCGAGCCACCCACTCTACTGCGCCGGGATGCCGCGTGACGAACAGCGCGGTCATGCGTATGTCAGCCTTTGAACATTCACCTTTTCCCGGCCAGTGCCATCAGCACGTCTCGAAACGATCCGGTAGTTGTTGCCGTCCTTCTGAAGGACGATCCGGACATCGTTGCCTCCGTCAATACGAACCTTGGCACCCGGCGGGAACACCTCGGCGTTTAGCGAGGCGGCCTCGGCCTTGGCCCTTGCCTCGGCGTCGTGCCGTTCCTTCTCGGCTATGTCCTGCCGTGTCTTTGCGGCCTCTTTGAAGCTTTCGACAGCGGGGAGCACGAACTGCTTCGCCTCGCGTTGCTGATGGTCGTTCAGTTCGGCCAGCCCCTTAACATGAGCCGGGTTCGGACCATCAGTGACCACGGAGACATCTTTCAAGTCATATTCCGGCAGGACTTGCCCCTGCTTCTTCGCCGTGACGAAGCCGTTTACACTGTTGCCTGGGTCAAGGACCATCTGCTTCAGGAGGTTACGGTTGCGGTCGCCGATGGCCGGGTCAGCCATCGCCTTGAGCTGCCGGATCTGGATCGAACGCGCCCACCCACCGCGTATGGCATTTCCCGCCGCCCATTTCTCCATCGCGGCCTCAAAGCTGTTCACGGCACCGCGCTGTTCGAGCGAAAGATCGGCAGTGATGCCAAGCTGTCCCCATCCAAGCGGCCTACCCATCCCCAGGGAGTGGCGAAGGGAGGCGTCTCCTCCCCAGGTCAACGCCCAGATCAGTGCCCCAAGTTCAACCGGGTGGAGGTTGTGATACCGTACGCAGGCCGTAAACCGGGGATTTCCCGCCGGTCCGGCCTCGATCGGCACAAGGCCGGACGCTTCCGATCCCGCCGCCGGTAGATGCGGATTGCGGTTGTTGAGGACGGGATAGCGCTTCCAGCCCCTGATCATCTCCTGTCCCTTGGGCTTCCCGGACCAGTTCATGTAGGTGCGATAGGCAGCGTAGGTGTTGCGTCCCGGGTTGTCGGTGCCCTTGTCGACGAGCATCACCAGACGGTCGCCGCGCGTGTCGGCGAGGTCATGCTGGCGAATGTAGCTGGGAAAGTAGCCGGGTTTCGGCCTCTGCAGGTGCACGCTGATCTCACGCCCTTCGCGCCACGTGTTCGCGACCGCTCCTGCCCAGCCGAAAGAGACGCGAGAGCGGAAGGACCCGTGGCCCGGTGCGGTTGTCGTCGCCGAACCGCCGTCGATCCGCCCGAAGATGCGGGTCACGAGGTCGATCCGCGGCGTGTCGTTTCCGGACAGGTGCTCTCGGGATGTGTTGGCGATCACGCTGTGGATCGAGCACTCCGAGGCCATCTTGAACATCATCGACAGGCCGATCTGCCGGATGCGTCCTCCGTCACGGATGAAGAACACGGGAACGCGCCCGCCTGCAACCAGCGTTGCCTGGCGCCAGCGCCATGTCGGGCTGACCTTTTCCTGACGTTCATGGACATCCAGAAAAAGACACATGACCTCTTCAGGAAGGTTTTCGGGCGTCTTCTCGTCAAAGAAGAAGAATTCCATGCGCTTTTTGGCGCTTGGCATCCCAGTGAAGACCAGTGTTCCGGACTTCCTCGTGGCGGGCCCCGGCAATAGGGTTTCCGCAGACGGGGCAGCCTTCCTGTATCTGAGGGTGCTCGCGCCTGGTGGGCAGTCTTGGGGGCTGTCATCGACCCAGAGGGAGCAGTCCAACGATGCAGCCGTCCCCTCAAGAAACACTCTCTGCACATTCTCCGCGAGCGTGGTGTCAAGCGTGCTGGACTCCAGCCGTTTCCGGAATCCCTCGTTCCGCAGGACCGACAGACTGCTCAGCGTGTCCTGGTGATCGACCCGCGCATAGTCGCACGGGATCAGGACGGCTCGGCCATCCACGATCTGAAGCCAGCCACCGAAGACCGTCGATTCGTAGGTTTTGGCACCGTGTGTCCTGGTGAAATTGCTCCGGTAGTCGGTGACGGCGTTCAGGTCCCTCAGGCTGGTCCGCGCATCATCCACGAAGCCCATGCGGCCGAAACTGGCGATCTCGAGGACATTCCGGACCATGCCGCGCAGGCTGGATCCCGGGATGTGGGGCACGCCGTCGATGCTGCCGAAACGTTTCGGATTGTCGCTCCCCTCGGACCAGTTGACGAGGATGGGGGAATGGGCGGTCAATGTCAGGTCGATCCTCCCGCTCAGGCCACCTTCGACCGGATGATCCTGGCTCGGGATGCCCTCGAGCGCCGGATCGAGGTCCTTGGCAATGCAGACGTGCTCGGACAGGGGCACGAAGTTGTAGGGTGCGGTAACGGCAACACTGGCGGACATCATGTTTCCTCCCCAAGGGTCCGGACCGAGATCAGGCGGCAGGTCGTGACCTCTGCCGCGCCAGTGTCCGGAAGTGCCCAATAGCGGCGGTAGAGGGCCGAGCGGCCCCCGACTGCAGCCAGTTCCACCTCGTCGACGAGCATCCCGCCGTCCCCGGTCTCGACCAGCCGGGTCCAACCCCAGCCATCGCCAATACGCCGGAGTTGCAGCGTCTCGGCGGCAGTGCCGAGTTCCGCCTCTAGGATCGAGCCGAGGTCGGCCCGCAGGGGGCCGGGGCGGTCCTCGATGCCGGATTGCCGGGCAATCCAACCCGAAGCGGACTGTCCATACATCTCGGCGACCAGGTCCTCGATCTCGGCATTGCTTGACGCGGTGCCGCTGTCAATGCGGACGGCGCCCTTCCGGTATCCGGAGGCGATGCCAAGGATGGCGATCAGATCGTCAGGCTGCATTTCCGGCCTCCGCCTTGTCCCCGATATCGGGGATCACGAATGTCTCGATGGTGCCGAAGATGCCCGCACCTTCGCCCCATTCGGCGCCGATCCCCAGCAGCCCGCGCCGGAGGTCCTCCATCGTCGCGGCCAGCGCCAGGCGCTGGTCGAGGGACAGGGAGCCCGGGGTAATCTCGTCGATGCGGACGGCAAGCTGGGGCTGCCAGAGCATCCGGTCGGTGAAGAGGACCCCCCGCCGGGCACCTCCCGTGAACCTGTCAAGACCAACATGCGTCTGCACGATCTCCCGCACGTCGTCGACCGGGGCGTCGTGGAACCGCAGCTTGCCCGCCGCGCCCCCGGCTTCCGAGGCAACTGACCCGAAAAGGTCGTCATTGACTTCCTCCGCATGGGCGACCTTCAGCCGCCGCAGATGGAAGAGGGTCCGGTGCCGGATCGGCCCCTTGATCGAGGTTCCAGGGACCACGAGGCAGTTGCGCTGGAAGCTTCCCCTGTCGCCGGTCCACTGGATCCGCGGTTCGCGCCAAGGGACGCGATCCTCCTCCAGGGTGCCGCTTTCGGCTCCGATCAGCAGGGTGCCCTCGATCCTTCCGCCGATCGTCCAGGTCGACGAAACCTTCGAGCCTTCGACCGGGCGCGTCCGGATCGCGCTTTCCGTGCCGATGTCCTTGGTGACGATGGCCGTCCATCGCGCCATGTCGCGCGGCAGCGTCAGGTCTTCACGTCCCAGCGCGACGCAGGCCATCTGGCCATAGCCCGACCGCGTTGCGCCCCCAAGCCATATCCCGGCCTTTACCAGCCGTTCGATCTCGTCCGCGGCCTCTGCCAAGGAGGTGCGGACCTCGAAGGTGAACCGTGCACCTGCCGGGACGGCCGAGCGGGTGAACTTGCCCGATCCGTCGACGACTCCGTGTGCGCTCAGGCGGACATGCTGCCGCATGACCGGGTCGGCCGAGCCCAGGACCTCGCGGCATAGGGGATCCCGGGCCAAGGCCGCCCGCGCCTCCCCCAGCACCATTCCGTCCCGCAGCAGGTTGTCTGACCAGTGGAAGAGCCCATCGGTGAAGGTCACCGCGCTCCGCTGGCGACGCTCCGGCGTTTCGGAGCCGAACCAGTCATTGTGCCGGTCCCCGATCCGGGCGCGAAGCGCACCCGCGATCGAGGTGGCCGGGATCGTCGGAAGATCGTTCGGATCGCGGACCAGAAGCACGTCATGCAGCGCGTCCTCCTCCCCCGATGCGATCATCAGCGGCGCCAGCGCCTGCAGCGTGACGCGCAGCAGGATCACCTTACGCTCCATCGAAGAACCTCTCGCTAACGAGTTTCCGGCGCAGGCCGTGGGCCAGAAGCTTCACCTTCTTCACGCGGCCTTCGGCTGCAGGGCTTCCGTCTTCCGGCCCCAGCATGTGCAAGAGAGCCGTGACAAAGGTTCCCTGGCTCCCAAGGTCGAAACGGGCCTGCCAAGCCATGCTTTCCTTTTCGCGCCCCGGATCTGCGGCCGCCTTCAGTTCGGCCCAAACCTTGCCCGACGCCATCTGCGCGATGGCACCCCATTGCGAGGGTTTCGGGCCGCAGCGCGCGCCCACGAGTTTCTCGGCGGCCGCATAGTGACTGAACCACTCGACAATCAGCGCGTCCACATCGTCCCGGTCTGCGGCGTCACCGGCGGTGCCCCCGGCCTTCGCATCAAGGAAGGCGACCAGATCTGCGGCGCCATCTTTCAGAAGCCCTTTGGGCGCATCCACGACCCGGAACTCCTGTCCCGGCGCCGCGGCCGTCCAGGCGGCAACCGTCTCCAGCGGCGGCCGGGTGCAGGCAAGGACAAGGCCCAGGCCCTGCGCCTGATAAAGGCCGAAGTGATGCAGGCCCGCGGGGATGCCGTCCTCCAGCACGATCACCGAACCCCGCTCGATCACCAGACGCTCGGGCTGACGCGCTTTCCAGTGGGCGTTGTAGGGCGAATAGATGCGGTGCCGCACGAAGCTGCGAGACCAGTCGATGGCCCCTCCAAAGAAGCCCTGGTACCCGTCCAAAGCAGGGTCGTCTGGCCGTTCCGTCGGCCGGTAATGGCGGTCATGCGCCGCGATGTCGGACAGGCACCACAGGTAGATCGCGGACCCCATTCCCTGCGGTGGCAGTGGCGGAGTTTCCGCGCGTCCAATGCGGACCTTGCCGAACTCCGCGCTGCGCGACCGTCCCAGAAACCGTTCCCCCGACAGGGCGACCACGGCGTCGTTGACGAGTGCATCGTCGCCATCCAGCCGCGCGAGGAAGGACTGCCCGGCCGCGATGGCTTGCAGGCTATAGAATTGCCCGTCATCCGCACGAAGCGTTTCTGGATGGATCGCGGTTCGCTGGGTGTTAACCATGCGCACATGAACCTCGCGCAGACCGCTGCCGGGCCCGATCTGCATGATCTTGGCCTGCTTGTAGCCCGCAGCCCGTTGAGCCTCCGGTCCGGCCCAGTCGACCCACGTGCCGGTGTCCTTGTTGCGATGCAGGGACCGAGGGGCGGGCAGGCTCAGGTTGGCACCGCCATCAACTGTCGGAAGGGCATCGCCGATCCGCAGCCGCGTTCCCTGGTGGTCGTCCAGTATCTTCCTGTGGGAAGCGCCGCCACTATAGGCCTCGGAGACGAGCGCCCCCCAGAGCATTCCGCCCGGCAGGAATGGCAGGGATTGAGCCGTGGCGGCGGTCGCCGTTCCGACCGAGGCAATCACCGGCTCAAGAAGATCGATGCGGATCCATGCGGTTGCCACGGTCATCCCTCCAGCGTCACGATGACCCGCCCCAAGCCGCGCGTACGGCCGGAACCGATGGCGTTCAACATGGGCAGCGCGGCGCGGATCGCCGTCTGCCAATCCCCAGCACCTGGCCCAAGGGGGGCCACCTCGGCCATCATGTCCAGGGGGATGACGACCTCGTCGAACCGCAGTGAATGAGGGCGCGCGATGCCCTTTTCCGTCATCGAGGTCGAGCGTACGGAAGAGTAGAGAGCCGCGATCCGACCCGGTTGTCCAATCAGCGCAGACCGCGTCACTTCGGGAAGCTGCGCATCAGAAAAACGCAGGACACCAGGCAAGGGATCCTCGTCGGCACTACTGCTCCGTCCACGATCTCTGCCTCTGGACTGAAGGGGCAGGCGTGTGCCGAACAGGCGGTTCGCCGTCCCGTCCGGCACCCCGGGAAGTTGCATGGCCTCGGCTTCATGCACAGCCTGGCGGCACAGGCCCTTGACCTGCCGCCCGGGGATGACAGGCAACCCGTCAGGATCCCGGGCAGCGCGGCTGTCGAACGTGCCCATCGACCCCGCGCCGCTGCCGACCTGCCAGAACGAGAGAATACGGAACTTCAGATGCATCACGCGGCCCTCCCGAAAATGTGGGACAGGTCATGCGCCTGCAGCAGTGGGCACCATGTCGGGCCACTGGTCCCCGGGCGCGCGTCAAGGCCGTCCATCCCCAAGTCGGCAAGCGCCTTCGACAGTTCGGCCGCGACGGTAGCATTGCGGTCGCGAAGGATAACGAGCGCTCTTTCGTAGACGTCCTTTGCCCGTCCGTGATCGGATTTGAGGAGTTCAGCCACACGCCGCAATCCGCCCCTGCCCACATCTTCATGGCCGAGGGTTTCCGAAAGCACGATCAGCCGTTTGAAATCCTCCCGCGAATGGGCAGCGCGCCACAGCATGTAGCCTCCCGCGCCCAAGCCGTCCTCGGCCAGCTCGGACGCGCTCCCGGCAATGGTGGCTCCGGCAATGCGGTGGAAGGCAATTCGGCTTTCACTCGGGGACCGGGCACTGGAGGCAAGGCTTTCGGCCAGAGCATAGGCCTGGTTGAACGGCTGGTTCGCCCCGATCGTCACGAACCCCACTTTCGTCGTCATCCGTTTTCCGGGTTCGAGGACGTCGAACGGTTTTACGGCTTCCGTGGCCAGTTCCTCGAAAGCCCGAGTGAAATCCAGCGCGAACCCGGGGGCCAGATCGGCCCGCAGGATCAGCGACACGTCATCGCCACCCAGCACGATCGGACGTGCGGGTATGACCCCATCGATCTCTGCCGCGGTCACCGGCTCCATCGCCTTCCGTACGGCATCCCGGGTCGCCGCAGCCAGAGCGAGCGACAGCTTGCGCACGCTGCCCTGATCCGCACCCGGTTTATGGGCCAATTCGACCGCCCTTGAGAAGATCGCCCCCATCCCGTTTCCATCGGCATGCAGGACCGCGATCCGCGGGATCATCTTCGGGCGGAACGGAAAGACCACCGTACGCTTCGATCTGGCCGACCGCGAATCGTCGTCCATCGCGAAAACCGTCGGCCATTTCAGGCCCTTGCCCGAGGATGTGCCCGGAAGGAACTTGGCCGCCAGACCTTCGCGCCCGTCCTCGAGATAGGCGCGTGCCATCAGGGTCGCGAGGTCAGCGTATTCGTTGGTGATCACACAGCGCCCGTTCGGAGCGCGGTCCTGAAGGATCGCTGGATTCCCCCCCGACCGTGGCGCAGGCCGGACGATGGGCGAACCCAGAGGCAGCCGGACGCCGGTTATCGGGCCCCCGTCCGACATCGCATTGCGCGCCTTCGCCCGGGCCTCGTCATCGGTGCCACCGCTTTCCACCGCATCCGAGAACACCAGCCCCGGAGCACGCCGCACGATTTCAAGACGGAATGCCGCCCGGAATTGGCGCAGGGCTTCCAGACTGCCATGAGTCAGATCGAGCGCCCCACCCGCAGCCCGATAGACCACCGGATCCTTCAGGAGATGCCCGATCAGGTCTCCGGCAATTCCGCCCACGCTCGGCCCGTCCGCCGCGCCGTCATCATTGCAGAGGCCGTCGATGAGTTCGCTCGCACCGCTGGCGTCGCGCAGCTTTCCGGTGGACAGGATGTATCGCTGAATCTGCCGGACTTCGAACAGGTAGGCGGCGCGCACGATTCCCCCCGACAGCTGACACACGTTCAAATTGTGGGTTTCAAAATCCTTCCGTCAACCGGACTTTAATGGGGCGATCCAAGTTTTAGGGCCGCCCTTTCCTTGATTACCCTTCTACGTTAGGCCGAAAAGGGCATTCTTGTGCGGGCCGCAATCCCATTTTCTAGAAAGGTAATGCAGAGCAGCCTTCACTTGCCCGAGGGCCGTGATTCCAGGAACTCATCATAACCCATATTCCCCAAGTAAATTTCTGATTTTGCTGTCCTGACCATGGTATCTTCGATATAAATCATGGCGTTGAAGGCTACGCGAGGTTTGTTTTATGGATCACCCAGAGGGTGCGGGATTATAGCGGGCAGATCGGGTCGATTTCGACCCTCGCGTGCGGCTGGAGTTCCGGGGCGCGCAGATCACTTCCGACGGTGGCCTTCTGGTGATGCGCGAGATGGATGACGCGCTCGGGCTGTCTGATCTGGCTTCAGCGGCGCTGTGCGACAATCGCCGGGGCAAGAACACGATCCACC
>JACVZW010000090.1 GCA_014654775.1 Paracoccaceae bacterium | reverse complement strand
GCAGACCCACTCTGGCACATTGATGCCGTCGGGGGGCGGTCACATCATCAGTCCCAGCTTAACACAGATTCTAACACAACTTTAACACCTGTGCCTGTGGATAACTTCTATAAGGCTCCTTTCCCAGACAGAGCTGATGTGTAGAAAAGCATGCCACAAGAGCTGCAAAGCTGGTCGCCTAGTCCAACCCAAAGCATGCCATGAACAGGCTGCGCATGCTGCAGCGTGCCGCGCACATGCCAACCCGTGAGCATGCCGGACACGGTCGACGTGGCACCCCCCAGCGTTATGCGACCGACCCTTTCCGCTTTCTGCCCTTTGCGTTGCGGATCTTGCCCAGGCGGGTTTTCACGAAGGGCAGGTCGAGGCGCTCGCAGATCTTGCGCAGGCTCTTGCCGAAGGTCTTGCGCGGGTAGGGCGGCATTTTCATAGGCGGGTCTTTTCGTCGTTGTGCTCGGGTCCGGATGGGAGAGCGGCGCTTACGGTGCTGGGAGCCTGTTCATCTCTCGCGCATGATCCATGTGATCCAAGCATCGATCTCTGCAGGGCTATAGGACAGCAGTTCGCCAATCCGGCGCTCATAGACTGCATCCCAGCGGGCAGGACTGGCCGTGAGAAGGGCGATCAGTTCCTCGGCGCGCTCTTCGTGACCGCGCCGGAATACCACATGGCTGCTGAACACCCGCTCGTGGAACGCATCCTGCCACGTCACCCAGCCGAAGGCGTCAGAACAGGCCGCCATGAAGTCCGGCAGCCAATCCGGCTCATGTCCGGAGAAGTAGGCAATGTGCTTGTCTCCAGCGAGGAGCAGGGCGCGCTCGCGGCCCTCGTGGGGGCCGATCCCATGCGGCAGGGCAGGGGAGGGGGCGGCGGCCGTCATGTCTGCCCCGTGCTGGTGCCCGCGCCAGTGACCATGCCGCTGCCAGAGGGCGCGGCGGAGGGCGTTCCAGCGGCCCTGGAGACCCCAATCCCCTCTGCCACGCTCTGGCGCGTGCTGAGCGCCGTGCTGGGGCCTCCCGTGGCCCCAAAGCCGGGCTGTGCCCTTCCTTGGGGGACTGCTGCCCCCGTAGCGGCGCTTGGCGGCCCTCCTGCAGGCCCTGCGAGAGGGGGCAGGAGGTCTGCGAGCAGGTCCCGGTCTCTCTGACGCGTCAGGAAGCGGTCGAGGCTCTCGGCCATGCGCCCGCGCCGGGTGCCGTCGGGATCGGGCGCATGCTCGATCTCATGGAGGATCCAGGCGCCCAAGAGCACCTTTCGGCGGGTCTCTGCCGCCCGGGCTGTCTTTGCCGCGCGCGCCAGCAGCGCTTTGCGGCGGGCGTCGAGCTGGGCGATCTGCTCTTCGAGGCTCTTGCGCGGCATTGCGGCGGTCCTGTGCTGGTCGCGTGAGGGTTATTCCTGCCGGCCCGTTTCCTGCGATCAGGAGCCATCCCGGGTCAGGGCGCGCGGTTGCGGGCAGGATCGTGCGCAGCGCGGTCCGGGTCAAGATGGATGTGTGCAGAAGTGCAGGACGGCTCTGGCGTCAGCCGAGATCCCGAAGTATTAAGGGCGCACTTACGAGTTGCGAGTCAACTCAGGTTTGAGTATGTCGTGGCGATGGCGATCTATCACTGCGCAATCAAACCGATCTCACGATCCGCAGGTCGTTCCGCGGTCGCCGCCTCCGCCTATCGCGCCGCCGCCCGCCTCGTGAACCAGCGCGACGGCCTCACCCATGACTTCCGCGGCAGGTCAGGGGTCGTCCATGCCGAAATCCTCCTCCCCCGCGCCATGGCAGGTGTGGCGGACTGGGCGCTCGATCGGGACACCCTCTGGAATGCCGCCGAGGCCGCGGAGCGCCGCTCCGATGCCCGCACCGCCCGGGAGGTCGAGATCGCGCTGCCCCATGAGCTGGACGCCGCCGGCCGTCTCGCTCTCGCCCGTGCCATCGCCCAGGACCTCGCCGACCAATTCGGCGTCGCCGTCGATCTGGCCATCCATAGCCCCGCAGGCGAGACCGATATCCGCAACCATCACGCCCATCTTCTGCTCACCACCCGGCGGGTCGGACCCGAGGGGCTTCTTGCCAAGTCGGACCTTGAGCGCGCCGATGCCGATCTGCGCGCCGAGGGCCTGCCCGTGGCCCGCGAGCAGATCCGCGCCCTGCGCGAGCGTGTGGCCGAGATCACCAACCTCCATCTCGCCTGCGCCGGGTTCGACATCACCGTCGATGCCCGCTCCCATGCCGATCGTGGGCTGGAGATCGAGCCGACCGAGCATCTGGGTGTGGCGGCCACCGGTCTTCTGCGCCGGGGGCTGGAGGCGGACCGGCGCAGTCTTGATCCGGTAGCGGCTGCGCAGAATGCCCGGCAACTGGAGGCGGACCCGTCCGATCTGTTGCGGCTGGTCTCTGCCGAGCGCTCTGTCTTTGACCGGCGCGATGTTGCGCGGGCCCTGCACCGCGCCGTGGATGATCCCGACGCGTTCCAGCGCATTCTCCTGCGCGCCATGGCGAGTGACGAGCTGGTGCAGCTGGCCCCGCCCGAGCAGGGCGAGGACGGGCGTGAGGTGCGGCCTGGGCGCTTTACCACCCGCACCCTGCTGGCCGCCGAGCGGGTTCTGGCGCGCGCCGCTGTGGCGCTCTCGGGCGCGCGCAGTCACGGGGTGCGCGAGCGGGCACTTGTTGCCGCCCTTGGCCATGCGCCGCAGCTTGCGGCCGAGCAAGTCGCGGCGGTGCGTCATGTCACGGCGCCGGGGCGTCTGGCCGCCGTCGTGGGGCTTGCGGGCACCGGCAAGAGCACCATGCTCGATACCGCCCGTCTGGCCTGGGCAGCCTCCGGCTATCAGGTCATCGGCGCGGCGCTCGCGGGCAAGGCCGCCGAGGGGCTGGAAGAGAGCGCCGGGATCCCGAGCCGCACCATCGCCTCCTGGGAGCGGTCCTGGGCGCTCGGGCGCGATCTGCCGGGGCCGGATCATGTCTTCGTGCTCGACGAGGCCGGGATGCTTGGCTCCCTGCAGCTGGGCCGGGTTCTGGCGCGCCTCGAGCAGGCCGGTGCCAAGATCGTGCTGGTGGGAGACCCCGAGCAGTTGCAGCCCATCGGGGCCGGGGCTGCCTTCCGCGCCGTGGTCGAGCGGGCCGGGGCGGTGGAGTTGTCCGGGGTGCGCCGCCAGCGCAGCGACTGGATGCGCAGCGCCTCGGTCGATCTGGGGCAGGGGCGCAGTGCGGAGGGCCTGCAGGCCTATGCCGCGCGCGGGCATATCCATCTCACCGCCTCCCGCGAGGATGCCCTTGAGACGCTCGTTGCCGCGCTTCTCGCCGATATGGATCTGCATCCGGACGGCACCCGTCTCGGGCTTGCCCATGAGCGCGCCGCCGTTCGCGGCATCAACGCGGCCATCCGGGCGGCCCGCATCGCGCGCGGCGATCTTCTCCCCGGTCTCGACTATGACACGACCGAAGGCTTGCGCAGTTTTGCCCCCGGCGACCGGTTGCTCTTCCGTGAGAACAACCGTGATCTTGGCGTGCGCAACGGGATGCTGGCCACGGTCGCGGCGGTTGAGGCGGGGCGCATTCTGGTCCGGATCGACAGTCCCGAGGGGGCAGGGCAGGGGCGGGAGGTGGAGATAGATCCCGCCCGCTATGCCGCCATCGATCACGGCTATGCCGTCACCATCCACAAGGCGCAGGGGGCGACGGTGGACCGGGCCTTCGTGCTCGGCTCCGAGGGTCTCGACCGGCATCTGGCCTATGTGGCGCTGACCCGGCACCGCGAGGATGTGCAGGTGTTCGCCGCCGCCGCGCCGCCGGGGGTGCTGGTCTCGCATGGGGTGGCCCCCTGGCAGCATGAGCCGGGTGCGCCTGCGAGCTATCAGGCGACCTTGCGGCAGGCCGATGGGCATGAGGTCACGCTCTGGGGGATCGATCTGCGCCGGGCCATCACCGAGGCCGGTGTGGCGCCCGGCGATCAGGTGCGCTTCAGCTGCATCGGGCAGGCAGAGGTGACCCTGCCGGACGGGCGTCATGTCCTGCGCAACACATGGGCTGCCGATACGGGCGTGGCCGCGCTCGACGAGGCCCGTGCGCTGCGTCATCTGGTGCAGCGCTGGTCCCGCGCCCGCCTCAAGGAAACCTCCCTCGACTATGCCGAGCGGCGCGACATCGCCGCTCCCGCACCGGAGGGGCACATCGATCCGGCCCGGATCTCCCGCATTCTCGATCTTGCCATCCGGGCGGTGGAGCGTCTGCGCGCGGGCATCAGCCTGGTCTGGGGCAGTTTGCGCGCTGTGGCTGTGGCAGGGCCGGAGGCGGCGGTGTCGCGGGAGGCCGGATCGGCTGAGCCGTCTGTCGCGCAGCCCGCCGAGGTGTCTGCCGATCTGTCTGCAGCGCCCTCCGCGCGCGCCGTTCCCTCCCCCGAGGAGATCGCAGCAGGCAAGGCCGCAGCTCGTGCCGCCCTGCAGGCGCGTCGGACCGCCTTTGAGGCCTCGCCCGCCCCGGCCCGCGATGCCACTTTCGACGCCAGCCTCAAGGCGGGCAAGGACGCTGTCCGCGCGCGCTTCCGGGCCGCCCGCGCGGACAGCGCCCTCGACCTTATCCGCCGGATCCGCAGCGATTGGCCCCGTCTCACCGGGGTCGAGCAGGAGTCCACATTGCCCCGCATTCTCGACCAGATCAGAGCCTTCGACCGCGATCCCCAGCTGGCCGATCTTCTGCGCACCCGACTGCGGCGTGAGGACGGCCTTGTCCTCTCGGACCGCGTTTCCCTCGCCGAGGGCATCCGCAATCATCTGGCGGGCGTTCCCGCCCGTGATCTCGATCTCCGCTCCCGTCCGGTGGCCGAGCCGTCCCGCAGCGCGCAGGAGCAGACCCCAACCCTCACCCCCTCGCCGGAGCAGGACCGAACCCGCGCCGAGCAGAAGCAACCGGATCGCGGCGTCGCCCGCGACGACAAGAGCCGCGACCGCGGTGGATTTGATATGGGATGGTAAACCATGCAGCAGACATCTGAGGAAAAGCTCTACGCCCTGATGGTCGTGGCCGAGCAGCATCAGGACGCCGTCCGCGCGCTGACCGACGCGTTGGAGCGCGACATCGCCGCGCGCATGGCCAGCCACAAGGCGCTCGATGCCAGCATCGA
This sequence comes from Paracoccaceae bacterium, assembly GCA_014654775.1. Taxonomy (GTDB): domain Bacteria; phylum Pseudomonadota; class Alphaproteobacteria; order Rhodobacterales; family Rhodobacteraceae; genus Paragemmobacter. The sequence continues at coordinate 11,286 of JACVZW010000090.1, read as the reverse complement.
GACCCTCCCCGACATGTTGAAGACCTCCGTCTCCAGCGCCGTTCAGGACGTGGTCGGTCGTCTCGCCACCAGTGCCGCCAAGCCCATCTCTGACGCCGCAGCGCCCCTCGCCCGCGATCTGGAAGCCGCCGCCGCCAGCGTCGGCAGCATCCGCAAAAGCGTCAATTGGTACAGCGCCGGCCTGTTCGTGATCGTGGCGGCCGTGTGCGTGATCCTCGGCCTTGCTACGCATTTTACCACCCGCTGGGCCGTGGCCGACAGTCGCGCCGCCCTGGTCGCCGCCAGCGATCAGTTGCGCCAGTTCGACCAGGCGATCGAAGCGAGACGAGCAACCATCGTTGCCCTCAATACCCAGATTGTTGAATTGCGCGACCAGATCGGCGGGCTGCAATGGGACAGCTGCAATGGGCGCTACTGCATCCGCGTCGCTAGTGACCAAATCCAAAGCGGTTACTGCGAGCCGCCCGTCAAGTCATGGGGGCGGGGGGCGGAGATGTTTGTTATTCCGGAGGGGTTTTGAGGGGGAGCAGTGACGATCAGTTGAGCTGTGGTATTGAGGGGCATAATCTTGGGCAATGACGGATATGCTGCCTCGGCCATATAGAGGAGGGGCTAAAATTGCAGATTTTAATTAACTATAATAATTAATATCTATTGCGCGGGAAGAACAGAAGAGCAAACTACTTGACGTGTGTTGCGCGCGCTATTTTAATCTTAAGGATGCAGAAAAGACTTTGATTCAACCTGAAAAGGGGGGCGCATTATGTCGCGGGGCGGTAATTCGGGAAGCAAGTCGTCTTCAAGCAGTTCGAGCTCCAAGAGTTCGTCAAGTCCCTCGTCCGGTAAGACTGCACAGGCATCCCCGTCCAAGACCACGCCTTCAACCGCTCCAAGCAGATCACCAGCGCCGTCGGCTCCCGCCGCAGCTACGCCTTCGCGCCCCGCTGCCGCGCCGGCTTCCTCCGGCAACAGCCAGCCCGTGTCGCGGGCGCAGGTGTCGCAGCATACTTCTTCAATGCAGACGACGCCGAGCGCCAACAGACCCGCATCTGTGACATCCGCACCTCCATCTCCCCCCAGCAAGTCCCCAGCGCCGTCGACTCCCGCTGCCAGCGCCCGAACGACCCCAGTCGCAGCTACGCCTGCGCGCCCTGCTGCCGCGCCGGCTTCCTCCGGCAACAGCCAGCCCGTGTCTCGTGCTCAGGTGTCGCAGTATACCTCGTCGATGCAGACAACGCCGAGCGCCAACAGACCGGCATCTGTGACGTCCGCACCTTCATCTCCGCCCAACAAGGCTCCCGCTGCCAGCGCCCGAACGACCCCAGCCGCAGCTACGCCTGCGCGTACTGCTGCCGCGCCGGCTTCCTCCGGCAACAGTCAGCCCGTGTCTCGTGCTCAGGTGTCGCAGTATACCTCGTCGATGCAGACGAAGCCAAATACCAGCCCTTCAACAACTATGGTGCCCGCAGCTTCGCGGTCCATCCCTCCCCAGCCTTCATCAATGAGTGACCAAGTTGCCGCCCGAGTACAGGCGTCTCGGTACACCTCTTCAATGCAGATCACGCCATTGACACGTGGTGAACAGGTCGCAAAAGCTTCAGCTGAAGTTCTGTCAGCTGGCGCCGCTGGCTTTAGTGGTGCAGCAAGGTATGCTGGCTGGCAGGCTCGACAGACGGCAGCAACTATCCTGACGACTGGAAACGCTGGCAGATTGCCTGGACCGTCTGGTTTCCCCACACGCGCCGATTATGCGAGTGCTTTGAGGGGGGAAGGCAGCCTTGCTTCCCGTCTCGGCTTCGCTGACCCTGCGAAAATGGTGTCGAACCATCCGTTCAGCAGTAATGCAGCGTCTACCAAAGCGTTACAAGCTGGGGCTGCCAAGGCGACTGCAGTAAGCCCGCCAAAGGCAATTGGTGGCGTTTTAATGGCGGTGGATCCGCTTGTTCATGGAATCGCAGAAGGGCGTGCCTCGTCTGGTGATGCGTATGACAGATTTTTCGCGGGTCTGACCGGTGCGTTGAAAAGAGCAGATAACGTCGCCGTGTCATGGGGTGTGGGTCTTGGTATTGGCCTGTTAACGGCCGGTGTCTCGGGGGGGACAGCCGCGGCCGCCGCACCCGTCGTGGGCGCGGCAGCTGGCACGGGGGCTGGAATGATGTATGAAGATTTGTCGCTGAATAGAAAAATTGATAACGCCATTGAGGGAACATTAGGCCAATGGGAACCCTACCTTGCGTCAGGAAGCCGTTTCGTAGGTTCTGGTATCGGTCGTGCTGCTGACTGGGTGATTTCAGTTGGCTCTTCAGCATTTAATCGATGAACGACCTCGATAAAGGGGAGAAGTTACCTTGTGGCGAGAGTTTCAGGATCGGTTGATAAAAACCGTGCTTCGCACAGATCATAACTTTATTGTACGAGGGTTACTGCTGCCGTATCGAAACTCGCTCCTGAGTGGCGCACAGTTTGTGGAAACAGACGACCGTCGTTTTATGAAGGTCCTTTGGGGTATGTTTGTAATAATTCTCATATTTCTTCACGGCACTATTGATGCTTGGCGGGTAGGCGGGAGTAAATTTTTTTGGCCATTCTTGTTTACGATATTCCTTGCTTTTATGATGAGTACAGGCATCGCAGCCCGTCTTGGTTTCAAGAGGAAGTCACTCGTTGATTCTCTAGTTCCAGATCCTCATTTCAAGTATAACTCCAGTGCGGCGGAAAGTGCTGGATTTTGGGCTGCCCTCGGTGTTGCAATCTACGGAATTTATAAGGCATTTTACCTGTTTTGACCTCTTGAAGCATTTGGGCCGTGTTGACAACGCCTCAGCACCTTCTTCTTGGATGTGGTTTCTAAGTGGCAGGCATGTGGCAACAGCATTTCGCATCACCCAGCGCCCCCCGCTCTCTGCGCGCTGACAGCCTGTGGCTTCTTTCCGAGCTGATGCTTGAGAAGGGCTACCCGGTCAGTCGCGTGCGTGAGGCGATCAACCTTTTGCGCAGCGATGAAGATATCAGTTGGGAGAAGGCCGCGGCGATTGTCGCGTTAGGTGAGGGGCGGTTGGTCAGCGCTCGCTTGAGCTGGGAGCAGATCGACGGGATCCAGTTTGGATGGCCTTGCCTCTTTCTGGATAAAGGCTTTACGCCTCTGGTCGTGGTCCGGTACTTTGGCCGCGGTGAAGTGGCCGAAGTTTCGGGTCCCGACGGGCAGATCGAGACGCGCGAGCTCCTCGAGGAGGCCATTCTGGTCGCCCGGCGAAACCAGAATACAGGTCACATCGAGACAGAGATCCAAGGCAAGGCGGAAGTCGAGGCTTGGTGGAGCGGGATCGTCCTTGGATTTGTACGCCGCCCAGACGTCGTAGAGACGAGGCGTGACTTCACACTGACATGGTTTCTAGGGCAGGTTCTGCGCCGCAAAGCCTTGGCCGGATCAATCGCTGTGGCGATTGTCGTCGTCCATACCCTTGGCCTCGCGATCCCCCTCTTCTTTCAGGCGGTCATCGACAAAGTCTTGCCGAATGAAGCCGAACTCACCTTGATGGCCATCTCAATTGGCGTGATCGTCGTGATCCTCTTCGATGGCCTTTTGAAGTTTCTGCGCGACTACATGATCAGCCATGTCGCTGCGAAGCTGGACATCCTGACGGCAACCCAGACGTTCCGACACCTCTTGAAGCTGCCGATGGGGTTTTTCCAACGAAACACTGCCGGAGTGATCACCAACAATATTCAGCAAGCGGATCAACTGAGAGAGTTCGTGACCGGGCGCGTGCTTTTCGCGTTCATTGAAGTGACGGGCATTTTCATCTTCCTGCCAGTGCTGGCACTTCTCTACTCACCAGCACTGGCGGCAATCGTGATCGCCACGGGGCTCTTGATGGCAGGCACGATTGCAGCGTTTCTGCGCAGTTATTATCGCCAGCTCAACATTCTCTACGAGACGGAGGGCGAGCGCAAAACCATCCTGGTCGAAACAATCTCCGGCATCGGTACAGTCAAGTCGCTCGGTCTTGCAGCAAAGCTTGGCAAGCTCTGGAACGAAACATCTGTCCGGGCCGTCGATGCCGGCTTCAGGCTCCGCCGCATGAATGCGATTGTGAGTGCAGCGGTTGAGGTGATTGACCAGATCGGGACCGTGATCGTGCTCTGGGTCGGTGTGACCATGGTCTTCGCAGGTCACCTCACCGTGGGTGCCTTGATCGCATTCCGGATGCTCTCGAACCAAGTCACGGATCCTCTGAAAAACCTCTCGGAACTCGTGCACGAATACCAGCGCATGAAACTGGCGGCGCAGATGCTCGGCCGGGTGATGCACGAACCTGCAGAGCGTGATGGTGGAGATCCCCAGCCGGCGCAGAGTGGTCAGGGCCATATCGTGTTTGACGATGTGACGTTTCAGTTTCCAGGACGTTACAAGCCCGCTCTGAACCGGATCAGCTTCGAGATCCAGCCCGGTGAGTGCATTGGCATAACGGGCCGCTCCGGCTCCGGAAAATCCACGATCGCGCGACTGGTTCAGGGCCTCTATGAACCTCAGTCGGGTGAGGTGCGGATTGACGGGCGCGACACACGACAATGGGATCTGCATGCCCTTCGCTCGATGTCCAGTGTCGTCCTGCAAGAGAATTTTCTGTTTCGGGGGACGGTCGCTGACAACATCGCCATGACCAACCCGCTCGTCGGTATGGCCGAGATAGAAGCAGCCGCCTGGCAAGCAGGCGCGCATGAATTCATCGCAAAGCTGCCCCAAGGCTACCGCGAGGTCATCGCCGAGAATGGAGCAAACTTCTCCGGGGGGCAGAAGCAGAGGCTTGCTATCGCGCGCGCTTTGCTCAAGCCGCACAGCATCCTGATCTTTGATGAGGCAACTTCCGCGCTCGACGTCGAAAGCGAAGAGGCAATTCAGGCCAACATGCAATGGATCACCGAAGGCAAAACCACCCTGATCATCGCCCATCGTCTTTCGACACTGCGAGTGGCCCATCGCATCATGGTTCTGGAGGCCGGCGAGCTTGTCGATTTCAGATCGCTGCCTGAACTGCTGGACCCAGACACAGGCTGCGCGCTTTTTCGTGAAATGTGGATCAAGCAGACTGGCACGTCACAGATCTCCGACCCGCAGCGGGACGAGTTCAGCATGGGGAGCGGCGCCTGTTGAGCGAGCCTTCTGAACATCACGCCCAGACCCGATGGGCTCCCTTTGGCAGGATGGATGATCAGTTCTCGCCAGAGGTCGTCGCGGCCGACTCGCGTCCCTTGCCAAGGAGTGTTTCGCTCTCCTTCGCTGTCCTGCTTGGCTTTCTTGCTGCGGCAGCGGCATGGTCCGCCTTGGCAACGTTCGACAGGGTCGTCGAGTCCGAAGCCAGCCTTGTCTCACGCAACCCGCGGCAATTCATCCGCCCGCACACAACCTCGGTCCTGGCGGACATGCCGGTCCGCGCGGGGACCATTTTCCGGACTGGTGACGTGTTGGTCCAATTTGACCCAACCCTGTCTTCAGCTGAGTACGAGCGGCTCAAGGCCCTTGTTGAAGCGCTCCGTCTTGAACGAGACAGGCTGCAGCTGGAGGCAACGATTGACGCAGAAGATGCGGCGCTTCTCGAGGTGCCCGCACATGTGCCTTGGGCAGATACGCTCCAGGAAGACATCTTCCGGATGCGGCTGTCCGAATGGCGAACCAGAACGGCCGCTGATGCGATAAAGACGGCAGATCTCGAACAGGATCGTCTGACACTTGGTACGCGAGTCGCCCTTTTATCGGAGCAGATCCAGCGCGTGTCAGACGAAGTCGTCACCAAGCGGCGTGGCGTCGAGAACGGTCTGGTTCCCCGTGATCAGTTGTTCGAACTCGAAGTGCGCCTGATGACCTTGAGGGGGGAGTTGATAAAGCTGGAAGGAGAGCTCGATCAGATCACCTTGCAGGTCCAGCTTATTCAGGCGGAACAGCAAGGCTATTTTGCGTCATTTCGGCGCAACGCCAGCGAAGAGCTCGAGGCAGTCACAAGAACCTTGGCGGAGAAGGAAGAGCAGTTGCTCAAGGCCGAATATCTTGGTGCGCAGGACAGCATCGTTGCAACCTTTGATGGTGTCGTGCTCGATGCGATGGAGCGCGCTCCGGGTACAATAGTGCAGCCCAGTGACACCCTTCTCATCGCGACCCGATTTGCCGATGAGGCAGATCTGGAAGTCGAAGCTACCATACGACCGCGTGATGTGGGTTGGGTCAGGGTCGGAATGCCAGCGCGCATGAAGCTTGCGGCGTTACCCAGTAGCAAGCATGGCCATCTGGTCGGGGAGGTTGTCTCCATCAGCGCAGATGCCGTACAGGGCGAGCGGCAGATCCGTGACAACGCCCCACGCAGAGATGATCGACCCGGAGAGGTTGGACACCGGGCGATCCTCCGGATCACGGCCAATCAACTGAAGAATTTGCCGGCTGATTTCGCTTTATCACCAGGCATGATCACTACGGCCGAAATCATCATCGGTGAACGACGGCCCTACGAGTATTTCCTTGAACCATTCCTTGACGGGGCAAGCCGCGTCCTTACCGAGGCAAACTAGTCCGCCCAGCAGCTTTGGGCACCGCAGTCTTCGCCAAAAACGGTCGTCTTGGCAGCCGCGCCCTGCGTTTCGATAGGTCAATCACATACGCCAGACACAAATCCGTGGCAAAACCGTTGGTGTTTTGGCACGTTATTGCAGGCGTTCAGCGATCCACATCTTGATCAGCGCCTGGCGGGTGATGCCGAGCTTCTGGGCCTGCCGGTCCAGACCAGCGACGACCCATGTCGGGAAATCCACGTTCACCCGCTTGGCCTCGACATTGAGGCGGCGTGCCTTGGTCCAATCGACATGGGCGGACATGTCTTCGCCCGCGTCGAAGCGTTCGTCGAATTCAGTCGCCTTCATAGTGGTCAATCTCCTGCTTGCGGGCGCGGCGTACGGAAATGATCCGCACCTTGTCGCCCCGGTAGGTGTAGACAGCTGTCCAGTGTCTGGGCCCGATCATGCCGACCGCGAGGAAGCGGGGCTCATCCGTGACGATGGCGGGAGCCTCGATCAGATAAGGATCGTCCCAGAGGACCTGGGCCTCATCAAAGTCGATGCCGTGCTTTTCACGGTTCGCGGCGCTTTTATCGGGGTCATACTCGAACTTCATGAGATACAAGATAGAGATGAAAAGGTATAAATACTATACCTAAACCAACTTTTTGTCACCCAAACATCGCGAGCTGTTGGGGCTCGACCCAATAGCCGCGTTTGCGCTTGGCGGTTTCCAGCGTGATCAGAGCGGCGATGGCATGGGTCTCATCGGTGAACCAGTCCATCCGGACCTGACCGCCCTGCCCTATGCGGCCCCATTCACGGTAGAGTGTCCATTCGCCAAAGAGGTTCGGCATGACCGCGATCCGGTAGAAGCGGGCGATGTTCTTCGCGGGCAGGTGTTTTTCGAGATAGGTCTGCATGGTCTCACAGGTGATACTTGCGGGCGATCTCCAAGGCTTCGGCCTGTTCGGTGCCGATGTATTCCTTGGTGCTCTCGATGCTGGCATGGCCGAGCAGCAGTTGGGCCGCGCGCAGGTTGCCGGTTTGCTGATAGATATGCGTGGGGAAGGTCCGGCGCAGCGAATGCAGACCGTAGAGGCTGGGATCGAGGCGGGCCTTTTCCAGCCAGGAGCGGAAGAGCCGCCAGAGCTGGCTTTCACTGAGATGGATATGGGACCACCTTGGCCCCTGCCCCGTGAAGAGCCATCCGTGTAACGGCTTCTCCGAGGCGGCAAGATAGGTGCGCAGACTGTCGCGTGTGCCCGCCGAGAGCCGTGCCTGGACAGGACGGGCGTTGCGGCTTTCGGTCTTCTTCTGCCGGATCTCGACGATCTCGCGCACCCCGGCAGGCGTCGCGACATCGGAGACTCGCAGGCGCACCAGATCCGATCCCCGGAAGCTGGTATCGAGCGCGACGTTGAAGAGCGCCAGATCGCGAAGCGCCTTCTCCTGGCGCAGGATCATCCGGATCAGCGCGACCTGGTCCGGCGTGAGGGGTGGCTTTTTGCCCACGACACGGCCCTTGTTCCAGGTGGTTTTGGCGGTGGCGGGCACGGGCAAATCCTTGCGCGGTTACATTGCAAAAATACCCATAAACCTTGCATAGAGGAAGATGCACCGTGGCAGGACGGGCGATTTTCTCAAGGTTTTCTGAGGTTTTCGGGCACGGCATCATGCGAGCTTCTGGCTAAAAGCTCGCATGATAACGAAAGCCGACTCTCGCTCTGTGAGGAACCAAAGTCCGCTGTGCGGACCTTGCGAACTGCGAGCTGCTATGCAGATCTCATAACTGGCAAAAGAGAACAGCTAGTTACGGCTGAGCTGGCTGGTGCTCGAAGCTGGCGCGTGTTGGCAGGTGTCGGATTGTCTCGCCAGTCTCTTTGTTGGCTTTCACTAGGTCAAACTGTGCCTGAAGATTCAGCCAGAACTGCGGATCCGTCCCGAACCAGTGGCCGAAGCGCAGGGCGGTGTCGCCCGTGATCGACCGTTTCCCCGCGATGATCTGGCTCACCCGGTTGGGCGGCACCTCGATCTGCCGTGAAAACTCCGTGGGCGTGATGCCCAACTCCTCCAGCTCGTCCTTCAGGACCTGGCCGGGATGTACTGCTCTCATGAACATGGCCTGACCTCCTTTCGTCAGTGGTAATCCACGATTTCAACGTTGCCTGGCCCTGGCTGTCCTTCCGGCCAGTCAAAGCAGATACGCCATTGCTGGTTGATGCGAATGGAGAACTGCCCTGCCCGGTCGCCGCGCAAGGCTTCCAGCCCATTGCTCGGCAAAGCTCGAAGCGTGTCGAGACTGGGCGCGGCGTTCAAGATCGCGAGCCGCTTTGTGGCCTGGTCTTCGAACCCCTGAAATGCCTTCACAAACTCGCCTCTGGCAAAGCCTTCGGTCTTCTTGTCGCGGTAGCTCAGGATCATCTTGCCTAGGAGGTTAGTGCTTTGTACGCTATACGTCAATCGTATAATCTATTTACTTATTGGATTTTTGAAAATATCCGGTTATTAAAAATATCGGATAATCTGCGAGGTTCCTATGCCTACTGTTGTCATCGCGTCACCGAAGGGCGGTGCCGGAAAGTCTACAGCAGCAATCCTGCTAGGCACTGAGCTGGCCCACGCTGGGGCGAGTGTTGTCATGCTGGACTGTGACCCCAACCACTCCTTGACCCTATGGGCGGACCGAGCCCGCCTGCCCTCCCGGATCAAGGTCCTTTCGAGCGTCACGGAGTCCGATATTGTGAAAACGATCAAGCAGCACGACACCGACGGCCAGATCGTGGTTGTGGACCTTGAGGGCGTTGCGTCTCGGCTGGTTTCCCGGGCGATCTCGCAGGCGGATCTCGTCATCACTCCAATGCGCGCGACCACTCTGGACGCTACCATTGGCGTCCGAGCACTGCAGCTTATCGCCGAAGAGGAAGAGGCCCTCGATCGGAGGATTCCTCATGCCGTTGTCTTCACCATGACCAAGGCGGTCCGCTCCAAACAACACAGCGGCATCGCCGAGTCGTTGGCAGCGCAAGGTGTAGACCTTATCGACCCGCCGCTCATGGAGCGCGCGGCATTCTCTGCCCTCTTCGAGTTCGGAGGAGATCTGCGGAGCATGCCTGCGCAAGGAAACATGGATGGGGCGATCGAGAACGCCGCCCTGTTTGCGCAGGCGGTTTACAAACGGCTGGCGGAGGGGGTCTGAAATGTCGGACGGAAAAGCCTTCAACATCGACCTTGGACGCCTGAAGAGCCGGGAAAAAGACCGAAGCCCACAAGCCATCGAGAAGGCCGAGCGGGCAGGGGAAGAGTTGGGCTTCGTTGCTCGTGACGGGCAGAAGCGGCGCGGGCGCAAGCCCAGCCCCCGAACGGGGCAAGTACACGCCAAGGTCATGCCATACATCTCAGAGGAGATCGCTAACGAAGCCAAGCGACGCGGAGTGCAGCAGGGCGTCCTCATTGAAGAAGCCTGGGCACTCTACAAAGAAAAATCGGGTATTTAAAATTATCCGGTATTTTTTCTATTCTGTACCCACTTCCGACAGAACCCTAAGAATGCGGCTTCCGGGTTGCGTGGCGTCTCCGGAAGCCAGCTGCGCCACTCGCGCTCCAGATAATACACGTCGAAGCCAGGAGCGAGCATCCGGGCCGTCTCATAGACATCTGGGTCAAGAGGCGGTGCTACAGCTGGAGGCAGCACGATCTTCACACCCTGCCGGTTCGAGAACGTGACCATGTCCTCCTGCTCATCATAGGAGATTGCATAGTCCGGCATGTGATTGTGCTCTTGGTCCTCTCGGATGATGTTCATGACCAAGCGTCGAAACTCTCGGATGGTGGAGTTGGATCCGCACTTCTTCTGCAGCAGCACGAGACTGATCCGCCACTCCTTCTGCGCCCCGCAGTGTTTGCGGGCAAGTTCGTAGATGCGGCGTTCGAGAGGCTTCCGAAGACGGAAGTAATCGCGGTGCAGAGTTAGAACCTCCCTCGATCGGATCGCATTAAAAACCCAATCAGATAGCTTGATCTCCACTTCCTGCATCCGGCCGTCACGGGTTTCCCTAACCACTTCGGCGCTCTCGATCAGGCCAAAGGTCCTGAATATCTCTTTGCCGCCAGTTACGATGTTTGTACTGATCCGAGTCCCAGCTAGACGCTCCAAGGCTGCCTTCAATTGGGAATACCCTGCACCAGCCGTGTTTCGGTTCGTGGCAACCAACATGTCAAACGCACGAAAGCGGACCACTTGCGAAACCTCTTTCCCATCGTTCAGGGCGGTCATCAGCTGGCTGATGCAATAGATCAAGACATCACGATCATGAACCGTCGCGAGTCCATCGACGGACGGTTTGATCGCGATTTTGATGCCATTGTGTTCGTATTCCCTAACGCGCGTATCCGGCTTTGTTGAAAGCGAGAAAATGGGGTGCTCCATCGAGGCGATGTCAGCCTTCGGAACGGCGTCGAAGATGTCGCACACAAAGAAGTCACCCTGCGGATGGCGATCAGGCAGGAGAGGAGAGCGGTTCACTACATGTTCATCAGACACGAAAAGACCCTTCGTACTTTCACACACACTAAAAGAAGTAATCTCAAAAAACTACGCTCTTTCGTACTTTCACACACGCAAAGCACTTTCGTACTTTCACACACACACTTTCGTACTTTCACACACAATCCTTCGTACTTTCACAGGGACTGTTGCATTAGCTGGTTCGGGTCGCGAGATTCTGGCGTCCATGGTTTCAT
>JACVZW010000089.1 GCA_014654775.1 Paracoccaceae bacterium | reverse complement strand
CCTGATCATGCCCTCAGGCCACCCGGAAAATTACACCAGCTTGACGGACGTGACCAAAACAGGGCCGGGGAGCCGAAGAGATCACCCACCATTTCGCCCGGATGCAGGAGTTGGAGGACATGCTCGTTGCCCTGTTCATCAATCGTGGAGATCTTGACAAGACCGGACAGGACGATCCCGACCCATGCGGGGGGCTGCCCACTTGGCAGGATGGTTTCGCCCTGCCGGAATGACTTCTGCACGCTCGCCGCAACCAGTCTGTCCCTGAGGCTTGAATCCAGCCATTGACAGGGTCCGGACTGTGCGACCGGACAATCGTGGCAGGCATTATTCCCATTCGTGTCAACCGGTTGAGACGGGCACATGCAGGGCTCCTACATCTGACGGAAAGAAAGGATAGCAAGAACGTGTAAAAGCGTGGCGGAACGCTCCATCACGAGGTGAGATTGCCAGATTGAGAGGAAGAGTTTTATGTTCATTTTTATTATCATTTGTTAATTGTAATTGGGTGAGGCAATCCGCAATCTCATGCTGACTTCCGCGCCATACTCGCGCAATGAACCTCGAAGAAGCTGAGTTCTGGACCCGCGGGCCGGGGCGACTTGGTTGTCAGCTGATCGCCCTGTCTGCTGAGCTGAGCTTCATCATTTGCGTATTTAAACTACCAAAGGGGATGCCTTGATCTTGTTTTCGTTCGGTCGGGCCGTTGACATCCTTTAGGATCAGAACGGAATGCAGGTGCACAGATCGCATTGCATTGCTTTGGACCCGATGGATGAAGTACTGACGCGCGATGGTCGCATGACGTGCCAGATGATTGGCGGTCTAAGCGTACCTGTCAGTCGCTGCTATCAGTTCGCTCTAAAGGCTGCCCACATTATCCGGGCAAGTCCAAACTGCCGCCAAAGGCAGAGGGCAAGTTATAGCCAAAGGTCTCGTTCCCAGCACAATTTCAGGCGCGCAATATCCTTGAGCGGCGTCAACAAAAGGGCCAGCCAGGGACAAAATAGCGCAGTGGGTATGGAAGGGCTCCAAGGAATGCTCAAAGTAACGATTGCCGATCAACGGCTTCAGTTTGCGGAGGCTTTGTCGGCCTATCTGCACTTGAAGCTGGATGTTGTCTGCACCATCGCCTCGGATTACAGCAGCCTTTGCGATCTAGCGATGGACGAAACGCCCGATCTCATTCTTTTCTCGAGCCGGCTCCCGGGAGTTCAGTCTGACAGAAAGTTTAAGCGTCTGCGGAACGCCTCGGGTTCAGCGCAGTTCGTTATGATGAGAGAGCGCTTCCATAGGTTCAGCGTTGATGAGGCGGAACTGGTAGCTGTTGTTTCGAAGATGCAACCAGCAATCGTTTTGGTCGACATCATTATCACACTTCTTCACGGTTCATTCGAAGCTGAGAGTGACCAAAAAGAGTCGAGCTGGGTACAGTCAGCTCAACAAAACCTCTCAAAATGGAAAGGATGGCGTGGCGATTCAAGTAAACCGAGAAAGCACCGCAAGGCACCGATGACCTTGTCGGGTAACTATCTTATCCACTGACGGATTGAGCTGAACCGTACCTCTTTATCACCCGTTGTCGCCGATAGCGCGACATAGTTTGATTGCGACGATCGCTCTTGGGCGGCGAACGACGTCCGACATACGGGACTGATTAGGCGACTGCCGGGAGGAAGAATACCATTCTACCCGCGCACACAAATCTGCAGCACCGCTTCGCGATTGAACTCAGCGCTGTAGTTGCCCGTATCCATCTAGGCCTTCTTGCCACAATGTAAGGGGCAACGCGTCTACAAATCTAGGGCACCTCACTTCGACACGGACCAAACCCGCGCCAGAGCCTTTCGTCCTATATCGCTTGATGCGGTCTCTGGTGGTCATGATCCGAGCCTTCCTCCAAACAAAATAGCGTATCCAGGATACGCTTTCCAGTTGAGGGACGACATTTTGTTTTGCCCCGAATTCAACCACAAACATCTCTTGCCGCCGCACCTGCTAACGTCCGTATCGCCCCCGTTGCCGCTTTTTGGTCGCGACCAGTGGTCATGCCGACAAAGCAAGACTTCAGTGTGAGAGGGCAGAAACCGGACGTTCGCATTTTCGTTCTTGTATCGCAGATGTCCAGTTAAGCGGACGTCCACCTCAGGTCGGAGGCGATTGTACCATCGGCCGGGTCTTCAGGACATCAAGGCTTTCCAGCAGCACTTCACGCGGCAAATCGCGACCGATAATGACGACGCGGCTCTTGCGGTCCTTGTCTGTCCAGCGCGCAAGGCGGATGGGTGGGTCGATGATGTGCTGGACGCCGTGGATGACAAACGGCGTGTCGAAGCCATCGGCCCAGATCACCGCCTTCATGCGCAGGATGTCGGGGCCGCGGGCAGCGATCAGGGTTTCCATCCAGATGTCCAGCATCATCGGATGGATCGGGTCATCGAAGACCATCGAGACCGAGGAGATGCGGTCGTCATGGCGGGCCGCCGGGGCGATGGCGGCCATCAGGCTTGACCCCGGGGCCGGTGCCAACCCGAATAGGCCGTCGGTTGGGCCGGTGGCCAAGGGGGCCACCGCTTTTGTCAAGGACGGCAGCGGCAAGGATGAAAGCGCATAGGCCGGGGCGTTCACCCAAGCCTCGGCTTCCGGCAACGCACCGTTCATGTCGGGGGCCCCATGGCCGAAAAGAGCGGCCAGCGGAACCGCGCCGCGCGTAGCGGTCACGATACGGGCCCCGGGGGCAACGACTGCAAGCCGGGCGCGGAACCGCTCGGCCTGCGCGGGCGTCACGAGATCGGTCTTGGACAGCACCAGCACATCCGCCATCGCGACCTGCTGAACGCTTTCGAACCCGGCATCCAGTGTCGCAGGACCGTTCACGGCATCGCAGACCGTCACCACCCCATCCATCCGCAGCGCCGCCCCAAGGCAGGGCGTCACAATCAGCGTGTGTAGGATCGGCGAGGGATCGGCGAGGCCGGTCGTTTCGATCACGATGCGGTCGAAATCCAACTTCCCGGCACTGCGCTTTTCGAAGAGGCCTTCCAGCGCCTGCACCAGATCGCCGCGCACCGTGCAGCACATACAGCCGGAGGAGAGAAGCACCGTTTCCTCGGTCGTCTCGACGATCAGGTCATGGTCAAGACCCACATCGCCGAACTCGTTGACGACAACGGCGATGCGGCCTGCCGAGGCATCGCGCAGTAGCGCGTTCAGCAGCGTGGTTTTTCCGGCGCCAAGATAGCCGGTGATCAGGGTCAGGGGGATACGGGACATCATCGGTTTGCGGCATGTTATAAAATAACATTTTATCCGGCATCGCTCCCCTGAAAGCAAGCCGTAATGACTGTTACCTTCGCCCCCCGCCTGTCCGTCCTCGATGTCGAGGAAGGCTTGGCCCTGGCCCCTCCGTCCCCACACGGCGATCAAACAACGAAAGCGCCGCGCTAATGCAACAAGTTTGCCACCGTTGTTGACGGACACGAAGCTCAATGCTTCAAGTCGCTGATTTCAGTTTGTATTCAGGCGGCCCGACCGTGCGTGCCCCGTCAGGCACTGACTGCGCGGCTCGCGCTGAAAGTGCTCGCAGGATGTCTCAATGTGGCGGGCAGCCACGTCACCGTACAGCGAGCAGGGTCCGATGAACTCTTCAAACTGCGGGCAGGCCCCGGGCTTGGTTTTCGGGTCATCGTCGGCCTGCGAGACGGAACGCAACTGATCCAAGGGGACTGCGTGACCGAAGCGGGACAGCGCTGGTGTCGCGTGTCTCTCGCCGAAGCGCCCAGCCTGACTGACTTTGTCTCCGCAGATTATCTTTCCACCTTTTGACGTATCCAACATCCTCAGAAGATCATCAGCGTATGTCAGAACACGCCATAGAGATCACGTCGGCCGTGCACAACACGCACGATCTCTATGTCATCACCAAGGATACGATAGAGGAGAAGATATGACCCGGACACCAGATAGCGCAGTCCGGGCCGTATGTCGTCTCTAGCAGGTCCCATCTCGAGGTTCTGAGTCAAGTAGGATGCAGCCTCATCCAACCTGTCGAGGACGCGGTCGGCGGCGGCGGGATCGTCTGTCGCAATATGCGTCCATATGTCGATAAGATCTTCGCTGGCCGCCCGCGTAAAGACGACACGCGACATCTGGCGTCACGAAGCATTGCGACGGCGACGGGCCTCGTTCTTGATATCAGACATAGTCATTCCACCATCACATCGGCCACTTGCGATACCAGCATCCCACAAAGCACCAACGCTCCGACGCGCTCTCCATTCGCGAAGGGCTTCCCGGACGACTTCACTGGACGAGGCGTAGGCACCGCTGCCGACGGCTTCCTGAAGCAATGCGGCATGTTCATCTGTGATTGAAATACTGATCTTGCCGGCCATTTCCGCACCTCCATCATCAAGGTAGGAAAAATTCGTACTCACTGCAAGGTGCGCGAAGTCAGGCGCGAGAGGCGTTGATGATGTGACCGCCCCCCCGGACGTCATCGATGTGCCAGGGTGGGTCTGCGAGGATCCACAGAGGAGAGAACTTACCTTATTCGATAATGTCTGCCTTGTGTCCTGCCATGAAGCAACTATCTTACCGTTAAAGATAAGATGCCTTGAGTGGAGCCCGCCTTGATGGTATCTTTACCGAAAAAGGCAAGGTGGCGCCAATGGTCGACGATGCGGAGAAGACCCTGCTGGCGGATGCTGGCCGCCGGATCCGCGAGATCCGGGCCGCGCAGGGTTTGAACCTGGAACAGCTGGCCCGTTTGACTGGCATCAGCGCCCCGGCGCTCTCTCTGATCGAAACCGGCAAACGCGATCCGCGGCTGAGAACGCTGAAGCGGATCGCTGATGCGTTGCGTGCGCCCCTCGCGACGATCATCGCGGATGGCTCTCACACGGCCGAGCCCAGCGCTCCGGCGCCATCCGGGGGCTATGATCTCGGAGATTATCAGTGACCGCCTCCGTCCCCATCTGGTTTGATGACCTGGCGGTAGGGCAGGTCGACGTTGCGGCTGATGCATCTCTCTCTTTGCGATATGCCGAGCGATGGTTGCAGACGACCGGGGCGTTCCCGTTGTCTGTTACCATGCCGCTCCGCGCCGCCCCCTATCCCTCTGATGTCATCTCCCCCTGGCTGGCAAACCTCTTGCCAGAGGAAGAGCGGCTTCAAGTTCTGACCCGATCCCTCGGCCTCGATCAGGCGGACGTTTTGGCCGTTTTGTCAGAGATCGGCGGTGATACAGCCGGTGCCCTGTCCTTCGGCTTGGCGACTGATCGGGCGCTCTGGGCCTATACACCCCTCACCAGCTTCTACGACACTGCTGATCCGCGTCTGGCGCTCGAGCGCCACTTCGAGGATCTCGGCCGCAGGCCGTTCCTGGTTGGCGAGGAGGGCGTGCGCCAGTCGCTGGCTGGCGGCCAGAAGAAGTCTGCTCTCGCTGTGCTTGGCGCGGACGGCGCGCCTGTGCTGCGCCTCCCGCAAGATGGCGACGTGCTTGCCATTCCCCTCAACGGGGCGCCTTCCACCTTGATCATAAAGCCTGACAATCCGAACCTTCCCGGCATCACCGAAAACGAAGTCTGGTGCCTGCGCATGGCACAGGCCATCGGCATCGAGGCGGCGCAGGCGACGATCCTCCAGTCGTCGAAGCGAACTGCCATCGGTGTGCTGCGCTATGATCGAAGGGTAGGGAGGAGCGGTCAGCTCCTGCGTCTTCATCAGGAAGACTTTGCCCAGGCTAATGGCCTGCCACCCGGGCGAAAATATGAGCGCGGCACGCTCCCCGGCCTCGATCTGAAAACGCTGCTTGAAACCGGCCGCCACGTCAGCGCGAGCGATGCTTTGGCGCTCCTGGACCAGGTCATCTTCAACATCCTCGTCGCCAACACCGACGCGCATGCAAAGAACTATTCCCTAATCCTACCGGTAGGGGCGACGCCGCGGCTGGCGCCGCTCTATGACGTCTCGACGGTACTGTCCTGGCCCCATGTCGTGAAGACTTACGCCCAATCCATCGATGGCAAGAAGCGCAATCCAGACATGGTTGCGGGGCGACACTGGGAAGCCATCGCCCGCGAAATCGGATATCGCCCCACCGATGTCAAAAACCGCGTGCAACAGATCGTAGACGCGATGGTGGCGAACAGGGCGAAAGTCACGGCTGACGTGACCGCGCTGCCGGGTGCCACTGATGGATATGTCGTGCAGACCGCCGAAGCTGTCGAGGAGAACGCGCTGCGCATGGCGGGGAGGCTGTAGATGAGCGTTGATGATGTGACCGCCCCCCGACGGCATCAATGTGCCAGGGTGGGTCTGCGAGGATCCACAGAGGAGGACGGTCATGTCGGAGATTATCACGGTCGGGCTCGACCTGGCGAAGAATGTGTTTCAGGCATACGGCGCTGATGCGTCTGGTCTTGCAGTGCTGCGCAAGAAGCTGAGGCGGGATCGGGTTGTGGCGTTTTTCGGCAAGCTGCCGCCGTGCGTCGTGGCGATGGAAGCCTGCGGCGGCTCCCATTTCTGGGGCTGTGCGATCGGCAAGCTGGGCCATGAAGTGCGCCTCATCCCGCCCGCCTACGTCAAGCCGTTCGTGAAGCCGCAGAAGAACGATGCAGCCGATGCCGAGGCGATCTGCGAAGCGGCCATGCGGCCGACGATGCGTTTCGTGCCCGTGAAGAGTGAGGAGACCCAAGGAGCCGCTATGGTCTTTCGCATCCGCGAGCGGCTGATCCGACAGCGCACGCAGGCGATCAATGCGCTCCGGGGTCACCTGGGCGAGTTCGGGCAAATCGTGCCGCAGGGTGCCGCGAACGCAGCGCGACTGATCGCCATCGTCGAAGACCCGGAGAGCGGCTTGCCCGCCGATGCCATGGCCCCGCTGCAGGTCTTGGTCCCAGCCCTCGCCCATCTCGAGACGGAGATCGGCAAGCTCGATGCCGAGATCGCGCGGCGGGCCAAAGAGAACGAGGTTGCGCGGCGCCTGATGACCATTCCGGGGATCGGGCCGCTGATTGCTACGGCCATTGCGGTCCTGGCGCCGCCACCTGAGACGTTCCGCAAGGCGCGCGACTTCGCCGCGTGGCTCGGCCTGACACCCCGACAGTATTCCACGGGCGGCAAGCAGCGGCTCGGTGCCACGACCCGAATGGGCGAACGATCCCTGAGACGCTTGCTGATCATCGGGGCCAACAGCGTCATCATCAAGCGTCATGTCCATGCCGCGGCCCGGCCGGGCACCTGGCTGGGCGGGATTGGGTCATGCGCGCAGACGTCAATCAGGCTGTGCCCATTCTGGGAGCGGAGTTGATCATCGCTGGAGGAGCGGATGGCTTTCCGCCTGGCGAAGTGACTGAAACCTACGCCGACCTGAACGCGGAGGGCACCTTATGGGTGACGTCCGATCATCTGCACGGGCAACTCATCGCGCCTAAGGACAAACTCGACCAGGCTGTTGAGACCGCCGCGGCGCATCTTTCAGCTCCGTCCATGGATGCGGCCTGGTTCGAGCGGATCCGGCAGGGAAACATCTCGAGCATGGCGGAGACGATGTCTGTACCGATCAATCGCGGCTATGAGGCACTTCGGTGGATTATCTAGGGTGACACGTCTCTTCGCCGTGCCCTCTCCGGGCATGCGCCGGAGATGTACTCCAAGGCCACGCGCGAAGAGGTTCTCGAGTGGCACCGGACCACCGTTGTGCGAAACGGTGCAGACATTGTGATCGCGGGTGCAATCGAGGCGGATGTCGCGGGGAGGACCGTCGACAGCCTTCTCTCGCAACTCCCCGAAGGTAAGTCGGTTGCTCCGATCACGCCAATGGCTGATTTCGCCCCGCGCCGCATCCTGCTGCATGTTCCTGAGGCCCAAACCTCAACGCTGGAGTTCTTGGGTCCGCTTCCGCCCACGCGGATGGGCGGTGAGTTCGAAGATGTGCTTCTGGCCTTAATGCTCGGGGGCGATGACAACAGTGTCCTTTTCGATGCTGTTCGCACGGGTTTGCGCGCCAGCTATGGTTTTGGTGCTGGAATCGACGGTTATTCGCGCGACCTGCGGTTTCTTTTCCTCGCGGGCGAAGTCGAGACGGGCGAGCTTGCCGAAGCGGAAACCATCGTTCGCACAGCCTATG
The DNA here is from genome assembly GCA_014654775.1 of Paracoccaceae bacterium. Taxonomy (GTDB): domain Bacteria; phylum Pseudomonadota; class Alphaproteobacteria; order Rhodobacterales; family Rhodobacteraceae; genus Paragemmobacter. The sequence goes on along the minus strand of JACVZW010000089.1, from coordinate 8,418 downwards.
CGGAGTTTCTGAAGGCGCCGCAGCTGGGTGATCTCGCCGCGCGCAAGGTGCTCTTGAAGACGAACATCGAGCAAACCATGAAGGATCCGATTGCTGCGTCTTGGGCGTTGTTGATGGGGCTTCTCGACGATCAAGACCCTGATGTTATCCTGAGGCTTTCCGACCTGTTGGAAGAGGTGACTGACGCTAAGGTTCACTCTCGTGCATCCTCTGCGTTTCCCCCCGCCGAAAGCCTGATCGTTCTTGCTGTCTCGCCGGACGCCACGGCCTTGCCGGATGCCTGTGTGATCAAGACCCCTGAAGAAGCGGTCAAGTGCCGATGACAGATCGGCCGGATGCGAATGGCGGTGAAATTCCGCTTTCATGGTTTGGCAAGACGTTGTGGAAATTCCCCCCGGCATTCAGTGGAATTGATGTTTCTGGCGATCTGTCACCGCTTGAGCGGCCTTGTTGAGCCTGCCGACGTACAGGTTAGCATCGACCGCATCCTGCCCTTCCGATACCGACTGGAATGCTGCGGCCGCAGACGGTCATCAATCTTGCCAACAACTCTGGCGTAGCTCGCCGGCGCGCCGGTACCGATGGTCATGGGCTGGTAGCGACCAAAATTCTGCATCCTCTGACGTAGGACAGATCTTGCAGCTCTGGCGTCGCGCCGCGCGGTCAGGGGGAATTCGATGAGTTGCCCGCATTGTTCGCCTGCGTGCCAGAGATTGAACCAGCGGTCTTTCAGCCAGGTGTAGGTCTCGTTGACCGATCGAGGAAGGCCGCGCCCCAGAAGAGGACGGCTCCAGCTGGCCTTGCAAATCTGGGGGGCAAACTTTCCTGCCGAGCCGTGGATAAAGGCCGCATCGTCCGTGAGCCCGCGCGTAGCCAGCATGTTCTGTACTCATGTCAGGAGAGTGGATATCGGCAGTACCAGAGTTCTGGTAGCAAGATCACGTCCTTGGGAAACCGTTGGCCTTGCAACGGATAACGACGCTCCCTGTCTCACCGGTGTGTCGCATCTGCCCTTTTGTCAAAGTGCAGAGTTTCTGGCTGGGGCGTGCAGTTGGGGGGCGATCCTGTATCGTCTGGCATGCCCTTAGCCATTGATCTGGCTGCAAGCGCGAAGTGGGTGCGTTACGATTGGCCGCTGGCCCTTTCCCGGTCAGAGGGAAAGACTATTTATTCGGATCACTACCGATAGCAGAAACACCTGCCGCAATGCCCGGACCGCACGACTTCGACCCGCGCCGCACGTGGCCCGGCTTTCTCATTGCCGCCGGTCTTGTGCTGGTGGTGACATTCATCCTCTTGCGACCGGAAGTGTCCGAAGGGCTGACCGGCCTCAGGCTTGTTGTTTTCTGGACTGTGCATGTCCTGATCCCTCTCGCCCTGATGCAAGGCGCACAGGTTGCGCTCTCACATGTGCCGCGCGTGGCCACCCTGAACCCTTGGGCGCAGACCGCCCTTTCCGGCTTCGCCGGTGCCACAGTTTTTGCGCCGATTGCCATAGCCCTTGACGCGGCCTTCGGACTTGCCCAGTCCACCGATGACCTTGGCATGTCCTGGCACTCGGCGCTCTTGGATGAATTCCTCGGCTTCGCCCCGGTCGTCACTTTCGTCTGGCTGGCCCTTAATGCTACGCGCCTTGTCCGCCTTGACCCGGTGACCAGAGCCGACCCGGCGACCAAAGTAGCCGAACCCGACCTCTGGCTGCGCGTTCCCCGCAAGATCGGCCGCGACCTCGTCGCCCTCAGCGCCGAGCTTCACTACCTGCGCGTCCGCACAGTGGCGGGCGAGGCTCTGGTCCTCTATCCCTTTGGCAAGGCCGTGGCCGAGCTTGCGGGGAACGGGACCGGCCTTCAGATTCACCGCTCGCACTGGGTGGCACTTGCCCATGTCCAGCGGATCGACCGGCGCGGCCAGGGGGCACTTTGCCTCCTTTCCACCGGAGCCACTTTGCCGGTTAGCCGGCAGTACCGCGCCGCCCTTCAGGCCGCTTTCGATATCGCCAAGGTTCCATCCGCATCCCTTCGTGCATAAGGCCGGTTCATCCGTGCATCCGCGCTGTTCTGCGCTGCACGGTGTCTCAACTCTCCGTCAGCAACATCAACGGAGCCCCTCAAAATGCACCGCAGTCCCTTCGCCCTCCTTCTCGTCCTCGCCGCCGGTCCCGCCGCCGCACAGGACACCGCCTACTACACCAAGCTCTTCGGTGGGGTCTCGTCCCTTCAAGGCAGCAGTGTCAATCTTGGCGGCAGCTCCCAATCGCTGAGCTACGACGCCGGGTCGATCTACGGCGGCGCTTTCGGGTATGACTACGGCGACCGACCCTTCCGGGCCGAGCTTGAATTCGCCTATCGCACCGACGAGGCCACCGGAGCTATCGGCGGCGATTATGCCTCGACCACCTTCATGGTGAACGGCTACTATCTCCTCTCGCGCGGCACCTTCACGCCCTATGCCGGCCTTGGCCTTGGCTATGTGACCGAGATCGATTTCGACGTGACCAGCGGTCCCGGCATCGGCGAATACAGTGACCGCGGGCTTTTCGCCTGGCAACTGATCCTCGGCACCGACTACGCGATCTCGGACAGCCTGTCTCTCTTTGCCGAGGCGCGCTACTTCGCCGCCGAAACCCCCACCCTGGACGGCCCGGGTGGGGCCAGGCTTTCGGCCGAGTACAACACGATCGACCTTCTTGCCGGCGTTGCTTTCCGCTTCTGACCCTTGCCTGATTTCCTGCTTGGGGCCGCGCCGTGCGGCCCCAAGCAGGCCTTAGCGAGTGCCGCTATGTGCGGCACCACGACAGAGCGTCGGCTGGCGCGTCAGTACTGCCCCTCATGCCGGGTTCGTCCTCGATGCTCTGGAACAGGCTGTCCATGAGCGGCAGCCGGTCAAGGGGATGGGACTGGTCCACCACAGCGACCGCGGCCGCCCTCTGATCTTGGGTCGAAATCCGCACATATCCGATCAGAGCCATAAGCAATCGCCGTTTTGCAGGTTAGGAATTCAACACGTTGTTCGGAGCGCGGGGCAAACCTGCTCCTTCAAGTTTGCGTGGCCCTTGCCAATAGCGATCTTGCGGAACGTCTCGCCGACCGGCCGGCCGTCCAACCAAGGTAGGCTATCATTTCGCCATTCGTGCCTTTAGCGCTCTTTCAGCGTGCCGCATGACCCTTCTGTATCTGCTCTCTGGTAAACTTGCCCCGTCACGGACCCCGGCCAGGGTCAGTGACGGGGTGGTTCGCGACGTCTGACCCTTGTGGCATGACCACGCTTCTTAGCCTGTCGGCACCGCCTCTCTTCATCGTCTCGAACAGTTGATTGCGGCCTTGCAGGACCGCGCACCAGCAGGAAGAGAGCATGGACAACCTATCACATGGCCGCGTTATCGGCATAGAGGTCAGCCGCGACTGGCTGGACATTCATTGCCTCCCCGATGGGCATCGCCTCAGAGTGCCAAACGCTCCGGCAGGTCATGCTGCCGTAGCGGATCTTGCCCGGGACCGAGATGCCGTCGTCTGCTTCGAGTCGACTGGCGGCCAAGAATGGCAGCTCTGGGCGCTTTTGGAGGCGGAGGGTGTTGCGGCCCGCCAAGTGCCACCCGCACAGGTAAAGGCGTTTGCGCAAAGCCGCGGCACGCGCGCTAAGACCGACCGGATCGACGCGGAACTCATCGCCCGCTTCTTCGTATTCCGGCCCGAAGCAGGCCGCGGCCTTCCCGCAGAAAAGCTACGCCTTCTCAGAGCTTTGACATCGAAGCGACCCCAGTTGGTCGAAATGCGCAAACGGCTTCTGGCCCAAATCCGCGCACACCAGAAACTGGGAACCGCTGTGATGTTCGAGGACGTCGACAGCGAACTGAAGCAACGGATCGACGGTATCATCGAGGAACTGGAAGACCGGATCACCCGAGCCATCGCCAGCGACGATCACCTGTCAGAGTTGGCTGTCGTCCTCCGATCTATTCCTGGGATCGGCCCTGTTGCCAGCTCGATGCTGATCGCAGAAATGCCCGAGATCGGCACCATCAACGGCGAAGAGGCCGCAGCACTCACTGGATTGGCACCGGTTGCACACGACAGCGGAACTCTTCGTGGGAAGCGCGCCATCGCTGGTGGGCGCCGTGCCCTGCGGCACGTGATGTTCCAGGCGGCCTTAGTCTCGGCACATCACAACCCAAGCCTGAGATCCTTCGCGGATCGCCTCCGCAGGGCCGGAAAACCGCACAAAGTTATCATCACCGCAGTCGCCAGAAAGCTGGTCACCATCGCGAACGCGCTATGCAAAAGCCGTCAGAAATGGGTCGCCACGGCTCTCTGACAGATACAGTTGCTAGGTAGTTGTACGGCCTCACAGGCTTTCGCCGAAAATCATAAAAAGATCCTGCAGGCCATGGCGAGACAAACAACGACTTGTCATCACAGAATCAATGATGTGGGTATTGTTCAGGTTGAACTAGTTCGGCGGCGGGGCGACGATCAGGATTTCGAGGTCGCGGTCGGGGGTGAAGTCCGTCTTGCGAATCTCGAAGGTCGTCGGCCCGGTCTTTTCCACGCCGTCGGCGCAGAGCGAGATGATGTTTTCGGGCGCGCCCTTGTCGAGCGTGAGGCGGAAGTCGCCGATGGGTCCCGCCCATGAATTCGCGGTTCTGAGGACATAGGCGATGTTGTAGACGATACCAATGCCGTCGCTGGGGGCGAGGCGCTTGGCCAGACCGCGCGAGGTGCTGTCGTCGATGCAGTAGCGGGTGGCGTAGTCGGTGGCCCAATCGTCGGTGGCCGGGTGCTGCCAGTAGAAGATGCCGCCGGGCGGGCGGTTTTCATAGTCATGCGCGATGGTTACGGTCTGGCCTGCGGGGAAGGTCTGCGTCCAGTGGTGGCGCAGGACGATGGACCAGAGGGGCCAGACCTCGGCGGGCATGCCCTGCGCGGGATCACCGTCGTAGAATTCGGCAAGGCCGGCGTCGGTGAGGTCGGCCCGTTCGGCTTGGGTCTTGGTGAAGAGCGCGTCCGTCAGGCTTTTGATGTCGATGGTGAGGGGGATGTCGGCGGCGCGGAGGGCGGCGGTGACATCGGTTCCGGGTGTGTCGTACTGGGCGGAGAGGGGGCGCGCCTCGTCCCAGGGCGGTTCGATTACGGCGATGCGGTCGATGGTCACCGGGACGGGCTGGCCGTTCACCGTGGCGGTGAAGTTCACGAGGTTTTCCCGATCCCCGTCGGGGATGTTGAAATCCGAGGTCATCAGCGCCTGCAGCGAGATGGGAGGCAGGGGGAAGATCACCTCGCCCGTCACATCCTGATCGGTCAGGTTGCGGAAGGTGTAGGTGACGCGGATGCGGTCGAGGGAGATGAAGAGGTCCTCCGTCTCCATCGCGATGGCATCGGTCTGGGCGAAGTGGAGGCCGGTGGCGGCGATCCCGCCGAAGCCGTCATTGGCGAGAACGGGCGTGGCGAGGAGGAGGGTGGTTAGGGCGGCGGCGAGGGCAGAATTCATGGGGCAGCTCCTGACCCGACATTCCCCAAGTGGCGTCTCGGTTGACGTAAAGTTTGCCTGAATCTGCCAGTTGGACAAGCGTCTTTTCTCCTGATCGGTACCTGCAGTCGTACAGGCTGCTGGGACAGTGCGCATCAGGCCGCAAACCCTCGTTGTTCTGTCTCGGCGGTGGTGTTTTTCAGCGCCGCGGACGGACTGTCCTGCCGCTTTCGTTCCGTTCTGGCGTGGATCGCAATGATGCGCATGACGGGTGCGCTCGAAGGCGGCGGATGGCGCCTTGGATAGCGCGGACCATCGCGCCGGTGACGGCGACCTCGGCCGGTTGGAAGGTGATAGCACGAGCGTGGCGCAGGACGCGGCCGCCGATCTAGATCAGCTTGAGCTGTAGGCTGGTCACCAACCAGCCGGCCATGGCTTCGGGCAGTTCGATGCAGCGCAGGAAGGTGGCCAGAGTGTAGGCCAGAGCGTGCAGTTGCGGCCGGCCCTCGTTGTCGCGGAACTTCCGGTATGACAGCCGGGTCCAGCGAAAGGCATACTCGCCTTCCTTGATGTGCTGCTCGGCAGTGCTGCGGTGGTTATGGAAACGCCCCACCCAATCCGGCTCAGTCGGCGGGTTGGTGACGATGAAGCCGATTTTGGGGAACAGCTCGCCCGGGTGCCATTCGATCTTGGCGATGACGCGGCGCGGCTTGTCCCAGGGGACTGATGTGACCGTCCTACTCTGTGGATCTACGCAGACCCACCTTGGCACATCGATACCGTCGGGGGGGCGCTCACATCATCAGTCCCCTCTGAAATAAGTAACGAAATGAGTCCAAAGAGAAGGTGCGGCTATAGCCACGAACGATCAAGAGGCATCTGAAGGGGAAGTCGATAAACTACTTAATTAATAAAAGAACGCTATTAACTTTACTTTTCTTGGGGGTCCCTAAAGAACACTCTAAAAGAGGCACCATTAATAATCATTTTGATACCTAAGGGTGTTGCGTTATGTAAGCGCGGTGCAGTTCGAACCGGGCGCCAAGGATCAGTTCTTTTGAGTTCGGGGAACGAGATTGCGCCAATTCACGGTTTACTAGGGCAACCCTCTTGGTTATTTCTTTTCTTATTGGCTGTATGGCCAGCGCTGTCGTTTGCGTTGCAGTTTGGCACTGGCGACATCCCCTCTTCCCGCTGGTTCGCAGATCGGACCTGACGGCACGTCAATCGAGCCATACGACGCCGACGCTGCGTCTCGGTGGTCTCGGTATCATTCTTGGTCTATGTTCAGCGGCCGCCATTGATGCGCGAACAGGCAACCTTTTGGTGCCGTTGATCTTTGCAGTCCTACCGATTTTCGTGAGTGGTTTGCTGGAAGATTTTGGGTTGAGCCAATCTCCTGCGATGCGGCTTGCCATGGCACCGAACTTCGACACTTGCGGGCTGATTTAGCAGATGCACGGAGAGGACGGGTCAGGAATTTCAGGGTGTTACGGGCTGCCAAGTGTCGATTTCGCCAAAGTATTGTAGTCACACGTTTTGGCAGAAATGGCCTTTGCACGAGGGCCGTGGGTAGTGTAGCATCGCTACACAATGTACACTCGGATAACAAAGACAGGCTCCCGCCAGTATCTACAACTCGTCGAGTCCTTCCGGAACGACGCGGGGCAGGTACGTGTTCGGGTTCTCGCCAATCTCGGACGCCTCGACAAACTCGGACCACAGCAGCTTGACCCTTTGATAAATGGCCTCAATTGAGCCATAGGGCGCGCCGAGAATACAGCTTCGGATGTTGTTCAAGAGGCGGGTCTTTCCTACGGCGACGTGTTCGCGCTGCACGAGATCTGGAAGCACCTCGGCTTTGACCGTGCGTTGGGACGAGCGCTGCGATCGGGCAAGCGGCAGATCGACGTCGAGGCGTTAGTAAGGGCGATGGTCTTCAACCGGCTTTGCGCGCCGGACAGCACGCTTGGCGTGCTGCGCTGGCTGGAAACGGTTGCGATGCCAGCCATGCCGGAAACGGTGGAACACCACCATCTGCTGCGCGCCATGGATGCGTTGATGGACCATGTTGACAGGGTGGGGAGCGAGCTTGCCAAGCAGATCCGGCCTCTGGTGGATCGTAACCTCACGGTCGCCTTCTACGACCTGACCACGGTGCGCATCCATGGCGAGGGGGCGGTCGATGACGACATCCGTGCCTATGGCATGAACAAGGAGACCGGCGGCATTGCCCGGCAATTCGTCATGGGCGTGGTGCAGACGGCCGAGGGTCTGCCCCTCATGCATACCGTCCATCCCGGCAATGTCGCCGAGACCAAGACCCTGCAGGCCATGCTGGCAACCGTGCTGCAGCGCTTCCCCATCGAGCGCGTCATTCTGGTCGCCGATCGCGGGCTGCTCAGCCTCGACAACATCGATGCCCTGACGGCGCTGGCTCAGGAAGGCGGGCGCACGCTGGAGTTCATCCTCGCCGTGCCCGCGCGGCGCTATGGCGAGCTGGTGGACACCTTCCGCGGCCTCGCCTTCGATGCCGAGGGCCTTGCCGAGGCAACCTTTGCCGGCCATCGCCTGATCGTCGCCCATGATCCCCTGCGCGCCGCCGAGCAGGGCGAGGCTCGCCGTGCGCGCATCGCCGAGCTTGAGGCCATGGCCGAGAAGATGGTGGGCAGGCTGGACGCCCAAGACGCAGGCGCCACACCCCAGGGGCGCCGTGCCTCCGACCGGGGGGCCTATAGCCGCTTCACCCGGGCCGTGGCTGAGGCCGAGATGACGCGCTTTCTCAAGGCCGACCTGACGGCCGATCGCTTCTCCTGGTCGGTGGACGAAGACGCCGTGTCCGAAGCGCAGCTCTTCGACGGAACGCTCGCGCTGATCACCAACACCACGGACATCAACCCCGTGTGAGTGCTGGACGTAATCTCCCCAAAACGGCTGGATGAATTTTCCCCAGTT
>JACVZW010000088.1 GCA_014654775.1 Paracoccaceae bacterium | reverse complement strand
AGTTCACGCTTCAGGTCCTAGGGGCGGCGGCCGAGTTCGAGCGCGCCCTGATCCGGGAGCGCACAAAGGCAGGACTTGCAAGCGCCCGCACGAAGGGAAGGGTAGGGGGAAACCCCGGTCTTCGGAGCGGGGATGTTGGCGCACTGCGCAAGATACGTCTAGCGCGCCAGGCTGCTTATATGTCTCAGCTGAATGCCGCCGCAACAGATTGGGTCCCGCCTGTGCGCCGACTGCGGCCCGCCATGGCTTGGGAGGATGTCCTGAGGGTCGTCAACGGCCCTCTTCCTCGCGAGCGTCAGTGGACCCAAAGCCGCCTGCTGCGTGCTGTCAATGCCTACGTGCGCTATGGTTTCCTACCCGCCAGCGTTCTTGGGCGCTCCGAGCCCCGCCTGAAGGATGATCGTCTTCCCGCCATCGTCGCGGCGATCAAGGGTGCAAACCCGGATGTCACGCTGCAAGGGATTTGTGATCGCCTCGAGGAAATGCGGGAGCGCACGCCTCGGGGCAGGGCAAAGTGGCAGCCGTCGTCGGTCAGCATGTTGCTGAAGCGGGCGCAGGAACTGGGGTTGCTTGGCTAGGACAGTGGCGGCTGTGCGGCTTCATCCGGCGAGCTGTATCTTTTTTTGAACTACGCCGTGGCGCGGGGAATTCAAGGATCCACGCGATGATTACTTCGGCCAGACAGAACGGAGAAAGCCGAAAGAACACACGCAAGATGGCATGGGCGATCAGCGAGAGCCATGCAGTTCTTGTCCTGTTCACGTTTACAGATCCTTGTGCTTGGCTGAAGCTTCTAACAGAAACTGTGAGGAACAGAATCTGTGGGGATAAAGAAGGTCAAGCTCAAGCATAACGTCGAAGAGCGCTTTGCCTTCGTCGAATTTCGCGTGTTCTGGCATAGCCGCATTAACCGCGCTGATCTCATTCAACACTTTGGAGTTTCGCCGACGCAAGCCTCGCAGGACTTCAAGCTTTACACCGAACTGGTGCCCGACAACCTTGTCTATGACGGGGCCGAAAAGGCCTATCTCCGCGGAGAGAGCTTCTCCCCCCGATATGCTGATCTTTCTGCGGAGAGCTATCTGACACCCTTGCTGTCGATCTCCTCCGGGCTGATCAAACCAGAGGATGCCCTGCTGCGGTCGATACCGAGTTTTCACGTCTCACCGAACCCGTCACGCGGCGTGAACCCTGTCATTCTGAGGGCTGTGGTCCATGCCCTCGATCACGCCGAGGCCATCGAGATCCGCTACCAATCCATGGCCTCGCCAGCGCCGACTTGGCGCTGGATTGAGCCACATGCCTTTGCGCATGACGGGTTCAGGTGGCATGTTCGGGCCTTCTGCAGGAGAGACCGCATCTTTAAGGATTTCCTGCTGTCTCGGATTGTCGAAACAAGCAACCTGAACCCGAAATTGGGGCTGCATCCCGCGCTGTCCAGAGGCGAGGAGGATAAGGATTGGTCGACCGATGTGACCTTGATGATCGCCCCTCATCCTGACCTTTCACCCAGCCAGCAGGCAGCCATCAGGCTCGATTACGGCATGGGTCCCGAGGGCGTGGGCGAAATCAAAGTGAAGCGGTCGATGCTTTACTACGCCCTCAAACGTCTTGGTCTCGATACGGACCCGAACGCCAGACGGCCCCAGGATCAGCAGATTGTGCTGGTCAACAGGGATAACATTATGGGGGCCAAACGTGACCAAGCTTGATGGCGTTATCAAGGGCGCTCGGGAACGACTTCGCGAATACCAGGACCGTCGGGTCCGGCTCACCGAATCCGACACCATCCGTGTGCTGGTCCTGCCTGTGCTGGACGCGCTCGGCTGGGACCTTCAGGACGTCGAGGAGGTCCGGAGCGAGTACCGTCACGCCTCCGCGGACAACCCGGTCGACTATGCCCTGTTCCTCCACGGGTCCCCCGCCCTCTTCGTGGAGGCTAAGGCACTCGGGGTGAGCCTCGATGACCGCAAGCCACTCCTTCAGACCCTTAACTACGCCAACGCGGCCGGGGTAGATTGGTGCGTGCTTACGAACGGAGCCGAGTGGCGAATCTACAAGGTCCATGCCCCCGTGGCGGCGGAGGAGAAGCTGTTTCTTACCGCTAAACTTGATCAAGCTGAGGCCGAGACGGGACTGATCACCTCCACCCTTTCGCTCCTGTCTAAAGACCGGATGCGCGCACGTGCGATCGATGCACTATGGTCGGAGTGGCGGGTGGACCGGGCGGTGGAGCGTGTATTCGACACGATAACCGACGACGACGCGTTCATCCGGCTGATCGCGAAACGGACCGACGGGCTGACCCTGGGCGACGTGCGCGCCTCCCTGAAACGGTCGGGTTTACGCAGCTTCTACCCGGCGGTGGATGCGTTCATGGTCCGGCTCGACGGCCAACCGAAGCCGGTTGCGATGACGGTGCCCAAAGCCGACGCGGCCGTAGCCGCAACACCGCCCCTCTTGCTAGTCGCGCCGTTGACTGGAGCCGGACGGGCCAGTCTGATGAAGACGGGAGAGATGGTGGAGCTGGGGCTTTTGGCCGTCGGAACCGTTCTGACCATCAAAGACCGGCCTGACAGCGCCGCTCGTGTCGTGGACGGTAAACGGGTCGAGTTCCGGGGCGAAGTGATCAGCTTCAACGACTGGGGCTGCCGTGCGACCGGCTGGACCGCGATCCAGATTTACAAATGGGCGGTGCTGCCGGACGGGCGACTCCTTGAGACTCTGCGTGAGGAGGGCGAATGAGGCCGGACCTTCGCGACTACCGGCTCTCCTTCACGGTCGGCGGGCTTCTACTGCATGAGTCCATCGCTCTGGCAGAGGCCTGGGTAGAGAGCCGGGACTGGCAGAGGGTCCGTCTATCCGTCCCCGACAACCTCTTCGTCGCCTCAGGCGGGGCCTCCTCCGCCTCCAGGCTCCGCAACGAGGCGATCCGCCGTCTGCGCACCCTAGACGATGCGGAACTGGTCCACCTCGCGAGCTGCCCGACCACGGACGCGCGGGCCCTCTGCTGGGCCGCCGCCTGCCGCGAGTATCGGCTCCTGTCGGACTTCGCCTCGCAGATACTTCTCGACCGGCACCACCCCTACGCGGAGCCGATCCGCGGGGCGGATTTCGAGATGCTCATGGACGGGGTCGACGCGATGGACGCCCGCACCGCCCCGGTCAGCCGCAGCACCCGGGCGCGCCTGCGCTCCGTCCTGTTCCGGATGCTGCGCGAGGGGGAGCTGATTGACGCCGAGGGGCGGGTGCTCACCCTGCCCATCACGGAGGAGCTACGCGCCCTCCTCTCCCGGCACGCCGTGGGCGGGCTGGACTGTATCCCGGGGGGACGATGACGGATCTGGACTTCACCGTGGACGGGGGGGAGATGGCGCGGGTCAAGCCGGGCCTGAAGGACCATCTCCGGTCCATCATCACCGGGCCGCGCGTCCTGGGCGGGGACACCCCCGGCAACGACGTGCCCTTCTTCCTCTGCCCCTACGACCCGGAGGGGGAGGCGGCGATGCAGCGGCTCATCGCCGATCTCGCGGCCGAGATCGGCGCTGCCGGGACGCGGGTCCTCACGCTCGACCTCTACCGGATCGCGGTCGACCTGCTCCAGCGGACCGGACGCTGGGACCGGCTCCTGAGCCGGGAGGCGCGGGACGACAAGGTCCGGTTCCTCGCCCTCCTCCAGAGCACCCTGAACGAGGAGGAGGTGCTGGTCCCGGAGATCCGCGACCTCGTGGACCGGACCCCGCATGACCTGATCTTCCTGACCGGCTTCGCGCCCGCCTTCCCGATGATCCGGTCCTACACGATCCTGAGCCGGCTCCAGACCGTGCTGAAGGTGGCCCCGACCGTGATCTTCTTCCCGGGCCGCTACACCCAGGACGGGGACACCGGCTTCTCATTGAAGATGCTCGGGCGGCTCCGGGAACGCAATTATTACCGCGCGCACAACATTTTGCATATGAGGGGCACCGCATGACGAGTGAGATCCGCAGCCTGTTCAAGAAGGACATCGCCCGCCGCATCGACGGGGTGATCAAGGCGGACGACGACAGCGCGCTCCCGATCGAGCTGGAGGAGTACGTGGTCACCAACGAGGTGGCCAAGCGGCTCGACGAGTTCCTCCACGCCTATAACGACGGGAAGGTCGGGAACGGGGTCTGGATCTCCGGCTTCTTCGGGTCCGGCAAGTCGCACCTCCTGAAGATGCTCGCGCTCCTCCTCGAGAACCGGGACGTGGCCGGGCGGACCCCGCTCTCCTATTTCGAGGAGAAGTTCGAGGGGAACACGCTCCTCCTCGCGGACCTGAGGCGGGCCGCCCAGATCCCGTCCCGGTCCGTCCTGTTCAACATCGACCAGCAGGCGGACGTCGCCTCCCAGGCCCCGGCCGAGGCGCTGCTCGGGGTCTTCGTGAAGATGTTCGACGAGATGCAGGGGTATTACGGGAAGCTCCCGCACGTTGCCAACTTCGAGCGGGACCTCGACCGGAAGGGGAAGTTCGACGCGTTCAAGACGGCCTTCGCCCGGATCGCGGGGGAGCCCTGGGTCGAGGCGCGCCGGTCCCCGCAGCTGGTCGACGTGGAGACCGCGCAGGCCTATGAGGAGGCGACCGGGCGCGCGGTCCCGGAGTCGATCCTCGACACCTACTGGGATCAGCGGGTCCTCTCGATCCAGGACTTCGCGGACCGGGTGGCGGAGTACGTCGAGGCGCGGAACGCGGAGTTCCCCGGGTTCCGGCTGAACTTCTTCGTCGACGAGGTGGGCCAGTACATCGCGGACGACACCCGGCTGATGACGAACCTGCAGACGATCGCGGAGAGCCTCAACACCCGCTGCCGCGGCCGCGCCTGGGTCGTGGTCACCGCCCAGCAGGACATGGACGCGATCATCGGGGACATGAACGCCCGGCTCGGGCAGGACTTCTCGAAGATCATGGGCCGGTTTGACGTGAAGCTGCCGCTCAACGCGGCGGATGTGGCGGAGGTGATCCAGCGCCGTCTGCTCGCCAAGACCCCGACCGCGGAGGCGAATCTGGGCGATCTCTACGATGACGAGGCGGAGAACCTCCGGGCTCTCTTCTCCTTCACCGACGGGACCAGGACGATGCGCGGGTACCGGGACCGGTCCCATTTCATCGCGAGCTACCCGTTCCACCCCTACCAGTACGAGCTGTTCCAGGCGGCGATCCAGGGGCTCTCCGAGCAGAACGCGTTCGAGGGGAAGTACACCTCGACCGGCGCCCGCTCGATGCTCGGGACCTTCCAGCTGGTCGCCAAGGAGCTGATGACGGAGCCGGTGGGCCGGATCGCCAGCTTCGACCGGATGTTCCACGGGGTCCGCAACATCCTCAAGGGGAGCGCCCAGAACGCGATCATCGCCGCGGAGAACGGGCTCGGGCCGGACAACCCGTTCGCGGTTCAGGTCCTGAAGGCGCTGTTTCTGGTCAAATACGTGGACTTCTTCAAGCCGACCGTCTCGAACGTCGCGATACTGATGCGGGACCGGTTTGACCTGGACCCAAAAAGGCACCGGGACCGGATATCGGAGGCGCTGAACCTCCTTGAGCAGCAGCACTACGTCCAGCGCAACGGGGAGCTCTACGAGTTCCTGACCGATGAGGAGAAGGACATCGAGCGCCGGATCCGGTCGGTCGAGCTGGACAGCACCGAGGTGGCCCGGGCCCTGGACGAGCTCCTGTTCGGGGAGATCCTGCGGGCCCGCTCGATCCGTCACGAGCGGTTCAAGCAGGAGTTCCCCTTCGCCAAACGGGTCAACGGGGTGATCCAGGGGAAGGACCAGCCGCTCGCGGTCAACCTCGTCACCCCGCACATGCCGGACGCGGACCGGTCCCCGGCCGTCCTCGCGCTCCGCTCCCAGGCGGAGGACGCGGTGACGATCGTCCTGCCCGAGGAGGGGATGCTCGTCTCGGAGCTGAACACCTATCTGCGGACCCAGAAGTTCCTCGGCCGCTCCGCCCCGGAGGGGGCGGCCCCGCTCCTCTCGGCCCGCCGGGTCGCGAACACGAACCGCCGCGCCCGCATCCTGACCCTCCTGAGGGACCAGATCGGCTTGGCCGACATGCTGGTGCGCGGCGAGGTCCTGGACCTGCGCGTGACCGACCCGCGCGCCCGGATCGAGGCCGCCTTCGAGGTGCTGGTGGACCGGGTCTACACGGCGCTCCCGATGCTGCGCGGCTACGCCTACAAGCTGGTGGAGCTCGAAACCCATCTCGACATGACCGATGACGGGGGGCTGACCGAGGCGGAACGCGAGATCCTGAACCGGATCGGGCAGATCCGCAAACGCCACGTCCGCCCGACCGTCGGCCTCCTGGTCACCGAGATGGGGGGGAAACCCTACGGCTGGGAGGCGGCGGCCACCCTGTGCATGATCGGGGGGCTGATCGGACGGGGCCGTCTCGAGGCGCGACGGGGCCCGGACGTTCTGGGCCGGGACGCGCTCCTGCGGGACCTCGCCGATGACAAGGCCCACGACAAGATCGACCTGGAGACGCAGGAGGCGATCACCACGAGCCAGGTGATCGAGCTGAAGACCTTCGTGAAGGACGTCCTGGACGCGCACCCGATCTCCCAGGACGGCAAGGGGGTGGTCAAGGAGCTCACCCGGGCGCTCGCGGATCTGCGGGAGCGGGTCCGGGCCTGGCAGGGCCGGTCGGCGGAGTACCCGTTCCTGGACCGCCTCGCCCCGTTCAGCGCCGCCCTTCAGGAGCTGTGCGACCGGCCCGCCGCCTGGTACGTGGCCGAGCTGCCCGGACGCGCGGACCCCTTCGCGGACCTCAAGGACGACCTCTACGAGCCGGTCCACGCCTTCTTCGCCGGCCCGCAGCGGGAGATCTATGACGCGGCCGCGAAGACCCTGCGGGAGGACCGGCAGAACCTGCATCATATCGACGAGGCCCTGATCGGTCCGGTCCGGGACGCGCTCGCGGACCCGGAGATCCTCGCCTCCGGTCGGATCACCCGGCTCAAGGGGGAGCATGAGGCGCTCCGGGCCGCGATCCGCACCCGGGTGGCCGCGGAACGGGACGCGGCGACCCGGGCGATCGAGGCGCGGCGGGACCGGCTGCGGCATGCGCAGGAGTACACGGAGGCCGCCCCGGCCGCGCGCGAGGCGGCGGAGGCGGCCATCGCCGAGGCGCTCGCCGCGATCCCGACCCTGTCGGACATCCCGGTCCTTCAGAACCGGGTCAACGACTTCGAGGGGCGGGTCTATCCGGCCCTGATGAACGAGCTGCTCTCCTCGGCCACGCCCCCGGAGCCGGAACCGGCACCGGGCCCGCCCGCGCCGGACCCGGACACGGGGGGTGGACCGGAACCGGTCCCGACCCCGCCGCCCGCGCCGCGGCCGGCACCGCCGCCCCGGGTCGTCCCGATATCCCGGCTTCGGGTGAGTTTCGAGAAGGCGACGATCGGGTCGGACGAGGACGTCGAGGCCTATCTCGACAAGATGCGGGAGGCGCTGACCGCGGCGCTTCGTGAAGGGAAGAGGATCACCGTCTGATGGACACCGGAGCGCTCAAGACCTTCGCCACCCGCACCCGCAAGGACCTCATCGCGCAGGTGGCCCGCAGGCTGGCCGCCGTGCTCCCCGCGGACAGCGACGCGCGCCGCGAGGCCCCCGCCGCGATGGCGGAGCTGGACCGGGAGATCGCCCGCACCGGCCGGGCCGCCGTGGTCGACCGGGTCGCCTACACCTGGTTCAACCGGTTCACCGCGCTGCGCTACATGGACGCGCGCGGGTACCTCGCCCCCCGCGTCGTCTCCCCCGCGGACGGGGAGACCCGCCCGGAGATCCTCTCGCAGGCGGTCCAGGGGAACCTGCCGGACCATCTGCGCAAGGAGGTGGCCGCCCAGCTGCGCGACCTTCTCGAGGGGCGCACCCCCTCACGCGAGCCCCAGGTGGAGGCGTACCGGCGTCTGGTGGTCGCCTCCTGCAACGCGCTGCACGGGCTGATGCCGTTCCTATTCGAGCGGATCGCGGATTACACGGAGCTCCTGATGCCCAACGAGCTCCTCGCGGAGACCGGCTGGGTGGCGGAGCTGCGCGCGGTGATGACGCCTGAGGCCTGCGAGGATGTGGAGATCATCGGCTGGCTCTACCAGTTCTACATCTCCGAGAAAAAGGACGAAGTGTTCGGTCGCCCCTCCGGTCAGAAAATCAAGCCTGAGGAGATCCCGGCCGCGACCCAGCTGTTCACCCCGCACTGGATCGTGCGCTACCTGGTGGAGAACTCGCTCGGCCGGCTCTGGCTCCTGAACAACCCGGACAGCCAGCTCGCGGCGAAGATGGACTATTACATCGCCCCCGAGGAGCCGGAGACGGACTTCCTGCGGGTTGAATCGCCCGAAGAGATCCGGATCTGCGACCCGGCCTGCGGGTCCGGGCACATGCTGACCTACGCCTTCGACCTCCTTTACGAGATCTACCTCGAGCGGGGCTACACGCCCCGGGACATCCCGGGCCTGATCCTGACCCGCAACCTGACCGGGGTCGAGATCGACGACCGGGCCGGCGGGCTGGCCGCCTTCGCGCTCATGATGAAGGCCGCCAACCAGCTCGGCAAGCGTCGGTTCCTCCAGATGGAGGACCGGCCGGACGTGGTCGTCCTGGAGGAGGTCACGCTCCCCCTGAGCGACTTCAACAACCTGCTCCCCCCGCTCGGGTATGACCTGAACGTGGACCGGCTCTCGGGCGGTCTGAAGACGGTCCCCCTCGCCCTTTCGGGTGTCTGGTCTCAGGTCTCCGCCTATCTGAAACGGGCGGAGGGTCCGGGGTTCGAGGACGCCCATGAGGAGGCGGTGACCCTCTTCGCCTCCGGCCTCGCCGATGAGATCGGCCTGTTCGACGAGGCGGCGAACAACCCGTTCCTGGTGAACCAGCTCAAGGAGCTGCGCACCGCCCTGCTCGCAATCGCGGACAAGGACAGCAAGCAGCGGGACCGCATGGCGCTCGAGCGGGAGTTCGGAAAACGCACCAGCTCGCCCCGCATCGCGGACCGCGTCACCCGGATCGGGGCGGATTACCGGTCCCACAAGAACGACACGACCTACCGGATGGAGCTGGACGCGCTGCTGGACCGGGTCGAGGAGGCGGTGCGCCACCCGGAGGCCCTGTCTAGGCTGACGGGGGTTGAGGACCGGCTCAACGAAGCGGTCGCATTCCACGCGCCGCTCTGGGCGACGGTACGCCAGTTCGGGCAGGCCAAGAACTTCGGCTCGCTCATCGTGCCGAAGGTGGCGGACGCGTCCGGGGTTCTGGAGCAGGTGCGGGCGGCGGATATCGGCGGGGACATGATGCTGACGGGAACCCGGGACCGGGTGGTGGCCGTGCTGCGCATGGCCGAGGCGCTGGCGCCGCGGTACGACGTGGTCGTGGCGAACCCGCCGTATGCTGGTTCTAAAGGGCTTAACGAGGCGCTTTCCGGCCACATTCTTTCTGCTTTTCCGGAAGGAAAGAACGACTTGATGACGTCGTTCGTTATTCGATCGACTCTTTTGTCGCGGAAGCCAACTTTAATGGCTTTTGTGACCCTAGACAGTTGGATGTTCATTTCGTCATTTGAAGATTTTCGCGACTGGTTATCTCGAAGCGCATCTTTGTCTGGAATGATGCATGTCGGATGGAACTGCTTCCCGGAGGGGCATGTTTACAATCGCGGCACGGCCTTTATTCTTAAGACGGGCATAACAGGCTTAGTAGGGCGTTACATCGACCTGAGCGACGTGCCTGCGACAGTAGACAAGAAAGGTTTTTTCCTTGGCGAATGGGAGCGTCCTGCAAATCGTTTCAGCGCTTCTCTTCATGACTTCTCTGATGTTCCCGGAAAACCTCTAGCTTATGCTTTGAGCAAAGGGATCATCGGCGCATATCATCGAAAGGAGTACATATCGTCCTTCTTCTTTAGTGACGGATTGACCAAAACAGGAGACAATGATCGGTTCTTAAGGTTCCATTGGGAACTTCCTTACAGCCGACGTGATGATCATGAATGCTATCGGACTTGCATCAAGGGTGGAGAAAGTAGGAAGTATTTTGGCAACACGGACGTTTCTGTAAACTGGAGTCCAGAGTCGAGAGATCACTATCGAAAGGATCATGTCGCCCGCATTTCACCTGAGTACCTATGGGAAAGAGACGGCATTACATGGACTAAGGTGAGTTCAAAAGGACCTACTTTCCGGTGGTTCCAAGGAGGAATGATTGCCGAAACTGGCGGACCTTCAGTGTTCCTTCGTGATGGGGTAGAGGACTCCTTCAAATTTGGAGCGATAGGATTTCTTAACTCACATGTGAGTTTGTCAATCTTGGAGCGGTTAAGTCCGACAATTAACGTTCAGACCAACGATGTATTAAACCTTCCGGTCATCTCGGAATCTTTATCATCAGCACATGCAGGTACTGAGCAAATCATAGCTATTTCCGAGGCTGATTGGTCAGCAAATGAGCGAGCTCGAGAGTTTACCGGCTTTCTGTTGCTATCCCCCGACCACCGATCCGGAACACTGGAGTCCACCTACGCCCGCCTCCGCGCCCACTGGGCCGGCATGACGGACGAAATGAAGCGGCTGGAGGAGGAGAACAACCGGATCTTCATCGACGCCTACGGGCTCTCGGACGAGCTGACCCCGGAGGTCCCGATCGAGGAGATCACCCTCACCTGCAACCCGGCCTACTCGATCAAGGGGGATATGTCAGACGAGACCCGCGAGGCGCGGCTGCGGGAGAGGACCGTGAAGGAGTTCATCTCCTACGCGATCGGCTGCATGTTCGGCCGCTACAGCCTCGACGCGCCCGGCCTGATCCTCGCGAACCAGGGGGACACCCTTCAGGACTACCTGGCCCGGATCCCGGAGCCGACCTTCACACCGGACACGGACAACATCATCCCGGTCCTCGGCGATGACCGGTTCGAGGACGACGCCTACGTCCGGTTCCGGACCTTCCTGTCCCTGACCTTCGGTCCGGACCAGCTGGACGAGAACCTCGCCTTCGTGCGCGAGGCGCTCGGGGAGAGCGTGCGGGACTACCTCGCGAAGCGGTTCTTCGACGACCACGTCACCCGCTACAAGAAGCGCCCGATCTACTGGCTGGTCTCGAGCCCCAAGGGGGCGTTCCAGGCGCTGATCTACATGCACCGGTATAACCCGGACACGCTGAACACGGTCCTGACCCGCTACGTCCGCCCGCTCCGGGACCGGCTCGAGGCCGCGGTCCGGGCCGCTGAGGCGGACATGATCACCGCCAGCGCCACGGCGGCGCTGCGCAACAAGGCGCAGAAGGAGATCGACCGGCTCAACAAGCAGATCACGGAGCTGACGGACTGGGAGCGGGACCACCTCTACCCGATGGCGCTCCAGCGGATCCCGATCGACCTCGATGACGGGGTGAAGCGGAACTACCCCCTGTTCGACGGGGTGATGCGGGCGGTGAAGGGGATGGCGGCGGATGAGTGACCAGATCAGGGACGGGCTGGAAAGGAGCTTCGTCAGGGACCGGCTCGTGGTCTGGCGGGACCCGGAGGGACGGTTCCGGGAGGAGTTCGACGCGATCGAGATCCCGAAGGTGACCAAGGTCGTCGCGGACCGGAACGAGTTCGCCCTCAAGCACCGGGTGCTGATCGAGGAGCCGGACGCCTACTTCCTGATCTACCGGCCCGGGACGCTCCCGCCGGACGAACAGAACTGGCTCCTCGACATCGAGATCGGCTACGGGCTCTTCACGGCGGACAAGGCGGACCTGATCCGGTCCGAGCTGGGCCTGCCGCTGCGCTACGCGGAGCTGATCCGGGAGCACATGCCCTTCTTCGCCGCCCGGCAGCGCACCCTGCGGCTGAAGGGGCTGATCTCCGAGACGGACGCGGGCGCCGAGATCCGGCGCCACATGCTGGCGATCTGCGCCGGGGCGGACAGCTCGGACGAGGCGATCCTCGAGGCGATCCTGGCCGAGCTGGCCCAGGAGACGGAAACGTCCTGGTCGCTCATCGCCCGCTCCGGCCTCGCCGGCGCGTTCTGGGACATGGTCCGGACCCGCTACGGGTACCGGTCCGATGACCCGTCCGTGGCCGACCTCGCGCAGGCCCTCTTCACGGGCGTCTACGCGATGACCTTCGATGAGGAGACCCCGATCACCCCGGACGCGAGCGTGCTCCTGAACCGCTGGGCCGGGATGGTGACGACCCGGCCCCTCTTCATCACCCTCTCCGACCGGCTGGCCGAGAGGCTCCGGATCGAGGCCGATCTGGGCGCCAGACCGTTCGACGGGGTGGCCCGGCTCCAGCTGTTCCGGGCGGCGGACGAGGCGGTCCTGCGCAGCCTGATCGCCCGGATCGACGCGCAGGAGATCGCGTTCGAGGAAACCCGGCGGGTAATCCAGTCGCGCCGCGGCTCCCTCTGGTACGAGGAGTTCCGTGACCTTTACGAGGCGATCCTCAACGCGGCGGAGCTACTTCACCTTCTCTCCGGTTTTGCCGCCCCGGAGATGACCCTGGAGACCGGGGTTGCCTCCTATGCGGAGACCTGGTTCCGGGTCGATCAGCTTTACCGGAAGTTTATCTTGCATCGGAGCCGCACCGTCTTCACGGATCACCTGGAGTTGCTCGCGCAGCGGGTGGAGCACCTTTACACGGACGTGTTCGTCCCGCGCCTGAACGCGACCTGGCAGGGGGTGGTCGACAAGACGGAGACCTGGCGCACCGGGCGGCTGGTCGAGCAGCGGCGCTTCTTCGAGGCGCACGTCGCGCCGCTCCGGAAGCGCAACACGAAGGTGATCGTGATCATCTCGGACGCGCTGCGCTATGAGGCGGCGGAGGAGCTCTACCGGATGATCCGAGCCCAGCCCCGGTTCGAGGCGCAGCTCAGCCCGATGCTCGGGGTGATCCCGAGCTATACTCAGCTCGGGATGGCGGCGCTCCTGCCCAACCGGGAACTCCGGGTCCAGCCGGACTCCCACGTCTGGGTCGACGGGGAGAGCGCCACGGGCACGCCGAACCGGGAGCGGATCCTCGCTCTCGGCGCCAAGGGGGACGCGGTGCGGGCCGTCCAGGCGGAGGATCTGGACCGGATGGGCAAGGAGGACATGCGGGCCCTCATCAGGGACCACGAGATTATCTACGTCTATCACAACGTGATTGACTCGATCGGGGACTCGCCCAAGACGGAGAGCGAGGCCTGCCAGGCGGTGGAGCGCGCGCTCGACCAGCTGGAGAAGCTGGTGCGCCGGCTCGCCGGGAACAACGTGAGCAACATGATCATCACCTCGGATCACGGGTTCCTCTACCAGTCGCACCCGATCCATGAAGGGGATTTCAGCGCCGCCTCGATCGACGCGCCGGGGGTCACCTTTGAGACGCAGAGGTTCGTCCTCGGGCGAGATCTGCGCGCGAGCGAGGGGCTCGACCTTTACCCGCCGAAGCGGGCCGGGCTTGAGGGGGACGTGGACATCCTGCTCCCCCGCTCGATCGCCCGGCTCGGGCGCAAGGGGAAAGGGTCCCGGTTCGTGCACGGGGGCGCCTCGCTTCAAGAGATCGTGGTGCCGGTGATCACGATCAACAAGGCCCGGCGGGACGACATTGAGGAGGTGGAGGTCGAGGTGATCGGGGCCGGCAGTCGGATCATAACGACCGGCCAGCTGACGATCCGGCTCTACCAGGCCAAGCCCTCGACCGAGAAGCGGAAGTCGGTCCGGCTCCGGATCGGGCTCGAGGGGCCGGATCGCACCAAGATCTCGAACGAAGAGGATCGGATCTTCGACTTCACCTCGGAGGACCCGCGTCAGCGGGAAACCTCGGTTCGGCTCTTGCTGTCGAAAGCGGCGGAGGCGTTCAACGGCGGTGAGGTACGGCTCGTCATGCGCCGCCTGGACCACAAAGGGCCCGGAGACGGGGTCTACCGGTCCGAGACCTACCGTTACGTCCGCCGAATGGGCGGCGATTTTGACCTGTGAGAGGGACGCGATGAGCGCGCTGGACGATAAGATCAACGAGGCCTTCGCCGGCCTGGTCGTGCGCAAGGACCTGGTGAAGGAGGTGCGCGGCAACGCCATCGTCCCCTCTTACGTGCTCGAGTTCCTGCTCGGCCAGTACTGCGCCACGAGCGACGAGGCGTCGATCCGGTCCGGGATCGAGACGGTGAAGGAGATCCTGCACCGGCACTACGTGCACCGGAACGAGGCGGGGCTCATTCGGTCGAACATCCGGGAGAAGGGCCGCTGGAAGGTGATCGATAAGGTGTCGGTCGCACTGAACGACAAGACTGATACCTATGAGGCCAACTTCGCCAATCTCGGGATCAAGAAGGTCCTGGTGGACAACGACACGGTCAAGAAGAACCAGAAGATGCTCGTTTCCGGAGTCTGGTCCATCGCAGACCTCGAATACGACCACAAGGAGGAGGCGAACGCGGTCCCCTGGGTGCTTACCGGCCTGAAGCCGATCCAAATGTCCAACTTCGACTATGAAGCCTATATGGCGGCCCGAGCGCAGTTCACCACGGAGGAGTGGATCGATCTGCTGATCCAGACCATTGGGTTCAACCCGGACGCGTTCGGCCGGCGCAGCAAGCTCCTCCAACTCCTCCGGCTGATCCCCTTCGTGGAGCGGAACTACAACCTGATCGAGCTTGGCCCCAAGGGGACCGGAAAGTCGCACATCTTCTCCGAGTTCTCCCCGCACGGGATCCTAATCTCCGGGGGGGAGGTGACGGTCCCGAAGCTATTCGTGAGCAACGCGAGCGGGAAGATCGGGCTGGTCGGCTACTGGGACACGATCGCCTTTGACGAGTTCGCCGGCCGCCAGAAGAAGGTCGACAAGGCGCTCGTCGACATCATGAAGAACTACCTGGCAAACAAGTCCTTTTCGCGTGGGGTGGAGACGCTCGGCGCCGAGGCGTCGATGGCGTTCATCGGCAACACTAAGCACTCCGTTGCCTACATGCTCAAGCACACGGACTTCTTCGAGGAGCTGCCGGACAAGTATTACGACAGCGCCTTTATCGACCGGCTGCACACCTACCTGCCCGGCTGGGAGATCGATGTGATCCGGGGCGAGATGTTCGCGACCGGCTATGGGTTCATCGTTGATTACCTCGCGGAGGTACTACGCCACCTGCGCGGCCAGGACCGGTCCTCTGACTACCGGGACCTGTTCACCCTCGACCCATCCATCTCGACACGGGACCGAGACGGTGTGCAGAAGACCTTCTCTGGGCTAATGAAGCTCCTCTTCCCGGGGGGCGGCGGCACCCCGGAGGAGCTTCGGGAACTCCTGACCCTCGCGATGGAGGGGAGGAAGCGGGTCAAGGACCAGCTGATGCGGATCGACAGCACCTATCCAGAGGTGGAGTTCCAGTTCACCGACAGGGCGGGCCAGGTGACGCGGGTCCAGACGCTCGAGGAGCGAGAGCACCCGCGTTGGTATCACCGGCGCAAGGTCGAGGAGGCGGACGTCCCCGCGAATGAACATCTGACTGAGCCGCTGATCGAGCCGGGACCGGCAGCGACTCCAACGGGAACGCTCCGGCAAGCGACGCCCGCGGCTGTGACTCCCGCCGCGAAGGGGCCGGAGACCGGTCACGTGACCTTCGCTGAGAACCAAAAGGGGGTAAGCTTCGACGGCCTCTTCGGCCCGTGGCTTGACGGGGCGGCGGAGATCACCCTCACGGACCCGTACATCCGGGTCTATCATCAGATGCGTAACCTGATGGAGCTTCTCGAGGTCGTGGCGCTGCGCAAGCCGGACGGGGAGGACGTCCGCTTCCGGCTCCTGACCGCCCCGGACCCGGAGGACCTGGAGCGCCAAGCGGGCTATCTGGAGCAGATCCGGGACGGGATCGCGCCGCTCGGGGTCGAGTTTCGCTGGACCTTTGACGGGACCAGCTCGATCCACGCCCGGCATCTCGTGACAGACACCGGCTGGAAGATCCTGCTCGACCGGGGGCTGGACGTGTTTCAGCGGGCGGACCTGAATAACGGGTTCAGCCCGGCGAACTGGCATCAGCGGTTCCGGCAGGTCCGGGCCTTCGAGGTGACCTATCTGAGGGAGGGCGGACATGAGCAGGTAAAGGAGCGAGCGAATGGACTTTGATCCCAAGGACATCGTCGAACACCTGCGGCACAATCTTGAGTGCGTGTTTCGCGTGATGGCGGGCAGTGATTTCAGAGGATGATGGGCAGTGATTTTGCGCGATCTCGGGCAGTGATTTCGCGAGATCGTGGGCGGTTGTGGCCGGCACAGTGAGGATAGATGTCCCTTCAGGATTGAAGGAGGGGCAGGATGCCGACGGGACGACTGAACATGCGCCGGATACGAGATGTTTTGCGATTGAGGTTTGGGCAGGGGCTGAGTGAGCGGCAGATCGTAGCCTCGCTTGGCTTGGGCAAAGGCAGTGTCGGTGGCTACGTGCGCCGGGCACAGCGGGCGGGCCTAAGCTGGCCCTTGCCGGAGGGGCTGGACGATGATGGCCTCGAGCTTTTGCTGTTTCCTGCCTCGTCAACGGTGCCGGACCCGAACCGTCCTGTTCCTGATTGGTCGAAAGTTGATCAGGAACTGCGCCGGCCCGGTGTTACGCGCATGTTGCTCTGGGAAGAGTATCGCGCCGCTCACCCTGAGGGGTTTGCCTACACGTGGTT
>JACVZW010000087.1 GCA_014654775.1 Paracoccaceae bacterium | reverse complement strand
AGCCAGGCAGCAGACACTGAACGAGGCAGGCGTCTAGGAAACTAGGGGCACCTCATTGCCGTCAAGATCTATGACTTCGATCCGATACTCCATGACCCGCGTCTCGCCCGCGGCGAGGTATTGCACCTCTGCGTTGGCGACGCTGTAGGACCATTGAACGCTGCCAGTGGTGTCGCCGCCCAACCCAGTGGCTTCGTCAAGCAGCGTGGCGGTCAGCGTGCCGATCCCGTTTGGCGCATTGACGATGTTCAGACCCTGAAAATCAGGGTCGGACGAGGAACTCGTATCTGTGAAGGAGAAGATTTGCTGGAGTGAAAGGGAGGGTGTCGCGGAGTCTTCCGCCAATGTGCCAGCAACAATACCACCATTCAAAAGGGGGGGCGTTCATTACGTTGATCTCCGATCCACTCGTTACAAAAACGACCGGAAGAGGCCCACGCAGGGACGGAGGCGGGGAACCCTGACATCCGACCTATCTCTGCGCGCCCCGCCCAGCCTTACGGGGCGAAAAGAAGCCAACACTAAGGCAGATGTCAACGCATTGTTTGCTTATGGGCAACTATAGGATGCTGGGTATCCGTATTCGCATGCGGCTCTGGGGCTTTGCCCGCTGCTGTGACGAGCGCGTCCGCACCCGTCGCAACGAGGTGTGGAACGCGCCGGATTGTCGGCTGTCGGGTCATCGCTGCTCGTGTCATGCGTGTTGGGATGCGAGCGCAGGTCGCAGGGACTGTTGCGTCGGTTGGGCGGGGCAGGGGCGAGGCGACAGGTTTGGGCGCCTTTTGAGCGATCTGGGGAACCGGAGGCGTAGGCAGGGTGGTTGATGCCCCGGTTGCCGTGCGGTTGGGGTCGGGGAAGATGCGGGCGTGCCGGGTTGGCGCGATCGGTCTGACTGCGTCTGGCAATCCGTGAGTGTCCTTGATCGGGGGGTGCGCTGCCTCCGGTAGCGTGTCCTTTTTCCGGTCTTTGCCTTTGGGCGAGGCGGGGTGTCGATGACGGCGGATCGGGGCGCCTTGTGGCGGTCGAGGTCGGGTGACGGACCTGCGCGGCCAGTCGGCTCCGACCTGCTAGAAGGTACCGCCCCGGCGGGCATTCGAAAGTGTGTCAGAATTTTGACAAAAAAATGTCCGAACCCATGCTTTCTGCCATTTTTGCTAACGCAGGTTAACGTCGCCCAAATGGCCATAACTTATCCGTGGCGAAGGATGTTCTGGTGAATTGAAGCGGTATTTCAAGTGAATGGCCCGAAGAGTTTCGGTTCCCGACTTATTTCCAGTGTGACGGGCCACCGCCGATAAAAGCGGAATTTGGAATGAATGATATCTCTGGGATTCTGCCAATCTCTGGAGACTGTCGCCGCCTGCTCTCCTGAATGCCTGAAATAGCGCAACTACGGGGGAAGAATTGAATAAGCTCAATGACAAACTGGTAAGCCTCGTTATCCCAGCTAAAAACGAGGCATCGAACCTTCCTTATGTTTTATCCCGCATACCGGATTGGGTTCACGAAGTCATTCTTGTCGACGGTAATTCGACCGATTCCACCGTTGAAGTGGCAAAATCCTTGCGGCCTGACATCAAGGTGGTCGGACAGGATCGCCGGGGAAAAGGCGCCGCATTGCGCAGCGGTTTTGCGGCCTGCGAAGGCGATATCATCGTGATGATCGATGCGGATGGGTCGATGGACCCGAGCGAATTGCCCGCCTATATCGGCGCGCTTCTGGCCGGGGCGGATTTCGTAAAGGGCTCGCGCTTCATGCAGGGAGGGCGGACCAATGACATGGAATGGTACCGCCGCTTTGGAAACTGGTGTTTCGTCAAGCTTGTGACCCTGCGCTTCGGTGGCCGCTTCAGCGACCTTTGCTATGGCTATATCGGGTTCTGGAGATCGGCCCTGTCGCGCATGTCGCTGGAACGGGATGACGGTTTCGAGATCGAGACCAGTATGAACGTGCAGGCTTTGACCACGGGTATGGTGATCCACGAGGTACCTAGCATCGAGGCGCCACGTATCCATGGGGTGAGCAACCTGCGCACCATTCCGGACGGCTGGCGCGTTCTGAAGACGATCATCCGCCTTGGACTGGCGCGGACAGATGCCTTCGTGGGCGAGGGGTTGCGTCAGGAACGCCTGAAGCACTGACACCCCCCGGGTCGCGGCTGCTTGCCCTGTCCATCACCGTTCTGAATTGCGGAAAGAACTGCCCATGTCGGTCTCACTCGTCATTTGCGCCTATTCATCGAAGCGGTTGGACAGACTTGAGGCGGCCATACGCTCTGGGCTGGATCAGGATCTGGCCGATGTCGAGGTGATCGTTGTCATCGATCACAACCCCGAGCTTCTGGGCATCGTTTCAGTCAGGTTTCCACAGGTGCGGGTCGTCGCCAATCAGGGTCTGCGTGGCCTTTCGGATGCGCGCAACACCGGGGTGGCGCTGGCGCGCAAGGATGTCGTGGCCTTTCTGGATGACGATGCGGTGGCAGAGGTCGATTGGCTGACGCGCCTCATGGCCCATTATGCCGATCCGGCGGTGATGGCAGTGGGTGGCGGGATCGTTCCTGAGTGGCCGGGGGCGCGGCCCGGTTGGTTTCCGCCGGAATTCGACTGGGTCATCGGCTGTAGCTATAGGGGGCTGCCCGAGAGGGTGGCACCGGTGCGCAACCTGATCGGCTGCAACATGTCGGTGCGCCGTCTGTGCCTTGACGCGGTCGGCGGGTTCAAGACCAGTCTCGGACGGGTGGCGGACAACGCAGCTGGCTGCGAAGAGACGGAGTTTTTCATCCGTCTGAAGGCGCGCTTGCCGGGGGCCATCATCCTTTTGGACCCTTCGGCGCGTGTGCACCATTTCATTTCCGAAGACCGGACGGGTTGGGCCTATTTCGCGGGTCGATGCCGGTCCGAGGGGCGCGGCAAGGCGGTGATGGCGCACCTGGTCGAGGGGGCGCGGCATCTGACAAGCGAAAGCGCCTATGTCCGGCGGGTTTTGCCGCTGGCGGTTCTGCGGGGCTTTGGCGACGCCGCGCGGGGTGACCTTGGCGGGCTTGCACGGAGTGTGGCGACGCTTGCGGGATTGGGCATCACAACGGCGGCTTATGTCGGGCGGCGCTTGCGCTTGCGCCGCGCGGCGCGGCGGGAGGTGCCGGAGTTTGCGCCGATCCGCATCGTCGATGCCGATCTGGCGGCGGGGCTGCCGGATCTGCAGCGGACCGATCCCTTGACGGGGCAAGTCCATGGGGCGGCCTGGTGTCTGATCCGTGATGGCGGGCAGCCGGTGAAGATCATGGACGTGCCGCTGGAGCGGGAGATACTGTCTGCGGAGGCCTTTCATACCCTTGTGATGGCGGATCGGCAGGATCGCCCGCCCCCGCCCATAGCGCCCGCGACGGGGCCGAAGGCACCGCATGTGACGGTGGTGATCGCGACCCGCGACCGTGCCGAAAGTCTGAAGCGATGCCTTGAGTCCCTGCTGGTGCAGACCTACCGGGATATGGACATCGTGGTCGTCGACAATGCGCCGTCTTCTTCGGAGACCTTCGACCTAATCGAGAAGGTCTATGCGCCCTCGGCACGGGTGACCTATGTGCTGGAGGAAAGGGCGGGGCTAGCGCGGGCCCATAATGCGGGTGTCGCGGCGGCGAGCGGCGAGATCATTGCCTTCACCGATGATGACGTGATCGTCGATCCGTCTTGGGTCGCGGCGATTGCGGCCAATTTCGCGCTGTCGGAGCGGATCGGATGTGTCACCGGGCTGATCCTTCCGGCCGAGCTTGACACGCGGGCGCAGGTCTGGACCGAGCGTCATGGCGGCTTTGGCAAGGGGCTTGCGCGCAAGGTCTTCGATCCCCGACAAGGCCATCGTTACGGACCGCTGTTTCCCTTTGCGGCGGGGGCTTTCGGTTCCGGGGCGAATATGGCCTTCCGGCGCGAAACGCTGGCGCGGATGGGGGGCTTTGATGCGGCGCTGGGCGCGGGGACACTTGCCCGCGGTGGGGATGATCTGGCTGGGTTCTTCGCGGCGCTGCAGGCGGGATATCAGATCGTCTACGAACCGGGCGCGATCGTCTGGCATCACCACCGCAGGAGCGAAGAGGGCATGCGGCGTCAGGCCTATGGCTATGGCGTCGGGCTGGGGGCCTATCTGACCAAGCTGGTGATCGATGACCCGGCACGGATCGGCACCTTTCTGCGCAGGTTTCCCGCCGCCTTCCGGCATCTCTTCTCGCGCAGGTCTGGCAAGCTTGACCGATTGCCCGCCGATTATCCGCGCCGCCTAGTCTGGAGCGAGCGCTGGGGCATCGTGATGGGCGTACCGGGCTATCTGCGCAGCCGGGCTGCGCTGCGGCGCGAGCGGGCGAGGCTGAACGCCGCCCGGACGGCGAAATCGTTCGACATCTGATCCGTCGGAGTGACCGGCCATGACCCCTGTTTCCATCCTGATGTATCACTCCGTCGGCGCGCGGCAGAACCCCGCCTATGACCGATGGTGCGTGTCGCCGCAGAGGTTCCGCGACCAGATGTCGGCCTTGGCTGAAAGCGGCTATGCGGTGCTGACCACGGGCGACTATGTCGATCGTTTGGCATCGGGGGCCGCGCTTCCCGACAGGTTCGTGGTGCTGACCTTCGATGACGGATTGCAGGATTTTTTGACCGGTGCAGCCCCCATTCTGGGCCGGTTCGGGTTTCCTGCCACGGTCTATGTCGTGGCGGGGCGGGTCGGATTGACCAGCCGCTGGCTTGCGCCCCTTGGCGAAGGGCATCGCCCGATGCTGACGACCGATGAGTTGCGCCAGCTGGCCCGTTCGGGGATAGAGATTGGCGGCCATACGATGACGCATCCGGAGCTGGACATCCTCGATCCCGCGCGGGCGATGGCCGAGATCGGCGGCAGTCGGCGCGTGCTGGAGGACATACTCGGGTCACCGGTCCGCTCTTTCGCCTATCCGCACGGCTACAATTCGGCACGGACCCGGGCCATCGTCGAGAGGGCGGGCTATCAGTCGGCAGTGCGGGTCCGGCATGCGCATTCCGAACGGAGCGAGTGTCGCTTCGGGCTGTCGCGTCTGATCATCACGGAAGACCTTGATCCCCAACGGTTCATGCGGCTGATCGGCGGGCCAGAACGGGTGGTCGCGCCGCCGCAGGACAGGCTGATTGCCGATCTCTGGCGATCGACGCGGCGGCTGCGCCACTGGCGCGACCAGCGCGCCTTGGCCGGATAGCGTGTGCGGGGGCAGAGCATGATGGGCATCCGCAAGGCCGGTCTTCTGCATCGATCCCGGGGAGGGCGATCGCTCTGGCAGTTCAGCCTCGGACCCTTTCGCCGCATCTCGACTTGCAGCACCGGGAGGAGGGGCAGATGGCAAAGCGCTTGAATGTCCTTGCGACAGGTGGTGCGGGTTTCATCGGGTCGCATGTGGTGGTGGAACTGATCGCGGCGGGCCATGGTGTCGTGATCCTCGACAATTTCGAGAACGCCGCTCCGGATGTGCCCGCACGCCTTGGGCGCATCACGGGCGTGGACATCCCGACCATCCGCGCCGATGTGCGGGACAAGGAAATGGTCCGGCGTGCGCTGGGCCGCCACGGCATCGACGCTGTCATCCACCTGGCCGGGAAAAAGGCGGTGGGGGAGGCGGTCGCGCAGCCGCTTCTCTACTACGATGCCAATCTCGGAGGCGGCGTCGCCCTGCTGGAGGCGATGCAGGAGAGCGGGGTCGGAAAGCTGCTTTTCTCGTCATCCGCCACGGTCTACGGCCCCGGCGCAGCCCCGATGGACGAGGACCATCCGGTCGCGCCGTCCAATCCCTATGGGCGCACGAAGCTGATGCTGGAAGAGATCATCACGGATGCGGTGGCAGCGGGGGCGATCGAAAGCGCGATCTCGCTGCGCTATTTCAACCCGGCAGGGGCGCATCCGTCGGGCCTGATCGGAGAGGATCCGCGCGGGACGCCGAACAACCTGTTTCCCTTCATCGCCCAGACGGCGGCTGGTCGGCATGCAAAGGTCCGGGTCTTTGGCGACGATTACGACACACCCGATGGCACGGGGGTGCGCGATTACATCCATGTCGTCGATCTGGCGCGGGGGCATGTTGCCGCCCTGTCGCATCTGATGGCGGCAGGGATGCCGCAAGTGCATGAGAGGTTTAATCTGGGCACGGGGCGGGGCTATAGCGTCAAGGAGGCGCTGACCACCTTTTCCCGGGCCTGCGGGTTTCAGGTTCCCTATGAGATCGTCGCGCGCCGCGCGGGGGATGTGGCGACCTGTGTCGCCTGTCCGGATCGGGCGGCGCGGGTGCTGGGATGGCGGGCCGAGATGACGCTGGACCAGATGTGCGCGGATCATCTGGCATTCCAGCGCGAGGTCGCCTAGCGGGGCGCGGTCTCTCCTTGCGCGCCGGGCGCAGGCAGAACATGTCACGGATTGGCGGGGACGACGCCTTCGGGCGGGCCAGAGATGAAGCGGGATGCGCGGAAGATGCGCGCGTCCTTGTTGGCATAGACCAGCAGAAAATCGGGCGATGACATCAGGTCGAGCGCAAGCTGGTCGAGCGATCCCTTGGGCATGACGCCCAGCGCCTCGACATAGGCTTGCTGGCTGCGGGTGAGGATGACGTAGCCGTCCTGCCATTGCGGCGCCGAGAACCAGCGGCTCAGGATGCGCGCCGGATCGGCAAGGATCTCGACTCGCTCTGCACCGGATTCGTTGGCGATGGGCAGGTAGGTGAAGTTTTCATAATTCATGAATTGCGAGGGGTAGCTGCGCGCGGCTTCGACGAGCAGGGTGTCGGGCTGGCTTCGGCCGTAGAGCCAGAGGGATGCGGCGACTTCGTCCGGCGTGAAGCGGTACTGTCGATCCTTGCCGTTGTTGGCCAGCAGGAAGCCGAGGATCAGAAGCCCCGACAGAAGGCCGAAGGCAAGGGCGGTGGCCGCACCCTTGCCTTTGCGCGTGGAGGGAAAGAACAGGGCGGCGCAGAAGAAGGCGAGGAAGGGCAGGGCGAAGAAGAAGACCCGGAAGACCGCCTCGCCACCGTAGGAGGTTGCGCCCAGGGTCAAGGTTGGGGCGATCAGAAGGGCGCAGACGACCCCGTCGCGAGCACCAAGCTGGAGCCGCCTGATCCAGCCTAGCGCCCCGAGCAGGACAACCCCGGCGGTCAGGGCGCGGCCCGCCCAGACCACCACGGCCACACCCGTGTCCACCGTCGAGGTATCGACCAGCGTATCCGTCAGATCGGCGACCGTCTGACCGAGCTGCGCCACCTCGTCGGGCAGATAGATGGCGGTGAAGGGCGCGGCGGGATAGAGCACCCAATAGACCATGAAAAGCCCCGACATGACGGGAATGGCGAGGCCGAGCGGCGTCACGACGGCAAGGCTGAAGAGGGAGAAGACAAGGATGAGCGGCGTGAGTTGATGCGACGAGGCGACGTAGAGGAGCGCAAGGACGAGGAGGAGGACAGCGCCGATCCGCGTCAGGGTCGAGGGCTGTCGTTCTGGCGGAAGGGGCTGCCCGATCCAGTGTCGAATACGCCCGATCCGCTGGCCGAGGGAGGAGAGGGCAATACTGCCTGCGGGCATCAGCGGGCCGAGGCAGAGGAGCAGGATCAGCAGGTAGAAAGCATAGGCGACGGCCTGCGGAGAAAAGTAGTCCTGCCCCACCCAGTTTGCGCAGATGAAGACCCAGATCGCGGCATGGATGAGGCGGTCATCCGTGGTGAAGCGCCGGTAGAGTCCCTTGAGAAGGAAGAGATAGGCGATGTTCGCGAAGACCGAGAAAAAGCGCGCGGCATTCGCTATCTCGATCGGGCCGAATTGAAGCCATGTGGACAGGCGGGCAAAGACCAGAAAAAAGCCCGGCCAATTGTGATAGGCGCCGAGAAAGGCGATGCTGCGGTCCAAATCGCCATGGCGCTGGATGTAGTCGATGATGCCGATGTGCTTCCATGACCAGGAATAGCGCAGGGTGCCGTAGACGATGGGCGGCGTCGCGTGCAGCATCAGGATCAAGACGAGCAGCGCCGCGATCCGAAGTCCGTTTGAACAGGACGGATGGGCAAGGCTGAGGGCGAAGCTGACCGACAGAAGGCCGAGGGCAACGGCAAAGTGCCATGGCAGGATGGCGATAATGCCAAAATCGGTGATCGCGTCGGGCGGCATCAGGGGTAGGCTTGCGATCCAGAGCAGGACCGATGCTGCGAGGCCCATCACGACAACCGTCTGTGTGATCCACAGGGAGGGCAGGCACTGTCCTGCGGGGGCGTCAGGATGTGGAGTCATGTTGCGACCTGCCGGGCGTCGCGCAAGACCGCCGCCAAGACGAGATCAACGTTCAAGGCCATCCAGAACCTGCGCGATGCGGCATGTTCCGTCTGCCCAATAACCATGGCGACATGCCTGAGCCATGTCAGGAGCAAAACCCCGCGCCAGAGTTCGGGGTCGTTTTCCGTGCCGAACGCGTTCTGCAGGCCCGCTTCGGCGAAGATGACCGTTTCTTCTGCCGTCCACTGCCCTTGACCGAGCAGGGTTCGCACGACCGGACCGTATTCCTCGCCGCTGCGGTCCATTCGGACGGTGAGGGCGAGTTGGCAGGCATCGAGCGCGGCGAGAGAGTCCATCCGGCAGGTGTCCCAGTCGATCAGGCCGCTAAGCCGCAGGGTGGCATCTTCTGAAGGGTCGGTAAGGAAGAAAAGGTTGCCGAGCCAGATGTCGCCATGGCCAAGGCCGAGAGGCGTCGTGCGGCCGAGAAAGACCTTGCGCAATTCGGCGCGGAGGAGGGGGAGGGCGGCCCTTTTGTCGCGGCTGGGGCTGTCATCGGCGGCAGTGATGGCCGCGATCGGGTCATCGATCCATTGGCGCGCCCAGTCATCGGTGATCACAGTGGGTTTCGCGGTGCGGCGGTGCATATCGGCCAATGTTGCGATGACGGTGGCCATGGTGGCGGTCATGCCTGTGCCCTGCCGTGGGAGCTTGCGCCCCTCAATGCCCGGTACGGCCGTCTCGGCGGTGCAAAAGCAGGGGCCCCAAAGTTCTGCGAGAAGGACAGTGGGCAGAAGGGCAGAATGGGGGGCAAGCCTTGCATCGGCGGCCAAGGATTGCAGCGTCGCTGCATTGCGTTGTAGCGCGGCGATGCCGTTCTCGCTGGCCGAGAACTTGAGGACCGCGCGCGGCGTGGTGTCGGTTGGGTCTGGGTCCTGCAGCAGCAGGACGGCGACATCGGTGAGCGAGCCCTTTACGAGGACGGGCGTCAAGCCACGCAGGCTGGAGCGGCTGAGGCCGTCGATGACCTCGGGCGGAATGGTCTGGGCCTGCTTGCGGCTGGCGGGGCGGGGCAGGGATGCGGCCAGCCGCAGACCGGACCCGGCGAGCGACCGCGCCCAGTCGACAAGGCCGATCCGGCCATCGGCTAGGACGACGCGCAGGACGATGCCAGCACAGACCGCCGTATGGGCCACGAGCCAGCCCAAGGCGACGCCCGGCGCGCCGAAACTGCCGACCAGCGCCGTGCTCACCGCCGCGAAGACCGCAAGCGTGCAGACCTGGACGATCGCAACGGTTCGGGTCCTGCGTCGGACGCGGGCGGCGGCACAATAGAGCGTGGTCACGGACCATGGCAGGCAGGACAGAGCGAGCAGCCGGAGGAGAGGGGTACCCTGATCGACATAGGCCGGGCCGAAAAGGCCCATGATCTGCGGCGCGAAGGCCAGCATGACGGCGACCGCCCCTGCGATAAGCGCGAGCGTATGGCTGAGACTGTCGGAAATGAGCCGGTGCAGGCGGAGGGGATGGGTCGCGCCTTCGGCGACGAGCGAGGTGCTCATCGCGCGACCGACGAGGTAGATCGAATAGGCGAAGCTCCATGCCAGATGATAGGCTGCGGTCTCCTCGACCCCGACGGTGCCCGTGATCATCAACGGGGCAAGGCCGAAGGCGGCGCCGAGTGCGAGGCTGCCAAGGAAATCCCAGCGCCAAAACTGGCTTGCGGTCCGCAGGTCAAGGGGGCGATGCGGTGCCTCGGGCGGCAGGGTGCCGACATGGCGACGGATCAGAAGGTTGACCGCGACCACGATGGGCAGGAGCGGGACTGTCCATGCGAAGAAGATGCCCAGCGGCGGGGAAAGGGCAAAAGCCGCGAAACCCAGAAGAAGCCCGATCTTGACCAGCGCGTAGACCGTGTTCGAGCCGGTCACCAGCGTCGCCCGCCGCAGGCCCGCAAGGACGGCATCCTGAAGGGCGAAGATCGTCCACAGAACCGTCGCAGCGACGAAGAGAAGCATCATGCCCCAGTTGGCGCCGATCACCTCTAACGGTTCCGCGACGATCCCGACGCCTGACGCGAAAAGCAGCGCGATAAGGGCGGATACCAGTCCTGCCGTGGCATAGGTCTTGGCGATCAGACGCCCCGCGCCAGAGCCAGAGTCGGGGATAAAGCGCGTCAGGAAGGAACTGAGATTCATCTGCGAGAAGTAACTGATCGTCGTCATGGACGAGATCAGGGCCGCTGCGAGGCCGACCTGTTCCTGGCTGTAGAGGCGGGTCGCGACCATCCAGAACAGGATGCCCAGAAGGGCGGTTAGCCAGGCATTGAGCACGAGTGCGTAGCCGTTCAAAAGGAGCGGGGCGATGGCCGGGATCTGGACGCGGGAAAGCCTCATGCGATCTGTGCTCTACGTGCTATGTCCGGGCGTGCCGCGCCCCGGGGGATGAGGGTCAGGGGCGTTGCCAAGCGCGGACGTAGTCGATCAGGAACCGGGCGGGAAACGGTGTCGTCCGGTCCGGGCTTCCCGGCCATGTGCCGCCCACGGCGAGGTTGATCAGAAGATACATCGGTTCATTCGGTACCTCGTCCGGTTCCGCGTGACGCCAGACTTCCTTGCCGTCGAGATACCAGACGATGCGATCAGGCGACCAGTCGACCCCGTAGACATGCCAGCCGGCAGAGAGGTCGGTTGTCACGACATCGTGGCCTTCGCTTTTCTTGCGACCGTTTGCATCGGGGTGGTGGAAGTGCATCTCCAGCCGCGAAGGGTCGTGGCCGAGTACTTCCATGATGTCGATCTCGGGCAGCGAGTCATGGCTTGATGGCAGCATCCAGAAGGCGGGCCAGAGGCCTTGACCGGCCGGGATTTTGGCGCGGATCTCGAAGAAGCCGTAGGTGGCCTCGAAGCCGGTTTCGGACCGGTGATCGCCATAGTAGCGGCCCGTCGTCACGATGCCGGAGGTGTAGTTGAACCTGCGCCCCTTCCAGCCGATCACCTTTTCGGGCCGCGCGGTCAGGACGAGCTTTCCATCCTCGATGGTGACATTGTCGGGCTGGTACCACTGCAGTTCCTTGGAACTCAGGTTCGTGCAGCCGTTCTTGTCCCACCAGTAGCAGGTGGTCCACACGTCGTTGTTCAGGCTGGGTGCATCGAAATCCTCGTTGAAGACGAGAACGAAGGGATCGTCGCGACCGAGCGGTCCGGGGAGTTGCTCGGCCATGCCGGGCCCGATGGCCGCCTGAAGGGCGCAAAGAAGTGCGAGGGCGGCAACAACCCGGGGGGCTGGAGCGACATGGGGCGGTTTGCGGCTGTCAGACATCGCGGAACCCGATGACCCGTTTCGCTATGGCGCGCAGCTTCTGGTCTGCCGACAGGATCGGAAGACGTTCGTGCCGGAACTCCGCATAGGGGTATCCGACCGCGCCGAACTGCGTCTTGAAGGCGGCAAGGGAGGTGGACGCGCCCGATTCACCCATGTGGTACATCCGGCATTGTCTTTCGCAAGCCTCGCGGATGGCCGTCACATGGAGAAGGGCGTTGGCCCCGCTGTTGCCGACGGCCTGTTCATCCATCGCACCGCGCGTGTAATGCGCGTTGCGGCCGTAGAGGACGACGATCCCCGCGATCGCCTTGCCGTCCTTGCGAGCGATCGTCACCCGCATGAGATCCGCGCACAATCGTGCCATTTCTAGGAACTTGTGCCTCGGATCCCGCAGATGTCCGCGCAGCGAGGCGAGCCATCGGAATTCGTTCTGCTTCCGTGCCCATCTGAGGATCGACAGGCGAAACAGGGCATCGAATTCGGTCACGATATCCGCGCTTGACCCGGTTTCGACAGTGATGCCGTTCTTTTCCGCCTTGCGTGCCAAAGTGCGGATCCTTCCGGGGAACTTGTGTGACCAGACTTCGTCGAAGCCGCCGGTGAGATCCAGAACATGAGCATTGCGGGGCAGGGCGACCCAGCGGCTGTTCGCGGCGGCCTCGGCCCAGATGTCGGCGGTGACCGGGTTGGGACGGATCTGGATGGCGGCACCCGGCAGGCGGGCGCAATCGTCGAGCATGGCCCGCAGATGACCGGCCCCAAGCGGGCGAGTGGACACCGGGCCGCCGAAGCCCCAGGCCGCTGGCGGCGATCTTTGTATCCGTAGCGGATTTCGGTTGCTGCCTTTCGAAAACAAAGAAATGGCCGCTTCGATTCCGTCAGAAAAGAGATATTTGCGGCGCTGCATTTCATATCCGCCTGTTTTGCAAATCGCATTTGCCCAAGCATGGGATTGTGAGGGCATCGCATCTTTATCGGAATTATAGATTCGGTCCCAATCCGCGACCGAGCATTGCGGCGTTACTTCGGAAAGAAACTGATCAGCCGATTGCATTTCTCATTTGCCCATATGAGCGGATCAAGCCCGCGGGTGATCCGATCGAAACATTCGACGCCATCGGCTGCCCGTGTTAAGAATCACACGAGCTTGCCGCATCCGTGGTTTGCAAGTTGCACGATCATCAGGACCCGTGCTTGCGCTTAGGTCAAAATGTCTTCGATCGATAAAACACCGAAGATCGAGGGGCCGGACCTTTTGGGGCCGGGACACTATCACAATTGGCACGACAGTTTGAAATCAAGCGTAATCATGGCCGCCATTGCCTTGTCAATCGGGAGCATGGCACCAATTGCCGCAGCAGCGGATATCGTCGTGCTGGAAACGGTCGAGGATCGGCGGGTCGCCACTCTTCTTGAGACGCATTTCAGCCTGCCTCTGCTTCTGGGGAAAGTTGGCCTGAGCGCAGCCGAGACGGACGCCGTGGTCGCCGCCGAGGTGACGCGGCTTACCGCCCTTATGACGGCGCAGGGGTATCTTGAAGCGCGGATCGACATTTCGGGCGGCGCCACGGAAGCGGATCCGCTTCGACTGACGCCCGTTCTCGGTGCCCGCTATAGGATCGGAGAGATCCGGGTCGAGGGGGTGCCGCCGCAGTCGGCCCCGCAGTTGCGTGCAGCGCTGGAGGTGCTGCTGTCGAAGCAGGAGGGTAGGACGGCCCTGCGGACCGTCGTAGATGATCTTGGCCGCGGGCTTCTGTTCGAATTACGGCAAGCCTCTTTTGCGGAGGCCGTTCTGCGCGATGCGGACTTCAGCCTTGATCGGGGCGCGGCCAGTGCAGAGCTTGTCCTGAGCGTCGATGCAGGCCCGCCGATGCGGTTCGGGGATGTCGACTTTCGCGGGTCGCTGCGGATGGAGGAAGCCGAGGCGCAGGCCCTTGTTCCCTTTCGACCGGGCGACCCCTACAGCGTCACTTCCGTTGATGCCTTGCGCGGCGCGCTGGACGGGACGGGACTGTTCCGCCGTGTCAGGGTCGAGACGGCGGTCGCTCCCGACAAGTCCGGTGTGATCGATCTGTCGGTCCGGCTGTGGGACAAGGCGCAACTGCCCGTGGGCGAGGCCCAGCCGCGCATCCTTCTGGCGACGATCGTCGGTCTGGGGTTGCTTCAGACCGTGCGCATGTCATCGCTGTGGCGGAGGACGGTGCTCCGCCGTCTGCTGATCGTTCCGGCGGTGGTTCTGATCGGTGGATCGGCGCTGGAAGTGGCACAGCGGCTGCACTGGTTCCTGTATCATTAGGGGCCGCAGAGACCTGCCGTGGCGCCGTCAAGGCCGCGGTTGCGTGGATCGGGCCTTTCGAGGTGTTTCCTCGGTCGGCCAGACTTCGAGGAGCCCGCAGAGGATGACCAATGCGCCGCCGACCATCTCGCTGCCCGAGAGCCTTTCGCCTGCGAAGATCGCGGCGGTCATGGCACCGAAGATCACCTCTGTCATGAGAAGGATGCCGACCCTTGCAGGGTCGAGCCGGACGGTGGCCCACATCAGCGCCGCGATGG
The DNA here is from genome assembly GCA_014654775.1 of Paracoccaceae bacterium. GTDB lineage: Bacteria > Pseudomonadota > Alphaproteobacteria > Rhodobacterales > Rhodobacteraceae > Paragemmobacter. The sequence goes on along the minus strand of JACVZW010000087.1, from coordinate 130,418 downwards.
ATGCACCCCACCAGAGTGCACCCGTCAACAGGACCTGAACCGCGGTCGCGATGATGTCGGAGCCTGCGATGTTGGGCAGGGGTTCGAGAAAGGGCGCGAAGAGGAAGGAGGTCAGTGCCGCGCCGAGGGCGAAGAGGAAGGCCGCCGGGGCAGGGGGGATTTGCGATCTCAGGCGCATGCCGGCAGTGGCGAAGGCCCATATTAGGCCACCGATGAAGGCCATCCATTCGCCAAGGCTGCCGGGGACGGGAATGCCTCCGTCACCGCCCAGCATGATGAAAAGGCCCGCTAGGCCGAGTGCGATGGCGATCAGGCGGAGGCGTGGAACCTGCCAGCCGAGGAGGAAACGGGCGATCAGCACGCTCCAGACCGGGCTGAAGAACCATAGCAAGACGACCAGCGCGACACGGCCATAGAGAAAGCCGATGGAGTAGAGCGCGAAGGCCGCTCCGCCAAGGGCGATGGAAGCAATCCCAATCCTGTCGGCGTCGCGCAGGCTGCCTGTCTGGCGCAGGACGAACGGCAATAGCAGCAGCGCAGCGGCGAGCGTGATCGCCCCGGTTCCCCATGCCCCGTCAAGGCCGAGATCAGCAATGGCGCGGACAGGGACCCAGTAGATGCCCCAGAAGATGCCGGTTACCAGCACGATGGCCGAGGCAAGGAAAGTGGTCCCCATCTGGCTGTCGTCCTTTTCTGGCGGTCCCTTGGGCAGTCTATGCGCTGGACGCGACCGGGCGTCTCGGCGCGCCGACATTTGGTCGTGGAATTCCGACAGATGATCCGGTGCCATGCCGACCGGTCGACGGTTCTTGCTGCCGGGTGGGGCTGAGAAGGTACCAGTCCGGACCTGTCGAGCGGCAGGAGGGCGGGGCTATCTTGATGAATGATTGAGCAGATGCGCCCGCAGGACGGGAGTGAAGGGCCGACGCATCTGTCCGCGCCGCTCCGGCGGCTTGACCGAATCCTTCACGCATGCTTCCTTTGATTGAATAAATGTTCAATCAATAGATCGGGCCGCGTTGCCTTTCTCGTCTGCTTTGGATGGCGGGGAACGGGCCGCATGCGCCGCAACAGGGGAGAAGGCTCATGGACGTCCTTGATCAACTTGCTGCGGTGCGGGAGGGCAAGCTGAGCCGCCGCGCCTTTGGGCGGTCCCTGATGGCGGTGGGGATCAGCCTTGTGTCGATACCTTTGCTGCCGCGGCGGAGCCTTGCGGCGGCGGAAGATCATGCGACCTATTTCACTTGGGGTGGGTTCGACATCCCCGACTATTTCGACGAATACGTGGCGAAGCGCGGGGAATTGCCCAACTTCGTCACCTATGGATCGGCGGAAGAGGCGCTGCAAAAGCTGCAATCGGGCTTTGTCGCAGATATCGCGCATCCCTGCCTGTCGGATGTGCCGCGCTGGTCCAGCACGGGGCTGTTCCAGCCGGTTGATGTGGCGCGCCTGTCGAACTGGGCGGATGTGATCCCCGAACTCTGGGACGTGCCTTACAACCTGACTGAGGGCAAACCGTGGCTGATCCCCTTCGAATGGGGGCAGACCTCCATCGCCTATCGGACCGATCTGTTCGGGCTGGAGGGGGAAGAGAGCTGGAACATGCTGTGGGACGCGCGGCATGCAGGGCGGCTGGGCAGTCTGGGGGCAGGGGGGGATGTCTGGTGGTGCGCGGCGATCAAGGCGGGTGTGCCTTTCGACCAGATCGGCACCGATGCGGCCTTTGAGAAGATCTCTGCCGTCTTGAGGGAACAGCGGCCGCTGATCCGGATGTATACGGACGACACGACCTCGCTCGACACGGCCTTGGCGGCAGGGGAGATCGTCGCGACGATGGCGTGGAACAGTTCGGTCGTTTCGCTGGCGGCGCAGGGCGTGCCGGTGAAGTTCGCCCGCCCGAAGGAAGGCGCGCTGACCTGGGTCTGCGGGATGATGCTGCATGCTGAAGCACCGAAGATCGACAGCGCCTATGACGTGCTCGACTCCCTCATCAGTGAGGCCGCGGCCGTGTTCAATATGCGCGACTACGGCTATGGCGGCGTCAACCGGAAAGCCTTTGACCAGTTCACCGACGCCGATCTGGAGGTGCTGGGCCTGTCCCGCAACCCGGCGGAGGTGCTGAAGGCTGGACATTTCGGCGTTCCGCAAACGCCCGAATGGGATCGGCGGATGACCGAGACCTGGGAACAGATCAAGCTCGGGTTCTGAGGCCATGCTGTTGAGCCCTGCTGCCGGTCCGCGGCTGTCATGACGTTGGCGGCCAACTCCCCTGTGCCGCCTGTGCGCCCGGGCGCGGTTCTGCGCTTTCTGCATCGGAATGAGGCGTGGCGCGGATACTTGCTGATCCTGCCCGCGCTGGGGTTGATGCTGGTGGCGATCCTTTTTCCACTTGGCAGCACGCTTATGATGAGCACGTGGTCGCTGTCGGGTTACGAGATCGCGCGGACGCCCTCGCTGGACAATTACGCGGCCATGCTCGGGCATCCGATGTATGGGGTGCTGATCGGGCGGTCGCTGGAAGTGGCGCTTGTGGCTACGGCCGTGACGGTCGCGCTTTGCTATCCCATGGCCTATTACGTCGCCTTCCATGTGCATCGGCACAAGGCGCTTTGGCTGATGCTGATGACCTTGCCCTTCTGGACGAGCTATCTGCTGCGGGTATTCGCATGGAAGGTGGTGTTGGGCTATGAGGGCGTGCTGAACACGGCGCTGGTTGGGTTGGGCGTGGTCGAGACGCCCGTGGCGGCGCTGCTCTACAGCCAGACGGCGGTGACGGTGGTGCTTGCACATTCTTGGGCGGCTTTTGCGGTTCTCCCGATCTATGTGAGCCTTGAAAAGATCGATCGCACTTATCTGGAAGCGGCGGCAGATCTGGGCGACGGGCCGTGGCGGAGGTTCTGGCGGATCACCTTTCCGCTGTCGCTGCCGGGGGTGGTGGCGGCCTTCTTCCTGATGTTCGTGCCGACCGTGGGAGATTACATCACGCCCGCAATGGTGGGGGGACCGGACGGGATGATGGTGGGCAACCTCATTCAGGCGATGTTCGGGCCGATGAACAACTGGCCCGCCGGGGCGGCGCTGTCGGTCGTGCTGATGGTGACCATCGCGCTGGCGGGGCTGGCCTTCCTGATCGTCGGTCGTCTGGTGCGGAGGGTGTGATGGCGCGGTTCACCGGCTTCCAGCCGCATTCGCGCCCGCTTGCGCTTTATGCCGCGCTGTTTGCGTTGTTCCTTTATCTTCCGATCCTGTTCATCCCGCTGTTTTCGGTGAATGAGGGCGTCTATGTACGGTTCCCGCTCGAAGGGTTCACGCTCGATTGGTACGCGGATCTATGGAGCCGGGAGCCGCTGAAGGCCGCCTTCCTGAACAGCCTGAAGGTGGCTGGTTCGGTGGCGGTGCTTTCCACCGTCCTTGCGATTCCGGCGGCGATGGCGATTGCGCGCTATAGGATGCCCGGAAAGGGGCCCGTGGTCGGGTTCATGATGCTGCCGCTTGTGCTGCCGGGGCTGATCCTTGGGGTGGCCCTGCTGACGCTGCTGAACCGTCTGGGGGTGACGCTGTCGCTGGTGACGGTGGCGATCGGGCATATGGTGATCTGCCTGCCCTATGCGATCAGCGTGCTCCTGCCGCGCCTGATCGGGTTCAATCGGTCGCTTGAGGAAGCCTCTGCCGATCTGGGGGAGAACCCGTGGTGGACCTTTTGGCGTGTCACTTTTCCGGGGATACTACCGGGCGTGTTGGCCTGCTTGCTGATGACCTTCACCATCAGCTTTGACGAGTTTTTCATGGCCTTTTTCCTGAGTGGCACATCCCAGACCTTGCCTATGTACATCTGGGGGCAGTTGCGTTTTCCGCAGGATTTCCCATCGCTGCTGGCACTGTCGACCTTGATCCTTCTGGTGAGTTTTCTGCTGGCCTTCATCAGCCTGCGTCTGGGACGGGTGGGGCAAGTGACGGCGGAGGGGCGGGCATGATCACGATCCGCAACGTGTCAAAGGCTTTCGGGCGGGTGCAGGCTGTGCAGGACGTGTCGCTGGAGATCGCACGGGGGGAGTTCTTTTCGCTTCTGGGGGCGTCGGGATCGGGGAAGACCACGCTCTTGCGGATGATTGCGGGCTTTGAAGGGGTGAGCGCGGGGCAGATCTTCATCGACGGGCAGGAGATGCAGGACACGCCCCCGCATCGGCGGCCGATCAACATGGTGTTTCAGAGCTATGCGATCTTTCCGCATCTGAATGTGCGCGACAACATCGCTTATGGCCTGCGCCGCCTTGGAATGCCCCGGGCCGAGCAGGACCGGCAGGTGGAGGAGATGCTGGAGTTGATTGCGCTGCCGGGCTACGGCGCGCGCAAGGCGAGCCAGTTGTCGGGCGGTCAGATGCAGCGGGTCGCGCTGGCGCGCGCGTTGATCCTGAAGCCAAAGGTCCTGCTGCTGGACGAGCCGCTGGGGGCACTGGACAAGCAGTTGCGCGAACAGATGCAGCTTGAGTTGCGCGGATTGCAGCGCCGGTTGGGCATCACCTTTGTGCTGGTGACGCATGATCAGGAAGAGGCCTTCACCCTGTCGGACCGTGTGGCGGTGATGGCGCAGGGGGCGGTGGTGCAGGTGGACAGCCCGGCAGGGCTTTATGACCGGCCGCGCAATCGGCAGGTGGCGGCTTTCGTGGGCAACATGAACTTCTTCGAGGCCCGCATGGCCGGGGATGGACGGACGGGGATGGCCGAGATCGCAGGTCTGGGGATGCAGGCGGTGAACAGCGGTTCGGCGCGCCGGTCGGAGGGAGAGAGGGTGGTTGCTGCGATCCGTCCCGAGGGGCTGGGCATTGTGATCGCGCCGGATGGGCAGGCCCCTGCCGTTGCTGGACGGATCGTGGCGCGGCAGTATCTGGGCGGGCGGCAGATTCTGCATGTGGCCATTGAGGGGCGGGATGCCCCCGTGGCGGTTGCGGCGCCCGCGCGTCCGGGCGAGGATGACTGGGCGGGAGCGGAAGGGCAGGCGGTCTGGCTGACGTGGCGACCGCAGGCCATCAGCATTCTTGATGCGGAGTGAGGCGAGATCAGGCATGACCGAGGACAACACCCCCACATCGGAGGCCCCCAAGAAACGGCGTGCGCTGGCCAAGGCCGAGCGTAGGCAGAGTCTGATCGATGCGACGATCCTGTCGATCGCGGAATTCGGCCTGTCCGGGACGACCATGGCACGGGTGACCGAGATTGCGGGAAGCTCTCTCGGGTTGGCGAATTTCCATTTCGAAAACAAGGAGCGGTTGTTCGAGGCCGTGCTGCAGTTCCTTGCCGACGAGGAGCGCGCGCTTTGGCAGGGGGCGAATGCGGATGTCACACTGACCCCGGCAGAGCGGCTGATCAGCCTTGTCGATGCCCGCTTTCACCCGCGCAGTTGCGAGCGGAGCAAGCTGGCGGTCTGGTTCGCTTTCTGGGGCGATGCAGGGGCGCGCGACATTTATCGCCGCGTGGTGGGCGACATGGACGAGGAACGTCTTGAGGCGACCGTCGCGATCATCGAAAGCCTTGGCCGTGATCCGGATCGCCCGCCCCGAGATGCGCGCCAGACGGCGCTGGGGCTGGAGGCCTTCTATGACGGCCTTTGGCTGAACCATCTTCTTTATCCGTCGGATTTCAAACGCTTGAGTTGCCGGGAACGGGCCATCGAGCATCTTGCCGCGCTGTTTCCCGCGCATTTCTCTCGCCTGCAGACCGTCGCCGCCCATCCAGCCGAGGGCAAGCGGCCCAGAAGGACCTGACACATGACCCGCGATCCCCGCTATGACATCCTCTTTGAAACGGTCCAGATCGGCCCGGTGCGTACGCGCAACCGCTTTTATCAGGTGCCTCATTGCACCGGGATGGGATGGGTGCGCCCGCGCACGCTGGCCGAGATGCGATCCGTCAAGGCGCAGGGTGGATGGGGGGTGGTCTGCACCGAGTATTGTTCCATCCATCCGGCGTCGGATGACCAGTTGCATATCTCGGCCACGCTTTGGGACGACACGGATATCCGGGCGCATCGGTTGATGACGGACAAAGTGCATGAGCATGGGGCGCTGGCGGGGGCGGAACTGTGGTTCAGCGGGTCGCGCAGTGCCAATCTTGCGACGCGGCTTGTGTCGATGGATGTGGGCGACCGACCCAATGGTGTGGGGCATCCCTTTCAGTCGCGAGCGATGGACAAGGAGGATATCCGCAACTTCCGTCGCTGGCACCGCAATGCCGCATTGCGGGCGCGCGAGGCGGGCTTTGATATCGTCTATGTCTATGCCACGCACGGCTATCTACTGGCGCATTTCCTTGATCCCGAGACGAATACCCGCAGTGACGAATATGGCGGGAGCCTGTTCAACCGCACCCGTCTGGTGCGCGAGCTGATCGAGGAGACGAAGGAGGCCATCGGCGACCGCTGCGCCGTCGCGGTGCGCTTTGCCGCCGATGCCGAGGTGGGCGAGGACGGTCATCCGATGCTAGGCGAACGGCAGGAGATGTTCGCGCAAATGGCGGAGCTGCCCGATCTGTGGGACATCAACATCGCCGACTACTCGCTGGAAATGGGGGCGTCGCGCTTCGTAAAGGAGGGCGCGCTGGAGCCCTATATGCGCTGGGTCCGGTCGGTGACGACGAAGCCTGTGGTGACGGTGGGACGTTTCACTTCGCCCGATACGATGGCGCGGATGGTGAAATCGGGGATCACCGATCTGATCGGGGCGGCGCGACCGTCGATTGCCGATCCCTATATCCCGAAGAAGATCGAGGAGGGGCGGGTCGAGGACATCCGCGAATGCATCGGCTGCAATGTCTGCTATTCGGGCGACAGTCTCGCGCTGCCGATCCGATGCACCCAGAACCCCACGATGGGCGAGGAATGGCGGCGCGGCTGGCATCCCGAGCAGATCGCCCCGCGCGGTTCGGACACGCAGGTGCTGATCGTGGGGGCGGGCCCTGCGGGGCTGGAGGCGGCGCGGGCTTTGGGCGCGCGCGGCTATCGCGTGGCGCTGGCCGAGGCATCGCGCGTGTTGGGCGGGCGGGTGGTGCGCGAAGCGGGCCTGCCGGGGATGCGCGAATACATCCGGGTGCGCGACTGGCGCGAGGGGCAAATCGCCAAGATGCCCAATGTCGAGGTCTATCGCGAAAGCCGCCTGACGGCGCAGGATGTGCAGGAGTTCGGGGCCGATCATGTTGTTATCGCCACGGGGGCGCGCTGGCGGCGCGACCTGTTCACTGGGAAGCGCTTTGCGCCGATTGCCGAAGAGGGCGTGCCTGTCCTGACGCCGGACGACATCATGGACGGGCGGCTGCCCGAGGGGCCCTGCGTCGTCTATGACGCGGATGGCTATTACATGGGCGGGGTCATCGCGGAACGGCTGCGCGCGGCGGGGCTGGAGGTGACGCTGGTCACACCCGCCGATCGCGTGTCGCAATGGGCCGAGAACACGGGCGAGGGGTGGCGCGTGCCGGGCCACCTGATGGCGCAGGGGATCAGCCTTGTCACGGCGCAGGAGCTTGCGTGGTTCGATGGGCAGGCGGTCACCCTGTCTTGCGCCCATTCGGGTGCCGAAAGTCTGCGCCCGGCCAAGGGCCTTGTCCTTGTGGGGCAGCGCGCACCGGTCGATGATCTTTACACGGATTTGCGTTACGACGCGCAGGGCAACCATGCGCAGTTGCCCTTCACGCTGGCGCGGATCGGGGATTGCGAGGCGCCCGCCATCATCGCGGCGGCGACCTATGCCGGTCACCGCTATGCGCAGGAATTGGACCGAGCGGTGGATATCGATCTGCCGATGCAGCATGAGAAGGTGGATGTCGGGTTGGTGCGGCCCTCTGGTTGGGCGCAGGCAGCGGAATGAGACGGCATCGTCTTCATCTGGCGGCTGTGGTCCTGACAGTTGCGGGTCTTGGCATCGTGCTTTCGATGCCGGAGACACCTGCGGCAGAGCCAGTCGCCTGCGACAGTTGCACTGCCCGTCATCAGCGGTTGGCGCAGGGATCGCTGCAGGGAGAAGCGCCATGAGCAAGTCGCCCGAGACCCCAGTGACGGCCGAGGAACTGGCGGCGGCCCTGCCCCATGTGCTTGCCGCCCCACGCGAGGAGGGGATTGTCACCTTGCTCTGCGCGCGTCCGAAGCCCAATGCGCGGACCTTTCCTGATCATCTGACCTTGACCCGCGCCCATGGCGTGGCGGGTGATTTCGAGATGTCGCGGCCGTGGCTCGTGCTGCCCGATGGCAGCCCCGATCCACGCAATCAGGTGTCGATCATGCCGTCCCGCGTGCTGGATCTGGTCTGGCGCGAGCGGGACCGCATCGCCCATCCCGGCGACAACATCGCCGTGGATATGGATCTGTCGGAGGCGAACCTGCCGGTGGGCACGCTTCTACAAGTGGGCACAGCCATCCTGCGGGTGAGCGACGAACCCAATGACGGCTGCGCCAAATGGAAGGTGCGCTGCGGGCGTGCGGCCTTTGACTGGGTTGCAGCGCGCACGCATCGGCCGCTGCGGCTGCGTGGATTGTTTTGTTCCATCGAACAGGATGGCGAGGTGCGGCTGGGCGACAGGATCAGACGAGTTGGTAACGGAGGTTCCCATGCGTGACGACACCGCCCCCCGGCGCGGGGGCATCCTGCGTATCGATCCGGATGCTGCGCCGCTGGCACCGCTGGACCTTGATCCGGCAGCCTTCCAATCGCCGCTGCCCGTGCAGAATTACCGTCTGATCTTCGAAGACGCGTCGATCGGCATGGCCGTTGGCATCTGGGACACCACGACGATGCAGGAGGCCTTTGGCCCCTATCCGGGGGATGAGTTCATCACCGTGCTGGACGGCAGTTTCGCCATCCTCGACGCAGAGGGGAAGGCCGTGGCCGGACGCGCGGGGCAGAGCGCGACTTTCCGCAACGGCATTCCGGTCAGCTGGAAACAGGACGGCTATCTGCGCAAGATCTATCTAACCCTGATGGACCCGGAGGGCGAGACGCCCGAGATCGACAGCGCCGAAGGCGGGGTCACACTGCTGCGCGAAAAGCCCGTCCTTTCCAGCCGTCGGCAGATTGCGGGCGAAGCGGGGCAACTCCTCTATCTCAACGATGAGGGCACGATGTCGGTGGAATTGCGGGCCTATGGCGAGACGCTTCAGCCTGCCCTTCGGACGACGGTGCACGAGCTATGCCGCGTGCTGTCGGGCGAGATGGTCCTAACGGACGCCCAGGGTCTGGAGCATCGCTTCGTGACAGGCGATCACGTCTTTCTACCCCGAGGCACGATGGTCGCCCGCACGATGCGCGAGGGCACGTCAGCCTACCATGTTTTCGTCAAGGCCTGATCCCGGAAGGACCCCGCCATGTCCCGCACCCTGCCTAGCCATGCCCCGGTCGTCATCATTGGCGGCGGCGTCATCGGCACTTCGATCGCCTATCATCTCGGCAAGATGGGGGTGCGCGATGTCGTGCTTCTGGAACGCGACAAGCTGACCTCCGGCACGACGTGGCATGCGGCGGGGCTGATTGCCTCGGGCGGCATGTCGACCGAGACGCTGATCTGGATCGAGCAGTACACACGGCAGCTCTATCTTGATCTGCCGGGAGAAACAGGGCTTTCCACGGGCTTTCGCCAATGCGGCCATATCCACCTTGCTTGCGATCCCGTCCGGCGTGAAGTGCTGATGCGGGATGCCAATTTCGTCCGGTCGCAGGGGGTGGAGCGGTTCGAGCTTTCCCCGGCTGAGATCAAGGCGAAGTTCCCGTTGATCGAGACGGCGGGGATCGTGTCGGGCTTCTGGACGCCTACGGATGGGCGGGCGAATCCGGTGGACGTGACCATGGCGCTGGCGGCGGGGGCGCGGGCGCGGGGAGCGCAGATTTTTGAGGGCGTGCCGGTCACGGATTTCCTGATGGACGGCCCGCGTGTCACGGGGGTCATGACGGCACAAGGGGCGATCAAGGCCGAGAAGGTGGTGCTTGCGGCGGGCATGTGGTCGCGGCAACTGGGTGCCAAAATCGGCCTGCCCGTGCCATTGCAGGCGGCAGAGCATTACTACCTGCTGACCGAGCCGCTGGAAGGCATGCATCCCGATATGCCGGTGGTCGAGGACCCTTCGACCTTCACCTATGTGCGCGAGGAAGGCGGCGGCATGCTCTTTGGCCTGTTCGAGCCAGAGGGGGCGGCGTGGAACTTGAACCGCATTCCGGAGGATGCGAGCTTTTCCATCCTGCCGCCCGACTGGGATCGGATGACGCCCTTCCTCGAACAGGCCTTCGAACGCTATCCAGTGATGCGCAAGGCGGGGATCAAGACGTTTTTCTGCGGCCCCGAAAGCTTTACCCCCGACGGGTCCTACCTGATGGGCGAAAGCGCGCAGGTGGACGGGTTGTTCCTTGCCACCGGCCTGAACTCGTTGGGTGTGCTTTCGGCGGGCGGGGTCGGCCATATCATGGCGGAACTCATCATCACCGGGGCCAGCACGCAGGATGTGACCGGGCTCGACATCAACCGGACGCGCCCGCATGAGGCGACACGCGCCTTCCTTGGGGCGCGTATCCCCAAATCGCTCGGCTATACCTTCACCTTCGGCCCGCTGCCGCATTGGCATCACAAAACCGCGCGCGGCATGCGGCGGCTTGCGCTGCATGACCGTTATGCCGCGCTAGGGGCCTATTTCTATGACCTGTCGGGATGGGAGGTGCCCTACTGGTTTTCGCCCGATGCGCCGCCGCCGAAGGTGGAGTACAGCTATGATCGCCAGCCTTGGCATGACCTGTCGGCCCGCGAGCATAACGCCACGCGCAACGCCGTGGGCCTGTTCGACAAATCCTTCATGGGCAAGTTCATCGTTCAGGGGCGCGACGCCGAGGCGGTACTGAACCGGGTCAGCGCGAATTCCGTCTCGGTCCCCGTCGGGATGAATGTCTATACGCAATGGCTGAACGAGCAGGGCGGCATTGTGTCGGACCTGACGGTGACCCGGATAGGGGAGACTGAGTTTCTGCTGATCACCGGGGATATCCTGCAATCCTTCACGCCCGCTTGGCTGCGCCGCCATACCCGCGAGGGCGAGGTCTGCAGCGTGACCGACGTGACCTCGGCCTATACGATCCTGTCGCTGCAGGGACCGAGGTCGCGGGACATTCTGGCAGCGATCAGCGGGGCGGACCTGTCCACGGCGGCGCTGCCGTTCCGCGGGTCGGCGCTGCTGGAGATCGGTCCTGTCCCCGTACGGGTGGTACGGATCACCTATATGGGGGAGTTGGGCTATGAGCTGTACATCCCCACCGAATATGCCCATGCCGCCTATGATGCCTTGATCGACGGCATCCGCGCGGCGGGGGTGGAGCCCGTCCATTGCGGGCTGATGGCGCTGGAGTCGCTGCGTCTGGAAAAGGGCTATCGCGACTTTGCGGTCGATATCGACAACACCGATACGCCGCTTCAGGCGGGTTTGGGCTTCGTGGTGGATTTCGCAAAGGGTGACTTCATCGGGCGCGCGGCGCTGTTGCGGCAGAAGGCGGCAGGGCCGCTGACCCGGCGGATCGTGCAGTTCCTGCTGGAGGATCCGAAGCCTCTGCTCTTCGGCAATGAACCGATCCTCTGCGATGGTCGGACGGTCGGCTATGTTCGGGCGGGGGCCTTCGGACCGACGCTGGGCGCTTCGGTGGGCCTTGGTGTGGTCGATCTGGCGGATGGGATCACTGCGGACAGCCTTGCCCGGCACCGCTGGGAGATCGAGATCAGCGACAGTTGCGTTCCGGCACGAGCGTCGCTGGCGCCCTTCTACGATCCAAAGGGCGACCGTGTCCGGCAGTGATCCCTCGGACCTGCCGATCCTTGTCCTTGGGGCGGGGATGGCCGGGCTTGGTGCTGCCGCTGCCCTGCGGGCGGCGGGCCATCCTGTCACAGTGATCGAGGGGCGCGACAGGGTCGGCGGGCGCACGCATACGAGCCATCTCTGGCCCGATCTTCCGGTCGACATGGGGGCAAGTTGGATCCACGGAACGCTCGGCAATCCACTGACCGCATTGGCGGAGGAACTTGGCCTTCGCGTGACCCCCACGCGCTATGATCGGTCGGTCACCTATGATGAGGCAGGGAAGCTGGTCGACTTTCTGGGGCCGGCCACGCGGGCGTTGGAGCTTGTGGAGGAAGCACGGCTTGCGGTGGACGATGCGGATCAGGACATGTCGTTGCAGGCTGCCATCGATGCCTCGCCCGCATGGCGGAACCTGTCTGTTCCGGACCGCCGCATTGCCCGCCTCGCGATCAACACGCGGATCGAGCATGAGTATTCGGGCGACTGGTCGGCCCTTTCAGCGTGGCATTTCGACGAGGGCGAGGACTTGCCCGGCGACGAGGCGGTGGTCACGCCCGGTTTTGGACCGATGGTCCGGCATCTGGTGCACGGACTTGATCTGCGGCTGAATGAACCGGTTTTGCGGATCGACCCGATGCGCGGAGGCGTGGAGGTCACGACCTCACTTGCCCGGCATCGCGGGCGTTGCGCGATCGTGACCTTGCCGCTGGCCGTGCTGCAATCCGGTCGTGTCACCTTTGGGGAAAAACTTGCCAAGCGGCGGCAGCGTGCGATCGACCGCTTGGGTACGGGGCTTCTGAACAAATGCGTTCTGCGCTTCGACCGGGTCTTCTGGCCGCCAGAGGTGGATTGGATCGATTATCTCGGTCCGGTCGAGAACCTCTGGGCCGACTGGACGAGCTACCTTCGCGCCACGGGGCAACCTTTGCTTGCCGCGTTCAACGCTGCCGCCCGGGCGGAAGAGGTGGAGGGCTGGGACGACCGGAGCACCACCGCCTCGGCTCTGGAGGCGCTGCGTGCGATGTTCGGATCTTCTGTGCCGGCCCCTGTCGGCAGCCAGATCAGCCGGTGGCGGAAGGACCCTTTCGCGCTGGGCGCCTATTCCTTTCAGGCCGTCGGCAGCACGCAATCCGACAGAGTGAACCTGTTTGGCGCAGATTGGGAGGGGCGGTTGATCTTCGCGGGCGAAGCCACATCGCGCGATTATCCGTCCACGGTGCACGGTGCCTTGATGACGGGGCGGGCAGCGGCGGCCATGATCGGCGCATAGCGCGGGACAAGGGCCTTGCCGCCGTGTCAAACTGGCAGGCCGCTGTCTGCTTTGGGCTGGTCCATCACGATCTGGCTTTGAACGCGGGCTACAGCAGGATGCGGAAGCAGCCGATGATGGATGAGCGCGTTAAGCGCTGGCAGGTCGGCCACCCAGACGCGCAGGAGATAATCCGCCTCGCCTGTCAGCGTCCAGCAGCCCACCACTTCGGGCAGGGTGTTGACCAGGCGGACGAAGCTTGCAGCATTGTCGGCATTGTGCGCGGCCATCTGGACCTGCACGAAGGCCTGCACGGTTAGGCCCAGTTGCGACGGGTCGAGGCGTGCGGTGTATCCGAGGATCAGACCATCGGCTTCCAGACGCGCGCGGCGGCGCGCGGCTTGACTGGCGGAAAGATGCAAAAGATCGCCCAACTCTTGCGCGGTGAGGTTGGCGCGGCGCTGGAGTTTGGACAGCAAGCGGATGTCTGTCGAATCAAGCATGCGGGAAATTCACGCCTATTCTATTGTTTATGCACGATACGCGCGCATTTCACGCGAGTCGAGTGGAACAATGCGCGCGAATTCCGTCCAGTCCATGGGAAAGCTGAGTGCAAGGCACAGCATTTCAGGAGGCTGCCATGGGACCCTTTCCGCATGATGCGCCGCGTGCGACGATCAGCGCACAGAACCCGGCGGGGACGGATGGGTTCGAATTCGTGGAATTCGCCCACCCCCGGCCGGACGAGGCGCGCGCGCTGTTCGCGCGCATGGGTTTCGCGCTGGTGGCGCGGCACCGGGCCAAGGCGGTGGAGGTGTGGCAGCAGGGGGACATCACCTATCTGCTGACCGATGAACCGGGCAGCCATGCGCGGCGCTTTGTCGAAGAGCATGGGCCTTGCGCGCCTGCGATGGCGTGGCGGGTCGCGGATGCGCGCCATGCCTTCGACCACGCAGTAAGGAACGGGGCAGAGCCCTATCTGGGGGCGGACCGGACGCTGGATTGGCCTGCCATCGTTGGGATCGGCGGATCGCTGATCTATTTCACCGACGATTATGGCGCGGGGGCCAACCTCTACGCCGAGGAGTTCGACTTCATTGCCGCGCCGAAGCCTGAAGGGGTTGGGTTCCACTATCTGGATCACCTGACCCACAATGTCTTTCGGGGCAACATGGACCGCTGGTTCGACTTCTACAGCCGCCTTTTCAACTTCCGTCAGATCAGGTTCTTCGACATCGAGGGGAAGTATACTGGGCTTTTCAGCCGTGCGCTGACCTCGCCCTGTGGGCGTATCCGCATCCCGATCAACGAGGATCGGGGCGAGACGGGGCAGATCGTGGAGTATCTCAAGCGTTACAAGGGTGAAGGCATCCAGCACATCGCGGCGGGTTGCGGGGATATCTATGCCGCAACGGATGCAATTGCACAGCGGGGGCTGACCTTCATGCCCAAGCCGCCGATGGCCTATTACGAACTCTCGAAGACGCGGGTCGTGGGCCATGAGGAACCGCTGGAGAGGATGGCGCAGCATGGCATCCTGATCGATGGGGAGGGAGTGGTGGATGGCGCGGAGACGCGCATCTTGCTGCAGATCTTCTCAAAGACCGTGATCGGGCCGATCTTCTTTGAATTCATCCAAAGGAAGGGCGATGACGGGTTCGGCGAGGGCAATTTCCGCGCACTCTTCGAAAGCATCGAACAGGACCAGATTGCGCGCGGGGTGTTGAAGGCCTCCTAGTCCTCGTCTCCGACGGGGGTGCCTTCGGCAATAATACGGCGGAGCAGATCGTCGAGATCGGCGGCGATCTGCGTCCCAAGGCGGGCGCGGAGCGCGCGGTCATATTCGATTGCGCGCTGGCCGAGATCGGCGAAGACAGCGCGGCCTGCGTCGGTAAGGGCGAGGATTTCGGCGCGGCGGTCCAGTGGGCTTGTCGTGCGGGAGAGAAGGCCCTGTTCTTCCAGAGCGGCGACGGCGCGGCTGACCTTCGTCTTTTCGATATGGCTGATGCGGCAAATGTCGCGCGCGGTCATGGAGCCGAACTTGCCGAGGTTCGCAAGCACCCGCCATTGCGTGCGCGTCAACCCGTAGGCTGCCTTATAGCTGGCCTGAAAGGAGCGGGAGGTGGCCTCGGCCGCCTGATTCAGCAGATATGGGAGGAAGCGTTCCAGATCGAAATCGGCGGGGTCGGGCATGATGGTGATCCTTGGCATCGCCGGACCGTGGCACAGGCGAGGTGACCTGTCACGCCTGCGGTTTCACCCGGTCTGGATGGGCGGCGGCAAAGGCAGGCAGTGCCTCGGCCCGCTCCGCGATGGCGCGCAGGCGCGGGAAAGGGGCGAGGTCCACGCCCCAGCGGCGGGCATTGTAAACCTGCGGGATGAGGCAGAGGTCGGCAAGGCCGGGTGCTTCGCCATGGCAGAAGGGCAGGGCGGGGCCTTGAGCCAGCAAGCCTTCGAACCCGTGCAGGCCGAGCGCGATGAAATGGCCCATCCACCCTTCCATCGTGGCCGTGCCGCCGAGCGAGACAGCATGGCGCGCGACGCGAAGGTTGCAAACAGGCTGCGTTTCCATCGCGATGGCATGGGCAAGCGTGCGGGCACGGGCGCGGGCGGCGGGGTCTTTGGGCAGGAAGCCCGCGGCGCGGGTTTCATCGAGATATTCGAGGATGGCGAGGGATTGGGTGAGACGGATGCCGTCGATTTCCAGCACTGGGACAAGGCCCTGCGGATTGGATGCGAGGTGGTCGGGGCTGCGCTGGTCGCCCGCCACAAGATCGACTGGCCGGGATATGTAGGTCAGCCCCAGAAGGTTAAGCGCGATGCGGACGCGGTAGGCAGAGGACGAGCGCCAGTAATCCCACAGCAGGATGGTCTCCGTCATCGCCTGATCCTTTCGCAAAGCCATGGCCCGAAGTCAGGTTTAGCTTGACTTGGTTGCGTATGCAACTAACTTGCGACTCGAGAGGCCCGGCCCGATGATAGGCGGCAACGGCCCCTGAGGAGGTTTCCATGACCAGCCACAACCTGCCCGCGGGCATGATCCGCGCCGTTTCGACCATCGGCCCGCACGAAGGCTATATGCCCGGTTTTGCCAATGATTTCGAAACCGAGGCTTTGCCCGGTGCGCTGCCGCAGGGGCAGAACAGCCCGCAGAAATGCGCCTATGGGCTTTATGCCGAACAACTTTCGGGATCGGCCTTTACCAAGCCGCACCCGGAGCGGACATGGTGCTATCGCATCCGTCCATCGGTGAAGCACACGACGCGTTTCGAGAAGATCGAGGTGCCGCTCTGGAAGTCGGCGCCGCATGTGCTGGCTGATGTCATCTCGCTTGGTCAGTATCGCTGGGACCCGGTGCCCCATTCGGCCGAGGACCTGACATGGATCACGGGGATGCGGACGGTCACCACCGCGGGCGATGTAAACACGCAGGCTGGGATGGCGTCCCACATCTACCTTGTGACCCGGTCGATGGAGGATGAGTATTTCTATTCCGCCGATGGTGAATTGCTTGTCGTGCCGCAGGAGGGGCGCCTGCGGTTCTGCACGGAATTGGGCGTCATCGACGTGGAGCCGAAGGAAATCGCGCTTCTTCCGCGCGGGCTGGTGTACCGGGTCGAGGTGTTGGAAGGCCCGGCGCGGGGGTTTGTCTGCGAGAATTACGGGGTGCCCTTCACCCTGCCCAATCGCGGGCCGATCGGGGCCAATTGCATGGCCAATCCGCGCGACTTCAAGACGCCTGTCGCGGCCTTTGAAGACCGGGATGCGCCCTCTTCGGTCGTGCTGAAATGGTGTGGGCAGTTCCACCGGACGCGGATCGGGCATAGCCCCTTGGACGTGGTCGCTTGGCACGGGAATTATGCGCCTTGGAAGTATGACCTGCGGACCTATTCGCCGGTGGGGGCGATCCTGTTCGACCATCCCGACCCGTCGATCTTTACCGTGCTGACGGCGCCTTCCGGGTTGGAGGGGACGGCGAATATTGATTTCGTGCTGTTCCGCGAACGCTGGCTGGTGGCCGAGAACAGTTTCCGCCCGCCATGGTACCACAAGAACGTCATGTCCGAACTGATGGGCAACATCTATGGCATCTATGACGCGAAGCCGAAGGGGTTCGTCCCCGGCGGCATGTCCTTGCACAATTGCATGTTGCCGCATGGGCCGGACCGGAACGCTTTTGAGGGCGCGTCGAATGCGAACTTGAAGCCCGAGAAGCTGGACGAGACCATGAGCTTCATGTTCGAGACGCGCTTCCCGCAGCATCTGACGGAATGGGCGGCAAAATCGGCGCCCTTGCAGGACGATTACATCGACTGCTGGGACTCGCTCGACAAGAAGTTCGACGGCACGCCCGGTGTCAAATGACAGGCCGGGGGGTTTCACACCCGTCGCCACTGGTGCTTGAATCAGTGGCGCACCAGCGGCGATCCCGTGGGATACCTTCAGACAGAAGATGCCAGACAGAGAAGGAAGGCAAATGGGCCTGATCCGGTCTTGGGTGCAGGGCGCGAATGCGGTGGATGCGCCCTTTCCGTTGAACAACCTGCCTTGCGGGGTGTTCTCCACGGATGGCGAGGAGCCGCGCTGCGGCATGGCCATTGGGGATTTCGTGCTGGATGTAACGGGGCTGGAGGAGGAAGGGCTGCTGTCGTTGGAGGGCGGGCCGCTTTTGGATGTTCCGTTCTGGAACGAGGTGATGGCGGCGGGACCTGACGTCTGGGCCGCCCTGCGGGCACAAGTGACAGCTGTGCTGGCGGAAGGGGCAGCGGAGCGGGGGGCGGTGGAGCGGTTTCTGGTGCCACGGTCGGAGGTGGCGCTGCACATGCCCTTCCTCGTGGCCGAATACACGGATTTCTATGCCGGGCGGCATCATGCCACCAATGTGGGTACGATGTTCCGGGGGGCGGAAAATGCCTTGCCGCCGAACTGGCTGCATATTCCCATCGGCTATAACGGGCGCGCGTCCTCGGTCGTGGTATCGGGGACGGAGGTGCGGCGTCCTTGGGGGCAGGTGAAGGGGCCGGATCATGCGGTGCCCTCATTCCAGCCGTCGCGGCGGTTCGACATCGAGCTGGAGATGGGCGCGGTGGTTGGGATGCCATCAGACGGTCCGGTGACGGTGGCCGAGGCGGACGCCATGATCTTTGGCTATGTGCTGCTGAACGACTGGTCGGCGCGGGATATCCAAGCCTGGGAGTATCAGCCGCTGGGACCGTTTCAGGCCAAGGCGACGGCGACGACGATTTCGCCTTGGGTCGTGATGAAGGCAGCGCTGGAGCCGTTTCGGGTGGCGACGCCTCCGCGCGAGGTGCCGTTGCTGCCGCATCTGCAGGAGCCGGGGCCGATGCTTTACGACATCGCACTAGAGGTGGCCTTGCAGCCTGACGGCGGGGTGGAGACGGTGATCGCCCGGACGAATTATGCCGAGATGTATTACTCGGCCCCGCAGCAGTTGGCCCACCACACGACGAGCGGTTGCCCGATGAATACGGGCGATCTGCTGGGATCGGGAACCATCTCGGGGCCAACGAAGGAAAGTCGTGGGAGCCTTCTGGAACTGTCCTGGGGCGGCAAGGAACCCATCGCCATCACAGGCGGGACGCGGAGCTTCATCGAGGACAATGATACGCTCACGCTGCGCGGCTGGTGCCGGGGGGCAGGATATACGATCGGGTTCGGTGACTGCGTGGGGAAGGTGATCCCTGCGCTGGCCGATCCCTATGCACGGTAAGGAATAGGACCATGGCAAAGGCTTTCGCGTCGCAGGGCGATCTGGCGGAGAAGACCATCAGTTTCACCGAGGTAGGCGTGGGGCTTTATGCCTTCACCGCCGAGGGGGACCCGAATTCCGGCGTCATCATCGGGGATGAGAGCGTCATGGTGGTGGAAGCGCAAGCGACACCCCGATTGGCCCAGAAGGTGATTGATTGCATCCGGGGTGTGACGGACAAGCCGATCTCTCACGTCGTTTTGACCCATTACCATGCGGTGCGGGTGCTGGGCGCCTCGGCCTTCGGGGCATCGCAGGTGATCATGTCGGAGGCTGCGCGCAACATGGTGGCGGAGCGGGGGCAAGAGGATTGGGACAGCGAGTTTCAACGCTTTCCGCGTCTGTTTCAGGGGCATGAAAGCATTCCGGGCCTGACATGGCCCACGACGACCTTCAACGGGAAGATGACGGTCTGGTTGGGCAAGCGCCGGGTGGATATCCGGCAGCTGGGCCGGGCACATACGGCAGGGGATGCGGTGGTGCATGTGCCCGACCAGAACGTGATGTTCACCGGCGATATCGTGGAGGCGCATTCGGCCTGCTATTGCGGCGACGGCCATTTCGCGGAATGGGGCGCGACGCTGGAGGCGATCCGGGCTTATCACCTTGACGCGATCGCGCCGGGGCGGGGCGAGGCGGTGGTGGGGCGCGCGGCGGTGAATGGTGCGCTGGACCGGACGAAGGATTTTGTTGAGAGCACCTACCGTCCCGTGGCACGGATCGTGGCGCGGGGTGGTTCGTTGAAGGAGGCATGGGACGCGGTGCGCGCCGAATGCGATCCGAAGTTCAAGGATTACGCGATCTACGAACATTGCCTGCCCTTCAACGTCGCCCGTGCCTATGACGAGGCGCGCGGGATCAGTCATCCCCGCATCTGGACCGCTCAGCGCGATCTAGAGATGTGGGCGGCGCTTCAGGGCTGAGGGGAAGGCGCGATGAAGCACGACATGCCCGACCGGTATGCGCTGGCCTTCCAGCTTTACCCTTATGCGAAGTCGCCGGATCAGGCGGCGGCAGCGCCGGTACGCCATCCGGTGATCGTGGTGGGGGGCGGACCGATCGGCCTTGCGACCGCGCTGGATCTGGGGAAGCGGGGGGTGCCGGTCCTTCTGCTGGATGACCACGAGGGGGCGGGGCTGGGAAGCCGCGCGCTCTGTTTCGCCAAGCGGACGCTGGAGATCTGCGACCGGCTGGGTGCGGCGGGACCGATGCTGCAAAAGGGCGTGCAGTGGAACCTTGGCAAGGTCTTCCACGACGACCGTCTGCTGTATGAGTTCAACCTGCTGCCCGAGGGCGGCCATGCGATGCCCGCCTTCATCAACCTGCAGCAGCCTTGGTTCGAGAAATTCCTGCATGATGCCATCCTTGCCGCGCAGGCCGAGGGTGCGCCGATCGAGATCCGGGGGAAGAACCGGGTGGAGGGGGTGACGCCCGCCACAGATCATGTGGCGCTGGAGGTGATGACGCCCGATGGTCCCTATGCGCTGGAGGCGGAGTGGCTGATCGCCTGTGATGGGGCGCGCAGCCCGTTGCGGGGGATGCTGGGCCTCGGCTTTGAGGGTCGCGTGTTCGAAGACAATTTCCTGATCGCCGATGTGAAGATGAAGGCGGATTTCCCGACCGAGCGGTGGTTCTGGTTCGAGCCGCATTTCAAATCGGGTGACAGCGCGCTGTTGCACAAGCAGCCCGATGACATCTGGCGGATCGATTTCCAGCTGGGCTGGAACATCGACCGGGCGAAGGAGTTGGAGCCTTCACGCATCCGGGCGCGAGTGGATGCGATGCTGGGGCCGGGGGTGGAGTATGAATTGGACTGGTGTTCCATCTATACCTTCCAGTGCCGCCGGATGGACCGGTTCCGGCATGGGCGCGTGCTGTTCGCGGGGGATAGTGCCCATCAGGTTTCGCCCTTTGGCGCGCGAGGCGCGAATTCGGGCGTGCAGGATGTGGACAATCTGGCGTGGAAGCTGGCGCTGGTGGTGCAGGGTGTTGCGCCTGAGGCCCTGCTGGACAGTTATGACACCGAGCGGGTGCATGGGGCGGAAGAGAATATCCTGAACTCCACCCGCGCCACGGATTTCATTACGCCGAAGACGCCGGTTTCGAAGATGTTCCGCAACGCGGTGCTGGCCTTGGCGGGGACGTTGCCCTTTGCGCGGACGGTGGTGAATTCGGGGCGGCTGTCTTTGCCCTGCACCTATGACGGGTCGGTGCTGAACGGGGCGGATCACGCCGCGATGCCGGCGCGGACTCGGCCGGGGTCGCCTTGCCCGGATGCGCCGCTCGATGGCTGCTGGTTGCTGGCGCGGCTGGGGCGAGGGTTCACGCTGATGGGGATCGGGATCGGTGTGCCGGAGACAATGGCGGCGCATGGTGTGACGGTCGAGGGGCTGTCGCTGGACCCCACGCCAGAACTCGTCGCGCGGTATCTGGGTGGGGCAGAGCGGGGGGTCTATCTGATCCGGCCCGATCAACATGTGGCGGCGCGCTGGGATCATCTGGATGCGGCCGCCGTCGCGGCGGCGCTTGCGCGCGCCATCGGGAAGGAGTGAGGCCATGCTGATCACGTCCCCCAACATGACCAAGCCGGATGAAAGCTATGCCTTCCTCATTGCCACCCATGAGGGGTTGAGCGAGACGGAGAGCCACGCGCTGAACGCGCGGCTGATCCTGATCCTAATGAACCATATCGGGGATGCGGCCGTGCTGGCCGAGGCGATGCGGCTGGCGCGTGACCCTTCGGCGGTGTGAACGACCGGGCGCTGCGGCGCCCGGTAAACGCTTTACGCGGTAGGAACCGAGACCACGATCCCATCGAGATCGGCGGTCATACTGATCTGGCAGGAGAGGCGCGAGCTGGGCTGGCGTTCAGCTTCGGTGATGTCGAGCATGTCTTCCTCGAACGGACCGGGGGGGCCTGCGCGATCAGCCCAGTCGGGCGCGACCACCACATGACAGGTCGCGCAGGACATGGACCCGCCGCATTCGCCCACCACGCCCGGAATGCCGCGCGCCACGGCGGCCTGCATCAGGTTCATGCCCTCGGCCACGTCCAATGTGATCGCCTGACCGTTCGGCAGTTTCCACGTTGCCTGCATCACGGCCCCCTCAGACATACCAGATGTAATAGTCGCGCAGCGCTGCGCCTTCGAGACCGGTGGTCTTGTCGACCTCGATCCGCTTCATGAAGATGTGGTGGTCGGTGATTGCGCGGCCCAAGGCATCGCCAAGCGCGGTGTCGGCCTCCAGATCATCCATCGCCTCTGCAAGCGAGCCCGCGACACCATGGCCGGCATCGGTGCGTTCGAAACAATCGCCCGCTTCGGGTTCCGGCAGGGGATAGGCGTTCTCGACCCCCAGACGCGCGGCCTGCAGAAGTGCCGCGAGCGCGGTGTAGGGGTTGCACGAGGCATCGGCCATGCGGTGTTCGAGGCGGGTCTTGGGGCCGCCCTCTTCCGATACGCGCACGGTGACGCCGCGATGGTCGCCGCCCCAGTTGCACCAGTAGCCCGACATGGAGGCCGGTTGCAGCCGCAGGTAGGATCCGACCGTAGGGGCAAGGATGCCCGCCAGACCCTTGTGGTGGTGCATCCAGCCCGCGACGCAGCCGCGCGCGAGGTCGTTCATATGCGCAGGCCCGCCCTTCGCGCCGGTCATCAGGGCGTTCTTGCCTGCCGCATCGGCGAAGGAGAGGTTGAAATGTAGGCCCGAGCCGCCTTTTTCGAGGATCGGCTTGGGCAGGAAGGTCAGAAGGATTCCGTGTTCGAGGGCCACTTCGCGGGCCATCTGGCGGAAGAGGACCATTTCGTCGACTGCGCGCACGGCCTCGTCATAGGCCAGCGTGAATTCATATTGGGGGGTGTCATATTCCGCAGTGATGAGTTCGAGGCGGAAGCCCGCCTCTTCGGCGCGGTTCCAGATCGCATCGGTGAAGCCTGCGGGATCGGCGAAAGGCCCGGTGCCATAGACGATTCCACCGGGTGCGTGGAGCGGGGAGAGGCTACCATCTTCGCCGATCTCGAAAGCGAAGGCTTCCAACTCGATGCCAACCTTTGGTGTCAGGCCATTGCGGTGCCAGTCGGCCACCGCGCGCTTGAGCGCGCCGCGTGGGCAAAGGGGCAGGGGAACGCCATCGCTGTCATAAAGGTCACCCGTTACCACTTTGGTATCCGGCTCCCATCCAGCGCGGATTTCGGAGCCTTCCCAGCGGAATTCCATGTCCGGAATGCCCTCGCGGCATTTGGTATGGGGGGCGTCCAGGATCAGGTCTTTGTCCCAATGCACGCTGAAGGTGGGGCGGGCGAGGCGCGTGCCGTCGGATTTCATCTTGGACGCGGGCAAGTATTTGCCGCGCATCAGGCTCAGATGGTCGCAGAACATGGCCCTGAGTCGGTCCGCCATGATGTCACTCCCTGTTCGCTTTTCTTTTGGCTTATTGCAGTGTCACATGAACGGGCAGCGATTTCAGCCCGGCCACGAAGTTAGAGCGGAGGAATTTCTGTTCCCCCGCAGGTTCTATGGTTCTGATCCGCTTGGCCAGTTCCTGAAACAGAACCCGCACTTCAAGCCGGGCGAGCCACATGCCAAGGCAGAGGTGGGGCCCGCCTTGGCCGAAGGCGAGGTGGCGGTTGGGGTTGCGGGCCAGATCGACGCGGAAGGGTGTGTCGAAGGCCTCTTCGTCGCGGTTGGCGGAGGCGAACCAGTAGAGGACCTTGTCGCCTGCCTTGATCTCTTTGCCATGCATCTCGAAATCCCGCGTGGCGGTGCGGCGGAAATAGGAGGTGGGCGAGGCCCAGCGGATGATTTCGTCCGCCATCGTGTCATCGACCGCGCCAGACTGGATCAGGGGCAGGAGTTCGGGCTGGTGGGCAAGCGCCTGAATGCCTGCGGCGATGGAGTAGCGGGTGGTGTCGTTGCCTGCGGCGACGATCAGGCAGAAGAAGTTGCGGAATTCGTTTTCTGGTAGAACGGAGCCGTCCGGGCCGGGTTGCAGGATCAAGTGCAGAACGCCGGAGGTATCGCCAGTTGCGGCCTTTCGGGCCATCATGTCCTTGGCATAGACGAAAAGCTCTGCCCCCGCAGGCGAGTTGAAGGGCATCATGCGGAATTCGTCCGTCGTCAGCTTGTCCAGCACGTGGTCGGTGAAGTCGGGATCGGTGTTGGCGATGAGGGCATCGCCCTTCTCTACGAGCCAGGGCAGGTCTTCATCGGGCAGGCCCACGATGCGGCCCAACATGCGCATGGGCAACTCGCGGGCGATATCCTTGGTCGCATCGAAGGTGCCTTTCACCAGCGCCTGATCGAGGATGTCGGTGCAAAGGTCGCGGATCGCCTGTTCGAAGCCAGCCACGACGGGTTTGGAGAAAGCCTTCGCCACCTTGACCCGTGTCATCATATGTTCGGGCGGGTCGGTTTCCTGAAAGGTGCGGCGGGCGAGATACTCCTCGAAGCTCTGATCCTCCATCCTGATGCCACGGGCGGAAGAGAGGAGGTCGGGCTTGCCGTTCAGCGCATGGATGTCGGCATGGCGGGTGACGGACCAGAAGGGTTGGCCCTGATCCCAGTCCGTCCAGTGCATCGGATCGTCGCGGCGCAGGCGCGCGAAAGTGTTGTGGGGCGCGCCGTTCAGAAAGGTGTCGTGGCTGGTCAGATCGGCATGGCCGTCATCCGTAGGCGTCCAGACTGTCATCGATGCCTCCTTGCCGTCGCGCGTTTTTTTGCATAATGATGTGACCTATAAATATGTAAAGGAAAATATGCATGCATATCGGCCTGCTGGTGACGAATACGGACGACTCTGATTTCGCCGCGCGTCACCCGCGGGATGCCGAGAAGTTCCGCCGTATGGTCGCGGGCGTGCGTCCGGACTGGCAGGTGACCGCCTTCGATCTGCCGAAGGGAGAGTTTCTCGATGGCTTGCAGGGATTTGATGGGCTGCTGATCGGTGGAAGCCCGGCTTCGGTTCTGGATGATCTGGCGTGGGTGCATCGGTTGATGGGGGTGATCCGGGAGGCCTATGCGATGGGCGTGCCGATGGTGGGGGCCTGTTTCGGGCATCAGGCGATCGCACAGGCGCTGGGTGGGAAGGTGGGACGCAATCCCGGACCCTTTGTCCTTGGCGCCGCAGAGACGGAGGTCGTGGCGCCTGCACCGTGGATGGACAGGCAAGCGCGTATCCGGTTGGCGGCGGCACATGGCGAGCAGGTGCTGGCCCTGCCGCCGGGTGCGGAAGTGATCGGGCGGTCGGAGGGGTGCCCGGTCGCAGCCTACCGGATCGGTAAGCGGGTCTTTGCCACGCAGTATCACCCGGAGATGACCCCCGACTTCGTGGCGGCGCTGGTCGAAGAGTTCGCGCCGCATTTCCCGCCCGAGGTGGGGGACACGGCACGAGCCTCTTTGCCGGGAGGGATCGAGGGGCCGCGCTTTGCCGAGTGGATTGCGCGCTTCTTCGAGCAGGCGGTCTAGGACAGCGCGGCGATTAGGTCCATCGCGGTGACTTGGTCGAACTGCACATGCTCTTGCATTGCCGCCTCGGCCCCCGCGGAATCGCGATCACTGATGAGCCGGGCAATGGTGCGGTGTTCGGCGGCGGAGCGGGTGATTGAACCGGCAAAGCGGTAGCGGGCGCGGTAATAGGCAAGCAACTTGCGGGCGTTTGTCTTGAGGCTGTCCAACAGGACGCCGTTACCCGATGCGATGGCCACGCATTCATGGAAGCGCAGGTTGTGCTGATAATAGCCGTCGGGGTCCCGGTCGGGATGGGCCTTGGCATGTGCCTCGCAGGCCTGCACGGCGGCCTCCAGATCGGCCGCGCCTTGGCGGGACAGACGGCGCGCGGCTAGGCCTGCGGCCTGGCCTTCAAGCTTTGCATGCACTTCGAGGATGGCGAGGAATTCCTCGAGCGTGGGGCGGAAGATGGTGGCCCCCTTGCGCGGCAAGCGGCGGACGAGACCCAGCGCCTCCAGATACAGGATCGCCTCGCGCACCGGGGTGCGCGAGACGCCGTAGGTTTCCGAAAGCTCCGCCTCGTCCAGAAGGTCACCGGGGTTCAACTGGCCAAGGTCGATGCGCGCCATAACATGCTGGACGAGCGTGGGGATCTGCGGGCCGGGAAAGGGGGTGCTTGTCATGGTGCTGCCGCCGATGGATCGGATGCGACCCTGCCACGGGTGTGGGGTCTTGTCATCCCCGTGGCGGCAGGTCGATCCTCAGCCCGTCGTGCCCGACATGAAGCGGGCCCTGCCAATAGTGGGCGCAGGCGCGGTGCCAGTCGTTTGGGCCGAAAGCGGGATCGTCAGAGGGGATGAGGTGGTGGAGCGCGAGTGCCGCCACCCCGGCCTCGGCTGCGGTGCGGGCGGCGTCGCTGGCCAGCGTATGGGCGCGCAGCCAATGCTTCATCAGCCGGTCATCGCCATTGCCGATCCGGGCTTGCAAGGCCTGCAGCCCTTCGGCCAGCATCACCTCATGGATCAGCAAATCGGCACCTTTGGCGAAGGCCGCAAGGGCCGGGTTGTGCGCAGTGTCGCCGGAAAAGACGACATGGCGTTCTGTGCTCTTGAACGACAGCGACCAGCTTTCGGTCAGCGGCGGGTGGATGGAAGACATGGCGGTGACGGTGATCGCGCCTACTGTGATCGCGTCGCCCGCGCTGATGACGTGGCAAGTGATCAGGTCGCGCAGGTCGGGGCGGCCTTCATCCTCGATCCTCGTGTCGATGTCTTCCTTCATCGACAGGAAGAAGCCGTGGAAATAGGTGGCAAGGCCAGAAGGACCCCAAATGCGGACGGGTGTCTTCAATCCGGCGGTCCATGCCGTGTGCAGGAGTGGGCCGAGTTCAAGATAGTGGTCGGAATGCAGATGCGTGATGAATATCGTGGCGATGTCCTTGAGCGCCATACCTTGATCGCAAAGCCCGCGCGTGACGCCGAGGCCTGCATCGACGACGATGCGCTGCCCGCCCATCGAGAGGAGCGATGAGGTTGGCATGGGCGATCCTGTCCGGATCGCAGGGCCGCCCTTTGTGCCCAGAAGGGCCACGAAATCCCCTTCTGTCGCCATGTCAAAGCGCCGCAAAACCGGCGTCGAGCGCCGCGAGGATCACGTCGACATCCGCCGCCGTCAGGACCAGCGGGGGTGACAAGATGATATTGGGGCCGGAAACCCGGACCATCGCACCAGAGCGGTAGGCCACCTCCTGAACGCGGGCGGGGATCGTCTTGTCCGGTGCCGCCTTGCTGTCGCGGTCGGCCACCAGTTCAATGGCCGTCATCAGCCCATGCCCGCCACGGACATCGCCGATGACATCATGCTTGGCCATCAGGGCCTTTACCCCACTGTACAGCTGCGTGCCGCGGGCGGCTGCGTTCTCTACCACGTTCAGGCGTTTGGTTTCGGCAAGACAGGCCAGCGCCGCCGCCGCTCCGACGGGATGGCCGGAATAGGTATAGCCATGGCCGATGGCAGCCTTGCCGCTGGCATCGGATTCAAAGACCTGCGCCACGCCTTCTGCAATCATGACAGCGCCAAAGGGGAAATAACCGTTGGTGATGGCCTTGGCGGTACAGGCGAAATCGGGCTTCACCCCCCAGAGGCGGCTGCCCGTCCATGCCCCGGTACGGCCAAAGGCGGTGATCACCTCGTCGGCGATCAGAAGGATGCCGTGCTTTCGGCAGACCGCCTCCACCCCTGGCATGAAGCTTTCATGCGGCGGGATCACGCCGCCCGCGCCGAGGACGGGTTCCATGATGAAGGCGGCGATCGTGCCCGCCCCTTGGAAGGCGATCTCATCCTCCAGTGCCGCTAGGCAAAGCTGGGCGAGACGGGCGGGATCGGTTTCGTTGAAGGGGTTGCGGTAGGTGTAGGGGGCCGGGATGTGATGGCAGCCCGGCAGGAGCGGTTCATAGGCGGTTCGGAAATTGGCGTTGCCGTTGACGGAGGCCCCGCCGAAATGCGTGCCGTGATAGCCCTTCTTGAGAGAGAGGTATTTTACCCGCCCGGCCTCTCCCTTGATCTTGTGGAATTGCCGCGCGAGGCGCAGGGCGGTTTCCACCGAGTCCGAACCGCCCGAGGTGAAGAAGGCGCGCGTCAGCCCGTCGGGTTCGAAGAAAGTCCGCAATTCTTCGGCCAGTTCGATGACGCAGTCGTTCGAGGTGCCACGGAAGATGGAATAGTAGGGCAGGCGGTCCAGCTGCGCGGTGATGGCCTCTTTCACCGGCTGGCAGGAATAGCCGAGGTTCACGTTCCACAGGCCGCCAACGCCATCCACCACTTCGTGTCCGTCGAGATCGGTGATCCGCACGCCTTGCGCACCGGTGACGATGGTGGGAGCGTTCTTGAGGCTATCCGCAGGGGCCGTCATCGGATGCCAGAGGCTGCGGGCGTTGTTTGCCTTGAGGAAATTCTCGTCCTTCATGGCTGTCTCCTTCGGGGGATCAAGTGAGGCGCTGCCAAAGCGCGGTGACGGCGGGCGGCACCTGTCCGCCCCAAAGATCGATGATTTCGGTGGCGGCGACGGTGAGTTCGCGGCGGATGAGGGTCTGTCGATCCGGCGTCATTCGGTTGACCGGCACGGCAACGCCGAGGGCCCCAACAGCCGAATCGCCGTTAAGGAAAAGGGGAACGGCCACACTCTGCGCGTCGGATTCGAAGGTTCCCGCGGTTTCGGCGCAGCCCCGGGCGCGAACATCCTTCAGACGCAGGCGCAGGCGGGTGGGATCGGTTTCGGTGACCTCGGTCAGACGGCGCAGGGGGCGGGCAAGAAGGGCCGTCACTTCAGTGTCGGGCAGGAAGGCGAGTACGGCCTGACCCGACGAGGTGGCGTGCCATGGCAGGATGTCGGCATCCTCCATCATCACCTTGGTGGCGTGGGTGGGGGCATAGGCGAAGGCAATCGTGACAAGTTTGTCGCCTTCGCGCAGCGAGAGATGGGCGGTTTCCCCCGTGGCGCGGGCCAGCGCTTGCAGCACGGGCATAGCCGCGTCGCGGGTCGGAACGGCAGTTTCGCGCAGCGCGGCAAGGCGCAGAACAGCGGGGCCAAGGCGATATTCGCGGGCGGGACCAATCTGTTCGACCAACCCGCGCGATTCCATCTCCGTCAGCAGCCTATGGCAGGTGGCCTTGTTCAGCCCCGACAGGCGGGCCATTTCCGAAAGGCCCACCTGCGCCCGTTGGCGGGTGAAAAGGTCAAGAAGATCAAGGGCTTTTCCGACGGTTCCCATGGGCGATACAGCACTCCGTGGCGGTGATGCGAAAGGCTGAATTCCCGCCATTGCATTTTTGTTGACAGATTGCCGCTTGGCCTGTCAATCTATTTTTCAAACCAACGGTTCAAATAATGAACCATCAACAGCGGAGATGCATGATGAAGAAACTCGCCCTTCTGGGCAGCGCCGCCGCGCTTGCCCTTGTTGCCTTCGGCGGGGCCGCCATGGCGGAATACCCCGAGAAGCCCGTGACCTTCGTCGTGCCGTGGCCTCCTGGCGATCTTGAGGACGTGTTGACGCGGATGATCGCGGAGGAACTGCAGAACCAGACCGGGATCCCGGCTGCGGTGGTGAACAAGCCGGGTGGCGGTGGGGTCGTCGGCGGGCTTGAGGTAGCGACGGCAGCGCCGGATGGCTACACGGTCGGGTCGCTGACCGTGGGCATTCCCACGGTGAAGACGATGGGGCCGGATGCACAGTTTGCGGCAGATGCACTGGAACCCGTGGGTATCTTCCTGACCTATCCGTTCCTGATCGCGGCCAAAGGCGATGCGCCCTATTCCAACATGGCGGAGCTTGCCGAGTATTCGAAGGCCAATGAAGTGCGTCTTGGCCATTTCGGCTATGGCATCGAACCCACCATGATGACGGTCTACGGCCTTCAGGAGCTTGGCGGAAAGTTCAGTGCAGAAGCTGCCTTCGACGCGGTCGATTGCTCGACTCTGGCCAATGGCGATGCGGACGTGATCAACACTACGGCGCAGCTGGTCTTGTCCTGTCTTGGCGAGATCAAGGTGCTGGCCACCATCACGGGGGACCGCACTGCGATCACGCCGGATGTGCCGACGCTGGGCGAGCAGGTGCCCGCTCTGGCCGGATCGTCGCTTTGGAACGGCCTTTTCGTGCCGAAGGGCACGCCGCAGGAGGTGAAGGACAAGATCGCCGCTGTGGCACAGACCGTGGTGGCGAGCGAGGCCGCGCAAGAGATCGCCAAGACCACCGGCGCGCTGGTCTACTGGCAGGATCAGGCGGCGGCGACCGAACAGGTGGCCAAGGACATGCAAGATCTGGCCGCGCTGCGCGAAAAGCTGGGCGTGACGGAGTGAGGTCCGGTGGGGCGCGGCCACAGGGTCGCGCCCTCCCTCTTTTGCGCAGGGGCTTGGGATGACGGACCCGGATGAACCACAGGCGAACCGGCTGGAAAGCATGGCGCTTGCGCTGATCTTCGCGGCCGTGTCGGTGCTGCTTTTGGCGCTGATCGGGGTGGCCACGCGCACGGGGCAGGCCTCGGGCGGCTGGTGGACGCGGCCCGCCTTCGCACCGGGCGTGGCGCTGGCGGTGCTGGTGGCGGCGAACCTGATCACGATCTGGCGTGACTTTGCCGATCTTCGGGCCAACCCGGCCAAGGCCGAGGAATGGGCGGAGGCGCGCGTCAAGGTGCTGGGCTGGCTGCGCCCGGCCGAGTTTCTGGCCTACTACGCCATCTACATCTACGCGATCCAGCATCTGGGGTATTTCCCGTCGACCCTGATCTTCGTGCTAGGGATGTTGTGGCGCGTCGGGTTGACCGCGTCGCGCTGGATCTGGGCCGGGATCGGCCTGTCGGTCTTCATGATCGCGGTCTTCCGCGCGGGTCTGGGCGTCTGGATGCCTGCGCCCGAATTCTATGATCTTTTCCCCGATGCGATCCGCCTTGCGCTGATGCGCTGGTTCTGAAAGGCGCGGCGATGGATTTCATCCTTCTGGGCTTGCAGCAGCTGACCGATCCCACGGTCTTCATGACCATGTGTATCGGCGCGATCCTTGGCGTGATCGTTGGGGCCATTCCGGGGGCTGGGGCG
This sequence comes from Paracoccaceae bacterium, assembly GCA_014654775.1. Classification (GTDB taxonomy): domain Bacteria; phylum Pseudomonadota; class Alphaproteobacteria; order Rhodobacterales; family Rhodobacteraceae; genus Paragemmobacter. The sequence goes on along the minus strand of JACVZW010000087.1, from coordinate 99,547 downwards.
GCGGTAACGATCTCGATCCTGCTGCCCACCACATTCTCGATGGACCCGCTGACAGGGATGACGCTGCTGCTGGGCGTCTATTGCGGATCGGCCTACGGGTCGGCGATCCCGGCGGTGATGATCAATACGCCAGGCAGCCCTGTGGCGGTGCTGACGGCGCTTGAGGCAAAGCCCTTTGTCGACAGGGGCGAGGCGCGGCGTGCGATGAGCCTTGCATATTCGTCGTCCTTCGTGGGCGGTGTTCTGGCCGTGCTGGCTCTGATGCTTCTGACCAAGCCCTTGGCGGAGGTCGCCAAGAACTTCGGGTCGGCGGAGTTTGCCATGCTCGCTTTCGCGGCGCTGGTCCTTGTGATCATCGGTCATGGCGGGCGGCGCGTGGAGGCCACGGCCGCGCTGGCCTTCGGCCTGTTCCTCGCCACGGTGGGGATCGAGACGGCCTATTCCACGCAGCGCTACAGTTTCGGGCAAAGCTGGCTGATCCAGGGCATCCCGCTGGTGCCGATGGTTATCGGGCTTTTCGCCATGTCGGAGGCGCTGATCCAACTGACGGGGCGCGACACGACGCGGCAGACCGTGCAACTTAACGGGCATTTCTTCGCGGGGTTCTTCGAGATCTTTCGCTACAAAGTTACACTGTTCGGTTCGTCGATCTTCGGCATCATCTGCGGGATCATGCCGGGGGTGGGCGAGTTTCTGGCCCAGCAGGTGAACTATGTCTGGGCGCGAAAGCTGTCGAAGGAGGGGCATCTGTTCGGCAAGGGGGCGCCGGAAGGCATCATCGTGTCCGAGGCCACGAACAATGCGGTGCCACCTGCCGCGCTGATCCCCATGCTGGCGCTGGGCATTCCGGGCGAGGAACTGACCGCGATGATGCTGGCGGTCTTTCTCGTGCATAACGTGATCCCGGGGCCGGACCTGTTCCTGAACCGGCCGGAATTCGTGGCGGGGCTTTACTGGACGCTTCTGGCGATGAACATCGTCATCATCCTGTTCCTGCTGGTGGCCACCAACACAATCGCGCGAGCGGCGTTGATCAACAAGCGCTTCCTTGGCGTGGCGATCCTGACGCTGTCGCTGATCGGGACCTATGCATCGAACTACAATTTCTCGGATGTCGGGCTGGCGATGGGCTTTGCAGTGCTGGGATACATCCTGCGCAGCCACCGCTGGCCGTTAACGCCCATCCTACTTGGCGTGGTGATGGGGCCGATCCTTGAGAACCGCTTCCGTCAGGCGGTAGGGGGCGCCGCGGGCGACATGTCGATCTTCGTGACGCGGCCCATCTCGGCCATCATGTTGGCAGGGCTGTGCCTGCTTTTGTTCTTCACCATAAGAGGGGCGCTGAAGGCACGCCGCCCGCGCGAGGACTGGCAGATCAATGATACTTGACCAAGCGACCATAGACCGACTGGCGGCCAAGCCGATTCCGCGTCAGCGCCTGCTGATCGGCGGCGATTGGGTGGAGGGGCAGGGGGAGCCTGTCCCCGTCTTGTCACCCATTGACGGGGCGCAGCTCACGGAATTGGCCGGGGCCAGTGCGGCGGATGTCGCCCGGGCTTGTTCGGCAGCGCGGGCGGCTTTTGACGACGGGCGCTGGGCGACGCGTGCGCCGGCTGAGCGCAAGAAAGTGCTGCACCGGCTGGCCGACTTGATCGAAGCGCATGCGGTGGAACTGGCCGTTCTGGGCGTGCGCGACAACGGGACCGAAATTTCGATGGCGCTGAAGGCCGAACCGGGCAGCGCGGCGGGGACCTTCCGCTATTATGCCGAGGCCATCGACAAGGTCTATGGCGAGGTTGCACCTACGGCGGGCAATGTGCTGGCGCTCATCCACCGCGAACCCGTGGGGGTGGTGGGGGCCATCGTTCCATGGAACTTCCCCTTGATGATCGGGGCGTGGAAGGTGGCGCCCGCGCTGGCGATGGGGAATTCCGTCGTGCTGAAACCGGCGGAGACGGCGTCGCTGACGCTGATCCGGCTGGCAGAACTGGCGCTGGAGGCTGGTGTGCCGCCGGGGGTGTTCAACGTGGTCACCGGGCCGGGGCGGGTGACGGGCGAGGCGTTGGCGCTGTCGCCGGATGTGGATGTGCTGGTCTTCACCGGATCGGGGGCGACGGGGCGGCGGCTCTTGGAGTATTCCGCGCGGTCGAACCTGAAGCGCTGCTATCTGGAACTCGGGGGCAAGTCGCCCAACATCGTCTTTGCCGATGCGCCCGATCTGGGGGCGGCGGCGAAAGCGGCGGCGATGGCGATCTTTCGCAACGCGGGGCAGGTCTGCGTGGCGGGGTCGCGGCTTCTCGTTGAGGCGTCGGTGCAGGAGGCCTTTCTGGAGGCTTTGGTGCAGGCGACAGCAGCGCTGCAGGTGGGCAATCCCTTGAACCTTAGCACGCACGTGGGAGCGGTGAATTCGCTGGCGCAGTTGGAGGGCAATCTGCGCTTCGTGACCGAGGCGCGCGAGCAGGGGGCCGAGGTGCTGCGTGGCGGGGAGCGCATCCTGACCGAGACGGGGGGATTTTACATGGACCCAGCCATCGTGGCGCGGGTCGCACCGACCCAGCGGCTTTTCTGCGAAGAGGTGTTCGGGCCAGTGCTGGCCGTGACGACGTTTGAGACGGAGGCGGAGGCGCTGCATCTGGCCAATGCCACCGATTACGGTCTGGCGGCCGGGGTGTGGACGGCGAACCTTGGCCGGGCGCATCGCATGGTGCGGGGCATCCGCGCGGGTGTGGTGCATGTGAACACCTATGGCGGCGCGGATGTGACCGTGCCCTTGGCTGGGGCGAAACAGTCGGGCAACGGGGCCGACAAGTCGCTGCACGCGCTGGAAAAGTACACCGACCTCAAGACGGCATGGATCCAACTGTAATGACTGACGAACGCACCATTCTTGTCGCCGGAACATGGGACACGAAGAACGACGAATTGGGCTACATGGCGGACGTCATCCGGGCACAGGGCGGGCGGGTGATGACGATGGACGTATCGGTGCTGGGCGATCCCTCCGCGCCCTGCGACATCTCCAAGCATCAGGTGGCCGAAGCGGCGGGGGCGAGCATCGCCGAGGCCATCGCGGCCGAGGATGAGAATGTCGCCATGCAGATTATGGCGCGGGGGTCGGCCCGGATCGCGGCACGGCTGCAGGCCGAGGGGCAGATTCACGGCGTGGTGGTCTTGGGCGGCACGATGGGCACCGATCTCGCGCTGGACCTCTGTTCTGCGCTGCCCTTGGGGGTGCCGAAATACGTCGTCTCCACTGTCAGCTTCTCGCCCATGATCCCGCCGGAGCGGCTGCCTGCCGATATCCAGATGATCCTCTGGGCGGGGGGGCTGTACGGCCTCAACTCCATCTGCAAGGCATCGCTGTCTCAGGCGGCGGGGGCGGTGCTTGGGGCGGCGCGGGCGGTGGAACTGCCCCGGCGAGACCGCCCGTTGATCGGTATGACCAGCTTCGGCAAGACCGTGCTACGCTACATGGTCGACCTGAAGCCCGCGCTGGAGGCGCGGGGCTTTGAGGTGGCAGTGTTCCATGCCACGGGGATGGGCGGGCGGGCTTTCGAGAGCCTAGCGGCGGCGGGTGCTTTCGCAGCGGTTCTCGATTTCGCGCCGCAAGAGGTGGGCAACCACCTGTTCGGGTCCGCGATCAGCGCGGGGCCGGACCGCCTGACGGCGGCAGGGGTGCGGGGGGTGCCGCAGGCCGTGTCCATCGGCTGTTATGACCTGATCGATTACGTGGGCTGGAACCCCTTGCCAGACCGATTTTCTGACAACCCAAGCCATGCACACAACCGTCTTCTGTCCTCGGTCGTGCTGGACGGCCCACAGCGGCGGATGGTGGCGCGGGCGGTGATGGAGAAGTTGGCTGCGGCCAAAGGAGAGACGGTGTTCCTGCTGCCGCTAGAGGGCGGCAACGAATGGGACCGTGCGGGTGGGCCGTTGCATGATGCGGCGGGTTTGGCCGAATTCCTTGACGAGGTGCGCAAAGCCTGTCCCACCAATGTCCGGCTGATCGAGATCGGGGCCCATATCAACGATGCGGCCTTTACCGAGGCGGCTCTGACGGTGGTGGACGGCTGGGTCGCATCGGGTCTTCTGCCGAAAGGGTAAGGTGATGCCGCATATCCAGATCGACTATTCCGCCAATCTGGAAAGCCGGCTGGATATGGCTGCGCTTTGCGCCGTGCTGCGGGATGCAGCGGTGGCGACGGGCATCCTGCCCTTGGCGGGTATTCGCGTGCGTGCCACGGCATGCACACATGTGGTGATTGCGGATGGAAATCCGGACCATGCCTTCCTCGACATCTCGCTCCGCCTGCGGGGCGGGCGCGAGGCCGAGGCCAAGCTTCAGGCAACTCAGAGTATCTTTGCCGCCGCCGAGGCGTTCTGTGCCGAGGTTCTGGCGACGTCCTCCCTCCTTCTGAGCTTCGAGATGAGGGATATCGACCCTGCGCTGTCGCCCAAGACATCCTCCATCCGCCGCTATCTGCCGGGAGAGCCATCATGACCGATCTCGCCACGCATCTGGCCCGGCTAGAGGATCATCTGGCGCGGTTCCGTAGAGGCGGCATCCTGAACCTGATCGGCGGGCAGGATGAGGCGGGTGAGGGGTGGTTCGAGACACGATCCCCGGTCGATGACAGCCTCATTGCGCAGGTGGCGCTCGGGACTGCGGCAACGGTGGACCGTGCGGCACGTGCGGCCAAGGCGGCCTTTCCGGCCTGGGCCGCGATGCCGGGGGCGGAGCGGAAGGCGGTGCTGCACCGCATTGCCGATTTGATCGAGGCGCGGGCCGAGGAGATTGCGCTGTGCGAATGCTGGGATACCGGGCAGGCGTGGCGCTTCATGTCGAAGGCGGCGCTGCGGGGGGCCGAGAATTTCCGCTTCTTCGCCGATCTCGCCCCCGGCGCACGGGATGGGCAGAGCTTGCCGTCGCCCGATCATCTGAACATCACCAGCCGCCATCCCATCGGCCCCGTGGGGGTGATCACGCCATGGAACACGCCCTTCATGCTGTCCACATGGAAGATCGCGCCCGCGCTGGCCGCAGGCTGCACGGTCGTGCACAAACCAGCGGAGTTCAGCCCGTTGACGGCGCGGCTTCTGGCCGAGATTTGCCATGAGGCGGGGCTGCCCCCTGGTGTTCTGAACCTTGTCAACGGAATGGGCGAAGGTGCGGGCAAGGCGCTGACCGAACATCCCGACATCAAGGCCATCGCCTTTGTCGGCGAGTCTCGAACGGGCAGCGCGATCATGAAGCAGGGGGCGGACACGTTGAAACGTGTCCATTTCGAACTGGGCGGAAAGAACCCTGTGGTGGTGTTCGAGGATGCCGATCTGGAGCGCGCGCTGGATGCCGTGATCTTCATGATCTATTCGCTGAACGGAGAGCGCTGCACGTCATCTTCGCGCCTTTTGGTGCAGGAGACCATCGCGGAGGCCTTCCACGCGCGGCTGATCGAACGGGTGAACCGCATCCGGGTGGGCCATCCGCTGGACCCCACAACCGAGGTCGGGCCCCTGATCCACCAGACGCATTTCGACAAGGTGGCGGGCTACGTGGCCATCGGGCAGGCCGAGGGCGCGACACTTGCTGCAGGGGGCGGGCGCGTGGGGGAGACGGGCTGCTTCATGCGGCCCACGCTGTTCACCGATGCGCGCCCCGAAATGCGGATCGCGCAGGAAGAGGTGTTTGGGCCCTTCCTGACCTCTTTGCGCTTTCGTGATGACGCGGAGGCCTTGGGGATTGCCAATGGCGTGGCCTATGGCCTGACGGGCTATGTCTGGACCAATGATCTGACCCGCGCCCTGCGTTTCAGCGAAGGACTAGAGGCTGGCATGATCTGGGTGAATTCCGAGAATGTCCGCCATCTGCCCACGCCGTTTGGTGGGGTGAAAGCCTCTGGTATCGGGCGCGATGGCGGGGACTGGTCCTTCGACTTCTACATGGAGACGAAGAATACGGCCTTTGCGCTTGGCCGTCACAAGATGCAGAGGCTGGGGCTGTGATACCTATCCTTCCCCTGACCGTCGCGCAGTGACGAAAGGAGCTAATATGCCCATCCCGTCGCCGAACCTGAACCCGCCCTTCAACATCGTGCGCCTCAGCCATGCGGAACTTCGCGTCACCGATCTGGCGTGGAGCCGCACCTATTACGTCGATGTTTTGGGCTTGCAGGTCACGCATGACGAACCCGACACAATCTATCTGCGCGCGATGGAGGAGCGGGGGCATCACTGCCTGATCTTACGGCAGGCGAACGAGGCGTCGATAGGAAGCCTTGGCTTCAAGCTGTGGTCGGACGAGGATCTGGACAAGGCCGCCGCATGGTTCGCGGGGCAGGGCCTGCCGGTGGCCTGGGTGGAGCGGCCCTTCATGGGGCGCGTGCTGGCCACGCGCGATCCTTGGGATGTGCCTCTGGAATTCTACGCCCGGATGGACCGCCTGCCGCCGATCCACCAGAAATACGCGCTCTATCGCGGGGTGAAGCCGCTCAGGATCGATCACTTCAATCTTTTCTCCCCTGATGTGGACAAGGCGGTGGTCTTCTATGGCGCGATGGGGTTCCGCCTGACGGAATACACGGCGGATGAAGAGACGGGGCGGACATGGGCCGCGTGGATGCATCGCAAGGGGGGCGTGCATGACGTGGCCTTTACCAACGGCAAGGGACCGCGTTTGCATCACGTGGCCTTCTGGGTGCCAACGCCGCTGAACATCATCGACTTGCTCGACCTTATGTCCACCTCTGGTTACCTGTCGAACATCGAAAGGGGACCGGGGCGGCACGGGATTTCCAACGCCTTCTTTCTTTACATCCGCGACCGCGACGGGCACCGGACGGAAATCTACTGTTCTGACTATCAAACCACCGATCCCGATCTGGAACCGATCAAGTGGGATCTGAAAGATCCGCAGCGCCAGACGCTGTGGGGCGCCCCTGCGCCGCGGACATGGTTCGAACTCGGGTCGATCTTCGAAGGGTCTACCTTGCGTGAGAGCGACCTGAAGGCCCAGCCCATCGTCGCACCATGACAAGAAACCCAGAGCGCAGCATGTTGGTGAGTTTCACGGCAGATGGCCGTGCCTTCTGGGGTGTGGCACAAGCGGATGGCGTGATTGCCCTGTCGCCTGACTTTCCGCAATGGCCGGGCTTGCGTGAGGTGATCGCAGCAGGCGGGATCGACAGAGTGCTTGCAGCGGGGCAGGGGCGGTCGGTGACGCATGGGCCGGACAAGTTCACCTACGACATCCCGATCCGCGACCCCGAAAAGATCATCTGCGTCGGCGTGAATTTCCCTGACCGCAATGCCGAATACCGCGACGGGCAGGAGGCACCCGCCAAAATGTCGCTTTTCGTGCGCTTCCCGCGCAGCTTCACCGGGCATGGCGCGCCGCTGATCCGCCCGCCGGAAAGCGCGCAGCTCGACTATGAGGGCGAGATTGCTGTCGTGATCGGCAAGGGCGGGCGGCGCATTCCAGAGGCCGAGGCGCTGGGCCACATCGCGGCGCTGACCCTGTGCAATGAGGGCACGATCCGCGACTGGGTGCGCCATGCGAAGTTCAACGTGACGCAAGGAAAGAACTGGGATCGGTCTGGGGCGATGGGGCCGGGGCTGGTGCCCTTCCGTGATCCTGCGCAGATATTGGACGTTGCCTTGACCACACGGGTGAACGGTGAGGTCCGGCAGGCGGACAGGACAGGTCGGATGCTGTTCCCCGTGGCACGGCAGATCGCTTATGTCAGCACCTTCACCACGCTGGTGCCGGGCGACATCATCGTGACCGGCACACCCACCGGGGCAGGGGCGCGCTTCGACCCGCCGGTTTGGCTACGCCCCGGCGATGTGGTGGAGGTGGAGGCTGAGGGTATCGGACTCTTGCGCAATGGGGTGGCCGACGAATGACGCCGGACGAGATCGAGGCAGCCGCACGGGAATTGCGCGAGGCGGAAGTGACGGGCGTTCAATGCGGGCTTCTGTCGCTGGCGCATGAAGGGATGACACTGGATGAGGCCTATGCCGTCCAAGCGGCGTTCGTTGCCATGAAGGAAGCGGCGGGCGCGCGGCGGATCGGCTGGAAGATCGGACTGACAAGCCGCGCGATGCAGCAGGCGCTGGGGATCGACACCCCGGATTCTGGCGTTCTACTGGATGACATGCTGTTTCCCGACGAGGCGGCGATACCGGAGGGGCGGTTCATCCAGCCTAGGGTGGAGGCCGAGATCGCCTTCGTCATGAAGGCGCCACTGGCGGGAACCGCAGTCACGCGGGCTGATGTGCTGGCCGCGACCGATTATGTCTCTCCTGCGCTCGAAATCCTCGACACGCGCATCCGGCGTATCGATCCAGAAACGGGCCGCGCACGGATCATCACCGACACGGTCAGCGATAATGCGGCGAATGCGGGCATCGTGCTGGGTGCAGCGCAGCATGGCGTAGAGGCGGTCGACCTGCGCTGGGTAGGGGCGATCCTAAAGCGAGACGGGGTTGTGGAAGAGACGGGATTGGGCGCAGGCGTGTTGGACGATCCGGTGACGGGCATCCTGTGGCTGGTGCATCGGCTGGCGCGCTACGGGCAAGGGATCGCGGCGGGCGAGGTGCTGTTGTCAGGAAGCTTCATCCGACCAGTGGAAGCGCCGTCGGGCAGCCGGATCGAAGCCGATTTCGGCCCGTTCGGCCATGTCGGCGTGGCATTCCGATAGAAAGGACAGGCCGCTTATGACCGATCTGATGGCACGGCGGCGGGCGCTTCTGGGGCCGAATATGTCGACCTTCTACGACGATCCGGTGCATCTGGTGCGGGGCGAAGGGGTCTGGCTTTGGGATGCCGAGGGGCGGCGCTATCTGGATTGCTACAACAACGTTGCCCATGTGGGCCATTGCAACCCAAGGGTGGTGGAGGCGCTGTTCCGTCAGGCAGGCACCTTGAACACCCATACGCGCTATCTGCACGAGGGCATCCTTGACTATGTGGAGCGCTTAACAGCGACCTTCGCCGATCCGCTGAAGACGGCGATCCTGACCTGCACGGGATCGGAGGCGAATGACATCGCGCTCAGGATGGCGGAGGCGGTGACGGGCAAGCGGGGGATCGTTGCGACGGATGCCACCTATCACGGCAATACCGCGCTGGTGAGCCACCTATCGCGCAGCAACGTGCCGGAGGTGGGTTTCGGCCTCGGCGGGCTGATCCGGCACGTAGAGGCTCCCGACAGCTATCGCATCCTTGATCCCGATGGGCAGCGTTTTGCCGCAGCCGTCGAATTGGCCGTTGCCGATCTGGAACGGTCGGGAGTGGGGTTCGCGGCGCTGATCGTCTGCCCGCTGTTCTTGAACGAAGGGTTTCCGGCCCAACGGGAAGGATGGCTGCAACCCGCAGCCGAGGTCGCCCGGCGGGCGGGCGGTCTTTTGATCTGCGACGAGGTGCAGTCGGGGTTTGGCCGGTCGGGCAGCCATTTTTGGGCGCATCAGCGGCAGGGTGTGGTGCCGGATGTGGTCACGCTGGGCAAGCCGATGGGGAACGGTCATCCGGTGGCTGGCGTAGTCACGAGCGAAGAGGTGATGGCGCGCTTCCGCACGGCCTTCCGTTATTTCAACACTTTTGGGGGGAACCCCGTATCCTGCGCCGTGGCGATGGCGGTCTTGGAAGAGGTGCAGGCGCAGGGCTTGCAAGAAAATGCCCGCCGCATCGGAGCCTTGGCCGCCGCGCGGTTGGGTGACCTTGCCAGACGCCATCCGGTGATCGGCGATGTGCGGGAAAGCGGGATGGTCTTTGGCGTGGAATTCGTGCTGGACCGGGATGCAAAGACCCCGGCCCCAGCCTATGCCGACCGGGTGGTGAACGAGTTGCGGGCGCGGGGGGTTTTGCTTTCGAAACTCGGGCGACACCGCAACACGCTGAAGATCCGCCCTCCGATGCCTTTCGGCGAGGAACACCTGAAGGTGCTGATCGATACGCTAGAGGCCGTGCTGTCGGATTTGGACCCTGCGGAATGACCGATCCTGTTGCCGAGGCGCTGGCGCTGTGGGGGCTGGAGGGGGCGGAGTGCCACCTCGTCGCCGGGCGGGAGAACCGGGTGTTCCGGGTCGAGACGCCGCGGGGAACGGCGGCGTTGCGGGTGCGAAGGCCGGGCTATCGGAGTGACGCGGAACTGCGGTCGGAACTGGATTGGATGGATTCGATGCGGCGGGCGGGGCTATCGGTGCCGCAACCCATCGCGTCGCGGTCGGGGGCCTTGCTGGAACGGGTGGGGGACTTCCGCGTCGATCTGCTGGATTGGCTTCCGGGGCAACCGATGGGCGAGGGGCGCGGGCCGCTGGCGCTGACCGATGCGCCAGGCGTCTTTTCCCGTCTGGGAGAGGAGATGGCGCGCCTCCATGCCGCCTGCGACGCATGGCTGCCGCCCGATGGTTTCGCGCGGGTCAAGTGGGATGCCGAAGGGCTGATCGGAGAAACCCCGCTCTGGGGGCGGTTCTGGGAAAACCCGACATTGTCGCCAGAGCAGCGGGATCTCTTCTTGCGGTTCCGTGATCTTGCCCGGGTGGAACTGGCGCGGATCGACGGGGCAGTGGATCAGGGTTTGATCCACGCCGATCTTGTGCGCGAGAACGTGCTGCTCGACGGAGACCGGTTGCATCTGATCGACTTCGACGATGGCGGCTGGGGGTTCCGGCTCTTCGACATCGCGACGGCGCTGCTGAAGCATCGGCACGAGTCTGATTTCTCCGAACTGGCGGCGGCCCTGCTGTCGGGCTATCGCCGGGTGCGGACAATCGACACGAGGCCGCTTCGCCTCTTTCTTGCACTTCGAGCGGTGACCTATCTGGGATGGATCGTCCCGCGTCTGAGCGAAGAAGGCGGTGCGGAGCGCAATACACGCTTCATTGCCGATGCCGAGGTGATGTGCAGGCGCTGGCTGGATCGCGGGGAGTAAGGGCGCTTAGCGCATCACGAAGGGATCGGGGATCGGGTCGTCCGAGGTGCGCAGCCACACGGTCTTCGTCCGCGTATAGTCCAATGCGGCAGCAAGGCCTCCTTCGCGGCCATGGCCTGAAAGGCCGTGGCCACCGAAGGGGGCGATGGGAGAGACGGCGCGATAGGTGTTGACCCAGACGACACCCGCCCGGATGCCGCGGATCATCCGGTGCGCGCGGGTGAGCGAACGGGTGAAGACGCCGGAGGCAAGGCCGTAGGCCGTCGCATTGGCCTTCTCCAGCGCCTCCTCTTCCGTCTCGAAACTGTCGACGGCAAGAACGGGGCCGAAGAATTCTTCCCCCAGTGCCGGCGCATCGGGTGCCATGGAACAGTCAAGGATCGTGGGTGGGAAGAAGAAGCCCGGTTCGGGCAGGGGGCTGCCGCCTGTGATCAGAATGGCGCCATTTTCCAGCGAAGCGGCGATGGTGGCGCTGATGTGGTCGCGCTGGCGGGCGGTGCAGAGCGGGCCGACTTCCGTGGCCATGTCGTCCGGCGCGGCGACACGGATCGCCTCCGCCTTTGCCTTCAGCCGAGCGAGGAAGGCGTCTTTGACGCCGGCCTGCACGAGCAGGCGCGACCCTGCCACGCAACTCTGTCCCGTGGCGGCAAAGATGCCCGAGACCTGCGCATTGGCGGCGCTGTCCAGATCGGCGTCGTCGAAGACGATGAAGGGCGACTTCCCACCCAGTTCCAGCGAGGTGGAGGCGAGGTTCTCGGCCGAGTTCCTTACAACGGCGCGGGCTGTGCCGGGCCCGCCGGTGAAAGCGATATGGGCCACTTTGGGATGTGTGGTCAGCACCCGCCCGCAGGTCGGGCCAAACCCCGTCAGGATGTTCACCACGCCAGCCGGAAAGCCCGCCGCATCGATCAGCCGCGCGAAGTGCAAAAGCGGCGCAGGTCCGTCCTCGGATGCTTTGAGCACCACAGTGCAGCCCGCGGCGAGGGCGGGGCCGAGCTTGACCGCCGAAAGGAACAGCTGCGAATTCCACGGCACTATGGCCGCCACCACGCCGACGGGTTCGCGGCGCAGCCAGACCTCCATATCCGGCTTGTCGATCGGCAGATGCGCGCCTTCGATCTTGTCGGCCAGCCCGGCGTAATAGCGGTAATAATCGGCCACATAGGCGATCTGCGCGGTGGTTTCGCGGATGATCTTGCCTGTGTCGCGTGTCTCGATCCGCGCCAGTTCAGGCGCGGCTTCTGCCACCAGATCGGCCAGCCGCATCAGAAGCTTGCCGCGCTGCGTCGCCGTCATCTTCGGCCAAGGGCCAGAGACGAAGGCGCGATGGGCGGCTGTCACGGCGCGGTCCACTTCGGCTTCGCGCGCTTCGGGCATGTCGGCCCAAGGTGCGGCCGTTGCCGGATCGAGACTGGGGAAACGGCCCGCGCCATCCTCGAAGGCCCCGTCGATGTAAAGCTGAAAGCGGTCCATTCGCGGATCCTTACTGGAAGGCGGGCATCACATCGTCGATGAAGCGTTTCAGGCTGTCGCGCTTTCTCTCGAAGCTTTGGCCGCTGTCGATCCAGAGCGAGAATTCGTCATATCCCAGTGCCTTTATCCGGTGAAGGCGGTCAATTACCTCGGGCACGTCGCCGATCAGAAGATTTTCCCGCATCACCTGCGGCGAATAGAAGGGATGGGCGGCGATCTCTTCCTCGGTCAGCGGTTCGATCAGACCCTTTGAAATGGGCCGCTTGTTCACGAACCACGCGCCGAAATAGTTGTAGAAGTGGTTGAGTTCTTGCGCAGCCAATTCGGCATCGGCGCGGTCTTTCGCGACATAGCCGTGCTGCAGGATCATGATCTTCGGGCGTGGGACCTCGGGTGCCTTGGTGCAGGCATCGTTGAAGCGCTGCATCAGGCTTTCGACTTCAGAAAAAGGATTGTGGAGCGGCGTGCATTGGACATGACAGCCGTTCGAGACCGCGAATTCGTGGCTGTTGGGGTCGCGCGCCGCGACCCAGATCGGAGGATGCGGCTGCTGCAGCGGTTGCGGGGCCGAGGTGGTGGCGGGAAACTGCCAGTACTGCCCGTCATGGGCATAGTCCCCGGCCCAGAGGCCCTTGATCGCGGGGATCAACTCGCGCATCCGGCCGCCTGCGTTCCACGCGTCCAGCCCCGGCATGATGCGTTCATATTCAAAGCTGTAGGCCCCCCGCGCGATGCCAAGGTCGAGGCGGCCATCCATGATGATGTCGGCCATCGCGGCCTCTCCGGCCAGTTTGATCGGATGCCAGAAGGGAGCGATCACGGTGCCGGTGCCAAGGCGAACATTCTTCGTCCGCCGTGCGAGGTCCACAAGGTTCAATAGGGGGTTCGGCGCAATGGTGAAGGACATGCCGTGATGCTCACCCGTCCAGATCGCACACATGCCGCCCTCGTCGGCCATGTGGCACAGCTCCAGCATCTCTTGATAGAGGCGCGGTTCAGGATCGGTGGGACTGACACGCTCCATATGCACGAAGAGCGAGAATTTCATCACTTGGTCTCCCCTGCGACCAGCGCGATCTGGCCCCTGTCCTGATTTCCGAAATAGATGCCGTAATTGCCCATACGCGACTCCTCGGCCAGCCGTTCCAGCATGACGCGGAGCGCCTGATCGGTGACTTCGGCAAAACTGTCTGGCACAAGATCTACGAAGGCGCCCTTCACGGGCTGGCCCCCCGTGCAGGGACAGCGGAAGGCGATGTGCTGCTGTCCGCGCGCGACGTCTTCATAGACAGAGTAGAGCGGGCCGGGCGCGGCAATGAGTCCTGTCCGGGCGATGAGGGCGGTCAGAGCCGCAGCAGTGCCGTCCCGGCCGACGCGGGCGGTGGGCAGGGTCAGGCCACCGAAACCGTCATCCACCAGAAAGACCTGTCCGCCCTGTTCAAGGATGGCCGACACGATGATGTCCGGCCCCGTTGGGACTGTCGCCTGCGTGGCGACGGGGGTGAAATAGGTGCCGCGATAGTAGCCAAGGCCCGGCGCCGAGGTGGCATGGAAGGCCTCCACCTGACCGATGAGGATGGCGTGGTCCCCAGCCTCCACCATCTTGAACAGCGTACAGTCGAACCAAGCCGCCACGTCGGGCAGGATCGGGCTGCCCGCAGGGCCGATCTGCCAGTCGATCCCGGCAAACCGGTCAGCCACAGGACGGGCAAAGGTGGTGGAAATGTCCTTTTGGCCTTCGGCGAGGATGTTCACCGCGAAATGGGCTGCGGTTGTAAAATTTACGTAATTTACGGAATTTTGCGCAATCTGCACCAGAAGGAGCGGCGGGTCGAGCGAGACAGAGGCGAAGCTGTTCGCGGTGAAGCCAAGCGGGCGCCCCGCCCCGTCGGTCGTGGTGACGACGGTAACGCCCGTCATGAATGTGCCGAAGGCATCACGCAGGGCACGACGGGCGGCAGCGGGGTCGGTCATGCGCGCAGCCCTTCGGTTTCCACCATGATCGGCGTGTTGAGCCAGTCGCGCAGGGCGGCAGTGACGCGGTCAGGCGCGGTAAGGTTGACCATGTGGCGGTGCCCTTCGATCACCACGGCGCGGCCGCAGGGGGCGGTGGCGGCCATCAGTCGTGTCATCTCGGGCGTGGAGTTGGGGTCGCCATCGGCGGTGAGCACGAGGGCGGGGCAGCAGATCGCCTCCCAGCGGTCGGCATAGACATCGTCGCCTTCTGCGAAGGCACGATAGGCGGCGGCATAGCCCTGCGGGTTCACTTCCTTCAGCCAGCGCGCGACCTGCGCGCGGGGGGCGGCATCCTCGGCCCCGCGGGTGAACCAGCGGTCAAGTGGGGCTTCCGCGTCGAAGCGGCCCTCGGCCATGGCCATGGCGCGGGACAGGACGGCGGCACGGGCCTCGGGCGTCCGGCGGTGGACGGCGTTCAGCACGGCCACGCGGCGGATGAGTTCGGGGTAGTCGGCGGCCAGCCCGGTGGCGATCAGCGCGCCCATCGAATGGCCCGCCACATTCACTGCGCCTGCATTGAGGGCAAGGATGGCCCGCGCTGCCCATGTCACGAAATCGGGCAACCGCGCGCCAGCTGGCAGCGGGGAGGAGCCGCCATGCCCGGGCATGTCGACGGCGAAGACCCTATGCGTCGCGGCCAGTCCCGCGATCTGCGGTGCCCATGCGCGGGAATTGAGGCCCACACCATGGATCAGGACAAGTGGTTCCCCGGCCCGATCCTTTGGACCCACCTCGATCAGACCGACAGAGAGGCCGTCAGACAGCCGCAGGGTTCGCGACATCATGGCCCAGATCCTTCAGATCCTGATAACGGTCGCCGATCCTGTGATGCGGCCGCCCGCCGATAGAGGCACCAAGGGCGACGACGATCTCATCTTCGGCCGGAGCGTCGGGGATGGAGAAATGGACTGTCAGGTAATGCGAGCGGCGGCCTTCGTCATTCTTGTCCATCAGCGGGATCATCACAGGCGTGTTCGCCCCGCCCCGAATATTGGTGAAGGCGAGATAGGTCTTGGCCCCTACGGCCTGCCGGTAGTGATTGCCGAAGCGCAGCGTGTGGATCAGGGCAGAGGCATGCTCCACCTCGCCATTCAGCCCGCAGATGGCGGCTTTGCCATAGCCTTCGACCTTGTCGCCCCCCCCTGCCGCCTCAAGGATCATGCCGGTCAGCAATGCACCGAGTTCGGGCGCGATCTCGTGGATCGCGGGCTTAAGGTCTTCGACAAATCCCATCCCAGCCCAGGGGTTGCGCAGCACCGCCGCCGCGCCGATCAGTTTCAAAGGGCGGGGCGCGGCGCGGCCGCCTTCGATCAGGGTCGTTTCGACATGGAGCAGGGTCTTGCGGATCTGGGCGGGCATCGGGAACCTCGGGCTTTCGATGGATGGTATGTTGGTATACCATCGGACAGACTGTCAATGAGTCGTTGGCTGGATCGGGCCTTGGGGGATGGGCATGGAGCACATGGCGCCAGACGAATTGCGGATTGACCGCCCGCCCCAGACCCTGCGTGTCATCGCGCTGGACCGGCTGCGTGCGGCGATCATCGCGGGGCGGTTCCCGGGCGGGACGCGGCTGGTGGAGCGGACGCTCTGCGATCAGCTGGGTGTCAGCCGGTCTGTTGTGCGCGAAGTGATCCGGGTGCTGGAGACGGAGGGGCTTGTCGAAACGCTTCCCAACCGCGGGCCGGTTGTGGCGCGGCTCGACTGGGCGCAGGCCCGGCAGGTCTATGAGATCAGGCGGCAACTGGAGGGCAATGCGGCAGAGGCGTGCGCGCAGCGGGCGGATGCGCCCGTGGACGCGGCCTTGGCCGAGGCGCTGGCCTCCATCCGGGACGGGGGCGAGGACCGAGTCTTCGCGGCGACGACCCGTTTCTACGAAGTGATCTTCACCGCTGCGGGCCACCACATCGCTTGGGAGATCGTGCAGCGCCTAAATGGGCGGATCAGCCGATTGCGGGCGCTGACCCTCGCGGCACAGGATCGCGCGGTGCCGGGGCCGGAACGGATGGCGCGCATCGCGGCCGCGATTGCCGCGAGGGACGGTGCAGCGGCCCGGCGCGCTGTAGAAGAGCACCTGACAGAGGCCGCCATGCTGGCGCAACGGGCGCTTGAGGGGGAATGATGGCCGCGTACTGGATCGCTCATGTCACGGTGACGGACCCCGAGGCCTATCGGGGCTATCAGGCGCTGGCCCCGGCGGCTTTCGCCCGGTTCGGGGCGCGTTTTCTGGCGCGCGGCGGGGAGTCAGTGGTTCTGGAAGGCCCGCAGGCCACGCGGCATGTGGTGATCGAGTTTCCCGATCTGGCCAGCGCACGCGCCTGCTATCATTCCGACGAATACCGCGCCGCGCGGGCGGCACGGGACGGTGCGGCAGAGGTTGCCGTCGTGATCGTCGAGGGACTCTGACCCCGGACGCGTCGTCAGCCGGGGTCAGTGCGAGGTGACTGGGTCTTCCACGGGCTTGGCGAGTTCCTTGCGCGAGATCAGCGTGTAGAAAGCAGGCACGACAAAGAGTGTGAAGATCGTCCCGATCGTGATGCCCGAAAAGATCACAAGGCCCACGGAATAGCGCGCCGCCGCACCAGCACCATCCGCGATGATCAGCGGGATCACCCCAAGCGCCATTGCGGCTGTGGTCATCAGGATGGGACGCAGTCGCACCTTCGCGGCGGCGACAATGCCGTCGCGCGCCGAAAGGCCCCGTTCGCGCCGCGCCTGATTGGCGAATTCCACCAGCAGGATGCCGTGCTTGGTGATCAGCCCGATCAGCGTGATCAACCCCACCTGCGTGTAGATGTTCAGTGTGCCAAGGCCCAGGTTCAGCGGCACGATGGCCCCGAAGATCGACAATGGCACCGACATCAGGATGATCAGAGGGTCGCGGAAGCTTTCGAATTGCGCGGCCAGCACGAGGTAGATCACCACGATGGCCAGCCCGAAGGCGAGAAGGATCGTGTTGCCCTCGGTCACCTCCAGCCGGGACTGGCCGGAATAGTCGATGAAGAACCCGTCGGGCATGACTTTGCGCGCCTCGTCCACAATGATCTGCAGGGCATCACCTGTGGAGACGCCCGGTATGGGCAGGGCCGAGATGGTGGTGGAGTTGAGCTGATTGAACTGTTCTATGGCGTTGGGTGCGACGTCCGTCTCCACCGTCACCACGGCTGAAAGGGGCACCATCTGCCCGGTGGCAGAGCGGATATAGAATTCCGTCAGCCGTTCGGGGTTGTTTCGATACTCTGCCGGGACCTGCATGATCACGTCATAGCTGTTCGAATCCCGGTCGAATTGCGCGATCGCACCGCCTCCGACGAGAAGGCCCAATGTCGTGCCAATGTCGCGGGCGGGCAGGTTCAGCGCGGCGGCGCGGTCGCGGTCGATCCTGAGCACCACCTGTGCGGAGTCGTAGGCGAGCGAGTTCTGCACAACGATGAATCGGCCCGATGCCATGGCAGCGGCCTTCACCTCTTCGGCCACTTCATAGATGCGGTCCGAAGGCCCGGTGGATTGCAGCACCACGCTGATCGGCAGCCCGCCCCCTGCACCGGGCAGGGAGGGAGGCGCGAAGACGAAGGCCTGAACCCCCGCGATGCCGCCAATCTTTGCCTGCAACTCCTGCTGGATCTCGGCCTGCGAGCGGTCACGCTCGGACCAGTCCTTAAAGGCCCAGAGCGCGATGGCGGTATTTGTACCGCCGCCAAAGCCGGTGATTGAGAAATTGGCCGAAAGCTCGGGCAGGTCCTGCGTCAGGGCGCGCATCTGGTCGACATAGGTGCGCGTGTAGTCGGAGGTGGCATAAGATGGCGCGTTGACGAAAGAGAAGAGCGCGCCGGAATCCTCTTCCGGCGCAAGCTCGGTTGAGGTCTTGGTGAACAGGTACCCGGTCAAGCCCGCCAGAACGACCACCACGAGGATCGTCACGGGACGGTAGTCGAGCGAGGAGGAGACACGGCGTTCGTACCAGTTGGCCAGCCTGTCGAAAGCGCGGTCCACCGCGATCTGAAACCGGGAATGCCCGCCCTTCTGCAGCAGGCGCGCAGACATCATCGGGGTGATGGTCACGGCCACGATGCCCGAAATGATGACCGATCCTGCCAGCGTCACCGCAAATTCTCGGAACAGCGCGCCGGTCAGGCCCCCGGTAAAGGCAAGGGGCGCAAAGACCGCCGCAAGCGTCACGGTCATGGCAACGACCGCGCCAAAGATCTCTTTCATCCCGATGAAGGCCGCCTGAATCGGGCGGAAGCCTTCCTCGATATGGCGGTGGACATTCTCCACCACTACGATCGCGTCATCGACGACAAGACCGATGGCGAGCACCATGGCCAGCAGCGACAGAAGGTTGATCGAATAACCGAAGAGATAAAGCACGAAGAGAACGCCCATCAGCGACAGCGGGATCGTCACGACCGGCATCAGCACCGACCGAAACGAGCCGAGGAAGAGAAGGATGATCAGGATGACGATGGCCACCGCCTCGGCGATAGTGATGAACACCTCTTCGATCGAGGCGCTGATCTGTTCGGTGGCATCGTACATCAAGGTCAGGGCCATGCCGTCGGGCAGGCTGGACTGGATCAATGGCAGTTCCGCCAAGACGGCCGCCGACATGTCCAGCGGGTTCGCCCCCGGCGTGGGGAAGACGCCGATGAAGGTGCCGGGTTCGCCGTTGAAATTCACGATCGTATCTGTGGATTCCGCGGCCAGTTCCACCCGCGCCACATCCGACAGGCGCACCACATCGGCCCCGTCGCCCTTGATCGGCAGGGCGGCAAAGGCTTCGGGTGTCTGCAGTGTCGTCTCCATCGTGATCGGATAGGTGACGAGGTCGCCCCGCGTCCGCCCCGGCGCGGCAAGGAAGTTGGAGGCGTTGATCGCGGCCAGAACCTCGGCTGCGGTCACGTTGCGTCCGGCAAGGCGGATCGGGTCAATCCAGACGCGCATCGCATAGACTTGCCCGCCCAGCACCTGAATCTCGGCCACGCCGGGGATGGTTGACATGCGGGGGCGGATCACCCGTTGGATGTATTCCGTGACCTGTTCCGAGGTCATGTTGGGGTTCTGCAGGGCCAGATACATCGTGGCGAAGGTCATCCCCGTGCCCTTCACGATGGTCGGGTCCTCTGCCTCGGACGGCAATCGCGAACGGACCTGCTGCACCTTCGACATCACCTCGGTCAGCGCCACGTCAGGATTGGCGCCCAGCCGCATGTTCACCGTCACCGTCGAAACCGAGGGGCTGGAGGACGAGGTGATGTAATCCACATTCTCCGTGGTCGCCACCGCCGCCGAAATGGGCGAGGTGATGAAGCCCTGGATCAGGTCCGGCGAGGCGCCGGGATAGACCGTGGTGATGGTGACCACCGTCTCTTCCACTTCGGGGTATTCGCGGATCTGAAGGTTGAAGAAGCCCTGCAGCCCCAACAGGACGATCAGAAGCCCGAGCACGGTCGATAGGACCGGGCGCTTGATAAAAATGTCCGACGGGCTCATTCGTCACCCCCGGTCACAGCATCCCCGGTGGCTGATGCAGCCGGGTTCACGCTGTTGTCCACAGTGGCGGGCTGGCCGTTGGACAGGCGGTTCTGGCCAGCGGTGACGACCTGATCGCCGGGGGCGACGCCTTCCACGATTTCCAGCACCCCGCCAGAGCGGCGGCCGAGGCGCACGAAGACCTGCCGCAGTTCAAGCTGTGCGGCATCCGCCTCTGACGGGCGCACGACATAGACATAGTCGCCATAGAGGCTGGTCGAGACGGTGGTCTGCGGCAGGGCAATCACGCCCGCCTCGCTGGGCAGGACCACGCGGATGCGGACAAACTGGCCGGGGGTCAGCTTGCCCATCGCATTGTCGATGGACCCTCGCAGCGCCACAAGGCGCGAGGCGGGATCGACGCGCGGGTCTATGCCGGTCAGGGCACCGGGAAAGGTTTCGTCCAGTCCTTCGATCCGCACTTCAATCCGCTGCCCGATGGAGAGATTGGGAAGCTCCTGCTCCGGCAGGGAAAAGTCTACCCGCATGGTGGAAATGTCTTGAAGCGTGGCCACGATGGTGCCGGGGGCTACATATTGGCCAAGGTCAACGCGCGGCAGGCCGATGGTTCCGGCGAAGGGGGCCGAAAGCTGGCGCTGCTCCAGCATGGCCACCGCGCGGGCAAGCTGCGCCTCGGCCGCCCGGGCGGCGGCCTGCGTCTGGTCGAGCGAGACATTCGTTGTCACCCCGCGCCGCGTCAGATCCTGCGCGCGCAGAAGGCTCGACCGTTCCAGATCGGCCTGTGTGCGGGCGGCCTCTACATCGGCCTTCTGCACCACATCGTCCAACCGCAGCAGGACATCGCCTGCCGCGACCTGCGTGTTCGGCGCGAAGGCGATCTCCTTGACCACGCCAGCCGTTTCTACCGTCAACTCCACACCTTGCGCCGCATTCACCGTGCCGATCGCTTCGATGGTGGGGGTCCATTCCACTGGTTTCGCCTCGATGGTCGAGACCGTGGCAGGCTGACGTGGCATATTGGCGAAGATCTGCGTGATCATCTGGTCGCGAAAGAGGTTGAAACCGACAAGCCCGCCGCCGACGAGGCCAAGCAGAAGAATGGCGATGATGAAGCGTTTGACCATGACAAGAACTTTCGCGTGGAGTGCCTTGGAACAAGCTGAAAATGCAGGACCCTGCATTTACCTTGGTGACCTGAAAGTCAAGAAAACTGCCAAAGGTCGCGGGGAGAGCGGTTTCCGGGTGATCTGCGCGGCAGGATGTTGCAAGACTCGGTTGATTGCGGCCAAGGCTTCTGCCACAGGCAGGTAACAAGGATGCAAAGGAAGGGCGCCGTGCGGATCGTTCCCGAACTCGCCATCCGCGACAGGATGGCTGCCGCGCGGATGCTGACGCAGGTCTTCGGCTTTCGCGGGGCGGATGCCGATGGCGATCTTTTCGCGCTGGGCGATCAACTTGTCGCTCTGGTTGCGGCCGAGGTGACCGGGCATGGCGTGATCGACCATCTGGCCTTGGCCGTCGCGGATGTAGATGCGGCCCTTGCCGATGCCCTTTCCCGTGGCGCCAAGTTGGAGGGGACCACGCCCGACGGCCCGCAGGAGATTGCGGAATTCTGGGGCGCCGGCGTGCGCTATGTCTTCCTTGAAGGGCCGGACGGCGCGCGGATCGAATTCTGCGCAAAGCTGGGTGCCGATGCCCGCGATGGTCTGCCCG
The DNA here is from genome assembly GCA_014654775.1 of Paracoccaceae bacterium. Classification (GTDB taxonomy): domain Bacteria; phylum Pseudomonadota; class Alphaproteobacteria; order Rhodobacterales; family Rhodobacteraceae; genus Paragemmobacter. Next base: position 77,921 of record JACVZW010000087.1, on the reverse strand, counting down.
GGCACGACCATATCGGCATCCCTTGCACCGATCTTGCAGCGACCGAAGCCTTCTTCCTTTCCCTCGGCCTTGACCCCGTGGCCGCCGTAGATCTGCGCCGCGCGGATGGCGTAACGAAGGTGCGTTTCCTATCGGCCGGGGAAGGGATGGTGGAGCTTTATGAGCCGCCCGCCCTGCGCGGTGCGCCCGCACCTTTCGCAGCCAAGGGGCTCTGGCACGGGCTGCGCCTCCTAGGGGCTGAAAGCGAGGGCTTGCGGATCGGCCCTGACGGGTTGCGCGTCACGCTGGCCTGAGGCCGTCGATCAAATCGCCAAAGCTGTCCCAGTGGTCAAAGGCCGCGTGATGCGGCAGGTCGGTCACGGGTGTGGTGCGATAGCCTTGGGTGAAAAGAAGAAGCGGCACATCTGCGCGCGTGGCGGTCTCGGCATCCACCTCGCTGTCCCCGACGAAAAGAACCGGCCCTCCACCGAGTTGGGTGATAGCATGATTCAGCGGGGCAGGGTCCGGCTTTCGAGCGGGCAGCGTGTCGCCCCCCACGATCACCGGAAAGCGGTGGGTCCACCCAAGCTGAGCCAGCAGGGCGCGGGTCGGGCCTTCGGGCTTGTTGGTGCAAAGCGCGAGCGGGCGGTCCAGAGCGGCCAAGGCCGCCTCGACCCCCGGATAAGGGCGGGTCAGACCGCCCGGATCATGTTCGTACCGCGCGATGAAGCGCGCGCAAAGATCGGCACGGCGGTGCAGGTCCTCGGCCATCCCGACAGCGCGCATCACCCGGCTGATCAGGATCGGCACACCGCCCCCTATGAAACCGCGCACGGTGGCAAAGGGGAGGGCGGCGATCCCCTCCTCCTCCAACAATCGGGCGACGCCAGCGTGGATATCCGGCGCGCTGTCGACCAGCGTCCCGTCTAGATCAAAGATCAGCGGAACCATCACCGTCCCGTCAGCCAGTTGCCGAACTTGGCCAGCCGCGAGGGCGGGCCCTGCCGCGCCGCCTCGCGTCGGTCGGCCATGCCGTAAAGACCGTACATCCCATGCACACCAAGCCAGCGCAGCGGTTCGGGTTCCCATTTTCGCACCCGGCGATTGACCCAAGGCAGGCGCGTCAGGTCGGTTTGCCGGTCCAGCGTCAGGTCGGCAAGCGTCCGCCCCGATAGGTTGGAGGTGGAGACGCCCACCCCCACATAGCCACCTGCCCAGCCGATCCGCGTGACAGGGTCCAGCCCCGCCGTCGCGCACCAGTCGCGCGGCACCCCGATCACCCCGCACCAAGCATGGTCGATCCGGTAGGGCCGTGCGGCGGGGAAGTGGCGATGCAGGATATCCGTCAGGCGGCGGATGGTTTCGGGATCAGGGATGCCCGACGTATCGATGGCCGAGCCAAAGCGGTAGGGCACGCCGCGCGCGCCCACCGTGATGCGGCCTTCCCGCGTGCGTTGGCAATAGCAATAGGCATTGGCGAAATCGCCAAGGATTTCATGCCCGTTCCAGCCGATCTGCGCCCAGACTTCGGGCGGCAGGGGTTCGGTGGCAATCTGGGCGGAGTTGAGCGGCAGCCATTCCCGCTTCAGTCCCGGCAGGGTGGCAGTAAAGCCTTCGGTGCAGCGCAGGATCGTGTGGGCCGTGACCGTGCCGCGCGTCGTGGTAACGCGGCCGGGGGCAAGGGCAGTGACTTCGGTTTCCTCATGGATCGTCACCCCCAACGCCTCCACCACCTGCGCGAGGCCGCGGACGAGTTTGGCAGGCTGGATGCGGGCGACGCCTTCCACCACCATGGCGCCAAGGACCCCGGGGATGTTCACCCGGCTGGCTGTCTGGCCCGCGCCGATCATGTGGACCCGATCTTCGCCCCATTGGCGGCGATGAGCGGTTTCCGCCTCGCAACGGGCAAGCTGCGCGGGCGTGGTGGCGACCATCAATTCGTCGGTGCGCAGGATGTCGGCGTCGATGCCTTCGGCGCCGGCCACACGGATGATCTCGTCTACCGTGCCGTTCATCGCCTGCACCATGGCCCGAACACCAGCCTCGTCAGAATGCGAGAGATAGCGGTCATGGTTCCAAGCAAAGCCCCCGGTCAGCCAGCCGCCATTGCGGCCCGATGCGCCGAAACCGGCAAAATTCTTCTCGCATATCACGATCTTCAGGCCGGGATCGGCCTTCTTCAGGTAATAGGCGGACCACAGTCCGGTATAGCCCGCGCCGATGATGCAGACATCGGCGGTGGTGTCACCGGGCAGGGCAGGGCGACGGGTCTGGGGAAGGCCGATATCGGCATACCAGAAGGAGACATCGCCGACGCGGGCGGGCGCGGTCATCGCATCACCTCAGAGATACCAGTCATATTCGCGGGGCAGCACATCGGCCATGAAGGCCTCGAACTCCGCCCGCTTGATCGTGGCATAGGCGGCCGGGTAGCGCGGACCAAGGTACTCTGCCATCAGCGCTGACCCCTCTAGCCTGTCGAGCGCGGTCCACAGCTTTAGCGGCATCTCGGGGTCCGCCTCTTCGCCAGCATTGCCGGTGGAGGGCGGGGTGGGCGTCAGACGTTGCGCCAGCCCGTGATGGATGCCTGCCAGAACGGCTGCCATGACGAGGTAGGGGTTCGCCTCCGCCCCCGCGATGCGATGTTCGATCCGCCGCGCGGCCCCGCCACCCGCCGGGATGCGGAAACTGACAGAGCGGTTGTTCGTACCCCATGACGTGTTGACGGGGACGAACTGGTTGGGCGCGAACCGGCGATAGGCGTTCAGGTTGGGCGCAAAGATCGCCATCGCATCATGCGTGGTGGCCTGCAGCCCGGCGATCGCATTGCCGAGCATGGCGTCACCCGTTGGTAGCCGGTCGTCAAAGATGTTGCGCCCGTCCGCGTCCAGCACGCTGAGGTGGATGTGCAGGCCCGATCCCGATTGATCGGCAAAGGGCTTGGACATAAAGGTCGCGTCCAGCCCATGGCGGCCCGCCACCCCCTTCACGATCCGCCGCAGCATAAGCGCATGATCGGCTGCCCGCACAGGATCGGGCAAGTGTCCAAGGTTCACTTCGAACTGCGCGCCGCCATATTCGGCGGTCGCGGCCCCTGCGGGCACGCCCTGCGCGATGCAGGCGGCGTCGATCTCGGCCAAAATGCCGGCCCATTCATCCAGCTTGTCAAAAGCGAGAACGCGCGGCGCTTCCGGTGCGCGGCCTGACCGCGCCGAGCGGGCCGGGGAGATGCGGCCCACGGCATCGCGCGCCGGATCGACGAGGTAAAACTCAAGCTCGCAGGCCGTGACCGGTGTCAGACCCAGATCACCGAAGCGGGCCACGACATTGGCAAGGATGCTGCGCGGGTCGAACCACCACTGCGCCAGACCTTCGGGCGGGGCGGGGGCAATCAGGACCTGCGCGGTGTCCGCCTGCCACGGAACAGGTGCCAGCGTGCCGGGGATGGGATAGGAGATGGCATCAGGGTCGCCGTCGGAAAAGCCGATGCCTTCCACATCCCAGCAGGCCCCCAGCGCGTCCAGCGTGGTGATCCCCGCGCAGAAGGCCACGCCCGAGGACCAAACCTTTGCCGCGTCGCGGACCGGGTAGCGTTTTCCGATGGCCGTGCCGCAGAGATCGAACATCACCGCGTCAAGAAAGCGGGTGCCGGGATGGGCGGCGAGATAGGCATCGAGTTCGGGGGGCAAGCTTGCATGTGTCATGCAACAAAATCTAACCAAGGCGCGGCGCTTGTCATCCCGGAAAGATGGCCTGACGCAGGGTGAGGGCGAAAATTCTTCATCCGAAGAATTTTCGCGCCCGGCGGGGGAGGGGCAGGGGCCTGCGGCCCCTGTTGAAAATTCTTCGTATGAAGAATTTTCGCCCCTGCAGAGAGATCAGAAAAAGGCCTGCACGCCGGTGATCGCACGGCCCAGGATCAGGGCATGGATGTCATGCGTGCCCTCGTAGGTGTTCACCGTTTCAAGGTTCACCATGTGGCGCATGATCTGGAAGTCTTCCTGAATGCCGTTGCCGCCATGCATATCGCGCGCCCAACGGGCCGCCTCCAGCGCCTTGCCGCAATTGTTGCGCTTGATGATCGAGATCATCTCGGGCGCGGCATTCGCCTCGTCCATCAGGCGGCCCACGCGGAGCGAGGCCTGCAGACCCAACGAAATCTCGGTCATCATGTTGGCCAATTTGAGCTGGAAAAGCTGAGTTCCGGCGATGGGCTTGCCGAACTGCTTGCGGTCAAGCCCGTATTGGCGGGCGGCGTGCATGCAGAACTCCGCAGCGCCCATCACCCCCCAGGAAATGCCGTAGCGCGCGCGGTTGAGGCAGCCGAAGGGGCCCTTCAGGCCTTCGACATTGGGCAGAAGCGCCTCTTCGCCCACTTCCACATCCTTCATCACGATCTCGCCCGTGATGGAGGCGCGCAGGGACAGCTTGCCGCCCACCTTCGGCGCAGACAGACCCTTCATGCCCTTATCCAGCACGAAACCCTTGATCTTGCCGCCATGCGCCTCGGACTTGGCCCAGACGACGAAGACATCAGCGATGGGCGCGTTGGAAATCCACATCTTCGCGCCGTTCAGCACATAGCCGTTCGCCGTCTTCTTCGCGACGGTCTTCATCCCCGCCGGATCTGACCCCGCATCAGGTTCGGTCAGGCCAAAGCAGCCGATCCATTCGCCGGAGGCAAGCTTGGGCAGATACTTGGCCCGCTGCGCCTCGGTCCCGTAGGCGTAGATCGGATACATGACGAGAGAGCTTTGCACCGACATCATCGACCGATAGCCGCTGTCCACCCGCTCCACTTCGCGCGCCACAAGGCCATAGGCGACGTAAGATGCACCCAGCCCACCGTATTCCTCGGGGATCGTCACGCCCAAAAGGCCCATCTCGCCCATTTCGCGGAAGATCGAGGGATCGGTCGTCTCTTCCCGATAGGCGGCAACCACGCGCGGTTGCAGCTTTTCCTGCGCATAGGCGCGGGCCGCATCGCGCAGCATGCGTTCCTCTTCCGTCAACTGATCGTTCAGCCGGAACGGGTCCTCCCAATCGAACCGGGCCAGATCGGGGGCATCCTTGGCTTTGAGTTTGGGGGCGTCGAGGCTCATATCGCTTCCTCCGGGGGTATCGGTCCAGTCTGCCAGCAGCACGCGAGTCGCGCCATCGCAGCTTGGTGCTTCTATGCCTTGGCTGATTGTGCAAATATAGCGAAATAAACTGAACTTATGTTGAGTAATGCTCACATGATCCCTGCAAGACGCCACTTGCCTGCCTTGTCCGGCCTTCTGGCACTGGAAGCGGTGGAGCGGTTGGGCACCACCACCGCTGCCGCGCGCGAATTGAACCTGACGCCGGGAGCGATCAGCCGCGCGCTGCAGGAGGTGGAGGCGCAGCTGGGTGTGCCGCTGCTGATCCGTGACAGGCAGCGCCTGCGCCCAACACCCGCCGCACGGGACTATGTGGCGCAAGCACGGCGGGCGCTGGACCTGCTGGGGCAGGCGGCGCTGCGGCTGCGGTCCGGCGGGGGAGGGGCGGTGCTGTCACTGGCGCTGCTGCCTGCCTTCGGGATGCATTGGCTGGCCCCCCGGTTGCGCACGTTCCGGCAATGCCACTCAGACATTTCGCTGACATTCAGCACTCGGCTGCGGCCTTTCGATATGCTGGCCGAAGGTGTGGAAGCGGCGATCCATTACGGACGTGCCGATTGGCCCGATGCCGAGCATCTCCTTCTGATGGAGGAAGAGGTGCAGGCGGTTGCCGCGCCGGACCTTGCCGCCGGGCCGATCGCAGGCCCGGGCGATCTGCTGGCGCTGCCGCTTCTGCAGATCGAAAGCCGCAAGGGCGACTGGGGCCGCTGGTTCGCAGCGCAGGGCCTGCCGGGGCAGCGCCCGGCGGGGATGGTCTTCGACCAGTTCGCTACGATGCAGCAGGCGGCAATCCACGGGTTGGGTGTCGCGCTGCTGCCGCGCTTTCTTGTTGATGCGGATATTGCGGCCGGACGGCTGGTCCCGGTCTGGGGCGGGCCGGTCCGCGCGGCGGGCAGCTACTGGCTCGTCTGGCCCCGCAATGCGCCGCCGAATCCCGCGCTTGACGCCTTCCGTGTCTGGATCGCAGCCGAGGCGATTGGAAAGAATGTAGGGCCGGAGGGACTCGAACCCCCAACCAAGGCGTTATGAGCGCCCGGCTCTAACCGTTGAGCTACAGCCCCATGCCGCAAGGGCGTAAGGCTTCGCTCCGCCCCGGTCAAGTGCAGGCGGTCGCACGGCCCGCGCTGGGTGACAGAAGCCCGTGGCGGGCTTGGCCCGATCAGCCCCGTCAGACCGTCTGGCCTAGGGTCAGCCGCCGCATGACCGCCCAAGCCACCGGCACGCCAAAGGCCATGCCCAAGGCCGCCGCCGCAAGGATGGGCTTAAGCGTGACGAGGCCCATGGTCAGGACAATGATGACACCAACCCCGGCGAGCGACGGCCCGATCAGGGCGAAAAGCAGCATGAACAGTCGCGACATGGCAGTTCCTCCTATCGGCGCGTTCCGAAGCTTTCCTATCAGGGCAGGGCATCGGGAACCTTGATCCGCATCAAGCGGCGGCATCCGCCGTTGCGGCGCAGGCGGGGGTGGTATATGCCGCGCCGCAATGCGGGGAACAGCGGCGGAGCGGTGCGATGACGAACGGCCTTACCTATGCGCAGGCGGGGGTGGATATCGACGCGGGCAATGCGCTGGTCGAACGGATCAAGCCTGCCGCCAAACGCACCAATCGCCCCGGCACCATCTCGGGCCTTGGTGGCTTTGGCGCGCTGTTTGATCTGAAGGCCGCAGGCTACAGCGACCCGATCCTCGTGGCCGCCACGGATGGCGTGGGCACCAAACTGCGCATCGCGATCGATACCGGCAACGTCGATACCATCGGCATCGATCTGGTGGCCATGTGCGTCAACGATCTGGTCTGTCAGGGGGCAGAGCCACTGCTCTTCCTCGACTATTTCGCCACCGGCAAGCTGGAGGTCGATCAGGCGGCCCGGATCATCGAAGGCATCGCAGAAGGCTGCGCTGCGTCAGGCTGCGCCCTGATCGGTGGCGAAACCGCCGAAATGCCGGGCATGTATCACAAGGGCGATTTCGACCTTGCCGGTTTCGCCGTGGGCGCGATGGAACGGGGGCAGGACCTGCCTGCGGGCGTCGCGGCGGGCGATGTGCTGTTGGGTCTTGCGTCCAACGGCGTCCATTCCAACGGCTACAGCTTTGTGCGCAAGGTGGTGGAGCTTTCGGGGCTGACATGGGACGCGCCCGCGCCCTTTGCGGACGGCACGCTGGGCGAGGCACTGCTGGCGCCGACCCGGCTTTACGTCAAGCAGGCGCTGGCTGCGATCCGCGCGGGCGGCGTGCATGGGCTGGCCCATATCACGGGCGGCGGGCTGACCGAGAACCCGCCGCGCGTTCTGCCCGACGGGCTGGCCTGCGAGATTGACCTTTCGGCATGGCAGTTGCCGCCCGTCTTCCGCTGGCTGGCCACCACCGCCAACATGGCCGAGGCAGAGCTTCTGAAGACCTTTAACTGCGGCATCGGCATGATCCTTGTCGTGGCACCCGACCGCGCCGATGACCTCGCGACCTTGCTGCGCGACACGGGCGAAACGGTGGTCACGCTGGGCCAAGTGGTGGAAGGGCAGGGGGTCATCTACAAAGGCCGCCTTCTGTGACGCGCCGCGTCGCCATCCTGATTTCCGGTGGCGGCTCCAACATGCTGGCGCTGTTGCGCGACATGGCCGCAGGGGACCATCCCGCGCTGCCCGTACTGGTGGCGTCGAATGACCCGAAGGCGGCAGGGCTGGCCAAGGCCGCCGCTCTGGGTGTTGCAACGGCAGCCGTCGACCACCGGCCCTATGGTGGTGATCGGGCCGCCTTCGAGGCGGCGCTTTTGCAGCCGATCCTTGAAGCAGGGGCCGACCTTGTTTGTCTGGCGGGGTTCATGCGCGTGCTGACGCCCGGCTTCGTCGATCGCTTCGCAGGGCGGATGCTGAACATCCATCCATCGCTTCTGCCGCTTTATCCTGGGCTGCACACGCATCGCCGCGCGCTAGAGGCGGGGGACGCCGAGGCGGGCTGCACGGTGCATGAGGTGACGCCAGTTCTGGACGATGGCCCAATCCTAGGGCAGGCGCGCGTGCCAATCCTCGCGGGCGACACCGCCGAAACGCTTGCCGCGCGGGTTCTGGTGCAGGAACACCGCCTCTATCCGGCCGTCCTGCGCCGCTTTGCCGCCGGGGACCGGACACCGCTTTTCCTGTGATCGCGCGCGCTCAGGCCGGATTCAGCTACAGATTTCCGACATCTCTTCCCATTTCCACCGCCCTTGCCTATAGCGGACATGCGGGATGACCCCGTGCCCCTCTGGCAGGACGGATCGCAAGATGCGCACGATTACGACGACCGAAGACCTCGCTGCCTTCTGCGAAGCCGCAAAGTCCCAACCCTATGTGACCATCGATACCGAGTTCCTGCGGGAACGCACCTATTGGTCAAAGCTTTGCCTCATCCAGATGGCCTTGCCCGGAAAGACGGGTGATGCCGTCCTTGTCGACCCGATTGATGGCGAGGGGATGAGCCTTGAGCCGCTTTACGATCTCTTCCGTCACAAGGCGACCGTGAAGGTCTTTCACGCGGCGCGGCAGGATCTGGAGATTTTCTTCGTCGAGGGGAACGTCTTCCCCGAACCCCTTTTCGACACGCAGGTCGCTGCCATGGTCTGCGGTTTCGGTGAACAGGTTGGATACGAAACGCTGGTGAAGAAGATCGCCAAGCAGAACCTCGACAAGACCTCACGCTTCACAGACTGGTCGCGTCGGCCCCTGTCGACGGCGCAGCAGGAATATGCGCTGGCCGATGTCACCCACCTGCGGGTGATCTATGAATGGCTGGCGGCACAGCTGGAAAAGAACGGTCGCACGAAATGGGTGGAAGAGGAGCTGTCGATCCTCACCGACCCGGCCACCTATACTGTCCATCCCGACGAGGCATGGTTGCGAGTGAAGACGCGCACCACCTCGGGCCGCTTCCTTGCCATCGTGAAGGAACTGGCACGCTTTCGCGAGGAATATGCCCAGCGGCACAACGTTCCCCGGTCGCGGGTGATGAAGGATGACGCGCTGCTCGAGTTGGCCTCGACCCGCCCTACTTCGATGGAAGAACTGGGCCGGTCCCGCCTGCTGTTGCGCGAAGGGCGCAAGCCCGAGATCGCCGATGGAATTCTGGCTGCCATCCGGTCGGGGATGGAGATGCGTGCGGATGACCTGCCCAAGCCGGACCTGTCGCGCGATCAGATGCAGGTCAACCCGGCGCTGGCCGATCTGCTGCGCGTCCTTTTGAAGGCCAAATCCGAACAACTGGGCGTGGCGTCCAAGTTGATCGCCTCGGCGGCGGATCTGGATGCCATTGCCGCAGGTGAACGCGACGTGGAAGCTCTCAAGGGCTGGCGGTCCGAAGCGTTCGGAGACGATGCACTGCGCCTGTGTCGCGGTGAAATCGCCCTGTCCGCAAAGGGAAGCGAAGTGCGGGTCGTCCGGCTCTAGCGCTTAGCGACGCGACGACAGCGCGTTGTTCGCGCCCTGCACCACGATCTCGCGCACCTGATCAAGGCGCACGTTGGAAATCGACACCCCCACCGTGATCTCGCGCGAGCGGGGTGTGCCCGTGGGCGTATCCGTCACCGGCGGGAAGACGCGGAAATCGTAGACCAGCACGCCGTTTTCGTCGATCGGGCGGGCCACCAGTTCCGCATCCCACCAGCCCTGCGACGGCGCGATTCCCGTTGCTCGCACGATGGCCCCGCTGGAGAAGGGATCGACGGAGAGGGAGATGACCTCCTCCATCAGAAGACGCTGGTCCTTCGCGACCTCGGCCGTCTGCTGCACCCGTTCGCGGCGGCGTGCGCCCCCGAACCAGTTGAAGGGATTGAGCCGCGAGTCGCGCACGGCACCGCAGCCCGTCACCACGAAAGCCGCGCCCAAAGCCAGAACCACCCTACGTTTCATTCCGGTCCCCCGTCTGTTGCCCCTTGGGTAGCCGATGGCGCGGGCTTTGAAAAGCACCCCTGCAGCCGGACGCGCGGTTGGCGGTTGGCCGGTCATCCCTCCATCATGGAAAGCACGCGGTCCACAAGGCCCGTGCACTCCAACGCCTCCATCACCAAAAGGCCCTCGACAAGGGCAAGGCAGCGTGGAGCGCCGGCGTCGCCTTTGGGGTGGCGGCGTGCGATCCAGTCAAGATAGACCCCCAAGATCGACTGGCCGATGCCGGGGGGCAGGCCGCTTGCTTCGCCTTGACCGCTGGCCGAAACGATGTCGAACCACAGCCGGATATAGGGGCGGACGGAGTCCGCGCGCATCAACTGAAGGATCGCCTGCACAAGCGCCGCTTCGGTTGGGAAGCGGTCTTCCGGCAGGGCCCTGTCCAGATCACTTGCCATGGTCCGGGCGAGATGGACCAGCACCTCGGCCATCAGCGCATCCTTGCTACCGAAATGATAGATCAGCATCCTGTCCGACGTACCGACAGATGCAGCCATCGGGCGCAGGCTGGCCGCCGTTAGACCATGATCAAGCACATGGGCCGCAAGGCCGGCGAGCAAGGCGTCCTTGTCGGGCTTGGGACGTGCCATGAGGGTTAGGCTCTTCCATTTATGTAGCGGATGCTACATTATTGCTGCATCCCCTTTGCAAAGGAGTACACGATGCTGCAGCTTCTGCCACCTCTCGCCTATCTGGCGACAGCAGTGTTCCTGATCCACTCCGCCCTTCGCCGCCCTTTGGGTGACTGGCGTGTTCCGGCGGTGATCGGCCTTCTCTTCGCGCTTTTCTCCGTCGTTACGGTGTTGCAAGAGGGGCTCCTCCAGTTCTGGATCAACCACACCACCAGTTTTGCGGGCAATCAGGTCTGGTTCGACTTGCTGATTGCCGTGGCCATTGCCTTCTACCTGATCGCGCCGCGCGCCCGGGCGGTTGGGATGCCACTTCTGCCATGGGCTGTGGCCGTGATCGCGACGGCCTGCCTTGCCCTATTGCCAATGCTGGCACGGCTTCTTTGGCTCGAACGGCGCGCCGCTGCCTGACGGCACGGGGTGGACCTTTCCGCCCCAAAGCCCTAGGTCATCGCCACAGCATCGGAGAGCGTGATGGCCACCCCCGCCTTTGAAGAGATCGCCGAAACCTTCGACTTCCTCGACGATTGGGAAGACCGCTATCGCCATGTGATCGAATTGGGCAAGGCGCTTCCGCCGATGGACGAGGCCTTGAAGGTTCCCGCGACCAAGGTGCAGGGCTGCGCAAGCCAAGTCTGGCTGCAACCCGTCATCAGCGATGGCCGTTTCGATTTTCAAGGCGACAGCGACGCGATGATCGTGAAGGGGCTGATCGCCGTTCTGCATGCCCTCTATGCGGGCCTGCCCGTGGCCGAGGTCGGAAAGGTAGACGCACCTGCCGAATTGGCGCGGCTGGGATTGAACGAACACTTGTCGTCGCAGCGGTCGAACGGGCTGCGGGCGATGGTGGAGCGTATCCGCAAGGTCGCGGCCGAGATCGCCTAGCGCGGCTCCACCCGGACCTTGTCCTGATAGAAGGCCAGATGGCCCGCGATGGCCTCGGCCCCCGCGATGGGGCGCTCATAGGACCAGACGGCGTTGTCCAGCCGCGCCTCGGGCGTGACAATGCTGTAATAACGCGCCTCGCCCTTGTGCGGGCAGGTGGACTGGCGGTCGGTCGGGTCCAGAAGGGCCATCGCCACATCCTCGCGCGGGACATAGATCACGGGCGGGCGCGCGCCTTCCAGCAGTTCCACGGCGCGCTCCGTCTCGCCGATGATGGTTCCACTCGCACGCACGATATAGCGGCCCGGAACGGGCCGGATTTCCAGCGTCACGGTCATGTCAGCCTCCCTTGCCTTGGGGCCATGATGCGCGCGACCGGACCTTGCGGCAAGCGGGCGTTCTGCCATCGGCTGCACAGCGCCCATAACGCCCGGCGTGTCGGCAGTGCCGCGCCCAAAGATGCATCACAAGGGCGCGCAGGCGGCCTGTAGCCAGTCCCGTGCGGTTGCACCGAGGCGGGGTGCAAGCTTGGCCAACACCTCGGCATGATAGGTGTTCAGCCAGTTCCGTTCGTCCCCGGAAAGGCGATCGGCCAGAATTAGCCTGCGATCAAAGGGGGCGAAGGTCAGCGTCTCGAAGCAAAGCTGGTCGCGGTTGTCGCCCAGTTCCGGCGCCTCCTGCACCACGATCAGGTTTTCCAGCCGGATGCCGAAAGCCCCTTCACGGTAGTAGCCCGGTTCGTTGGACAGGATCATCCCCGGCTCCAGCGGCACCTCGGAGACGCGGCTGATGCGCTGCGGCCCCTCATGCACCGACAGGAAGGCCCCGACGCCATGCCCTGTGCCATGGTCGAAATCCTGCCCCGCGACCCAGAGGTGAAAGCGCGCCAGCGCATCCAGATCGCGCCCCGCGATGCCGCGCGGCCAGCGCACGCGGGAGATCGCGATCAGGCCTTGCAGAACACGGGTATAGCAGTCCCGCGCCTCGCCGCCCGGATCGCCCACGGCGATGGTGCGGGTGATGTCGGTCGTGCCATCGGCAAATTGCGCGCCGCTGTCGACGAGCAGAAGTTCGTCCATCCCAACCGCACGGTTCGTCTCGCGCGTCACGCGGTAATGCATGATCGCGCCGTTCGGCCCCGCGCCGCAGATCGTGTCAAAGCTGATGTCATGCAGCACATTGGTCGCCCGGCGATAGCCTTCCAGCGCGGTCACCACGTCAATCTCGGTCAGCCCGCCCTTGGGGGCTGTGGCATCCAGCCAGCAGAGGAATTCGACCACCGCCGCGCCGTCGCGCAGATGCGCCTCGCGCATGCCCGCCACTTCGGCGGCGTTCTTGGCGGCCTTGGGCAAGCGGCAGGGGTCATCGCCCCACGCCACCGTGCCGCCTGCGCCTTCGATCAGGCGCGACACGGCCAAGGGGGCGCTGGTGCGATCCACCCGGATGGTGCCGGAAAGGGATTTCAGCGTGGGTTCAAAGGCTTCCACCGCATGCAGCCGCACGCCCGCATCCAGCGCCGCCCGCGCGCTCTCGCCCAGCTTGGAAGGCGCGGTGAAGACATCCACCGTTGCATCCGCGCGCAGAATGGCAAAGCCGTGCAGGATCGGGTTTCGCGGCACATCCGCGCCCCGCAGGTTCAAAAGCCAGCAGAGCGAGTCGGGCAAGGTGATCACCGCCGCCTCTTTCCCCGCCTTTCGCAGGGCGTCGGCCAGCCTTGCACGCTTGGCCTCGGACGTTTCGCCCGCAAGGGTGACGGGATGAGGGAAGGCCGCGCCAGATGGCGGGGGGGGCTGGTCGGGCCAGATCGCGTCCACGGCATTGGCAACCGCGCGGAGGGTGACAGGGGACCCCTTCAGCGCCTCTTCCAGACGCGCCACCTCATCGGCGGTGTGCAGCCATGGGTCAAAGCCCACCACGCCTTCGGCCAGATGCTCGGCGATCCACGGACCCGGTTTCGTTTCGGGCCAAGGAACGGGGGTGAAGGCCGTCAGATCGACCTGATGCTTCACCTGCACGCGGTACCGCCCGTCGATGAAGACCCCCGCCATATCGGGCAGGACAATGGCAAAGCCCGCCGATCCAGTAAAGCCCGTAAGCCATTGAAGACGTTCATCCCGCGCGGCGACATATTCGCCTTGATGGACATCCGCGCGCGGCACCAGAAAGCCCGACAGCCCTTCCGCCCGCAGTTGGTCGCGCAGCCGCGCCAGACGGCCCGGACCGGCGGAAGGATCGGCGGTGGTCTCGAAACTCTGGAACATCGCGCCCCTCATCTTCTGTCGTCAAATATCCTCGGGGGGTGAATTGGCCGCAGGCCAAGAGGGGGGCAGACAGCCCCCCTTACCCCGCCCGCCGCATGCCGGCCTTGGCCCGTTTCTTTGGGTCGCTTTCGAAAAGCCCGGCCAGCTGTTCCGTCATCGCGCCGGCCAGTTGTTCCACATCGGTGATCGTCACGGCGCGCTGGTAGTAGCGCGTCACGTCATGGCCGATGCCGATGGCGATGAGTTCCACCTGACGCCGCCGTTCCACCATGGCGATCACGTCGCGGAGGTGTTTTTCAAGGAAATTCGCGGGGTTGACGGACAAAGTTGAGTCGTCCACCGGCGCGCCGTCGGAAATCACCATCAGGATCTTCCGCGCCTCGGGGCGGGCCATCATCCGGCGATGCGCCCATTCCAGCGCCTCGCCGTCGATGTTCTCTTTCAGAAGCCCTTCTTTCATCATAAGCCCGAGATTGGGCCTCGCCCGCCGCCACGGCGCATCCGCGCCCTTGTAGATGATGTGGCGCAGGTCGTTCAGGCGGCCCGGACCTTGCGGGCGACCTTGCGCCAGCCAGCGTTCGCGCGACTGCCCGCCCTTCCACGCCCGGGTGGTGAAGCCGAGGATTTCCACCTTGACCGAACAGCGTTCCAGCGTGCGTGCCAGCACATCGGCGCAGATCGCGGCGATGGAGATGGGGCGGCCGCGCATGGACCCGGAATTGTCCAGCAGCAGTGTCACGCAGGTGTCGCGGAACTCGGTGTCCTTCTCCTGCTTGAACGACAGGGGCGTCGTTGGGTTTGCCACCACCCGCGCTAAGCGTCCCGCATCCAGCGTGCCTTCCTCCAGATCGAACAGCCACGAGCGGTTCTGCTGCGCCTGAAGGCGGCGCTGCAGCTTGTTCGCAAGGCGCGACACGGCCCCCTTGAGGGGTTCAAGCTGCTGGTCCAGATAGGCGCGCAACCGTTCCAGTTCGGCGGCTTCGGCCAAGTCCTCGGCGCGGATTTCTTCATCGAAATCAGTGGTATAGACGGTGTAGTTCGGGTCGGCGTCGGAATAGGGGGCGGGCGGCGGCGGTTCCAGCGGAGCCTCGCCTTCGGGAAGTTCGGCCTCATCGCCCTGCTCCATATCGGCGCTGTCTTCCATCGTGACCTGCGCCTGCGACTGGTCCTGCTGTTCCTCCTGGCTGCGTTCGGGCGCGGCTTCGGACTCGTCGCTTTCCTGTTCTTCGTCGCCCGCGCTGTCGGGGCTGTCCTGATCCTCTTCGGCCTCGCCTTCCTGATCGTCGGGCTCGTCCTGATCGGGGTCGTCGCCCAGTTGATCGCCATAGCCGAGGTCGGAGATGACCTTGCGTGCGAGGCGTGCGAAGGCGGCCTGATCCTCCAGCACATGGTCCATGTTTTCCAGCGTGCCGCCGGCCTGTTCTTCGATGAAGCCGCGCCAGAGGTCCATCACGTTGCCTGCGCCTTTCGGCATGTCGCGGCCCGTGGCGAGATGGCGGACAAGGTAGCCTGCGGCGACCGAAAGCGGTGCGTCCTGCATGCTGGTGATCTGGGAATATCCTTTGCGTTCCGCCTCATGCGCGATCTTGGCATCGATGTTCACGGCGGTGCCGGGCATGGCGCGGGCCCCCACGGCCTCGCAGCGGGCGGTTTCCATCGCCTCGTAGATCTCGCGTGCGAGGTTGCCTTGCGGGGCGTAGCGGGCGGCGACGCCGTCATCGTGGAACTTGCGGCGCAGCGCGAAGGCGTCGGCGGTGCCCCGCGCGAGCATCACCTCGTCCCGCGTCATGCGGCGGGAAACCTGTGGCAGACGCACTCCCTCGCGGTTCATGCCGGGGGGATCCACAGAATATTGTACCGTCATGTCCGGGTCATCGGCCATGGTGCGGGTGGCTTCGGCCAGCGCCTTCTTGAAGGGGTCGGCGGGGTTGTCGGTGGGTTTGGTCATCGGGTCACGCGAAGGGTGGTGCGCGGGAGGCGGCACCTTTCGGGCAGATTTGCACTTGGGGCGGGCAGGGGCAAGGGCAGGCGTCAGCTTTCGCCCTGCAACAGGGGGAAAGGTGCATCGGCGCACAAGTCCCTTGCGTCTGCGCCGAATTGTTCGGTGGCGCGGCAGAGGCCATGTCAGCGGGACAGAATTCAACCCTCCTCAACGGAACGGACCCACGCCATGAGCACCCCGAAAATCGCCCTCATCATCGGATCGACCCGCGACTCGCGCTTTGCCGATATCCCCGCGCAGTGGATGCTGGCACAGGCCAAGGCGCGCACGGATATGACGGTGGAACTGGTCGATCTGCGCGACTACGACCTGCCGCTGTTCAACGAAGTGGCCTCTAACGCCTGGGCCCCGTCGCAATCGGCCGCTGCCGTGAAGTGGCAGAAAAAGATTGCAGAATTCGATGGTTACATCTTCGTCGTGGCGGAATACAACCGCTCCATCACCGGCGCGCTGAAGAACGCGCTGGATCAGGCCTATGTGGAATGGGCGCGCAAACCGATGACGGCGATGGCCTATGGGTCGGTCGGCGGCACCCGCGCGATGGAGCATCTGCGCAGCATCGCGGTGGAGTTGCAGATGGTCCCCACGCGGAACGCCGTGCATCTGGGCATGGGCGATTTCTTCAAGGTCCATACGGGCTTTGGCGGGTCGGGCAACATGGCCGAGGTGGAAGCGAACCTGCTGCCTGCGGCCACGGCATCGCTGGACGATCTGGTGTGGTGGGCCAATGCCACCAAGGCCGCGCGCGGCTGATTTGACCGGCATCTCCCTGTCGGGTGAAGGGGTGGCCTTGGCCGCCCCTTTTTCTTTGGTCGTTGTGGGAAAAGGCCTTTAACGGCAGGGGTTTGGGCGAAAACGGCTGTGCCCTGTTCTGTGCCGCCTTTTGTGCAGCAAACTGTGGGCACGCAGCGCGCGCTGGCGACGCGTTAAGGTTAACCGCGCGGCAAGACCTGTGGCGCCGCGCGGCAGGTCAGGAGAGGAAGGCCGTGCACTGGTCCTGCAGCGCCGTCGCATGGCGAATGGCGCGGGCTGTCGCGACAGGGTCGCCGCGCCGCGCCTGCGCGAGGAGGGCGGCATGGGCCGCCTTCGCCTCTACCCGCCAGCCCATGACCTGCGCCTCATGCCCCGGCGGGGTGAGGGCGGCGACAAGGTCGAGGATGTCGGCCCGGCGGGCCTTGGTCGCGTCCGAGGCGGGGCCGTCCACGATCCACTGATGTTCCATCAGCGCGGACATGCGGCCTGCGCAACTGGCGAAGAAACGGAGCGGGTCGTCAGGAAGGTCGGCATCGGCCCGGGCCGCAAGGGGTGCGGCGAGCGCGCAGAGAAGCGCCGTGGCGCGGAAAACTGTTTTCAAACCGCCCATGATTGCAGCATGGCCCGGAAATTAATGATCATCAAGTGGGCGATTTGGAAACTTTGTGATGCGTCCTGCGGGATGATCCCCCTGGCCCAGGGCCCGGGCGTTGCCGCCAGACTACACCGTCTGGCCGGCTGGCGCGGGCAGGCGCGCGCCGTGCTGGACTTTGTCCTGCCCGCCGCGCTTTACCAAGGTGGGACGGCCCGGTCGGGCGCGGACCGGAATTCTTGGCGCAGGTCGGGGCGGCATGACGAGTGACGGGGTCTGGAGCATCGAGGACGAGGGGCTGACCCTTGTCGCCACCCATCGCGTGTTGCGCGATGTTGCCCGCGATATCATGGCGGCCTTTGCCGGGGGCGGGCCGCTTGCGCGTCCGGTCGTGCTGCATGTGGGGGCGCATCGGTCGCAGCGGCTGGCTGACCGGCCCGGGGCGCTGCAGATCGGCCTTCAGACCGAGCAGATGCTGGACGAGGCGGGCAATCGGCTGTGGAAGGCGTTCCAGCCCGGGCGGATCGTGCAGATGCTGGAGCAGTATGACCTGCTGCTGGACCTGTCGGAGGCGAATGCGCCCGCCTATGGCTTTCTGGATGCGGCGCAGCGGCGGCGCGTGCGGTTCGGGCCTTTCCTCTTTCCCGCCGCGCCGCCCGCGCCGCGTGGCCCCGGCGAGGGGCTTCTTTTCGTCGGGGCGATGAACGAACGGCGCGCGGACCGTCTTGCCGCCTTGGGCGCGCGGGTGGTCACGCTGCCCGACCGGACCTTCGGCCCCGCCGTGGCCGAGGCGCTGGAGCGCTGCGAGGGCCTGTTGAACCTGCATTTTCAGGATGCGGTCTATAGCGAATATCCCCGCCTTCTGAAGGCGGTGCTGGCCGGGCGGGCGGTGTGGTCCGAGCCGCTGGCCGCGCCGCTGGTGGAGGGGGTGCATTACTTCGCCCCGACCGCCCGGCCCGCTGCGGCAGAGGTGGCGGCCGCGCAGCGGGCGATGGCAGAGCTTTTTGCCACGCGCTTTGCGCTGCGGTCTTTCTTGCGGGATGAGATCGCCCTCGCCGCGCCTGCCTGAGGCGGGGGTGGGGCGGGGGCCTCTGGCCTTGCGCCCGCGCGACGGGTCATGCGAAGAGATCGGGGGTTTCTGTGGAGATGGGTGTCAGGATGGTTGCCGGAATGAATGAACCGATGTTGCCGAAGGCGGAGGGGGTGGGCTATCACGACTTCCTGTCCGCCCTTCACGAAGAGATCCTCTTCGACTGGTATCTGGAGATCGGCAGCCGCAAGGGCGACAGCTTTGCCCCGGTGCGCAGCAAGACCATCGCGGTCGATCCCTATTTCCGCCTGCGCGGGAACGTCATGAATGCGAAGCGGATGCTGCTTTTGTGCCAGATGACGAGCGACGAGTTCTTTGAGGAGGACATCCTGAAGTCGCTCTCGGCGCGGCTGTCGTTCAGTTTCCTCGACGGCATGCACCTGTTCGAATATCTGCTGCGCGATTTCATGAATGCCGAGGCGAACAGCCATCCCGACGGGGTCATCGTCCTGCATGATTGCTGCCCCTATACGCCGGAGATGACGACGCGCGATCTGGACAATTTGCCGAAGGGCGACTGGACGGGCGATGTCTGGAAGATGCTGCCCATCCTGCGGACCCATCGGCCGGACCTGAGGATCGAGGTTCTGGATGCTGCGCCGACCGGGCTGGTGGTCGTTTCGGGGCTGAACCCAAAGAACCGCGTGCTGAAGAAGAAATACGACCAGATCGTGGAAGAGTTCACCCCGCTGACGCTGGCCGATTATGGCGTTGCGCGCTTTGCCGGGGAGGTGGAGTTTCAAAGCACCGCTGCTGTCATGGCGCAGGGGTTCCCCGTCTTTCGGCCCGTGGCGCAGGACCCGGCCAGCCTGACGCAGCCAAGGCGGTTGTCGACCTGAGCCGGGTTTGGGAGAGGCCCCGCCGTTAAGCGGGGCCTGACGGGCCGAGAGGGGCCGGGGTTTCGCAGCGCCCTTACGCCGCCTTGAGATAGGAAACTTGCGTCTCTTCCTCTTCGGCGGCGGTTGCGACCTTGCTGGCGGCGCTGGCGTTCTGCTGGATCACGGCGTCGAGGTCGCGGATTGCCTCGTTGATCTGTTCCACGCCGATGCTCTGTTCGCTGGAGGCCGCGCTGATCGCCTGCACGAGGCTGGCGGTCTGCTGGATCGCCGGGACGAGACCTGCGAGCTTTTCCCCTGCCGTGCGGCTGACCTTCAGGGTGGTGCCGGACAGCTCGCCAATCTCGGCTGCGGCCGACTGGCTGCGTTCGGCCAGTTTGCGCACCTCGGCGGCGACGACGGCGAAGCCCTGCCCGTGCTGGCCCGCCCGTGCGGCCTCGACCGCCGCGTTAAGGGCGAGGAGGTCGGTCTGGCGCGCGATTTCGCGGATGATGGTGATGCGTTCCGCGATGCTGGCCATGGCCTTGACGGCATCGGTGACCACGGCCCCGGTTTCGGCGGCGTCATGCGCGGCCTTGAGCGCGATGCGTTCCGTCTGCGCGGCGTTGTCGGCGGATTGGCGGATGTTGGCGCGCATCTCTTCCATCGAGGCGCTGGCCTTTTCGGCGGCGGCGGCCTGTTCGGTGGCGCCCCGGCTGAGCTGGGCGAGAAGGCGGTCCATCTCGGCCCGGCGCTGGTCACGCTCGGCGGCCTGTTCGGCGGCGATCAGGGCAAGGCGGGCGCCTTCGCGCAGGTCGTCGCGCAGCTGGATGCAGGCGGTGGTGAGTTCGCCGACCTCGTCCTTGCTGGCGACGGGGCGGATGTCGACGTCATAGTCGCGCACCTTCAGGCGGTTGACCGTGTTGGCCAGCGTGCGGACAGGGCGCATCGTGCGGTTGATCAGGAAGAAGCAGAAGATGGCGGCGACGAGGTTGAGGCCGAGCATGACGAGGGTCAGCTGGATCGTGGTGTCGCGCAGCATGGTCGCGATCAGGGCGATCGATTTGCCAACGCCGACGGAGCCCACGATCTGACCGGAGGCGTCATAGACGGGTTCGTAGCGGGTCAGGTGCAATTCACCGAGGATCATCCCGTCGCCGACATAGACCTCGTCGCGCAGAAGGGCTGCGGCGGCAGGCCCCGTGGGATCAAGCGGCGTGCCCACGGCGCGGGTGCCGTCCTTGGCCGTGACGCTGGTCATCACGCGCAGGAATTGCTGCGTTTCGGGGTCGAGGCGGAAATAGGTCACCACCACATCCAAGCCTTGGGCGATGCTGTCGGTGACGGCGGGGGTGATGTCGACCTTGCTGTCATCCACGATCAGGCTGTTGATCCGGCCCTCCATCGGCGTGCCGAGCGTGAAGCCGCGGGCCTGATTGGGCAGGTTGCTGGACAGGGCCCAGATGGCGGAATTGACGCGTTCCGCGGCGAAGTCGCGCAGTTCGCGTTCCTTCTGGGACAGGACGAAAGCAAGAAGCGCCGCCGTGACAAGGATCATGGCGGCGAAGAGAACGGCGAGCAGGCGGGTTCGGAGGGACAGTCGGGGAATGAAATTCATCAGGCGGTCTCCGGAAAAGATGAGTGCAGAAGTCGGCTTTCAGAACGGCATTTCCCGGCCAAGTTTAGATGGCGAATGCGAAACATTCTCAGTTTTGTTTTGTCGCGCTGTGGCACCGGCCCAAAAGCAGAAGGCCCCGCACGGGGGGCGGGGCCTTTGCCATGCGGGGACGCTGCCTGCGCCTTACTTCATCGCCATGGAGGCCGCGCTTTCGGGGAGTTCCTCACCGAAGCAGCGCTGGTAGAATTCGGCGACGGTCTGGCGCTCTAATTCATCGCATTTGTTCAGGAAGGAGAGGCGGAAGGCATAGCCCACGTTGCGGAAAATCTCGGCGTTCTGGGCCCAGTTGATCACGGTCCGGGGCGACATGACGGTGGAGAGGTCGCCGTTCATGAAGGCCGTGCGGGTGAGATCGGCCACGGTGACCATCTGGTTGATGGTCTTGCGGCCCTTCTCGGTGTTGTAATGCGGGTTCTTGGCCAGAACGATGGCGGCCTCGGCATCATGCGAGAGGTAGTTGAGGGTGGCCACAAGGCTCCACCGGTCCATCTGCGCTTGGTTGATCTGCTGGGTGCCGTGATAGAGGCCGGTCGTGTCGCCCAGACCCACCGTGTTCGCCGTGGCGAACAGGCGGAAGGACGGGTGGGGGGTGATGATCTCGTTCTGATCGAGCAGGGTGAGCTTGCCGTCATGTTCCAGCACGCGCTGGATGACGAACATCACGTCGGCACGGCCGGCATCGTATTCGTCAAAGACGATGGCGACGGGATTGCGCAGCGCCCAAGGAAGAATCCCTTCGTGGAATTCGGTGACCTGCTTGCCGTCGCGCAGCTTGATCGCGTCCTTGCCGATCAGGTCGATCCGGCTGATGTGGCTGTCGAGGTTGACTCGCACGCAGGGCCAGTTGAGGCGGGCGGCGACCTGTTCGATATGGGTGGATTTCCCGGTGCCGTGATAGCCTTGGATCATCACGCGGCGATTGTAGGCAAAGCCCGCGAGGATCGCCAGCGTGGTGTCAGGATCGAATTTATAGGTGGGGTCGATCTCGGGCACGCGATCGGTGCGGTCGGCGAAGGCCTTGACCTTCATGTCCGTGTCGATGCCGAACAGGTCGCGGACAGAGATTTCTTCGGTGGGTTTCATCACAGTGTCCAGCATACGGTCCGCCATCTTGGTCATGTTCGCGCGCCCCGGGGGCATCGGCGATGTGTGGAACATATCGCGGGGGGGTGCAAGGGGAAGGGCGGGGGCGCGGTTCTTTGCGGGCGATATGGCGCGGGGGTGGCATCGCGGCGGGTGGGTCGCTATCTGAAGGGCATGACCGCAAAGCATCGCCTGATCCGCAGCCTGATCCTGACATTGTTCACCGCCGCCACGCTGGCCCGGGCCGAGCTTGGGGCGGATACGGAGGCGTCGGCGCTGTTCACCCCGGCCTTTGCCGTGGCGCTGCCTTTGGCCTTGGCCGGGGGATGGGTGCTGGCGGGGCAGTTTGGGCGCGCGGGTGCGGCGGGATGGGCGCGGGCCGTCGCCATGGCGGGCGCGCTGCTGATCGTCGTGGGGCTGATGGTGCCGCTTGTGCTGCCGCTGGTGGGCGGGATCGGCGGGGGGGCGCTGTCGCTTTTGTCCGAGGTGCCGCGCTGGCCGCTGTCTTGGGGGGCGGCGCTGGCCGGGGCGCTGGCCACGCAGGCGGTGGCGCTGCGGCAAGAGCGCGAGGGCGGGGACGGTCAGTCGCGGAAGTAGCGGCTGTCCTTGATCTGATCCCAGGCCCAGACGGCCTCTTGCAGACGATCCTCGTCGGACCGGTCGCCGCCGTTCATGTCGGGGTGAAGATCCTTGACCAGTGACTTGTACTGCTTGCGGATTTCCGCCTTCGTCATGGTGTCGCGGCAGTCAAGGATTTCCAGCGCCTTCCTTTCGGTCGGCGGCAGTTTGCGGGTGGCGTTGCCCGTGGGCTTGGCGGGGTTGAGCGTGGCCTTCTCGCCCAAGATCGCCATGGGATCATCGACGCCCAGCCGTGCCCAAGCGCGGCCTTCGTCCGGTTTCTTGCCGAAGGGCTGCGTCTCGCGGCCCCAGAGGCGGTCCTTGTCGAGGAATTTCTGAAACTCCTCATCCGTCGTGCCCTGAAAGAAGTTCCACTTCAGGTTGTATTCGCGGACATGGTCTTTGCAGAACCAGAAATACTCGTCGAGGTGGTCGGGCGATTTCGGCGCGCGATAGGCCCCCTGTTCGGCACAGCCCGGATATTCGCATTGCTTCTGCGACGTCTCGAAGGCCCCCGACATGCCGCGCCGCCCGGTCTTGCGGCGCTTCTTGTCGGCGGAGACGCGAAGATCGAACTCGAAGGGGGGGCGTGATGACATTCTGGGGCAGGCCTTTCCGACTCGGAGGCGAGAGTTTAGGGGTTCTCGCAGCAGAGAGAAGAGGGGGCAGCGAAAAATGGCCGTGAGCGACGAAATCACCCAGAGGCTGACCGAAGCTTTCCAGCCGACCGTGCTGGAGGTGGTGAACGAGAGCCATCGCCACGCGGGTCATGCCGGAGATGACGGGACGGGCGAAAGCCATTTCAAGGTGAAGATCCGCGCCGCCGCTTTCGGCCCGATGGGGCGGGTCGATCGTCACCGCGCGGTGCAGAAGGCGCTGGGGGATCTGAACACGCGCATCCACGCGCTGGCGCTGGATATCGGCTGACTGAATTGAGCTTGCCCCCAAAGGGGGCTGCGCATTCCTTTTGCCTCGCCTGCGCGCGTGCCGCGCTCCGGCTCAGGTGTGGGGGCTGCCGCCCCCGCCGCCCCTTCGGTGCGACTCCCCCGCGAGTATTTGGACCAAGATGAAGCAAGGCGGTCTTCATCTTGGCAAAAATACTCTAGAAAACCCGAGCCGGAGCGCGGCACGCGCGCAGGCGAGACAAAAGGACTGCGGGCGCATGCCCGCTCCGCATGGAAACCGTCAGACGCAGCGCAGACGGTTGCGGGCCTTCGCCTCGACCCGGCGGCGGTGCAGCACGGGTTCGGTATAGCCCGAGGGTTGCGCGCGGCCCGCGAAGACCAGATCGCAGGCGGCCTTGAAGGCCGGGCCGTCAAAGGCCGGGGCCATGGGGCGATAGGCGGGGTCGCCTGCGTTCTGGCGGTCGACCACGGCGGCCATCTTGCGCATCGCGGCCATGACCTGCGCCTCGGTCACCACGCCGTGGTGCAACCAATTGGCCAAGGCCTGCGACGAGATGCGGCAGGTGGCGCGGTCTTCCATCAGGCCGACATCATGGATGTCGGGCACTTTGGAGCAGCCCACGCCCTGATCCACCCAGCGCACGACATAGCCGAGGATGCCTTGGGCGTTGTTTTCCACCTCGTCGCGGATCTCGGCCTCGGACCAGTTCACGCCTTGGGCGAGGGGGAGGGTGAGCAGATCCTCCAGTTTCCCGCGCGGGCCTGCGGCGGCGAGGGTGTCCTGCACGGCCAGCACGTCGATGCGGTGGTAATGGGTGGCATGCAGCGTGGCGGCGGTGGGCGAGGGGACCCAGGCGCAGGTGGCGCCCGCCTGCGGATGGGTGATCTTTTGCGCCAGCATCGCGGCCATGCGGTCGGGCATGGCCCACATGCCCTTGCCGATCTGGGCACGGCCCTTCAGCCCGCAGGCAAGGCCGATATCGACATTGCGGTCCTCATAGGCCTTGATCCAAGGCGCGTTCTTCATGTCGCCCTTGCGGATCATCGGGCCTGCCTCCATCGAGCTGTGGATTTCATCCCCCGTGCGGTCGAGGAAGCCCGTGTTGATGAAGGCCACGCGATCCGCCGCCGCGCGGATGCAGGCCTTGAGGTTCACGCTGGTGCGGCGTTCCTCATCCATGATGCCGAGTTTGACGGTGAAGGGGGGCAGGCCCAGCACCGCCTCGACCCGGTCGAAGATCGTGCAGGCGAAGGCCACTTCTTCCGGCCCGTGCATCTTGGGCTTCACCACATAGACCGAGCCATGGAGCGAGTTGCGCGGCCCTTGCGTCTTTTGCAGATCGTGCAGCGCGCAGAGCGTGGTGACGAAGGCATCCATGATGCCTTCGCCCAGCTCGCGCCCTTCGGCATCGAGGATGGCGGGGGTGGTCATCAGGTGGCCGACGTTCCGCACCAGCATCAGGGCGCGTCCCTTGAGGAGGAGCGGCGCGCCATCGGGGGCGGTGAAGGCATAGTCGTCGCGCAGGCGGCGTTCGATGGTCTGGTCGCCCTTGGCCACCATCTCGACCAGCTCGCCCTTCATCAGGCCCAGCCAATTGCCATAGGCGGCGACCTTGTCCTCGGCATCCACGGCGGCGATGCTGTCTTCAAGGTCCATGATGGCCGACAGCGCCGCCTCCATCCGGATATCGGCAAGGCCTGCGGGATCGTCGGCGCCGATGCGGTGGCCGGGATCGATGCGCAGGACAAGGTGGAGGCCGTTGTTTTTCAGCAGGATCGCGGAAGGGGCCTGCGCGCGGCCGCGAAAGCCCACGAACTGGCCCGGGGTTTTGAGCGCGGGGGAAAGCTGGCCATCCACCACCGCATAGCGGGTGACATCGGCATGGCTGCCGCGCGCGAGGGGCGCGACATCGTCGAGGAAGGCCTTGGCCCAAGCGATGACACGGGCGCCACGGGCGGGATCGTAGTCTTTGCCAAGCGGCGCATCGCCAAGCGCATCGGTGCCGTAAAGCGCGTCGTATAGTGATCCCCAGCGCGCATTCGCGGCGTTGAGCGCGTAGCGCGCGTTCATCACCGGGACCACAAGTTGGGGTCCGGGCATGGTGGCGATCTCAGGGTCGGTGCCCGTGGTGCGGAGGGTGACATCGGGGCCTTCGGGCAGAAGATAGCCGATCTCGCGCAGGAAGGCGGCATAAGCCTCGGCGTCATGGGGAGTGCCCTTGCGGGCGCGGTGCCAATCGTCGATCTGCGCCTGCATCCGGGTGCGGGTGTCAAGGAGGGCGCGGTTGACGGGGCCAAGCTCGGCCACGGCGGCGGCGAAGCCCTGCCAGAAGCGATCCGCCGCAATCCCGGTGCCGGGCAGGGCATGGGCTTCGATGAAGGCCGCCATCCGGGTGTCCACCTGCAGGCCGTGGCGATCCAGTCGTTCCATGCGTGTCGTCCGTCTTCGGTATGCGATGGCACACAATATATTCGGCGTGGCGTCGGTCGCAACATGGGGCGAGGGGGGATTTGCCGGGAAATCCGAACATCACCTTCTGTCTATTCCCGGGGAATGGGAATGGTTTGCCAATTGGCTAAGTTTTCCCTTTGCCGCGGGCGCGGGGCGTGATAGTTAGTGATATGGCTAAGTTTGAGTCCGACCTGTCGCTTCTCTTCCATGCGCTGTCCGATCCCACGCGGCGGGCGATGCTGGAACGTCTTGCGCAGGGGCCTGCGGCGGTGACGGAGCTTGCCGCGCCCACGGGGCTGCGCCTGCCCACGGTGCTGCGGCATCTGGCGGTGCTGGAAGAGGCGGGGCTGATCGCCTCGGCGAAGGATGGGCGGGTGCGGTCCTGTGCGCTGCGGCCCGAGGCTTTGGCCCCCATGCAGGATTGGCTGGGCGCGCAGCGTGCGCTTTGGGAGGCGCGGCTGGACCGGCTGGATGAGTACGTGACGCGGCTGATGAAGGAGCGCGAGAGATGAGAGCGGAAGACCTGCCGGAATTCGACCCGGCCCTCGATCTGGTTCTGGTGCGCGAGTTGGCTGCGCCGCGTGCAGTGATCTGGGACTGCTGGACGCAGGCCGAGCATCTGGTCCACTGGTTCGTGCCGAGGCCGCATAAGGTGACGGCCTGCCATCTGGATGTGCGCGTGGGTGGGGCCTGCAACACGACCTTCGATGTGGAAGGCGCGGTGATGGAAAACCGGGGCGTCTATCTGGAGGTGATCCCGCAGGAACGGCTGGTCTTCACCGACACCTATACCGAGGGCTGGAAGCCTGCGGCAGAGCCCTTCATGACCGCCATCGTGACCTTTGAGGATTTGGGCGGCGGGCGGACACGCTACACCGCCGTCGCGCGGCACCGGAACGCCGAGACGGCGCGTCAGCATGCCGAGATGGGGTTTCAGGACGGCTGGGGGACGGTGGCCACGCAGCTGGAGGCCTATGCGCAGGGCTTGGCGCGATGAGCGGCTTTGCGACCTTGACCTTCACCCGCGCGGTTGCGGTCCCCGCCCCGACGCTCTGGCAGGCTTGGACGGCCCCTACGGCGCGGGCGATCTGGGCGGCCCCCTCGGCAGAGGTGGTGGTGGAGTTTCTGGAGGCGGACACGGCGGTTGGCGGGCGGGACGTGTCGCTTTGCCATGTGGCGGGGCAGGAGGATATCCGCTGCGAGGTGGTCTGGCTGGTGCTGGAGCCGGGGCGGCGGAGCGTGAATTCCGAGGTGATCTCTTGCGCGGGCAGGGTGCTGTCGGCGGCGCTGGTGACGGCGGAGGTGGCAGAGCAGGGCGCGGGGGCCCGGATCGACGTGACGGTGCAACTGTCCGATCTGGGGGCCGGGATGGAGGCGGGCTATCGCGCGGGGTTCGAGGCGGGGATGGGGAACCTTGCGCAGGTGGCAGGGCGGATGATGGTCATCCGGCGGCAGATTGCGGCGCCGGTGGCGGCGGTCTGGGGCGCGTGGTGGAATGCCGAAAGCCTGCCGCGCTGGTGGGGGCCGGAGGGGTTTTCCTGCCGCACGGCGCGGATCGATCTGCGCGCGGGCGGTGACTGGGTCTTTGACATGATCGGGCCGGATGGGACGGTCTGGCCGAACCATCACCGCTATGGCGCGGTGCTGCCCGAGGCGCGGATCGACTATGCGCTGTATGCGGGGGAGGGCGGGGCGAAACATGCCGACGCCTGGGCCAGCTTTGCCCCGGTTGCGGGCGGGACAGAGGTCACGCTGGGCATGGTGTTCGATACGGTCGAGGCGTGGCAGGGGGCCAAGGCCTTTGGGGCCGAGGCGCTGGGCCTGCAGACCTTGGGCAAGCTGGCTGCTGTTGTGGGTCGGTAGGATGGGCCGGATGGCCCATCCTACGGTCCGGGGCCAAAGGCGGGATGGGCCGGATGGCCCATCCGACCGGGCAGCGTTTGGGGGTAGGATGGGCGGTTGCGCCCATCATCGGCCGGGCGGGCATTCACGCGCAGATAGGGCCAGTCGGCAGGGTCGCGGACCAGGCCATGGCGGACCGGGTCCGTCTGGCAATAGGCCATCGCCTCGGCCACGGCGTCGGGCGATTTCAGCGCATGTTCCCAGAACCGCCTTTGCCAGATGCCCGCCTCACGCTTGCGGGCAAGGCTGGGGCGGGGGCTGGCGGGGCGCGGCGGCCGCGCCTCGGCCAGCGCGTGGCTGAAGCGGCCTTTCAGCCTTTGCCACCGTTCGGAGAAATGCACGGACCCCTCTGCCTCGGTCAGCACGGCATGCAGGTGGTCGGGCAGGATGACGACGGCATGGAGCGTGGCGGGGAAATCGCGGAAAGCTGCCACCCATGACAGGCGCAGCAGATCGATCCGGTCGGTCAGCAGGAAACTTCCCCGCGCCTCAAGGCACAGGGTGAAGGCATAGGTCCCACCGGGGATGCGCAGGCGGCGATAATCGGTCATCACCGCAGCCTAGACGCGTGGGATTAAGGCTTTCTTTCCGTAGGATGGGCAATATTGCCCATCCTACGCTCCCCCCGGCAGCGGTCGGAACAGTAGCGCACCTCGTCCCAGACCTTTTCCCATTTCTTCCGCCATGTGAACGGGCGGCCACAGGTGGCGCAGGTCTTTTCGGGCAGGTCGCCCTTCTTGCGCATCTTGGCCATCAGAGATCGAGGCTCATCTGCGCGCCATCTCCGCGGCGCTTGGGTCGGGCGCTGCGGTCGTTGACGAAGCGGGGATCGGCGCGGCTGGCGTGGCGTTCGATGACCTCGGCCACCTCTTCGCGGTAGCTGCGGTCCTTCCGCAGGCCCCAGCAGGCGTCGCGCGCGGCGCGGGCGGCAGCGGTGACGTCGACGATCGGTTCGGGGTAGAGGCGGCCCAGCACGGCGCGGGCGCCGGGCCATTTCCACGGCTCTTGCAGGAAGGGGTCGGGGACGGCGGCCAGTTCCGGCACCCAGCGGCGGGTGAAGGAACCGGTTGGGTCCTGATCATGGCCCTGTTTCACGGGATTGTAGATGCGGATCGTGTTGATCCCCGTCACGCCCGCCTGCATCTGCACCTGCGGCCAGTGGATGCCCGGTTCGTAATCGGTGAAGCGGCGGGCCAGCACCGCGCCCGTCGCGCGCCAGTCGAGCCAGAGGTGATAGGAGGCCACCGCCATCACCATGCTGCGCATCCGGAAATTCAGCCAACCCGTGGCGCGCAGATAGCGCATGCAGGCGTCGAGGAAGGGCAGGCCCGTCTCGCCCGTTTCCCACGCCTGCAGGCGGATGGGGTCGGGGCTGAGGGGGCGGAGCGCATCGGCGGCACGGTGAAGGGCGCGGATCTCGATCCGGGGTTCGGATTCGAGTTTCTGGATGAAATGGTCGCGCCATGCCATGCGGGACTGGAAACTGGCCAAGGCCCCGGGCCAGCGCCCGCCGGGGCGTTCGGCGGCGCGGGCGACGGCGGCCTGCACCACCTCGCGCGAGGACAGCGTGCCAAGGGCGAGATGGGCCGAAAGGCGAGAGCAGACCCGTTCGCCGGTGACGGGCGAGGACATGCCCGCGCGGTAGGTTTCGCCCCGGCGGGTGAGGAAGCTGTCCAGCAGATGCAGCCCTTGCGCGCGTCCCCCGGCCTGCCGATGGGCGCAAGGATCGTCGGGCAGGCGCAGGGCGCGGGCGGTGGGGATCGCCCCCGGTTCCACCCCCGGCACGGGCCGCAGCGCCGCCGGAGCGGCGACCTGCGGGGCGGAGGTGAACCCGTCGCGCAGACCAGCCCAGCCATTGCGCGAGGGCAGGCGGCGGATCACGCCCTGCTGGGGGATTTCGTCCCAGATCACGCCCGCCTCGCGCGCCCATGCCGCGACGCGGCGGTCGCGGGCATAGGTCCAGAGATTGCCCGTCTCTTCATGCGACAGGATTCGAGCGATGTGATGCTGGCGGCAAAGCCGGTCCAGCACCTGCACGGCCTCGCCCACCCGCAGGATCAGCGGCGCGCCGAGCGCCCCCAGATCGTTGCGGAGATCGGCCAGCGCCTCGGCGGTAAAGGCCCATTGGCGGGCGGAGGTGTCGGGCTGCTGCCAGCAATCGGGTTCGACGATGTAAAGCGGCAGCACCGCGCCCATCTCGGCCGCGCGGGCGAGGGCGGGGTGGTCATGCGGGCGCAGGTCGCGCTTGAACCAGACGAGAACATTCATGGAACATCAATCTAACGAGCGCGCGGGATTCGTAAAGACCCGGCAGCGTGGGCCATTGGCCGGGGGCGGGGCTGCGGCGCGTGAACACTGCTTTAGGATAGTTGATACATCCGTTTGGACATTGCGGGACTCTCCTTAGATCGGGGCGCGCGAAACCTCTTCGCCGGGGGCGGGGAATACTTCATTCTGTCGCCACATCCTGATGGAGGGGGAGGGTCATCTCCCGGTCCAAGACATCATGAGCATCGCCGCCGTTTCCCCGGAACAAGGCCCGCCGCCCCTGAAGGCGTGGCTGTGGCGGTCCTATTTGCGGGCGGCGCTGGTGCCGCTTTTGCTGATCGAATTGACCTTCGTGGGGCTCTATTGGGGAACGAGCCGCGTCGTCTATGACCGCAGCTCTGTGGCGATCACCGACATCTCCACAGCGGCGCTGGGCGATGCGGCGGTGCGCGAGGCAGAGGTGATCGCGCGGCGGCTGGAGACGATTGCCGCCCTGACCCGCGTCTATGCCGAAGAGACGGGCCGCGCGCTGGCCCAGCCTGAGCCCGAGGTGACCGAGGCAGAACGGGCGAACCATGCCCTGTCGTCCGACGGAGTGTTCTACAGCAGGGCCGACAGGGGTGGGTCGGCGGTCTTTGTCAGCGGGGTGGTGCCCGTCGGCCCGGCGCAGGAGGACAAGGTCTGGCGCACACTGCGGCTTGATCCGGTGATGAAATCGATCCGCGCCTCGGACCCGCTGATCGCGCAGCTTTACGTCAACACCTCGGACTCGCTGAACCGCATCTATCCGTGGTTCGACGTGCTGGCGATCTATGCGCCCAAGATGGATATCCCGAGCTACAATTTCTATTACGAGGCGGATGCGGTCCATAACCCGGAGCGGGGCGTCGTCTGGACGGATGCCTATGTGGACCCGGCCGGGGCCGGGTGGATGGTGTCGGCCATCGCGCCGGTCTATGGCGCGGATTATGGGGACCGGCTGGATGCTGTCGTCGGCCTCGACATCACCACAAACACCATCGTGGATCAGGTGCTGGACATCGCCTTTGAGGGGGATGGCTATGCGATCCTCGTCAGCCGGGACGGCACCATCCTTGCGCTGCCGCCCGAGGCCGAGGGCGATCTGGGGATCAGCGCGCTGCTGGACCACAGCTATGAGGAGGCCATCCTTCAGGACACGTTCAAGCCCGACACGTTCAACATCTATCGCCGGGCGGAGCTGTTCGATCTGGCGCAGGCGCTGCAATCGGCGCCGGAGGGGAACACGCGGGTCGATCTGGGACGCCCGATGATCGCGGCATGGGCCACGATCGCGGGGCCGCAATGGAAGCTGATGGTGCTGACCAGCGAGGAAAGCCTGCTGTCGGGTGCCACCACCCTGCGCGACGAGTTGACCTTCGTGTCATGGGCGATGCTGGGCATTCTTGTACTGTTCTATGGCATCTTCTTCCTGTTTCTGTGGCGGCGGTCGGTCGCGATGTCATCCCGCGTGGCGCAGCCCCTTGCCGAGATCGAGGGGAACATGGCGCGGATCACCGAAGGCGGCACGGTGGCGCCGGATCACCGCTATGGCGTGGCGGAACTGCAGGCGGTTGGGGATCACCTCGCCAGCATGGGCGCGCGGCTGCAGGCGGCCAATGCGGCCAAGGCCAACTTCCTGTCGGCCATGAGCCACGAGTTGCGCACGCCCCTGAACGCGATCCTCGGCTTTTCGGAGCTGCTGAAGAACGATCCGTCCCATCCTTTGCCCGCCGATGCGGGGCGTCAGGTGCAGGCCATTTCCGATGCGGGATGGCAATTGCTGCAACTGGTGGAGGGCGTGATCGAACTCAGCCGGATCGAGCGGGGCGAGGTGAAGCACAGCCGCCAGCCGATTTCGGTCTTGCCGCTGGCCAGTCAGGCGCTGGCGGCGGCGCGGCCGGGGCTGCGGTCGCATGACGTGTCGCTGTCGGTCGAACCGCCGACCGAGCCGCTGCCCAAGGTGATGGCCGATCCCGAGATCGTGTCGCGCATCCTGACGCATCTGGTGTCGAACGGGGTGAAGTATAACCGCGCGGGCGGGTCGGTGACGATTTCCTTCGCGGTGGAGTCGGGGCGTCTGGCCATCCGGGTGACGGATACGGGCATCGGCATCCCGCCCGACCGGCAGGCGCGGCTGTTCACGCCCTTTGACCGGTTGGGGCATGAGAACGGCACAATCTCCGGCACGGGGATCGGGCTGGCGATCTGCCGCCGTCTGGCCGATCTGACCGGCAGCAGCATCGGTTTCGAAAGCCATGAAGGGCAGGGCAGTACCTTCACCCTGCGGGTGCCGCTGGCCTAAGCGGGCGAAAAGGGGGCGGCGGCTTGCCTTCGTGCGGCGCGGTCCATAGCTTTCCGGTGCAAAGGAGAGCCGTCATGACCACCGCGCCGCGTGCCATCCATCTGTCCGACTACCTGCCCTATACCCATCTCGTCGAAGAGGTCGCGCTGGTCTTCCAGCTTGCGCCCAAGGCGACGCGGGTCGCCGCCAGCTTGCGCCTTGCGCCCAATCCGGCGCGGCCGGGGCGGCATGATCTGCGGCTGGATGGCGAGGGCTTGCGCCTGTTGTCGCTGCGGCTGGACGGGGTGGCGCTGGAGATCGCGCCCGATGACACGGGCCTGACGATCCCCGCCGCGCATTTGCCCGAAGGCTCCTTCCGGCTTGAGACGGAGGTGGAGATTGACCCCGAGGGGAACACGGCGCTGGAGGGGCTTTACATGTCGCGCGGCATGTATTGCACGCAATGCGAGGCGGAGGGGTTCCGCAAGATCACCTTCTACCCCGACCGGCCCGATGTGATGGCCCCCTTCCGGGTGCGGGTAGAGGCCGATCTGCCGGTCCTGCTGTCAAATGGCAATCCGGCGGGGCAGGGGAAGGGTTGGGCCGAATGGGTGGACCCATGGCCGAAGCCCGCCTATCTCTTCGCGCTGGTCGCGGGCGATCTGGTGGCCCATTCCGCGCCTTTCCGCACCACGTCGGGGCGGGACGTTGCGCTGAACATCTGGGTGCGCAAGGGCGATGAGGACCGCTGCGCCTATGCGATGGACAGTCTGATCCGGTCGATGCGCTGGGACGAAGAGGTCTATGGCCGCGAATACGATCTGGACGTGTTCAACATCGTGGCCGTGGACGATTTCAACATGGGCGCGATGGAGAATAAGGGGCTGAACATCTTCAACTCCAAATTCGTGCTGGCCTCGCCCGAGACGGCGACGGATGACGATTTCGCCCGGATCGAGGCGATCATCGCGCATGAGTATTTCCACAACTGGACGGGCAACCGGATCACCTGCCGCGACTGGTTCCAACTGTGCCTGAAGGAAGGGCTGACCGTTTTCCGCGACCAGCAGTTTTCGGGCGACATGCGGTCCCATGCGGTGAAGCGGATCGAGGATGTGCTTTTGCTGCGCGCGCGGCAGTTCCGCGAGGATGGCGGGCCGCTGGCGCATCCCGTGCGCCCCGACAGCTATGTCGAGATCAACAATTTCTACACCGCCACGATCTACGAAAAGGGGGCCGAGGTCATCGGTATGCTGAAGCGGCTGGTGGGGGAGGAGGGCTATGCGCGGGCGCTCGACCTCTATTTCACCCGCCATGACGGGCAGGCGGCGACGATCGAGGATTGGCTGACGGTTTTCGAGGATGCGACGGCGCGCGATCTGTCGCAGTTCAAGCGGTGGTATACCGAGGCGGGCACCCCGCGCCTGAAGGTCTGGGAGGATTGGGACGGCGCGACCTATACTCTGACCTTTGAACAGGAGAACCCGCCCACGCCGGGGCAGCCGGACAAGGGGGCGAAGGTCATCCCCGTGGCGCTGGGCCTTTTGAACCCGAACGGGGACGAGGTGCTGCCAACGACGGTGCTTGAGGTGACGCAAGCGCGGCAGTCCTTCCGCTTTCCCGCCGCGACGCGGCCTGTGCCGTCGATCCTGCGCGGGTTTTCCGCGCCTGTCGTGCTGGAACGCGAGGTTTCGCCCGAGGAACGCGCCTTCCTTCTGGCCCATGACACCGACCCCTTCAACAAATGGGAGGCGGGGCGGGCCTTGGCCAAGGACCTGCTGGCCCGGATGGTGACCGAAGGCGCGGCGCCGGGGCCGGATTGGTTGGACGCCATTGCCCGCGTGACTTTTGACGAGACGCTGGACCCCGCCTTTCGCGCTTTGGCGCTGCGCCTGCCGGGTGAGGATGACATGGCTGCGACGCTGCATGCAGGCGGCGTTACACCCGATCCCGCCCGCCTCTGGGCCGAGCGGCGGCGGATGGCCGAGGCGCTGGCGCGCCGCTTGGGGCCGCAATTGCCGGGGCTGATCGAGGCGCTGGCGGAACCGGGGCCGTTTACGCCGGACGCGCGGGCGGCGGGACGGCGGGCCCTGCGGATCGCGGCCCTGAACCTGCTGACGCGGATCGATGGGGGCCGGGCGGCGCGGGCGGCCTATGCGGCGGCCAACAACATGACCGAAGAGGTGGGCGCGTTGGCCGCCCTGCTGGATGCGGGCGCGGGACAGGAGGAGGTACGCCAGTTTGAGGCGCACTGGGCCAAGGACCGCAACGTGATGGACAAATGGTTCGCCCTGCAGATCGCCTATGCCCATCCCGACCGGGCCGTGGCGGTGACAGAGGGCCTGACGCGGCATCCTGATTTCGACTGGAAGAACCCCAACCGCTTCCGGTCGGTGATCGGGGCGATGTCGGCCAATCATGCGGGGTTCCACCATGCCTCGGGTGCGGGGTATCGGCTGGTGGCGGATTGGCTGCTGAAGCTTGATCCCTTGAACCCGCAGACGGCGGCGCGGATGTCGACGGCCTTCGACACATGGCCGCGCTATGATGCGGATCGGCAGGGGATGGTGCAGGCGGAACTGGCCCGCATGGCGGCCACGCCGGGCCTGAGCCGCGACTTGGGCGAGATGGTGGGGCGGATGCGGGGGGTGTGAGATCCCCGCGGTCGCGCGCTGCGGTCAGCCCTTGGCCGAAAGGGTCACGCCCGTGCGCGGGCTGAACAGGCCGCCACCGTCCTGCACCTGACAATAGGGCTGGGCGCGGGTCCACGCGGCCATCGCGGCGCGCTTTTCGGCGTTGCGGAAGGGCATCCAGTCGCGCCCGATGCCGCGATTGCCGCCGCCCACCACCAGACCGTCGCGGGCAACGGCCTTGGCCATCATCTGCGCCGCGCATTCCAGATTGTCGGAGCCGTTCTTCAGCTCGGCCACCGTATCGGCCTCGCATTGATGGTAATCGGCCGAGACGGGCGAGATTTGCATGATCCCGATATAGCGCCCGCCGCCGCCCGAGGCTTGCGGGTTCCACGTCGATTCATAGCGCGCCACCGCCGACATCAGCCCCGCCCAGAAGGCGCGGCGGTCGGTGATCGACGCCTCGGCATAGCCGGGGCACCATGCCTCGACATCCGCGGGGACGGTGGCGGCCAGCATCGGATCGTGCTGTTCCAGTGCGGCGAGCGTGTTCTGTGTCCAATCCCGGCCTTCGGGGCGGACATCCCATTGCATCGGCGGCATCTCCCCGCTGGTCGAAAGGCTGGCCTCTCCCTCGGGCTTGACGCAGGCGGTCAGCGAGACGGCGGCAAGGCAGAGCGCGGCCAAAGCGCGGACGGGGCCCCGGATGGGCGTGGCGAAGGTCGGTGTCATCAGGTTCCGAAACGGCAGCGACGCGCCCCCATGCGCGACCCTCGCCTTTGATCAATCGGGGCCGCGGCTGTCCACGGAAAGGAATTGTTTCCACAGATCATAGGCAGAAAACCGCCTTTTCGGGCCAAAACGGGGCGGCAGGGCGCGGCGCTGCCCTGCTTTTGCCACAATTCTACTGCAATTCTGCCTTCAGTTGTAACGGTTCCTGATCGCTGCTGTGACGGAATCCTCTTAAATGGTGTGACACTGCCATGTCGCGTATCCTTGCCCAGTCGGTGACGGCCGACTTGTGCGGTCGGTTGTTCAACCGGCTGCTCTTTGTCGTTCTTCTCCCCTTCATCCTGATCCTGTCCGTGCTGCCCCAGCGCAGTGCAAAGCCGGCATCGCTGTCGGTCGTTCCGGCCGAGACGGGCGCGAAGCGGCCACAGCTGCGCAACAGGACCGGCGCATAGGCGACTTGAAGCCCGGGCCGGGACGCCCTAGAGATGCCTGCGAACCTGCAACAGGACAGCAGCCCATGCTCGACATCCGCACCGAGTCCCCGAAACCCAAGGTCATCGCGGGCGCGACCGGCGATTGGGAACTTGTGATCGGCATGGAAATCCATGCGCAAGTCGCCTCGAACGCAAAGCTGTTCTCGGGTGCCTCGACCCAAGTGGGGGCAGAGCCGAATTCCAACGTGGCCTTCGTCGATGCGGCGATGCCCGGGATGCTGCCCGTCATCAACGAATTCTGCGTGGAACAGGCGGTGCGGTCCGGCCTTGGCCTGAAGGCGCAGATCAATCTGCGGTCGGCCTTTGACCGGAAGAACTATTTCTACCCTGATCTGCCGCAGGGCTATCAGATCAGCCAGCTTTACCACCCCATTGTGGGTGAGGGCGAGGTGTTCGTCGAGATGGCCCCCGGCGTGGCGCGGCATGTGCGGATCGAACGCATCCATCTGGAACAGGATGCGGGCAAGTCGATCCATGACATGGACCCGACCATGTCCTTTGTGGATTTCAACCGGACCGGTGTGGCGCTGATGGAAATCGTCAGCCGCCCCGACATCCGCGGCCCGGAAGAGGCGGCGGCCTATGTGGCCAAGCTGCGCCAGATCCTGCGCTACTTGGGAACCTGCGACGGCAATATGCAGAACGGCAATCTGCGGGCTGACGTCAACGTGTCGGTCTGCCGTCCGGGCGCCTATGAGAAGTATCAGGCGACACAGGATTTCAGCCATCTCGGCACGCGCTGCGAGATCAAGAACATGAACTCGCTCCGCTTTATCCAAGCGGCGATCGAATACGAGGCGCGGCGTCAGATCGCCATCCTGGAAGATGGCGGCAAGGTCGATCAGGAAACCCGCCTCTATGATCCCGACAAGGGCGAGACGCGGTCGATGCGTTCGAAGGAAGAGGCGCATGACTACCGCTATTTCCCTTGCCCGGACCTGCTGCCCTTGGAGATCGAACAGGCTTGGGTCGATGACATCGCGGCGCGGATGCCGGAATTGCCTGATGCCAAGAAGGCCCGCTTCATGGCCGATTTCGGGCTGACCGATTACGACGCCAATGTCCTGACGGCGGAACTCGACAACGCGGCCTTCTTCGAGGCGGTGGCCAAGGGGCGCGACGGCAAGCAAGCGGCGAACTGGATCATCAACGAGCTGTTCGGTCGGCTGAACAAGGATGGCAAGGGCGTGGCAGACAGCCCGCTGTCCTCTGCCCAGATCGGTGGCGTGCTGGACCTGATCGCATCGGGCGAGATCACCACCAAGATGGCCAAGGACCTGTTCGAGATCCTGTGGAACGAGGGCGGCGATCCGGCCGAAGTGGCGGCCAAGCACGGCATGAAGCAGGTCACCGATACGGGCGAGATCGAGCGCGCGCTGGATGCCCTGATCGCCGCCAACCCGGAACAGGTGGAGAAGGCGAAGGTGAACGCCAAGCTGGCCGGATGGTTCACCGGGCAGGTGCTGAAGGCGACTGGCGGCAAGGCCAATCCGGCGGTGGTGAACCAGATGGTGGCCTCGAAGTTGGGCCTGTGACAGGGCGGCGGTCGGCGGGAAAGCCCGCTGCCGCGTCGCCCCCCCTTCAAAGACCCGCCCGCCGCCGATAGTTTCCTTGCGAAAACCGACCGGAGTCCCCGATGCCGCGCCATGAATACAAGGTCATCCCCGCCCCCCGCCGCGGCACCAAGTCGCGCGAGGCGAAGTCGACCGAGGACCGCTTCGCGCTGACCCTGTCCAATCTGATGAACGAACTGGGCCGTGACGGGTGGGAATATGTGCGGTCGGAAACGCTGCCCACGGAAGAGCGGGCGGGGTTCATGAAGACCCGGGTGGTGGAGCAGACCATGCTGATCTTCCGCCGCACGCTGGCGGGCGTGGTCGTCGGGGCGGCGGAGCCGGGCCTTCGGCCCGTGGCAGCCCCCATCGTGGCCGAGGCGCCAACGCCGCGGCTTGGCCCCGCAGTGGAGCCTGCGCCGGGGCCTGCGCCCTCGCTCGGCCGGGCGGAGTAAGGCTCAGCCGCGGGCGGCGGCAAGGGCCTGCGGCAGCACTTCTTCGAGCACGTCGAGATCGGCGGGAAGCCCGGCGCTGATGCGGATGCAGCGGTCAAGGGGGGCGACCCCCGGCATGCGGATGAAGAGACCCCGGTCGATGCAGGCCCGCAGCACGGCGCGGGCGAAATCGCCGTCGCTTCCGCAATCGACCGTGACGAAATTGGTGGCCGAGGGCAGGGCGGCCAGACCGTTCGTGGCAGCGATGGCGGTGATGCGGTCGCGCGCGGCGGCGACCTGCGCCTGAACCCCGCGCAGGTGACCTTGATCGGCCAGCGCCGCCATGGCCCCGGACTGCGCGATCCGGCCCATGCCGAAATGGTTGCGCACCTTGTCGAAGGCGCGGATCAGATCGGGCGCGGCCAGCGCATAGCCAACGCGCAGGCCCGCAAGGCCATATCCCTTGGAAAAGGTGCGCATGCGGATCACACGCGGATCATCCGCCGCGATGCGCGGGATGGCCGTCGCGGGGGCGAGGTCGACATAGGCCTCATCCAGCACCAAAAGCGCGCCCCGCGGCAGGGCGTCGATCATCGCCTCGATCACGGCGCCGTCGTGCCAGCTGCCCATCGGATTGTCAGGATTGGCGAGGTAAAGCAGTCTGGCCCCGGTGGCGCGGGCCTTGGCGAGCAGGGCCTCGGGGTCTTCGCGGTCATCCTGATAGGGGACGCGGTGCAGATCGGCGCCAAAGCCCGCGACATGGAAGGCGAAGGTCGGATAGGCCCCCAGCGAGGTCACAACCGCATCGCCGGGCCCGGCGACAAGGCGGACAAGGGTGCCCAAAAGCCCGTCGATGCCCTCGCCCACGATGACATGGGCGGGCGTCACGCCGTGATGGGCCGCAAGGGCCGCGCGGAGGTCGGCCATTTCGGGGTCGCCATACATCCAGGCCTCTTGCGCGGCGGCGGCCATGGCGGCCACGGCCCGGGGCGAGGGACCGAAGCGGCTTTCATTCGCGCCGAGCCGGGCGCGGAAAGGGCGGCCCAACTGGCGTTCCTGCGTTTCGGGGCCGACGAAGGGCACGGTGGCAGGTAGACTGTCGGCGAGGGGGGTGAGACGGGGTCCGATCATGGGGGCAGGGAAGCAAGGGGCGCGGGCGAGTGCAAGGGGGGCAGGAATTTTCATCCGAAAATTCTTGCCCCCGCTTTGCCGAAGAATTTTCGTACGAAAATTCTTCGGGCCGGATCGCCCAAGAATTTTCCGGGAAAATTCTTGGGCTTTCGCTCGGGCTGCATCAGTCGCGCAAGAAGCGGCGGCGGGCCTCTTCGGCCATCGCCTGCCGCATCTCCACCTGTGCCAGTTCGGTCTGGATCGCCTTGCGGCGGACGGCGTCGACCTCAAGCGCGAGGCTCTCGCGCAGGCGGGCGGCTGCCTTCTTCAGCACGATCTCTTCGGGCAGGACGCCCGCTTCGGCCATGATGCGAAAGCCGATCGCCTCGCCGGGGCTGATGAAGGCGTCGCCGGGGCGGTCGGGCAGGGGTTTGCCTTCCCCCGCAAGACCCTGCAGATCGCCCGTCAGGCGGGCCTTCTGCATCTGGCGTTCGGCGAGACGGGACAGCCATGACATCGCGCGGCTCCTTTCGTCCGAGTGTGGCGCGGGGGACGGCCAAAGGAAAGGGGGGCTGCTCGCCCCCCTCGCCGCCCCTTGGGCGGCTCACCCCCTCGGGATATTTTTCGACAGAAGATGTCAGCCGATCTCGGCCAGTCGTTTAAGGGCCGCGTCAAGCTTTGCCGCCTCATCCTCGCGCGCGGCGAGGTTGCCCCGCGCCTCTTCAACCACCTCATCAGGGGCGGAGGCGACGAAGGCGGGGTTGTTCAGGCGACCCTTCAGCCCGCCGATTTCCTTGGCGAGCTTGTCGAGCGTCTTGGAGAGCCGCGCCTTCTCCTCGGCGATGTCGATGATCCCTTCCAGCGGAAGGGCGAAGGCCGCACCGTCGAGGGCGAGGGAGACGCTGCCCTTGGGGGCGGTGGCGGCCTCGGTCAGGCTGTCCACCCGGGCGAGGCGCTTGATCAGCACCTCGTTGCGGGCCCAGGCCGTACGTGCCTCGTCGGAAAGCGTGGTGGCGACGAGGTCGACCTTCAGGCCCACGGGGACATGCATCTGTGCGCGGGCGGAGCGGATCTCGTCAATAAGCGTGGTGACCCAGCCCATTTCGCGGTCGGCCTCGGCGTCGGCGAGGGACAGGTCGGCCACGGGCCAGTCGGTATGGACCAGCATCTTGGCGCGGGTGCCGGTGGTGGCCCACAGCTCTTCGGTCAGGAAGGGCATCATGGGGTGCAAGAGGATCATGCAGTGGTCCAGCACCCAAGCCATGACGGCGCGGGTCTCGGCGGCGGCGTCCCCGTCGAAGAGGGGTTTGGCGAATTCGACATACCAGTCGCAGACCTTGCCCCAGACGAAGCGGTAAAGCGCATCCGCCGCCTGATCGAAGCGGTAATCGGTGAGCGCGGCATCCACCTCGGCCAGCGTGCGCAGCGTTTCGCCGATGATCCAGCGATTGGCGGTGGCGCTGGCCTTGGGCGGGGCGGATTGGGTCGCGTGCCCCTCCCAGACCCCGTTCATCTCGGCGAAACGGCAGGCGTTCCAGAGTTTGGTGCCGAAATTGCGATAGCCCGCGATGCGCTGGGTATCGAGTTTCAGCACGCCGCCGAGGGAGGCCATGGCCGCATTGGTGAAGCGCAGCGCGTCGGCGCCGTATTCGTCGATGATTTCCAGCGGGTCGATGACGTTGCCCAAGGACTTCGACATCTTCTTGCCCTTGGCGTCGCGCACCAGCCCATGAAGGTAAACCGTCTTGAACGGCACCTCGTTCACCACGGCCAGTTGCATCATCATCATCCGGGCGACCCAGAAGAAGAGGATGTCTTGGCCCGTGATGAGGACGGAGGTCGGGAAGAAGCGTTTCAGCGCATCGGTCTGCTCCGGCCAGCCCAGCGTGCCGATGGGCCAGAGGCCGGAGGAGAACCATGTGTCAAGGACGTCGGGATCGCGGAGAAGAGGCGTCTTTTCGAGGTATTCCTTTCCCTCATGGAAAGCCTTCAACTGATCGATAGTCGCAAGTTCGACAAAACGGTCTTCCGGTTCTCCATAATACTCAGAAGCCATCTTGCAGACGTCGGACCAAGACGCGGCGCAGAATTCGGCACTTGGACGGCCGAAGGGGCCGCCCAGTCGATCATGCTTGTCACGCAAGGCACGTTGGCGGTCGGACCACGTAATTCGACCCGAAACACGTGGCCCATACCACACCGGGATCTGATGCCCCCACCACAGCTGGCGCGAGATGCACCACGGCTCGATATTGTCCAACCAGTGGTAATAGGTCCGCTCGCCGCTTTCGGGGATGATCTTCACCGTCCCGTTCCGCACGGCGTCCAGCGCGGGTTGCACAATTCGAACCGTATCGACGAACCATTGGTCCGTCAGCATGGGTTCGATTACCACTTTCGAACGATCGCCGAAGGGCTGCATGATCTTTTTCGCCTCGACCAGCGGCACGGGGGCATCGGCCGCCTCAGAGTCCTTCTTGACCGCCGCCTTGCCCAGACGCGCATCGTCCGCCCGCGTCATCACGGCGAGGCCTTCGGCCGTGATCTCTTCGACCACGCGCTTCCGCGCCTCCAACCGGTCCAAGCCGCGCAGGTGATCGGGGACGAGGTTCAGGGCATCGGCCTCGGCCTCTGACAGAACCCGCTCGCCCCGCGCCACGGCCTGCGCGACGCTTGCCGCCTCGGCATAAGGCAGGCCGTCGTCGCGCAGTTGCGCGCGGGTGTCCATCAGGCGGTAGCAAGGGATGCCGCCGCGCTTGGCCACGCCATAGTCGTTGAAGTCATGCGCGCCCGTGATCTTCACGGCACCCGAGCCGAAGGTCGGGTCAGGGTATTCATCCGCGATGATCGGGATCAGGCGGCGGTGTTCCTTGGGCCCGACGGGGATTTCGCAGAGCGTCCCCACGATGGCGGCATAGCGGTCGTCGGACGGATGCACCGCCACCGCGCCATCGCCGAGCATGGTTTCGGGCCGGGTCGTGGCGATAGAGATGTAGTCGCGAACCTCGTCCACCACCACATTCCCATCGGCATCCTTTTCGACGTAGCGATAGGTGGCCCCGCCCGCGAGCGGGTATTTGAAATGCCACATATGGCCGTCAACCTCGATATTCTCCACCTCGAGGTCCGAGATCGCGGTTTCGAAATGCGGGTCCCAGTTCACCAGCCGCTTGCCGCGATAGATGAAACCCTTGTTGTAGAGATCGACGAAAACGCGGATCACGGCGTCGTGGAAGTTGCCCTCTTCCCCCGCAGGCGCATTCGGCGCGCCGGACATGGTAAAGGCCTCGCGGTCCCAGTCGCAGGAACAGCCCAGACGCTGCAACTGGCCGATGATGGTGCCGCGGGATTTCTTTTTCTGTTCCCAGACCCGCAGGGTAAAGGACTCGCGCCCCATCGTGCGGCGGTCGGGTTCCTGATGGAGCGCCATCTCGCGTTCGGTCACCATCTGGGTGGCGATCCCGGCATGGTCGGTGCCCGGCTGCCAGAGCGTGTCATGCCCGCGCATCCGGTGCCAGCGCGTCAGGATGTCCTGCAGCGTGTTGTTGAACGCATGGCCCATATGGAGCGAGCCGGTCACATTCGGCGGCGGGATCATGACGCAAAAGCTTTCCGCGCCGGGCTTGGCGTTCGCCCCGGCACGGAAGGCCTTTTCGCTTATCCATTTCGCGGAAATCCGCGCTTCGGCCTCGGCGGCGTTGAAGGTCTTTTCCATCGGCATCGCATGCATCCCTGACTGTCGCCGGGGTTCTAGCGCGCGAGGGCGGCGAGGGAAAGCGGCAGATGGCGGCCCGCCCCCCTGTCGCTTTGGTCAGAACAGGGGCAGGCCGTTCAGCGCCTGAATAAAGGTCGCGGCGACGAGGATCACGTAGAGGGCCGCGCCCCCCCAGACCAGCGTTACGGACCCCCGCGCATCGCCCATGCGGGCGGCGATCAGGCCCCAGAGGGGGAGCCCGTGCAGCGCGTGGGTGGACAGGAAATGCGCCACGCGCAGATCGCCCACCTCGCGCGACCAGCCAAGGATGGGCAGGGCGGCCCCGGTGACGGGCGTGCCCACGAAATGCCCGTCGGCAGCGGAGAGATATCCCGCCGCCGGCACGGTCAGCGCAAAGGTCAGAATGAGGCCGAGCGCGATGGACAGTTGCACCGCCGGGTGCAGCCCGGTTGCCCGGTTGCGCCAGATGGATATTCCCATCACAAGGCTGGCCGAGGTCAGCAGCACGGCGAAAGCGCCCATCAGGGTGTAGATGGCTGAAAAGACCGGGTGATCGGTGTTGAAATGCGAGGCGGTGTTGACGCTGGCCGCCCCCCAGAGCCAGACGCATTCCGCGATGATGGCAAAGACCACCGCCCCGATGAACCAGCGCCATGCCCGGCCTTGGCGGGTGGCGGCGGGCATGTAGCGGGCGAAGACGGCAAGGCTGACGGCATAGATCGCCAAGGCGTAGTGGAATTTCACCGGCTTCAGCCACGGGCTTTCGCCCTGAAACTCCCGCAGGTCGAGTGACATGGCGGCATAAAGCGGGATCAGCCCGAGGATCAGGATCAGTGACAGCGTGGCCAATGCGGGCGCATCGGTCCAGAGGCGGCGCAGGTCCGGCCCTTGGCGGGCAGGGGAGGCGAGGGCGGCGGTCATGCGGGGCGTCCTGTCAAGCGGGCGCGGGCGGTGAACCCGGCGCGGAGGATGAGGAAGGCAAGGAATCCCGCCGGACCGAAGAGGAAGGTCGGGACAAGGCAGGGCAGGATCAGCAAATGGGGGATGCCTTCGCGCTGCGCGGTGCGGGTGATCCACGCGCCGATCAGCAGGTCGAAGGCGAGGTAATGCACCCAGCCCGCCAGCGCGACGGGCGGATCGGTGAACAGCGCCATCACATCGGCGAGGGAGGAAAAGCCCCCCGGCGCATCGGCCCAATGGACAAGGATCAGCGCGGTATAGGCGACCGACAAGACCGCCGGGATGGCCAGCCCGCCACGATCTGTGC
The DNA here is from genome assembly GCA_014654775.1 of Paracoccaceae bacterium. Classification (GTDB taxonomy): domain Bacteria; phylum Pseudomonadota; class Alphaproteobacteria; order Rhodobacterales; family Rhodobacteraceae; genus Paragemmobacter. Next base: position 33,708 of record JACVZW010000087.1, on the reverse strand, counting down.
CAGACGCGGGGCAAGGGGGGAAAGGGCCAGCGCCAGCCAGCCCAGAAGGACGAGCGGCCCGGAATACTGGAACAGGACATGGGGATCGGTGGACATCGTAAACTCCTAATCTTGACACTGTCAGGATATGGTTGCGCGGCGGCCTGTCAAGGAAAATCTTGCCAGTGACAAGATGGGGGGATATGTCAGGGCCATGACCGACAGTCCGCCCAAGCTGCGTGATGCCCCGCCCGCCGATCCCGGCGCGGCGCGGCCCTATCACCACGGCGATCTGCGTGCGGCCCTTTTGGCGGCGGCAGAGGATGAATTGGCCGACCGGGGGGTGGAGGGGTTTTCCCTGCGGCAGGTGGCCAAGCGGGCCGGGGTCAGCCACGCCGCGCCCGCCCATCACTTTGGCGATGCGCAAGGCCTCCTGACGGCGCTGGCGGCGGAAGGGTTCCGCCAGTTCCTTGCCGCGCAGGCGGCGCGCGAGGCGGTGGCCCCGCCCGATCCGGGGGAGCAGTTGGTGGCGGCGGGTCTTGGCTATGTCGATTTCGCCATGACGCGGCCCGCGCTGTTCCGGCTCTTGTGGCAGTCGGAGCGGCCGGATTTCACCGATGCCGATCTCGGGCAGGCGGCGCGGGCGGCCTTTCAGCATCTGGTCGATCAGGTCGCGGCGGCGGGGGGCGACAGCACGGCGGATGAAGGGGCGGTTTGGGCCATGGCGCATGGGCTGGCCGATCTGCTGGCGGCGGGGCGGCTCGAATCGATGCTGACCCTGCCGGGAGAGACGCGCGAGGCGATGATCGCCGATATCCTGCGCCGTGCGCTGCCCCCGCGGGGCGCATCTGCGACGGGTTAAGAGAGTCTCAGCCCGACGCCCGCTGCGTGCCCACAGTTTGCGGCACAAAAGGCGGCACAACATCCGGCACAGTCGATGCGGCTAGACGGCCCGGTCCAGACGGGTGGAAAGATGGATCAGGCTTTCGGAGGATTTCACCCCGGTGATCGTGCCGATCTGGTCCAGAACCTGATCAAGGACCTGCGTGTTCGGACAGGCGATCTGCAACAGAAGATCGAAGCGGCCCGAAGTGGTGAAGACCCGTTCCACCTCGGCGATCGACTTCAAACGCTGGAGGATTCCGGCCTGCGCACGGGGTTCGATGGTCAAGAGGACCGAGGCCCGCAAACGCCCCTGCCGCGCCCCTTCGCCCAGTTTCAGGGTGTATCCGGCGATCACCCCGGTGGTTTCCAGCCGTTCCAGCCGCGCCTGAATGGTGGACCGCGCAACCTTTAGTCGCCGCGACAGCGTCGCCACCGACATACGGGCATCCGCCCCCAAAAGCCCGATGATGTTGCGATCAAGTTCGTCCATGCAATCTGCCCGATCTTTTCGTCATTATAACGACGTTTCGCTGCATTTATACAGTTTTGTTCGGTGAGTTTGTACACCATATGCGGCATCCTCAGTTGCAGGAAAAGGGCGGCTCATACGCACCTGGCCTGGTTGGAAAAAACCACGCAGGTGCCTTGCCGTCCCGTCACATGCAACGGGGAGGGCTTGCGTCTTGTTGGCAGAAAGGATCACGCCGATGGGACTGTCCAAAACGATCTGGACCAATCCGACCGAATTCCTCCGCAACCAGCAGCCGGAGCATCCGGTGCTGTTCTTTTCGCCCTCGGCCCTGCAGGCCGCGGCGCGGCGGTTCATCGACGGATTTCCCGGTATGGTGACCTATGCGGTGAAGTCCAACCCGGGCGAAGAGGTTGTCGAAAACCTCGCCGCCGCTGGCGTGCGCGGCTATGACTGCGCCTCGCCCTTCGAGATCGACCTGATCCGCCGCCTCGCCCCCGATGCGGCCATCCACTACAATAACCCCGTCCGGTCGCTGGCCGAGATCGCGCATGCGGTGGAGAAGGGCGTGAAGTCCTGGTCCGTCGATTCGCGGTCGGAGCTGGAAAAGCTGATTGCCCATGTCCCTGCCGGGGACAGCGAAATCTCGGTCCGGTTCAAGCTGCCCGTTGCAGGGGCGGCCTATAACTTCGGGGCGAAGTTTGGGGCGACGGCGGAACTGGCGACCGATCTGCTGCGCCGGGTGGCGGAGGCGGGCTTCATCCCGTCGATCACCTTCCATCCGGGCACGCAATGCACCGATCCGGCGGCTTGGGAGGCCTATATCCGCACCGCCGCGCAGATCGCGCGGGATGCGGGCGTGACCATCGCGCGGCTGAACGTGGGCGGCGGTTTCCCGTCGCACCGCCTGTCGGGCGTGGTGCCGCAGCTTGAGGCGACCTTTGACCTGATCGACCGCGTGGCGACCGAGGCCTTCGGTGCGACGCGCCCGATGCTGATCTGCGAACCGGGCCGGGGCCTGTGCGGCGATGCCTTCACGCTGGCCGCCCGCGTCAAGGCGCTGCGGGATGACACGCATGTGTTCCTGAACGACGGTGTCTATGGCAGCCTGACGGAATTGCCGCTGATCGGCGTGATCGACCGGGTCGAGGTTCTGTCGGCGGAAGGCGTGTTGCGGACGGGGGCGGCGCTGCCGCGCATCGTCTTCGGCCCGACCTGCGATTCCGTGGACCGTCTGCCCGGCGAAGTGCCGCTGCCGTCGGATATCGCGGAAGGCGACTATGTGATCGTGCAGGGGATGGGGGCCTATTCCACTGTCACCAACACCCGCTTCAACGGCTTTGGGGAGCTGGCGCTGGCCACGGTGCTGTCGCTGAAGGTCTGATCGCCCTCGGTCAGACTGCGTTAACCTGTCATTAACCTACGCCCCCGGCTGGACATTCCCCGCCGGGGGCGTAGCTTTTGGCGCGACACGTGGAAGGAACCCCCGCATGAAATTCGGCCAGTCACAGCCCGCCCGGCGGGTGGAGGATGTTCGTTTCCTGACAGGGCAGGGTCGCTATGTCGATGATATCGCGCCGGAAAATGCGCTGCGGGCGTGGTTCCTGCGGTCGGATCGCGCGCATGGGGTGATCACGGCGCTGGATGTGTCGGCGGCGCGGGATGTGCCGGGGGTGCATCTTGTGCTGACAGCGGATGACCTGCGCGCGGGCGGCGTGCAGACGGGGATGCGCTTTTCCCGCGTGACCAACCGCGACGGCAGCAAGGGGGCCGGGCCTGCCCGGCCTGTGCTGGCCGAGGGGCGGGTGCGATTCGTGGGCGAGGCCATCGCCATGGTCGTGGCCGAAGCGCTGGATCAGGCGCGGGATGCGGCGGAGTTGATCGCGGTGGAGATCGACGAATTGCCCGTTGCGCTGTCGATGGAACCCGGTGGGGCCGCGATCCATGACGAGGCCGCGGGCAACCTTGCCTTCGATTATGGCATCGGGCGCGAGGCCGAGACGGCGGCGGCGTTGGCGGCGTCGGCCCATGTGGTGCGGCTGGAGGTGATCCACAATCGGGTGATCGTGAACCCGCTGGAGCCGCGCGGGGCCTGGGCCGAGTGGCAGGACGGGCGGCTGCATCTGGCGGTGAACGGGCAGGGCGTCTGGACGCAGAAGCGCGAACTGGCGCGGATGCTGGGCCTGCCGGAGTCGGCGGTGCGGGTGACCAACCCAGATGTGGGCGGCGGCTTCGGCATGAAGGCGATGACCTATCCGGAATATGTGGTGATCGCGCAGGCGGCGCGGATGCTGCAGCGTCCGGTCCGCTGGATGGCGGAACGGGGCGAAGGGATGCTGTCGGACAATGCCGGGCGCGACCTGATCGTGCGGGCGGAGATGGGGTTCGATGCCGAACTGCGCATCACGGGCTATCGGGTGACGGTGCTGTCGAACCTTGGGGCCTATAACTCGCAATTCGGGCAACCCATTCAATCGGAACTGTTTTCCAAGGTTCTGACCGGGGTCTATGACATCCCGCTGGCGTGGCAGAACACGCTGGGCATCTTTACCAACACGGCCCCTGTAGATGCCTATCGCGGCGCGGGGCGGCCCGAGGCGATCTTGACGATCGAGCGGGTGATGGATGAGGCGGCGCGGGCTCTGGGCGCCGATCCCTTTGACCTGCGGCGGCGGAACTTCATCCGCGCCTTCCCCTATCGGACGGTGACGGGGCAGGTGATCGACGTGGGCGATTTCGACCGCGTTCTGGCGCGGGCCGAGGTGCAGGGGGATGTGGCGGGCTTTGCCGCGCGGCGGGCAGAGAGTGAGGCGCGCGGTCTGCTGCGGGGCTTGGGTCTGGCCACCTATATCGAGTCGATCCTTGGTGATCCGTCGGAAACCGCGCGGGTGGTGCTGGAGGCGGGAGGCGGGGCGACGCTGTACGTCGGCACGCAATCGAACGGGCAGGGACATGAGACGGTCTATGCGCGGATGCTGTCGGGCATGACGGGGATTGATGTTGAGATGATCCGCGTGGTGCAGGGGGACAGCGATGCTATCCCCGCAGGTGGCGGGACGGGCGGGTCGCGGTCGGTGACGGTGCAGGGGACGGCGACGCGGGCCACGGTGCTGCAGATGGTGGCCGGGTTCGAGGCGTTTCTGTCCGAAGCGCTGGAGGTGCCGGGGATGCGTTTCGACGACATGGCCTTTGGCGCGCCCGGATCGAACCTGCGCCTGACGCTGGCCGAGGCCGCAGAGATGGCGCGGGCGCGGGGGCGGGACGACCTGTGCGACAAGGCGGCGACGATCACGCTGGAGGGGCGATCCTTTCCCAATGGCGCGCATCTGGCCGAGGTGGAGATCGACCCGGAGACGGGCGAGGTGCGGCTTGACCGCTATACGGTGGTGGATGATTTCGGCACGCTGATCGCGCCGGAACTGGCCATCGGACAGGTGCATGGCGGGGTCGCGCAGGGCTTTGGTCAGGCGGTGATGGAAAACGCGGTCCATGACGAGGCGGGGCAGCTCTTGACGGCGAGTTTCATGGATTACGCCATGCCGCGGGCGGATGACCTGCCCTTCATCGCCTTCACCTCGGAACCCGTGCCGTCGGTTTTGAACCCGTTCGGGATGAAGGGCTGCGGCGAGGCGGGAACGGTGGGGGCGCTTGGCGCGGTGTCGAATGCGGTGCGCGATGCGCTGGCGGGGCGGGGTGTCCGGCGGGTGGATATGCCCTTCAGCCCGCAGCGGGTGTGGCAGTGGTTGCAGGACGCAGAATGAAGAACGGCGGCCAAGCGGCCGCCGTTCCTGCAGAATTTTCGATCGTTCAGCGGTGCTTCAGATCGACATAGTCGCGCTTGTGCGGGCCGACATAAAGCTGGCGCGGGCGGCCGATCTTCTGGTTCGCCTCGCCGATCATTTCCTTCCACTGCGAAATCCAACCGACGGTGCGCGAGAGCGCGAAGATCGGCGTGAACATCGAGGTGGGGAAGCCCATCGCGTCGAGGATGATGCCGGAATAGAAGTCGACATTGGGATACAGCTTCTTGGAGACGAAATAATCGTCCTCCAGCGCGATGCGTTCCAATTCCTTGGCGACCTGCAGGGTGGGGTTGTTCTCGATCCCCATCAGGCCCAGCACCTCATCCGCCGATTCCTTCATCACCTTGGCGCGCGGATCGAAGTTCTTATAGACGCGGTGGCCAAAGCCCATCAGGCGGAAGGGATCGTTCTTATCCTTGGCGCGGGCGATGTATTCTGGGATGCGGTCAACGCTGCCGATTTCGCGCAGCATCTCAAGGCAGGCCTGATTGGCGCCGCCATGGGCGGGGCCCCAGAGGCAAGCGATGCCTGCCGCGATACAGGCGAAGGGGTTCGCGCCGGACGAGCCCGCCAGACGCACCGTAGAGGTGGAGGCGTTCTGTTCGTGATCGGCATGCAGCATCATGATGCGGTCCATCGCCTTGGACAGAACCGGATCGACGACATAATCCTCAGCCGGGACCGAGAAGCACATGTGCAGGAAGTTGCCCGCGTAATCGAGGCTGTTCTTCGGATACACGAAGGGCTGGCCGATGGAATACTTGTAGGCCATGGCCGCGATGGTCGGCAGTTTCGCGATCATCCGGATCGCGGCCACTTCGCGCTGCCACGGGTCGTTGATGTCGAGCGAGTCGTGATAGAAGGCCGACATCGCGCCGACCACGCCCACCATCGTGGCCATCGGGTGGCTGTCCCGGCGGAAGCCGCGGAAGAAGTAGTGCATCTGTTCATGCACCATGGTGTGGCGCGTCACGCGGCCCTTGAAATCGGCCAGTTGCGCGGCGGTCGGCAGTTCCGCGTAAAGCAGCAGATAGCAAAGCTCGAGGTACGAGGATTTCTCGGCCAGCTGTTCGATCGGATAGCCGCGATGCAGCAACTCGCCCACGTCGCCATCGATGTAGGTGATTGCGCTTTCACAAGAGGCGGTGGAGGTGAAGCCGGGGTCGAAGGTGAAGACATCCGCCTCGGCATAAAGCTTGCGGATGTCGAGGACATCCGGGCCGAGGGTGGGCGAGTGGACCGGCAGGTCGTAGGTCTTGCCATCCAGCGTCAGCGTCGCGGATCTCTTGGTTTCGGCCATCTCTCAACATCCCTCGTTCTTGCCGCGCGGGTGCCCGCGGCGTGGTGCAGCGATGCGGCCTTGGGAAGATCGGGCCTCAGCCCGCGGCATCCTCCAGCCGCGCGATCGTTTCATCCCGACCGATGACGAGCATCATGTCGTAGACGCTTGGTGTGGCGCTGCGCCCGGCAAGGGCGGCACGCAGCGGGGCGGCCAGTTTGCCAAATCCGATGCCATGGGCCGTGGCGGTTTCGGTCAGGATCGGCTCCAGACCCTCCTTCGCCCAGCTAGCAGTTTGCAGGCGCGGCGTCAATGATTTCAGTATACCACGGGATACCGTGTCCAGTGCGGGTGCCGAGGCGGCGTCAGGTGTGATGGGGCGCGCGGTCAGGGCGAAATGCGCCTTTTCAAGCAGTTCGGGGAAGGTCTTCGCCCGATCCTTCACGCAATAGAGAGCGCGCGACAGGAGGTCGCGCTGCGCGGGGGCAAGGGCAGGCTGCCCAGTGGCGGCGAGGAATGCCTCGATTTCATGCAGCAGCGCAGCATCATCGCTGGCCGCGATATGCTGGCCGCAGATGTTTTCCAACTTCTTGAAGTCGAGCCGCGCCGGGGAGCGGCCGATTCCTGGCAGATCAAACCATTCCATCGCCTGTTCGGAGGTAAAGAATTCCGCATCCCCATGCGCCCAGCCGAGGCGCGAGAGGTAGTTGCGCATGCCCGCCGCCGGATAGCCCTGCAACTGATAATCGCCGACCGCCGTTGCGCCGTGACGCTTGGACAGTTTCTTGCCGTCCGGCCCGTGGATGAGGGGGATATGCGCCCAAACAGGGATTGCCCAGCCCATCGCATCATAGACCATCTGCTGGCGCGCGGCGTTGTTGAGGTGGTCGTCACCCCGGATCACATGGGTCACGCCCATGTCGTGATCGTCCACCACGACGGCGAGCATGTAGGTGGGGGTTCCATCACTGCGCAATACGATCATGTCGTCCAGTTGATCGTTCCCAAAGGTTACAGTTCCCTGAACGGCATCCTCGACGATGGTTTCACCGCTGCGGGGCGCGCGCATCCGGATGGCATAGGGTGCCCCCGCCGGATGGGTGGCGGGATCGGCATCGCGCCACGGGCTTTGGAAGATGGCGTAGCTGGCCCCCTGCGCCTCTTGCGCGGCGCGGAAGGCGGCGATTTCTTCGGGCGTGGAAAAGCATTTATAGGCGGTTCCACGGGCCAGCATCTCATGCGCGACCTCGGCATGGCGGTCCTTGCGGGCGAATTGGCTGACCGCTTCGCCGTCCCAGTCAAGGCCGAGCCAGCGCAGGCCCTGAAGGATGGCCTCGGTCGCGGCGGGGGTGGAGCGTTCGCGATCCGTATCCTCGATCCGCAGCAGGAACTTGCCGCCGCGCCCACGGGCATAGAGCCAGTTGAACAGCGCGGTGCGCCCGCCGCCGATATGCAGATAGCCCGTCGGAGAAGGCGCGAAACGGGTGACGACCGGCGCTTGGCCGGGGCGGGCGGCGGGGGAGGCGTCGCTCATGGAGGTGTTAACCTTTCGGAAACCGGTCGGGTCTAGGGTCAGGCGCCTGTCTAGGCAAATGCGGGGCGGGAAACAAGGTGGGCAGGGCGGCGGACGTGGTGCGGTTCATGGCCGAGGCGCTGGCCCGTCAGCGGGGGCGGTTGCTGCCCTTTTTCCCCGTCGGGCTTGGTTGCGGGATCGGGGTCTGGTTCGCGCTGGCGCAGGAGCCGGGTGTCGCTCTTTACGCCGCCGTGGCGGTGGGGGTGGGCGCACTGGGGGCGGCGGCTGTGTGGTGCGCGGCGGCGCGGCCCGTGCTGATCTTTGCGGCGGCTTTGGGTTTGGGCTTTCTGCTGTGCGGGGCGCGGGTGTGGATGGTGGCCGCGCCGGTCCTGCAGGATGAGGTCTATGGGCCAGTGACGGGGCGGGTGGTGATGATCGACCGGTCGCAGGCGGGGGCGTTGCGCCTGACGCTGGACAGGGTCTGGATCGCCGACCTGCCGCCGGACGAGACGCCCGCGCGGGTGCGGCTGTCGCTGCAAGGGGAGCGGCTGTGGCATGATCCCCAACCGGGCGAGGTGGTGATGGCGACGGCTTTCCTGTCCCCACCACCCGGCCCGGTGGAGCCGGGCGCCTTCGACTTTCGCCGCGAGGCGTTCTTCGACGGTTTGGGGGCGGTGGGCTATACGCGGCACCCGGTCCTGCTGTGGCAGGAGGTAGAGGGGGGCGATGCGTGGATCGGGCGGCTGCGGGCGCAGCTGTCGGGCGCGATCCGGGCAGCCATTCCGGGCGATGCGGGGGCTTTTGCGGCGGGGGTGATGACGGGGGATCGGTCCGGCCTGTCGGTCGAGGCGGTGGCGGCGCTACGGGATTCCTCGCTGGCGCATCTGCTGGCGATTTCGGGGATGAACATGGCCTTTGTCACGGCCTTTGTCTTTGCGCTGTTGCGCTTCGGGGTGGCCTTGATCCCGCCTGTGGCGCTGCGGGTGAATGCCAAGAAGATCGCGGCGGTCGTGGCACTTGGGGTGGCGCTGTTCTACCTGCTGCTGTCGGGGGCCAATGTGGCGACGGAGCGGGCCTTCATCATGGTGGCCGTGATGCTGATCGCGGTGCTGATGGATCGGCGGGCGGTGACGCTGCGGTCGGTGGGGATCGCGGGGACGGTGATCCTGCTCTGGCAGCCAGAGGCGATCCTGTCGCCGGGGTTCCAGATGAGCTTTGCGGCGACCATCGCCCTGATCCTCGGCTTTGGCTGGTGGTCGGAGCGGATGGCGCGGCAGCAATGGTCGCGCGGGGCGCAGTTCGCGGTGACCTTGGTGCTGACGTCGCTGCTGGGTGGGCTGGCGACGGCGCCTTATGCGGCGGCGCATTTCAACCGCTTCACGGATTACGGGTTGATCGCAAATCTGCTGACTGGGCCGGTGATGGGGGCATTGGTGATGCCCGCCGGGGTGATGGCGGCGCTGCTTTGGCCCTTCGGTCTGGCCCCGGTGGCCTTCTGGTTTTTGGAGATGGGCTGCCGCTGGATCCTGTTCGTGGCGCATGAGGTGGCGCGGCTGGAGGGGGCGGTGACGGCGATCCCGGCCCCGCCGGGGGCGGTCCTGCCTGTGCTGACGCTGGGCCTGTGCTGGCTGGCTTTCTGGCAGGGACGGGCGCGATGGGCGGGGACGGTGCCGGCGGTGGTGGCCTTCGGCCTTTGGGCGCAAGGGGCGCGGCCGGATGTCCTGATCGGGGGGGAGGGGGTCGTGGGCGTGATGGGGCCGGAGGGACGGGCCCTGTCAGCCGCGCGGGGGGAGGGGTTTCTTGTGCGCAATTGGCTGGAGAATGACGGCGATCTGGCCGGGCAGGCGGCGGCAGCGGCACGCGCCGGGTTTGCGGAGGGGCCTTACGGGATGGTCTTTCCGCTGGGGGCTGGGTCAGGGGTGATCCTGTCGCGGCCAGAGGCGGCGGTGGCGGCCTGTCGCGCCCACTTGGTTGTCGTGATGGACCAAGATCTGGTGCCCGAGGGGGAATGCGTGACAGTGACGCCGGAGCGTCTGCGGCAGAGCGGGACTTTGGCGATCAGGGCCCTTGACGGCGGCTTGGGCTTGACCGCCAGCCATCCGGGACAGCGATTGTGGTCGCGGGACGGGGTGGAGGACCCCGCCCGGTTCTTTGCAGCGCAGGGTCAGTAGCTGCGGATCAACCCGACGAGGCGGCCCTGCACGCGGACGGCGTGATCGGGGAAGACGCGGGTTTCATAGGCGGGGTTGGCGGCTTCCAGCGCGATCATGCCCCCACGGCGGCGAAAGCGTTTCAGCGTCGCCTCATGTTCCTCCACCAAGGCCACGACGATATCGCCGTTTTCGGCGGTGGATTGTTCGCGGATCACCACGATGTCGCCGTCGTTGATCCCGGCCTCGATCATCGAGTCCCCCTTCACCTCCAGCGCGTAATGGTGGCCGCGGCCCGAAAGCATGGAGCCGGGCACCGCGATGTGGTGCGAGATTTCGGCAATCGCTTCGATCGGGACACCGGCGGCGATGCGGCCCATGACGGGCAGTTCGAGGGCATGCACCGCCTCAACCGGGATCGCGTTGCGGGGCAGTTCGGATTTGGACCCTTCGATGACGCGGGGTTTGAAGCCCTGCTTCTCCATCGCCTCGGGCAGTTTGACGATTTCCAGCGCGCGGGCGCGATGGGCGAGGCGGCGGATGAAGCCACGTTCTTCCAGCGCCGTGATCAGGCGGTGGATGCCGGATTTGGAACGCAGATCAAGCGCCTCTTTCATCTCGTCGAAAGAGGGGGGGACGCCATCGGCATCCATCCGCGTCTTGATGAAATCCAAGAGTTCAAGCTGTTTACGGGTCAGCATCGGCCCCTCCATCGCGCCTGTGTTGGAGCAATGTTCTACCTGTGTTCCCGTTTTGTGTCAACCGGAACAGGGTGCGGGTCAGAGGGGGATGAAGTCGACCTCGGTCCCTGCTGGGCGCGGGCCATCGCCCAAGGGGCGGATCAGGAGGGCGTCAGCCTCGGTCAGGATGGTGATGAGGGCGCTGTCCTGCCGGTCGAACGGGGTGATCAGGGGCAGGCCTGCGCCGGGCGCAAGGCGGGCGCGCATGTAATGGGTGCGGGGGCCGGTCGGGCCGACATCGGCACCCAGGAGGGCGCGGGCGGTGGCGGGGGGGTGCTGCCCGAGGCCCAGCATCGCGCGGACCATAGGCAGAAGGAAAAGATGCCCGCAGACGATGGAGGAGACGGGATTTCCGGGCAGGCCCAGCATCGGGATGCCGCGCAAACGGCCCGCCATCAGCGGTTTTCCCGGGCGCATGGCGATCTTGTAGAAGGCGCGCTCCATCCCCATGCTTTCGGCCACGCGGCCGACGAGATCGTGGTCGCCCACCGAGGCCCCCCCGATGGTGACGACAAGATCGGCCCCTTCGGCCATCGACAGCACGGTGAACAGCTCTGCCTCTGTGTCGCGGGCGATGGGGAGGAGGCGGGCTTGTGCCCCCTCAGCCTCGACCAACGCGGCGAGGGTGTAGCTGTTCGACGCGATGATCTGATCGTCGCGCGGGGTTTCGCCGGGCATCACCAACTCATCCCCCGTGGGGATGATGGCGATGACGGGGCGGCGGGTGACGGGCACCTCGGCGATGTTCATCGCGGCGAGGAGGGCAAGGTCATTGGGGCGCAGGCGGCGGGGGGTGACGGTGGCACCCGCGCGGAAATCCTGCCCGGCGGGGCGGATATGGGTGGCGGCATCGGCCCCATCACGCAGGGTGATGGTGTCGCCGTCGCGGGTGACGTCTTCTTGGATCACCACCCGGGTCGCGCCCTGCGGGATCGGCGCGCCGGTGAAGATGCGGATGGCCTGTCCGGGGGTTAGGGTGCCGGTCCAGGCATGGCCTGCGCCGGCCTCGCCCACGACGGTGAAGCGGTCGCCCGGTGCCGGGTCGCCCTGCAGGGCATAACCGTCCATGGCGGAGGCCGGGAAAGGCGGCTGGTCGCGGGTGGCCTGCAGGGGAAGGGCAAGGACGCGGCCTGCGGCATGGCGCAATGGAACGGTTTCCGCGTCAAGCGGGCGGGTGAGGGCAAAGCATTTCGCCAGCGCCTCGTCGACGGAAATCACCGCGCGGCCTCGAAGCGGCCGGACTTGCCGCCCTCCTTCATCAGGAGGCGGATGCCGTCGATCTGCATCCCCTTTTCGGCGGCCTTGAGCATGTCGTAGATCGTCAGGCAGGCGATGGAAACGGCGGTGAGCGCCTCCATCTCGACCCCCGTCTGGCCGCTGGTGCGGACGGTGGCGGTGACGATGACGCCGGGAAGGGAGGGGGCCGGCGTCAGGTCCAGCGCGACCTTAGTGATCGGCAGGGGATGGCAGAGCGGGATCAGGTCGGCGGTGCGCTTGGCCCCCATGATGCCCGCCAGCCGCGCGACGCCCAGAACATCGCCCTTCTTGGCGCGGCCTTCGGTCACAAGAGCCAGCGTTTCCGCCGTCATCACCACGCGGCCTTCGGCGATGGCCATGCGGTCGGTCACGGGCTTGCCCGAGACATCGACCATATGCGCATCGCCCTTGTCGTCGAAATGGGTGAGCGGCGAGGACATGGCGACTACCTGCTGCCCGTCAGGGGGCGGGAAAGGATCGTGCGGGTCGCGGCCTCGACATCCTTCTGGCGCATCAGGCTTTCACCGATCAGGAAGCAGCGCGCGCCATATCGGGCGAGATCGGCCAGATCGTCGGGTGTGTAAAGCCCGCTTTCCGAGATGATCAGGCGGTCTTCCGGCACGCGGCGGGCCAGATCACGGGTGGTGTCGAGCGTCACCTCGAAGGTGTGAAGGTTGCGGTTGTTGATCCCGATGAGCGGCGATTTCAGCCGCGCAGCTCGGTCCAACTCGGCCCTGTCATGCACCTCGATCAGGACATCCATGCCCCAAGCAAAGGCAGCCTCTTCTAGTTCGGCGGCCTGACTGTCCGTCAGCGAGGCCATGATAAGGAGGATACAATCGGCATGCAGCCCCCGCGCCTCGGTGATCTGGTAGGGATCGTAGATGAAATCCTTGCGCAGGCAGGGCAGGTTGGTCGCGGCATGGGCAGCGGTGAGATAGCTGTCATCGCCTTGGAAGCTGGGTCCGTCGGTCAGGACGGATAGGCAGGTGGCCCCCCCCGCCTCATAGGCGCGGGCGAGGGCGGGCGGGTCGAAATCAGGGCGGATCAGGCCCTTGGAGGGGCTGGCCTTCTTGATTTCGGCGATCAGGCCATAGCCTGTCTGTGCGGCCTCGGTCAGGGCGCGGGCAAAGCCACGCGGGGCTGGGGCGGCATTGGCGGCCTCTTCCAGATCGGCAAGGGAGTGCTGCGCCTTGCGGGCGGCGACTTCCTCAAGCTTGTAGGCCTTGATGCGTTCGAGAATGGTGCTCATGCCATAGCCCTAGCGGGTGGTGGGGGGGAAGGGAAGGCCCCGGCGGGGCCTTTACCCCCCGGTGGTGATGCGGGCGACGGCGGCGACCTTGGCCTTGGCTGCGCCGCTGTCGATGGCGTTGGCAGCGATCTGCACGCCTTCGGGCAGGGTGGCGGCGCGGTCGGCCACGACCAGCGCGGCAGCGGCGTTCAGAAGGACTGCATCGCGATAGGCGCCCGTTGCCCCATCAAGAAGCGCGCGGAAGGCCTGCGCGTTTTCGGCAGGCGTGCCGCCAAGGATGGCCTCAAACGGGTGATAGGGCAGGCCTGCGTCTTCCGGCCCGAGGTCGAATTCCCGGATCGCCCCGCCTTCCAGCGCCACGACCTGCGAGCGGGCGGCGATGGACAACTCATCCGTGCCATCCCCGCCATGGACGAGCCAAGCCTTCTCGGACCCCAGCGCGAGCAGCGTTTCGGCCATCGGGCGCAGGAGGCGGGGCGCGAAAGCACCCGTCAGTTGACGCTTGGCCCCGGCGGGGTTCGTCAGCGGGCCGAGGATGTTGAAGATGGTGCGGGTGCCAAGCTCCATCCGCACGGGGCCGACATGGCGCATGGCGGGGTGGTGCATGGGGGCCATCATGAAGCCGATGCCTGCCTCGGCGAGGCAGCGTTCCACCACATCGGGCCCCACCATGACATTGAGGCCCAGTTCGGTCAGGGCATCGGCAGAGCCGGATTTGGACGACAGGTTGCGGTTGCCATGCTTGGCCACTGGGACGCCCGCGCCCGCCACCACGAAGGCGGCGGCGGTGGAGATGTTGAGCGTGCCCTTCCCGTCGCCGCCCGTGCCCACGATATCCATCGCGCCGGAGGGCGCGGTGACGCGGTTGCATTTCGACCGCATCACGGAGGCGGCGGCGGCATATTCATCCACCGTTTCCCCCCGCGTGCGCAGCGCCATGAGGAAGCCGCCCATCTGGGCGGGCGTGCCTTCGCCGTTGAACAGCGCCTCGAAGGCCACCTCGGCCTCGGCGCGGGTGAGGGGGCGTTCGGCAGCAATGCCGATCAGGGGGCGCAGCGCGTCGCTCATGCCGCCACCGATGCGGCTTTGGCCTCTTCCAGAAAGTTGCGGAGAAGCTGGTGGCCGTGTTCCGAGGCGATGCTTTCGGGGTGGAACTGCACGCCTTCGATCAGCCGCTCTTTGTGGCGCAGGCCCATGATGGTGCCGTCCTCCAGCCATGCGGTGACTTCGAGGCAGTCCGGCAGGCTGGCGCGTTCCACGATCAGCGAATGGTAGCGGGTGGCGAGGAATGGGGAGGGCAGACCGCGGAAGACGCCCTTGCCCGCATGGTGCATCGCGCCCATCTTGCCATGCACGATCTCATGGCAGCGGACGACCTTGCCGCCGAAGGCTTCGCCGATCGTCTGATGGCCAAGGCAGACGCCGAGCAGAGGAATCCGCGCCTCGGCGGCTGCGGTGGTCAGGGGCAGGCAGATCCCCGCCTGTGCCGGGTCGCAGGGGCCGGGAGAGAGAACGATCGCCTCAGGCCGCATCGCAAGCACCGCCTGCACATCCAGCGCATCGTTGCGGTGGACGGCGACATCGGCCCCCAACTCGCCCAGATAGTGGACGAGGTTGTAGGTGAAGCTGTCATAGTTGTCGATCAGAAGCAGCATCTTGCAGGGCCTTGCCGGATAGGGGATGAACCCGCGCGCGGGTCGGGCTATACATGGGCCGAGCGGAAGAGGGGCGTCAAGTGATAGTGGCGTTCCCAAGGCCCGGAAGGGGCCGGAAGACAGAGGAGTGCGGGCGGTGATCCGGGGCTTTGTGACGGGCGTGATCTGGGGCGGCGTGGTCGCTGCGGCGGGTTTGGCGGTGATGTCGCAGGTGGCTCCGCTGCCCGGGGCCCCTTCTGCTGCGCTGGCCCCTGAGACAGCAGAGCCAGTCGCCACGCCGGAGGCCTTGCCCGCAGCGCCGGAACCGGTGGAGATGCCGGAGATCCTGCAGAAGGCGCCAGAGCCAGCAGCGGAACCCGCCGCAGAAGCCGAGGGCGTGGCAGAGCCTGCGCCCGATCCCGCGCCCCCTGCAACCGCCGCCGAAGCGCCGCCGCCCGCGACGGAAGATGCCATGGAAGAGGCGCAACCTCTTGATCCTGAAATGGAAACGGCCGAGGCCGCGCCGGCTGCGCCGATGACCGCCGCCCCGGCCGCGCCGGCCATTCCCGAGATGGCGGCCGATGCGGCCCCGGCTCCGGCGGTTCCTGTCCAACCGGAACTGCAACCGGTGCCCGCCGCCCCGACCGTGCCGATGGGTGAGGCGGCCCTCCCGCAGCAGGAGGCCCCGCCCGCCCCGGTGGAGGCCCCGCGGGAGGAGGCTCTGCTGACCCCGGCCCCGCAGGCGCCGGAGGCCCCGGCCATCGTCGCCCCGGTCGATCCGGAGGCGGACGCGGCGACGCTGGCGCCGGATGGCACGCTGGAAGATCGGGTGGACGGCGTGACGACGGACCGCCTGCCGCGGATCGGCGATGCGCCTGCGGCCGAGGCGGGGGACGCCATGGCGGAGGCCCCGGCCGAGGCGGTTCCTGAAGGGGCGACGCCGCTTGATCTCTTTGCGCGACCCTTCGCCAATGACGAGGGCAAGCCGCTCTTTGCGCTGATGCTGATCGATGAGGGGGCGGATGCCACCATCCGGGCGGAGGTGGCGAAACTGCCCTTCCCGGTGACCTTTGTGCTTGACCCGCTGCGACCGGAATCCGCAATGGCAGCAATAGCTTACCGGGCGGCAGGGCAAGAGGTGGCGATGCTGGCGACGGGGCTTCCGGCGGGGGCGACGGCCGCTGATATGGAGCAGAGTTTTCAGGCGCTGGACATGGCCCTGCCCGAGGCGGTGGCAGTGGTGGACGCGCCCGAGGGCGGGTTTCAGGAAAGTCTCGATCTGGCCCGGCAGGCGGTGCCGATCGTGGCCGATCAAGGGCGTGGCCTTTTGACCTATGACCGCGGGCTGAACCCGGCCGATCAGGTGGCGCGGCGCGAGGGTGTGCCGAGTGCGGTGATCTTCCGTATCCTTGATTCCGAAGGGGAATCCGTCCCGAAAATGCGCAACTATCTGGACCGGGCGGCGTTCAAGGCGGCGCAGGAAGGGGCAGTAGTGGTGATCGGTCGCCTGCGCCCCGATACGGTGGCCGCGATCCTCGAATGGACGGTCGAAGGGCGGGCGGCGAGCGTGGCTCTGGCCCCGGTGAGCGCGGTTCTGCAGCGGCCTGCAAGCAATTGACGGGACTGCCTTAATCGGCCTTTCGCAGCGGCTTTCGCTGTGCCCTGTTTTGTGCCGCATTCTGTGCCGCAAACTGTGGGCACGCAGCGCACGGTGAGGCCCCGTTAAGGTTAACGCGGGGTGAAGGGCGCGAGGGTCGGCGCGTGGCGGGAGCAAGGGGCGGGGGGGTGCCGTCGCCGTGCCGACCTCTGTGCCGCAAACTGTGGGCACGCAGCGCACGGTGAGGCCCCGTTAAGGTTAACGCGGGGTGAGCGACGACGGATCGCCACGATGCGGGTCGGGGGCTGCCGGGGCATGGCGGGGAACGGTGTGTCCTCGCCCTTCCGCCCGCAAACCGACGAGAACGCGCAAAGGCAGTCACAGCCTGTTAAGGTTAACGCGCGCCCAAAAGGCCGATGCCGCGTTTGGCACAAGGCAGCGCGGCCGCCCCACTCTGCCGCCTCCTCGGCCTTAACCGGGCCTTTACGCTTATCGGCCAGACTGGCCCAGCGGTACAGGGAGGGATCCCGATGACCGCGACAGGAGATGGCACCCCGTCCGGCTGCATCGGGCGGGGTGTTCCCATGCCCTGCCTCTGCTGCATCTTCTGTCTGAAAATATCCTCGGGGGGAGGGCCGCGCAGCGGCACGGGGGGCAGACAGCCCCCCAGCAACGCCCACCACAGGGTGATGCCCTCAGCCGTTCCCGCGACGGGTGAAAAGACCCGCATCCTCGGCCGCGCGGCGGAGCGCGCGGGACTTGTTCACCGTCTCTTGGTATTCCGCCTCGGGGTCGCTGTCATAGACGACGCCGCCCCCCGCCTGAATGTAGAGGGTTTCATCCTTCAGCACGGCTGTGCGCAGCGCGATGCAGAAATCCATCTCGCCATTGGCCGCGAAATAGCCCAGACCGCCGCCATATATGCCGCGCTTTTCGGGCTCCAGCTCGTCGATGATCTCCATCGCGCGGACTTTGGGCGCGCCTGACACCGTGCCTGCGGGCAGACCGGCCAGCAGGGCCGACAGCGCATCCTCGCCTTCGGCGATCTGGCCCACCACGTTCGACACGATATGCATGACGTGGGAATAGCGTTCGATGATGAACTGCTCGGTGGGGCGTACCGTTCCGACGCGTGCCACCCGGCCCACATCATTGCGCCCAAGGTCGAGCAGCATCAGATGTTCGGCCAGTTCCTTCTTGTCCGACAGCAGGTCCTGCTCCAGCGCCTTGTCCTCTTCCGGGGTTGCGCCGCGCTTGCGGGTGCCTGCGATGGGGCGGATCGTCACCTCGCCATCGCGCAGGCGGACGAGGATTTCGGGGCTGGCGCCCACGACTTGAAAGCCGCCGAAGTTGAAGAAGAACATGAAGGGTGACGGGTTGGTCCGCCGCAGCGAGCGGTAAAGCGCGAAGGGCGGCGCCTCAAACCGTTGCGACCAGCGTTGGCTGGGCACGACCTGAAAGATGTCGCCCGCGCGGATATAGTCCTTGGCCTTTTCCACGGCGGCCTTATAGCCGTCATGGGTGAAGTTCGACTGTGCCTCGCCCACGGGCGCGGCCTCGCCATAGTCGCGGGGGGCAGGGGGCGCGCGATCCAGATCGCGCAGCGCGTCCATCACCCGTTCGGCGGCCTGCGCATAGGCTGCCCGCGCCGAAAGGCCGGAGGCCACCCAAGCGGGGGCGACCAGTGTCACATCGCCCTTCACGCCATCCAGCACCGCCACCACCGAGGGGCGCATCAGCACGGCATCGGGCAGACCCAGCGGATCGGGGTTCACCTCGGGCAGATGTTCTACCAGACGGATCATGTCATAGCCGAGATAGCCGAAAAGCCCCGCCGCGATGGCGGGCAAGCCTTCGGGCAGGTCGATCCGGCTTTCCGCGATCAGCGCGCGCAGCGTGTCGAGCGGGTGGCCATCCAGCGGCGTGAAGGCGGCGGGGTCGAAGCGGGCCTCGCGGTTGATGCGGCTGTGCAGCCCGTGGCATTGCCAGATCAGATCGGGCTTCATGCCGACGACGGAGTAGCGGCCGCGCACCTCGCCCCCTGTCACGCTTTCCAGCATGAAGGTGTCTGCGCGCGCTTCGGCCAGTTTCAGCATGAGCGAGACGGGCGTGTCCAGATCGGCGGCAAGGCGGGTATGGACCAGCTGGTTGCGACCGGCGGTCCAGCCCTTTTCGAAGTCCTCGAAGGAGGGTTCCAGTTTCATCGCGCCGCGCCCGTCAGTTGAACTGGGCATGGACCGCGTTCACGGCCGATTGGTCGATCTGGATGCCGGCTTCGTTCGACAGGGCATTGGTGAAGATCTGGAAGGCATCCTGCGCCAGCGTCTGCTGGGCGCGGATCGAGATGCCCTCACGCAGGGCGATGGCATCCTCGCCTTCGGTTTCGGCGGGCAGGATCGCGTCCAGCCGGACAAGTCCGGCGAGGCCGTCGCCCTGCACGACGGCGAGATCGCCTTCGGCGAGGGTGAAGACCGTCTCGATCAAGGCGGCGGGGGCATCTTCGACAAAGGCGTCGCGGGTGACGGCGCGGGTGACGGTGACGATGCCATAGGCACCGAGTGAGGCCCCGGCGGCGACCTCGATCTTAACGGCCTCGGCCCGCGTGGCCAGCGCCTTGGCCAGCGCCTCGGCCCGCCAGCCTTCGGTCACGGCATCCCGCGCCTCGTCCAGCGGGATCGGGGTGGGGGGGACGATCTCGTCCAGACGCAGCGCGGCCAGCGCGCCATCGTCAAGCTGGATCACCTCGGGGAAGTCGCCGTCCTGCAGCGCCTCGGCGGCCTCGCGGAATTCGGGATAGGCGGCGATGCCTTCGGCGGTTTCGCCGGGGATGTAGTCGAGGGTGGCAAGGTCCATCCCTGCCTCTTGCGCGACCTCTTCCAGATCGGCGCCGGAGGCGAGAAGATCGTCGATCTCGTCTATCCGGGAACCGATGGCGCGGCGGGCGGCGGCGACGCGCATCTCGGCCGAGAGGGTTTCGCGCGCCGCGTCGAAGGTGGTTTCCTGCGCGGCGAGGATGGCGTTCATGCGGAAGAGCGCTGGGCCGAAGTCCGATAGGGCGGGGCCCGCCACGCCGGGTTCGGCGAGGGCGAAGACCGCCTCGCCTGCCGCGCCCAGATCGGCCTTGGAGACATCGCCCAGATCGATGGCATCAAGCGTCAGGCCGCGTTCGGCCACGAGATCGTCGAAGGTCACCTCGCCCGCGTCGAGGCGGGCGCGGGCGGCCTGCGCCTCGGCCTCGGTCGGGTAGACGAGCCGTTCGACGAGGCGCTTTTCGGGGATCATGAATTCGCCGATGCGCTGGTCGTAGAGATCGCGCAGCGTGGCCTCGTCCACCTCCATCGTGGGGGCGAGCTTTTCCGGCAGCAGCGCGATATAGGTGATGCGCTTGGCCTCGGCCTTGGTGAAGTCGGCGATATTGGCGTCGTAGAAGGCTTGCAGATCGGCCTCGGTCGGTTCCGCCAGCGGGGCGGGCAGATCGGCCTCCGTCAAGGCGAGCCAAGAATAGCTGCGCCGTTCGCCCGCATAGGCGGTGAGCGTTTCGGTCAGGGCCTGCGGGGCCGCGAAGCCGCCCACGACAGCGCCTTGCAGGATGGAGCGGGCCACGTCTTCGCGGATGCCGCTTTCGAACTGCGCTTCGGTCAGGTCGTTGCGTTCCAGCGTGAAGCGATAGGCGTCGCGGTCGAAGGTGCCGGCGGTGCCTTGGAAGGCCTGCATCTGGGTGATCTCGCCCGCGACGGTGGCGTCGCCCACGGAGATGCCGATGCGCGCGGCCTCGTTGTCCAGCGCGGCGCGGGTGATGACGGTCTGCAGCACCTGCGTGTCAAGCCCGAAGGCCTGCGCCTGCGAGAAGGGGATGGGCTGGCCCACCTGTGCGGAGAGGGCGTTCAACTCTTGCTGGAGGGCGCGGGCGTAGTCGTTCACCTCGATCTCGCGGTCGCCGACGCGGGCCAACGTGGTGACCCCGCCGCCGAAATTGGTGACGCCGAAGCCGCCGAGGCCGATCATGACGAGGACGAGCAGGATCCAGACGATGATATTGCCGATGCTCGTCTTCTTCTTGCGGGGCTGCTCTTCGCTGTCGGTCGTCTTCTTGGCCATCTGTCGCGCCTGTCCGGGCTGGGAATATGTCGCAGCCTGTCTAGAGGGTCAGGGCGCGGGGGGCAAGCGGGGCTAGAGGCGGAGGGCGGCGAGGCGCTGGAACATCTGAGTGATCCCCGATGCATCGATATTGGCGAAGGCGATGCGGAGTTGGCGCGCGCCTTCGGGATGCGTGTCCGGCTGGAACATCGTACCGGGGAGCATGAGGATGGACGCCTCGTGCACGAGGCGTTTGGCCAGCGCGTCGGAGGCCATGGGATAGGGATGTTCGACATAGGCGAAATAGGCGCCACAGCCGAGGAGTTTCCAGTCCGGCAGGGCGGCGAAGCCCGTGGTCATGGCGGCGCGGCGGGCGAGGATTTCGGCGCGTTCGCCCGCGACCCATTGGGCGAGGTTCTGCATCCCCCAGAGCGCCCCGATCTGGCCCAGTTGCGAGGGGCAGATGGCGACGGTGTCGAGGAATTTTTCCACTTCGGCCAGACGGGCGGGGCTGGCGACGATCGCCCCCACGCGGTGGCCGGTCAGGCGGTAGGCCTTGGAGAAGCTGTAAAGCTGGATCAGCGTGTCGGACCAGTCGGGATCGGCAAAGAGGTCGTGCGGGCGGCCAGAGCGGCTGTCGAAGTCGCGGTAGGTTTCATCCACGATGAGGGCGAGGTTGTTCGCCCGGGCGAGATCGCAGAAGGCGGCCAGCGTTTCGGCCGGATATTCCGACCCGCCGGGGTTGTTGGGGCTGACCAAGACGATGGCGCGGGTGCGGGGCGTGATCAGGCGGGCGGCGGCCTCTGCCTCGGGGATCAGACCGGGGCCTGCGGGCAGGGGCACGGCTTTGACCCCCTGCATGTCGAGCCACATCTTGTGATTGAAGTACCACGGGGTGGGTAGGATCACCTCGTCCCCCGCGCCCGCGAGGGTGGACATCACGGCGGTGAAGGCCTGATTGCAGCCTTGGGTGATGGCGGTTTCCTCGGCGGTGATCGTGCCGCCATAGGCGGCGGACCACTGCGCCGCGATCTCGGCCCGAAGTTCGGGCAGGCCGAGGACGGGGCCGTACAGATGGGCGGCGTCATTGGTCAGGGCGGCATCTGCCAGAGCCTGCCTGAGGCCCAGCGGGGGCGGATCGACGGGGGCGGCCTGACTGACATTGATCAGCGGGCGGTCGGCGGGGAAGGTGGCGCCCTGCAGCCAACGACGGGCCTCCATCACCGGGGGGGGATCGGTGGCGGCCATGGCGGGGTTCAGGGGCAGGGACATGCGGTGGCTCCGTGGGCGGTTTGGGCGGCAGTCTAGGGGCGGAAGTGGCGGGCTGCGCCTGTCATTTCGCGCAAGCTGGGCACCGTTTGCGACAGGCGGGCGGGCCGGGATGCGCAGACTGCCCGGCGGTGGCGCGGCTGGGCGGCGTCGCATGAGTATTTGGGCCAAGGTGAAACGGCATCTTCATCTTGGCAAAAATACTCATCTTGCCACGGTCCAGCCGGGACGGGCGCCCGTGAGTCAGTCCTGCCCGCGGAAGGGTTGGACATATTGCAGCGCCATGTCCCACGGAAAGAAGATCCAGGTGTCTTGGCTGACCTCGGTCACATAGGTGTCGACCTGCGGCTTGCCGTGGGGTTTGGCATAGACGGTGGCGCAATGCGCCTTGGGGTAGAGGCTGCGGATCAGTTCCAGCGTCCGCCCGCTGTCGACGAGGTCGTCGACGATCAGGATGCCAGACCCGTCGCCCATCAGGTCGGTCTGCGGGGCCTTCACGACCTGCGCCTCGCGCCGCTGGTCCTGCGCGCCACCGCCGGAGTGATAGGATTTCACGCTGATCGTATCGACCACGCGGATGTCCAACTCGCGGCTGACGATCATCGCGGGCACAAGGCCGCCGCGCGTGATGCCGACCACGGCCTTCCATGTGCCGCCTTCGCCCGGACCCTTGCCATCCAGTCGCCAAGCGAGCGCGCGGGCGTCGCGGTGGATCTGGTCCCAGCTGACATGGAACCCTTTTTCATGCGGCAGGCGTTCGGCGGACATCGGCGGTTCCCTTTCAGGTGGCGGCGATCTTGACCCCCAGCAGGGCGAGCAGGCCGCCGAAGCTGCGGTCGATCAGGGTTTTGAGGCTGATATAGCGCGCCCGCGTGCGATCGAGGCTGAAGATGCGGGCGACGAGGCTGTTCCAGGCGGTTTCGGCGGTGAAGATCAGGACAAGGAGGCTGCCATAGACCCAAAGGGCCGTGCCCTGCGGCACGGTGCCAAGGAAGATGGCCGAGAACATCACGGCGGGTTTGGGGTTCGCAAGCTGTGTGAAGAGGCCGAGCCGGAAGGCCGAGAGGGCCGAGCGGGGCAGGGGGCGGCTGTCCTCGGTGACGAGCGGGGTCTTGGCGTCGCGCCAGAGCTGCACCGCCATCCAGATCAGATAGGCCGCACCGCCGAGCTTGAGCGCCCAGAGCAGGGTGGGCG
This sequence comes from Paracoccaceae bacterium, assembly GCA_014654775.1. Lineage (GTDB taxonomy): Bacteria > Pseudomonadota > Alphaproteobacteria > Rhodobacterales > Rhodobacteraceae > Paragemmobacter. The sequence goes on along the minus strand of JACVZW010000087.1, from coordinate 10,610 downwards.
CGGCGGCGAAGAGGAGGTTGAGGCCGAACATCGCCGCGGACGCCCAGACCACCGCGCCCGCGCCGATGCCCATGGCGAGCATCAGCCCGGTGCGAAAACCTTCGGTCAGGCCGGTGCGGGCGGACATCAGCACCGCAGGCCCCGGAGAGACGGCGGCGAAGATCACGAGGCCCGCGAAGGCGAGGAAGGCGGCGAGCGTCATTCCTTGCCGTTCCGCCCCGTCACCGCATCGATGTCGGGCGCATCCACGGCCTTCATGCCGACGACATGGTAGCCTGCATCGACATGCAGGTTCTCGCCCGTCGTGCCGGAGCCGAGGTCGGAGAGCAAGTAGAGCGCGGCCTTGCCCACCTCTTCCTGCGTGACGTTGCGGCGGAGCGGGGAGTTCAACTCGTTCCACTTCATGATGTAGCGGAAGTCGCCGATGCCGGAGGCGGCGAGCGTCTTGATCGGACCTGCCGAGATGGCGTTGACCCGGATGCCGTCCTTGCCGAGGTCTTCGGCGATGTATTTCACGCTGGATTCGAGCGCGGCCTTGGCCAGACCCATCACGTTGTAGTGAGGCATGACCTTTTCTGCCCCATAATAGGTGAGGGTCAGAAGCGATCCGCCGGCGGGCATCATGGCCGCCGCGCGCTGGCAGACGGCGGTAAAGGAATAGACGGAAATGTCCATCGTCATGAGAAAGTTTGCGCGAGTCGTGTCGACATAGCGGCCGCGCAATTCGTTCTTGTCGGAGAAGCCGATGGCATGGACGAGGAAGTCGATCTGGCCCCAATGCGCCTTGAGACCTGCGAAAAGGGCATCCATCGACTCTTCTGACGCAACGTCACATTCGAAGAGGAGCGGAGTGCCGATAGAGGCGGCGAGGGGTTCGACACGCTTTTTCAGCGCCTCTCCCTGATAGGAGAAGGCCATCTCGGCGCCGTGGTCGGCGAGGGTCTTGGCAATGCCCCAGGCGATGGATTTGTCATTGGCCAGCCCCATGATGAGGCCGCGCTTTCCTGCCATAAGTCCGGTTGACATTGCCTGTACCTCGCCCACCCTTTGCGTTGACGATGACGTGTAGGCGATCACGGGTGCTGCATCAAGTGTGGCCCGATCGCAGGCGTCGCAGGAAGGCATGCGAGAAAAAACATGGACAGAAGCGGAATATTTGCGGGTGACGATCCGTTTACTATAGCGCGAGCCTGGCTTGCGGAGGCGGAACCGGTGGAACCGAACGATCCGAATGCCATTGCGCTTGCGACTGTGGATGAGGGTGGCATGCCGAATGTGCGCATGGTTTTGTTGAAGGATATCGAGGCGGATGCCTTCGTGTTCTACACGAATTACGGCTCGAAGAAGGGCCGCGAGATCGCGGCAAGCGGGAAGGCAGCCTTCGTGCTGCACTGGAAGAGCCTGCGTCGCCAGATCCGCGTGCGGGGGGTGACGGAGCGCGAAGAGGGGCCCGCAGCCGATGCCTATTACGCCAGCCGCAGCCTGAAGAGCCGTCTCGGCGCTTGGGCATCGCACCAGTCGGAACCGCTGTCGTCCCGGGGCGCGCTGATGGCCGATGTGGCGAAGGTGACGGTGGAGCAGGGGCCGAACCCGGCGCGCCCGCCCTTCTGGGGCGGCATTCGCATCCGGCCAGTGGAGATCGAATTCTGGGCGGACGGGGCGTTCCGGCTGCATGACCGGTTCCGATGGAGCCGCGAAAACCTTGGGGAAAGCTGGGAGATCACGCGGTTGAACCCGTGACATTCGCGCTTCGCGAATGAAGCTATTCAGACAGATTAAAATTAGCCCCTTGAAAAGGCCTATACATTCACGGCATTACTTATGAAGGGCTAACACTGGGGAACGGCTCTCAAAATGACAGACAATGATAGGCCGGTGCACCAAGTGCATGGCCGGGTAAAGTGGTTCGATCCGGGCAAGGGTTTTGGTTTCATCGTCGCAGATGAAGGTGGGGCCGATATCCTCTTGCATGCCAATGTCCTGCGGAACTATGGACAGAACTCGGTTGCGGATGGTGCGGTGATTTCGGTGAATGTGCAGATGACGCAGCGTGGCGTTCAAGCGGTCGAGGTGCTGAGCATCGAGCCGCCGCAGGGCGTGAGCTTCCCTCTGGGTGACGAGAGCGCCCCTGCAGACCCCGAAGAAATCGCCCAGTTGCCGCTGGAGCCCGCCCGGGTGAAGTGGTTTGACAAGGCCAAGGGCTTTGGTTTTGCCAATGTCTTCGGGCGGCCCGAGGATGTGTTCATCCATATCGAGGTGTTGCGCGTATCCGGCTTTGCCGATCTTCAGGCGGGCGAGGCGATCTGCCTGCGCATCGTCGATGGCAAGCGGGGGCGCATGGCGGTGCAGGTGGTGTCTTGGGAAGCGGCAACGCGGCAGCTTGGGTCATAGCGGGCTGGGCAGCGCTGCTGCCCGCCGTGGCGGGGGCGGCCTGCGCGCCTGAAACGGTGGAGGTGCGCGGCCCGGCGGGCACGGCGCGCTTTACCGTAGAGGTGGCCGATGACGGGGCCGAGCGGGCGCAGGGCCTGATGTTCCGCGAGAGCATGCCCAGATCGGCGGGCATGCTGTTCGTCTACGAGGCGCCGCAGCGGGCGTCCTTCTGGATGAAGAACACGCTGATCCCCTTGGACATGATCTTTGCCGATGAGACGGGCCGCGTGACGCGGGTGCATTCCAATGCCGTGCCGCATGACACGACGCCGATCGACGGCGGCACCGATGTGCGCTTTGTGCTGGAGATCAATGGCGGGTTGGCCGCGCGCATGGGAATCGCGGAAGGGGCCGAGTTGCGCCATCCGGCGATCCCGCAAGGAACGGCGGTCTGGCCCTGCGAGTGACCGATCGCCGCTTTCCATCCCGCGCGGGAGCGGGTAAGGAGGGCGCGTTCGGGGCGTGGCGCAGTCTGGTAGCGCGACGGTTTTGGGTACCGTAGGTCGTAGGTTCGAATCCTATCGCCCCGACCATTCACGTGACATTGGATTTTGTGCCTTCTGTTGCGCCGTGGCGCGGCACAGCTTTGGTGTTGCCGAACGGCGTGCGGGCGGGTTTGGGGACGGCCCGGCGCGTCTGTGGTGGTCGGGCTGAAACCTGCGGGCATGGGCAGTGGACCGTGATCAGCCCCCGCGCAAGAGAACAGGGGTCTTCTACATGGACTCTGTGCTGGGCCCGGCGGGGCCGTTCATGCGCTGCAGTTCCAACACGACTTCCACCCTGTTTCGAACTTCGAATTTGCGGATGATCTGGTTCATGTAGAACTTCACCGTCTTGTAGGAGATGTTCAGCTTGACCGCGATCTCCTTGTTCGACGCCCCGTGCAGCAGTTCGTGCGCCACCTGACTTTCGCGCGAGCTGAGCGCGACGGAGGCAAGCTGCTGCCGTCTTTGTTTCTCCATCTCTTTTTCTTGGCTTAACCCCAGAACCAAGGGGAGAGAGATGAACCCTTGCCCCGACAGAACGGCCTCGATCGCGGTGAAGAGGTCGTCGGTTCCGCTGTTCTTGAGGATGTAGCCGTCGGCGCCTGCCGTCATGACGTCTAGGCAGGTGGTTGGGCAGGCGTTTTCGGTGAAAATGAGGATCTTTATATCGGGGCGTTCTTTGCGGATGCGGCGGATCGTTTCGAACTTGTCGCCCAACAGATACAGATCAGAGACAAGGACATCGCATTTCGAGGCGCGCAAGAGCGGCAGCACTGGGTCCGCCGTCGAGCATGTCTCCACGACTTGATAACCGGGCCGCGTGCGAAAGAGGGCGGCAAGGCCGGAAAGGATGATCGGATGATCGTCGACTAGAACGAGGTTCGGCATTTCGGTCCCACATTTTCCGTCCGAGTGGCGAGCCCGGCTTAGCCGCGTGTCTGGGGTGCAGTGACGCCAGCGGGTCGCCGCGAACAGGAATGATTTACATTCGCAACTTCGGGCTTTGCCGACAAACCGCGATGGTCCGACGCATTATGCGCCGATGGTCCAATGCAGGATCAGACCAAAGTTAGGTTTGGCTGGGATGGCGCGCCCTTTGATGGGGACGGGCAGGGTGACTGGAGCGGGGGAGAAGAAGGGGATTCCTCCCTATTCTGGATTAGCGCGGTGCACAGTCCGCTGTGGCAGGTCGCTGTCTGAGGATGATCGAGACAGAGCCGGGATGGATCGGCGCCTGACGACGCGGGCCGCATCATATTGTAAAGATTATATAATGTGCGTTTTTAAAGGGTCTTGGTGATGACGGACGGGCGGGCGTTCGGCGCCTGCGGCGGAGGCAGCGACAAGCCGATGTCGCGGTGGCCGGGCGGTTGTGGGTGACGGCAGCCTTACTGGGGTCGTGCATGGCAAGGGCCGAAGGCGCGCTTTCCAGTCCCTGTGCTGTGGGCCGCGAGAGCCGGTGACCGGCAGACGCCACCGTCTTGCGCGGAAACCGGAGCGATATCCTTGATGTGAAAGGGAATTCTGCTGTGACGACGGCCGTTCGCGGACGCCGGATGGATGCCATCCGGACGTCCGAAGGTATGGCGTCCCTCTAACCTAAGTCTGATGCTGCATTGGACTGGTGCCGAACGGATCGTCGGACCACAGACGTTTGGCAGGGCAACCGGGAATTGCGACTGTAAATCATTCCGGTTCGCACCTTGCCGCCGGCTTGATCACAATTCAGGAAAGAGGCGTATGCCATGGTTACCGTGAATATGAATGACCTCGAGTTCATCCTTCAGCAGATCAAGATCGCTGAAGCGGACGCGCGGGGGGAACAAATCCTTGGGACGTATCTTCCGACCCCGGAGCTTCCTTGGGGTCTGCGGCGCGTGGACGGCAGCAACAACAACCTGACGCCTGGTCAGGGCACCTTTGGTTCGGCGGGGCAGGAATTCCCCCGTGCGACGGAGCAGACCTGGGCCCCGGTGGGCAATGATGCAATGGCGTTTGGCCCGCCGCGGCTGGACCCTGTGACGGGCCAGTTGATCAACTCCGGCGTTGACGGCATTCCTCTTGGCTACACGCCCCAGACCTATCTGACCAACAACGACTACGCGATCCGTATCGCGAACAACCCGGCCCTTGGCCCGCGTGCGATCCAGCCCGGCGATGTGGTCGATGCCGATCCGCGTATCATTTCGAACCTGATCGTCGATCAGACGATGAACAACCCCGCTGTCCTGATTTCGGCCTTGCAGGTCGCGGGCAGCGCAGACCCCTATGCCGATGCCGCCGCCATTCAGGCGAAGTTCGACGCCTACAAGGCAGCTGTGGTAGCCGCCGATGGGTCTGCTGCGGCCATTGAAGCGGATATCATGCTCGCGCTGGACGCGGCTGGACTGACCTATGAGCCGAGCACCTCGGGCGATCTGGCCAAGCTGACGATCGTCGTGCCGAACGTGGCACCGGACGAGGGGCTGTCGGCCCCCTTCAACTCGTGGATGACGATCTTTGGCCAGTTCTTTGACCATGGCCTCGACCTTGTTGAAAAGGGCGGGTTCGGCACGGTCTACATCCCGCTTCAGCCGGAAGATCCGCTGTATGTCCCGGGTTCGAATTCCAACTTCATGGTGGTGACCCGCGCGACGCTGACCGAAAACGGCGAAGCGGTGAACAAGGTCACGCCCTTTGTCGACCAGAACCAGACCTATACCTCGCACCCGTCGCATCAGGTCTTCCTGCGCGAATACAAGCTGGTGCCGAACCCGGCGCACGATCCGTCTGATCCCCTTTCGCCCCTGGAAATCCCGGTCCCGACCGGGAAGCTGCTGAACGGCAACGAGGCCTCCGGCGGCGGGATGGCGACCTGGGCCGATGTGAAGGCGCAGGCGAAAAACATCCTCGGCATCGAACTGAACGACATGAACGTTCATTCTGTGCCGCTGCTGGCCACCGACCCCTATGGCAACTTCATTCCGGGCGACAACGGATTTCCGCAGGTCGTTAAGATCGTGGGCGGTCTGCAGGTGCTGGAAGAGGGTAACCTGACCACGCCCGTCAGCACGGTCGGGGCGATTTCCGCTGGCGTGGCCTTCCTGGATGACATCGCCCATAACGCAAACCCCGGCTTCTTCGACCCGGATGGTCCTGGCCCGATCGGACTGGTCGAAAAGCTGGCGGATGCCGATACAGACGTCAGCGTGGCGACGGATCGTCAGCCGACGGGCACCTATGACAACGAACTTCTCGATGCGCATTACATCGCCGGTGATGGCCGTGCGAACGAGAACATCGCCCTGACGGCGGTGCACCATGTGTTCCACTCTGAACACAACCGTCAGGTCGAGATGATGAAGAACATCCTTCTCGACAACGCCAAGGCACTGCTTGCCGGAAGCGACGTCGCTGCAGCGACGGCTTTCCTGAACGAATGGCTGGCTGAGCCGTTTGCCGCAGCCGGAGATCTGGCCGCGGCCACGATCACCTCGCTGGAATGGAATGGCGCGCGGTTGTTCCAATCGGCCAAGTTCGTGACCGAGATGCAGTATCAGCATCTGGTCTTCGAAGAATTCGCCCGCAAGGTGCAGCCCTTCGTGAACGTCTTCGTGCAATACGACGGCGTGCTGGACCCGGCCATCCTTGGTGAATTCGCCCATACCGTCTACCGCTTTGGCCATTCGATGCTGAATGAAGGCGTGGATCGCTATGATGCGAACTACACTGCCAATCACACCGACCTGATCTCGGCCTTCCTGAACCCGGTCGAATACGCCAATAGCGGCATCGATGCCGATGATGCGGCGGGTGCTCTGGCCCGGGGGATGACCCGTCAGCGCGGCAACGAGATCGACGAATTCGTGACCGAAGCGCTGCGCAACAATCTTGTTGGCCTGCCGCTTGACCTTGCGGCGATCAACATCGCCCGGGGCCGCGAACTCGGCGTGCCGTCGCTGAACGAAGCGCGGGCACAGTTCTTTGCAGGGTCGCAGGACAGCCAGATCAAGCCCTATGAAAGCTGGTTCGACTTCGCGCTGAACCTGAAGAACCCGGCCTCGATCATCAACTTCATCGCGGCCTATGGGACCCATGACACGATCACCGCGGCAATCGGCTTGGAGGCCAAGCGCGATGCGGCGGCGAATCTGGTGCTGGGTGGCACCAATGCGCCTGCCGACCGTCTGGACTTCCTGAATGCGACGGGGGTTTATGCCGGGGGCAACCTTGGTGGCTTGAACAACGTCGATTTGTGGATCGGCGGTCTGGCCGAGAAGAAGATGATCTTCGGCGGCATGCTGGGGTCGACCTTCAACTTCATCTTCGAAGTGCAGCTTGAGGCGCTGCAGGATGCGGACCGGTTCTACTACCTGTCGCGCCTTGCCAACCTCAACCTGACGGCGCAGCTGGAGAACAACAAGTTCTCTGACATGATCCACAACAACACCACGGCCACGCACCTGCCGGGCGACGTCTTCTCGACCCCTGATTTCTATATCGAGGCCGATATCTCCAAGCAGTTCAACGCAGGTCTTGGTGCTGATGCCCGGCTTGACCCGACCGGGGGCGGCGACCCGATCCTCGGGGCCATGCAGCCCAAGGTCATCCGTCAGGATACGAACAACGACGGTATCAGCGACTATGTCCGGTTCACTGGGGCCGAGCATGTCGTCATGGGCGGCACCAACGGGAACGACATCCTGATCGGTGGCAAGGGTGACGATACCTTCTGGGGCGACGGCGGCAACGACACGATCGAAGGTGGCGAAGGCAACGACTTCCACTTCGGCGGCGCTGGCAACGACATCATCACGGACGAATTCGGTGATGACGAAGTCCGCTCCGGTGCAGGCGACGACGTGGTGAATGCGGGTCAGGGCTTCAACCTGATCATCACCGACACGGGAAGCGACTTCGTCTGGGGCGGCCCCGACTTCGACGAAATGCTGCTGGGTCAGGACAATGACTTTGGCCATGGCAGCGTTGGCGGCGGCATGATCATGGGCGGCGAAGGGGACGACTGGCTGGAAGGCGGTGGTTCCAACAACCTGATCCTGGGCGACAACGGTGACCTGGTTCAGGGTCTTCCGGTGAAGCGCAGCGTGGACAGCTCGATCGTCGGCCATGACGTGCTGATCGGCGGACCGGGCAACGACGATTTCGACGCCGAAACCGGCGACGACATCATGATCAGCGGCGGCGGGACCAACAAGTACTTTGGCCAGTTCGGCTTTGACTGGGCCAGCCATGCCAACACGCCGCTGGGTGTGACGGCCGACATGAACAACCGGCTGTTCGGACCCCCGCAGGTTGCGGCCTCTCCGGCAACCATTCTGGATCGCTATTCGCAGACCGAGGCGCTGTCCGGGTCCAAGCAGAGCGACATCCTGCGTGGCGATGACGTGGCGGATCTGACCGACATTCACGCCCTGCTGGATGCCAACGTGGCGCTTGTGGAAGGGCTGGACGCGCTTCTGGGTGCTTCGGTCAATGAAGCTGGTGAAATCCGCTTCAGCTCGGGCAACATCATCCTTGGCGGCGCCGGCGGCGACATCATGGAAGGTCGGGGCGGCAACGACCTGATCGACGGTGACAGCGCGATCAACGCCAAGATCATGGTCATGCCGCGGGACGGAAGCGCTCCCTACTACGTGACGGGCATGTCCGCGATCAAGGACAAGATGTTCACCGGCGAAATCACGCCCGGCGAACTGAGCATCGTTCGGGAAATCGTGAACGGCGCAGGGGCCGCTGACGTCGATATTGCCGAATTCTCGGGCAACTTCGCGGACTACACGATCGAAGGCTACGACGCGGAAACGGGCGTGGCGACCGACACAGATGGCGATGGCTGGATTTCGATCACCGACACGCGTGACGGTGGCACCGATGGCGTGGATCGCGTCAAGAACGTGGAACGTGCCCTCTTTGCCGATGGCACGGTCAAGTTCGCGGCGCATGAAAACTCCATCGCCGAAGGCAGCGTGACGGTTGCGGCGAATGGCACGGTCGTGGACAGCGGTCGGCCCGTCGGGGTTGCCGGGCAGGTGCTGACGGCGTCGGTGGCGGCTGTTACGGATGCCGACAACGTGTCGGCCACCAATGCGACCGGTACGGTCAGCGGGGTGGAATACACCTGGCAGGTCGAAACGGTGGCAGGCAGCGGTGTGTTCGAGAACATCCTGCGCATCGTGGCCGATGAGTTCACGCAAGTGACTGGGGCCAGCTACACGGTGACGGCGGCGGAAGAAGGTCTTGCGATCCGTGCCGTGGCGCGGTTCAAGGATGCCGACGGCGCGATCGAGACGGTCTATTCCGGCGAGTCGCTTGTGGTCGGAAACCCGAACGTTAACGTGGCGCCGACCGGAGCGCTGACGATCGACGACGTCACCCCGCGGGTTGGGGAACGGCTGACGGCCAGCGCGCTGGGCATTCTGGATGCTGACGGGTTCGACCCGGCAACGGCGGATCTCGTCTTTGCTTGGGAATCGTCGGTGGACGGCGTGACTTGGACGGTGATCGCCGGTCAGACGGACGAGCGGTTCACGCCGACGGATGCTGAGGCAGGCCTGCTTCTGCGTGCCAGCGTGACCTTCACCGATGGCGGTGGCACCGTTGAAACCGTGACCTCGGCCGCGACAGGGGCCGTGGGCATCACGCTCGACGGGACTGCTGCCGCCAATACCTTGACCGGAACCGCAGGTGACGACCTCATCGACGGGAATGGCGGGGCCGACACGATCAACGCTGGTGCAGGTGCCGATACGGTTTCTGGCGGTGCTGGGGCCGACACGATCAACGCTGGAGACGGGGCCGACTTGGTGACCGGCGACGGCGGGGCTGACGTGATTGATGCTGGCGAAGGGAACGATACCGTCTCTGGCAATGCCGGGGCCGATACGATCCAAACCGGTACGGGTGATGACACCATCATCTGGAACGTGGGCGACGGTCGCGACACCATCAATGGCGGCACCGAGGTCGGCGTGGGTGACACGGTGGTCATCAACGGCAACAACACTGTCGAAGCCTATCGTGTCTACAGTGCCACGGCTTGGGAAGCGCTGCTTGGTGGACGGTCGGCAGGGGGCGCGGAAATCGTCATCACCCGCAACGGTGGTGCCAATCCGACCCAAGCTAACGTCATCGCTCTGCTGACCGAGATCGAAGAGATCCTGATCAACACGGGCGGCGGTGCCGATACGGTGCAAATCGTCGGCGACTTCACTCCGACCAACCTGAGCTTCAACACGATCACGATCGAAGGTTCGGCGGGTGATGAGACGGTCGATATCTCGGCTCTGACCTCGGCGCACCGCATCCTGTTCCGGTCGAACGGTGGCAACGACTTCGTCATCGGCTCGCTCCGCGCTCAGGACGTGATCGAGATTGCGGAAGGCGCCAATCCGCTGGACTTCGACGCAACGGACAATGGCGACGGCACCGTCACCATGTCGGACGGCACCCATTCGGTGACCTTCACCGGATCGGTGGACGACCTGCCGACGCTGTCGCCGAAGGGCACCTATCAGCCCGGTGAGGACGATGACGAGGCCGAGGATGCCGATGACGACAATCCGGGCGCAGGCTCGGGGTCGGGCAACGGCTCTGGTTCGGGCAACGGGTCTGGCAACGGCACCGGCAACGGGTCGGGCACGGGCACGACGGCGCCGGTGGTCGAAGGTGTGGTGCTGATGCCGGGGTCTTCGGCGG
>JACVZW010000086.1 GCA_014654775.1 Paracoccaceae bacterium | reverse complement strand
TCACATGCCCGGAGCGCGCCGTCAGAGAATTTCCACAGCATTCGCGACACGACCAAGCCGATCATCTCGCGCAGCAGGTCCGCATCGGGGGCCTTCTCCACAAGGTCGCGAAAGTTCATCATGTCGGTCGTCATCGGTGGTCCTCTCAGTTCTGGGTTGGCGTAAGAAACCAGACCCTAACCGAACATCGTCGGTGACCACCTCAGCCAGAACCTACACAACGCTCAGGCACAGCATCAAACGCTCTTTGACGCTGTCCCGTTTGTCTCATGAGCCGCGCTCCGGAGAAATTGCATCAGTCTTGTCAAGCGACACCCACATTTACGAGCTAAGGCGACACCCAGTCTTACGAGGTTTCGCGCAACGGAGCGGCCCCGGGGGCGCGCGCTGACCGTCAAGAGTCAGAGCGCGCGCCTTCGGGGCCGCGGGGTGTCGGGTTGTGGTTGGGTCAGCCCTTCAGGGCGTCTTCGAGGTCGCGCAGTCTTTCACTGGCGCGGATGGGGCTGAGTTATCACGGTCGAAGAACCTCCACGGCTTTCTTGGGGTGTCACGCTACTGCTTCAGAACGGCATTCTGACGGCGCAACCGCTTCGCTCCGAAACTCCGACATCGGCCTGTTCCCGTTTCCTATAGGGCTCCTCCTGGTTTCTTAGTTGGTGCTCTCCAAATCTTCCCGGCAAGTCCATTCAGTCCATTCGCAACAGGCCTTTGCGGAGATAGGCCTCTGCCGCCTCGCGGATGTAAGCGCCGGTTTCGGGGGCATCGTAGCGGGCGATGATTTCTTGCGACAGGGCCAGCAGTTCGCCGTGGGTCGAGCGTTTGGGACGCAGCTTTTCGTAAAGCACCAGCAACGCATCCCCGGGCACGGCGGTCAACTCGGCCGCGCGGCGAAAATTTCGAGCGAGTTGAGGATAGCCCTCGGCCGCAGCACGTTCGGCCTGGAATTCCAGTGTGCGGCGCCGGATGGTCACATCCTCTGGGGTAATCCGGGCCTCGCGCAGGGCCTGAAGCGTGATTTCTTCGGGCGCCATGTGGGCTTCCTTGCGGCGTGGGTCCTTTTCGGCGTCATCACGATCAGGCATGGGGGAGAACCTCCAGATCTTCCGCAGCCGCGCTGGCATCCACCGCCGCAATCTCGCGTTTGTGCATAAGCATCGCATGTACGATCAGCCGCAGGCGGGACATGTTGTCAACCCGAACGGGAACCGGCATCGGTGGGCGCCCAAGCGCGTGCGAGGCAGCATTTGCACCGATCTGGACATAGGCCTCTCGCGACAAAAGTGGCGCTTGCGAGAAAAGCTCGAGATTGTTCAGCGGTGCCAGGCCCTTGCGCGTTATCACCGTCGTGCCCTTGGACTGCAGGCCAATTCCGATGCCCGAGCCCGCAAGCCGCGCTGCCTGCCAGCCGATCAGCCCACAATCTGCCGTGTCATGAATCCGCACCACGCGCAGGGGCAACCCTTGGGCGGCAACCCCTTCCCCGATGGCAGCCAGAGCCTCGCCATGGGTCAGGCCGCACAGCGTCCGGTCAAGTCCGTCGGCGAAAGCTGGACCGAGGCCAAGCACCACCTCGGTCGGGTCGTTCCCTTCGGTGGCGGTACCGCGCGGCACTAGGCGCACGCCAGCATTACCGCTGGTCAGGGGCACCATCGCGGCCGCTGTCCGCTGCTGCGGGATGGCGGAAAGCCGCGCCCAGGCTTCGCCCTCGACCCGGTAACCGGTGCCCGGCCCCAGATAGTCATTCCAGTCGCTGAAAGCGCTTTTGGCCACGAAATCAGCGTCCAGAACAGCCGCGGGTTGCAGATAATCGCCCACAACGCGGACACGTTGCATCGCCAGGACATTGGCTGCGATATCCACAAACCCCGCAGCGTCCAGGGCATTTGCCACATCGAGCGCGGTTAGGGGACCGTCCAAGAAGGCCTGCGCCGCGGCGATATCGGCGACGAGATCGCGTTCGGGCATGTCGTCGGAATGATAGGCCAGCGCCGCAGCTTCGATCTCGCCGTCCCCAATGGCAGGGAAGCCAAGGGCAGCGAAGACCGCCTGCATCGCCTTGCCGGCAAGGCGGCGCACCGCGATAGCCTGGTCTTCGGTGATCGGGAATATCCCGGCGTTCACCCGCATGTCGCGCTGGATCGCCATCCAGTCGTCCAGATCCTCGGCATCGAAATTGCCGCCACCGAACATGTTGTCGCGCCGCGGCATGGAGGAATATCCCGAGGTCACGAAATCGGTGCCAGGCAGGAATTGCAGCATCAGCTTGGCCGTCTTGCGCATGTCGGAATGGGACGACATAGCGTCATTGCCCGAGGCCACTTCAAGCCCGAGGGCTGCCGCGATCAGGTTTTCGGCCAGGATTGCCCGTACTCCCTGCGGCAGGGCGCCAGTCAGCGCCACACAGGAAATCGCGCCGTTTTGCACGCCCTGTGCCCCCGCTCCCTTGGCCAGCATCAAGCAGCGGGCCTCAAGGTAGAGCATCGACTTGCCCTCCTCGTAGCCCATTAGCGTCTCCGAGCCCGTACCCGACGTGAAGCGAATCTTGATCCCGCGCGAGGCATAGGCTGAGGCCAGAAGCCCCTTGGACCAGGGTGTGTCATCGCCATCCCTGAGCGAATCGTCTGTGCCATAGACCGACAGTGTCTCGGCATAGGTCGTGAGCCCCTTCAGACCCAGCCGCAGGTTCAACGCCTCTTCGACAGCACATTGCGTCAGGACGCCGCCGCGCCCGGTCTGCGATCCGATAAGCAGGGCAAGGGCGTTGAACGGCGCCATGCGGGCGACGCGGCAGGTGGTTTCCAACTCGTCAAAACCGCGCAGGGCGGCTTCGGCAGCATCGGCGGCCATCAGGACAGGGTTCTCGCGCCAGTTCGTGACATGGGCCTGATTGCCCGGCGTTCGCCGCGCCCGCATTTTCTGCATGGCCATCATCATCTCGACCACGTTCAGATGCGACATGATCTGGCAAAGCTTGGCCGGGGTGCAGCCTGACAAGAGCCGGACGAGCTCGATCCGGGGCGTTGTGATATCGACCAGGCGGCGTGCAAGGTCGAGAGAAGGGGTGGCCATGGCCTCTTCTGCCATGGCTCGGTCGATCGCATGGGTTGCGATATAGCGGTCGATCGTGTCGAAATCGGCCTCGTCGCAGCCATCCATCTCGACAATCCGGCCGCGGACTAGGGTCAGGCTGGGCACGGGGTCGTTCGGACTGTCCATCGCCACAAGACCCAGATCTGGGTCCTCGGCCACGAATGTGTCCAGGTTCACGGGGCGTCGCGACCGCACCTCGAAGCGCTTAGACCGTTCCATCTCCCGCCCTTGCTCCTTTAAGGGGTAACAGGTCAAAGTGAGGGCGCCGAGCCGAAATCCTCACTTCAACGCCAATTTCACGCTCTTTGTAGCGATTATTGCCGCACAAACAAGCTTTGACAGTTATACTGACATGTTACATGCTGCTCGCCGAATCGCATGTCAATCTGGGAGGAGTCAAGACATGAAGAAGTCGCTTGCTTCGGCGAGTGTGTTGGCGCTGCTGTCTTCGGGTGGAGCCTTCGCACAGGAATGCACAGACCCGGTGCAGATCACCTGGTCGACCATTGCGGGCTTTTACACCGATGCCATGGCAGGGTTCGTCAAGAGCTTTGAGGATGAAAACTGCGCCAAGGTGACGGTGGTCAACATCGACAACTCGCAGCTTTACAACAAGCAGGTCATCGAGATGGTCGGCCAGACCGGTGCCTATGACGTGGTGACGCTGGAAACCGCCGAAAAGGCCGAATTCGCTGAAAACGGCTTCATCTTGCCGATGACCGAATTTTTCAAGGATCAGAAGGCGATCATCGAAGACGTGTCCCCCACGCTGCGTGCCATGACGGTCGAGTACAAGGGCGACGTCTGGGGCCTTCCCTACTACACTTATTCGTCTGGCATGTTCGTACGCCAGGACCTTCTGGACGACTCGACTGAGCAGGCGGCGTTTGTGGCCAAGTACGGCTACGATCTGGCTGCGCCCACGACATGGGAACAGCACCGCGACATCGCCGAGTTTTTCACTCGCAAGCAAGGCGACATGCTCAAAGGGCAGCCGCTGGATAAGGACTTATTCGGCGTGGGCCTGATGGCTGGGCCATTCCCGGAGATTCAGGACGAACTTTCTGCGCCCCTGTGGGGCATGGGCTCTGACTGGCTGAACGCCGAGGGCCAGGTGCCGGTTGATGATGTCGAGAAAGTACTGAACGGTTATCTGGAACTGATGAAGTTCGCCCCGCCAGCCGCTCTGACTGTCACCTATGACGGCGTCATGAACCAGATGAAGGACTGCCAGATCGCGATGACGCATGGCTTCTTCCTCGACCAGTGGCCGAATGCAGTGAAGACCGAAGAGAACTGCCCGGGCGCGAAAATGGCGGCAATCGAGGCGCCCATGAAGAAGGCCTATGTCGGTGGCTTCCTTTTGGCGGTTTCCTCCTCCAGTGCCAACCCGGACATGGCGATGAAGTTCGTGGCCCATATCGGCGGCCCGGTGATCCAGCAGCAGTTTGCCGAAATGGGCGGTGCTTCGACACTGACATCAGTCCTGACCAACCCTATGTTCGCCACTCCTGAAAAGCGGACGACGAACGGACAATACGCGACGCTGAACCAAGTCTTCTCTTCCATGGCCGGTTTCTCGTCGAACCTGTTCAAGACCCCGTTTGGTGCCAAGATTTACAACACGATGCAGATCCCGCTACAGTCGGCGGCCTCGGGCCAGATCACCGCCCGTCAGGCGGCGGAACAGCTCGCCGCCGATGTTGAGAAGATCTGCGGCGGCCCTTGCCCGATCGCCAACTGACCGGCTGACGGTCCAATACGGGGGCGGCTCGACTGCCCCCGCACCCAACTCCCCACTCCAGGTTAGTCCATGTCCAGCACACCGGCATCATCCGGCCTTGCAGCCACGTCCAAGACCAAAGGGGCAGGGCTTTCCGACCGTTGGTTCTCGGTCCTGCTGATTACACCGGCCATGCTCATCACGCTGATTTTCGCAATCCTTCCGCTGGCCCAGGCACTTGACGTATCCTTCCGCATGGGGGACCTGTCACGCGGCAAGATCGGCGATTATGTCGGGCTCGAGAATTACCGCGTCGTCTTTGCGGACAGCACCTTCTGGCAGGCGGGTTGGGTGACCCTCAAATTCACCGTCGTCGCAGTGGGTCTGCAGATGCTTCTGGGCGTCGGCATCGCCTTTCTTCTGCACGGGGCAACCTTTGCGAAAGGGCTGACGCGGTCGCTTCTGATCCTGCCTTTGGCCACCTCGGCTGCAGTGACGGGCCTTTTCTGGCGCTATCTTTATGACACCCAGTTCGGCGTGATGAACTGGATTCTGGGTAGCCTTGGGCTGCCCGAGCCGAACTGGCTTGGGGACTATACCATTGCCTTGTGGTCAGTCGTGTTGTTCGACATCTGGCAATGGACGCCCTTCGTGGCCCTGATCGCCCTGGCTGGCCTCCAAGCCCTGCCGAAAGAGCCTTTCGAGGCGGCCGAACTGGATGGCGCCTCACGTTGGCGAATTCTGACCACACTAACCTTCCCGCTTCTGAAGCCGGTCCTGTTCCTCGTGCTGGTGCTGCGCACCATTGACTGCGTCCGGCTATATGACGCGGTTGCGGTGCTGACGCGCGGCGGCCCGGGCACCGCGACCGAGACGATGACCTTTTACCTCTATCGCACCGGGCTGAAGCTTTTCCGGATGGACTATGCCTCGACCATGGCGGTCTTCTTTCTTTACGTAATGCTGGTGGCTGCCGTGTTCGCGCTGACGCCGCTTCTCAAACAATTCACCGACCGCGCGAAGGAGGCCTGAGATGCAGCGCAAGACCTCTGTCTTCGTCGAAACCCTGCGATATGGGACGATCTTTCTGGTCCTGGGCTTCTTCGTCTTTCCGATCTTCTGGATGGTTCTGACCAGCTTTAAGCCGGAGGGCGCGATAATGGTTTCGCCGCCGCGTTTCCTCTTTACGCCCACGCTCGAGAACTATGCGCATGCACTTCATGACAAGAACTTCCTGTTCTACATCAAGAACACGCTGATCATTTCGGTCGTCTCGACTGCTATTGTGGTGGTCTTCGGATCTCTCGCTGCCTACAGTTTCGCGCGGTACAACGTGGGTGACGGGCACATCCTGTTCTTCATCCTATCGACCAAGATGATGCCAGCCATCGCCGTGATCCTGCCGTACTTCCTGATCTTTCGTGATGTTGGCAAGACGGCCATTGGTAAGTCGCTGCACCTCGGGCTGGATCAGCACGGCGCGCTCATCGTGACCTATGTCATGTTCAACCTGCCCTTCGCCATCTGGCTTCTGGTCAGCTTCTTCCAGGATATCCCGCGCAGCTTGGAACATTCGGCGCGCCTCGACGGCCTCAGCCGCATCCAGGTCTTGCGCAAGGTCACCTTCCCGCTGGCCGCACCCGGCATTGCGGTGACCGCCGTCTTCACGCTGATCTTTTGCTGGAACGAGTTCCTTTTCGCCTACATCCTGACGCGCAAAATGGCCTCTACTGTCACGGTCGGCGTGGAAAGCTTCTTCACCTTGCAGGGCATCCTCTGGGGCCCGGTTGCAGCAGCAGCGACAATCTCGGTCGCGCCGATGTTGATCTTCGTTCTAATTATGCAGCGTTACATGGTGCGCGGTCTGACCTTCGGTGCGGTCAGGGGGTAGGAAGATGAGTTTTTCGCAAGGCTGGGATGCCGGCTTCAAATCGCTTCTGATCTATGTCGGGGTTGTCTTCTTCTGGCTGATCTTCCTAGAAAAGCTCTTTGCCGATCAGGGAACATCGGTCCTCGCAATGAATATTGCGGGGATTGCTTTGGGGCTGGGTTTCTTCCTTTACCGCCGCCGTGCCTGCAAGAACGAACGCGCCGCCGCCGAGGCAGAAATCGCGGCCCTTCTGGCGGAGGAGCGCTGATGTACTCTCTGGTTGATGTCCACAAGCGTTACGGCCTGCGCACTGTCGCCCTGCGAAAGCTTTCGCTGGATATCAGGCCGGGAGAATTCTTCGTGCTTTACGGTCCCGCAGGGGCTGGCAAGTCGACGATCCTGAACCTGCTGGCCGGGCTGACCCGACCGACCTCGGGCGATGTCCGGCGCAACGGGGCTAGCATCGTCCATCTGCCACCCGAACGCCGAAACGCCGCGATGGCGTTCGAGAATTACGCGCTTTATTCACACCTTTCCGTGGCCGAAAATCTGGCCTTCCCCCTGCGCGCCGCTGGGGTGAAGCATGCGGAGGTCACGGCCAGGGTGAAATCCATCGCCGGGGTGCTGGGAATTCCTCATGTCCTTGACCGCCGTCCGGGTTTTCTGTCTGGCGGCCAGCGCCAGCGTGTTGCACTTGGGCGGGCGATCATTCGCCCAGCTGACATCTACCTTCTGGACGAACCCATCGGCCATCTGGACGCCAAACTGCGCCACCGAATGCGGGCCGAGCTGAAGGCCCTGGCGGTCGAGATGAAGGCCACAATCGTCTTCACCACCACCTCGTCGAAAGAGGCGCTGGCCCTGGGCGACCGCGTCGGGATCCTGAACGCGGGCCGGCTGGAGCAAGTGGGCACTCCAGCCGATCTGTACGACCGTCCTGCCAACACTTTCGTGGCTTCCTTCGTCGGCGATCCACCAATGAGCTTCTTGAACGTCAGCACCCGCGCCGGCGATAGCGGGCCCGTGCTCGTGACCGGAGATGGCCAGGTTATAGCCGCGGCCCCGCTAAGCGCGCTAGGCCGCACTGGCCTGAAGGTCGGCGTACGGTCAACTGCCTTGACCCTTGTCGAGCCTGGAAGGCCCGAGACTTTGGCCGGGCGGGTCGAAGTGCTCGAACATCTGGGCCATTCCAAGATCGCAGTTATTGCCGCTGGTACCGACCCCATTCAGGTGTCGCTTCCTGCCGATGCCGCGTTGCGCCCGGGCGAGGCCGTCGGCCTCCGCATCGACCCGACGCGGCTGCACATTTTTGCCGATGAAACCGCTTTGACAATGGACCCTGCCTGACATGGCCCGCATCACCGCAAACAGATTGATTAAGCGATACGGAGCCTTCCAGGCGGTTCACGGCATCGATTTCGACATTGCCGACGGCGAATTCGTTGCCATTCTGGGGCCGTCAGGCTGCGGGAAGTCTTCTACAATGCGCATGATCGCAGGGTTGGAAAGCGTCAGCGAAGGGCAGATCCTGTTCGACGGCGTTGCTGTCAACGATGTCCGCGCGCGCGACCGAAACGTAGCGATGTCCTTCGAGAACTACGCCCTTTACGCCCCGATCACGGTCTATGAAAACATCGCCTTCCCGCTACGCTCTGCCGGAAAGGACGCGTCCGAGATCGACCGGGCCGTGCACACGGTGGCCGAGAAGATGGAACTGACCACGCTTCTTGGCCTGAAACCGGGCGCGCTGTCCTCTGGTCAGGCGCAACGTGTGGGTCTGGCCCGGGCCCTGGTGCGCAAGCCTGCGGTTTTCCTGCTGGACGAACCCATCAGCCATCTGGACACCCGCCAGCGCTACAGGATGCGGCGGTTCATCAAGTCGATCCATCAAGAATTCGGCCATACGATGATCTATGTCACGCATGATCAGGAAGAGGCACTGGCCCTAGCCGACCGGGTCATGGTGATGTCGGACGGCATGATTCAGCAGATGGCCACTCCGCAAGAGGTTTACTCGCGCCCCGCTAATGCCTTTGTCGCCGGTTTCGTGGGCGAGCCACCGATAAACTTCCTGGACTACAGCGACGGAAATGACAGCGGCCTGACCATCGAAGGCAATCGGGTCGCCCTGACCGAAGAGCTGAAGGCCCGCATCCGAACGGTCGGGCCGCGCGGCCTGGCGGCAATCCGGCCTCATTTCCTGCGCCTCGGGTCCGCGTCCCCCATCCGGTTGCAAGGCCGCGGGTTCATCACCGAAGAGCTGCAGGATCACAACGAGATCTTTGTCGATGTGGGAGAGGCGAGGGTCGCCCTCGTTACACCCCCTGGTCAGAAGGTGGCGCGAGGTGAAGAGGTCACGCTGTCTGTCGATCCCGAAAACCTTCTGCTGTTTCCAGCTGATGTAAGGGTGAAGGAACACTCCGATGAGCTATGATTATGTAATCGCGGGAGGAGGATCGTCGGGCTCGCTTGTCGCCGGGAAACTGGCCGAGGCCGGGGCAACGGTGCTGGTGCTCGAAGCGGGCGGGTCCGACCGCAATCCGCTGATCCAGATGCCGGCGGGCTTCGTAAAGCTTCTCGGTGTCGAGAAATACATGTGGTTCTACCAATCCACGGTGCAGCAGCGCCTGAAAGGTCGGCAACCCGTTGTACCGACGGGACGGGTCGTGGGCGGCGGATCTTCGGTCAATGCGATGGTCTATATCAGGGGGCAAGCCGGTGACTATGCACCCTGGGTCGAGGCGACGGAGGATCCCGGCTGGGGCTGGCCCGAGCTTCTAAAGCGCTTCAAGGCGATGGAAGGCAACAACCGCTTCAACAATGACCTCCATGGCACTGAAGGCCCGCTGTCAGTGTCTGACCCGCTGCATATCTGTGAACTGAGCCGCGCCTATGTGATGGCAGCGCAAGCGGCGGGCATAGCTTTTACTCCCGATTTCAACGGCCCGCGCCAGACAGGCACAGGGTATTTCCAGCTGACTACGCGTAACGGGCGGCGTGTCTCAGCCGCCGATGCATTCTTGCATCCGGCCAAGAAGACCGGACGGCTGGAGGTTCTGACAGGCTGCCTTGTCCACAAGGTGATTATCGAGGGTGGGCGTGCGATCGGCGTCGAATACTCTCGTGACGGCCAACTTGCGCGTGCTAGGGCAGACAATGAGGTTGTGATGTGCGCAGGTGCCATCGCGACGCCCAAGATTTTGATGCTGTCAGGCATCGGGCCGCATTTTCACCTGAAGGAAATGGGCGTGAAGACTCTGGTCGATCTGGATGGCGTGGGCCAGAACCTGCAAGACCATACCGAAGTCCCGGTGCTGGCCTTCTGCAATGGTCCCTTTGGCTACTTCGGCCAAGATCGCGGTTGGAACCAGATCCGCAACGGTTTGCAATACATGTTCTTTAAAACTGGACCCGTGGCGTCGAACGGGGTCGAGGCCTGCTCGTTTTTCGACCCCGACGACCTATCGGCCGAAGCCAAGATCCAGCAATTCTGCGTGCCGTCAGTTTACCTGGACGCAGACACGGCAGGGGATCTGAAGCCGACCTATGGTCTTACGCTGAATTCTTGCGTGCTGCGGCCCGGCTCGCGCGGGTCGGTTCGGCTGGCCTCGACAAATCCAAAGGACCAGCCTCTGGTAGACCCGAACTATTTTGAAGACCCTGAGGACCTGCGCCTGTCGATCGGAGGCCTGCGCCAGGCCCGCCGCATCCTAGAGCAAAAACCGATCCGCGACATGATCCAGCGCGAAGTCTTCCCAGGCCCGCAAGGCGACAGCGACGAAGCCCTGGCCGAACATGCGCGGCGTTTCGTCAAGACCGTCTACCACCCCGTCGGGACCGCGCGCATGGGGCGGACAAATGATCCGCGCGCTGTCGTCACTCCGGACCTGACGGTCAAGGGTGTGCAATCGCTGCGCATCGCCGACGCCTCTGTGATGCCGACGATCATCAGCGGAAACACCAACTCGGCCACCCTTGTGATCGCGGACAGGGCCGTTTCTTTGATGTTGGGGCGCTGAGGAGGTAAAACATGAACCGGGCCATCGCAAAGATCGAAAAACCGAGACCGGTATCAGAACTGGTGTTGGAACGTCTGCGGCTGGACATCATCGAGAACAGATTCGCCCTAGGCGAAAAGATCTCGGAGGCCCAATTGTCCGATCTTTACGGCGTGACAAAGGCTCCGATCCGCTCAGCCTATATCCGACTTGAGGGTGAGGGCCTGATAGATATCCGTCCGCAGAACGGCACTTTCGTCTTTCGCCCAACAGCCGAAGAGTTGCGCGCCTTGTGCGAATTGCGCACTGCACTGGAAGTCGAGGCCATTCTACTGGCGCTGCAGCGGGACCCCGAGGGACTTGCCTCCGACATTCAGCGCATCCTGGTTGCCATGCGCGAAGCCCTGAAGGTCCGCGCCCGCGAGGTCTACCAAAGACTGGATACCGAGTTCCACCTGTCCATCGTCAGCAGGGCGCAGTCACCGCTTCTGGAGCAGACCTATATCAGCCAGGTCAACAGCCGCTTTGCCGCCCTGCGCTTCCGCTTCTCGCGCGACGAAGCGCATAGCGCAAACTCGATCTCGGAACACCAAGCGCTGCAGCGAGCCATCGTGGCGCGCGACGCCGATAGTTCTCAGACCCTTCTCCGGGCCCACATCGCCTATACCGAACGCTATTATAGCGCCATGGCCATCTGAACGGCGCGGCCCAGGCTGCGCGAACCATCCAACATGTTACCTGTTTTGCGGGTGCCAGACTGAAAGGAAAACGCGAATGACAAAGCTGCGGATCATGCACACGATGCTTCGGGTCCAGGACCTGAACGCCTCAATCCGATTTTACACCGACCTCCTCGGCATGCAGTTGATCAAGAAGCTGGATTTCCCTGAAGGTAAATTTACCTTGGCTTTCGTTGGTTATGGGCCGGAAGAAACCAATACGGTGATCGAGCTGACCTATAACTACGATCACGGCCCCTACGACCTTGGCGCAGGCTATGGCCATATCGCGCTGGAAACCCACGATATCTATGCGACCGCCGAAAAGCTGCGGGCAGGTGGCGCGCTGATCACGCGCGAACCGGGGCCGATGAAGCACGGCAAGACACATATAGCCTTTCTTAAGGACCCCGATGGATACCTGATCGAGTTGGTCCAGCCTGATTGGCTTGAAACAGTCAACTGAGGGGGCGATCGTGGCGGGAACCTTTCGTGACAACCTTTTTGCGGGCAAGACCGTGCTGGTCACCGGCGGTTCAACCGGGATTGGCGCTGGCATCGCCCGAGCCTTTCGTACCCATGGTGCTCGGGTCATCGTGACGGGCAGCACGCCCGAAAAACTGACCTGGTGCGCCGCTCAGGGGATCGAGGGGCAGGCCGTCGACGTGAGATCCGATGCAGATTGCGCCACCCTTATGGCGAGCCTCGACCAATTGGATGTGCTGGTCACCGCAGCGGGCATCGTGCGCCGGGATGATGAACACCAGATGGATGTCTTCCAGGACGTGCTGGAAGTCAACCTCGGCGGCACGGCGCGCTATGCCATGGTCGCGCGTGGACTTCTTGCCGCCAGCCGCGGCAACATCATCACCATAGCCTCGATGCTGTCCTATTTCGGCGATCGTCGGGTTCCGGCCTATGCGGCCTCGAAAGGCGGCGTAAGCCAGCTGACCAAATCCCTCGCTATCGCCTATGCGCCCGAAGGCATCCGGGTGAACGCCATCGCGCCTGGCTGGATCGAAACGCCGCTGACCGAGGAGCTTTGGCAAAGCCCGACTATCGGCCCGGCCATCGCCTCGCGCACCGCCACAAAGACATGGGGCAAGCCCGAAGACATCGCCAATGGTGCAATGTTTCTGGCCTCTCCCGCTGCCGCCTATGTGACGGGCACGACCCTGATCATCGACGGCGGCTATTCGATCTCTTGACCGGAAGAAACCCTAGTCCCATGCGCGCGATCCTTTGCTCCCAGCCCAAAGACGACCTTTCCACCACCGGCCTTGCCGATGTTCCAATGCCCGAGCCAGAGCCCGGCGAGGTTCGCGTCAGGGTCATGGCGGCCAGCCTGAACCCGGTCGACTGGAAGCTTTGCAGCGGCCTTGCACGGTGGTGGACCGAGCCCCATGTCGTCGGTCTGGACGCGGCCGGCGTGATCGACAAGCTGGGCGACGGGGTAACCGGCTGGAAGGTTGGTGACCGTGTGGTCTGGCATGGCAACCTGCGCCGGCAGGGGGTTTTCGCCGAATATGCCACGACGGTTGCCCATGTCCTGACTCTCTTGCCCGAAACGGTCGGCTGGGAGGCCGCAGCTGCCTTGCCCTGCGCCGGGCTGACGGCTTATCAGGCGCTGGTCCGCAAGATCCGCCTGCAGCCCGGGCAGACCATCGTCATCCAGGGCGCAACCGGCGGCGTTGGCGGTTTTGGCGTCCAGATCGCGCACCGACTTGGCGCAAAGGTCATCGCACTCGCCCGGCCGGAAAAGGCTTACCGCGCTCGCGCCCTTGGCGCCGACGTCGTGCTGGACTATCGCGCGCCCGACCTAGCGATGCAGGTTCGGGAGGCGAATGGCGGGCTTGGCGCCGATGCCATGCTCGAAGTCGCCAACCCTCACGATGCCCGCAAGTCCCTGTCGCTTCTGGCTTATAACGGCCATCTTGCCTGCGTCGACCCGCTGCCTGACCTCAGCCAGACGCCAGCCTACACCTATGCCGCCTCGCTCCACGAGATCGCCTTGGGCGGAGCTTATGGTGCAGAAGACATGCGCACGCAACGCGACTTCGCCGTAATGGGGGCCGCGCTGGTGGATATGCTTGCGAGCGGCACGCTGGACCCGATGATCGAGGCACGGATAATCCTGGACCAGGTGCCCGACTACTTGGCTCGCCTGCGCAACCGCGCCTTCGACGGCAAGGCCGTCATCCGCATAGGGGCCTGACATGCCGGATCGGAAAGCGGTCATTGTCCTACCCGGATATGCCGATCACTCGCTTGAAACGACGGCACTGGCCCCGCATGGGCTGACGGTCGAAGTGTTGGACTGGCAGGGTGACCGGGGCCGGTTGGCCAAGGGCCTCTCGCAATCCGAGATCATTTTTGTCCGCGACACAGTACTTGATGCCACGGTGATTGCCGCAATGTCCCGTGCGCGTGGAATTGTCCGCTATGGAGTAGGGGTCGACACGATCGACCTGGATGCCGCACGTGCCCGTGGCATCGTGGTCGCCCGCGTTCCCAGCTATGGTGCCGAGATCGAGGTGGCAGACCATACGCTGGCCCTGTTTCTGGCCGTCCGCCGCCGCATCGTCAGCCGCGACCGCGATGTGAGGGCCGGGGCCTGGCAAGTGGGCCAGGCCGAACCCATCGCCCGCATCGCAGGTTCGACGGTGGGTCTGATCGGATTTGGCCGGATCGGCCAGGCGGTCGTTCAGCGCCTCCGCGCCTTCGGCGTCAGCCGCTTTCTGATCCACGACCCCTTCCTGCAGCCCAACCAGCTTCCCGCCGATGCCCGGGCCGTCGATCTGCCGACCCTTGCCGCGGGCAGCGACCTGATCACCCTGCATGCCCCGGCCACAGCCCGGAACCGCCATGTCATCAATGCCGCGTTCCTGTCGCGGGTCAGGCGGGGCACGATCATTGTCAACACCGGCCGCGGCCCCCTGGTCGACGAGACGGCACTGGCCGAAGCGCTGGCGGATGGTCGGGTCCTTGGCGCCGGGATCGACGTATTCGAGACCGAGCCACCAGAAAACAGCCCTCTCCTTGCCGCGCCGAACGTGGTTCTTTCGGACCACACGGCCTGGTACTCCGAAGCCACAGTCGAGGCCCTGCAACGCGGAGCGGTCGAGCAAGCGATCCAGATTCTGACCAGCGGAACGGCCTCCGAGCGGGTCAACTGAGCCGAACCGGGCAAGCGAGACATGAGAACACAGCATTTCCGCAAGCTTTTCTCCGACAGGCAGAACGCCTTGGCCGAAGAATGGCGAGGACAACCATCGCAAGGGCTGCCTCACTAATGGATCGTTGCGAGATCGTGCATGAGAATTTCCTGCGCCGGGTTGCGGTGCGGGATCTGCCGCCCGGGCGGGCGCCCGCAGGGCCGCTGACACCGGAACTGGCGGTACAGGCCTTCCGTGCCGGCTGTCTGACACGGGTGCTAGACCGCCAGTCGCGCGCGATGCAGCGGGCGGGGCAGGGGTTCTATACCATCGGCTCTTCAGGGCATGAGGGGCTGGCGGCCGTCGCCCTGGCCCTGCGCCCGACCGACATGGCCTTCCTTCACTACCGCGACGCCGCCTTTCAGATCGCCCGGGCGGGCCAGGTTCCGGGGCAAAACCCGACCTGGGACATTCTGCTTTCCTTCGCCTCATCGAAGGATGATCCGATTTCCGGCGGCAGGCACAAGGTGCTGGGCAGCCAGGCCCTGATGATCCCGCCGCAGACCTCGACGATCGCGTCGCATCTGCCGAAAGCCGTGGGCGCGGCCTATTCCATTGGTGCCGCCCGCCGCCATCGGCCGGAACATGCGATCCTGCCGGATGACGCCATCGTCTACTGCAGCTTCGGCGATGCCTCGGCCAACCATTCGACCGCGCAAGGGGCCTTCAACACCGCGCAGTGGACGTCCTATCAATCCGTACCCCTGCCGCTTCTTTTTGTCTGCGAAGACAACGGGATCGGCATTTCCACTAAGACCCCGAAGGGCTGGATCGAGGCCACGTTTTCCGCCCGACCAGGCCTTAAATACTTCAAGGCCGACGGGCTGAATCTTTACGACACCTACCGCGTGGCCTGTGAGGCCGCCGACTACATCCGCACCCGCCGCAAGCCCGCCTTCCTCCATCTCCGCACCATCCGGCTTTACGGCCATGCCGGGGCCGACATGCCCACGACCTACCTGCCCCGCGAGGAGGTGGAGGCCGAAGAGGCTCAGGATCCGCTCCTGCATTCTGTTCGCCTGCTGGACCAGGCCGGGGTGATGACCCCCGACCAGGCGCTGGCGATCTACCGCGAGACCGGCGCAAGGGTGGAGCGGGTGGCTGGGGATGCCGTCAAGCGCCCCCGGCTGAAGACGGCCAAGGAGGTCATGGCCAGCCTCATCCCGCCCGCGCGGCCCTGCAAGCCCACGAACGGCCCCACGCCCGAGGCTAGGGCCGAAGCGTTTGGCAGCGATCTCAAGTCGATGGACGAGCCGCAGATCATGTCGCGCATCATCAACTGGGCGCTGACCGACCTTATGCTGGCCCACCGCGAAATCGTGATGATGGGCGAAGATGTGGGCCGCAAGGGCGGCGTCTACGGCGTGACGCAGAAGCTCACCCAGCGCTTTGGCCCAGACCGGATGATCGACACGCTTCTCGACGAACAGTCGATCCTGGGCCTTGCCATCGGCTTGGCGCAGAATGGCTTTGTCCCGATGCCGGAAATCCAGTTCCTCGCCTACCTGCACAATGCCGAGGATCAGCTTCGGGGCGAGGCGGCGACGCTTTCCTTCTTCTCGCAAGGCGTCTTCACCAACCCGATGGTCCTGCGGATCGCCGGCCTGGGCTACCAGAAGGGTTTCGGCGGGCATTTCCACAACGACAACTCCGTCGCCGTCCTGCGGGACATTCCAGGGGTGATCTTGGCTGTGCCCTCGAACGGGGCCGATGCCGCGCGGATGCTACGGGAATGCGTCCGCCTGGCGCGCGAGGAGCAGCGGGTGGTGGTCTTCCTTGAACCCATCGCCCTGTACCCAATGCGCGACCTCCATGCCGAGAAGGACGGGGCCTGGATGACCCGCTATCCCGATCCCTCCGAACGGATCGGTCTGGGCGAGGTGGGCGTCACCGGCGGCGGCACAGACCTTGCCATCGTGACCTTCGGCAATGGGGTTTACCTCAGCAATCAAGCCCTTCCGGGGATCGAAGCTGCCGGGATCAAGGCCCGCATCATCGACACCCGCTGGCTCTCGCCCTTGCCCAAAGCCGCGCTGACCAAGGCCGTCGAGGGCTGCAAGCATATCCTGATCGTCGACGAAACCCGCCACTCCGGCGGAGTGGCTGAAGCGTTGATGGCGCATTTCCATGAGGCAGCGCCGGAGGCGAAACTGGCCCGCCTGACTGCCGAGGACAGTTTCACCGCCACCGGCCCTGCCTATGCGGCGACAATGCCCTCGTTGGCCGATATCCTTGCGTCCGCAAAGGGGCTGACGCGATGAAGACCGCCGTTCTCATCTGCCCCGGCCGAGGCACTTATACTAAGGCCGAGCTGGGCAGTCTGACCCGGACCTTCCCGGACGCCGCCCTGCTGGCCCAGTTCGACGCCGAACGTTCACGGCTGGGCCAAGAGACCCTGACCGCGCTTGACCAGGCCCAGACCTATTCGGTTGCCCGCCACTCCCGCGGCGACAATGCCAGCACCCTGATCTACGCCTGCACATTGGGCGATGCGCTGTCGGTGCAGGGCGTCGAGGTCGTGGCGGTCACCGGCAATTCAATGGGCTGGTACTCCGCGCTTGCCTGCGCCGGGGCGCTGGGACCCATGGAAGGCTTCACCGTGGTCAACACCATGGGCACCCTGATGCAAGAGGCCCTGATCGGCGGCCAGCTCGTCTATCCGTTCATGGGCGAGGACTGGCAGGACGCCCCCGTCCGCCGCGCTGAACTGCTGGCACTGGTCGGGGACATCGGCGACCGACCGGGCCTTGACCTGGCCATTTCCATCGACCTTGGCGGGATGCTGGTCATCGCGGGCAACGAAGCGGGCCTTGCCACCTTCGAGGCCGCGGTCCCCCCGGTCCAGGGTCGCTTCCCCCTCCGCCTTGGCAATCACGCGGCCTTCCACACGGCGCTTCAGGCCCCGGTGGCAGCAAAGGGCCGGGCGGCCCTGCCGGAAAGCCTGTTCCAGCAGCCGCAGAAGCCCCTGATCGACGGGCGCGGCCATGTCTGGTGGCCCGGTGCCGCGACCACCGCCGCCCTTCGCGACTATACGCTTGGCCACCAGGTCGTCGAACCCTACGACTTCACCGCCGCGATCCGCTCGGCCGCCCGCGAATTCGCGCCGGACTATTTCATCGTCCCCGGCCCCGGCACCACGCTGGGCGGGGCGGTCGCGCAAAGCCTGATCCGGGCGAACTGGCGCGGAATGTCCAACAAGGCCGAATTCGAATCCTTGCAAGACCGGGAACCGTTCCTCATCGCCATGGCCCGCGACGACCAGCGCGCAATGATCGCGACCAACTGACAAGGACCTTATCCATGAAGCAGCACCTCAACCTCATCAATGGCGAATGGGTCGGCGCAAGCTTCGCCGAAAACCGCAACCCCTCTGACCTGACAGCGCCGCTTGGCCTTTACGCTCGCGCCACGGTCGAAGACACGCAGGCCGCCATTGCCGCTGCCCGCGCCGCCCTGCCCGCCTGGTCCGCGATGCCACCGCTTTCGCGCCATGCGATCCTGCGACGGGCCGCTGACGAGATCACTGCGCGGCGCGAGGAACTGGGCAGACTTCTGTCGTCTGAAGAGGGTAAGACGCTTGCCGAAGGCATCGGTGAAGCCACCCGCGCCGGCCAGATCTTCGACTTCTTCGCGGGCGAAGTGCTGCGCGCGGGGGGAGAGCTTTTGCCTTCGGTTCGCACGGGCATCGGGGTCGAGATCACACGCGAACCCGTAGGCGTCGTGGGTCTGATCACACCCTGGAATTTTCCTATCGCCATTCCGGCCTGGAAACTCGCTCCGGCGCTGGCCCATGGCAACACAGTGGTTATGAAACCCGCCGACCTTGTCCCGGCTTGCGCCTGGGCGCTCGCCGACATCCTACACCGTGCGGGCCTGCCTGCGGGCGTTCTGAACCTGGTGATGGGGCGCGGTTTGGTCGTAGGTCAGACCATGTTGGACAGCCCCGATATCGACGCGATCAGCTTTACCGGATCAACCGCCACTGGTGTACGCGTGGCCGAGAGCTCGGCCCGGCTGCGCCGCAAGGTTCAGCTTGAAATGGGCGGGAAGAACCCCCTAGTGGTCCTGGATGATGCCGACCTTGCCCTGGCCGTCGACTGCGCAGTACAGGGCGCCTTCTTCTCGACCGGCCAGCGCTGCACCGCCTCGTCCCGGTTGATCGTGACCGAAGGGATCCACGATGCCTTCCTCTCGGCCCTGATCGCGCGCGTTGCGGCGCTTCGCGTCGGCCATGCGCTGGACCCTGCCACCGAGATCGGCCCGGTCGTCGATGAAAGCCAACTAGAGCAAGACCTGCGATACATCGCCATCGCCCGCGACGAAGGTGCAGAACTTGTCACCGGGGGCGAACGCTTGCAGCTCGAAACTGAAGGTCTTTTCCTGCGTCCAGCACTTTTCGCCGGCGCGACCAATGAAATGCGCATCGCAAGGGAAGAGGTTTTTGGCCCGGTCGCCTGCGTCATACGAGTAAGGGACTATGACGAGGCGCTGGTCGTTGCCAATGACACCGAATTCGGTCTCTCTGCCGGGATCGTGACACAAAGCCTGGCCCATGCCACCCATTTCAAGCGGGCGGCCCAGGCCGGCATGGTCATGGTCAACCTTCCCACTGCGGGGGTTGATTTCCATGTGCCCTTCGGGGGGCGCAAGGCCTCTAGCCTTGGCCCGCGCGAACAGGGCACCTATGCGGCCGAGTTCTTCACAACGGTCAAGACAGCCTACACCTTTGCAGGCAAGCCATGACCGCCGCCGTTGTGGTACAACACCATCTTGGCTCGGCCACGGCCATGCAACTGGTGCAGGCCGCCATCGGGGAGGCCGAACGGCAGGGCCTGCGGATCGCAGCCGTCGCGGTGGATGCGGCGGGGCTTCCTCTGGCAGCCCTGCGGATGAATGGCGTGAACGAAGCCTTCATGGTAAGCGGCAAGCCGGGACCGTTCAGGGCCTGTAGTTCCAGGGCATGAGGGCGTC
>JACVZW010000085.1:52692-166592 GCA_014654775.1 Paracoccaceae bacterium | reverse complement strand
GTCGCAAGAAGAATCTTTTTCATCGTTTTCCCTCGTTGTCTTAGGAACGCCCACCCCAGGGGAATCCGGGTTGGGGATGACGTCTTCATCAATCTTAACGCCCCGGAATGCAACGACGGACGATCAACGAAGGTTAAAGCCCTGTGTCGTGGTGCAGTCTTGCCACAGTCACTTTTGCCCCCGCCAGAACCGCCCCCGGCACGCCGCCGGGGCCGCCCGGATTGGCCGTTGCGCCTCTTGTGCCCCGCGCCCGCGCGCGCCTGCGGGGGGAAAAGCCTTGGCACGCCGGATTGGCTGGGCTAGACAACGGACCATTAGGATTACGGGGGTCTGGATGAACCTGCATCGCTGGGCACGGGTCGCGCTGATGGGCGGCGTTCTTCTGTCTTTGTCCGCCTGCGGTTCCGGCCTTGCCAGCGGCGACAGCGGTCTTTTCCGGCGCGGCGGCGGCGACACCGCCATTCCGGCCGAAGTCATGCTGGAACGCCGCGAACGGGCCGAGGCGCAGCGCGCCGCCGCCGCGCGGGCCGAGGGCACGCAGACCAACCGGTCGTCCTTCTTTGACCTGTTCCGCAACGGCACCGATCCGAACACCACCGTCGAGGTGAACAAATACCTCTGGGTGGCCGCGCAGGATGTGCTGAACTTCCTGCCCATCGAATCGGTCGATCCCTTCACCGGGGTCATCGTCACCGGATTCGGCACGCCGCCGGGTGGTGGCCGCGCCTATCGCGCCACGATCTATGTGCAGGACCCGGCGTTGGATGCGCGCAGCCTGAAGGTCGCCCTGCAGTCAAGCGGCGGCGGCGCGGTGGATGCCGGAACCGTCCGCGCGGTGGAGGATGCGATCCTTACCCGTGCCCGCCAGCTGCGGATTCAGGACAGCAACCTGTAAACGACCCGTCGCCCCGACTGGACCTTGGCCGCGCGCCTTGTATAACGGCGCGCGCAACCGATTGCTTGGGACAAGATGATGTCGCGCTACGAACCCGGCCAGACCGAACCGAAATGGCAGACCGCCTGGGACAAGGCGGGGGCTTTCACCGCGCGGCGCGATCCGGCCAAGCCCAAGTATTATGTGCTTGAGATGTTCCCCTATCCGTCGGGGCGCATCCATATGGGCCATGTGCGCAACTACACGATGGGTGACGTGGTCGCCCGGCAGAAGGCCGCGGCGGGCTACAGCGTCCTGCACCCGATGGGCTGGGACGCCTTCGGGATGCCCGCCGAGAATGCCGCGATGGAACGCGGCGGCCACCCCAAGGATTGGACCTACGGAAACATCGCCGACATGCGCGCCCAGATGAAACCGCTGGGCCTGTCGATCGACTGGTCGCGCGAATTCGCCACCTGCGACCCGGAGTATTATGGCCAGCAGCAGGCCATGTTCCTCGATATGCTGGAGGCGGGTCTGGTCTACCGCAAAGCCGCCGTGGTGAATTGGGACCCGGTCGACATGACCGTGCTGGCCAATGAACAGGTGATCGACGGCAAGGGCTGGCGCTCTGGCGCGGCGGTGGAACGGCGCGAGCTGACACAGTGGTTCTTCAAAATTTCGGACTATTCCGAAGACCTGCTGAATGCGCTGGATACCCTCACCGACTGGCCCGAGAAGGTGCGCCTGATGCAGGCCAACTGGATCGGCAAGTCGCGTGGTCTGCAATTCGCGTTTCAGACCGTGAATGCCCCCGAAGGCTTTGAAAAGCTTGAAGTCTACACCACCCGCCCCGACACGCTGATGGGCGCCTCCTTCGCCGCCATCTCGGCCGACCATCCGCTGGCTAAGGCCTTGGAACATGACCCCAAGGTCGCGGCCTTCGTCGCGGAATGCCGCAAGGGCGGGACGAGCGCCGAGGAAATCGAGACGGCGGAAAAGATCGGTTATGACACCGGCATCCGCGTCAAACACCCTCTCGACCCGGCATGGGAACTGCCCGTCTGGATCGCCAATTTCATCCTGATGGATTACGGCACCGGCGCCATCTTCGGCTGCCCCGCGCATGACCAGCGCGACTTCGACTTCGCCACAAAATACGGCCTGCCGATCAAGGCGGTCTTCGTCGCCGAAGGCGAACAGGACGCCCCCCTGTCCGAGGCGTTCGTGCCGATGAAATCCGAACGCGTGACCTATGTCCGCGGCTTTGCGGGCGCCGCCGTCCAGACCGGGGAAGAGGCCATTGCCACCGCCATTTCCCACGCCGAAACAAACGGTTACGGCAAGGGCGTGACGAAGTTCCGCCTGCGCGACTGGGGCGTTTCGCGTCAGCGCTATTGGGGCTGCCCCATCCCCGTCGTCCATTGCGCGACCTGCGGCGTGGTGCCTGAAGTTAAAGCGAACCTGCCCATCGAACTCCCGGATGACGTCACCTTCGACG
This sequence comes from Paracoccaceae bacterium, assembly GCA_014654775.1. GTDB lineage: Bacteria > Pseudomonadota > Alphaproteobacteria > Rhodobacterales > Rhodobacteraceae > Paragemmobacter. Next base: position 164,217 of record JACVZW010000085.1, on the reverse strand, counting down.
TGCCCGGCAACCCGTTGGACCGCCACCCGACATGGCGCGATTGCACCTGCCCGAAATGCGGCGCAAAGGCGCGGCGCGAGACGGACACGATGGATACCTTCGTGGACAGCTCGTGGTATTACGCCCGCTTCACCGCGCCGCGCGCCACCACGCCCACCATCGCGGAAGAGGCCGAGTACTGGATGAACGTCGACCAGTATATCGGCGGGATCGAACACGCGATCCTGCACCTGCTCTATTCCCGCTTCTTCGCCCGTGCCATGGCCAAGACCGGCCACCTGCCGCAGAAGGCCATCGAACCCTTCAACGCCCTCTTCACCCAAGGCATGGTCACGCATGAGATCTACCTCACGCGTGATGCCAACGGGCGGCCCGTCTACCACCTGCCCGAGGATGTGATCCGCAGCGAGGCGGGCGCAACGCTGAAGGACGGCACGGCGGTGGAAATCATCCCTTCGGCCAAGATGTCGAAGTCGAAGAAGAACGTCGTCGACCCGATGAACATCATCGCACAGTTCGGGGCCGATACAGCGCGCTGGTTCGTGATGTCCGACAGCCCGCCCGAACGCGATGTGGAATGGACGGCATCCGGGGCCGAGGCGGCGTTCAAGCACCTGTCCCGCGTCTGGCGCATCGCGGATGAGATCGCGCGCTCCGACACCCCGGCCAACGGTCCCGAAGACATGGCACTGGCCCGCGCCGCGGCCAAGGCCGTGGACGAGGTGACGAAAGGTATCGAAGGGTTCGCCTTCAACAAGGCCATCGCGAAGCTTTACGAATTCACCAATACGCTGCAGCGCTCGCAAGCGGGCAGCGACACCAAGCGCGACGCGATGAAGGTGATGGCGCAGCTCATGCAGCCCATGACCCCGCATCTGGCCGAAGAGGTCTGGTCGATGCTGGGCGGTGCGGGTCTGGTGACGCAGGCCCCGTGGCCCAAGGCCGATCCCGCGCTGCTGGTCGAGGACAGCGTCACCCTGCCCATTCAGATCAACGGCAAGCGGCGGGCGGAAATCACCGTTCCGAAGGACATGCCTGCAACCGAGGTTGAAAAGATCGCCCTCGCAGACGAAGCTGTGGTCAAATTCCTCGCCGGGCAGCCGGTGAAGAAGATCATCGTCGTCCCGGGGCGCATCATCAATGTCGTGGTCTGACCGTCGTCTGTTCCTGCTTGGCCTTGCCGCCCTACCGCTTGGGGCCTGCGGCTTCACACCTGCCTATGGCCCCGATGGCGGGGCCTCGGCCCTGCGCGGGCGCGTGCGGCTACAGGACCCAGCGACCAAGCAGGATTTCGACTTCGTCGCCCGACTCGAGTCCCGCCTTGGAACGGCCACCGATCAGGCCTATGACCTGTCCTATTCGCTAAGCGCCACACGCCAGTCGGGCGGGATCACCGCAACGAACGTGACCACCCGCTACACCCTGCATGGCAGCGCGAACTGGACGCTGACCGAACAGAAAAGTGGCGAACGGGTCGCGGGCGGCACCGTGCGTGCCTTTGCCTCGTGGTCGACCACGGGCACCACCGTCGCGGGCCTTGCCGCCGAGGATGATGCTGCGCGCCGCCTCTCCATCATGCTGGCCGATCAGGTCCTTTTGCGACTCGTCGCCGAAGCGTCCAAGCTTGCCCCATGATCCTGAAAGGGCCCGAGGCCGCGCGCTATTTCAGCCGCCCCGATCCGGGCAAGCCCGGCCTGCTGATCTTCGGGGCCGATCCGATGCGCGTCGCCCTCAAGCGACAGGATGTCATCGCCGCCCTCATCGGCCCTGAAGGCGAGGCCGAGATGCGCCTGACGCGCATCCCCGCCGCCGACCTGCGCAAGGACGCGGCCCTCCTGTCGGACGCGATCAAGGCGCAGGGCTTTTTCCCCGGCCCTCGCGTGGCCTTTGTCGAGGATGCGACCGACAGCCTGACCGCCACCCTGACCAACGCCTTGGCCGACTGGCGAACGGGCGACGCCACGATCATCGTCACCGCAGGCGCGCTGACGGGCAAATCCGCCCTCAAGACCCTGTTCGAAAAGCACCCTGGCGCCATCTGCATCGGCCTTTACGATGATCCCCCCACGCGGGAAGAGATTGAGGAGGCGCTTAAGAAGGCCGGTCTCACCGCCATCGACCGCGAGGCGATGACCGATCTCGCCGCATTGGCCCGCACGCTCGACCCCGGCGATTTTCGCCAAACGCTGGAAAAGATCGCGCTGTACAAACATGGCGACCCCACCCCCCTGACCCCGGCCGAGATTGCCGCCCTTGCCCCTGCCACGGTGGAAGCGGCGGTCGACGACCTGATCGCCGCTGTCGCCGACCGGAAAGTGGAAGCGATCGGCCCCCTGCTGCGGCGCCTAGAGGCGCAGGGGACACAGCCCGTTGGCCTCTGCATCGCCGCGATGCGCCATTTCCGCACCCTGCACGCGGCCGCCAGCGAACCCGGCGGGGCCGCCGCCGCGCTTGGCCGGATGCGGGGCATCAACTTCAAGGTCCGCGACACGATGATCCGGCAGGCGGGGATGTGGCCGCAGCGAAAGCTGGAAGACGCCATCGCCCATCTGGTGGAGACCGATCTCACGCTGCGCTCCGCCTCGCGCGCCCCGGCCATGGCGGTGATGGAACGCGCCCTGCTGAAACTTGCCCTGATGCGGGGCTGATGGGCCACAGGTCGGGCCCGCAATCGCTGGACAGCCGCCCCCGGGCATGGCCTTATCACTCCATGTCCGCCGCTTTCACCGCCCTTCATCAAGATTGCGCAGCCCTCGGCACGCGGCTGTTCACGATCACCAGCCATGACCTTGGCGCGGGCCTGTTCCGCCGAGTCTATACATCCCACCCGCAGGAATACCCCACACATGGCACTAAGCCGCTCCTGCGCGATGCGTGGTATGACCTCTGCATCACGCGCGCCCAAGCCTTCATCGCCAACACGCCCGATGCCTTCGCTACGGTCTTTTTCGACCACGCGCTGATCACGAGTATGGGCCTCGGCTCCGCCGCCAACCTACCGCTGGTTGCTGCCGACGGCACGGTTCCCGGCACCGTCAACCTACTGGCAGAGGCGCATCACTTCACCCCCGCCCGCCTCGCCGCCTATACCACCCTGATTGATCGCCACCGCCCCGCCCTCTTGCAGGACCCGGGCTTCATCTTGGCCCAAATACTCCACGGGGGTCCGGGGGTGTGAAACCCCCGGGGCCGCCACCCCAGATCAACGCTGCACAGACGCCCCATGGCCTTTACCCTTCGCCAGCTTCAGTTCTTCGTCGCCGCCGCCGAGGCAGGCAGCGTCTCGGGCGCGGCGCGGGCGCTCTCCATCTCGCAATCCTCGGTGACCGAGGCGGTCCGCGCGCTGGAGGATGATCTGGGCGTGATCCTCTTCGACCGGCAAGCGCGCGGGCTGCTCATCACCCACAAGGGTTCCGCCTTCCTGCGTCATGCGCGCCAGATTCTTGCCGATGTCGCCACCGCCCGCACCGCCTTCCGGGACGAGGCCGAAACCGCCACTGGTCGGCTCTCGCTGGGCGTCACCTCGCTGGTGGCGGGCTACGTGCTCTCCGACATCCTGTCGCGCTTTCGCCGGGCCTTCCCACAGGTCGACCTGAACGTGATCGAGGATAATGGCGACTACCTCCAACACCTTCTGATCGGGGGTGAGTTGGATGTGGCCGTTCTTCTGACCTCATCGGTCAAGGACCGGATGGCGTTGCAGGTGGAAACCCTGCTGGTATCACCCTATCGGCTGTGGCTCCCTCTCGGCCATGCGCTGGCCCAGCAAGAGGCGATCGCGCTGGAGGAACTCGCAGGCCAACCGCTGATCCAGCTGATGGTGGATGAGATCGAGGAAAGCACTCGACGCCTGACCGCCGCCTTGCCGGTAAAGCCCGAAGTCGCCTTCCGCACCCGCAGCGTGGAAGCCGTGCGGTCACTGGTGGCCACCGGCGCAGGGCTCGCGATCCTGCCCAGCCTCGTCTATCGCCCGTGGTCGCTGGAAGGCGACCGGATCGAGATCCGCGATGTCTCAGGCGATCTGCCCACAGTTCAGGTGGGCCTTGCATGGCGACGCGGCGCGCCCCTCTCGCCCCCTGCGCTCAACTTCATCCGATCGGCACAAAGCAACGTGCCCAACAGGTGAGGCGGGCCGAAAAAGCAAAAGCGCCGCGGACCCCGCGGCGCTTTGGCAGTTTCATTTCGGTTCGGCTCAGGCCGTCTTGCGACGACGCAGGAAGCCAAGGCCAGCCAGACCGGCCAGCAGGCCGAGCATCGAGGCAGGCAGCGGCACAGCGCTAATGCTCGCCGTCAGGAAGCCCCTGTTATCGCCGTAGAACGAGTCATTGAAGAACAACGACACGGATTGCGACGCACCCGCCGTATAGATGATCTGATAGACGTTCAGCGGGTTGAAGGCGCCCCAGTTCACATTCAGGCCATCGACGAACACGCCGATATCCGGGCCTGCGGGGCGTTGACTGATCCAGACAGCGTCGCCCACGGCGCCCTGAAAGTACTCAGCGTCGGCCAAGCGGCCATCTCCGGCAATCACACCGCTTCCCGACACTGTCAGGAAGTACTGGTTGCCAGCCGTCATACCCGACAGATTCAATACCGATCCGTTGAGGTTGATCTGACCGGATGAAATCACTGCAGCGTTAGACGCGGTTCCGAACCCAAGCGACGCCAGAGCAAGACCGCAAGCAAGTACATACTTTTTCATAAGGACCCCCGTCCAATGCACGTTTAACCCTGTATTGCGGATGGGTCGGCGATGAGTCAAGTTTTCTTTACTAAAGTTAATGCAACAATTTCCCAACAAAACTTGGCTTTGCCACACCGAACGCGGCTTTCGCAGCCCGTCGGATCACCCCGACACGGCCGGGCTTCCATCTGTTGTTTCGCCGCCCACCCGAACCTATACGTGTGTAGGGGAGTTTCACTCCGCTCTGCCCGCAAAAGGATAGCAACCCGCCTCGCCGCAGCCATCCACCGCGCGCACCCGCTGCAACGCAGCAAAAGATCACCGCGCCGCACCGACCAATCTTCTGTTTTAAAATGTTTTTCGGCAGTGGACCCCGGCTGGATCGGCTGTTTCGGACGGCTCTGCCAGCCCGGAGATCGGGAAAACCCGTCAGATCGGGCGCATGTTCCGTATAACCTCAGGTTGTGTCGCCTTCTGGCCCCCGGGAAAGGCGGCCCCGACCCAAAAGGCGGTACAGCGCATGTGCTGCGCCCACATCCATCCCCCCCGACAGCGCCATTTCCACCTGTTGAACGCGTGTCCGCCAGCGCCACGCCAGCACAAGAAAGCTTAAGGAAGGGGCAGTTTGCGAACCGGCGCGCCTGCCTGCGGTCATGCAACAGCCGGAATCACGCCTTTACGACGGCAACTGATTCCCTCTCTTTTCAGGATGCGATCCGGCCCTTTCCCGACGGCAGCGGTTCACGGCGGTCGCCCCGCCTCATCCGGTGCAAGGCGGCGTCACGTTATCCGAACTCCGACCCCGGCCCTCCCTCCGCCCGGGTGATCCGTGCCCCATCTGCCACCGCCCGCGCTGCGGATCGCCTCTCGCCGGAATGACCGGGCAAGGCGGGCCGACATGGCCCCGCGACCCATCGGAAAAACCGAATGCACCCATCAGCGTTTTGATATTGCGAAACGCCGGGACGCGCCTACCCTACGGCCCCATGACCGGAAAACCGGCATCCGCGCCCATGCGCGCCACCCAACGGGAGATCAACCAGCATGACCACACGCAGCCTGAAGCTTGCCGCCACCTCCGCCCTCGCCCTGATCACCGGCCTCACCCCCGCCCTCGCCCAGATGACGGAAGTGGGCCCCGGCGAAGGCGCGCTCTCCATTGTCGCATGGGCGGGCTATATCGAACGCGGCGAAACCGACCCCGCCTTTGACTGGGTCACGAAGTTTGAAGCGGCGACTGGCTGCAAGGTCAGCGTGAAGACCGCCAACACTTCGGACGAGATGGTCGCCCTGATGAACGAAGGCGGCTTCGACCTCGTCACCGCATCGGGCGACGCCTCGCTCCGTCTGATCGCGGGCGACCGCGTGCAGGAAGTGAACACCGCCCTTATCCCGTCTTGGTCCACCATCGACCCGCGCCTTCAGAACGCGCCGTGGTACACGGTGGACGGCAAGCATTATGGCGTGCCCTACATGTGGGGGCCGAACGTGCTGATGTACAACACCGAGGTCTTCAAGGAACCGCCGACGAGCTGGAACGTCGTCTTCGAAGAACAGACCCTGCCCGACGGCCAGTCGAACAAGGGGCGCGTGCAGGCCTATGACGGGCCGATCCACGTCGCCGATGCCGCGCAATACCTGATGTTCCACAAGCCGGAGCTTGGCATTACCTCGCCCTATGAGTTGAACGAGGATCAGTACAAGGCCGCGCTCGACCTGCTGCGCGGACAGCGCGAAATCGTCAGCCGCTACTGGCATGACGCCTTCATCCAGATCGACGACTTCAAGAACGAAGGTGTGGTCGCCTCCGGCTCATGGCCGTTCCAGGTGAACCTGCTCAAGGCCGGCGGCGCCCCCGTCGCCTCGACCATCCCGCAGGAAGGCGCCACCGGCTGGGCCGACACGACGATGCTGCATGTCGACTCGGAACATCCGAACTGCGCCTATATGTGGTTCGAACATCAGCTGTCCTCGAACCTGCAATCCGACCTGTCGGTCTGGTTCGGCGCGAACCCGTCGGTTCCCGCAGCCTGCACCGATGGGCGTGGGATGCAGACGGCCGAGGGCTGCACCGCCAACGGTCTGGACGATTTCGACAAGATCCGCTTCTGGACCACCCCGGTTGCCGACTGCTCGCAGGGTGAAGACACCTGCGTGCCCTATTACCGCTGGGTGTCCGACTATATCGGCGTGATCGGCGGCCGCTGACCGGCCTTTCTCCGAACACATAGGGTGTGCGCTCCTGCGCGCACCCTCTCCTCCCTTTTGCCTGTCGAGGCCTGCCCCCTCATGACCGCCGCTGTCGAATTCCTCCGCGTTTCCCGCCATTTCGGCCCCGCCTCCGCCCCGGTAAAGGCGGTGGATGGCGTCGATCTGACCATCGCGGAAGGATCGTTCTTCGCCATGCTCGGCCCCTCCGGCTCCGGCAAGACAACCTGCCTGCGGCTTATCTCCGGCTTTGAAAAGCCCACGGGCGGCACGATCCGCATCTTCGGGCAGGATGTGGGCGACATCCCCCCGAACCGGCGCAATGTGAACACCGTCTTTCAGGACTACGCCCTCTTCCCCCACATGAATGTGCGCGACAACGTGGGCTACGGGCTGATGGTCAAGGGCGTCGACCGCCGCACCCGTGACACCCGCGCCGAAGAGATGCTGTCGCTGGTCAAGCTGGAAGGGTATGGCGACCGCAAACCGGCACAGCTTTCGGGCGGCCAGCGGCAGCGCGTGGCCCTTGCCCGCGCCTTGGTGAACGAACCGAAAGTGCTGCTGCTTGACGAACCGCTCGGCGCGCTGGACCTGAAACTGCGCGAGGCGATGCAGGATGAGTTGAAGGCCCTGCAATCCCGCCTTGGCATCACCTTCGTCTTCGTGACGCACGATCAGGGCGAGGCGCTGTCGATGGCCGACAGCCTTGCCGTCTTCAACGAAGGCAAAATTGCCCAGATCGGCACACCTGCCGAGGTCTATGCCCGCCCCCGCACCCGTTTCGTGGCCGACTTCGTGGGTTCCTCCAACGTCCTGCCGCCCGAGGTGACCCGCGCCTTCGGTGGGCCGCTCAAATGGTCCTCCCTCCGCCCCGAGATGCTGCGCGTCACCGCCGCCGATGGCGTGGCGCTGGCGGGCACCGTCACTGGCATCCGTTACCTTGGCGCAGGTTCGCGTCTCTCCGTCGCGCTGAACGGCACCGAAGTCGCGGCCCTCCTGCCCGCAGGCCAACCCGTGCCGGAGCCGGGCGCGACCGTGGGCCTCGCCTTCGACCCGTCCGCGCTCCATGTGATGGAGGGCGAGGGATGACCTCCCCCACCCCCGCCATCCTCCCCGAACGCGGCCTTGCCGACCGCCTGACCGCCCTCTTCTGGCGGCATCCGCGCCTGCTGCTCGCCGTCCTCCTGACCCCACCGCTCCTCTGGCTGGGCGTCGTCTATCTCGGCTCGCTCTTCGCGCTGCTGCTGCAGAGCTTCTATTCGATCGACGAATTCTCCGGCATGGTGAACCGCGAGTTCACGCTGAAAACCTATGCCGAGCTTTTCCGGGCCCAGAACCTCGACATCATCATCCGCACGCTGGTCATGTCCGCCGCCGTCACCATTGGCTGCGCGATCATCGCCTTCCCCATCGCCTATTACGCCGCTCGCTTCGCGCGGGGCAAATGGAAGGCCATCTTCTACCTTGGCGTCATGCTGCCGCTTTGGTCGTCGTATCTGGTCAAGGTCTATGCGTGGAAACTGATCCTCGCCAAGGAAGGCATCATCACATGGGCCGCCGATGGGGTGGGCCTGTCGATGATCCTGAACGCCATCCTCGCCATCCCCGGCATCGGCGGAAACAGCCTGTCGACCAGCCCATTGGGCACCTTCATCGTCTTCGTCTATGTCTGGCTGCCCTACATGATCCTACCGATGCAGGCCGCGCTGGAACGTGTGCCCACCTCGATGCTGGAGGCGTCTGCCGACCTTGGCGCGTCGCGGGCGCAGACCTTCCGCACGGTGATCCTGCCTTTGGCCATGCCCGGCGTGATCGCGGGGTCGATCTTCACCTTCTCGCTTACCATGGGCGACTACATCATCCCCCAGATCGTCGGCACCTCGGCCCGCTTCATCGGGCTGGCGGTGTATCAGCTGCAAGGCACCGCCGGGAACATCCCGCTCGCCGCAGCCTTCGCGGTGGTCCCCATCGTCATTATGCTGATCTACCTGACCATCGCGAAACGGAAGGGGGCCTTCGATGCACTCTGACCGCGCCTCGCTGGGATTGAAGATCGCCGCCGTCGGGGGCCTTCTGTTCCTGCATCTGCCGATCCTTCTGATCTTCCTCTATGCCTTCACGACCGAGGACAAATCCTACCAATTCCCGCCCCCCGGCCTGACCACCCAATGGTTCGGCGTGGCGTGGGAGCGTGAGGATATCTGGCCGCCCCTCTACCTCTCGCTCTGGGTCGCCACCATCGCCACGGTCCTTGCGATGATCCTCGGAACGCTCGTCTCTGCCGCCATGGCCCGCACCTCCTTTTTCGGGCGCGAACAGATCAGCCTGCTGATCATCCTGCCCATCGCCCTCCCGGGAGTCATCACGGGCATGTCGCTGCGTTCGGCCTTTTCGATCATGGACATACCGTTTTCGACTTGGACCATCATCCTCGGCCACGCGACCTTCTGCATCGTGATCGTCTACAACAATGCCGTCGCCCGCTTCCGCCGCCTGTCCGGCGGTATCTTGGAGGCCTCTGCCGACCTTGGCGCGAACAGCTTCCAGACCTTCCGCTACGTGCTGCTGCCGAACCTCGGCACCGCGCTTCTGGCAGGCGGGATGCTCGCCTTCGCGCTGTCGTTCGACGAGGTCATCGTCACCACCTTCACCGCAGGCCAGCAAAGCACCCTGCCCATCTGGATGCTTCAGGAACTTGTCCGTCCGCGTCAGCGGCCCGTCACCAACGTGGTCGCGATCGTCGTCTTCACAGCCACCTTCGTTCCCATCCTCATCGCCTATTACCTCACCCGCGGCGGGTCCGAGACCGCCGGTGCGGGCAAATGAAAGGGAGGTCCAAATGGACAGCGCACTCATGACCATCGACACCCAGCTTCTGATCGGGTCCGCCTTCGAGGCCGGACAGGAGGCCAAGGAACAGATCCTTAACCCGCGCACGGGCGGCCTGATCCTTGAGGTGCCAGAAGCCTCCACCGCGCAGGTGGACCGCGCCGTCGCCGCCGCCCGCAAGGCGTTCGAGACATGGTCGCGCACCACCCCCGCCGAACGCGCCGCCGCCCTCCTCCGCATCGCCGATCGGGTGGAGGCCGAGGCAGACAGCTTTGCCGCGCTGGAAGCGCTCAATTGCGGCAAACCGATCAACGCCGCCCGCAATGACGAGATTCCGGCCATCGTGGATTGCTACCGCTTCTTCGCAGGCGCCGTCCGCTGCCAGCATGGCGCGGTGGCGGGCGAATACCTCGCGGGCCACACCTCCATGATCCGGCGCGACGCGATCGGGGTCGTCGCCTCCATCGCGCCGTGGAACTATCCGCTGATGATGATGGCGTGGAAACTCGGCCCCGCCATCGGTGGCGGCAACACGGTGGTGTTCAAACCGTCCGAACAGACGCCGCTGACGGCGCTCAAGATGGCGCGCATTCTGGCCGAGGAACTGCCCGAAGGTGTGGTCAACATCGTGGCTGGCCGGGGCCAGACGGTGGGGAACTACCTGATCAACCACCCGCAGGTCGACATGATCTCGCTGACGGGCGATGTTGCGACGGGCAAGAAAATGCTGGATGCCGCCGCCAAGACGGTGAAGCGCACGCATCTGGAACTGGGGGGCAAGGCCCCCGTGATCGTCTTCGACGATGCCGATGTGGGCGAGGTGGTCGATGGCCTGCGCGCCTTCGGCTATTACAACGCAGGCCAAGACTGCACCGCCGCCTGCCGCATCTATGCCGGGAAAAAGGTCTATGACCGACTGGTGGCCGACCTGACCTCCGCCGTCTCCACCATCGCACTGGGGAATGAGGATGACAGCACGAACGAGATCGGCCCCCTGATCTCCTTGCGCCAGCGCGACCGCGTGGCCAGTTTCGTCAACCGCGCCCGCGAGGTGAACCATATCGAGATCACAACGGGCGGCGAGGTAATGGATCAGGGCTTCTACTACCGCCCCACCGTCATCGCCGGCGCCAAGCAGGAAGACGAGATCGTCCGGCGCGAGGTCTTCGGCCCCGTCGTCTCCATCACCCCCTTCTCGGATGTGGACACAGCGGTGAACTGGGCCAATGACAGCGACTACGGCCTCGCCTCGTCGGTCTGGACCAAGGATGTGGGCCGCGCGATGGCGACGGCGGCGCGGCTGCGCTATGGCTGCACCTGGATCAACACGCATTTCATGCTGACCAACGAAATGCCCCATGGCGGGCTGAAACAGTCCGGCTACGGCAAGGACATGTCGGCCTATGCGCTAGAGGATTACACCGTCGTCCGCCATGTGATGATCAAGCACGGCTGACATTCATCATCCCTTCACGTCCGCGCGTCATGCTGATGACTAAGACGCGCGGACGGGCACCCGTTACACTTCCTGCGCGAGGAGGACGCGCAGGAACCAGCCTGCACCGGATCTCGACAGGACCGCGTTTCGATCACGGCCGGACACCCGGCCCGGAACCAAGGGACATGCCACGATGATCTGCGCGCCACAGGCCACCACACTTTCCGAAATCCTCGCCCCTTATCTGCGCGCCGAATGGCGCGATCAGGCGGCCCCTGACGGGGCGCTGCGCCGCTCGGCCCGACTGGGGCGCGATCTTTGCGGTTCCGTCCTTGCCGAACCGGGGCAGGCCGGATGGATGATCCATGGCTGGACCCATCCCCCGCACCCCAAGGAAGAGGCCCCTGCCCTGCGCCTGCGCCTGAAGACGCGGCTCGATCTGGGGACACCCTGCGCTCAGCGCGCCACCCGGCAGCTGTTGGAAGAGGTGCTGACCTCCATCCTGACCGAAGACCTGCCCGCCGGTCGGGCCTGGTGGTCGCAGGTCGATCTTCTGCGGATCGAGGATATCGACGGTCTGCACCGCGCCCTGTCCGCCCTGACCCACGGCCCCCTGAAGGCCCGCACTCTGCCCGACCTGCTGGCGGAACTGGGCCAGACCATCCACTGACCCGCAGCCACTGACCCATCAGCGCGCGCCCCGCAAGCGGGCCGCGCAAGCCTTTTCTGTCGCCTCCCGCGCGTTCCGCGCGTCCGGCTCCGCGTTCAGGGGGCGTTCCGCCCCCTCTTGCCCCGCCTTCGGCGTGCCAATTCACCCCCTGAGAGTATTTGGAACCAAGATGAAAGGGCCTTCACAGTGCTTCTGGAAGACGGTTACGCCCCGGCAGTGCCGCCCGAAGCCGCCGCCGCCCGCCCGGCCCAGCGCCCCGTGGCCCAGCATCCCGTCAGCAGATACCCGCCCGTCGGGGCCTCCCAATCCAGCATCTCGCCGCAGGCGAACACCCCCGGCAGCGCCTTGAGCTCCAGCCCCTCAGTCAGCGCCGCCTGCGTGATCCCCCCGGCAGAAGAAATCGCCTCTGCAATCGGCCGCGGCCCGGCCAGCCGCAAGGGCAGCGCCTTCACCGCCTGCAGAACCGGCAGCGCCCGTCCGAACTCCATCACCAAGGCCACCGCCACCGGGGAAAGGCCCAGCTTGCGCAGCCGGTTGGCCAGCGTCTCGGCGGGCTTCATCCGCGCCAGCCGCGCCGCCACCTCGGCCTCGGCCAGATCGGGCAGGAAATCCACCACCAGCGCCGCCCCATCGCGCAGGGCCGCCGAAACGGCATAGACCCCGCCACCCTCGATCCCGCGCGCCGAGACGACGAACTCCCCCCGCTCCCGCCGCCCGCCCACCAGCAAGGCCGCGCCCTTCACTGGCTGTCCGAAATGCCGCGCCATATGCGGCGACCAGTCCACCGCAAAACCCATATTTGCAGGCCGGAACGGCGCGACCTCCACCCCCTTTTCCCGCAACCACGGCACCCAGGACGCATCCGATCCCAGACGGGGCCAGCTTGCCCCGCCCAGCGCCAGCACCACGACACGGGGGCGCAGCACCTGCACCCCGCCCGGCGTATCGAACCGCCAGCCATCGCCCTGAAACCCCGTCCAGCGCCAGCGCAACCGCAACTCCACCCCCGCCGTGCCCAGCCGTTCCAGCCAAGCCCGCAGCAGGGGCGACCCCTTCATCGCCACCGGAAACACCCGCCCCGAGGTACCGGTGAACACCTCCTGCCCCAGCGCCCTGCACCAATCCATCACCGCATCCGGCCCGAAGGCCTGCAGCACCGGCTCCAGCCAACCCGCCCGATAGGCCGCCAGAAAGGCCGCCTGCCCTTCGTCCTTGGTGACATTCAGCCCGGATTTCCCTGCCATCAGGAACTTTCGCCCCGCCGAAGGCTTCGCCTCGCAGATCACGACGCGCCGCCCCGCGCGGGCCAATTCCTCGGCCGCCATCAGACCCGCAGGCCCCGCCCCGATCACAAGCGCATCCATCACGCCCTCATCACCCGCGCCATCATCCGACTGCGCCGCCGCCCCGAAAGCGCGCCGCACAGCCTGCACCACCTGATCCCGAAACGGAAAAGGGGCAAGGGGGGCCCGATGATTTCCGTCCCGCACATCGCCCCCGTCCGGCGGCGTGCAGCGCAGAGGGCGATCAGCCGTGGCCGTACGACCGCGCCACCCTCAGAACAGCACCTCGGCAAGGATGTCATCCGCCGCAGCCACCGCGATCCGGGCGGGTGGTGCGGGTTCGGGCAGGCCGAGCAGGCGGCGATGGACGGCCCGTTCCGCCTCCATCGTATAAAGCTCCATCAAAGCGCCGAGATCCTCTCCCGCAGCCCCGATCTCCGACGGCCAGCCGGAAACGAGCGCGGCCAGACCCTCCACCCCCGCCAGAATCTGCGCCAGCGCCTCCTGCGCGATGGCCCCTGTGCGATCCAGATGGTGCAGGTTGGCGATGGTCTCACGTCGCAGCGCATCGACATCCGCCAGCGCCGTCATCACCGCGTCCAGCGCGCGCGCCGCCTCTTCAATCGCCGCGCGCAGCGGGACGGTCCGCGCCGCAACGGCCGCAAAAGCGGCCATGTCCTCGGGCAGGGACAGGTCCGTGATCGCGCGACGGCAGGCATGTGCCGCCCGTGCACAGGCTTCGGCCTGACCGCTGACCTCGATCGACAACACCGTCATCGCCTGCCGTCCCTCGCCGCCGTGCCGCGACAGCAGCGCCGCATTGAACGCGGCCAGCCGGACCTGCACCGTGGCACGCGCTACCGTGCCAAATTCGGCGACGGCCCGGTCTGCCGTGGCGGCAACGGGGCTGACCTCCGCAGCGGCGCGGTCGATCGCGGCCATGGCAAGGCCCGCCTCGGCAAGCAGCGCGTCCAGCATGCCCCGGCCCATCAGCAGCGCCTGCGTGACGGCGGCGGCATCAGAGCGATCTTCAGCCGCCAGCAACCGCGCGGCATCGGCACAGGCCGCGCGGATCGCCGCAAGGCTAGCCGTGACATCCTGCGCAACCAACCTGCCATCCGTGACGACAGCCTCGATCTGCGCGCGGGCAAGCGCCGTGGCCGGCTCGGTCGCGCGGGCGAGGATCCTTTCGGCATGATCCAGACGCTGCGCCATGGCATCGGCGAATTGCATCGCCCGCAGCAGGCTGCCCGTTTCGCGTGCCGTCACCTCGGGAAGGCGGCTGGCCTGTTCGGCCGCCCGATCCCGCGATAGGGTCAGCAGCCGCGCCGTTTCCGCCTGCCGTTCGCGCAGCTCGGCGATGCGCAGTTCCACCTTGGACAGGCCGGTCGTGGCCTGTCGGAACTGCCGTCCGGCCAAGGCGCGCCGCAGGCGCAGGCCCGCCATCAGATCGGCCAGCCGCTGCACAGCTTCACCAACATCGCGCCCCAGCTTGCGCAGACCCGCGACATAGTCGTGAAAGCCGGGCACGCAAAGCGACTGCGCCGTGATCAAGGTCAGGTTGGCGATGGCATCAAGGCTGCGCGCCCGATCCGAAATCTCGTCCAAAGCCCGGCACGCGGCGTCTTCTGCGGCCAGAACGCGCTGGGGGCTGGCCGCAGACGAGGCCTCCTGCAGCGCCTTCGACACCTCGGCGACCGCATCCTCGACGATGCCGAGCACCAGCATCCGGCCCTGCTGCCCCTCCAGCAGCAGCAACAGCCGGTTCAGACGCGCATCCATGTCCTGCAGTTGGGCACGCAGGTCCGCCATGACCCCGACGAACTGCGTGAAGGCATCGTCGATCCCGCGACCAAGGCCGCGCAGCGCGTCGACCGGATGTGCCATCCTCGCCCCCTTCCTGCTTTGCGCCGTCCTGTCTAGGGGGAAGTCGTTGATAAACCGTTCCGCCGGACGGCAAGGCACGGCAAGGGCCGACGCAGACGCGATGACGCGGCTTAAGAGATGCGAAACGCCTGCCGCCTATGCTTGAGGCCTCTAGCGAAACCGCAAGGGGATCGAGCGATGGAAGATGGCGGAACAGCAGGCACCGACTCGGTCGTGATCGACTCCGGTTGCGACGCGCGCTCGGCCATCGCGCTGCATGAACGGCTGCGCGCCGACATCGCTGCGGCCAGCGATTCCCGCCCGCTGCGGCTGGATCTGTCCGACGACAGGCCGACGGCCTTTGCGCTGCAGCTTCTGGCCGCGACGGCGGCCTCGCTGCGGCGGAAGGGGGCTTTCGCCGGCTATGGCGACCATGCCGCACCCCTGCTCGACCCAAGCCCGACGCAAGAGGATCCGACATGACGAAGACCGTGCTTTCCGTGGATGACAGCAAGTCGATCCGCGACATGATCGAATTCACGCTGCAACCGCATGGCTATCGCGTCATCGGCGCCTGCGACGGGGCCGAAGGCTTGGCACGGTTCCAATCGGAACGCGTGAACCTCGTCATCACCGACCTCAACATGCCTCGGATGAACGGCATCGAATTCATCACCGCGCTGCGCCGGTCCCCGCTCGGCGCGGGCGTCCCGATCATCATGCTCACGACCGAGACGAAGCCCGAACTGAAGGATGCAGGCCGGGCCGCAGGGGCCACCGGTTGGATCAACAAACCCTTCGACGGGCCGATGCTCGTCGCGGTTGCGCGCAAACTGGCAGGCTGACCATGACCCAGATGAACCCGGCCGTAGCCACTTTCGTCGAAGAGGCCCGCGAACTGATCGAAGGGCTCGAAGCGCAGCTTCTCGATCTTGAACGGGACGCGAATGCAGATGCCGTCGATTCGGTCTTTCGCGTGCTGCACACGATCAAGGGCTCCGGCGCGATGTTCGGCTTCACCGAATTGTCGCGCTTCACCCATCATCTCGAAGAGGCGTTCGATCGCGTGCGCGAAGGTCGCGCCCGGATCGACCAGCGGCTGATCGACCTCGCCCTCGATGCGCGCGACCATATGAAGGCGCTTCTCGACATTGGCGAAGACGGTGACGGTGCAGCATCGCTTGCCACCGGCCCACAGGGCAGCGGCCTGATCGCGCGGCTGGCCGCGCTGGTGGGGTCAAGCGATACGCCGACCATCGCGCCCGATGCCGGGCAGGGCGGGACGACCGCCGCCTCCGCCCCCGAACGACTCTGGCAGATCACCTTCCGGCCCGCGCGCAACGCGCTGCGCAACGGAATGCGGCCCGACCTCCTGATATCTGAGTTGCGAGACCTCGGTCAGCTGCTGTCCTGCCGGGCGGATGTGCGCGATGTGCCCGATCTGGACGATCTCGACCCGCTTGCCTCCTATCTCGGCTGGACGGTGCGACTTGTCACAGCCGAGCCGCGCGCAACCATCGAGGCGGTCTTCATCTTCGCCGACGATGCCGAACTCGCCATCACCGAAGTGGGCGTCGAAGCCAGCCGCGTTCCAGCGGACATAACCGATCCCGCCCCGCCCGCCGAACGCCTGACGCGACAGGCCGATTCGGTGGGCGAGACGATCCGCGTGCCAGCCAGCCGTCTGGATGAGATCGTGGATCAGCTCGGCGAACTCGTCATTTGCCACGCGCGCCTTGAAGGCCTTGCCGACCGCTTGGGAAACCCCGACCTCGAAGCCCTGTCAGAAGAGATGGGCCGCCTCGTCGGCAGCCTGCGCGAGGCGACACTCGCCATCCGTATGCTGCCGATCGAAACCGTCTTCGGCAAGTTCCGCCGTGTCGTCCGCGACCTGTCCGCCGAGCTTGGCAAGGAGGTGACGCTGCTCACGCAAGGCGGCGAGACCGAGATCGACAAGAACGTGATCGACCGTCTGACCGAACCGCTGGTCCACATGATCCGCAATGCCGTCGACCACGGGATCGAGGATGGCGACCTGCGCCGCCAGCGCGGCAAGCCCGTACGCGGCACCGTCCAGCTGTCGGCCAGTCAGGAAGGCGGCGAAGTCCTCATCACCATTTCCGATGACGGCGGCGGTCTTGATGCGGCGGCAATCCGCGCCAAGGCCATCGCGCGCGGCCTGATCGGGGAAGAGGCTACCCCCACCGACCACGACCTTTACCAGCTGATCTTCGCCCCGGGCTTTTCGACCGCCGCAAATGTGACCAAGGTTTCGGGCCGGGGTGTCGGCATGGACGCCGTCAAGACCGCGATCGAGGCGCTGCGCGGCACGGTCGACCTGTCCTCGCAGCCCGGCAAGGGCGCACGCTTCACGCTCCGCCTGCCGGTTTCCCTCGCCATCATCGACGGGCTTCTCGTCCGCCTCGGCGCCGACACCTTCGTGATCCCCCTCGCGGCAGTAGAGGAATGCGTCGAACTCGACGATGTGGAGCGGCACCGCGCCAGCGGCCGAACCATGATGCAGATCCGCGAAACCCTCGTCCCCTGGCTCGATCTCGATCAGGTCTTCGCGCGTGCGCCCTCGGGCATGGCCCGACGCCGCCTCGTCGTCGTCCGATGCGACGGGCTGCAGATCGGCCTGATCGTCGACGACATCGTCGGCCAGCACCAGACCGTGATCAAAACCTTCTCGGCCTATCACCGCGGGGTCGAGGGGCTCTCGGGCGCGACCATTCTCGGCGACGGGACGGTCGCCCTCATCATCGACGTCGCCTCGCTGGCCCGCCGCGCCGTGGCCGAGGCGCGCATCATCATCGAAGCCGCATGAGTCAGCGCAGCATGCCCAGAACAGCCCCCAAGGACGCCATCGCCGAAACGCAGGCGCTCACGCTTCTCGTCTTCGGTCTGGCCGGCGAAACCTTCGCCTTGCCCGTCACGACCATCCACGAAGTGATCGATCCGCTCCCCGTGACACCGGTGCCCAATGCCGCGCCCCATGCCCCCGGCCTGATCAACGTCCGCGGCATCGTCACGCCCATGCTCGACGTCCGTCTGCGCCTGCGCATGCCGCCCGCCGCAACGGCCGAGGCCACCCGCTTCATCGTTCTGGAACTTCTCGTGTCGGGCATCCGCAGCCGAATCGCCATCGAAGCCGACGCCGTGCGCGAGGTGGTGGAGGTCGATCCGACCCGCCTTGAACCCGTGCCCGAACTGGGCGCGCGCTGGCCCGCGGCCTTTGTCCGCGGCGTCGCCCGCCATGACGACATGCTCGTCGTCCTACTCGATCCCGACACACTTTTCGCCCCGGACGCCGACCGTCCGGCCCCCAACGCCTGACGGAGTCCTCTCATGCGACTGACCATAAAGACCAAGCTCGTCACCGCCTTCGCCATGGTCCTGCTGCTCGTGGCCGCCCTGTCTGTTGTGTCGATCACCCGGCTATCGGCGGCGAACGACACTTTGGCCACGATCGTCGATGACAAGGCCAATCAGCTCCGCCTCGCCAACGAACTGACGCTGGGCATCATGACGCTCTCCGACCGCATCAATGCCCATATCCTTACCGGGATGGATGCAGAGATGGCGGCGCTGGAGTCCGGGATCGACGAAATCCGGTCGCAGAACGGGGCGTTGATCGACGAGCTGGACACTCTGGCCCACGGGGACGGGCAACGCATCCTTGACGAGATGCGCACAACCTTGACCGATCTGGTCGGTATCAGCGACGCGATCACAGAGCAGTCGCGCCTCGCCTCGAAGGAGCGCGCAGCCGCCCTCAGCTTCGGACCCGGCCACGATGCATCGACGCAGATGCGCCGCCTGATCGAAGAAATCGAAGCCACGACCCGCACCTCGCCCATTCCCGATCTGGACCGCGTCAGGATGACCCTGACACAGATCGACGGCGACCTGATCGAGGCGATCCTTGCGCAACGCAACGCGATCCTCAGCGACGACGATGCCGAGATTGCCACTCAGACAAAGCGGGCGACGGACCTTCTCGCCAGCGTGGCGCAGGGACTCGACGTTCTGGACGAGGCGATGGGCGCCGTGGCCCGAAATGAGCGGGCCGCGCTGCGCGACCAGTTCGAAACCTTCGGCGCAACCTCTGCAGAAGTGCTGGAACTCGCGGCGATGAACAGCGCCGTCCGGTCGACTGAACTGCGCGATGCGCAGATGCTTCCCTTGGTCGATACGCTCATTCGGCTGTCAACGGAACTGGTGGCCCTGAACAGCGATGCGATGGGCACGGCCCGAACAACGGGCGCGTTGGATTATGTGACCGCGCGCAACATCCTTGTGAGTGTCGCCGCCTTCGCCATGGTGATCGGCACCGTCGCGGCGATTTGGATGTCGCTGTCGATCAGCCGCGGGCTTTCGGCGGCGGTAGAGGCAGCGCGCCGGGTCACAGCCGGGGACCTGTCGGTGGACGTCCGGGCCACCTCCCGCGATGAAATCGGCGATCTGATGACATCTTTCTCTGAAATGATCGCCAACCTGCGCGGCATGGGTGCAGCGGCAGACAAGATCGCCTCGGGGGACCTCACGGTCGACTTGCGGCGCCGCTCGGATGTCGATGTCATGGGCATTGCACTTGAAAAGATGCTGACCCGCCTGCGCGAGGTGGTCACCAACGCCACCAACAGCGCCGCAGGCGTGGCCGAAGGCAGCCAAGCCATGAGCGCGACAGCCGAACAGCTGAGCCAAGGCGCGAATGAGCAGGCGGCGGCGGCGGAAAAGGCATCGGCCTCAATGGAAGAGATGACGGCGAACATCCGGCAATCCGCCGACAACGCCGCACAGACCGAAAAGATCGCGACACAGGCAGCGCGCGAGGCCGCCGAAAGCGGGAAGGCCGTCGAAGACGCCGTCCGCGCCATGAAGACGATCGCGGAAAAGATCAACATCATTCAGGAAATCGCCCGCCAGACCGACCTTCTCGCCCTGAACGCGGCGGTCGAGGCGGCCCGCGCGGGCCAACATGGCAAGGGCTTCGCCGTCGTCGCCTCGGAGGTGCGCAAGCTTGCCGAGCGCAGCCAACAGGCCGCCGCAGAGATCAGCCAGCTGTCGGGCACCACTCTTGAGGTCAGCCAGAAGGCGGGCGAGATGCTGGCCGCCCTCGTGCCCGCCATCCAGAAGACCGCCGATCTGGTGCAAGAGATCAGCGCCGCCACCGGTGAACAGACCGTCGGCGCCGATCAGATCAATGGCGCGATCCGCGAACTCGACGCGGTGATCCAGCAGAACGCCGCCGCCGCGACAGAGGCTGCCTCGGTCTCCGAAGGGCTGGCCACGCAGTCGGAACAGCTGCGCGGCGTCATCGCCTATTTCAGTCTGGGCGACAAAACTGCCGCCTTGGCCATGCGCGGCGCGGCGGTCCCCGGCATCAGGGGCGCCGCAGCGCCACGCCCGACCCACGCCACCACCCTGCCTCGGCCCAGATCGGCCCAACGCAAGCCCGCGCTGAATGGCAAGGGGCAGGGGAACGGTCACCTCGCCGGCGTGCATCTCGACATGCAGGATGCGTCCCTGTCGGATGCGGATTTCGAACGCTACTGACCTCCCACCCCGCGCGGCAGATGACACAATCCCTGCCGCGCGGATGTCCCGGCGCAGAAGACGACCCTTTCCCTCCCGCAGTGGCGGTGGAGGACGGATCATCGCAGAGGTGGCACCGAGGCCCGACCCGGTGACGCGCATGACGCACATTCAGGATACCGATCGATGCCCACGATCCCAACCGACGATACCGCAACCACGACAGGCCAAGACCGCCCGGCGGCGGCAGGACGGCCCGACAGGGGGACCAGCGCCGCGCCCACCGAAGATCCGACGATCTATCTGACCTTCGGCATCGGTGGCCAGCTCTTCGCCCTGGAGGTGGAGACGGTGCGCGAAATCCTTGACGAACAGCCTATGGCCGTTCTGCCCGAAGCACCGCCCGATGTGCTTGGCCTGATCGATGTGCGCGGCGAAGGCGTGATGGTGATGGATGTCTCCCACCGCCTCGGGGTGCAGCCCGATGCCGCCCGCGGGCGCCGGATCGTGGTGGTCGAACGGGGCGGGGCGACCGGTCGCTCCGTCGGGGTCATCGCAGATCAGGTGCTGAGCGTGGTGGAAATCGCGCCCGACGGGATCGAACCCGCACCGCAGATGGGGCCCGGCGGGCCGCGCAACGGGCTTTTGCGCGGCGTGGCACGCCTGAACGGGCGCCTCGTCATGCTGCTCGATCAGGGGCTCCTGCTGGGCGATGGCACGGAGGACATCTTCGATTTCCGATCATGAGCCATGCCCCCTTCCTTCCCATCCAGCCGACCGGGCTGCGCCCCGACCAGGCGGCCCTCATCTGCCGCATTGCGCGGCAGCGCGGCGGACTCGCCATTGCGCCGACCAAGATCGCCTTCCTCGAACAGCGGCTGTCGCGTCGCCTCCGGGTGACGGGTCATGCAGAGTTCGACCACTATCTCGACGATCTTTTGCGCCCGGGGGCGGAGGGCGAAGTCGATGCCCTGATCGAGGCGCTTACGACGCATACCACCTCCTTCTTCCGCGAACGGCGCCAGTTCGACTGGCTTTGCAGCGAGGGGCTTCCTGCGCTTGTCGCCTTGGGTGCAGGCCGTGATTGGCGATTCATGGGGTGGAGCGCCGCATGCTCCTCCGGGGCGGAACTCTGGACGCTTGCGATGGTGCTGGACCGCTTTTTCAGCACCGGGCGCGGCGGCAGCCGCTGGCAGGTGGCCGGCAGCGACCTGTCGCGCGCGATCCTCGAACGTGCGGCCCGCGCGGTCTATACCGAAGACGAAATCGCAGGCCTGCCGGAAGACTATCGCAAGGCCTATCTGATGCGCTCCCGTCGACGGCATCACACGGCACCGCTGTTCAGGATCGGCCCCGAACTGCGCCGCCACGCGACCTTTCACCACGCGAACCTGGTCAAAAGCCCGCCGCCACTCGCCGCACCCGCAGATGTGGTCTTCCTGCGCAACGTCCTGATCTATTTCGATGACTCAGGCCGCGAGGCGGCGCTGCGCCATGTCTTGTCGCCGCTGCGGCAGGGTGGCCTGCTCTTCACCGGTCACACCGAAAGCCTTGCCCCTGTGCCCCCGTCGCTGGTGCAGGTGGCCCCCTCGACCTATCGAAAGGTTTAGCCCATGCCGCCGCGCGCGAACCCCGTCATACGCGTCCTTGTGGTGGACGACAGCGCCGCCGTGCGCAAGGCGATGACCGATGTCCTGTCGGCTGACCCGGCCATTCGCGTGATCGCCACTGCCGCCGACCCTTTCGCCGCCGCCCGACGGATGCGCGAAGAAGTGCCCGATGTCATCACCTTGGATGTCGAGATGCCGCGCATGGACGGCATCACCTTCCTGCGCAAGATCATGGCACAGCACCCGATCCCGGTGGTGGTCTGCTCCTCCCTCGTCGGAGACAAGAGCGAGACCATGCTTCAGGCGCTCGAGGCTGGCGCCGTCGACATCGTCTGCAAGCCCGAGATCGGCGTCAGCCGCTTCCTCCATGACAGCCACGACCGCCTGCGCGCCGTGGTCAAGGCCGCCGCCGGTGCCCGTCTTGGCAAGGCGCGCCACCCTGCGCCTGTCGAAGGAAAACTCAGCGCCGATGCCATGCTCCCGCCGCCCAGCAGCGCAACCGCCATGGCCCGCACGACCGAACGCATCATCGCGATTGGTGCCTCGACCGGGGGCACCGAAGCGCTGCGCAGCCTCCTCTGCGCGATGCCCGAGAATTGCCCTGCCATCGTGATCGTCCAGCATATGCCCGAACAGTTCACCGCCGCCTTCGCGCGCCGCCTCGACGGTCTTGCGCGAATCTCCGTGCGCGAGGCCAGGACAGGCGACCGTCTGCTGCGGGGGCAGGCGCTGATCGCGCCGGGAAACTGGCATACGGTCGTCGTCCGTTCCGGCGCGACCTATCAGGTCGAGGTGCGCGATGGCCCGCTGGTATCGCGCCACCGCCCCTCGGTCGACGTGCTGTTCCGGTCGGTGGCGCGGGCCGCCGGACGCAATGCGGTGGGCGTCATCATGACGGGCATGGGCGATGACGGGGCGCGCGGCCTAAAGGAAATGCGCGATGCCGGGGCGCGCACCCTTGGTCAGGACGAAGGGTCCTGCGTCGTCTATGGCATGCCGAAAGAGGCCAAGAAGGCAGGCGCCGTCGAAGAGGAATTGCCTCTCGCCCTGCTTCCTGCCGCCGCGCTGCGCCTTGCCGGCAGCCCGTGACGGCGTTCAGACCTGATCGCCCGGTGCAGCCAGACGCTTGCGGATGCTCAACGGCTCGTCCCGCCCGCGATCCTGCCACAGCCCCACCAGACCGCGCGGCAGATACAGCGCAAAAAGGATCGCCACCACGCCCAGCCCCGCCAGATACCACGCACCAAAATCGCCGAACACCTCCTGCAGGGCAAAGAACAGCACCGCGCCAAGGATCGGGCCGGTAAAGCTGCCAAATCCCCCCACCAGCACCATGAACAGCATAAAGACCGACCATTGCACGCCAAAGGCCGTGCGCGGCTGAAAGGTGATGGCGCTGGCCAGCCACAGCGCGCCCGCAACCGCGCAGCCCACCGATGCGATGATGTAAACCTGCCGCTTGACCCGCATCGTGGACACCCCGACCGAGGCCGCCGCCTCTTCATCATCCCGGATGGCCTGACATTCCGCCCCAAGCCGCCCCGCCAGCAGACGCCACGTCCCCGCCAGCATCACCACCATCACCCCCAGCGCCATCAGATAGATCGTCGTCCGCCGCAGATCGGGATCGATGGCATTCAAGGCGAGGACCGATGTCCCCGTCTCGCCCTGAATCAGCGGATCGAAGGACACCAGCGACCGGATCACCTCGGCCAGAACCCATGTCGCGATGGCAAACTCCCCCGCCTTCATCCGCAACACAAAGCCCGACAGCAGCCACGCCACCCCGGCCACCAGCACTGCGCCCGCAAGGATCGCCGGAAAGGGCGGCATGCCCGCCTCTACCAACCGGACCATCGCGTAGCCGCCCAAACCCACAAAGGCCTGCTGCCCCACAGAGACGAGACCCGCATATCCCGCCATCAGGTTCCACATCACCGCCAGCATGACGTAGATGAACAGCAGCGTCAGCTTATCCACCACAAGGGCCGAGGCGACGGCAGGCAGCAGCGCCAGCCCAATCGCCAGCAGGCCACCACACAGGATCAGGGCGCGGTCCTGCGCCGCCAGTGGCATCAGTCGGGCCATCATGTCTTCTCCTTGCGGGCGGGAAACAGCACGGCCCGCATCAGCGCGCGCCAATCACCTTTTGCGGCGGGATAGGCGCCAAACAGGCGCCAGCCGAGGACGATCAGAAAGACCAGATGCCCCGCCAGAACCGAAAACTGGGCCGAGATCGTGCCCCCCAGCGTCTGCGCCACGCCAAGGATCATGCCGCCGATCAGGGTGCCCCAAAGATTGCCCAAACCGCCGATCACCACCGCCTCGAAAGCAAAGATCAACTGCATCGGCCCGGAATAGGGCGTGACCTGACTGCGCATCGCAAGGAAGATGCCCGCCAACCCCGCCAGCGCGACGGCCAGCGCCGCCGCCTGCAGCCGCACCCGCCGCGCATCGATCCCGCACATCGCGGCGGCCTCCGGGTCCGCCGCCGTGGCGCGCAGCGCTCGCCCCATCGCGCTGCGCGTCAGCATCAGGTGCAGCCCGCCCAGCACCGCCACGGCGACAAGGAAGGTATAGACCGGCAGCTTGCCCAGCACGATCCCGCCCGGCAGCGTGAACCCCGACCAGGACAGCGACCCGATATGCGCGCCCAGCGACTGCGTATCCGACCCGAATATCCCGAACATCCCGTTCTGCAGGGCAGCCCCCAGCCCGATCGTCGTCAGGATCGGGATCAAGAACCCCCCGCGCAGCGCCCGCTCGAAGATCAGCGCCTGCATCGCCCAGCCCGCCGCCGCCATCACCGGCACGGTCAGCAGGATCGCGGCCCAGACCGGGACCCCACCCCCCACCATGGCCAGCGCGATCAGCGCCCCCAGCACCGCCATATCGCCATGGGCCAGATTGATGAACCGCACCACGCCGAACATCAGCGACAGCCCCGCCGCCAGCAGCGCATAGTATCCGCCCAGCAGGATGCCTTGCAGGATCGGGTCAAGCATCTTGCGTTCCTTCCTTGTGCAGCCCGAAATAGGCCTGCGTGATCTGGTCGCGGCTCAACTCCGATGGCCGCCCGTCCAGTTCGACCCGCCCTTCCGCCATGCAGACAAGGCGCGAGGAAAAGGCCATCGCGCGGGTCAGGTCCTGTTCGACGATCACCATCGTCACCCGCCCCTTCAGGGCGGCCAGCGACTGGTAGACACCCTCCACCGCCACCGGCGACAGGCCAAGCGACACCTCATCCAGCAGGATCAGCGCCGGGTTCGCCATCAGCGCGCGCCCGATCGCCACCGCTTGCCGCTGCCCCCCCGACAGGCCCCCCGCCGCCCGGTCCAGAAGCGGCGCGATCTGCGGCAGCGCCTCCACCACGCGCGGCAGCGTCCAGTCGCCCTTGCGCCGCGCCCCCTCGGCCGCGATCTGCAGGTTCTCTCGCACCGTCATGTCGGGAAACAGCCGCCGCCCCTCGGGCGACATGGCGATCCCGCCCCTCTGGCGCGCATGCCCGGGCCAGCCGGTGATGTCGGCGCCCTGAAAGCGGATGCGCCCTTCGGCCACGGGATGCACCCCGGCGATGGCGCGCAGCAGCGTGGTCTTGCCCGCGCCATTCGCGCCGATGATCGACAGCACCTCGCCCTCGTTGACCGACAGCGACAGCCCATGCACCGCCGTCAGCAATCCATGCCGAAGGGTGACGGTTTCCAAATCCAGAAGGCTCATTCCGGGCTGCTCCCCAGATAGGCGGCGCGCACTTCGGCATGCGCCATGACGGCCTGCGGCTCACCCTCGGCCAGAACACGCCCCTCGGCCATGCAGACAAGGCGCGTCACCACCGACAGCAGCGCATGCAGGATATGTTCGATCCAGACCACGGTCAGACCATCGGCCAGAAGGGCACGGATCAGCGCGATCAGCGTCTCAAGCTCCGCCTCGGTCAGCCCGCCGCCGATCTCGTCCAGCAAGATCAGGTCCGGCCCCGTGGCCAACGCGCGGGCCAGTTCCAGCCGCTTGCGGTCCAAAAGGCCCAGCGTCGCCGCAGGGCGGTTGGCATGGGCAGCCAGACCCGTCCGCTCCATCACCGCAACGGCGCAGGCCACGGCGTCGCCTTGCGACAGACCCGCCCCCGCCTGCCCGGCGACCATCACGTTTTCCAGCACCGTCATCCCGGCAAAGGGACGCGGAATCTGATGCGTCCGCGCCAGCCCCATGCGGCAGCGCGCGGCGGCGGGCAGCGCGGTCACGTCCCGCCCGGCCAGCACCACCCGTCCGGCATTGGCAGGGTAAGCCCCCGCCAAGGCTCCGAACAGCGTCGTCTTGCCCGCCCCGTTGGGGCCGACGATCCCCACCGCCTCGCCCGGCATGACGTGGAAATCCACGCCATGCAGCACGCGGAAGGCACCGAAGGATTTCTCGATGCCGGTGGCCTGCAAAAGCGGTGGGGAGGCCATGGCTCAGCCCGGCAGCGTGTAGGCGGTCATCTCGGCCGTCAGCGGCACGGTCGGATGATCCGCATTCGACACGACATCAAGCTGGAACTGCCACGGCCCTTCCGCCGCTTTGTTCCACTGCACGCCCACCAGATGCGTTTCGGTGCAGTTCTGCACCGCCCCGCCCATCGCCCCGGTGGTAAAGTCGACAGGGCCAAGCGCCGTGTCGGCCTTCAGCCTGCTCATGGCATCGGCAACCGCCGCCTTGTCCTTGGGGGCGCCCGACGTCTCCAGCGCCGCCAGCACCGCATCCAAAAGCCCCGCCGTGGCGCCCACCTGCTGATTCCACTGCTTGCCAGACGCCGCCTCGTAGCCGCTTGCCAACTCGGCATTGCTCAGCCCCACGGCACGCGAGGCGAAGGGAAAGCTCGGATGCCAATAGGCCCCGGCATGCAGGCCATAGCCCAAGGGGCCCAGCGCCTCCAACTCCGGCGCGAAAAGGCCCGCCTTGGCCATCTGCATGATCTTCAGCTGCGCGGCCAGACCCTGCTGCGCCGCCTGCCGCCAAAAGACCGGGAAATCCGGCGGGAAGGGGAAGCAGACGCAAACCTCCACCCCCGCATCCTTGAACGCGTTGATATGGTTCGAGAAGTCGGCAGACCCGTTCTCATAGGGGCCGGGATCGACGATCTCCCACCCGGCGGCTTGCAGGGCGGGGATCAGCCCGGCACGGATCGCATTGCCATCCGCATCGCTGGGGATCAGCGCGCCCACCTTCTTGTTGTTGGGCACCTTCGACCACTGGTCCGAATAGAGCGTGACGAAATTCGATGTGCCAAAGCACATGTGATAGGTCCAGTTGAAGGTCTTTTCGCCCGGCTTGCCGCCGCGCCCGAAATAGAAGGCCTCCCACGGCGCGCTGGTGGAAAGGCAGGGCATCCCCGCCGCCTCGCAGGCATCCGCCACCGGGTTCACGGTTTCCGGGGTCGAGGCGGTGATCATCACATCGATCGCCTCGCCATTGATCATGTCGCGCGCGACCTGGCTGCCGCGCACGGGGTCGGATTGCGTATCGCCCAGCACGATCTCAAGCCCGTAGGTCTTGCCGCCGATCTCGATGCCATTGGCCCATGTGGCGTTGAACCGCTCCACCAAAAACGGGTCGCCATCCCCGAACACGCCCAGCGGACCAGACCGGGGGCCGACAAAGCCGATGCGGATCTTGTCCGCCTCCTGCCCGAAGGCCGGACGGATGAAGGCGGGCGCCGCCAGCGCCGTGCCGAAAAGCGCGCCGAACCGGCGCCGGGTGATCCCCGTCGTTGACATGGTTGTCCTCCCTTTGATTTTTCTGAAACGGTCAGGTGTAAAGCGCGTCGATCCCGCCATCGATCGGCAGGTTTATCCCCGCCACCCAGCGCGCGGCGTCCGAACACAGGAACAGGATCGGCGGCGCGATCTCATCCGCCAGCGCGGGCCGCTTGATCTTTGCCGCGTCGGCGGCAACCCGATCCTCGCCCAGCATCTGCACGAATTCGCCAAGGATCGGGGTCAGCACCGGGCCCGGGGCGACCGAATTCATCCGCACGTCATGCTGCATGAACAGGTCATAGCCGCGCTTCTTGGTCCAGACGACCAGCGCCTCCTTGAAATACTGATAACAGGTCGCCTGATCGACGGGGTTCTTCGCCAACCATGCCGCGCCCTCGGCAAAGCCCGCCGTCGCGGCCAGCGCCTTATGCGCCTCAAGCCTCTTCGCCCAGTCAAAGCCAAGGATGGAGGTCACGTTGACCACCGCGCCGCCCTTCAGCCGGGGCAGCAGCGCCTCGGTCAGATGGCGCAGGCCAAGATAGTTCACCCGCGCCACCACGTCGCGGTCGGCCAGACCGGACACCCCAGCCGCATTGACCAGCGCGTCGATCCGTTCCGGCAGCGCCGTCACGGCGGCGTCGATGGCGGCCGGATCGCCCATATCCACCTTAACGAAGCCGTGCATCGAGATCAGCGGATCGTTGCGATCCATCCCGATGACGGTGGCGCCCTGCGCGCGGGCCAGACGCACGGTCTCGGCCCCGATGCCCGACGAGGCACCGGTGATGACGATGGTTTTTCCATTCAGTTGCATGTCGTTTTCCTTGGGTTCGGGCCAGCCGGGGCCGCCCGCCCCACTGCAGGGGGGCGGCCGGGCTGTCATCCGGTCAGATCAGGTCAGAAGGGATAGACCACCGCATCCGGGCGGGTGGTGACCCAGACCCATTGCGTGAACTCTTCCCAGATCGCGGGGCCCGAAATACGGGTGCCGTTCCCCGACCGCCCGCGCCCGCCGAAGGGCGCATGTGGGCTGGCCATCACCGTCTGGTCATTGATGTGCAGATGCCCCACCCGCAGCCGGTTGCCGATCTTGCGCGCCCGGCCCAGATCCTTGGCGATGATCCCCGCGGCCAGACCGAATTCGGACATATTGGCCAGTTCCACCGCGTGATCGTCATTCTCATAGGCCACGACGACGGCGACCGGACCAAAGATCTCTTCCTCGAAGGCGCGCATCCCCGGCTTCACATCCGCCAGAACAGTGGCCGGGAACATCTTGCCATCGGGCGTCCCGCCCGCCAGCAGCTTTGCCCCCTTGGCGACCGCGTCATCGACGATGCCCTTGATCCGCACCGCCTCATGGTCCGAAATCAGCGGCCCCAGCGCGCATTGCTCGGTCGCCGGATTGCCCACGGGCAGGCGCGATGCCTTGGCCGCCAGTTCTTCGGCCAGCGTCCCCGCCATCGCCGCTGGCGCAAGGATCAGCCCCGTCGCCATGCAGATCTGCCCCTGATGCAGCCACGTCCCCCAAGCCGCATTCGCGGCGGCGGCGGTGAAATCGGCATCGTCCAGAATGATCAGGGCGTTCTTGCCGCCCAGTTCCAGTTGCACCCGCTTCAGATTGCGCCCGCAGGCCTCGCCCACCTTGGCCCCCACTTCCGGGCTGCCGGTAAAGCTGACCATGGCGATGTTGCGGTCCTCGCAGAGCGCGGCCCCCACGTCGCCGCCGCCGGGGATGATGTGCAGCAGGTCCTTCGGCAGACCCGCCTCTTCGAAAATGCGCGCGATGATCACGCCGCCGGTGATGGGCGTGCGCGGATCGGGCTTGTGCAGGACCGCATTCCCTGTGGCCAGCGCCGCCGCGATGGCGCGCACCGACAGGATCAGCGGAAAGTTGAAGGGCGAGATCACGCCCACCACACCATGCGGCACGCGCAGCAGCTCCTCATGCCGTCCGTCCTGACTGGGGATGATGCGTCCCGCCGGTTCCAGCGCGGCCACGGCGGCCAGCCGCAGGAAGCCCGCCGAATGCTCGATCTCGATCGCGGCCTTGGGATAGATCGACCCGGTCTCGCGGATGATCCACGGGATCAGCTCTTCGCCATGGCGCACCAGCGCATCGGCGGCGGCGTTCAGGATGCGCGCCCGCTCCTGCGCCGGGGTCGCCTCCCATGCCGGCTGCGCGGCCCGCGCGGCAGCGGCGGCCTTTGCCACATCAGCGGCATTTCCCTTGCCGACCGAGGCGACATGGCTGCCATCAGCCGGGGCCGTCACGTCGGTCTTGCCACCGGCGGCGACCGTCCAGCCACCGGAAAAGATCATGCCCTGCCAGCTTTCCGCCGACAGGAAGCTGTGCAGGCTTCCATCCATCTCTCTCTCCTCCCTTGCGCCAGTCAAGCCAGCGTCCTCTCTGCAGACATGCGGGGGTGGATGAAGCGAAATGGCAATTAATTGTTATCTCATGTATCATTTTCCTTTCAAGATACTGTCTTTGATGTATTTTTCAGAAGAAAGACATGTTGTCGCAGTTTCATAAAATTCTGAAACTGTCCAAGCCCTTCATGAAATGGTGAAAAATGTCCAACCGCATCACCCTGACCGAAGCCGCGCGCCGCGCGCCGCGAATCACAGCGCGGGGCGATTCCCGCCTGCTGGAAGAGGGCGCGCCGCCGACGCTGGCCGATCTGGCAGGCGCGCTGCAATTCGCGCTGGGGGACGGGCGCATCTGGCTGTCGGACGAACGGATGGTGATGATGCAGACCCGCGTCCTTGGGCATCTGCGACGCGAGGTGATCCAGTCCCTCGGCATCGACGCGGCGCGCAGCCTCTTTTACCGGACCGGCTGGCTGCAGGGAAAGCAATATGCCGAACTCGTGCGCAAGCGGTTCAACCAGCAGGACCTGACCGCCGCCCTCGCCGCAGGACCGCGCATTCACACCATGGAAGGCTTCGTCAAGGTCACCACCAAACGCTTTGAATTCGACATCGCGCGCGGCCACTACCATGGCGAATTCCACTGGCACGACAGCACCGAAGCGACCGAGCACCTTGCCCATTTCGGCCTGTCCGATTGCCCCACCTGCTGGATGCAGGTGGGCGCCCCCGCCGGGTTCACCACCGCCCTCCTCGGCCAACCCGTGATCTTCCGCGAGGTGGAATGCGCGGGTCAGGGGGCCGAACGCTGCGTGGTGATCGGACGCAACGCCGCCGCCTGGGGCCCCGATGTCCCGGAACTGGAGGAATTCGGCCGCGCCCCCAGCCAATCGCGCAGCCAGCCGTGGAAACCCCCTGTCGACCCGCTGGCCGACCGCGTGCCGGACATGCCCCACACCATCATCGGGCGCAGCACGGGTATCGAACGCGCCCGCCGCCTGCTGGAACGCGTGGCGGGCTACGACCAGCCCGTCATGTTCCTGGGCGAGGCGGGAACAGGAAAAGAATACTTCGCCCGCCGCCTGCATGACATCGGCCGCACCCCCAAAGGCCCATTCGTCGCCGTCAACTGCGGGGCCTATGGCGAAGGCCAGTCCGACCCGCCCCTCTTCGGCCCGCAGGGCGCGCTGGAACGGGCCACTGGCGGCACGCTCTTTCTGAACGACGTCTTCTCCCTGCCCGCAGCGCTGCAATCGCGCCTCGCCGTGCATCTGGGCGAAGGCCGCCTGCCCCTGCGCATCGTCTCGGCCTCCGCCGCCGTGCCAAAGGGCGCGCTGGAAACCGGGCGCTTCCGGTCCGACCTCTACTTCCGCCTCTCGCTCCTGCCCATCGTCATCCCGCCCCTGCGTGACCGCCGCGATGACCTGCCCATGCTGATCGACCATTTCCTGCGCCAGCACGGCCGCGCCCATGGCAAGCCGCTCCGCACCATCAGCGGCGCCGCGCTCGACCTGCTCCTGCGCTATGGCTTTCCGGGCAATGTGCGCGAACTGTCCAACATGATCGAACGCGGCGTGATCTATGCAGAACCCGGCGGCGATCTGGACATCAGCCACATCTTCACCGGCGTCGAACAGATGCCCGAATTCGTCGAAGGGCTGCACAGCTCGGGCCGCATCATCCGCAAAAGCCCCTCGGACCCGACAGAGCTTCCCCCCCGCCCCTTCACCGAGGTCGAGGCCGAGGCCTACCGCGCCGCGCTGGAGGCGGCAAACGGCAACGTCTCCGCCGCCGCCCGCGCGCTTGGGCTCACCCGGGCAAAGCTTGACTACCGCCTGTCCAAACTGGGGCTTAACCCGCAACTCTTCTCGCGCGGGCGCTAGACCGCATCACGGCCACTGTCCGGTGGCGGCCCATCTTGCCCCCGCCGCGATCCGCGCCATCATCCGGGCATGGACCCGATCTGCCCCCTCTGCCTGCGCCCCATCCCCGAGGGCGTGCCGCAAAGCCTGCACCACCTGATCCCGAAACTGAAAGGGGGCAAGGGCGGGCCGACGGTCCTTGTCCATCACATCTGCCACAAAGAGGTTCACGCCCGCTTCACCGAGGCCGAACTTGCCCGCCACTTCAACACGCCCGAGGCGATCCGCGCCGATCCCCGCATGGACCGCTTCCTCGCATGGATCGCCAAGCGCCCGCCCGAATTCCTGTCCCGCGTGCCCAAGCGGCGATCCTGATCCCTTCAGAACATCGCCTTCATCCGCCGCACATGCGCGCCTTCGGCCCCCAGCGCGTCGGCGGCCAGCGCAAACGCACCCTCCACCGCATCCTCGGCCACAAGGTCCACCAGACCCCAATCCCGCGCCTCTGCCGCGCCGATCCGGCGGCCCGCAAGGATGATCTGCTTGGCCCGCGCAGGCCCCACCAGCGCCGACAGCCGCTTCGGGTCGGATGGCTGCGGCAGATAGCCCCGCTTCATCACCGGATAAAAGAACTCCGCCCCCGGCACCGCCACCCGGCAATCGCAGGCCAGCGCCATCCCAAAGGCACCCCCCGCCAGCGTCCCGTTCAGCGCGGCCAGCGTCAGGCCGGGATAGGCCGCGATCCGCGCCGACAGCACCTCCCATTCCGGGGCCTGCCCCAGACCCTGCGCCATCCCCTCCAGATCGGCCCCGGCGGAAAACACCTTCCCCGCCCCGGTCAGGACCAGCACCGCCACCCCCTCCGCCGCCGCCTGCGCCACCGCACCGTCCAACGCCGCCAGCATCTCCCGCGTCAGTGCATTGGCCTTATCCGCGCGGTCCAGCGTGATGATCCGCGCCCCGCCACGATCCGCCACCCGGATCACGGGATCAGCCCCACGGCCCGACGCACGCCCTCTTCGCGCAGCGATACATCCCGCCCCAGCCAGTCATCCGCCGCAGCCCCGCACATCCAGACCAGCGCCCGCGCGGGCCATTCGGGGGGGATGTGGTCCTCCCATGCCAATTGGCTGACCGGGTTGATCCCCGACGCCTTGATCTTCACCTGCATCTCGGTCGCCACCGTCCCCGGCGACAGGCCCAGCACGCGGATGCCCTGCGGCCCCTCTTCCAGATGCGCGGCTTGGGTCAGCATCAGCGCCCCGGCCTTTGACGCGCAATAGGCGCTCCACCCTTCCAGCGCGCGCACGGCGGCACCAGAGGACACGGTGATGATCGTCCCACCCCCCTGCGCCCGCATCACGGGGATCACCGCCTTCATCCCGTGGAACACGCCCTTCAGGTTGATGTCCTGCGTCCGCCCCCATGCCGCTGGGTCCGCCTCGGCCAGCCGCGCGATGGGCTCCACCACGCCCGCATTGTTCACCAGCACGTCGATCCGCCCGAACCGCGCCCGCACCTCCGCCACCGCCCCCTCGACCGCCGACCAATCCGACACGTCGCAGCCAAGTCCCAGCGCCGCATCACCGATCTCCGCCGCCAGCGCTGCCACCGCCGCGCCCCGCCGTGCCAGCAGCGCCACACGCGCCCCCTCCGCGGCAAAGGCCCGCGCCGCAGCCGCGCCAATCCCCGCGCTGGCGCCTGTGATCACCACCACTTTGCCCTGCATGAACCCCTCCGCCTTCACAATTCTGCCACCGACTTAAGCCATGCCGTCGCGGCGATGGAAACCCTTGACCCGGCCACCCCCGGGGAGGATGCTCCGCGCCGTCGAATTTTTTTGCATCGAAACGAGGTTGATTATGCGCATCCGCAGGCTGGCAGGCAGCACCGCTCTGGTCATGATCCTTGCCGCGCCGGCCATGGCCGACGTGACCCCCGAACAGGTTTGGGAAAACTGGCTCGCCCTTGCCGAAGGCAATGGCCAGACCGTGACCACGGAAAGCGTCGCCCGCGACGGAGACACGCTGGTCGTGTCGGGCGTCAAGCTCGGCATCGCGCAAGATGGGATGACCGGTCAGGGCACCATCGACGAGATGCGCTTCACCGACCAGGGCGATGGCACCGTCGCCGTGACCATGTCGGAAGCCTATCCGATCGCGCTCACCTTCGATCCGCCCGCGGATGAGGTCGGCGGCGAACCCACGACCGTGACCATCGACATCACCCAGCCCGGCCTGTCCATCCTCGCCAGCGGCGATACGACGGAAACCACCTATGACTTCACCGCGCCCACGCTGACCATCGCGCTGGGCAGCATCGAAGGCGTCGCGGCCGAGGCGATCGACACCACCGCCACGGCGACGCTCACCAATGTCACCGGCAAGTACCTCTTTGCCGCGGGCGCAGCCGAAGGGGCGGTCTCCGACCTCACCTCAAGCTTTGCCGCCGACACCCTCACCCTCGCCATCAGCGGCAGCGATCCCGATCCCAGCCCGTCCGAAGGCGAGGCCGCCGCAGGCCCCTCCACCGTAAAGTTCAACATGACCGTGGCCGATATCACGGGCACCACGAACGGCACGCTCCTCTCGGCGGCCGCCATGGCCGATATGGCTGCGGCGCTTCAGGCAGGCTTTGCCACCGAAGGCACCATCAATGCGGGCGCCACCACCTACGACATGGAGGTGACCGATCCCACCGGCCTGACCAAGATCAACGGCACGGGCGCCAGCACCTCCCTCGGCTTCGCCATGGATGCCTCGCGCCTGTCCTATTCCGTGGGGTCCAAGGGCGTGACCATGAGCATGTCCGCCCCCACCATTCCCTTCCCGCAGGTCAACCTCAACTATGGCGAGGCTTCCTTCAGCTTCCTCATGCCCGTCGGCCCGACCCAGGAACCCGCCGATTTCTCCTTCCTCACCCGCATCGTCGATCTCACCGTCTCGGATGAGATCTGGGCGATCTTCGACCCGACGGCCCAACTGCCGCGCGATCCCGCCACGCTGGTGATCGACACCAAGGGAACCGCCAAGCTGACCACCAACCTGATGGACCCGGTCGCGATGGAGGCAATGGGTGACGCCCCTCCGGGCGAGCTAAACGCGCTCGACATCACCGAATTGCGGGCCAAGATCGCAGGGGCCGAACTCACTGGCAGCGGGGCGCTGACCTTCGACAACACCGATCTGGTCAGCTTCGGCGGCATACCCGCCCCCACCGGCCAGATCGACCTGAAACTCGTTGGCGGCAACACCCTGATGGACAAGCTGGTTCAGATGGGCCTCCTGCCGGAAGATCAGGCGATGGGCTTCCGCATGATGCTGTCCATGTTCGCCAATGCGACGGGCGAAGATGAGCTTTCCTCCGTCCTCGAATTCCGCGACGGCGGCTTCTTCGCCAACGGCCAGCAACTCCAGTAACGCCGGTCCCGACCTCAGCACAGGCCCCCGCCCCAAGGCGGGGGCCTTTTGCCTGTGCCCTTCATCACTCCCGCACATCCCGCTGCCCGGTGCGGCGTGCCGTCCGACACACCATCCCGCCGCTGCTTTCGTCATGCTTGCCGAAACATCACTCAAACCGGCAAGAGGGTCACGATGGTCAAGAACGTCGACAAGGTCCACATTCCCAATATCGATCTCGCCAAGCTTCCGGAAAAACAGGGTGACGGCCCCAAGCTGACATCGCATCCGGAAAAGGCCCCGCGCCTTGGGTTCGGCAATGCCCTGCTGATCACCCTGAAGGCCATCAGCGGGTCGATCGGCACAGACAAGACCTATGCCAGCATCCGGTCGGGTCTGAAGGAAGAGGTGATCAAGACCAAGATTGAAGACCGGGTGGAAAAACTGGCCACCCGCCTCAACGCCTCGCCCGAAGAAAAGACCGGTACGCTTGCCAACTGGAAGGACAGCCACGTCGCCCGCAAGTACAACCTGCCGACAGAACCGACAGGCTTCTTCAACAAGGTCGAAAACCTTCAGATGAAGGAGGCAGGCAAGACCAAGGGCCTGGACAGCCAGACGTCCACACTGACAGACCTTCTCCCCAAAGAGCAGCTTTCGGGAAACAAGGAAGCGGTCGACGCACATTTCTCGAATCTGGCCAGCCGGATCATCCGGGAATTTGATGCGCTGGGCTTCGCGCCCGAAGACCGCGGCACCGCCTTCAAGGAGGTCTTTGCGGAGCTGGTGGTCAGAGAGATGGACCTCACCAAGGCAAAGCTGATCACGCCGGATCAGTTCGAACAGGCCGCCCGGCGATTCACCTCTGACTCGCGCACCGACAAGGCCGAGATCATGCAGATCATCGCCGATACCCTTTCCGAACTCGGCGATCCGAACTCGGATGTCATGATGCGGATCAAGGTGAACGGGTTCGAAGAACTGATCAGCGAACTGGGCAACCTCAAGCCCACAGGTGACACCGACTACCTGCGCAGCACGACATCCAATGAATTGTTCCTGACCGGCGCCGCGCAGGGCGGGTACAAGATCATCGAGTCAAGCCGAGACTTCGTTAAGACCCTGCCGCAAAACCTGTCCTTCCGGGCGGTCGAGAACAGAGTCGAAGGCATGTTGAAGGACCTGCAAGGGGATCGGGTCAAGTTCGGCAACCTGACCACACCAGACACGGTTCGGTCCTTGGGCACGCTGGCCATGCAGATGATCTCGGCGATCAGCAGGCAGGACATGGCGTCCGATTTCCGCAGCTTCGTCGCCGATGTGATGGACACGATCAAATCGCAAGTCGAATCCGGCGCCATCGGCAAGGACGTCGGCATGCGTGCGCACAAGCTTTTCGGCGAAAGCAGCATCCTGCTGCGCTACGTGGTCCCTGAAGTGGCGCAAGGCAAAATGGAAGGGGCGGGCGCACAGCGGTCGCTGATGGTGCTCAGCCAATTCGTGCAAATGATCGCCAACGATCAGGATGCACCGGCGACTTTCGATCAGGACATGAAACAGGCCTACAACGAAGTGAAGGCCAGCGTCCGCGAAAAGCTTCAGGATTTCCTCACCTTGCTCGATGCTCCGTCGCCCGGGCAATTCAGCAAGGATCTCGACAAGGCCTTATCCCGCTACGTCATGGCCGAGGTGAAGGAGATGGAGGAGTCGCTCTCCCTGCCTGATGATGACGATGACGACATCGAGGTCGAAAATGGCGAGGTCGACCCCGAAACGCTGAACGCGCAGAAACTGATCAACGAGGAATCCGATAAAGCCCGCAAGATCGGTTCGGATGATGCACAGCCGAAGAACAATCCGCAGAACAACCCGGAACAGGGCAAGATCGCCCAGAACACCCTCCCGAAAGAGGTCGTGATCGAAGAGATCGACATGTTCGAAGACGAGGACGACTCCGAAGACCCAGAAGTCGATCTCGAAACGCTGAACGCGCAAATGCTTGTCGATCCGAAATCGATCCGTTCGAAGGACGAGGTCGTCTCTGACAAGATCAACAACAGTATCGACGAACTCCAAAGGCCGAAGAAAGAGCCGGTCTTTGACCCACTCAACACCCCGCCCAACAGCAATCCGCCGAACTGATGGCCTCCCCGGGGCGGGCACGTGCCAGCCTGCCCCTTTCCGAAACCTCTTTGCAGCGGGACCCCGCCATGATCAGCGCCTACCACGCCCTCGACACGCTTGCCCGCAAGCTTGGCCTGCCCGCCCTCGCCTTCACCGACGATCAGGTCGGCATCGACGTCACATCTGACCTGACGATCTTCCTCAGCCGCCTCGACGACACCACGCTCGAGGCAAGCTGTCAGCTGGAACATCTCGGCCATCCCGATGCCGCGATGATGCAGGCGCTGCTGGAGGCGAACTATCTGGGGAGTGCTGTAGGTGCAGGCCGCCTCGCCCTGAACGGCGATCAGTCCGAAGTGATCCTTTGCGAAAGCTGGAACCTGTCCGAACTCGACGCCACCATGCTGGAAAGCCGCTTCGACATCTTTGCCAACACCGCTGCTTTCTGGCTGACCGATGGCACGGGCGGTCTGCTGGAACAGGCCGACCTCCTGCGCGCGTCCCGGTACCGGGACGAGGTATCCGAGACCGCGTTCCTCCCGCAAGGTGACGCGGACGGGGGCGCCGCACCGATCGTCATGCGCCTCTGATCCCGCACCCCGAAACAACCCGGACGGGGCCGCCCCCTCTCCGCTTGCACAGCCGCCCGTGCCGGACTACCTGCAAGGCAGACCCGCGCAAGGACTGGCCATGACCGCATCGCTTCCCGACCTGACCGCCCGCCTGCTCGACGCCGCCCGCAAGGCTGGGGCCGAGGCGGCGGATGCGCTGGCCATCCACGGCACATCCACCACCATCGATGTCCGCCGGGGCGCGCTGGAACAGGCCGAACGGGCCGAAGGCACCGAAATCGGCCTCCGCGTTCTCTTTGGCGGCAAACAGGCCTGCGTCTCCTCCTCCGATATCTCCGACCGCACCATCGCGGCGCTGGCCGAACGCGCCGTCGCCATGGCGCGCGAGGCCCCGAATGACCCCTATGCAGGCCTTGCCGATCCCGACGCCATCGCCCGCGACTGGGACCTTGCCGCCTTCGACCTTGCCGATCCCGCCGCCGAACCCGATGCCGCCACGCTCGAATCCGACTGCCGCGCGGTGGAAGCGGCGGCCCTCGCCGCCAAAGGCATCACGCAGGTCGAGGCATCGGCGGGCTATTCCGCCCG
The DNA here is from genome assembly GCA_014654775.1 of Paracoccaceae bacterium. GTDB lineage: Bacteria > Pseudomonadota > Alphaproteobacteria > Rhodobacterales > Rhodobacteraceae > Paragemmobacter. Next base: position 125,436 of record JACVZW010000085.1, on the reverse strand, counting down.
CGCCATGCACCTTGCCGCCTCCAACGGCTTTTCCGGGGGCTATGCCCGCACCTCGCGCTCCCTCTCTGCCGTAGCCTTCACTGGCGAAGGCACGGGGATGGAACGCGACTGGGCAGGCGAATCCCGCACCTACCAATCCGACCTGCCCGATGCCGCAGGCATCGGCGCCCTTGCCGCCGAACGCGCCTTGTCCCGCGCAGGCGCGGTGAAACCCGTCACCGGCACCTACCCCGTCCTCTTCGACGAACGCATCGCCTCCTCCCTCATCGGCCACCTCCTCTCCGCCGTGAACGGTGCCGCCATCGCCCGGGGCGCAAGCTGGCTGCGCGACGCGCTTGGCCAGCAAGTCCTACCCGCTGGCCTCTCGGTGATCGAAGACCCGCACCGCCCCCGCATCGGCGCCTCGCGCCCCTTCGATGGCGAAGGCCTGCCCACCCGCCGCCGCGCCATCGTGCAGGATGGCATCCTCACCGGATGGACGCTCGATCTGGCCACAGGGCGCAAGCTCGGCATGCCCAGCACGGCCAATGCCGCGCGCGGCACCTCTTCGCCTCCGTCCCCCTCCACCTCCAACATCGACCTGACCCAAGGCACCCGCACCCGCGACGACCTGATCCGCGACATGGGCACGGGCCTTCTCGTCACCTCCATGATCGGCTCCACCATCAACCCCACCACGGGCGATTATTCCCGGGGCGCGGCGGGGTTCTGGGTGCAGAACGGCGTGATCTCGCACCCCGTCAACGAATGCACCATCGCGGGCAACCTGCGCGACATGCTCCTCCGCCTGATCCCCGCCAATGACGCCCGCGCGCATCTGTCCACCCGCGTGCCTTCCTGCCTGATCGACGGTCTCACCCTTGCCGGGGCCTGAGGACGACCTCGCCCTTCTGGTGCAGGCCGCCCGCATCGCAGGCCCCATCGCGCTCCGCTATTGGAAGCGGAACCCGAAGGTCTGGCAGAAGGGCGATGAAAGCCCGGTGACAGAGGCCGACCATGCCGTGAACGAGGCGCTGGCCGATATGCTCCGGTCCGCCCGCCCCGATTACGGCTGGCTGTCCGAGGAAAGCCCCGACGATCCCGCTCGCCTTGCCCTGCGCGATGTCTTCATCCTCGATCCGATCGACGGCACCCGCGCCTTCATCGAAGGCGAGGACAGCTTCAGCCACGCCCTCGCTATCGCCCGCGACGGCATCGTGACGGCGGGGGTCGTCTACCTCCCCGCGCTCGACCGCCTCTTCGCCGCCACGCTCGACGGTCCCGCTACGCTGAACGGCGCACCGATCCAGGCCAGCACGCAACCCGGCATCGATGGGGCCACGATCCTCACCCCCGCCGTGAACCTGAAACCCGAATTCTGGCCCGGCGGCGTGCCCGATCTGAAACGCAGCTTCCGCACCTCCGTCGCCTATCGCCTTGCCCTCGTGGCGCAAGGGCGGTTCGACGGGATGCTCTCCTTCCGCCAAGGCTGGGAATGGGACATCGCCGCAGGCAGCCTGATCGCGGCCCGTGCTGGGGCCACGGTGACGGACAGGCACGGGGAAGCGTTGCACTTCAACCGCCCCACGCCGCGGTCCGATGGCCTGATCGCCGCCGCCCCCGGCCTCCACGCCGCACTGCGCGCGCGGCTTGCGCCTTAGGGCTTCAGCATCTCGCGCAGTTCATAGACCAACCGCAGCGCCTCCATCGGTGTCATCTCGTCAGGCAGCGCCTCTTTCAACCGCGCCTCCACCGCCGACTCCTTCGCCACCACGCGGGGCGGGGGCGGTGCGCTCGGTGCCACGCTGAACAGCGGCAAATCGTCGATCAACGCCTTGGGCCGCGCGCCCCCCTGCCGCTCGCCGGACTCCAGCGCCTCCAGCACCACCTTCGCCCGGTCCACCACCGCCGCAGGCAACCCCGCCAGCCGCGCCACCTGCACGCCATAAGACCGATCCGCCGCGCCCTTCCGCACCTCGTGCAGGAAGATGACCTCGCCTTCCCATTCCTTGACCCGCACAGTCGCGTTCTCGACCCCAGGCAGCTTGCCCGCCAAGGCCGTCATCTCATGGTAATGCGTGGCAAACAGCGCCCGGCAGCGGTTCACCCCGTGCAGATGCTCCATCGTGGCCCAGGCGATGGACAGCCCGTCATAGGTCGCCGTCCCCCGCCCGATTTCATCCAGAATGACCAAAGCCCGATCATCCGCCTGATTCAGGATCGCCGCCGTCTCCACCATCTCCACCATGAAGGTGGATCGCCCCCGCGCCAGGTCATCCGCCGCGCCCACCCGGCTGAACAACTGGCTCACCACCCCCACATGCGCGCGGCTGGCAGGCACAAAGCTCCCCGCCTGCGCCAACAACGCGATCAGCGCATTCTGGCGCAGGAAGGTCGATTTCCCCGCCATATTCGGCCCGGTCAACAGCCAGATCGCAGGCGTCTCGCCTTCCGTCAGCGCGCAATCATTGGCCACGAAAGGCCCCGCCCCCTGCCGCCGCAGCGCGCGTTCCACCACCGGATGCCGCCCGCCCTCCACCACGAAGGCGCGGCTTTCATCCACCACAGGCTCCGCCCATCCCTCCTCCGCCGCCAGATCCGCCCATGCCGCAGCCAGATCCACTTCCGCCAGCGCCCGCGCCGCCGCCCCCACCGGCCCGCTTGCCGCCATCACCGCCGCCCGCAGCGCCTCGAAATGCCGCTTCTCGATCTCCAGCGCATGGTTCCCGGCATTCAGGATGCGCGTCTCCATCTCGGAAAGCTCGACCGTCGTGAACCGCACCTGTCCCGCCGTCGTCTGCCGATGGATGAAGGTCTCCGACAAAGGCGGCGAAAGCATCCGCTCCGCATGGGTGGATGTCGTCTCGATGAAATACCCCAGCACGTTGTTGTGCTTTATCTTCAGGCTCTGGATGCCCGTCGCCGCGATGAAATCCGCCTGCATCGCGGCGATCACCCCGCGCCCCTCATCCCGCAACCGCCGCGCCTGATCCAACGCCTCATCATATCCCGGCGCGATGAACCCCCCATCCCGCGCCAAAAGCGGCGGCTCCGCCACCAGCGCCTGATCCAGCAGGTCCACCAGCGCCTCATGCCCCACCAGCGCCGCCGCCGCCTCCGCCAGCAGCACGGGCGCCCCTTCCAGCCGCGCCGCCACCGCCACTGCCTGCGTCAGCCCCGCCCGGATCGCCGCCAGATCGCGCGGCCCGCCCCGATCCAGCGCCAACCGCGACAGCGCGCGGTCCATGTCCGGCACCCGCCGCAGCGCATCGCGCAACTCCGCCCGCAAAAGGCTCTGTTCCAGCAGAAAACGCACCGATTCCAGCCGCGCATGGATCACCGAAAGGTCCCGCGACGGCGAAGAAACACGCCGTTCCAGCAGCCGCGCCCCCGGTGCCGTCACCGTCCGGTCCACCGCCGCCAGCAGCGATCCCTCCCGCCCGCCGCTCAAGGCCTGCGTCAGTTCCAGATTGCGCCGTGTCGCGGCGTCGATCTGCATCGCGCCCCCTGCCGCCTCTTTCACCGGCGGGCGCAGCAGCGGCAACTTCCCCCGCTGCGTCAGGTCCAGATAATCGACCAGCGCCCCCATCGCCGACAGTTCCGCCCGGTCAAACCGCCCGAACCCTTCCAGCGTCCCCACATCGAACAGCGCGCACAGCCGCTTTTCGGCGGAAACGGAATCGAAGGACCCACGCGCCAACCGCGTCAGCGATGCGCCCGATTCAGTCACTATTCCGGCCCAATCCGCCTCTCTCGCCTCGGAAATCAGCACCTCGCGCGGGGCCAGCCGCGCCAGTTCCGGCCCCAGCCGCGCAGGCGCGCAGGGCATCACCCGCAACTCCCCGGTCGAGATATCGGCCCAAGCCAGCGCCGCCTCATCCCGCACCTCGGCAAAGGCGCACAGGAAATTGTGCCGCCGCGCCTCCAGCAGCGCATCCTCGGTCAGCGTGCCGGGCGTCACCAGCCGCACCACATCCCGCCGCACCACAGATTTCGACCCGCGCTTCTTCGCCTCGGCCGGGTCTTCCAGCTGTTCCGCAATCGCCACGCGAAACCCCTTGCGGATCAGGGTCAGCAGATAGCCTTCCGCCGCATGCACAGGCACCCCGCACATCGCAATCGGCTCGCCCAGATGAAACCCCCGCTTCGTCAGCGCGATATCCAGCGCCTCTGCCGCCGCGACGGCATCCTCGAAGAACATCTCGTAGAAGTCGCCCATCCGGTAGAACAGCAAGGCGCCGGGGTTCTGCGCCTTGATCTCCAGATATTGCGCCATCATCGGCGTCACGCTGTCGTCGGTCATCGGTCCCCCTGTTCCGGGGAAACCCTACAAAAGCGCACCGCTACACGAAAGGCCCCGCCCGCTATTTCGCGAAGGCCGCCTGATCGCCCCAAACCGCCCGCACCCGCGCATCCCGCCCGCAGGACTCACGGTAAAAGGCATAGGCGTTGCGCTTCTGCTTCGGCCCCGCACGGGTCAGCACGATGTCCCGGCTCTTGTAGTAATCCTGATGATACGCCTCGGCCTCGTAGAACGGCCCGGCATCCAGAACCGGCGTCACCACCGCCACGCCCAAGCTGCGCTCAGCCTCTGCCACCGCCGCCTCTGCACTGGCCTTTTCAGCCGTGTTAGAGACGAAAATCGCTGTCCGATAGCTGTCCCCCCGATCACAGAACTGCCCGCCTGCATCCAGCGGATCGACAGACCGCAGGAACAGCCGCAGCACTTCGTCATAGCTGATCTTCGCCGTGTCGAAGGTGATCTCCACCGCCTCGTAATGCCCGGTCCCACCCGCCACCACCTGCTTGTAGGTCGGGTCTTCCACCGTCCCGCCGGTATAGCCCGACACGACCGACACGACCCCCGGCACACCCTCAAAATCCGCCTCTACGCACCAAAAGCAGCCCCCGGCCACCACCGCCTTCCCCGTGGCGGCATGGCTCGCGGCCCCCAGAACCGCCGACAGCAGGACGGTGACGATCACCGCAGAAAGGGTGAACAGGCGGTGCATGGGCAAAACTCCTTTTCCCGCACCCTCGCCGCCGCCTAGGTTCCCCGCAACTCACCCTGCCGTGACCTCACGCACAGGTGACAGGCCCCCTTTCCCTTCCCGCGCCCCCCCACTACCCTCGCGCCAACGAAAGAGGACCCCATGACCGACCACGTCTCCACCCATGCCGCCGAGGAAGACATCCGCAACGAGTCGATCCTCATCTACGTCAACGGCCGCATCGTCCCGAAGAAGGACGCGCTGGTGTCTGTCTATGACTCGGGCTTCATGCTGGGCGACGGCGTCTGGGAAGGCATCCGCCTTTACGATGGCAAATGGGCCTTCATCACCGAACACATGGACAGGTTGTTCGAGGCGGCAAAGGCCATCGACCTCGACATCGCCATGACCAAAGATCAGATGATTTCCGCTGTGTTAGAGACGCAAAAGGCCAATGGCATGACCACCGATGCCCATTGCCGCCTGATGGTCACGCGGGGGGTCAAGACCCGCCCCTTCCAGAACCCGCGGCTGTCGCAGCAGGGGCCGACCGTCGCCATCATCATGGAACATTCGCGCCCCAAACTGCCGCGCCCCATCACGCTGGCCACCGTCCCCCACCTGCGCGGCCTGCCCATGACGCAGGACCCCAAGCTGAACAGCCATTCCAAACTGAACTGCATCCTCGCCTGCATCGCCGCCCAAAAGGCCGGCGCGGACGAGGCGCTGATGCTCGATGTCCATGGCTTCGTAAACACCACCAACGCCTGCAACTTCTTCATCATCCGGAAGGGCGAGGTGTGGACGTCCACCGGCGACTACTGCATGAACGGCATCACGCGCGGCAAGGTGATCCAGCTTTGCCGCGACAACGGCATCCCCGTCTTTGAGCGCAACTTCTCCCTCGTCGATACCTACGGCGCGGATGAGGCGTTCTTGACCGGCACCTTCGGCGCGCAGACGCCCGTCGGCATCATCGACGGTCGGCAGATCGGCACGGGGCAGATGGGGCCGATGACGGAACGGCTGCGCGGCCTTTACAAAGCCTTGATCGCCCGTTCGTAGCGTGACCACAGATTGCTGCACAAAAGACGGCACAAAACAGGGCACAGAGAAAACAGATGAAGATTGCGATGTGGTCCGGCCCCCGGAACCTGTCTACCGCCATGATGTATGCCTTCGCCGCACGGGGCGATTGCGCGGTCTGGGACGAACCCTTCTACGCCGCCTATCTGGCGAAAACGGGCATCGACCACCCCATGCGCGACGCCATCATCGCCGCCCATGACGCGGATCCCGCATCGGTCGCCGCCGCCTGCACGGGCGACATTCCTGATGGAAAATCAATCCACTACCAGAAACACATGACCCTCCACATGATCCCCGAATTCGACCGGGGCTTCATGCGCGCGCTCACCAACGTCTTTCTGATCCGCCACCCCGCCCGCGTCGTGGCCAGCTATTCGCAAAAGCGCGAAGCGCCCACCCTTGCCGATATCGGCTTCGTCCAACAGGCCGAGCTTTTCGATCAGGTCGCAGGCTGGATGGGCCGCGCCCCCCTTGTGATCGACAGCGCCGATATCCGCGCCAACCCACGGGAATCACTGACAAAACTGTGCACTGCGCTGGGCATTCCCTTCACCGAAAGCATGCTCCACTGGCCCGCCGGACCCAAACCCTATGACGGCGTCTGGGCCCCCCATTGGTATAACGCCGTCCACGCCTCCACCGGCTTTGGCGCGGCAGAGGGTCCCCTCCCTACCCTCCCCGCCGATTACGCGCCCTTGGTGGAACAGGCCCTTCCGCATTATCAAAAGCTTGCGCGGTTCAAGCTCTGACAATCGCCCCGCTTGCCCAAGGCCGCACGGCAGCGCAAACTCCCCTTAACCAGCATCGGGGAGGATGCCATGCTCAACCACTCCACCGCCGCCGCCCGCACGGCCCGCGTCTACCTGAAGGCCGAGGATTGCAAGCTAGAAGACCTCGCAACTCTCTGTTCTCAAAAAGTTTCCCTCGCGGATTACCCTTTCGCGGCGGATGTGCAGAAGAATGTCCTGATCTATGACTGCCCCACCCTCCTGCCCGCGCTGGCCGATCCGTCAGACCGCCGCGCCCTGATGGCCGAATGGGCCGAGGCGATGCTGACAGGCCCCGGCGTCCTCGTCCTGAAAGGCGCCGAACCCGACCTTTCCATGATCGACGCCGCCAGCGCGATCTTCTGGCACCTGATCGAAGAACAGAACCGTTCCGGCACTGGCGGCGGCGATCATTTCGCCAAGCCGGGGGCGAATGACCGCCTCTGGAATTCCTTGGAAAAACATTGCCTTGCTGACCCCGCCAACTTCGCCCGCTACTATGCCAACCCCTTCCTCGCGGCAATATCCGAGGCATGGCTTGGCCCGCACTACCAGATCACCGCGCAACTCAACGTGGTGAATCCGGGCGGCGCGGCGCAGTCGCCGCATCGCGACTATCACCTCGGCTTCCAATCGGCGGCGCAGATCGAACGCTATCCGCGCCATGTGCAACTGCTGTCCCCGGTCCTCACCCTGCAAGGCGCCATCGCCCATGTCGATGCCACCATCGAAACCGGGCCGACCCAGCTCCTGCCCTTCTCGCAAGCCTATGATGCAGGCTACCTCGCCATGGGCCGCCCCGACTTCCGCGCTTACTTCCTTGAAAACCATGTACAATTGCCGCTGGCCAAGGGGGACATGCTGTTCTTCTCCCCCGCCCTCCTCCATGCCGCAGGCACCAACCGCAGCGCCGATATCCGCCGAATGGTTAACCTTTTCCAAATCTCCTCCGCCTATGGCCGGGCGATGGAAACGGTGGATCGCAGCCGCATGGTCAAGGCGCTCTACCCCACCCTCCGCGCAGCGCAACGGGACGGCAGCCTGACCGAAACCCAGATCGCCAACGCCATCGCCGCAAGCGCCGAAGGCTACAGCTTCCCCACCAACCTCGACCGCGACCCGCCCTTGGGTGGCATGGCCCCCAAGACGCAAGCCGCCCTGATGGCCGAGGCGCTGGCGGCGGACTGGGAACCCGACCAACTCATCGCCGCACTGGACGCACAGGCGGAAAAGAAGCGGTCCTGAAACGAAAAGGGCGGGCCAAAGCCCGCCCGATTTCAATACCTTAGCGGCAGATCACTTCACCCGCGCGTTCCGCGTGGCGATCAGCTTCAGCCGCAGCGCGTTCAGCCGGATGAACCCTTCTGCATCCTTCTGATCATAGGCCCCGGCATCCTCTTCGAACGTCACGTGCTTCTCGGAATACAGCGAATGGTCCGACCACCGCGCCACCGTGCGGGCCGATCCCTTGTACAGCTTCACCCGCACCGTGCCCGTCACATGCTCCTGCGTCTTGTCGATCAACGCCTGCAGCGCCTCCCGCTCGGGGCTGAACCAGAAGCCGTTATAGATCAGTTCCGCATAGCGCGGCATGATCGAATCCTTCAGATGGCCCGACCCGCTATCCAGCGTGATCTGTTCGATCCCGCGATGCGCCTCCAGCAGGATCGTCCCGCCGGGGGTTTCATACAGCCCCCGCGACTTCATCCCCACGAAACGGTTTTCCACCAGATCCAGCAGCCCCACGCCATGCCGCCCGCCGATCTCATTCAGCCGGGTCAGGATCGTGGCGGGCGACAGCGCCTCGCCGTTGATGGCCACGGCATCGCCGCGCTCGAAGGAAATCTCAACGAATTCAGCCGCATCCGGCGCCTTCTCCACCGGGACCACGCGCTGATAGACGAATTCCGGCGCTTCTTCCGCCGGGTTCTCCAGCACCTTCCCCTCGGACGAGGTGTGCAGCAGGTTCGCATCGACCGAGAACGGCGCCTCGCCCCGCTTGTCCTTGGCGATCGGAATCTGGTTCGCCTCGGCAAACTCCAAAAGCTTCGTGCGGCTGGTCAGATCCCACAGCCGCCATGGCGCGATCACCTTGATCGACGGGTCCAGCGCCGCCACGCCCAGTTCGAACCGCACCTGATCATTGCCCTTGCCCGTCGCCCCATGCGCCACGGCATCCGCGCCCGTTTCCTGCGCAATCCGCACCAGATGCTTGGAAATCAGCGGGCGGGCGATCGACGTGCCCAGCAGATAAAGGCCCTCATACAGCGCATTCGCCCGGAACATCGGGAAGACGAAATCCCGCACGAATTCCTCGCGCAGATCGACGATATGGATGTTTGCGGGGTTGATCCCCATCAGCAGCGCTTTCTGGCGCGCCGGTTCCAGTTCCTCGCCCTGCCCCAGATCGGCGGTAAAGGTCACCACCTCACAGCCATATTCCGTCTGCAGCCATTTCAGGATGATCGAGGTATCCAGACCGCCCGAATAGGCGAGGACGACTTTCTTCGGCTTCAGCATGGCGCAGCGCCCTTATCCTTGGGTTTTCCGGCGCGGGGTGTATCGGGTAATCCCCTTGCGGGCAAGGGCGGCGCAGGCCATGACAGGCAAGGTCGAAGGTCGATTTGGGCGCAAGGATGGAACCTTCCCCAAAGCTCGCATAGGCTGCGGCGCGGCAGGGGGCCGCACGGGTCGCTGAAACAAGGGGATTGCCACCGGATGAGGGACTTCACCACCCGTGCCCGTGAGGCGACCGCCGCCCTTCGGGACCTTTTCCCCGAAACGCCGCTGCAGCGGAACGAACATCTGTCCCAGCGATACGAGGCCGACATCTGGCTGAAACGCGAAGACCTGACCCCTGTCCGCAGCTACAAGCTGCGCGGGGCCTTCACCGCCATGCGCCACGTTCTCGATCTGACACCGGATCGCCGCCACTTCGTCTGCGCCAGCGCGGGCAACCACGCGCAGGGCCTTGCCTTCGCCTGCCGCCATTTCGGCGTCGACGGCACCATCTTCATGCCCGTCACCACCCCCCAGCAAAAGATCGACAAGACCCGCGCCTTCGGGGGCGACAATGTCCGCATCGTCCTGACGGGCGACTATTTCGACCAGACGCTGGCCGCAGCACAGTCCTTCTGCGCCGAAAAGCAGGCGCATTTCCTGTCGCCCTTTGATGATCCCGACGTGATCCTCGGCCAATCCTCGGTGGGGGTAGAGATGCTCGATCAGCTGGGTCAGGCGCCCGACCTTGTGATCCTGCCCGTGGGCGGGGGCGGCCTGTCCTCCGGCGTCACCGCCTATCTGCGGCTGGCCGCGCCCGCCACCGATTACCGCTTTGTCGAACCCCTCGGCGGGGCAAGCCTCATGGCCGCCCTGCGTGCAGGCGAGCCGTCCAAACTCCCCCGCGTGAACAGCTTCGTCGACGGGGCCGCCGTGGCGCGTCTGGGCGACATCACCTACCGCCATCTCGACTGGATCGACGCGACCAACGTCCTCCTCGCCCCAGAAGACCGCATTTGCGTGACAATGCTGGAAATGTTGAATGTCGAAGGTATCGTGCTGGAACCCGCAGGCGCCCTTTCGGTCGACGTGCTGCCCGAACTGGCCGATGAAATCCGTGGCAAGACGGTGGTCTGCGTCACCTCCGGCGGCAACTTCGACTTCGAACGCCTGCCCGAGGTGAAGGAACGCGCCCAGCGCTATTCCGGCGTGAAGAAGTACTTCATCCTGCGCATGCCCCAACGCCCCGGCGCGCTGCGCGAATTCCTCGGCATGCTGGGGCCGGATGACGACATCGCGCGTTTCGAATACCTCAAGAAATCTGCACGCAACTTCGGCTCCGTTCTGATCGGGATCGAAACCCGCAAGCCCGAGAATTTCCGCGACCTTTTCGGCAAACTGGACGCCGCCGCCTTCACCTATCGCGACATCACGAATGACGAAATCCTAGCCGAATTCCTGATCTAGCGATCCATCCCCTCCAACGCCGCCCGCGACCGCGCGAAGAGATCGGCCAGAACCGCCGGGTCGAACCGCCCCCCCTGTTCGGCCTGCAGGCAATAGGCGGCAAGGTCGTCCAGCCCCATCGTCAACGCCGATCCCTTCAGGAAATGCAGGTCCGCCGCAATGGCGACCGGGTCGGTCGCCCCCTGCAGCCGCGCCACGACCTGCGCGCTCTCGCTCAAGAACATCTCCAGCACTTCGGGAAAGCCGTCCTCCCCGATCTCCTGACACAGCGCCTCCACCCGCGCGGGATTCACCAGCATCTCATCCTCCGCTTGCCATGCGGGGCAGACTGGGTGGCAAACCTTCACAGGCGGTGAAACCCGCCGCTCCATAAAATACGCAATTTGCGTGATTCACCGGGGCTTAAGGGCAGGCGGAGCAGAGTGGCGGCGGAAAGGAACCGCCCCCATGTCTCAGGATGCACCGCGTCAGGTGCTGGTCGTCGACGACAGCGCCGCCCAACGCCAAATGCTCACACGGCAACTCACGCGCTGGGGCTATCTGGTGACGCAGGCCGCCTCAGGGTCCGAGGCGCTCGCCATCGCGCGCTGCACCGATTTCGACATCGTCCTGTCCGATTGGGTGATGCCCGGCATGTCCGGCCCCGATTTCTGCCGTGCCTTCCGCGCCCTGCCGCGGGCGGGATACGGATATTTCGTCCTGCTCAGCGCGAAATCCGCCAAGGACGACATCGCCATCGGTCTGGACAGCGGCGCGGATGATTTCCTGACAAAGCCGGTGGATGCGACCGAACTCCTGTCGCGCCTGCATGCGGGGGAACGCATTCTGGCGATGCAGGCCGAACTGCGCCGCCGCAATGCCGATCTGGAACGCATACACGCCGCCCTGCACCGCGATCTGGCCGAAGCGCGGCGTCTGCAACTTTCCCTCGCCCCAGAGCCGGAAGTCGCGCTCGGCCCGGCTGACCTTGTGTTCCTGCTGCGGCCCTCGGGCCTGCTGGGGGGCGATCTCGTCGGCTGGTTCCCCATCGCGCCGGGGCGCATCCTGCTTTACGCGCTCGATGTCTCGGGCCATGGCGTCGCCTCCGCATTGATGATCGCGCGGCTTTCGGCCCTTCTGGCCACCCGCTCGCGCGACCAGAACATCGCCTTCCAGAACGGCCGCCCCCTGCCAGTGGAAACCATGGTCGCCCGGCTGAACCGTATCCTTTTGTCGGATCAGACGGGGGACCTTTACCTCACCCTTCTTTGCGCGGAACTTGATCTTGCCACGGGCCAGATCCGCCTAGTACAGGCGGGCCATCCCCATCCGCTGCTCTTGCGCCGCGACGGGACCGTGCTGCCCTTGGGCGCGGGCGGCCTGCCCGTGGGTCTTGTCCCCGATCCCGGCCATGCCGCCATCACATTGCGCCTATGCCCCGGCGACCGATTGTTCATCGGGTCCGACGGGCTGATCGAATGCCCAAGTGCCGCGCAGGCCGATCTGGGGGATGATGGTCTCATCCGCCTGCTTCAGGGTCAGGGGCAGCGCCGCGGCAAGGCGCTGGCCGATGGCGTGATCGATGCGCTCACCGCCCATGCGGGCACTGCTGATTTTCCCGACGACGTCTCCGCCATCGTCATCGATTGGCACGGCGCCTAGCGGGCCAGTCCCAGCACGCGCGCCAGCATCGCCCGGTCCCCGTCATTGCCCAGCAGGTCCAACCCCGCCTGCGCAGGCATCCAGACCGCACGATGCCCCGCCTCTGACGGCGGACCCAGCCGCCGCACCGGATGCGCCAGATAGATCGAACATAGCTTTTCGGCCCACAGGTCATATTCCGGCATGTAGGTGAACCGCCGGAACGCCCCCAACCGCCGCGTCACCGCGATCTTCCACCCGGTTTCCTCGAACACCTCACGGTGCAGCGCCGCCACCGGATGCTCGCCCGGGTCGATCCCGCCGCCGGGCAACTGATATTCCGGCACCGGCTCGGCCTGATGCGTCGCCAAAAGCTCGTCCCCGTCCAGCAGGATGGCATAGACCCCCGGCCGCCGCTTGTAGCGTTGACCTTGCTTCACTTGTTCCCCATATCGGCGGATCATCTCTTCGGCCCCGTGTTTGCGCATGCCATATTGGCGCGGTATTACGGGTCGGCACAATCGGGAAACCCTATGACCATCGGCTCTCAACTCGCCTGGGACGATACCGTCCTGCCGTTTCAGCTTGACCGCTCGGATATCCGCGGCCGCGTCGCGCGTCTCGATGGCGTGCTGGATCAGGTGCTGAAGCAGCACGCCTATCCCCCGCAGATCGAGGCGCTGGTCGCCGAAGCCGCCCTCCTGACCGCGCTGATCGGCCAGACGATCAAGCTGCGCTGGAAGCTGTCGCTGCAGATCAGGGGCAACGGCCCCGCCCGCCTGATCGCGACGGATTACTATGGCCCCTCCGAAGACGGCCAATCCGCCCGCATCCGCGCCTATGCCAGCTTTGATCGTGACCGCCTCGATCCGGCCGCCGCCCCCTTCAGCCAGATCGGCAAGGGCTATCTGGCCGTGCTGATTGACCAAGGCGAAGGCACGGTGCCCTATTCCGGCATCACCCCCATCGCGGGCGGCTCTCTTTCCTCCTGCGCGGAAACCTATTTCGCGCAATCCGAACAGCTGCCCACCCGCTTTGCCGTCACCTTCGGCAAAAGTCAGGTCCCCGGCGCCGCCCCCCATTGGCGCGCGGGCGGCGTGATGCTGCAGCACATGCCCAAGGCCTCGCCCTTCACGGCCCAAGGGGAAGGCACCGGCGAAGGCGGCCTTCTCACCCATGCCGACATCCTGTCGGGGGACGAAAGCGAAAACTGGACCCGCGCCAACCTCCTCCTCGACACCGTCGAAGAGATGGAGTTGATCGGCCCCTCGGTGCAGCCGACCGACCTGCTCGTCCGCCTCTTCCACGAAGAGGAACCGCGCGTCTTCGATGCCCAGCCGGTGCGCTTCGGCTGCTCCTGCTCGGAAGACAAGGTCCGCAATTCGCTGTCCATCTATTCCGCCAAGGACATCGCCTATATGACCACGCCCGAAGGCATCGTCACCGCCGACTGCCAGTTCTGCGGCGCGCATTACGAGTTGGACCCAAAGACGGTCGGCTTCGAGGCGGCAAAGTCCCCCAATGCATGACGCCGAATCCCGGTTGCGCGCGGCCCTTGTCCGCCCCGCGCGGCCGTCCTCGGATTTCGACCTGAATCCTGCGATCCGCCTGCCCCCGGGCCGCAGCCTGCGCCCGGCGGCGGTGCTGGTCCCCATCTGGCTGCGCCCTGACGGCGCGCGCCTGATCCTGACGAAGCGCGCCTCGCATCTGAAACACCACCCCGGCCAGATCGCCTTTCCCGGCGGCAAGGTCGATGCGGGCGACGATGGCGCCATTGGTGCAGCCCTGCGCGAAAGCCGCGAAGAGGTGGGGCTTCCCTCCGCCCTCGTGGAAATCGCGGGCACCCTGCCCGATCATGAAACCGTTACGGGGTTTTCCGTGACACCCGTCCTCGGCTTCATCCGCGATGACTTCACCCCCATCCCCGAGGCGGGCGAGGTGGAAGAGGTCTTCTCCCTCCCCCTTTCCCACGTCCTGACGCCCGGCAACTACGCCATCGAACGCCGCCGTTGGCGCGACGAATGGCGCAGGTACTATGCGGTGCCCTATGGTCCCTATTACATCTGGGGCGCCACCGCGCGCATCCTGCGCGGCCTAGCGGACCGGGTTCAGGATTAAGGACATGAGGCTGACAGGCGACTGGCTGACCGATCCCGCCGCGCAATCCGTTTGCGCGGCGCTGCTGGCAGGCGGCCATCAGGCGCTGTTCGTCGGTGGCTGCGTCAGGAACGGCCTTCTGGGCGCGCCCGTTGGCGATATCGACATCGCCACCGACGCCACGCCCGACCGCGTCATTGCGCTGGCCGCTGCGGCAGGGCTGAAATGCGTGCCCACCGGCATCGACCACGGCACCATCACCGTCATCGCCCAAGGCCGCCCGCACGAAGTCACCACCTTCCGCCGCGACGTCGAAACCGATGGCCGCCACGCCACTGTCGCCTTCTCCACCGACATCGTCGAAGACGCCGCCCGCCGCGACTTCACCATGAATGCGCTCTATGCCCGCCCAGACGGCACCGTCGTCGACCCGCTCCACGGCCTGCCCGACCTGCAGGCGCGCCATGTCCGTTTCGTGGGCGACCCGGATCAGCGCATCCGCGAGGATTACCTGCGCATCCTGCGCTTCTTCCGCTTCACCGCATGGTATGGCGACCCCGGCCTCGGGCTGGATGCCGAAGGTCTGGCCGCCTGCGCCGCCGGGATCGACGGCCTCCACGCCCTGTCCAAGGAACGCGTCGGGGCCGAGATGCGCAAACTCCTCGCCGCCCCCGACCCTGCCCCCGCCGTGGCCAGCATGGCGCAGGCGGGCATCCTTGCCGCGCTTTTGCCCGGCACGGACCCGCGCGCCCTTCCCCCCCTCATCCATCTGGAACAGGGCGAACCCATCCGCTGGCTGCGCCGCATGGCGGCGCTGGGCGGCGACGATCCGACCGATGCGCTGCGCCTGTCGCGCGCCGAATCCCGTGATCTGGCCCATCTGCGCGATGCTTTGGCCGGGACGGCCTCCGCCGCTGTGCTGGGCCATCTTCTGGGCACGGCGCTTGCGATGGACGCCCTGCTCTTGCGTGCCGCCCTCTTCGAACAGCCCCTTCACAAAGACGCAAAGGCCGAGGTGGCGCGCGGCAGCGCCACCCCCTTCCCCATCACCGCCGCCGATCTGCCCACCCTCTCCGGCCCCGCCCTCGGGCAGGAACTCAAGCGGCTGAAATCCCTCTGGCTCGCCTCCGATCTGCGGCTCACACGCTCACAACTCCTCGGCTGACGGTTTCCCTTCGGCGCGAAGCGGGCTATATGATGGGGCCTGACATAGAGGCGTCTTCCCGTGTTTCGTTTTTTCGAAGGCCTCGTTGACCCCTACGGTCCCTACGAGCAAACCGATACGCCGCCCCGGCGGCTCTGGCCCTTTCTAAAGGACTATATCCGCCCCTTCCGAGGGGTCTTTGCCGTTACGGCCTTCCTTTCGGTCATCACCGCCTTCGCCGATGTGGCGCTGATCTGGTATGTCGGGCGGCTGGTCGACCTCTTGGCTGAAAACGGCCCGCAGCAGGCTTGGGCGCTCTATGGCACCGAAATGATCGCCGTCGCGCTGGCCGTCCTGATCCTGCGCCCGATCCTGCTGGTGGGGAACGTGGCGCTTCTGCACAACACCATCCTGCCAAATTTCGGCACGATGATCCGCTGGCGCGCCCATGCCCATGTGATCCGACAGCCTGTCGGTTGGTTCGAATCCGATTTCGCAGGCCGCATCGCCAACCGCATCATGCAAACGCCCCCGGCGGCAGGCGATGCGGTGTTCCAGACCTTCGACGCCGTGGCCTTCGCCTCCGTTACCGTGGTGGGCGCGGGCATCATGCTGGCCGATGCCGACCCGCGCCTTCTGCTGCCCCTGATCGCATGGTTCATCCTCTACGCCGCCCTCGTCCACTGGACGATCCGGCACGCAGGCCCGGCCTCAAAGGCCAGTTCCGACGCCCGCTCCGCCGTCACGGGGCGCGTGGTGGACGCCTATACCAACATCCATTCCGTCAAGCTCTTTGCCCATGACGCCCGCGAACTCGACTACGCCAAGGAATCGATTGAACACGCGCGCGAGACGTTCAAACAAGAGATGCGGATCATCACCAAGATGGACCTCGCGCTGACGGTCCTGAACGGCTTCCTCATCGTCGCCATCACGGGCTGGGCCATTCTGCTTTGGTATCAGGGCGCGGCCAGCATCGGCACTGTCGCCGCCGCCACCGCCCTCGTCCTGCGGCTCAACAACATGACCTATTGGATCATGTGGGCCTTCTCCTCGCTCGTGCAGGCCTTGGGCGTGGTGCAAGAGGGGATGGAGACGATCACCCATCCCATCGGCCTCGTCGATGCGCCGGATGCCAAGCCGCTGCAGTTCCGCGAAGGCCGGATCGAGTTGGACAATATCCAGCACCATTACGGGCGCGACTCGGGTGGGTTGCAGGGCGTGACACTGACGATCCATCCGGGCGAAAAGATCGGGGTCGTGGGCCGCTCCGGCGCGGGCAAGTCCACGCTGGTGAAGCTGATGCTGCGCTTCTACGACTGCGAGGGGGGCCGTATCATGATCGACGGTCAGGATATCGCCCATGTCACCCAGAACAGCCTGCGCAGCCGGATCGGCATGGTGCAGCAGGACAGCTCGCTCCTCCACCGCTCGGTCCGCGACAACATCCTTTACGGCCGCCCCGACGCGACGGAAGCGGAAATGATCACCGCCGCCAAGCGGGCCGATGCACATGACTTCATCCTCACCCTGGAAGACCCGCAAGGCAGGCGGGGCTATGACGCCCATGTCGGCGAACGTGGCGTCAAACTGTCGGGCGGTCAGCGTCAGCGCGTGGCGTTGGCCCGCGTCATCCTCAAGGACGCGCCGATCCTGATCCTTGACGAGGCAACCTCTGCGCTCGACTCCGAGGCCGAGGCCGCCATTCAGGACGCGCTCTATGGCGTCATGCAGGGCAAGACCGTCATCGCCATCGCGCACCGCCTGTCCACCATCGCCGCCATGGACCGCATCATCGTGCTGGAAGACGGCCACATCGCCGAACAAGGCACCCATGCCGAACTGCTTGCGCGCGGCGCGCTCTATGCCCGGTTCTGGGCGCGCCAGTCGGGTGGCTTCATCGGTCTGGAAGAAGAGGCTGCCGAATGACCCTTGTCCGCGCCCTCGGCAATGCCATCGATGCCTTCCGCCCCGCCGACGGCCCGCCGCCGCAATCGCTCGGCCCCTTCTTCCGCTGGTCGCTCAAGGGATCATGGCCCGCCCTTTCCGTGGCGGCCGTCCTCTCCTCGCTCGCCGGCGTCACCGAAGTCGTCTCTGCCCTGATCCTCGGCTGGGTGATCGACGCGGCACTCGACTCCGGACCGGACCGTTTCTTCGCCGACCACGGCCTGCTGATCGCCACCTTCCTGATCTTCTACATGGTCCTGCGCCCGCTGGCCTTCGGCATCTCTTCCGCCTCCAACTCCATCGTCGTGGGGCCGAATGTCCTCCCCCTCGTCCTGTCGCGGTTGCACCGCTGGACGCTGGGGCAGGCCGTCACCTTCTTCGACAACGATTTCGCAGGCCGCATCGCCACCAAACAGATGCAGGCCGCCCGCGCCGTCACCGACGTGGCGACCGAAGTCATCAACACCGTCTGCTTCGCGCTGGCCTCCGTCATCGGATCGGTCGTGTTCCTGATCGTCATCGACAGCCGCATCGCGCTGGCGCTCGCCGTCTGGCTGGTGGCCTATATCCTGCTCATCCGTTTCTTCATGCCCCGCGTGCGCGTCAACTCCGCCGCCCGCGCCTCTAGCCGCGCGATGGTGTCGGGGCAGGTGGTCGACACGATCACCAACATCAAGACCGTCAAGCTCTTTGCCCATGCCGCCTTCGAGGATCGCGTGGCCCTGAAATCGATGGAAGTGTTCCGCGAAAAATCCCTCGAATTCGGCGTCATCTCCACATGGTTCCGCCTGTCGCTGATGACGCTCGCGGGCATCCTGCCCGTCCTCCTGATCGGCGGCGCGGTGCTTTTGTGGATGCAGGGCCTCTCCACCGCAGGCGACATCGCCGCCGCGGGCGCCATCGCCATGCGCATCGCGCAGATGTCCGGCTGGGTCAGCTTCACCCTCATGTCGATCTACACATCGGTGGGCGAGGTTGAAGATGGCATGAAGACCCTCGCCGTCCCCCACGCCCTCGCCGATGCGTCCGATGCCCGCGAACTCCCCCCCATCCGGGGCGAGATCCACTTCAATCACGCCTCCTTCGCCTATGGACGCAAGCGGGGCGGGGTCCGCGACATCGATCTGCACATCCGCGCGGGCGAAAAACTGGGGATCGTCGGCGCATCGGGCGCGGGGAAATCCTCGCTCGTCTCGCTGCTGCTGCGTCTCTATGACACCGAATCCGGCGCTGTTCTGGTCGATGGCCACGACCTGCGCCACATCACGCAAGAGTCGCTCCGCCGCCAGATCGGGATGGTCACGCAGGAAACCGCGATGTTCAACCGCTCCGCCCGCGACAACATCGCCTATGGCAAGCCCGACGCGACCGAGGACGAGATCATCGCCGCCGCCAAGGCGGCCGAGGCGCATGATTTCATCATCCAGATGGTCGATCACAACGGGCGCAAGGGCTATGACGCCTTCCTTGGCGAACGCGGCGTCAAACTCTCGGGCGGCCAGCGTCAGCGCATCGCCCTTGCCCGCGCCTTCCTGAAGGACGCCCCCATCCTTGTCTTGGACGAGGCGACCTCGGCGCTCGATTCCGAAGTCGAGGCGAACATTCAGGACGCCCTTTCCCGCGTCATGGAAGGCAAGACGGTGCTGGCCATCGCGCACCGCCTCTCCACCATCTCGGCCATGGACCGCATCGTCGTGCTTGACGATGGCCGCATCGTCGAAGAAGGCACGCATGAGACGCTGCTTGCCAAGGGCGGCCTCTACGCCCGCTACTGGAACCGCCAGTCGGGCGGCTTCATCGGCACCGACGAAAAGGAAGCGGCAGAGTGAAACTGGTGATCGAACGGCTCGGCCACCTCGGCGATGCCATCGCGCGGGGACCGGACGGCCCGGTCTACATCCCCGGCCTTCTGCCGGGCGAAGAGGTGGAGGGCACGCTGGACGGCGACCGCCTGATCGACCCGCGCATCGTCACCCCGTCACCCGACCGCAAGAAACCGCCCTGCCCTCATGCCCGCACCTGCGGCGGTTGCCTCATGCAGCACGCCGCCGATCCTTTCGTGACCGCGTGGAAAGAGGGGATCGTTCACGGCGCGCTGGCCGGGCAGGGGCTGGATGCCCCCTTCCGCCCCACCCATACCTCTCCTCCGAACTCCCGCCGCCGCGCCACGCTGGCGGCGCGCAAGACGAAGGGCGGCGCGCTGATCGGCTTTCATGCCCGCGGGTCGGACCTGATCATCCCCGTCCCGAACTGCCACCTCCTGCACCCCGACCTTCTGGCCACCCTCCCGGCGCTGGACTCGCTCACCCGCGCGGGCGGCTCGCGCAGCACCGAACTTGCGCTGACCGTCACCCGCAGCCTGTCCGGCCCCGATGTCTCCGTCTCCGGCGGCAAGGCACTCGACGGCCCCCTACGGATGGACCTCGCACGGATCGCCGAAAGCCACGGCCTCGCCCGCCTCACTTGGGATGGCGAAACCGTCGCCCTGCGCACCGCGCCCATGCAGCGCTTTGGCAAGGCCCTCGTCGCCCCGCCACCCGGCGCCTTCCTGCAGGCCACCCCGCAAGGCGAATCCGCCCTTCTTTCCGCCGTGACAGACGCGGTGGGGAATGCAAAGCGCATCGCCGATCTTTTCGCAGGCTGCGGCACCTTCGCCCTGCCCTTGTCGGAACAGGCCGAGGTGCACGCCGTCGAAGGCGAAACCGCCATGACCGCCGCGCTGGAAAAGGGCTGGCGCGCCACGCCCGGCCTCAAGAAACTCACCACCGAGACGCGCGATCTCTTCCGCCGCCCGTTGGAACCTGACGAATTCAAAGGGATCGACGCCGTGGTGATCGACCCGCCAAGGGCGGGGGCCGAGGCGCAATTCGCCACCCTCGCCCGCAGCGCCGTGCCCGTTGTGGCGGCCGTCTCCTGCAACCCCGTCACCTTCGCCCGCGACGCCCGCATGCTGGTCGGCGCGGGCTTCCGCCTTGATTGGGTGCAGGTGATCGACCAGTTCCGCTGGTCCGCCCATGTCGAACTCGCCGCCCGCTTCTCGCGCTGACGAATCCGTGAGCGGCCCCTCCGAAAGGTCGCCTAGCCAGACCCGCCATTTTCGGCTATGCCGCTGAAAAAACTATATTCGGCAAGGCGGGCAGTTTCATGCGGTGGTTCTTCAAGGTCGTTCTCGTTCTCGCTCTGGCAGTGGGTCTCTCGGCCTGCGGCGGAGGGAAGTTCCGGAAGTACAACGGCCCCGAAGTCACATCCGTTCAGGTCCACAAGGCCGACCGCAAGATGTACCTGCTGCACCATGGCCGGGTGCTGGAATCCTATGACATAGCGCTGGGTTTCGCCCCCGAAGGCCACAAGCAGTTCGAAGGCGACGGCAAGACGCCCGAAGGCGCCTATTACATCACCCACAGAAACCCCAAGTCGCGCTTCCACCTGTCGCTGGGGATTTCCTACCCCAACACCACCGACGTGGCATTCGCCGAGGCGGCCGGAAAATCCCCGGGCGGCGATATCTTCATCCATGGCGGCCCGCGCCGCCCCGTTTCGCGCCACGACTGGACCGAAGGCTGCATCGCCGTCTCCGACAAGGAGATGGAGGTGATCTATTCGATGGTGGAACCCGGCACCGTCATCCACATCCTGCCCTGATCGGGTCAGGCGCGCGGCTTACCCGGCAAAAGCCGCGCTCTGGAACCCGCCGAAGCCGCCGCTCGATCCGGTGACGAGCGTCCACCAGATTTTTCCATTCGGCTCTTGGAACCACGCAAAGCCCAGATCGGTCGCCGCCGGATCGAGGATCACGTTGCGCATGTCCGGGCTTTCCATCCACGTCGCCAGCGTCTCCAACTCCGTCTCATAGGTTTCCGAGATCAGCTCACCCAGCAGCTTGCCGGTGTATCCCACCCGCTGCACCCGCGTCAGGGGCGAAGACCCGTCCGATCCGAAATGCCAAGGCCGGTTCTGCACCGACATGTCCCGCGCATGGGTGGCCGCCGCCGCGTTCAGCTGCGCGTTCAGCGTGACCTGACCCATCCCCCGCGCCTGCCGCAGCGCATTGACCGCATCCAGCATCCGGAATTCGATCGTCCCTGCGCCTTGCGCGGCGGTAGGATAGACCTGTGGCAGCGGCTGCCCATCCGGCCCCAGCTTCGGCCCTGCGCCCATCGTGGGCGAACAGGCCGCCAGCGCCGCTGCAGCACCGCCCAGCATCAGCATCGTCCGTCTGTCCATCGTCCTGCCCGCCCCAGTTGCGCCGCGGCGCCTGTTCTTTCTGCCGCTCTTATCGAAATCGAGGAAACAGTTCAAACCCAACTCTGCGTGACCCCCTTTCCCTGCGGCCCTTTGCCGACTGACGCGTGTTTGATTTGCCGAAACGGGCCGAAATCGCTATCACGCCCGAAAAAGCAACAATCCGAAAGGGGCAAGCAGATGAGTGCCGACCGCAAATTCCCCATGGACCGCCGCCATTTTCTAGCCGGTGCAGCCGCCATCGGGGCGGCCAGCGCCCTGCCCGCCGCCGCGATGGAAGGCTCCACCGAGATGCTGCCGGGCGCGTCCAGCTCGGTGCGCAATAACGCCTCCAGCTTCCGGATGCTGGATTGGCAAGGCTATTTCGACAACACCCGCAAGGGTGCGATCCTCGTCGACCTGACCTCGCGCGCGCTGCATTACTGGTCGGAAGACCAGTCGGTCTACCGCCTCTACCCGACCTCCGTCCCGCTGTCGGAAGATCTCACCCGTCGCGGTCGCACCGAAGTGGTCCAGAAGGTCGTCGCCCCCACTTGGCGGCCCACCCCCGCGATGCGTGAACGCAACCCGGAATGGCCCGAAGTGGTCGAAGGCGGCTCGCCGGACAACCCGCTCGGCACCCATGCGCTGTACCTGTCCTGGACCTATTACCGCATCCACGGCACCCATGACACACGCAAGATCGGCCGTCGGTCGTCGAACGGCTGCGTGGGCCTTTACAATGAGCATATTCAGGAATTGTTCGCCTTCACAGAAGTAGGCACGCAAGTGTTGCTAATTTGACGAAAAGCGGCGGAACGGCGCGTTTCGCGCAAGCAGCAAGTTGCAATCCGCCGACGTTGCTGCTTAACAAGGGCCACGAGGTATATCTTGGGTGCATGGCTTCGCCTCTGCAACATCGTCGCCATGCAATAACTGGAGGTTAACATGAAGAAACTCGCGCTCGCTGCCGCTCTGACGGTTGCCGCCTCGACCGCTTTCGCCGGCGGCATGGCTGAACCGGTCATGGAACCGGAAGTTGTCGAAGCGAACACGTCGTCCTCGGCTGGCGGCATCATCGTTCCGCTGCTGCTCCTGCTGGTCATCGCGGCTGCTGCCTCGAACTGATCTGTCGGATCGCGTATAGGAAAGGGTCGACGAAGCAATTCGTCGACCCTTTTCTATTGCCTGCAGACTGCGCCTCAGCGCAGCCAGCCTGTCAGGTTCTCTTCGATCACCGCGACCAGCGCCTCGACATGCGCCGCATCGTCGTTCAGGCAGGGGATATAGGTGAAGACCTCACCCCCCTCATGCTCGAACGCCTCGCGGATCTCGCCGTTGATCTCTTCCAGCGTCTCGATGCAATCCGCTGAAAAGGCGGGCGCGATCACCGCGATCTTCTTCTTCCCCTGCTTGGCCAACTCGGCCACATGCTCCACCGTATAGGGGCGCAGCCATTCCTCGGGGCCGAAGACGGATTGGAAGGTCGTATCGATCGACCCTTTTTCCCACCCCAGCCGTTCCCGCAGCAGGCGCGAGGTCTTGGCGCATTGGCAATGATAGGGGTCGCCCGACATCAGATACCGCTTCGGCATCCCGTGATAGGACGCGACCAGTACGTCGGGGGTGTGGTCCAGCGCGGCATAGGCCTTTTCGACCGATTGCGCCAAAGCCTCGATATACAGCGGATGGTCAAAATACTCCGGCACCGTCCGCACCGCGGGCTGGCGCTTTTCCTTCATCAGCGCGCGAAAGAACTGGTCATTCGCCGTGGCCGAGGTGGCCCCCGCGTAATGCGGATACAGCGGGAAGAACAGGATCTTCTCGCAACCCGCCTCCACCATCGCCCGCACCTTCGATTCCGTCGACGGATTGCCATAGCGCATGCAGAAATCGACCATGATCTCATCGCCATGCGTCCCGGCGATGGTCTCAGCGATCTTCTTGGTCTGACCCTTCGTGATGGTCAGAAGCGGGCTTTCGTTCAGATCGTGGTTCCAGATCAGCTTGTAATTCGCGCCCGATGAAAAGGGCCGCTTCGACAGGATCACCAGCTGCAACAGCGGCTGCCAGATCCATGCGGAATAATCCACCACCCGCTTGTCCGACAGGAACTCGTTCAGATAGCGCCGCATCGACCAGTAATCGTAATTGTCCGGCGTGCCCAGATTGGCCAGCAGCACCCCGATCTTGGCCTTCCGCACCGGCGGGTGATCGCCCGTCGCATGGGCCAGCCGTCCCTGACCGGGATGAATCATCCCCGCGTCATGGCCCGTCACGGCACCCTGCATCGAAGGCTTGGCATCCAGCATCGCGGTTTCCTTCAAATTCCCGAATATTCCGCGGGACATATAGGCTTCTGGGCCGGGGTCAACCTTCCCCACCCCTGTCAGGCAGTCGCAGCTCTGCCGTTCCCAGCGCATCGGCCAATCTTTGTGCAGCCGAACCGGGCCGCAGCGGCTTTTGCTGGCTTTCATCCGGGGCCCAACCCGTCAGCCCGATGATCTCGAACGTCGCGCGAATGCGCCCGTCCGGCCCCGCATGATGCGCCGCATACAGCGCCGCCGCCCGCTGCATCACCGCCCGCCGTGTGGGCCTGCGCAGCCGCGCCATCAGGGCATTCCCCTCGCCCATCGCGCGCAGATCGCGCATCAGGGCCGACGCATCGGCGTAAGTCACGGTTTTCGTGAAACTGTCTGCCACCGGAAGGGCAAACCCGGCCCGCTGCAGCAGCGCGCCCAAATCGCGAATCTCCCCCATCGGCAGCACGCGCGGGGCAAGGCCGCCCGTCACCTCTGCCTCGGCCTGTGCAAGGCAGGCGCGCAGCTCGGCCAGCGTCTGCCCCCCGAACAGAAACCCAAGGAACAGCCCATCCGCCCGCAGCGCCCGACGGCACTGCACAAGCTGGCCCACCGGATCATTCGCCCAATGCAGGGCCAGCGCATGGATCACCAGATCGTGACCCGCCACGGGAAGCGCCAACACCTCGTCATCCGGCACCACCGCTGCCTCCGGCAGGTCCCAGAGCGCCGGGAAACCCGTCACCACGGCGGGCGACGTAAACTGTCTGTTAACCTCTGCGAGTCTCTCCTCCACCTCGGCCCGCACTTCATCATGCAGGAACATGGCTCCCGCATCGGCGCGGGCGCGGTTGCGCAGCAGGGCAGGGCGGTCGGTCAGAAGGGGCGGGGTCTGCATGGCGCGGACCTTGGCCAAAAAGGGGGACAGAATGCAAGCCGCTCTCCACCTCGTCTATCCACCGCAATGCCTGTCCTGCGGCGGGCTGGTGGACAGCGACTTCGCCCTCTGCCCGGATTGCTGGCGCGACACGCCCTTCATCACGGGCCTTGTCTGCGACAGCTGCGGCACCCCCCTTCCGGGCGAGGATAACGCCGTGGTCCATTGCGACGACTGCCTCACCCTCGCCCGACCTTGGGCACAGGGCCGTGCCGCGCTTCTCTACCGCGACCGCGGGCGCGACCTGACGCTCTCGCTCAAACACGGCGACCGCACCGATCTGGCCCCGCCCGCCGCGCGCTGGTTGCACCGTGCGGCGCAACCGATCCTGCGCCCCGGCATGATCGTGGCCCCCGTGCCCCTGCATTGGCTGCGGCTCTTCCGTCGCCGCTACAACCAGTCGGCCCTTCTTTCCGCCGCGCTGGCCCGCCTGTCCGGGCTGCCCCACATCCCCGACCTGCTGATCCGGTCCCGCCGCACCCCCACGCAGGATGGCCGCGACCGCGACGGGCGCTTCCGCAATGTCACCGGCGCGATTCGTGCCCATCCCCGCCACGCCCCGCGTCTGCACGGCGCTGAAATCCTGCTCATCGATGATGTGATGACCAGCGGTGCCACCCTTGCCGCCGCGACCGAGGCCTGCCTTGCCGCAGGTGCAAC
Organism: Paracoccaceae bacterium; assembly: GCA_014654775.1. GTDB lineage: Bacteria > Pseudomonadota > Alphaproteobacteria > Rhodobacterales > Rhodobacteraceae > Paragemmobacter. The sequence goes on along the minus strand of JACVZW010000085.1, from coordinate 99,718 downwards.
CCGGGTTTCCGTTGCCGTACTGGCCCGCGTTGCGAAGGATGCCTAAATCCCTATAGTTCCGCGCAACCCAGCGCGATGCGATAGGACCCCCGTCATGCCCGCCACCAAAGCCGTCGAGATCTACACCACCCCGATCTGCCCCTATTGCCTTGCTGCCAAGCGGCTGCTCACCAAGAAGGGCGTGGCCTTCACCGAAATCGACGTCAGCCGCGACCCCGCCCTGCGCGACGCGATGACCACCCGCGCCCAAGGCCGCCGCACCGTCCCGCAGATCTTCATCGGCGGCACCCATGTCGGCGGCTGCGACGACCTTCACGCGCTCGACGCGGATGGCAAACTCGACCCGATGCTCGCCTGATGCGTACCGCACTGGTGCAACTGACCGTCACGGATGACCCGGGCCAGAACCTGCCCGTCACCCTGTCGCACATCGCCACCGCCGCCGCAGGCGGCGCGGGCTTCGTGCTGACGCCGGAATGCACCAACGCGCTCTCGTCCAACCGCACCCGCCTGCGCACCCTCCTCCACCCCGAAGAAACCGATCCAACCCTCGCCGCCCTGCGCGAAGCCGCCAGCAAACACGGCATCTGGCTGCTGATCGGCTCGCTCGGCCTGCTCACCCAAGACGAAGACGGCCGCTTCGCCAACCGCTCCCTCCTCATCACCCCCAGCGGCGACATCGCGGCGCGCTACGACAAGATCCACATGTTCGACGTCAACGTGTCGGAAACCGAGGTCTACCGCGAATCCGCAGGCTACCGCCCCGGCAACCGCGCCGTCTTGGCCGACACCCCCTTCGCCAAGATCGGGATGACTGTCTGCTACGACGTCCGCTTCCCCCATCTCTACCGCCGCCTCGCCCAATCCGGCGCGCAAATCCTCACCGTTCCCGCCGCCTTCAACCACATCACCGGCGCGGCGCATTGGGAAACCCTGCTGCGCGCCCGCGCCATTGAAACCGGCTGCTTCGTCCTCGCCCCCGCCCAGACCGGCTTCCACCCCGAACAAGACGGCAAGGGCCGCCGCACCCACGGCCATTCCCTCGCCATCGCGCCCTGGGGTGAGATTCTCGCCGATGCGGGCACAGACCCCGGCGTCACCTTCGTCGATCTCGACCTGACCGAGGTCGCCAAGGCCCGCGCCCGCATCCCCTCCCTCTCCCACGACCGCGCTTTCACGGGGCCCGACCCATGAAGCCAACGGACGAAAAGACCGAAGACATTGCCGTCGCCCTGTTTGGCGAGCTGTTCATGGCCGACCAACTCGCCCGCAACCGCATCTCCAAGGTGCTGCCCAAGGGGATGGAACTGTCGCATTTCAGCGTGCTGAACCACCTCGCCCGGATCAATGACGAACGCACCCCGGCGCAACTCGCCCGCGCCTTCCACGTCACGCGCGGCGCGATGACCAACACGCTGGGCCGCCTCGAATGGGCGGGCCATGTCCATATCCGCCCCGACTGGGACGACGCCCGCCGCAAATTCGTGGCCATCAGCCCCGCCGGACGCGCCGCCCGCGACGCCGCCGTGCAGGCCGTCGCCCCGCTGATTGCCGAGGTGGTACAGGCACTGGGCGCCGACCGCGTCCGCGCCGTGCTGCCGGTTCTGCGCGAAATGCGGACCCGGCTCGAAGGCGAATAGGGCGGGCCTCGCCCCGCCACCCCCTCGGATCGGTGGGCAAGTACCCCACCCTACCCAATGCCCGGGGTGATTGCCCCCCACCCCCCGCAGGCCTACACTCCCCCCATGCGCCTGCCCAACATCCCCGTCATCCTCAAGGACCTCTGGCACCTCTCCGACGCGCGAGAGCTTGACCTCATCGCCGCGGGCATCGCCTTTTACGGCTTCCTCGCCCTCTTCCCCGCCGCCGCCGCCGTCATCGCCATCTGGGGCAGCTTCGCCGATGCCACCCTCATCCGGCAGGAGCTTGAACTCGCCCGCGACTACCTCCCCCCCGATGCATGGGCGCTGATCTCCAACCAGATCGAGGCGCTCTTGGCCGTGCAATCCGGCCTTGGCCTTGCCACGGTGATCTCCATCCTGCTGGCGCTCTGGACGGCGCGCGCCTCGGTCGCGGCCCTCATGCGCGGGCTCAACGCCATCCACGGCCTGCCCAACCGCGCGGGCCATTGGCACCATTTGCGCGCGCTGCTCCTGACGCTGGTCATGATCGGCCTCGCCATCGCGGCCTTGATGGCCGCAGTAATCGGCCCGCTGATGCTCAGCTTCCTCCCCCTCGGAGCATTCACCACCTTGGCCCTCGAAGGCGTGCAACTGATCGTCAGCCTGATGATCGTCGTCCTCGGCGTCGCGCTGATCTACCGCCTCGGCCTGAACCGCCGCATCCAGCATCCGCTCTTCACGCGCGGCATCCTTGTCGCTGTCATCATCTGGATCGCCGCCTCACGCGGGCTGGTGCTCTATCTGGCCAATTTCGACACATACAACCGCATCTACGGCTCTATCGGGGCGGTGGCCGCGCTCCTCGTCTGGCTCTACCTCTCGGGCTACGCCATCCTTCTGGGCGCGGCCGTCGATGCCGCCCGCGCCAACCGCGCCACCGATCAGTAATCCTTCTCGAAGAAGATCCCCAACCCCGTCCCGCCCGTCGACCCCGCGCTGCCGCGCAAGGTGATGCTGTCGGTCACGTCAAGGTTCAGGTTGATCTGGCTCTGGCCTTTGTCATCCACTTCAATCTGGGAATAGACGTTCTCCGACAGGTATTTCCCCGCCCGCACCGTGGCCCCACCCTCGGCCCCGGTCTCCACATCCAGATCATCCAGCCCGAACCCTTCGCGCAGCCGCCCGACGATCCCGATCCCGCCACGCCCGGCCAAGGTTGCCACCGCACTGGCCAGTTGCGCCGCCTGCAGCGCCGACAGCGAGTCGATCCCCCGCCCGAACAGCAGCCGCGACAGCACCTCCTCCTCCGGCAGTTCCGGCGATGAGGTGAATGTCACCTCCGGCTCCGTCGCGGGCCCATCGATGCGCACGAAACTGGTGATCCCGTCGCTTTCATTCGACGCCGCCACCGCCAGCATCGGCACGAAATCCCCTTCCAGCGTCAACGAGGCCTGCGTCAGGTCCAACCGCTTGCCCAGAATATCCAGCCGCCCCCGGATCAGGTCAAACGCCCCCGACGGCACCACCGCCGCTGTCGTCCCGCCCAGCCGCAATTCGCCGCCCAATTCCGCATCCAAGCCCCGCCCCCGGATATAGATCTGCGACGGCGCGGATATGGTCAGGTCAAGTGCGATGGGCCGCCCGCCGCCACCACCGCCCGACCCGCTGTCCAGCAACCCCGCCCGCGCCCGCGTCTCGTGCACCGGATCCGGTTCGTTCACATGCCGCAGCTCGGGGATATCCGCCCCCCCGCCAAGCCCGGTCGAGGGGATCTGCACCTCCGTCTCACTCAGCACGATCCGGCCCCCCACGGCCGCGCCCCCGGTCAGCGGCCCGCGCAGGGTCACCTCGCCATTCGCCGTGGTCTGGAACAACTGCGGATCGCGCAGGATCGCCCCTTGCAAGGCCACCCGCAGATCGGCCGGAAAGGGCGCTGTCAATCCAACCGTGCCGTCCAAGGCCACCCGGCCCCCGCTCGTCAGCCCCGCCCCGCCTGACAGTTGCGCGCGACCCTGCGTCAGATCGGCGGTCACCCCCACATCCTGCAGTGCGAAAAAGACCGACGGATCGGCGATCCGCCCCCCGCTCAGCGCCACCCGCCCCGACAGCGACGACACCGCCGCAGGCCCGTTCATCCGCAGATCGAACCGCACCGGGCCAGAGACCAACTGTCCGGCAAGAAATGCATTGGCCAACCCCGCCTGCGCCTGCCCGGCAATCGTCAGGTCGGCATTGCCGTTGTTCAGCAAACTCCCCGCCACCCGCGCATCTATCCCCCCCGGCCCCTGCCCGCGCAGGTCGATCCGCAGCCCATCCCCCGCCTGCGCCGCCGTCCCGGTGACGGCCAGCGCCCCCGGAAATTCCGGCAGCAGAAGCGCAAGGTCCGCGATACGCGCCGTCAGGTCCAGCGCATCACCCGTCGACGCGGCCCGCAAAGTGACCTGCGGATTGCTCACCTCCACCCGGTTCAGCGTCAGCGCCGGGCCCGTCTCCACATCCAGCGCCAGCACCGTCTCGCCCCGCAGCAGACGGTCCGCCTCGGCCTGCCCCACCGCCAGCCCGCGCCCGCGCCCATCCAGCACCAGCCGCGCCGCCTCCGGCGCGCCCGTCACCCGCAGGTCACCCGTCAGCGCCCCCCGGAACCCGCCGCCCAGCGCCGCCAGATCGCGGAAATCCACCCGCGCCGTCAGGTCCAGATCGCCGCTCGTCACCCGCCCCTGCGCCGTGGCCTCCAGCGTTCCCGCCGCCACCGACAGCGCCCGCAACTCCGTCCCCGTTTCGTCGCGCTTCGCCGACAGGTCGATCCGCGCCACCCCCTTCAGCAGCGCATCCGCCTGCGCTTGCCCCAGCGCGACATCCGTCCCCTCGACCGTCACCTCCCCGTCAAAGGCCCCGGTCAATGGGCTCGCCGCCCCTTCCACAACCACCCGCGCCGCGCCGGAAAGGGGCCGCCCCACCAACCCCGACAACCGCCCCAGATCATCGACCGTCGCCTCGGCCCGCCCCGACACGCGCAGCGCCGCCTCCAGCCCCTCCACCACCGCCCGACCTTGCAGCGCATAGCCCTGACCGTTCAGCATGATCTTCGGCAGGCGCAGCCCATCGCCCCCCTGCCGCCATGACAGAACCACCGACCCGGTCACATCCCGGCCCAGCGCCGTGGCCAGCGCCGCATCCTCCGGCGCCAACCCCGCCCCCGCGAAATCCAACACCGCGCCGACATGCGCCGCCCCGTCCCGCCGCCACAGCCGCCCCGCCGCATCCAGCGCCAACCGCTCCGCCGCGAATCCCGGCTGATCCAGCCCCGCGATCACCAAATCCGCCGTCCACCCCTCACCCGCCGCCCGGTCATAGCTCACATCCAGATCGACCGACCCGACCCGCACCTCGCCCGACACCGGCAGCAGCACGGGAGACCCATCCGCCAGCCCGATCCGCCCCGCCACGTCAAAGGCCAACGGCACCCCATCCGCCCCCACCGTCGCCGCCCCGCGCAGCACCATGGCCTGCGCCGCCATGTCAAAGGACCGCAGCCGCAGCACCCCCTCCGCCGACCGCTCGCCCTCCGCCGTCAGCGCGATCCGCTCCCCGAAGAACGCCGCGTAATCCGGCATCCACAACGGCGCGAGGTCGCCCGCCAAATCGACCGCAAAGCCCTGCGTCCCGCCCTCGGCCCCGGTCAACTCCACCGTCCCCGCCAGCCGCTCTTGCCCGTCCGTCACCAGCCCGACCGTCGCCACGAAATCCGCGACAGGCCCCTCGCCCTGCACCGCCAGCCGCGCCGACGGCGCACCCGGAATGCCCAGCTTCGTCACCGCGATCCCGCCCGCCTCTTCCTCGGCCACCAGATCAAGGGTGAACTGCCCGCTTGCATTCGCATAGGCCGCCGTCAGGTCCAGCCGCCCCGCTGGCCCCCCATCCACCCGCTCCAGCAGCAGTTCCGTCCGCCCTTCGCCCCCCGCCAGCGTGGCAGAGGCCTCCAGCCGCCCTTCGATCCCCTCGCCCAGAACCGCCTCGCCCAGCACGATCCGATCCGCCGCCAGCCGCCCGATGGAAATCGACACGGGCAAGTCCGGCAGCGCGAATGTCCCCGCCTCGGGCGACGGTGCCGCAGCCTCGCCCTCCGGCACCCGCTCCAGCACGATCTCGCGCGCCGAAAGCTCCGCCACATTCACCTCGCCGCGCAGCAGGGCAGACCGGCTCCAGTCCAGCACCACCCCGTCCAGCGTCAGCCACACCCCCGCGTCATCCGCAATCGTCAGCCGGTCGATCGTGGCCCGCGACGACAGCGCCCCCTGAAACCCCGTGATGGTTACATCCCGCCCGGCCCCGGAAAGATTGTCCTCCAGAAAGGCCGTCAGGAAATCGCGATCATCCTCCTGCGCCACAGCCCCGAGGGGCAAAAGGCACAGCGCCGCCACGCCGAAAAGGCCCCGCATCCCCCGCATCAGAAGGCCTGCCCCAGACCGACATAGATCTGCACGCCATCCCCCGTCGTCCCACCCACGGGCGCCGCCACGTCAAGACGGATCGGCCCGAACCCGGTATCATACCGCACCCCAACACCCGCGCCCGAATGCCAGTCGCCCGCCCCGTCGAAGAACGATCCCACATCGATCCGGCCCGTATCAAAGAACCCGACCACCCCGATCCGCTCCGTCACCATGGCGCGCGCCTCAAGCTGCGTGCCGATGAAATGCGTCCCGCCGATCTTGCCCGACCGCAGGCTCCGCAGCACACTCACCCCCAACGACTGATAGGGTTGCCCGCGCACCGTGCCCCCGCCCCCGGAATAGAACAAATCGTCCCGCGGGGTCCCAAGCAGCGTCGCCCCGTCGATCATCCCCAGTTGCAGCCGCCCCGCCAGCACCACATCATCTTCCGCGCCAAGGCCCAGATAGCCCCGCGCATCCAGCGTGCTGCGCACCCCGCTGCCTGTGGTGCCAAACCCGAAGAAGGGCTTCACCTCGGCATCGACGTAAAACCCGCCCTTGGGGTTCAACGGATCATCGCGCCTGTCCCATGTCACCCCGATGGGAATGCCCACATTGCGGAACAGGAAAGCATCGAACCCATCCCGCCCCTTGGCATATTCATACCGAACGCCCAGCCGCCCGGTCAGCGTCTCGCTGAAGTAATGCGTGGCCTTCACGCCCACCATCGCCACATCGGCGAAGAAATCCTCTTCATCCAAATGCCCGATCTCGGCCTCGATCCCCACCGTGGTGTCGGCTGTGATCGTGGCAGGCCGATCAAGGGTGACGCCCAGCGCGTAATCGATCCCTGAATTCTGCGCCCCGATATTGGTGATCGCCCCGTCGATCCGCAGCCGCTCTGCCCCGCCCAGCAGGTTGCGATGCAGCCAGAACCCACTCAGGGTCGCGCCCTCTTGCGTCGCGATCTCGGCACCAAAGCTGTAGCGGCGCGGCTTCTCCTCCACCACCGTCGCCGTCATCGGCAACAGGTCGGGCGCCAGCGCGTCCCCCTCGGTCAGGGTCACCGACTTGAACACCCCCGTCCGCCGCAAGCGCTGCGCCGCGCGGTTCACTTCGGCGGGCGAATAGACCTCGCCCTCCGGCAGCCCGGCGATCTTGACGATCCGCCGCACCTCCATCCGCTCCGCCCCCGCCACCGACAGCGGGCCAAAGCGCAGGCGCGGCCCCGGCTCCAGCGCGATGCGGGCGGCCAGCGTGGCGCGGGCATGGTCGGCCACCACCTCCTGCCCGGCCACCGCCGCCTTGGCATGGCCTTGGTCGCGCCAGCCATTCACCCCCGCCACTGCCGCCTCGCGCAGGATGCCAGACGGCGCGGGCTGGCCAACGGCAAAGCCCTTCGGCAGCGCCGTCCCCGGTGCAAGCGGCGCGATCCGCGCCTCCGACAGGCGGAACACAGGCCCCGGCTCCACCCGCACTTCGATCACGTCGATCCGCGCGGGCGCATCCAGCGGCGCAATTCCCGCCGCCTCGCGCCCATCGATCCGGATCGAGATCACGCCGGAATAATGCCCCGCCCCGTAAAGCGCCCCCAGCAGCCGACCGTATTCCGCCCGCGCTGCCGCAAACAGGTCCTGCGCATCCTGCTGCCCGTCCAGTTCCGATGTCACCAGAAGGGATGCCCCGCGCAGACTATCCAGCAGCGCCGCATCCGCCCCCGGCGCAGTGAATTCCAGCCTTTCCAGCGCCATCCCCGGCCCGGCCAGAGCGGCCATCAGGGCCACCGCCGCCGCAAGTCCGCGGCACGGCGACAGACGGGGGGGAAAAGCGGTCAATGAATCCTCCGGGCGCGCTGTTAAGACTATTGCAACTCGTCCTCTGCGGCGCAATCGCCCTCCCGAAAAGCCTGCCGAATTTCGCCGCCGCCAGCCCCGTCAAGACCGCCCCGCTGCCGCAGTGGCGCGGGCGACCGAACGACCGCAGCCGCCAATCCCATTAACCCCTCGGCGCAGGCCGTGCCCTTACCATCGATTAACCTTAAGGGGCCCTCACCCCACCGGGCGCTGCGTGCCCACAGTTTGCTGCACAGAATGCGGCACAAAACAGGGCACAGCCGATGCGACGGAAAAATGCGGTCGGGTGGACCCTCACCCAACCGCTCAAGCAACCCATGTCAAAGGATCAAAGGCGCGCTGCCGAACCCGTAAGGCGGGGCTCCGCCCCACCGCCACCCGGGCTCTACTGCGCCGCCATCTCCCGCACAGGGACCAGAATCCCTTCGCTCACGAAAGAAAGGGCCAGCGCCGCCGCCCCATGCGCCCACAGCAGGTCGCCCCAAGCGTGAATCTCGATCTGCGGGCGCGGTCGCCCGGTCTGGATCGCCAGTGCATCCATCTCGGCCAGCGTCTCCTGCGCATAGAGATAGTCGTACCGCATCCGCTCGCCCGACAGGATGATCAGCGCCGGATCGAACAGGTTGATCACATTGGACAGGCCCACCGCCAGATAGCGCCCCGCCCGGCGAAAGATCGACCGCGCCGCCGTGTTGCCTGCCTTGGCATGGTCATACAGGCTCTCCAGCAGCACGCTGATCGACTGCCCTTCCCGATGCGTCCAGTTCAGCGCCGTCGTCGCCTCGCGCGCCAGCGCATAGTCGGCGATATAGGCCTCCAGACAGCCGCGCTGCCCGCAGCGGCACAGCGCCCCGTCGAGTTGCACCTTGGTATGGCCCAATTCCATCCCAAGCCCTTGGGCTCCCCTGTAAATCCGGTGGTTGATGACATAGCCCATGCCCACGCCATGCTCGATCGTGACCACCGCAAAGTCAGCCAACCGCCGCCCCGCGCCGAACCAAAGCTCGGCCAGCGTCACAAGGTTGGCGTCATTGTCGATCACCACCGGCAGCCCCAGCCGCGCCTGCGCTACTGCCGCCAAAGGCACCGCCCGATCCGCCAGAACCGAAGACCACATCACCATCCCGTCGACCGAGTCGACAAAGCCCGGCACCCCGATCCCCACCGCAGAAAGCTCTTCCCGCCGCAGCCCCGCCTTGGCGCAGACCCTGTCCAGCAGCGTCTCGATTGCGGCCAGCATCTCAGGGATGCTCATCGGTCCGGGCCTCCGCGGGATCACGTCATCCGCGATCAGGTTGCCCGCGAAATCCACGATCACCGCCGTATGCTCGCGATCCGACAGTTTCATCCCCGCCACGCGATGCGCGCCCGCCTTCACGCCCAGCAGCACGGCCGGACGCCCCCGCCCCTGATCCCCCTCGCGCAGGGCCGAGACTTCCTCGATCAGCCCCACCTCGATCAATTCCTGCGTGATCGTGGTCACCGATGCCGGGCTGACCCCAAGGTCCTTGGCCACCTGCACCCGGGGAATCAGCCCAGCCGCCCGCACTCGCTCGAACACCTGTTGCCGCAGCGGACGCAGCGAATCCGACAGCGGCGGAATCAAAGGCCCGCACCCCCGGCGCCCCTCCCCCGCCTCGTCCATCGGCCCCCGTGTCGGCCCCTTGGGCAGCATTTCTTTGGCCCCCGAATAAAAAATCGACAGAAACTCTGCCATACCCCAGGTAAAGCTTGCGTTAACGGACCGCAAAATGCTGCACCGCCGCATGAACACGCCGCTTTCGTGGGCAGTTCATGTTTCACCCACCAAATTTATTTTGACAACTGAAATTATTCGGGCCAATTTCCCGCCGTACCGACGAATCCGTCGGACCGGCCATACGCTGGCCGCATCCATAGGGAGGATACTTATGCGTAACGCAATCCTCGTCGCCGTTATGGCGACGGTCGGCTTCTCTTCGGCCGCGCTGGCAGAAGGCAAGAAGATCGGCGTGTCCTGGGCCCAGTTCCAGGAAGAGCGTTGGAAGATCGACGAAGCCGCAATGAAGGCCGCCATCGAAGCCGCTGGCAACGAATACATCTCGGCCGACGCCCAGTCGTCCGCCGAAAAGCAGCTGTCCGACATCGACGCGCTGATCGCTCAGGGCGTTGACGCCCTGATCATCAACGCTTGGGACAAGGACGCCATCGGGCCGGCCATCGAAAAGGCCGCTGCCGAAGGCATCCCGGTCGTGGGCTATGACCGTCTGATCGAAGACGCCCGCACCTTCTACCTGACCTTCGACAACGTCGGCGTCGGCCGCATCATCGCGGAATCGGTGTTCGCCGTGGCCCCGAAGGGCAACTACGCGATCATCAAGGGCGATCCGGGTGACCCGAACGTCGGCTTCCTGCGTCAGGGCATGGAAGAAGTGATCGGCGCTGCCGTGGCCGCTGGCGACATCACCATCGTCGGCGAAGCGAACTCGGACGGCTGGAAGCCCGAGAACGCTCAGAAGAACATGGAACAGATCCTGACCGCCAACAACAACGCCGTGGACGCCGTTCTCGCGCAGAACGACGGCATGGCCGGTGGTGCGGCTGCGGCTCTCGCCGCGCAGGGCCTGAACGTTCCGCTGGGTGGTCAGGACGGCGACCTCGCCGCGATCAACCGCGTTGCCCGCGGCACCCAGACCGTCTCGGTGTGGAAGAACGCACGTGACCTCGGCAAGGCTGCCGGCGAAATCGCCTCGGCTCTCGCTGACGGTGCCGCGCTGGACGCGATCCCCGGTGCAGGCAAGTTCTCGGGCGGCGAGAAGGGCGTTGAAATGAACGCGATCCTTCTGAACCCGACGCCGATCACCAAGGAAACGCTGAACCTTGCGATCGATGCGGGCCACATCTCGAAAGAGCAGGCCTGCGAAGGCGCTCTGCCCGACGTCGCTGCTTGCCAGTGATCTGATCCTACCCTCCGGCGCTGCCCCTTGGCGGGCGGCGCCGGTTCTCTTTCCGGGCACATGGCCAGTGGCCAGTTGATCGACCCTGACCGCGTGCCGGATGGCCTGCGGCCGGTCGCTTGCCCGATCCCTCTCTCAGGCTGGATGAGGACATGACCGATACACCCCAAACCCCGACAACCCAGGCCCAGCAGGAAGGTGGCTTTGGCCGTTTCCTCCGCGCGACCGAAATCGATCCGCGCCTTCTGGGCATGATCGGCGCGCTCTTGCTGATCTGGTTCGCCTTCGAGGCATATTCGGTCATCATCCTTGACCGCCCGTCGCTCCTTCTTGGCGCCGCGCAGGTCGATGCGAACGGCTTCCTCACCCCGCGCAACCTGTGGAACCTCTCGGTCCAGACGGCCTATATCGGCATCATGGCCACGGGGATGGTGCTGGTCATCATCACCCGCAACATCGACCTTTCCGTGGGGTCGATCATGGGCATGGTCGGCATGTACATGGGCCTGCTGCAGGTCGAATGGCTGACCCCGGCGATGGGCCTCGGCCATCCGTCGATCTGGATCATCACCGTCATCTTCGGCATCCTGATGGGCGCCCTGATCGGCGCGCTGCAGGGCGGGATGATCGCCTACATGGGCATTCCCTCCTTCATCGTGACACTGGGCGGTCTTCTGGTCTGGCGTGGTGCAGCCTTCCTCGTGGCGGGCGGCAAGACCATCGCCCCGCTGGATGAAACCTTCGCCCTGATCGGTGGAGGCTCCTTCGGCGCACTTGGCCCGACCGGCAGCTGGATCTTTGGCGGCATCGCCAGCCTTCTCGTCGTCTGGGCCATCCTCAACGGGCGCAAGTCGCGCAAGCTGCACGGCTTCCCGCTGCGCCCCATCTGGGCGGAATGGTTCGTCGGCGGCGTCATCATCGGGGCCATCCTCGGCACTACCGCGCTGTTCAATTCCTACATTTGGCCGCGCGGCAACATCCAGAAATACTACCAGTCCATCGGTCAGGACCTGCCCGCCTGCGCGCAGGACAACGACACGATCTACACCGATGTCTGCGCCAGCTTCGGCCACGGCTTCGCCTATCCCGTCCTTATCATGATTGTCGTAGCCATCCTGATGACGATCCTGATGACCCAGACCCGCTTTGGCCGCTATGTCTTCGCCATTGGCGGCAACCCCGAAGCGGCCACCCTGTCGGGCATCAATACCCGCGCCATGACGGTGAAGATCTTCACCCTAATGGGCGCGCTGGCCGGGATCGCCGCCGTCATCGGCTCGGCCCGCCAGAACTCTGCCACCAACGCGATGGGCAACCTTGACGAGCTTTACGTCATCGCCGCCGCCGTCGTGGGGGGCACCTCGCTGGCCGGGGGCGTGGGCACGATCTACGGGGCCATCATCGGCGCCCTGATCCTGACCTCGCTGCAGACCGGGATGGTGCTGATCGGCTTCGGCGACGGCTCCTACCAGCGGATCGTCATCGGCATCGCCCTCGTCGTCGCCGTCTGGCTCGACATCGTCTATCGCAAGCGCATCAAATAAAGGGGGGACCAAAACATGACCAATCCCAATCGTGGCACCCCCCTGGTCGAGATGCGCGACATTTCGATCTCCTTCGGCGGGATCAAGGCAGTCGACCATGTCACGGTCGACCTCTATCCCGGCGAAGTCGTGGGTCTTCTGGGCCATAACGGCGCGGGCAAATCCACGCTGATCAAGTGCCTCTCTGGCGCCTATAAGCCGGATGCAGGCGACATCTACATCAATGGCGAACGGGTAGAGATCAACAACCCGCGCGACGCCCGCAGCCAGAACATCGAGACGATCTACCAGACCCTCGCGCTTGCCGACAATCTGGATGCCGCCTCCAACCTGTTCTTGGGGCGCGAGATCGTGAACAGCTTCGGCTTCGTGGATGAGACGAAGATGGAGGCCGAGACGCGCAAGATCATGGCGCGCCTCAACCCCAATTTCCGCAAGTTCAACGTGCCGGTCTCCGCTCTTTCCGGTGGTCAGCGCCAGTCGGTCGCCATCGCGCGAGCCGTCTATTTCAACGCCAAGATCCTGATCATGGACGAACCCACCGCCGCGCTGGGGCCGCATGAGACACAGATGGTGTCGGAACTGATCCAAGAGCTGAAGGCGCAAGGTCTGGGCATCTTCCTGATCGAACACGACATCCACAACGTGATGAAGCTCTGCGATCGCGCCTCGGTCATGAAGAACGGTCAGCTTGTCGGCACCGTCAACGTGAACGAAGTGACGGACGAAGACATCCTCGGGATGATCATTCTCGGCAAGAAACCGGCAAAGGCTGCGTGATGTATATCGGCCTCGACCTCGGCACGTCCGGCCTGAAGGGCGTGCTGATCGACGACGCACAAGGGGTGCTGGCCGAGGCCAGCGCCCCCCTTTCCGTGTCACGGCCCCATGAAGGCTGGTCCGAACAATCCCCCGCCGACTGGATCGCGGCGGCGGAAGAGGTGATGGATGCGCTGGCCCCACACGGGCTGGGGCAGGTCCGCGCCATCGGTCTGTCCGGCCAGATGCACGGTGCGACCCTCCTCGATCAGGCGGATGAGGTGCTGCGCCCATGCATCCTGTGGAATGACACCCGCAGCCATGAAGAGGCGGCCGAACTTGACGGCGACCCGCTCTTTCGCCGCGTGACGGGCAACATCGTCTTCCCGGGCTTTACCGCGCCGAAACTCCTCTGGGTGCAGCGCCACGAACCCCGCCTTTGGGAAAAGGTCGCGCGCATCCTGCTGCCCAAGGATTACCTCCGCCTCTGGCTGACCGGCGAGCATGTGGCAGAGATGTCTGATGCCGCAGGCACAAGCTGGCTGGATACGGGCAAACGCGACTGGTCCGACGATTGCCTCGCCGCGACGGGCCTAACACGGGCGCACATGCCCCGCCTCGTCGAAGGATCGCAAGTGTCAGGCAAACTGCGCGATGCACTGGCCTCGCGCTGGGGCCTGCCGAAGGGCGTGGTCATCGCGGGTGGCGGCGGCGACAACGCCGCCTCTGGCGTGGGGGTGGGCGTGGTTAAGGCGGGCGATGCTTTCGTCTCACTGGGCACTTCGGGCGTCCTTTTTGCCGCCAATGACGGCTATCAGCCCGCGCCAGAAACCGCCGTCCACACCTTCTGCCACGCCCTGCCGAACACATGGCACCAGATGGGCGTCATCCTCGCCGCGACCGATGCGCTAAATTGGTACGCCGGACTCGTGGGCGACACAGCGGCCAACCTGACCGGCGGCCTCGGCGATCTCAAGGCACCGTCCAAGACGATCTTCCTGCCCTATCTCGGCGGCGAACGTACGCCGCTCAACGACGCGGCCATCCGCGGCGCCTTCCTCGGCCTAGAACATGCGACGGACCGCGCCGCCGCCACCCGCGCCCTGCTGGAAGGCGTTACCTTCGCCATCCGCGACAGCCGCGACGCGCTGGCCGCCACGGGGACGAAGATCGAACGCCTGTTGGCTGTCGGCGGCGGCTCACGCTCCGACTACTGGCTCAAGGCCATCGCCACAGCGCTGGACATCCCCGTCCACCTGCCCGTCGCGGGCGATTTCGGCGGGGCCTTCGGGGCGGCGCGCCTCGCCCTCATGGCGGCCACCGGGGCAGGGGCGGAAATCGCCACCCTTCCCCCCATCGCGCGCAGCATTGAACCCGACCGTGCGCTAAGCTCTGCCTTCGACGCAGGCCACGCCCGCTATCGCGCCGCCCAAACCGCCATCAAGGGACTGACATGACCGACTTCTTCAAGGGCATCCCCCAAATCAAATACGAGGGGCCCGCCTCCACCAATGAATTCGCCTTCCAGCACTACAACCCGGATGAAATCCTTCTGGGCAAACGAATGGAAGACCACATGCGCTTTGCCATCGCCTATTGGCACAGCTTCGCATGGCCCGGCGGCGATCCCTTCGGCGGCCAGACCTTTGATCGCCCCTGGTTCGGCGACACGATGGCATTGGCCAAGCTCAAGGCCGACGTGGCCTTCGAGATGTTCGATATTCTGAACGCGCCCTTCTACTGCTTCCACGATGCCGACGTCCGCCCCGAAGGCGCGACCTTCGCTGAATCCAAGCGGAATCTGGACGAGATCGTCGATTACCTCGGGGAAAAGCAGTCCTCCCACAAGACACAGCTCCTCTGGGGCACCGCCAACATGTTCAGCCACCGCCGCTGGATGTCCGGCGCGGCGACGAACCCCGATCCCGATGTCTACGCCTATGCCGCCGCCACCGTGAAGGCCAACATGGACGCCACGCACAAGCTGGGCGGGGCGAATTATGTGCTCTGGGGCGGGCGCGAAGGCTATGAAACGCTGCTGAACACCGACCTGAAGGCCGAACGCGAACATGCCGGCCGCTTCCTGCAGCAGGTGGTGGAATACAAGCACAAGATCGGCTTCAAGGGCGCGATCCTGATCGAACCGAAACCGCAGGAACCGTCCAAGCATCAGTATGATTACGACGTCGCGACCGTCTACGGCTTCCTCATCCAGTTCGGGCTTGAGAAAGAGGTGAAGGTGAACATCGAACAGGGCCACGCCATCCTCGCGGGCCATTCCTTCGAACATGAAATCGCCCTTGCCGCATCGCTTGGAATCTTCGGCTCCATCGACATGAACCGGAACGACTATCAGTCCGGTTGGGACACCGATCAATTCCCGAACAACCATGCGGAAAAGGCGCTGGCCTTCTATGAAATCCTGCGGGCAGGCGGCTACACCACCGGAGGCACCAACTTCGACGCCAAGATCCGCCGCCAGTCGCTTGATCCAGAAGACCTGATCCTCGCCCATGTCGGTGGCATGGACACCTGCGCCCGCGCGCTCAAGTCCGCCGCCGCGTTGCTCTCGGATGGCGCGCTGGAAAAAGCCCGCGCCGACCGCTACGCCGGTTGGGAAAAGCCCGAGGCGAAGGCGTTGCTTTCCGGCTCTCTGGAAGACGCCGCCGCCGTTGTCACGGCCAAGGGTTTGAACCCAGAACCGAAATCCGGGCGGCAAGAACGGCTGGAAAACCTCTGGAACCGCTTCATCTGATCTGATCAATCTACGTTCAATCGGCGGCGGTGCGACCCTCGCGCCGCCGCTTTCCATGACGGAGGACCCGATGCCCTACACCCCCGCCGCCGACCGCTATTCTAAGATGATCTACCGCCCTTGCGGAAAATCGGGCCTGAAACTCCCCGCCATCTCCCTTGGCCTCTGGCACAACTTCGGCCATGACACGCCGCATGACACAAAGCGCGCGATCTGCCAGGCGGCCTTCGACCTTGGCATCACCCATTTCGACCTTGCCAACAACTACGGCCCGCCCCCCGGCAGCGCCGAAGAGGCCTTCGGCGAGATCCTGAAGAACGATTTCGCCGGATACCGCGATGAACTCATCATCTCGTCCAAGGCGGGCTACCTCATGTGGGACGGCCCCTATGGCGAATGGGGCAGCCGGAAATACGTCATCGCCTCTTGCGACCAATCGCTGAAACGGATGGGGCTCGACTATGTCGACATCTTCTATTCCCACCGCTTCGACCCCGACACGCCGCTGGAAGAAACCATGCTGGCGCTGGATCACATCGTCCGCTCCGGCCGCGCGCTTTACGTGGGCATCTCCAGCTACAACAGCCAGCGCACGCGCGAAGCGCATGCCATCCTGACGGAGTTGAAGACGCCCTTCATCATCCACCAGCCCAGCTACAACATCCTGAACCGTTGGGTGGAAACCGACGGGCTCAAGGACACGCTGGCCGACCTCGGCCTCGGCTCCATCGCTTTCACACCGCTCGCCCAAGGCATCCTGACGAAGAAATACCTCAACGGCATCCCGCAGGGCAGCCGCGCCGCACAGGGCAAATCGCTCGACCCCGCGATCATCACCGACCGCGCCCTCGCCTCGGTCCGCGCCCTCGACGCGATGGCACAGAAGCGCGGCCAGACGCTGGCACAGATGGCCATCGCATGGGTCCTGCGGAATGGTGGCATCACCTCGGCACTGATCGGCGCATCGAAACCCGAACAGGTGGTCGATTGCGCAGGCGCCATCCACAACCTCGACTTCACGCCCGAAGAACTGGCCGAAATCGACCGGATCAGCGAAGAAAAGGACGTCAACCTCTGGGCGCGCTCCTCGTCCGACTGACCGCACGGGAACCTTTCGGCAAACCCTGCCGAAAAAACCTGAACCGCGCTGGCAGGTTTGCGATAAGAAAGGTTATCTTAAAGGGTGTTGCGATAACGGAGGAAGGGACGCGCCAGCCATGACCGCCTCGCTCCGCAGCGAAGCAAGCTACGCCCTCTACCTCGGGCCACCCGCTTCGGCTGCGGTGGCCCCCCACGCACTCGTGGCCTGCCAATTGGGTCTGGATGCCGACAGCCTGCACCGCCACCTCGCCGCGCCCGCGTCTCCTGTCCTGCAAGCCCTGTCCGAGGCCGAGGCAACCCGCCTGCTCCGTCTCCTGCAGGCGACGGGATGGCCCGCTTCGATCCGCCCGGACCCGACCAACCCCACCACTGACCTGTCGCTGCAACCGGCGATCTGGGCCGATTCCCCGCGCCTCGTGCGCCGTCTCGCGCTCCTCTTCGATCAGGATAGCGCCACCGTTCAAGCCGCGCTTTATCGCCCCGGCGGCCTCGTCCTTGCCGCCCGGGATCCGCGAAGGGCGCTCTTGACCGAGGCCGCCCTGCGCCCGCTGCGCGGGCTTACCGTCGTGACCTCCGATCCGCAGACCGCGCTGCACGATCTCTACCCCATCCGCTCGCTGTCGCAGCGGGCTTGGGCCGATATCGCACGCCTTCTGCATCCCTTTGGAATGCCTGCCTGCGGCATCACCGGCGCTTTGGCCGAAGGTCTGTCCACCGCCCTGCGCGACCGGGCGCTGGCGCGCCTCGATCCGACCGAGGTGATTGCCGTCAACCGCGCCTTCCAGCGGTTCGAACTGCACCTCGTCGGCGTGACGGGCTGGGTGGGGTCCGAGCTTGCGGATTTCCTCGCCCTCCGGACCGGTCAACCCCGGGCACGGTTCGAAGTCGTCTCGCCCGCCGATCCCGTCGTCCTCGACACAGCGCTCACCCATGGCGTCGCCCGCCAATTCTGCGCCGATTACGCCACCATCGGCCTCTTCACCCGGCTGCACCTGCGTGGCCTGCCGCGAAATCTCGACAATCCGATCCGTTAGCACCGGATAAACCCTCCGCGCCTAACCTCGACCCCGGGTGTGAAAATTGGGGTGTGGTATGACCGGGCAGCGGAACGCGGCGCCGATCGTCGTCAAACGCAAGAAGGTGGTCGCCGGTGGCGGTCACCATGGCGGCGCATGGAAGGTTGCTTATGCCGATTTCGTCACGGCGATGATGGCCTTCTTCCTTCTGATGTGGTTGCTCAACGCCACCACGGAACAGCAGCGCGACGGCATCGCCGATTACTTCAACCCCACCGTCCCGATCAACCGGATTTCCGGCGGCGGCGACGGCCCGTTCGGCGGCGAGTCGATCCTGTCTGAATCCACGCTCGCGCTTAATGGCTCCGGTGCCTCGGCGAACAACCCGATGCAGACCGCCCGCCCCCGCTCTGATGGCGGGCCACAGACGCCCGAAGAGGCGGCGGAAGAGGCCGCGCTGCGCGAAGCGGAACAGCGCCTGCTGGCCTATACCGGCGAAAGCGCCATCTCCGACAAGCTGCGCCGCCACGTCGTCACCCGCCTGTCCGACGAAGGCCTTGTGATCGAGCTTTTCGATACCGACGAAGACAACCTCTTTCGTAGCGAAACAGCCGATCCCGCGCCCCTCCTGCGCGACCTGATTGCCGTGGTGGCCGAAGTGGCGGCGCTGGCCACCAATCGCATCGCGGTGAACGGCCATGTGCGCGCCTATCCTGCCCCGCTGCGCCACGATCCCGCTTGGGACCTGTCCACCGCGCGGGCCGAAGCGGCGCGCGCCCTGATCGCCGATACCCCGCTCGATCCGGGGCGCCTGCACCGCGTTACGGGCTATGCCGACCGCCGCCCCGCCAGCACCGACCCGACCGCCGCGCGCAACAACCGGATCGAGATCGTGCTTTTGCGCAGATCGGCGGTGATGCCGGGGATTTGACGGATTAGGCACGCATTAATGCCTTCCGCGCCATGATGCCGCCGACTCACGGGTTCGGCAGCAGAAAGGTGCATCCATGACGATCTCTTCCTCACTCAACGCGGGCGTGGCGGGGCTGAACGCGAACGCCACGCGGTTGGCGACGATTTCCGACAACCTCGCCAATTCCTCCACCTTCGGCTACCGCCGTGCTCAGGCCGATTTCGAAAGTCTCATGCTCGGAAACGGGCCGGGTGGGGCCAAGTTCTCGGCGGGCGGGGTGCGCGCCTCGACCATGCGCCTTTTGGATGAGACGGGGCCGCTGGTCTCAACCGGCAACGCGCTTGACATCGCCATCTCGGAACGCGGCATGCTTCCGGTGCGCCCGCAGGCTGGGGATGGCAATGATCCGTCCGAAATGGCGATGCAGCTCACGCGCACAGGTTCCTTCCGGACGGATGAGCAAGGCTATCTCTCCACCCCCACCGGCCTTGTCCTGCTGGGCTGGCCCGTCAACCTCGATGGTGTCGTCCCGGAATATCCCCGCGATTCGGATATCGGCCTCGTCCCTGTCCGCATCGATTCGAACCAGCGTGTCGGCGATGCCACAACCCGCGTGAACCTCGGGGTCAACTTGCCTGCAGGAAACACCGCCGCCGGACGGTCCGGCGACGCCCTGCCCCTGTCGATCGAGTATTTCGACAATCTCGGCGCGCCACGCACGCTCGATTTCGCCTTCACCCCCACCATTCCCGCAACTGGCGCCTCAAACACTTGGACGCTGCGGATCACCGATCCGCTTCAGAACGATGCCGTGATCGGCGAATTCACCATCGAATTCGACGGCACCCGTGGCACCGGCGGCTCCATCGCGACGGTCACCGCTCTGTCTGCTGGCAGTTACGATACCGCGACCGGCACGCTCACGGTCGATCTTCTGGGTGGCCCGCTGGACATCAATATCGGCGCACCGGGCACATCTGGCGCTCTGACGCAGCTGTCCGATGGCTTTGCCCCCGTCGGGATCACCAAGAACGGCTCGCCCGTCGGCACGCTGACCGGGCTGGAAATTGATGCGGAAGGCTTCATCAAGGCCACCTACGACACCGGTTTCACCCGCCGCCTTTACCAGATCCCCTTGGTCGATGTGCCCAATGTCAACGGCCTGCGGCCGGTGGGCAACCAAACCTATCAGGTTTCCCCGCAATCCGGGGTCTTCACGCTCTGGGATGCCGGAACCGGGCCCGTCGGCACGCTGGTCGGCTTCTCGCGCGAAGGGTCGACCACCGACGTCGCCTCCGAACTCACCTCGCTCATCGAAACGCAGCGCGCCTATTCCTCCAACGCCAAGGTCATCCAGACGGTGGACGAGATGCTGCAGGAAACCACCAACATCAAGCGATAGGATAACAGTCCATGGCGCTTTCCTCCGCACTTGGCGCGGCGGCCTCGGGCCTCGCGGCCTCGGCCCGGCGCATCGAAACGGTCGGCAACAACGTGGCCAATGCCTCGACCGAAGGCTATGCTCGGCGCGAGGTCCGCCTTCAGGCGAACATGACCGCGCCGGGCGTGCAGGTCGCCGCCATCTCGCGCAATATCGATCCCTTCCGCCTTGCCGACCATCGGGGTGCCGGGGCGGATGCGGCCGCAACCGCCCTGCTGGCCGATCAGTTGCAACGTATCGAACAGGCTTTCGGAACGGCGGGCAGGGCGGGCAGCCTGCAATCCGCGCTGGCCACCTTCGATGCCGCCCTCCTATCCGCCGCGTCGGAACCGGAGTCGCCGGGTCGCCTTGCTGCCGTGGTGAACGGCGCGCGCGACCTCGTCACCCGCTTTTCAGCCATATCCTCCACGATCCAGCAGGTCCGGGCAGAGACGGACGGCAGCATCGGCCGGATGGTGGATCGCCTCAACGCCGATCTGGACAGGATTGGCCGCCTTGACCAGCAGATCGCCGCCGCCCTTGCTATGGGCGACGATGCCGCATCGCTGCAGGACCGTCGCCAGCAACTTGTCGACCGCGTCGCCACCGTCATCCCGCTGCGCGAACATCCCCGCGCCAACGGCCGGACTTCCCTCATCGCCATCAGCGGCGCCCTTCTTCTCGACGGCACACCGGCCCGCTTCGGTTTCTCGCCCGCCGCCCTCGTTTCGGCCTCCTCCACCACACCGCTGTCCGGTCTCACCCTGAACGGCCGCCCCATCGATGCGGGGCCGGGAAGCCTGCTCGACGGCGGGACTTTGGCTGCCGCCTTCGACCTGCGCGACAGGGCCACGCCCGGGCTTCAGGCCGATCTCGACGGCCTCGCCCTGTCTCTGGCGCAGCGGCTTTCCGATTCCGATCCCACCCTTGCGCCCGGGGCCGCCGGTCTTTTCACCGACGCGGGCGGCCCGGTCGATCCGGCCAACCGCGCGGGCCTTTCGGCACGCCTCGCCGTCGCGGCATCGGTCGATCCGGCCACCGGCGGTGATCCCTCTCGCCTCCGCGACGGGCTGGCGGCAACCACCACCCGCGATCCGGGCGATGGCGGCATCCTTGCCGCGCTCTCGGCCTCCCTGTCCGCCCTCACCCCGCACAGCCTCGCGGGCGAAGCGGCGACCCTCGTCGACCGCCTCGCCACCGCCCGGTTGACTGCCGACGCCGCTGCAAGCACCGCCGCCGCCCGCAAGTCCGCCTTGGCAGAGGCCCCATCCCCCGATGCCGTGAACACAGATCAGGAGCTGCAGGACCTGCTCCAGATCGAACAGATCTACGCCGCCAATGCCCGGGTGATCTCGGCGGTGGATGACATGCTGCGAACCCTTCTGGAGGTGTAAGATGACGGCCCTCATCCTTGGCGACATGTCGCAA
Organism: Paracoccaceae bacterium; assembly: GCA_014654775.1. Taxonomy (GTDB): domain Bacteria; phylum Pseudomonadota; class Alphaproteobacteria; order Rhodobacterales; family Rhodobacteraceae; genus Paragemmobacter. The sequence continues at coordinate 77,938 of JACVZW010000085.1, read as the reverse complement.
TACCTATTTCTGCGGCGGCAGACTGCCAGCCTGCGGGACGAGGTGACGGTGCTCACCACCGCGCTCGCCACCGGCATTGCCGCCGATCCGGCGCGCCATCTTGGCGGCCAGACGGCACCTCTCGCCGCGATCGAAACCAGCCTCGCGCGTCTGACCGCCTTCGATCAGACGGCCACCCGCGCCAGCAGCCGTGCCGACGCGATGCAGGCCGTGCTTGCCCGGCTGGACCGTGCAGCCCAGACCGCCGGGGCGGATCTGCTGCAGGCGGCAGGCACCGGAAACACCGCGCTGGACACCGCGGCGGCATCCGGCCGCGCCGCCTTCGAGGATGCCGAGAAGGCGCTGAACAGTCGCATCGGCGACCGTAGTCTCTTTTCCGGCACCGCCACCGACCGCAACGCCCTTCTCACGCCCGATGCATTCCTCGCTGCGGCGAAGGCCGCCGTCGCCCCGGCCACCGCACCCGCCGATATCGCCGCGGCACTGGATGACTGGTTCGCCGATCCCACAGGCTTTGCTGCAACGGCCTATCAGGGCAGCGCCCAGACGGCCGCCTTCGCCGTGGCCGAAGACATCACCGTCACCCTTTCGGTCACCGCCGCCGATCCAAATCTGCGCGATACGTTGAAGGGGCTTGTCCTTGCGGCCCTTGTCTCCGACCACGCTTTTGCAGGTGACCGAACCGCACAGGCCACGCTTGCGCGGCTTGCAGGGGAGGCGCTCACGGCCGCAGGGGATGGGCGCGTCACCGCAGCAGCTCGTCTCGGCCTCGCACAGGAACGGATCGCCACGGCCGATGCGCGCAACGGGGCCGAAGTGACCGCCTTTGGCATCGCGCGATCGGATCTCATTGCCATCGACGGCTATGAAACCGCCTCCCGCCTGTCCGAAGCGGAAACCCGCCTCAAGACGATCTACAGGCTGACCGATCGCCTGTCCGAACTCAGCCTCGCGAATTACCTGCGATGATCCGCTCCCTCCCGCTTCTCGTGGTCCTCTTCTGCGGCGCCGCACAGGCCGAGTCCGTGCGCATCAAGGATCTGGTCGAAGTTGACGGCGTCCGCGGCAATGATCTCGTGGGCTATGGCCTTGTCGTCGGGCTGAACGGAACCGGCGACGGGCTGCGCAACGCCCCCTTCACCGAAGAGATCATGGCAAATCTGCTGGAACGGCTTGGCGCGAATGTTGCGGGTGAAGAGTTCCGTCCCCGCAACGTCGCCGCTGTCTTCGTGACGGCCACGCTTCCCCCCTTCGCCCGGGCCGGATCGCGGATCGATGTCACCGTCTCGGCCATCGGCGACGCAAGCAGCCTGCAAGGCGGCACGCTGGTCATGACCCCGCTGAACGGCGCGGATGGCGAGATTTACGCCGTCGCGCAGGGCGGGCTGATCGCGGGTGGCATTTCGGTGGAAGGCGCAGCCGCGCGCGTTGTGCAGGGTGTTCCCACGGCGGGCACGATTCCGGGCGGGGCACGGGTGGAACGCGAGGTGGATTTCGATTTCAGCCGTCTCGCCACGCTCCGCCTCGCGCTGCGCAGCCCGGATTTCACCACCGCGGCCCGAATCGAGGAGGGGATCAATGCCGAATTCGGCCGCGCCATTGCCATCATGCAGGATGCGGGCACGGTGGCCATCGACCTCGGCGCCGCGCGGATGCAATCGCCAGCACATGTCATCGGACGGATTGAAGGTCTGGTCGTGCAGTCGGAAACCCGTGCGCGCGTGGTCGTCGACCAGAGATCCGGCACCATTGTCATGGGCGAGGATGTCCGCATCAGTCCGGTCGCCGTCGCGCAGGGCGGGTTGACGCTGCGGGTGACCGAAACTCCGATGGTCAGCCAACCCAACCCCTTCGCCGAGGGCGAGACAATGCTCGTCCCGCGGACCGAGGCCATGATCGAACAGGAACCCGGCACCGGTCTGGCGCAGCTGCCCGGGGGAACGAACCTTTCCGATGTTGTGGCCGGGCTCAACGCTCTGGGCGTTGCGCCGCATGACCTGATCGACATCCTGAAAAGCATCGATGCGGCCGGGGCCCTGCATGCCGAGATGATCGTGAACTGACACCCGGCTCAGGTGGCATAGCCGCGCACCAGCGCCACCGCGATCAGCGACCATCCGTCCGCAAGCACGAAGAAAGCCAGCTTGAAGGGCAGCGACACGATGGCTGGCGGCACCATCATCATGCCCATCGCCATCAGAACCGCGGCAACCACCAGGTCGATGATCAGGAAGGGCAGAAAGATCATGAATCCGATCTGGAAGGCATGCGCCACTTCCGAAAGCATGAAGGCCGGGATCAACACCGAATAGCCGGTCGCTGCAGGGGCGGTGACCGGCTCTTCCCGCAGGGCCTGCAACGCCGCCAGAGTGTCGGCATCCACCCGCCCGGCCATGAACTGCCGGAACGGTTCCATCGCCGCGCCGATCGCCTGCGCGGCATCCATCTCGCCTCGGTTCAACGGCTCGATCCCAATCGCCCATGCCTCCAGGAACACCGGCTCCATCACATACCAGGTCAGGAACAGCGCGAGGCTGACCAGCAGCATGTTGGGGGGCGACTGCTGCAGACCCAGCGCCATCCGAAGAATAGCAAGGACCGTGACGATGAAGGGAAAGCAGGTGATCATCATCAACAGTCCGGGCGCAATGCTCAGCGTCGTCACAAGCAGCAGAAGCTGCACCACCCGCGTCGACAGAAGCGGACCGTCCCCAAGATCAAGCGAGACCTGCTGCGCCAAGGCTGGCGGCGACATAATGATCCACAGGCCGATCAGGATCAGGGCGGCGCGCGGCCCGATCACAACCCGCCCCCGGGTGCCGCCACTTCGGTCAGCCGCACGGTCAGCTGGCCGGACCCATCCTCCGCCTCGTGCAATTCACCACGGGCGATCAGACGGTCACCGATGAACAACTCTACCGGATCATCCACCCGGCGGTCCAGCGCAAGAACGGCATCGCGATCCAACCGAAGCAGGTCCCGCACCAGCGGCCGCGCCCGGCCGACCGAAACGATCACCTCGATCGGCACTTGGATGAAGGGATTGTCATCGTTCAAGGCCCGGCCCTCCTGAATGGATGTCGAAGAAATCGGAAACCCCCGCGGCGATCGACGCCAATGCGGCGGGCAGATCGACCTGAGTCTCTCGCGGCCCCGCGGCAAGCCGGACGCGCCCTTCGGAAAGACCGGCGTCCTCCTCGATCCGGACACTCAGATTGCGGGCCAGCTGCGGCAGCAGCCGCTCGACGGGTTCGCGCATGTCGGGGGCGACGGTGACGATCAGCGGCGCATTCAGAGCCGTTTCTGCCAGAGGCATCAACGCCTCCACCACCCTTGGGACCAGCGCCGCCCGCGCCATCTCGGGCAGAAGGCAGGCCACCACTTCGCGCAGCAGCGGCTCTAGCGACATCAGCGCCGCGCGCTGCGCTTCTTCTCGTGTGATCGTCAGGGCTTGCAGGCTCCGCGCGGCTTCGGCCTCGCGCTCTGCACGGGCATCGCTGCACGCCGTCGTCGCGTCTTCCCAGCCGGCTGCATAGCCCTCTTCATAGGCCGACTGGCGCAGCGACTCGTCGCGCTCCTCATCCGGCGGCGGGGCGGACTCCACGGCAGTGACTGGCCCGGCGAAATCTTCCAGACGCAGGACAGGCATCAGGCGCGCCCTCCATCCGCATCCATCCAATTGCGCAGAATCTCGAGCGATTCGGTCTTCCGCTCTTCGATCAGACGGCGCAGACGCTCCACCGGATCGGCCGTCGCGTCGGACCCGCCCGCCTCGCCTGGCGACGATCCGAGGAAAGGCAGATTCGGCAGGTCAAATCCGCCTGCGATCTCACCCGTCAGGACAGGCCCGACCGGCTCCAGCGGAGCAAGGGGCGGCAAGGCGGGCGCGTCGCTGCGCGCGAACCGCGCCGGGCGCAGCGCCGGGCGCAGCACGAAGAGAGCCACAAGCGCGACAAGGACCAGCGCCGCCGCGATGGCAAGCCGCGTCAGATCGAATAGCGGGCGGGTTTCCGCAGCCTCTTGCCCGAAATCAACGGGGCTGAACTCCAGCGTCTTCACTGTCAACACATCCCCCCGCTCCTCGTCGATCCCGGCAGCCGAGGCCACCAGCTCGCGCAGCGCGCCGAGTTCCTCCTCTGACCGGGGCTGCCAAGTCTCGGTTCCGTCCTCTGCCGTGACCCGTTCGCCATCCACCAATACCGCCAGCCCGATCCGCCGGATGTCGCCCGGTGCGCGGGTGACCTCGCGCAGCGTCTCGCTCAGCGCATATTCCACCCGCTCGCGGCTTTCCTCATTCTGCGACCTGTCTCCTTCACCGCCGCCTGCATCGCCGTCGGGCAGGTTGGAGGCCACCGTCACCTCGCCCCCGGCACGGCTTTCGGACCCGCTCACCGTCTCCGTCTCCGTCGCGGCGGCCACGCGCCCCTGCGGATCGATCCGCCGCTCGGACAGTTGCTCGCTCTCTGTCACAAGCTCGACGGCCACCTCCACGACCGCACGCCCCGGCCCGACCCGCGCCTCAAGCAACCGCTCGACATTGCGGCGGATCTGGTCTGCCCGCGCAGCCGGGGCCGTGGTCATCGCGCCCGCATCCTCGGTGGGAATCAGCCCGGTGTGCGCATCGATCACCTCAACCCGCGCGGGCTGCAGCCCCGTCACCGCCGCCGCCACCAGATGCCGCAGGGCTTGCGCTTGCTCGGCTGATAGGCCGCCGGCGGTCGTTACGAAGACGCTCGCGCTGGGCGTCTGATCGCGCGCAAAGGGCAGATCGCTGCCGCGCGCGATGTGCACGCGCGCCGTGCGGATCTGCGGATGGGCAAGGATGGTGCGCACAAGCTCACCTTCCACCGCCCGGCTCCAGGCCGCATCGAACATCTGCGCCGTCGTGCCGAAGCCCGAAAGCGAATCAAGCAACTCATAGCCCGCCATCCCCGTCGACGGCAGCCCCTCCACCGCCAGCGAGAGGCGCAGCGCATCGCGTTCCGACGCAGGCACATGAATGGCTGTTCCCACCACCTCATGCGGGGTGCCCCGGGCCTCCAGCGCGGCCACGACTTCACCCGCCGCAACCGGATCGAGACCCGAGTAAAGCAAGGCCATTGAGGGCGTCGTCGCCATGCGCCCGATCATCAAGATCGAGACGAACATGGCCAGACTGGCCCCAACCACCGCAACCTGACGCCGCCGATCAAGCGCGGACCAGAACGACAAAAACGCTTTCACGAAACTTCCCCGGACTTCTGCCTCGAGGGCCAGTTCTGGCATGGGGGGCTTAACAATCGGTTAGGTCGCGGCGGGTAAGGTGAGACGGAGGAAAGAAAGGGACCGCCATGTCCGATACCGCCGACCCGCCCGTCCCGGCCCGCCGCGCCGGCCTGCGCCCGATCCTTGCCGGGGTCGCCCTCGCGCTCGTTCTGGGGGGCGGGGGCTTCTTCGCCACCTGGTCGGGGATGCTCCTTCCCGGCACCGATTCTCAGGCCACCGCCGCGCCGGAGGCGCTGCCCGATGTGGCCTTCTTGCCGCTCGCTCCGGTCATCGTGTCCCTGAACGGCGCGGGCGACGGGCGGCACCTGCGCTTCGTCGCCCAGCTTGAGGTGGCCGCGCCCCATGCGGGCGACGTATCCCACCTCACGCCGCGCATTCTCGATGTGCTCAACGGCTATCTGCGCGCCGTCGATCCCGTGACGCTGCAGCAGGCCGGGGCTCTGGTCACCATTCGGGCGCAGCTGCTGCGCCGCATCCAGATCGTCACCGGCGAAGGGCGGGTGCGCGATCTTCTGGTCACCGAATTCGTCCTCGGGTGAAGGGAAAATGATGCAGATTCTGTCCGATATCCTGCTCGCCCTCGCGGCCCTCGGCGCCGGGTTCTACTGCCACATCCTGTCCAACAGGCTCAAACGCTTCAACGCGCTCGAATCGGGCATGGGCGGGGCCATCGCCGTCCTGTCCCAGCAGGTGGATGAAATGACCCGTGCCCTTGATCAGGCGCAAAGCGCCGCACAGGGCTCCGCCGACGGGCTCAAGGCGCTTGTCGACCGGGCAGAAGGCGCGGCAGCACGGCTCGATCTTCTGATCGCCACGCTCCACGACCTGCCAGAGGTGGAGGAGCCGTCGCGCCGCCTGCGCTTCGTCCGCCGCCGTCGCGATCTGGAGGCGGCAGAATGATTCGTTCGCCGCGTCTGGCCCTCACCCTGCTGGCGCTCACCCTCGCTGTGTCAGGGGCGCTGCGCCTCGGCTTCGGCGTGGGCGAGGCCCTCGCCCGCGCGCCCGAAACCGACGCGGAAGAGGCAGCCGCCCCCCTCGACTGCCCGGCGCCACCCATCGCGGTGGTGCAAGCCTTGGCAGACCGCGAGAACCGCGTCGCAACGCGCGAATCCGCCTTGGAAGATCGGCTTGCCGCCCTTGATCTGGCCGAAGCCGCCATCGCCACCCGCCTGCAGGAGCTGGAGGCCGCAGAGGCCGAACTGCGCGAGGTCGTCACCCTGTCCGACAGCGCTGCCGAGGCTGATCTCTCTCGCCTGACCGCGCTTTACGAAGCGATGAAACCCGCCGATGCCGCCCGCCTCTTCACTGCGATGCCACCCGATTTCGCCGCCGGTTTCCTTGGCAGGATGCGTCCCGAATCGGCGGCGCTCGTCCTAGCCGGCATGGAACCGGAGGCCGCCTTTACCATCACCGCGCTGATCGCCGGGCGCAACGCGCTCGCGCCGACGGAATAGCAGGGGGCGCGCATGTTCGGCATCATCGGAATCGCGGTGATCATCATCATGGTCTTTGGCGGCTACATGGCCGCCGGCGGCAAGATGGGCATCATCCTCAAGGCGCTTCCCTTCGAACTTGCGATGATCGGCGGTGCCGCGGTCGGCGCCTTCCTGATCTCGAACGACAAGGCGACGATCAAGCACACGCTTCATGACATACCGCGCGTGTTCAAGGGCGCGCGTTGGCAACCGCGCGACTACCACGATCTGCTCTGCCTGCTCTTCGAACTGCTCCGCCTTGCGCGCGAAAATCCCGTCGCGCTGGAAGAACACATCGAAGGACCTGCCGCCTCTTCGATCTTCGCGCGCTACCCGCGGATCCGGGACGATGCCACCGCTGCCGAGCTGATCTGCGACACGCTGCGCGCCCGAACAATGAACTACGACGATCCGCATCAGGTCGAAGAGGTGCTCGACAAGCGGATGGAAACCGCGCTCCACCATGCCCAGCATTCCAGCCACGCGCTCCAATCCACAGCGGATGCCCTGCCTGCGCTCGGCATTGTTGCGGCGGTTCTAGGCGTGATCAAGACAATGGGCTCCATTGACCAGCCTCCCGAAGTCTTGGGAAAGATGATCGGCGGCGCGCTGGTGGGCACCTTTCTTGGCGTGTTCCTCGCCTATGGAATCGTCGGTCCCTTCGCCAGCAGACTCAAGGCGGTCGCCGATGAAGAGGCGCAGTTCTACCGTCTGATCCGCGAAGTCATGGTCGCCAGCCTGCACAACCACCCACCCGCGCTCTGCATCGAGGTGGGTCGCCAGAACACGCCCGCCGCGATGCGCCCCGGCTTCGGCGATCTGGAACAGGCGCTGCGCAGCCTCCGGGCCGAGGCCGCGTAGCAAGATGCCGCGCCTGCCCCTCCTTGCCCTGCTTGCCTGCCTGCTGCTGCCCGGCCCCGCCCTGGCGCAGGTCGTGCGGGTGATCAGCGGCGATCATCCGACCTTCACGCGGCTTGTCCTGTCCTTCGACAGGGCGCCGGATTGGCAACTGGGGCGCAGCCCGGACGGCTATTCGCTGCGCCTTTCCGGGGCGCAGCCGCGCTATGATCTGTCTGATATCTTCCGCCGCATCACGCGCGACAGGGTAGCGGCTGTCTGGGCCGACCCCGAGGATGGCATGCTCCGTATGCGCGTCGCCTGCGCCTGCCATGCGCTCCCCTTCGAATTGCGGCCGGGCGTGATCGTTATCGACATCCGCGATGGCCCGCCGCCGCCGGGTTCCTCCTTCGAAGCCGCGCTCGACGGGGGCGCACTGCCCCCGCTCGCCGACGCACCGCGCCCTCGGCCCCGGGCTCGCGCGGACATGGGCCCCATCCCTTTCGACTGGACGGCGCAGATCACGCCCTCCAACAGCAATCCGCCGCTCCCGCCTCCCCCCTTGCCCGCTCTCGCGGAGGCCGCGCTGCGCGAGGAACTGCTGCAGGGTCTGTCGCGCGGCATGGCCGAAGGGCTGATCGACCCGGTCAGCCGCCTGCCGACTCCGGACGCATCTCAGTCGCCCCAACGTATGCCCGAACCGGGCAACCTGCGCTTCGGCGATCCGCTCGACACCCGCACGGGGCTTAGCCCCCCGCAGCAGGTTGCTGCCGATGGTCAGGCCTGCCCCGACGACCCGCGCCTCGACCTCGCCGCCTGGGGGGACACGCAGCCCGCTGCGACACAGCTGTCCAACAGCCTGTCCGGCCTGCTCGGAGAGTTCGATCGCCCCGATCCCGCCGCTGTGCAGCAGGCCGTACGGCTGCACCTCCATCTCGGCTTCGGGGCCGAGGCGCGCGCCTTGTTGCAGGCCTTTCCCATCGATGGCCCCGATATCCGCTTTTTGGCCTCCCTCGGCCGCATCGTGGATGGCGAGGCTGATCCCGACGGCCCGTTCCGCGGGATGGCGGGCTGCGACGGGGCCGCCGCGCTTTGGGCGCTGCTCGCCGATCCGGCACTGCCGCCGCGCCTGTCCCGCGCGCCCGCCGTGCTGCGCAGCTTTTCAGTCCTTCCCGCGCCTTTGCGCCGACATCTCGGTCCCGGCCTCGCCGAACGCTTCCTGGCGGCAGGTGACGCGGCCACCGCTGCCGCGCTGCAAGACAGCTTTCTCCGCATTCCCGGCCCGCCCGATCCCCGCGCCACCGTGACTGAGGCCCGCATCACCGCCGCTCTCGGCGCGGCACCGCAGGCGGCAGAACTTCTGCAGGCACCGGCGGCAGAGCCCGGCCCGGCGCAACCCCTCGCGCTGGTCGCACTGGTCGATCTCCATGCTGCCGACGGGCGTGCCCTCGATCCGTCGGTCGAATCCGCACTTGCGGCCTTCCTCCCCCAGTTTTCCGGGACCGAGGATGAGGCCGCGCTGCGCCGCGCCCATGTCCTCGCGCTTGCCTTGACCGATCAGTTTGATGCCGCCTTTGCCGCCTTGCCGGGCTCGCGGGCGGCCGCGCCCGATCTGTGGCGCTTGCTGGCACAGGGTCCGGACGATGCGGTTCTCCTGCATGCCATCGGGGCGGATCCTGCAGCTGTCCCACCGTCACAGCGCGACAGCATCGCCCAGCGGCTGCTCGATCTCGGCTTTCCCGAAGAGGCGCGCCGCTGGGCGGGAACACTCGGTCCCCTCGCTCTGCCGCCCCCCGATCCCGATCCGCTGCAACGGGCGATCCGGTCGCGCAACTGGGCGGACCTGCCCAGCTCGGCGCCCGAGGCATGGCAGTCTGCTGCGGCTCAACTCTCCGCAACCCCTGCCACAGCGGACCCGCCTCTTGCACGCAGCCAGGCGCTGGCCGCGTCGAGTGAGGATACACGCGCGGCGATCCTAGGCCTTCTCGATGCGATCCCACCTCCGTGACGCAGGCGCGTTGACGAAAAAGAAACCGGGACCCTGCAAGTCTGATCCGCAGCGCGACTCACCAGAAGGTGCGAATGGTGAAAAAATATTTCATTATGTTCTGCTTGGTCAGCCTGTTTATGGCGGCCCCGATCGCTGCCAAGGCCGCGCGCGATACCTGCGCACGGGCTGCCCGTTTCGCCGCCCAACAGGCCGGGGTTCCTGCCGACATCCTCCTCGCCATCACGCTCGTCGAAACCCGGCATGACGGCACGGCTTGGCCCTGGACGCTGAACCATGACGGCCGCGGCCGTTGGTTCACGACGGCAGCAGAGGCAGAGCGCGCGGCCGCAGACATCCTCTCGTCCGGGGGCATGGCGGATATCGGCTGCTTCCAGATCAACAGCCGCTGGCACGGATCGGCCTTCGCCTCGGTCACCCAGATGCTCGATCCGGTGGAAAACGCCCTCTATGCGGCGCGCTATCTGCGGCGACTGCACGGCGAAACCGGTGACTGGCACGCGGCCATCGCCGCCTATCACTCGCGCGATCCCGCCCGCGGACAGGCCTATCTGGACCGCGTCTTCGGGCAGATGGTCCCCATGCCAGACAGTGCGGCTCCACCCGCCCGGCGCAACCGCTTTCCCCTGCTCCACGCGGGCGATCCCGGCTCCACGGGGACCATCGTGCCGCGGCTTGCCGGGCTGCCCCCACTGATCGGGGGCCCGTGATGCCGATGATCGGTGCCCGCCTCTTCCAGCCGACCGTCCTGCTCGCCCTCGCCATTATGGCCGTCATCGCGATGATGGTTCTGCCCGTCCCGGCGGCCCTGCTCGACATCGGCCTTGCCCTGTCCTTCGCCATCGCCATCCTCATGCTGACGGTGACGCTCTTCATCGAACGCCCGCTCGACTTCTCGGCCTTTCCGACCATCTTGCTCGCCTCGCTGTTGCTGCGCCTCTCGCTCAACATCGCTTCCACCAAGTTGATCATCGCACAGGGCCATACCGGCACCGATGCCGCCGGACATGTGATCGAGGGTTTCGCCGAATTCGTCATGGGCGGCGATCTCGTCCTCGGTTTGGTGATCTTCGTGGTCATCCTGATCGTCAACTTCATGGTCATCACCAAAGGCGCAGGTCGCATGGCAGAGGTGGGCGCCCGCTTCGCGCTGGACGGCCTGCCCGGACGACAACTCGCCATCGACGCCGACGTCGCCGCCGGCGCCATCGACCATGTGGAGGCGAAGGCCCGCCGCGAACGCGAACTGGCCGAGACGAACTTTTTCGGCTCACTCGATGGGGCGTCGAAATTCGTAAAGGGCGACGCCATCGCGGGCCTGCTCATCACCCTTCTCAACCTCTGCGTCGGCCTTGCCGTCGGGACCCTTTCGCATGGCATGCCCTTGGGAAAGGCCTTCGAAACCTATGCGATCCTGACCGTGGGCGATGGCCTCGTCACGCAATTGCCCGCCGTCATCACCTCGGTCGCGGCGGCCCTTCTCATGGCGCGGGGCGGCTCGAAAGGGTCTGCCGACGTGTCCTTCTTCTCGCAACTCGGCCGCTATCCGGCCGCCCTGCTGACGGTCGCGGCGTTGCTGGCCCTCTTTGCCATCCTCCCGGGCCTGCCCTTCCTGCCCTTCCTTCTGGGGGCCGGGACGCTGGCCGGTCTGGCGGCATGGCAGAGTCGCCGCCCGCCGCCGCCACCGGACCAACCACCTGCCATGGCACCGGCCACCCCTCGCCCGTTGGGCGACCTTCTCGACTTCGACGAGATACATCTCGAATTCGCCTCCGATCTCGTCGCGCTTGCGCTCGATCCGGCGACCGGCCTTGACCGCCGCGTCGCCAGCCTGCGCAACCACATCGCCACGACCTTCGGCCTGATCCTGCCGGAAATCCGCCTGACCGACGAACCCGCCTTGCCACCCGGCCGCTACCGCATCCGCATCCAGGGGGTGGAGCGTGTGGCCGACCGCCTGATGGCCGACCGCATCCTTGTCCTGCTGACCGACGAGACGGAGGCACCCCCCGGCATCGACATCCGGGAACCCGTCTTTTCCGCCCCGGCGCGCTGGATCCTGCCCGCCGATCAGGAAACCGCCGCGCTGGCGGGGCTGACCACCGTCACCCCGGCCGAGGTTCTGTCGACCCATCTCCTTGAAACCATCCGCGCCAATCTCGCGCATCTTCTGTCCCTGCGGGGCTTGCGGCGGCTGCTGGACGAATTCGCCAATGTCTCCGATCCCGGTCGCGCTCAGGCCAACCGACGCCTGCTCGACGACATGATCCCCGACAAGGTGCCCCCCGAACTCCTTCTTGCGACCCTGCGCCTGCTGCTGGAAGAACGGGTGTCGATCCGCAACTTGCCGCTTATCCTCGAAGCGATCGCCGAGGTGCGCACCCTCCCCTCGCCCGAGGCCGTCTGCGAACATGTCCGCCAGAGGCTTGGCTTCCAGATCACCGCCGAACTGCGCCGTGACGACGGCACGATCCCGCTCCTGCAACTGGCGCCCGAATGGGAACAGACCTTCCGCCAGTATCAGGCCGAGGGCGGGCGGGGCGAGGATGTCGCCCTTCCGCCCGACGTCTTCACCCGTCTTGGCAGCGCGATCTCCGACCGGATTGCCCGCCTATCGGCAATCGGGTCCGCGCCCGCCCTCGTGACATCGGCCCGCCGTCGCCGCTTCCTGCGCTCCGTCGCGCGGGCGCGGGGCCTTTCTGTCACTGTCCTGTCCTATGAAGAGATCGGGCTAGACGCCCGCCCCGCCATCCTCGGCCAGGTGGCGGCATGATCGATCTGACCAATCAGCTTTTGGCCACGATAGAGCCGCATCTGCGGCCCGCGCTGCTCACGTTTTTGCGCGTCGCTGCGGCAATGGCGGTGCTGCCCGCCTTCGGGGAACAGGCGATCCCCCTGCGCCTGCGCCTTGGCCTTGCGCTGGCCTTCACCGCCCTGATCCTGCCCGCAGTCGCTGATCGCCACAGTGGCAGCGACCTTCTCCTTCCGGCGGCGGCGGAAACTGTGGCGGGCCTTCTGATCGGCCTGTCCCTCCGGCTTATGGTCATGGGGTTGCAGATGGCGGCCACCATTGCCGCGCAATCGACCTCGCTCTCGCAACTGTTCGCCGGTGCGGCCGTGGAACCGCTGCCCGCGCTTGGCACCTTGCTTACTTGGGCGGCCCTCGCGCTGGCCATGCAGGCGGGCCTGCATGTGAAGCTGACCGCCCTGTTCATCGCCTCGCACGACCTCCTGCCCGCAGGGCGCTTTCCCTTGGGCGAGGACGTCGCCCGCTGGGGCACCGCGCAGGTGGCACAGGTGACCGGTCTCGCCTTCTCGCTGGCGTTGCCCTTCGTTCTGGCCGGCCTTCTGTGGAACGTCGCGCTGGGCGCGGTCAACCGCGCCATGCCGCAATTGATGATGGCCTTCATCGGGGCACCTGCCCTCGCGCTCGGCAGCCTTGCGCTTACGGCGATGGCCGCGCCGACCATCCTGTTTCTCTGGCTTCAGGGCCTTGACGCTCAACTGGCCCGCCCCTTCTCTCCGGTCCCGAAGTGACCTCGGAAGACGAGGATAAACCCCACGACCCGACGCAGAAGCGCATCGATGACGCGCGGCGCGAGGGGCAGATCGCCCGCTCGCAGGACGTGCTCACAGCCGCGGCCTATGCGGGCTTCCTGCTCGCCGCGCTGGCCTTCGGTCCGGCCGCCCTACAAGGGGCGGGGCGCGCTGGCACCGCCTTTCTCGACAGGCCGGAGGCAGACGAAACCCTCTTCGCCGTCCCTGCGATGGCCGCCACCGCCTTGCCCTTCTTGCTCGTGCCCGGGCTCTGCGTGCTGCTCCTGCTTTTTGCCCAGCGCGGCCTTCTCTTCACGCCGGGTAACCTACGGCCGCGGCTCTCACGCATCGACCCGATCGCCACTGCGCAGCACAAATTCGGCCCCGACGGGTTGTTTGATTTCGCCAAGTCGTTTCTGAAGATGGCGCTGATCGGCCTGCTCCTCTTCGCGCTGCTGCGGGGCGAGGCGGAAGAGATCCTCGCCGCCTCGGCCCTTGCGCCGGGGCAGGGGACGCTCTGGCTTTTGCAGCTGCTGCAGCGCTTCCTTGCCTTCGTCCTCGCCCTCGCCATCGTCATTGGCGCTGTCGATTTCCTTTGGCAGGTGCTCCGGCACCGCCTCCGCCTGCGGATGTCGCGGCAGGAGTTGCTGGATGAACACCGCGACTCCGAAGGCGATCCGCAGGCCCGCTTGGCCCGCCGTCAACGCGGGCAAGAGATCGCGATGAATCGCATGATGGCTGATCTGCCGAAGGCGGATGTCGTCATCGTCAATCCCACGCATTACGCCGTGGCCCTGCGGTGGGATCGGGAAAGCGGGCTGGCCCCGATCTGCCTCGCCAAGGGGGTGGACGAGGTCGCGCTGAAGATCCGCGAAGCCGCGCGCACCCATGGCGTGCCGATCCACCACGATCCGGTCACGGCCCGCGCGCTCTATGCCACGGTAGAGATCGGCGATCCCATCGCCCCCGAACAGTACCGCCCCGTCGCCGCCGCCCTGCGCGTTACGCAGGCCCTGCGGCGCAAGGCCCGCGCGCGGCCGTGACCGCAAAACAGGAGAGAACATGAAAAGCGAAGATCCCCGTCTGGCCCGCCTTCTGCAGGCTGCCGCGCTGTTGCGCGATCACAGCACCGCCCGGCTGGCCGCGGCACGGGCAGCGCGGGCCGAAAGCCTTGCGCAGTTGGCCAGATTCGATCCGCCCCCGCTCGACAGCGCCGATGCGGAACTGCACCGCGCCGCGCAGCGACACGCCGTCTGGGCGGAACTGCATCGGCACCGGCTGCGGCAGACCCTCGCCCGGCAGGATGCCGCACTGCGCGACCTGCATCTGGCCGCCGCGCGGGCGCAGGCGCGCTGTCAGGTGCTGGAACGGCGGATCGTTCCGCCCCGGGATCAGCCGTCCTGACGGACGATGTCGTTGATCAGCACATCCGAGATGACATCCGGAAGAACCCCACTCGCCGCCTCGAACAGCGCCTGCCGCAAGGGGGCGAGGGCTGCGGAATCGGTGAAGGACCCGCGGAAGCCGCCCGCATTGGCATGGGCGAACATCGCCTGAAGGAAGACGTCGCGCAGCTTGGGTTCATGCGACAGGACGGTGGCCGACTGGCCCTGCTCCACCTCCAGGCTCAGGGACAGGACGACAAGGCCCGCCACCACCCCGTCGGACAGGATCGGGATCACGAACTGGTTGGACAGATCCACATATTCCCGCGGCGTGGCCTCTTCTGGCACGGCCTCGGCCCCGGTCTCTGGCGCAGGGCGCAGCAGATAGCCTGCGCCCGCCCCAAGGGGCAGGCCCAGAACTCCGATCAGAATTGGAAGAAGAAACCGCTTCATGGTCAGAACGGCAGCAGGATGTCGGTGATCTGCTGGCCATAGCGGGGCTGCTGCACATCCGTGATCTGCCCCCGCCCGCCATACGAGATGCGCGCCCCCGCGATCTTGTCATAGGTGATCTCGTTCCGGCGCGAGATATCGACCGGCCGCACATAGCCCGTCAGGATCAGTTCCCGCAATTCGTTGTTCACCCGCACCTCCTGCTGTCCCTCGATCCGGAGCACGCCATTTGGCAGCTGCTCCACCACCGTTGCCGCCAGACGCAGGGTCAACCGCTCCGTCCGTGCGACAGATCCTTCACCCGCATAGCTGGAGGAGGAAGAGAGATCCGCCGCCTCGGCCATGCTCGCCCCTTCGGGCAGTTCCTCATCCAGCCGCTGCGGCAGGCCCAGAAGCGACGGGATCGCCATCTCTTCGCCCGACGCCCGGCTCCGCTCCGTTTCGTTGGAAATCCGCGCGCTGTCGTCGATCTCGATCACCACGGTCAGGATATCCCCTCGCTGCCCGGCCCGACGATCCCCGAACAATGCTCCCCGCTCCGAACTCCACAGCGACGAGGGTGCTGTCGGCCCCTCCGGATCGGCGCTGCGGGGCAAGGGCGCGGAATACATCGCATGGTGCTGGTTCGATCCTTCCAGCGCCGAAAAGGACGGGGCGCGCCCGACCTCTTCCAGCCGGGAACAGCCGGCACAGCACAGCGTGATCAGCAGCCAGCGCATGGCCCCTCCTGGACAAGGATCAGCCCTTCGCCCGCCACGATGCCCTGCAGGACAGCGCGCGACCCCAGCGCCATCACCCGGATCGCCTCGCCCATCGCACCTTCGTCAAGCGCCCGCCCGTCCGCCGCGATGGCCAGCCCACCACGCCGGAACTCCAGCCGTACCCGCGCGTTGCGCGCCACCATCACCGGCGGGCCAAGATCGGCGGCCAGGATGGGGCGGCCCGGATAGATGACGCGCCGCGTGGCCTGCCCCACCGCTTCGGCCGGATCGGACAGCGCACCGGGAATCGCCGCCGCGACCACGGCGATGTCTTCGGGCTGCAGCACGCTTCGCGCCGGAATGGCCCGCGTCGCAACAAGGCTTTCCATCGCCAGCGCCACCCCCGGCCAGACCAGCAGAACCGCCGCCAGCGCCCGCATCACCGCACCTGTGTCGTGGCAGCCAACATCTGGTCGGCCGCCGTCAGGACCTTGGCATTCAACTCATACCCCCGCTGCGCCTTGATCAACTCCGTCACCTCGCGCACCGCATCGACCGAGCTGTCCTCCAGATAGCCCTGCCGCAGCGTGCCCAGCCCATCCACCCCCGGCGTGCCGGGCAGGGGCGGGCCTGAGGCCGCGCTTTCCAGAAAGAGGTTGGATCCGATCGCCTCCAGCCCCTTCTCGTTCGTGAACCCGACAAGGCTGATCTGGCCCAGCATCTCGGCCTCGGTCCGATCTGCGAAATGGGCCCAAACCTCGCCCGCCGCATTGATCGACAGGCTGCGCGTCTCGGGCGGGATGGTCAGGCCAGGGGCCACGGGATGGCCATCCGAGGTGACGATCTGCCCCTCGGCGTCCCGGCGCAGCGCCCCATCGCGGGTATAGCCCGCCGCACCCGAGGGCAGCGTTACCTCCAGATAGCCGCGCCCTTCGATGGCGATGTCCAGATCGCCGCCTGTTTGTTGCAGCGACCCTTGCGACAGCAGCACCGACACCGCTGTCGGGCGCACGCCCATCCCCAGTTGAACGCCGGTGGGCAGCATCGTGCCATCTTCCGCCGTCACCGTCCCGGGGCGCGCGCTTTGCTGATAGTGCAGGTCGGCGAAATCGGCGCGTCGCGCGTTGTAGCCCGTCGTCGACATGTTGGCGAGGTTGTGCGACACCACATCCACCCGCATCTGCTGTGCCGCCATCCCGGTGGCGGCGATTTGCAACGCCTTCATCTCATTCTCCCAAGGTGCGGATGACAGAGCGGACACGCTCATCCTCGCGGTCAAGGAAGCCCTGACCGAACTCATAGGCCCGCTGCACGGCGATCAGGCGGGCCACCTCCTCCACCGGGTTGACATTGCTGTCCTCTAGCGCGCCCTGCACAAGGCGGGCGCCATCCACCGGGACCAGCGCGCCCCCGTCGAACAGAGTCCCCGCCTCATGGCGCAGCGCCAGCGGATCCTCTGGCAGCCACAGGCCGATCCGCGCCACGGGCTGGCCACCCGCAGACAGGGTCCCGTCCGCGCCCATCGCGATCTGCCCGCCGGGGGGCACCAACACAGCCGCCCCCCCCGCATCCAGCAGACGGTGCCCTTCCGGCGTGACGATCGCCCCGTCCGGACCGGGCAGGAAAGCCCCCGCCCGCGTCAGCCGCTGGCCTGCGGGGGTCTCGATCAGAAAGAACCCCTCGCCCCGAATCGCGAAATCAAAGCTCCCGCCGGTCTGCTGCAACCCGCCTTCGCGCAGGTCCACATGCCGCGCCTCGCCCCGCGCCATAGACAGCGACGGCCCTTCGCCCGCCCGGCGCACGAATTCCGAGAAGACCACCCCTTCGCGGCGGAATCCGGCCGTCCCGCCATTGGCGATGTTGTTGGCGACGACCTGCATCTCGCGCATCAGGCCGGACTGGCGGCCCAGCGTCACATAGCCCGTGGACTCCATCGCTCAGCTCCGGCCGATCAGGGGCAGCAGGTCGCGCTGGAAGAAGTCGACCAACTGCCGCGTCATGAATCCCATGCTCACCCAGAACACCGCCGCCATCGCTGCAAGCTTCGGCACGAAGGTCAACGTTTGCTCCTGTACGCTGGTCAGGGCCTGCAACAGCCCGATGGCCAACCCCGCCAGCAGCGCCACCGCCAGCAGCGGGGCCGAAATCTGGACGGAAATCCAAAGGCCCGCCCGCATGGCATCGAACATCGCAGCCTCGGTCATATCGGCATCCTCAGAATGTCCTGATAGGCCTCGACCACCCGATCGCGCACCGTCACCACCGTCTCCACCGCCGATTGCGTGGAGGTCAGCGCCTCGATCAGGGCATGCGGGTCCACCTCGCCCATCAGGGCGCCACGCGCCGTCTCCTCGTTGCGGTTCAACGTGGAGGCAAAGGTCGCCGCGAAGTCCCGCGCCACGGCCGGCAGGTCGGGCGCGGGGGAAGGCGTCAGCGCGTCAAGGCCGCGTCGGTACAGGTCGGGGGCAAAGGCAGGCAACATGGCGGATTCTCCGTCAGCGGCGGATCAGATCGAACAGGCTCTGCGTCATCAGACGCGCCTGATCGAAGACCCGCAGGTTGGCTTCATAGCTGCGCTGCGCCTCGCGGGCGTCGGCCAGCTCTGTCACAAGGTCGACTGTCGATCCGCTGTAGTGCCCGCTGGCATCGGCCAGCGGGTGGCCGGGATCGTGGATGCGGGGCGGCGTGCGGCTGTCCAGCCGCAACGGGCCAAGCGCGACCCCTTCGCCCTCCATGCGGAAGACGGGGATCTTGCGTCGGTAGCCGGGCGTATCGGCATTGGCCACATTCTCGGCCAGATGGCGCAGGCGAGAGGCCTGCGCCTCCATACCGCTGCCAGCGGCATCGAGGGCGGAGATCAGCGTCGTCATCCCTGCCCTCCACGCCCGAGCGCCATGCGCACCACGCTCGACGTGCTGCGATAGACGGCCAGCGCCATCTCATGCGCGCGCCGCACATCAGCCATCCGGCGCATCTGGTCGTCCAAGCTCACGGAATTTCCGTTCGGCTCCATCGGCAGGCGGAGCGGCTCCGCCCCCGTCGCGCTTGCCCCCGCGCGGTAGACCTCCGCGAAACGCGGCAGGTCCATCGCGCGATATCCCGGTGTATCGGCATGGGCGACATTGCGCGCCAGCACGCCGAGACGCGCCCCGGAATGGGCGGCGAGTCCCTGCGACATGCGCGTGAGTTCCAGTTTCTCCATCATCTCGGGCTTCTCCCTCGATCCGTTTCACCAAGGCTTAAGCCCGATTCGCTAAGGAAGCGTTGAAACCGGAAAGGAAATCGGATGCCTCAGGACATGATCTCGCCCTTCGATCCGCTGCGTGCCCGCATCGCCACGGTCCGCGCCACCCGCCGCCTTGGCCGCATCGCCGAGGTGGGGCCCGCCGCTCTGCGCGTGACCGGCCTCTCCGATGTGGCAGCGCTGGGTGACCGTGTCGACTTCGGTCCCTTCCGGGGCGAGGTGGTGCGCCTCGATCCCTCCGCCGTCACCCTCCTGCCCGATGCGCCGACCGAGGGGCTTGCCATCGGCGATACCGTGGCCCATGTCGGCCCCTCCGCCCTCTCGCCGACCGAGGCTTGGGTCGGCCGCATCATCGATCCGGATGGTCGGCCGCTGGATGGCCGACCCCTTCTCGCCGGCCTGTCGCCGCGCCCGCTGCGCGCCCCCCCGCCCCCCGCGGCGCAGCGTCGCCCCCTCGGCGCGCGCCTCGCCACGGGTTGGGCCGTATTCGACACGCTTCTGCCCCTTGTCGAAGGGCAGCGCATCGGTCTCTTCGCCGGGTCGGGCATCGGCAAATCCACCCTTCTGGCCAGTTTTGCGCGGCAGGTCCAAGCTGATGTCGTCGTCCTCTCCCTCGTCGGCGAACGCGGGCGCGAGCTGCGCGCCTTTGCCGAAACCGGCCTTGGTCCCGACAGCCTTGCGCGCAGTGTGATCGTGGCCGCCACTTCGGACCAGTCGCCGCTGATCCGCCGCCGCTGCCCGCTCGCCGCCATGACCATCGCCGAACATTTCCGCGACCAGGGCGCCCATGTCCTCTTCCTCTGCGACAGCATCACCCGCTTTGCCGAGGCGCATCGCGAAGTCGCCGTCGCCGCCGGCGAAACGGCCAACCTGCGCGGCTGGCCCCCCTCCCTTTCGGCCGCCATCATGGCACTTGCCGAACGGGCCGGACCGGGCAGCCAAGGCAGCGGCGACATCACCGCAATCTTCTCCGTCCTCGTCGCCGGCTCCGATATGGAGGAACCGGTGGCCGATATCCTGCGCGGCGTCCTCGACGGCCACGTGATCCTCGACCGCAGAATCGCCGAACGCGGCCGCTTTCCGGCGATCGATCTGCTCCGCTCCGTCTCGCGCAGCCTTCCCGATTGCGCCTCGCCCTCCGAAAACGCCCTTATCGCAGAGGCGCGGCGTCTCTTCTCGGCGTGGGATCGGGCCGAGCTCATGGTGCAGTCCGGTCTCTACGTCGCGGGCAGCGATCCCTTCACCGACCGCGCGATCCGCCTGAATCCCACGCTGGATGCCTTCCTTGCCGCACCCGCCGAGGGACCCGATCACGCCACCTCCTTCGCGCGCCTTCAGGCCCTCATGACCGGCTGAGCGCGCGGTCACCCCGGCATCGCCGCCCCCGCATCACAACCGCATCGACAGCCGCGTGGTCTGCAGCAGGGTCATGGCGGGGCTCTGCGTGACAGCCGTTTGGGCCGTCGAGGCGGCCAGAAAGCGCCGGATCGCAGTCTCCACCCGCGCCGGGTCACTGAACTGCCCGACCGTCGGCGCGCCAAAGACCGCCTGCGCCCGCCGCTCCAGAACCGCGACCTGTCGGTCCAGATCAATCGACCCAAGGCTTTTTGGCAAGCCAAGCGCCTGCCGCATCACCTCCCACAGGGGCGGAGTGCCCAGCACGCGGAACCATTTCGCCCGCTCCGTCGTATCATCGCGCGCCAGCGTGACCAATTCGCGCCGCGCATTCAGGGCAAGGCGCATGTCATTGTTCACCGTCCCCACCGCCCCCTCGAACCGGGCCTCCTTCCAGCGCGCCATGATCCCGTCGGCAAAGGTCGACAAAGCCGTGTTCGGCACCGAGAAATTGCCGAAACCGAAGGCGGCCGAGAACGCCTTGTATCGCGGATCGGTCAGCCGGTTCGACAGCGCATCCGTTTTCAGCGTCCCGTCCTCCAGAACCTTGCGGATAAAAGCGCGCGCGTTCAGATCCGCCTGCAACCCGAAGGCCTCCAGCGAGATGCGCAGCAGCCGTCGATCCGAGACCAGCTTTTCCGCCGTGTCGATGGTGCCGATCCGGTCGCGGAAATAGGCCTCGTCGCGTTGCAACACGGCCTGCCGCGACAGAGTGGCTGCCTGCGTCGCCTCGCTGCGCTTTAGGAATTCCCAACCAAGGATGCCGCCAAAGGGGATGACCGGTGCGAAACTCATGTCGGGCGATGCGCAAGCAGGCGCTCCTCCCGTGGCAACAGGCTGCGCAGCGCGCGCAGGACTGGATAGAACTGCCCATCCAGCGTGGCCTTGGATGCGATGGTCAACTGCATCCGGCTGTCCGGATCGGTCAGGATTTGGCTCAACTGCTCAATCCCGCGCAAGAGCGGCATCCGCATCTCGTCGGTCGCCGCATCGCCCGACAGCACAAGTTGCGCCATATAGCAAACACGCCGCACCGGGGTATTGGCCGCATCCGGTGAAATGGCGTCCCGCAGCCGCAGGATGTTCGCATTTGGCGTCAGAACTGAAAGCCGGGATCGCTTGTCGCCATTCTCGATCACCACGCCGTTGACCAGAACCCGTTCATGCGGGCCAAGCTTCAGGACAAGTCCAGTCATGCCGTCCCCTCCCCGCGCAGCCCGCGCATAACGGCGGTGTTGATGGCCACAAGGGCCCCGGCATCGCCGCTCCGATCCAGAACAGACCGGCTGTGCTGCGCGGTGAATTCGTACAGATAGAACAGCTTGGCCCGCAGATCCTGAGGCAGGCCATTGCCCGGATCGGCCACATCCACGGCCAGCCTTCGCCACAGACGCAGGTTCTGCTCCACCGCCGCCGCAAGGGCGGGAAAGCCGGTCCGCCCATCTTCCGCTGCCCGCAAGGCCGCCGTCGCGCGGGCCAGCAGATCGTATTCCATGGCGCGCAGAGACCGCAGCGCCAATTCCGGCCGCCCATAGGCGGCACGAGCCTCTAGGTGTGTCGACATGCCATCCTCTCGCAGTCTGTGGGCGGGGGAAGGCTGGCCACGGCCTGCCTCCCCCCGGTCCCGTCTTCATCAGCGGAAGAGCGACAGCAGGTTCTGCGGCTGCTGGTTGGCGATGGACAGTGCCTGCGTGGCGAGCTGCTGCTGCACCTGCAGCGCCTGCAGACGGGCAGAGGTTTCCTCCATATCCGCATCGACGAGCGACCCGATACCGGACCGCAGCGCATCGGTCAGGCTGCCGACGAAGCTGATCTGCGTGTCGATGCGCGTCTCGGCCGAACCAAAGGCCGAGGCCGCATCGATCGCCGTCCCAAGCAGCGTCTCGATTGTACCCAGCGCCTGCGTGGCGCCGCCGCCGGTGGACACGTTGATCGAACTGATCGCGCCCAGCCCACCTGCTCCGGCATTCTGGAACTGACCGCTCACCGCCAAATCGGCCGTGCCGTCATTGGTAAAGGCAAGCTGCCCGGCATTCGCGCTGTCGTAGTCAACGGTCAGCCCGTCGATCCCCAGCGCGTCGATCGCGTTCTTCAGGCCGATCGCGATCAGATCGGGAACCGAGTTGTTGCCGCTGTCCACATCCGCCGCCGTCAGCGTGTACTGGGCCACACGGTCACCGATCCGCATCGAGACCGAATCCCCTGCGGCCCAAGCGGTCGCCCCGTCGGCGATGGTGATGTCGTCGGTGCCACCACCCGAATCGAGCGTCAGGACGAAGGTGTCCCCCGCGCCCGAGATCGTGCCACCGGTCGAGGCGCTGAACACATCATTCGCCTGATAGTCACCGATCGAAAGATCCTGCCCGTTCACGGTAATCGTCGAAGAGGTGACGCCCGTCGTCGACCGGTCCAGCGACGAAAGGATGTCCATGCTCGGCGCGCTGCCGTTGACAAGGTTCAGCCCGTTGAACTGTGCCGCGCTGACCACCGATCCGATCTGCTCGCGCAGCGCGACCACATCCGTCTGCAGCTTGGCGCGGTCCACGTTGTCGCCCTGCGCGTCAACGATCTTCTCCTTCATCTGCTTCAGCAGATCGGTCACGGTTTCTGCGGCCTCGCGCGCCACGGCGATGGTAGAGGACCCAAGCGAAAGGCTGTCCGAAATCCGTTCGAACCCATCGACATCGGCCTCCATCACCTTCGAGATGGCCCAGACCGCC
Organism: Paracoccaceae bacterium; assembly: GCA_014654775.1. GTDB lineage: Bacteria > Pseudomonadota > Alphaproteobacteria > Rhodobacterales > Rhodobacteraceae > Paragemmobacter. Next base: position 54,918 of record JACVZW010000085.1, on the reverse strand, counting down.
GCATTGTCCTTGGCCGTGGCCACGGTCTTGCCGGTCGAGATTTCGGACTGGGTCCGGGTCATGCTCGCGTTGATGCTCTTCATCGTCTGCAGCGCGACCATCGCGCCGGTATTCGTAAGAATCGAAGACATGTCGTCTTTCCTGTCTGAGGGCGCCTTTAGCGCGACTGAAGCCTCGGGCTTCTGCCCCATGCGGACGGCCCAGAGCCGTTGCGCCATCCCGTCGGGGATGCCCCGCCATCAAACCCGTCTGGGGTTAATCCTTTCCTGATCCGTCCCGCCAAAGTCGGCGGCATTTGAAGCAATCGGCAGCCGCCGATCCGTCCCGCCCAACGCATGGCGGCGGCCCTGCGCATCATAGGCCTCGCCCCGGCCAGCCGAGGCGATGTCGCCCAGCCGCCGCCGCGCCGACCGCATGCCTTGCATCGCGGCGGCAAGGCAAGCGGCATTGCCCTCTGCCGCCCGCCGGATACGCAGCAGCCGGTCCTTCGGCAATGCCTCCAGCCCCGCCAGCGACGCCTCCAGTTCCACCGAATACGTCTCAAACTTTGCGTAATCACCCCGCCGCAGGTCTGCCCGCATCGCCGACAGCAGCGCCTCCACATCGCCCAGCGCGGTCATCCCTCCTGCCTCCCCAGCGCCCGCACCAGCGATTCGGTCAGCCCGATTCCCCCGGCTCGCACGATCTGCCCCGCCATCGCCTCGCGCAGGAAGGACCCGAACTGCTCCTCTCCGATCCCTCCCCCAAACTCGCCGCGCAGCGTGTTGAACCCTTCGCCCGGCCCGGACCCAAGCCCCGCATGGCGCAGCATTTCCGCCAGAAAGGCGGCTTCAAGCGCTTCCGCCCTTTCGCGCAACGGCCCAGAGACGGGCGCAGCAGGCAAGGGCAGGGCAGGGCGGGCAGGCAGCAGGTCGGGCGTCATCGGAACCTCCATCGGCAAGGGCATCGCGCTGATCTTGCCCTTGGCCGGGTAAAGGATCAGTAACCCGTTGCGGTCATGCTGAGGCGAACACCCCTCAAAGGCCGCCCCATGACGCTTTCCCTTTCCGCCCCTGCCAGCCCGCTTTTCGTCGATCAGGCCCCGCTTTCCAGTCCGGTGCCGCGCCAACCGGGCACGGGGTCCCCGACCGCAGCCGATGCGCCCTCCGCCGACGGCGCCTTTCTTGCCATCTTCACCCAGTCGGACAACCTCTCGCCGGTGCCACCCGCAGCCGCTCCTCCGGGCCCGCCCGGCACACCCCCCGATCAGCCCGGCTTCACACCCCTGCCGGGGGATCGGCCTCAGGACGATGGGCCGGACACCTCCACAGAGATACCAGACAGGCCCGCGAATGTGACCCCGGTCCCGTTCTGGGCCACGCCGCCCGACCCCTCTACCGCTGTGGCGCAGGCCCCCGATCGCCCCGAGACCGCACCCGATCCGACGGAGTCTCGGATTGATAAAAACGTCTCGAACATTGCGGAAAATCCGGAAATTCCGTTTCGTGCCGCCATAGCAACCGTTCAGCCGCTTGACGGCCCAGCGCCACCGCAACCCGCGCCCCTGCCTGTTGCGGCGCCCCTTCACCCGGTGCCGGATACCGCACCGTCGGCGCCACCGCCCTTCACCCTCGATAGGTCTGCCGACACGGCTCCCGCCTCCGCCACATCAAGGTCCGCCGATCCCCTCGCGCACCTCTCCGGCGATCTCGGCACGCTGCCCCGTCCGTCCATGGCGTTCAGCGGGCCGATACCTCCGGACACAGCGCCACAAGGCGACGGTCCGGCCCCAGACAACACGCCCTCAAACCAGCCGCTCGACCTGCCCAAGGCGGGCCCGCTCCTGCACGCCGCGGCGGGGCAAGCGCCCGTCCACGCCCCCGATCCCACCATCGAACCGCCACCCGCCCGACCCAGCGTTGCGGCAGCCCCACCCGCACCCGATCGTTCGCCGCCCGCATCAGCCATCCCGCTGCCGGGGGCACCAGCGGCGCAGGCGCGTCCCGACGGTGCCCAGCAACCGGCATCTCTGGTCACATCGCCCCCCACCGGCTCTGTCCCCATAGCCCGCCCACCCAGCGATACGGCCAAACCGGCCACGGAACAGATCTTCGCGCGGGCCATCCAGCCATCGCAGACCCAACCTGAACAGCTGCGCGATCCCGCCACGACCCTCGGTCGCGTCCGACTCGCGCCCGCACCTGCCGGAAACACAGCGCCGCACCCGCCCATTCTGGCCCCGGCCGA
>JACVZW010000085.1:20940-52592 GCA_014654775.1 Paracoccaceae bacterium | reverse complement strand
CCAAAGCGCCGCCGGGCAAAGGCCCCTTGCCGTCTTCTGCCGCTGCGAACGCCCCATCAAACACCGTGCCGCAAACACCCGTGGCCATGGCCCCGCAGTCCACCGTCACCCTCCCGCCGCAGAGTGGCGGCCAACGGGCATCCGCCGCCACCGGGAATGCTCTGCAATCCGCCGCACCCCACACACTTATTCCGCTGGCACAGGCTCCCGCCCCCACCAACGCGCCGCCGGGCGAAGGCCCCTTGCCGCTGTCTTCCGCCGCGAAGGCCCCTCCAAACCCCGCGAAGCAAATACCCGTGGCCACGGCCCCGCACTACAGCCCTGCCGCCCCGCAACAGGGCGACAGCCCCCACGCGCCCCTGACCACAGCCGGCACTCCGCCGAACCCCATACCCATGGGCGCGGCCCCGACACAGCATCTCTTTCTCACCCCCCCGCCAAAGGGCGACATCCCCGTCCCGTCCCCCGGCACGGGCAGCATCCCTCCAAACCCCTTGCCGCAGCCCCTCACGACCGACGCACAGCATCCCATCCACACGGTCCCATCGCCGACCAGCCCTGCCCCGGCCACCCAGCCCCTGCCCATCACAGCCCAGCGCCCCGGCACCGCCCGAACGGCAGAGCCGCTCCAAACCACGGCCCTATTCCAAGCCCTGCCTGACATGCCGCTTCCCCTCCCGGCGCGCAGCGACGGCAGCGCGGGCCTGCCAGCACCTGCCGTGCCATTGGCACACACCCTGCCGCCGACACCGGTTCCCGACCTTGTCGCCCGGCAGATCCTGCCCAACCTTGCCACAACCGGGGCCGTCACCGTGACGCTCTCCCCCGTCGAACTCGGCACCCTTGTCTTCGAAGTGTCGTCGCGCGCCGATGGTCTGCACCTGCACCTCACCGTCGAAACGCCCGCCACGCTCGATCTTCTGCGCCGTCAGGGCGACCAGATCCTCGCCGAACTGCGGCAGGCGGGGTTTGCCAATGCCAGCCTCAGCTTCGCAGGACAGGACGGCCAGCCCGGAACCGACCCCCGGCAGGGGCAGGCGGGCAATGACCGCACCCCTGACGCCGCCCTTGAACCAACACCCCAGCCGCCGGGTCCTCTACCGCCCCGATCCCTGACCGCCACACCCGGCACGCTCGACCTGCGTCTGTGAAAGGACATCGCCCATGAACATCCCCCCGTCCACCCTCGCCTCCCCCAACACCGGAACCGAGCGTAATGCCACCCCTCCGGCCATCACCTCGGATTTCACCACCTTCCTCAAGATGCTCACCACGCAACTGCAGAATCAGGACCCGCTCAACCCGCTCGATTCCACCGATTTCGCGATGCAACTCGCCACCTTTTCGGGCGTGGAACAGCAGGTCCAGACCAACAGTCTGATCTCTGGCCTCTCCTCGCAGCTCGGCATGATGAACCTCGCACAGCTGTCCGGCTGGATCGGGAAAGAGGCTCGAACAACGCAGGATGTCCATTTCGACGGCAGCCCGGTCACCGTCTTCCCAAGCCCCGCCACCGGTGCCGACAGCGCCGCCCTCGTCGTGCGCGATCCCTCAGGTGCGGTGCTGGCGCGCGAAACCCTTCCCCTGTCGGGCGCGCCCTACCAGTGGCTCGGCGGCGATGCGGCGGGCAATCCCCTGCCCGCAGGCCGCTACCGCCTCAGTGTCGAAAGCAGCCGGGGCGACGACGTCATCGCCACCACCTCTGTGGCCAGCTTCGCCCCGATCCAAGAGGCGCGGCGCAATGGCAATTCCATCATCCTCGTCCTCAAGGGCGGGATCGAGGTGGCCGAGAAAGACATCCTCGCCCTGCGCGACGGCTGATCCCCGCCACGCCCCCTTGCGGCGGCGGTCCATCACGCTAGGGTCCGCCGCCATGCTGCAAGACCCTGCCGAAGCCGCCCTCGCCCGCCTCCTTCCCGCCCCCATGGCGCGCGAAGTGCTGCCCGGCGGGCGCACCAACCGCCTCTGGCGGATCGGCCCCCTCGTACTGAAACGCCACGACCCTACCGCCGCCAGCCCGCTCTTCCCCAACGACCCGCAGGCCGAGGCGCGCGCGCTCGCGCTCTTCGCGCCGCAGGGCCTTGCCCCCCGCCTGCGCGCGCAGGGCGAGGACTGGCTCATTTACGACCATGCCGAAGGCGCGCCATGGCGCGGCGACCCCGCCCCGGTGGCCCGCATGCTCCACCGCCTGCATTGCTCGCCCGTCCCGCCGGGCAGCTTCCGCCCCCTGCCCAGCGGCAGCGCCGCCATCCTCGCCCATGCCGCCAGCTTCGCGCCGCAAGGTCTGCCCGCACCCCCACCTGATCCGCAACTTCCGCCCGTCCCACCGCGCCCCGTCCATGCCGATCCCGTCCCCGGCAACATCCTCGCCACGACGCAGGGTCCCCTCCTGATCGATTGGCAATGCCCTGGCCTAGGCGACCCGGCCGAAGACCTTGCCACCCTGATCTCACCCGCCATGATGTGGCTCTATACCGGCGCAAAACCCCCGGAAGGCTGGGCCGAGGCGATCCTGAACGCCTACCCGGACCAAGCCACCGCAGACCGCACGCGCACCCTCCTGCCGCTCTACCACTGGCGCATCCGCGCCCATTGCGCATGGAAGGCCGCGCGCGGCGATGCCGATTACGCGCAGGCCCTGCAGATCGCCTAAAGGAACGACCCTAGCCCGATCCCCGCCGCAAAGACCGCCACGCCCAGCGGGATCAGGTACCACCGCGACCGCCGCCGCGGCTTGGCCAGCGGCTTGGGCGGGTCCGCCTGCGCAATCAGCGCCGCCTCCACCATCCGCGGCAGCTTCGGCCCAAAGCGCGACAGCACTCGCGCCGTCATCACCAGATCGCGCAGCAGCGCCGCAGGCCCGATGCTCTTGGCGATATAGCTTTCCACCACCGGGCGCGCGACCTGCCAGATGTTGATATGCGGGTCCAGCGAACGCGCCACACCTTCCACCACCACCATCGTCCGCTGCAGCAGGATCAACTCGGTCCGCGTCTGCATCCCAAAGCGTTCCGTCACCTCAAACAGGTAAGCCAGCAGCCGCGCCATCGAAATCCGGCTCGCATCCATGCCAAAGATCGGCTCGCCCACCGCCCGCAGCGCGCGGGCAAACTCGTCGATATCCCGGTCAGCCGGCACATAGCCCGCCTCGAAATGCACCTCCGCCACGCGGCGGTAGTCCTTGCGGATGAACCCCATCAGGATCTCGGCATAGACCCGCCGGGTATATTCGTCGATCCGCCCCATGATCCCGAAATCATAGGCGATGATTTCCCCAGCCGCCCCCACCTTCAGGTTCCCCTGATGCATGTCGGCGTGAAAGAACCCATCCCGCAGCGCATGGTTCAGGAACAGCGACAAGACCCGCGCCCCCAGCGCCTTGCGGTCGAACCCCGCCGCATCAATGGCGGCATTGTCGTTCATCCCGATGCCTTCCGCCCAGCCCAGCGTCATCACCGTCTTGCCTGACAGGAACCAGATCGGCCGCGGCACACGGAAGCCTTCATCCTTTTCCGTATTCGCCGCGAACTCGGCAGCGGCCGAAGATTCCAGTCGCAGATCCAACTCGCCCATGACCACGCCCTCGAAATGGGTGATCACATCCATGGGCCGCAGCCGCCGCGTCTGCGGCGCCACGATCTCGATCGTGCGCGCGATCAGGTAGAAGGCGTCGATATCCTTGCGGAAGGCCCGCTCGATACTCGGACGCAGCACCTTGACCGCGACCTCCTCCCCCGTCTCGGCCAGTCGCGCCCGATGCACCTGCGCGATCGATGCCGCGGCAACGGGCTCGGAAAACTCCGAAAACACCTGATCGACGGGCAGCTCAAGCTCCGCCTCGATCATCTTCTTGGCCACCTCGCGCGGGAAGGGCGGCAACTGGTCCTGCAGGTATTTCAGCTGCTGCGACAGCTCTTCGCCCACGATATCGGGCCGCGTCGAAAGGATCTGTCCGAACTTGATATAGGCAGGCCCCAGCGCCGTCAGCGCCCGCGTCGCAGGCGGCAGCGCCGGATCCCCCTTCAGCCCCAGCCATTTGAACGGCCAACCCAGCAACCGCGCCGCGATCCGGATCGACGGCGGTGCCCGGAACGCCTCCAGCACCACGGCCATCGCCCCCGTGCGTTCCAGCGTCGCGCCCGTACGGATCAGGCGCCAGATATTGTGCGGTCCGCGCATCTCAGATCTTCCAACCCGAATGCAGCGCCGCAATGCCAAGGGACAGGTTGCGATACTTCACCTGCCCGAACCCCGCCTTGCGGATCATCCCGGCAAAAGTCTCCTGATCGGGAAACTTGCGGATCGACTCGACCAGATACTGATAGCTGTCGCGATCCTTCGCCACGATTTGCCCCATCACCGGGATGACGTTGAAGGAATAGGCATCATAGACCTTCTGCATCAGGTCATTCGGAATCTGGCTGAACTCCAAAACCATCAGCCGCCCACCGGGGCGCAGCACCCGATACGCCTCGTTCAGCGCATCCTGCACCCGCGTCACGTTCCGGATGCCGAAGCTGATCGTGTAGACATCGAAACTGTTGTCGGGGAAGGGCAGCGCCATCGCATCGCCCACCACCCAGTCCAACCGCTCCGCCTGCCGTTCGGCCTCCGCCCGCTTGCGCCCCGCCACCAGCATCGATTCCGTCATGTCCAGCACGACAGCCGAAGCCGACGGCGCGCGCTTCAGGAACCGAAAGGCGATATCCCCCGTCCCCCCCGCCACATCCAGCAGGCGCTGGCCCGCCCGTGGGGCCAGCCAATCCATCATCGCATCCTTCCACAGGCGGTGAACCCCGCCCGACATCAGGTCGTTCATGATGTCATAGCGGCTGGCGACACGGGTAAAGACGCCATGCACCATCCCGGCCTTCTCGGCCTCCGGCACGGTCTGAAAGCCGAAATGCGTGGTGCCGTCGCGTTCTTCGCTCATCTGGTCTTGCCGTTCCTTTGCCTGCAACTCCTTATAGGGCCGATCCTTGGCGCTGCAATGCGCCCACATGTCCGCCCCTCCTGCCCAAGGCCCGCCATGCCCGAACTGCCCGAGGTTGAAACCGTCCGCCGCGGACTCCTTCCCGCGATGGAAGGCCGCATCATCACCCACGCGCAAGTAAACCGCCCGGATCTGCGCTGGCCCTTCCCGCCCCGCATGGCCGAACGGCTGACCGGCGCGCGCGTGCTGGCGCTGCGCCGCCGCTCCAAATACATCCTCGCCGATCTTTCCACCGACGAAACGCTGCTCATCCATCTCGGCATGTCAGGCCGCATGCTCATCTCCCCTCCCCCGGTCACGGGGGAGGGGCAGGGGGAGGGGGTACAAGGCGCGGAGGGGGTACAAGGCGCGGAGGGGGTGACACAGCCCCGCGAAACCTTGGGCGAATGGCACCACCACCACCCCGCGCCCGCCAAACACGATCACGTCATCCTTGATATGGAAGATGGCACCCGCATCACCTTCAACGACGCCCGCCGCTTCGGCGCGATGGACCTGATGCCCACGGCAACCGCCGACACCCACCCCCTGCTGGCGCAACTTGGCCCCGAACCGCTCGGCAACGCCTTCCACGAAGATTACCTCGCCGCCCGCCTCAAGGGCCGCAACACCCCCATCAAGGCCGCCCTGCTCGACCAGCACATCGTCGCGGGTTTGGGCAACATCTATGTCTGCGAAACCCTCTACCGCGCCCGCCTCCACCCCGCCCGCAAGGCGGGCCGCATCAGCGCCTCCCGGGCCGCCGCCCTCGTCCCCTTCATCCGCGACGTGCTGGCCGAGGCGATCACCGCCGGCGGCTCCTCCCTGCGCGACTACCGGCAGGCGGATGGCGAGCTTGGCTATTTCCAGCACAGCTTTCAGGTCTATGGCCGCGAAGGCGAACCCTGCCTCACCCCCGGCTGCACCGCCACCATCCGCCGCCTCGTGCAATCCGGCCGTTCCTCCTTCTACTGCCCCCACTGCCAGAGATGACGCCCCGTCACCGCACTTGATAAAGGCCCCGTTGCTGCTAGGAGTCCTCCCAGCCAAAAGAAGCGGGAGCCACCGATGGCCTACGACACCCTGATCGTCGAGATCGAGGACTACACCGCCCTCATCCGCCTCAACCGACCCGAGGCGCTCAATGCCCTCAATGCCCGGCTGATGCAGGAACTGGCGCAGGCCATCACCGCCGCCGACCGCAACGACAAGGTGCGCTGCATCGTCGTCACCGGATCGGAAAAGGCCTTCGCCGCCGGGGCCGACGTCAAGGAGATGGCCGAAAAGTCCTTCACCGACGTCTATTTCGACGATCTCTTCGCCGCCGAAGCCGAGGCCATCGCCCGCACCCGCAAACCGCTCATCGCCGCCGTGTCTGGCTACTGCCTCGGCGGCGGCTGCGAACTCGCCATGATGTGCGACTTCATCATCGCGTCCGACACCGCCAAATTCGGCCAACCCGAGATCAACCTCGGCATCGTCGCGGGCATGGGCGGCACCCAGCGCCTCACCCGCGCCGTCGGCAAAGCCAAGGCGATGGACATGAACCTCACCGGTCGCTTCATGGACGCGGCCGAGGCGGAACGCGCAGGTCTGGTCAGCCGCATCGTCCCCGCCAAGGACCTGATGGCCGAGGCGATGAAGGCCGCCGCCAAGATCGCCGAAAAATCGGCGCTCACCGCCATGATGGTGAAGGAATCGGTTAACCGCGCGCAGGAAACCACGCTTGCCGAAGGTCTCCGCTTTGAACGGCGCATGTTCCACGCCGTCTTCGCTTCGGAAGATCAGAAGGAAGGCATGGCCGCCTTCATGGAAAAGCGCCAACCCCAATTCCGCGACCGCTGATCTTTCAGGCTTTCCTTTCACCACCACTTGCCCTATAGCCCCGGCCCACATGCGCGTGGGCCCGCTTAGGCAAGAATCGATTCCGTCCCGTTGGACGGGCCTCGGGTCTTTTGCGCAACCGATCTGAAACGCAAGACCCACAGGAACCGAAAGCCCATGGCAAATACCGCCCAGTCCAAAAAGCGCGCGCGCCAGTCCGAAGCCCGCCAAGACATCAACAAGGCCCGCCGCTCGCGCATCCGCACCTTCGTCCGCAAGGTCGAAGAAGCGATCGCCTCGGGCAATGCCGAAGCCGCCCTCGCCGCCCTGCGCGCCGCCCAGCCGGAGCTTGACCGTGGCGTCACCAAGGGCGTGCTGCACGCCAACACCGTGTCGCGCAAAATCTCGCGCCTTGCTGCCCGCGTGAAGGCTCTGGCCACCCCGGCCGCCTGATCAGCAGCACATCTGATCCTTCGCAAGGGGCGCATCCGCAAGGCTGCGCCCCTTCCGTTTTCGAGGACGTCCGACCCCCATCTGAACTCTCGGGTTCAGCGTTTCTGCAACCCCCCGTTGCCGATTTGCACAGGCCGCCGGATTCGATTTTGTCATCCCTGTGTCAAGCTTGAAGTTCGGTTGCACCCCCGCGCGCCACCTTGCTAGCGTCCCCCTGCGATTCACTCTCGTCTTGGGGGACATGACGGGTTCGCAGACAGAAATCGGTCGGTTCGCAATGCTGCCAAGCGTGTGAAACGCCGCCGAAATATGTTTGTGAATCAGATGGTTGTGGTGTCTGCACATATCGTGCGGCAATCAGATCGGGCAGGCTGGCCAGGGGTGCGAATCTCCGGTCTCCCATGCTCTGATACGTCGGCTGCGATGGCCGGAAACAGGTCTGTGGGTGCCCCGGCGAAGGGGTCGTATGCCACCTGTTCCCGATCCTCGCCAGAAGACGCTGCCATGTTCTGCGACCCGATGCCTTAGGGGATGGCCCCGGCACGTTGCCGGTGCAACAACAACAGGCGTGCCGGATCTGTCACAGGTTCAGAAGCATGTCGCCGCGTACGGGTCAGGAAGAATGACGAACGAGACTTGGGGTTTGGTCCGCGAGGAACTGATCAAGAGGGTAGGCCGCACCAATTACGCAACCTGGATCGAACCGCTCAAACTCTCGCATCTCCGCAACGGAGTCGCGCGGTTCGAGGTTCCGACCTCCTTCTTCGGTGACTGGGTCAACCGCAACTTCGCCGACCATATCCGCGCCCAGCTCAACACGGCGGGCGCGCAGGTCGAGCGTGTCGAATTCACCGTGTCAGACCGTCCCGCTGCCCCGGCTCCTGCCGCTGCTGCCGCCCCGGCCCCCGCGACCAAGGCCAAGCCCGCGCGCAGCGCCGATGCCGAAGACATGCCCGGCGCGCCGCTTGACGCCCGCTTTACCTTCGACAGCTTCGTCGTCGGCAAACCGAACGAGCTTGCGCATGCCGCCGCCCGCCGCGTGGCCGAAGGTGGGCCCGTCACCTTCAACCCGCTTTTCCTTTATGGCGGCGTGGGCCTTGGTAAGACGCACCTGATGCATGCCATCGCGCATGAACTGCAGGCCCGCCAGCCGCATCTGCGCGTCCTCTACCTCTCGGCCGAACAATTCATGTACCGCTTCGTGCAGGCGCTGCGCGAACGCCAGATCATGGATTTCAAGGAACTCTTTCGCTCCGTCGATGTCCTCATGGTTGATGACGTCCAATTCATCGCGGGCAAGGACAGCACGCAGGAAGAGTTCTTCCACACCTTCAACGCGCTGGTCGATCAGAACAAGCAGATCGTCATCTCGGCTGACCGCGCGCCCGGCGAAATCAAGGATCTCGAAGATCGCATCAAATCCCGCCTGCAATGCGGGCTGGTGGTCGATCTGCATCCCACCGATTACGAACTCCGCCTCGGCATCCTGCAACAGAAGGTGGAGCTTTACCGCAGCCAGTACAAAGGCCTCGCCATTTCCGACGGCGTGCTCGAATTCCTCGCGCACCGCATCACGACGAATGTCCGCGTGCTCGAAGGCGCGCTCACCCGCCTGTTCGCCTTTGCCTCGCTCGTGGGCCGCGAAATCACGCTGGAACTGGCGCAGGACTGCCTCGCCGACATCCTCCGCGCCTCTGACCGCAAGCTCACGATCGAAGAGATCCAGCGCAAGGTGGCAGAACACTACAACATCCGCCTGTCCGACATGATCGGACCAAAGCGGGTGCGCACCATCGCCCGCCCCCGTCAGATCGCCATGTATCTGGCCAAGCAACTCACGCCGCGCAGCCTGCCGGAAATCGGTCGCCGCTTCGGTGGGCGCGACCACACCACCATCATGCACGGCGTCCGCAAGATCGAAGAGCTGATGGCGACCGACAGCCAACTCAACGACGATCTCCAGATGCTCCGTCGCCTGCTGCAGGGCTGACCCGTGCTTCGGCGCGCGGGCCTCACTCTCCTCCTGCTTCTGCCGACGGCGGCCAATGCCGCCCTCTCGGGCTATTACGACAGCATCGAACAGATCACCGCGATCCTGAACAGCGAGTCCGTCGCCGAACAGTTGGGACCTTGGCCGATCGTGTCGGTCGAACAATCCGCAACAGCGACGGACGCAGCGGCGCAATGGATCATCCGCACGCAAGGGTGCAGCCTGACGGTCGTCCTGACCGCCGAGCCGCCCGAAGATGGAATGACAGGCAAGACCACCTACCGCGCCGAACCCCTCGGGACCTGCGAGTGACGCGCGGCGCGGCCCGTTCCCGATGATTCGTTAAGGAATGGCCGTGTCACCGTGCGTGGCCACAGTTTGCTGCACAGTTTGCGGCACAACATCCGGCACAACCTTTTTGCGCCTTGGCCCCGGTTAACCCAACGCCCGCAAGCCGTTGCGACAATTGCGCCGCGCCTCGCGCCATACGCGCGCCAAAGCGCTTGTGAACTGCCTGAAAACGGCTACTTTCTGCTTCCCCGAGGGGGGCAAGAGCAAGGGATGGTCACCATGAAACTCTCGATCGAACGCGGCACGCTGCTCAAGGCTTTGGCGCAGGCGCAATCCGTCGTGGAACGCCGCAACACCATCCCGATCCTCGCCAATGTGCTGATTGAGGCGGACGGCGCACAGGTCAGTCTCCGCGCCACCGATCTGGATATCGAGGTGGTCGATCGCGCCCCAGCCATGGTGGAACGCGCCGGTGCCACCACCGTATCTGCCGTGATGCTGCATGAAATCGTGCGCAAACTGCCCGATGGCGCCCTTGTGAACCTGTCCGAAGACAGCGCGTCTGGCCGCCTGACGATCACCGCCGGACGCTCCACCTTCAGCCTCGCCACCCTGCCGAAGGAAGACTTCCCCGTGATGGCCTCGTCGGAATACACGACGAACTTCTCCGCCAAGGCCGCCGAACTCCGCCGCCTGTTCGACAAGGCGAAATTCGCGATTTCGACTGAGGAAACAAGGTATTACCTGAACGGCGTCTACATGCACACCGCCACCGGCGAAACCGGCCCCGTCCTGCGCTGCGTGGCCACCGACGGCCACCGCCTCGCCCGCATCGACGCCCCCCTGCCAGAAGGTGCGCAAGGCATGGCCGGCGTCATCGTCCCCCGCAAAACGGTGGGCGAGTTGCGCAAACTCTTGGATGAAGACGATGCATCCATCGCCGTCTCCGTCTCCGAAACCAAGGTCCGCTTCGCCACCCCGGCCATCACGCTGACGTCAAAGGTCATCGACGGCACCTTCCCCGATTACACCCGCGTGATTCCCACCGGAAACACCCGGCGGTTGGAGGTTGACGCCTCCGAATTCGCCAAAGCCGTCGACCGCGTCGCCACCGTTTCCTCCGAACGCTCCCGCGCGGTGAAACTCTCCCTCGACGAAGACCGCCTGATCCTGTCGGTCAACGCCCCCGACTCAGGCGCGGCGGAAGAAGAACTCGCCGTCGCCTATGGCGATGAACGGCTGGAGATTGGCTTCAACGCCAAGTACTTGCTGGAAATCGCCAGCCAAGTGGACCGTGAAAATGCCGTCTTCCTGTTCAACTCGTCCGGCGACCCGACCCTCATGCGCGAAGGCAACGACACCAGCGCCGTCTATGTCGTGATGCCAATGCGTGTCTGATTGGGCGAAACGGGGGTTTCAAACCCCTGGACCCCCGTTGAATACTTGTGAACAGAAATGGAGGATCGTGTGGGTGGGCTGACCCTCTCCACCCTCACCCTATCGCACTTCCGCAGCCACCGCGCCGCGCGGCTGGAACTGGACGGGCGGCCGGTTGCCATTTCCGGTCCCAACGGGGCGGGAAAAACCAACATCCTCGAAGCCGTCTCCCTCCTCTCCCCCGGTCGTGGCCTTCGGCGCGCAGCAAGCGACGATCTGGCCCGCAAGCCAGAATCCCTCGGCTGGAAGGTCCGCGCCGAAACCACTGCGCCCTTTCACGACCTTGAAACCTTCGCCGAAGGCACGGACTCCCGTCAGGTGCGCATCGACGGCAAACCCGCCCCGCAGGTGGCACTCGCCCGCATCCTCCGTGTCCTCTGGCTCGTCCCCGCGATGGACAGGCTCTGGATCGAGGCCGCCGAAGGCCGCCGCCGCTTTCTCGACCGCCTGACCATGAGCTTTGCCCCCGACCATGCCGAAGCGACGCTTGCTTACGAAAAGGCCATGCGCGACCGCAACCGCCTTCTGAAGGACATGGTGCAAGACGCCCACTGGTACACAGCGCTAGAGGCGCAGATGGCCGAGTCCGCCGCCCAGATCACCGCCAACCGCCAGCATGCCCTTTCCCGCATCGCCGTCGCCCAAGCGGGTGCCGAAACCGCCTTCCCCGCCGCCGACTTGGCCCTGATCGGGCCAGAAGGAGAAGACATGCCCGACGACCTCGCCCCCGCGCTGGCCGCAAACCGCCGCCGCGACATGGCCGCCGGGCGCACCCTTCTTGGCCCTCACCGCGCCGATCTTGCCGCCATTTACTCCGCCAAGGGCGCTCCTGCCGACCAATGCTCCACCGGCGAACAAAAGGCGCTGCTCATCTCGCTCATCCTCGCCAATGCACGCGCGCTGGCTGCCGACCTCGGCTCGCCCCCCATCCTGCTCTTGGACGAGGTGGCCGCCCATCTGGACCAAAACCGCCGCGCGGCGCTTTACGACGAAATCTGCGCGATGGGCGCTCAAGCCTTGATGACGGGCACGGAACCGGGGCTGTTTGACAGTCTCGGCCAACGGGCGCAGAACGTCACCGTCGCCGAAGAGGGCGGCCTGTCCAAGGTCAGCGAAACATGACGCCCCAGCGCATTACCCTCATCACGCTCGGCACCCGCGATCTGCCCGCCGCACGCGCCTTCTACGCCCGCCTCGGCTGGCAGGAACACCCCGAAAGCCAGCCAGGCATCGCTTTCTTCCAACTGCACGGTCAGGCGCTCGCCCTCTTTCCGATGGCGGAACTCGCCAAGGATCAGGGCCGCCCCGCAGCCCCCCTCGGTACCGGGGCCGTCACGCTCTGCCAGAACTTCCCAACGGAAGGTGAGGTAGATGCCGCCTTCGCCGCTGCCCTCGCCGCAGGCGGCACGTCCCTCAAGGCACCGGAAAAGGTCTTCTGGGGCGGCTATTCCGGTTATTGGGCCGATGCTGACGGCCATGTCTGGGAAGTGGCGATGAACCCCTTCTGGCCCCTTGCGGGCGACGGAAGCCTCACGCTGCCCGATCCGGAATGACAGTCACAGCCTACCAACTCCTGCTGTACGCGGGCGGCATGGCCGCCCTCTGGGCCGTTCCCGGCCCTGTCTGGGTTGCCCTGACGGCCCGCGCGCTGTCGGGCGGCATGGCAGGTGCGTGGCCGCTCGCCGTCGGGGTCGCACTGGGCGATCTGGTCTGGCCCCTCATGGCGGTCCTCGGCCTGACATGGATCGAAAGCGTCTATGGCGACTACCTCGCCGCCCTGCGCTGGGTCGCCGCCGTGATCTTCATCGCCATGGGCGTCATGCTGATCCGGAAACCCACCGCCACGCTCAATGCCGACTCCCGCCTCACAAAGCCTGGTCTCTGGGCGGGCTTCTCGGTCGGCGTCGCCGCCGTGATCGGCAACCCAAAGGCCATTCTCTTCTATATGGGCGCGCTGCCCGGGTTCTTTGACCTCGGCACGCTTCAAACCCCGGACATCATCGCCATCATTGCCATCTCCGCCTTCATCCCGATGATTGGCAATCTCGGCCTTGCCTGGTTCCTCGACCGCGCGCGCAGGCTTCTCTCCAGCCCCGAAAGCGTCCGCCGCCTGAACATCGGCTCGGGCCTCCTCCTGATCCTTGTCGGGCTGGTCATCCCCTTCACCTGACCGCAATATCTTGTGTCCAAGGCGTGACATTCCCCCCTTACCCCGCTATAAATCGCGGGCAATTCAAGGGATGCCCGACGCATGGCCGAAGCCGCGAAGAAAGCCGCCGAATACGGCGCTGATTCCATCAAGGTTCTCAAGGGGTTGGAGGCAGTTCGCAAACGCCCCGGCATGTATATCGGCGACACCGACGATGGGTCGGGCCTGCACCACATGGTCTACGAAGTTGTCGACAATGGAATTGATGAGGCATTGGCAGGCCACGCCACCGCCGTGACCGTGAAAATCCACGCCGACAGTTCCGTTTCCGTCCGCGACAACGGTCGCGGCATCCCCGTCGACATCCATGCCGAAGAGGGCGTCTCGGCGGCCGAAGTCATCATGACCCAGCTGCACGCAGGCGGCAAATTCAACAATACCGATGACAGCGGCAACGCCTACAAGGTGTCGGGCGGCCTGCATGGCGTGGGCGTTTCGGTCGTCAACGCGCTGTCAGAATGGCTGGAACTCACCGTCTGGCGGAACGACACGGAATACCGCGCCCGGTTCGAACATGGCGAATGCGTCGTCCACGTCTACCCGGTCGGCCCCGCCCCCGGCATGCGCGGCACCGAAGTGCGCTTCCTTGCCAGCGCCAAGACCAACACGCCCGAAGGCACGTTCAGCAACCTCGACTACAGCTTCAAGGTGCTGGAAACCCGCCTGCGCGAACTCGCCTTCCTCAATTCCGGCGTCCGCATCATCATCGAAGACGAACGTCCCGCCGAACCGCTCCATACCGAGCTTTTCTACGAAGGCGGCGTGAAGGAATTCGTCAAATATCTCGACCGCTCCAAGACCTCCGTCATGCCCGAACCGATCTACATGGTCGGCGAAAAGAACGGCATCGGCGTCGAAGTCGCAATGTGGTGGAACGACAGCTATCACGAAGCGGTCCTTCCCTTCACCAACAACATCCCGCAGCGGGACGGCGGCACCCACCTTGCGGGCTTCCGTGGGGCTCTGACCCGCACGATCAACGCCTATGCGCAGTCGTCAGGGATCGCCAAGAAGGAGAAGGTGGATTTCACCGGCGACGACGCCCGCGAAGGCCTGACCTGCGTCCTGTCCGTCAAGGTGCCCGATCCCAAATTCTCCAGCCAGACGAAAGACAAGCTGGTCTCCTCCGAAGTCCGCCCTGCGGTCGAGAACCTCGTGAACGAGAAACTCTCCGAATGGTTCGAAGAAAACCCCGGCCCCGCCCGCATCATCGTCGGTAAGATCATCGAGGCGGCACTTGCCCGCGAAGCCGCCCGCAAGGCGCGCGAACTCACCCGCCGCAAGACGGCGCTGGATGTGGCCTCCCTCCCCGGCAAGCTGGCCGATTGCCAAGAACGCGATCCCGCGAAGTCCGAACTTTTCCTTGTGGAAGGTGACTCGGCCGGTGGCTCTGCCAAACAAGGCCGCTCCCGCTCCAATCAGGCCGTTCTGCCCCTGCGCGGCAAAATCCTGAACGTCGAACGCGCCCGCTTTGACCGGATGCTGGGCAGCCAAGAAATCGGCACGCTCATCACCGCGCTTGGCACGGGCATCGGGCGCGATGAATTCGACATCAAGAAGCTGCGCTACCACAAGATCGTCATCATGACGGATGCCGACGTCGACGGCGCGCATATCCGTACCCTCCTTCTGACCTTCTTCTTCCGCCAGATGCCGGAACTGATCGAAGGCGGATACCTCTACATCGCGCAGCCCCCGCTCTACAAAGTCAGCCGCGGGAAGTCCGAGGTCTATCTGAAGGATCAGGCCGCGCTGGAAGACTACCTTGTCGAAATGGGCATCGAAGGGGCTGTCCTCCGCCTGAACGACGGGCAGGAAATTGCCGGGGCCGATCTCGCCCGTGTCGTCGAAGGCGCGCGCAGCTTCCGCCGCGTGCTGGAGGCGTTTCCCACCCATTACCCCAAGAACATCCTCGAACAGGCCGCCATCGCCGGGGCCTTTGATCCCGGCCGCGCCGATGCCGATCTTCAGGCGGTGGCCGATCAGGTCGCCCGCCGCCTCGACCTCGTGGCGGTGGAGTATGAAAAAGGCTGGACAGGCCGCATCACCCAAGACCACGGCATCCGCCTCTCGCGCATCCTGCGCGGGGTCGAGGAACTTCGCACCCTCGACGGCGCGGTCCTGCGGTCGGGCGAAGCGCGCAAACTCTCGTCGATCTCGGGGCCTCAGCGCGAGTATTACCGCGACCCCGCCCGCCTGATCCGCAAGGATCGTGAACAGATGGTCCACGGTCCGACCGACCTCTTGAAATCCATCCTCGCCGAGGGCGAAAAGGGCCTGTCGCTGCAGCGTTACAAGGGTCTGGGCGAGATGAACCCCGAACAACTGTGGGAAACGACACTCGACCCCGACGCGCGCACGCTGCTGCAGGTAAAGGTGGACGATCTGGCCGAAGCCGATGACATCTTCACCAAACTGATGGGCGACGTGGTCGAACCCCGCCGGGAGTTCATCCAGCAAAACGCCCTGAACGTCGAAAACCTCGATTTCTGACGGTCCGCCAGCATCCGGGCGGCACGGTCACAGACCATGTCGTCCCCTTGGCGGCCCCACCTAGAAGGCGATCCCGACCAACCCATTGGCCCAGTCGCCGCCATGGCGGCTGTCGCGCCCCCGCGTCTGCACGGCCACGTCGAAATCCGGGAAATAAACCCAGCGCGCGGCCCAATCCGCCCCGTCCGCCACAAACTCGGCATCCACCCCAATCATCCGGTATCGGCAACCGGACAGGGTCACCTCCTTCTCGGCATCAAAGCGGTAGGTCACGCGGAACGGCCAGTCGCGCGCGCCATCTGCAGCGCTGCGTGTATCCGTGCCGCGCCCCTGCCACGACAGCCCTGCTTCGGGCTTCGGCGGCACGCCATCCAGCACCGTCTGGATCTGCGCCTCATGCGTCGGCCAAGGTGTCGTTCCGGCCTCCCCCGTGACCGAGGCGTTCACCTGCTCGCCCACCGGATAGACCCCGTGCCGCATCCACGTCCAGCGCAGCGGTTCCCCGCCACCATCGCGGTACTCGGTCACAATCGCGCCCGGCTCGTCCTCCGACAGCGTGATCCGCGTCTCTCCGCCATCCTTGTGCAGGAAGGTCGTCTCGAACTGGAAATCCTCGGCCGTCAGACAATCGGCATGGGCCGCCCCGGCAAAACCAAGGCAGATCACGCAAACAAGCAGTCGTGTCATGGAAGAACTCGCAGCGGCATCTCTGGCGATCCCGGCAGGACTTGAACCTGCAACCTTCCCCTTAGGAGGGGGACGCTCTATCCGTTGAGCTACGGGACCAACCGCCGCCTTGATGCGCGAAAACGCCTTTGGGCGCAACCTTGGCTCTATCCGGAAAAGAAAAAGGGGGAAGTGAATTTTTGGCCCACCACTTCCCCCCTCGGGTCCGTTGCGTCTGGGTTGAGAGCTTGCAGGACGCGCAGGATATGTGTCAGCACTTCGGCTGTTAGCGGTAACATAATCCAAGATGCGCCCTTGGACAAGGGGGTAGTTTGGGGCTAACAATATCCAACCAGAACAGGCAGGACCCTCAACCCGTGACCAAGCCCCCCGGTTTCGACCCCCGGCGCACCCTTACCCTCCGCGACGTGTCCGAGGCATCCGGTGTCAGCGAGATGACGGTCAGCCGCGTGCTGCGCAACCGGGGCGACGTCTCGGAAGCCACCCGTGAACGCGTCCTCGAAGCCGCCCGCGCGCTTGGCTACGTCCCGAACAAGATCGCGGGGGCCTTGGCCTCGCAGCGCGTCAACCTTGTCGGCGTCGTCATTCCCTCCCTCTCCAACATGGTCTTCCCCGAGGTGCTGACCGGCATCTCCGACACGCTGGAAGATACCGGCCTGCAGCCCGTCGTCGGCGTCACCAACTACTCGCCCGAACGCGAAGAAACGGTGATCTATGAAATGTTGTCTTGGCGACCATCCGGCATGATCGTGGCGGGGCTGGAACATACCGATGCCTCGCGCGCCATGCTGGCACAGGCGGGCATCCCGATTGTCGAGATCATGGATATCGACGGGCAGGCGGTCGACAGCGCAGTCGGCATCTCGCACCGCCGCGCCGGCCGCCAGATGGCCGAGGCGATCATTGCCGCAGGTTACCGCCGCATCGCCTTCTGCGGCACCATGATGCCCTATGACCACCGTGCGCGGAAACGACTGGAAGGCTTCGAAGAGGCGCTCGCCAAGGCGGGCCTCACCCTTGCCGACCGCGAATTCTATTCGGGCGGCTCCGCCCTCCTGAAGGGGCGCGAGATGACCGAAGCTGTCCTGAAACGCACCCCTGACGTGGATTTCCTCTACTATTCCAACGATATGATCGGGGCGGGCGGCCTGCTGTGGTGCCTCGAAAAGGGGATCGACGTGCCGGGCCGGATCGGCCTTGCGGGCTTCAATGGGGTGGAACTCCTCGACGGCCTGCCGCGCCGCCTTGCCACGATGGATGCCTGCCGCCTCGAAATCGGCCGCCGCGCGGCCGAGATAATCGCAGGCAAGCATGACGGCGTCATCGGCGGCGAGGTGATCGAACTGACACCCACCCTGCAACCCGGCGACACGATCCGCCGCTAAGCGACCAGCCGCTCGCCCGTGAATCCCGCGATCCGGGTCGTCACGATCTGCCCCTCCGGCTGATCGCTCCCGAACGCAACTTCCGTGAACTGTTCCGTCCGCCCCATCCGCGGCCCTTCCAGCAGCACACGGTGGGAAGCGCCAACCTGCGCCGCCAGATGCGCCGCCAGCGCCGCATCCCCCGCCGCCCGCAGCCGTGCCGCCCGCTCCTTGATCACCGGCCCCTTCACCTGCGGCATCCGCGCGGCAGGCGTCCCCTTGCGGGGGCTGAAAGGGAACACATGCAGGAAGGTCAGCCCGCAGTCCCGCACAAGGTCAACCGATTGCTGGAACATCTCCTCCGTCTCGGTCGGAAATCCCGCGATGATATCCGCCCCGAACACCATATCGGGGCGCAGCTTGCGCGCCTCCTCGCAGAACCGGATGGCGTCGTCGCGCAGATGCCGCCGCTTCATCCGCTTTAAGATCAGGTCATCCCCCGCCTGCAGCGACAGATGCAGATGCGGCATCAGGCGCGGCTCCGTCGCAATCGCCCCCATCAGCGCCTCATCCGCCTCGATGGAATCGATCGACGAAATCCGCAGCCGTGGCAGGTCCGGCACCAGCCGCAATATCCGCATCACCAGATCGCCCAGCCGCGGCTGCGCGGGCAGGTCCGCCCCCCATGAGGTCAGGTCCACCCCCGTCAACACCACCTCGTTGAACCCCTTGTCCACCAACCGCTTGATCTGCTCCACCACAACACCCGCAGGCACCGACCGCGAATTTCCGCGCCCATAGGGGATGATGCAGAAGGTGCAGCGATGGTCACAGCCGTTCTGCACCTGCACATAGGCCCGATGCCGCCCGAACCCGTCGATCAGATGCCCTGCCGTCTCTTTGACCGACATGATGTCGTCGACCTGAACCTTCTCGGTCACCCCGATCAGGTCCGCACCGGGAACAGGCGCGCGCAGGCCCGCCCATGTCTCGGCTTGCATCTTTTCGTGATTGCCGATCACCCGCGCCACTTCGGGCATCGCGGCAAAGGTCTCCGGCTCCGTCTGCGCTGCGCAGCCTGTCACGATGATCGTGGCCCCCGGATGCGCGCGCGACAGGCGGCGAATCTCCTGCTTCGCCTTGCGTACAGCCTCCGCCGTCACCGCACAGGTGTTCACGATGACCGCATTCTCCACCCCCGCGGCGGCGGACAGCTCCTTCATCGCTTCCGTCTCATAGGCATTCAGACGGCAGCCCAGCGTGGCAAAGACGGGAACACTCATGCGACAGCTGCCAGAAACGCCGGGCTCAGCCAGCCGTCGAAGACATGCGCGACGGGCCCCGTCATCCAGACCCCATCCTCGCGCCAATCCAGTTCCAGCCGCCCGCCATCCACATCCATCACCACGCGCCGCCCGGTCAGCCCGCGCAGATGCGCGGCCACCGCCGTCGCGCAGGCCCCCGACCCGCAGGCCAGCGTGATGCCCGTCCCGCGCTCCCACACCCGCATCCGCAGGTGATCCGGTCCGATGACAGAGGCAAACTCCACATTCGTCCGCGCCGGGAACAGCGGGTCATGCTCCACCCTCCGGCCCCAGCCCGCCACATCCACGGCCTCGGCATCCGCCACGAAGAACACCGCATGCGGATTGCCCATCCCCACCGCCACCGGGTCCCCCTCCAGCGGCAGGTGCAGCAGATCGACCTCGCGCGCCAAGGGCACCTCGCGCCAATCCAGCACGGGCGGCCCCATGTTCACCGACACCAGCCCATCCCCGCGCCGCACCGCCGACAGCCCGCCCCGCGCCGTAACCAAAGTCACCGCCTCACGCCCCAACTGCCGCATCATGTGATGCGAAACGCAGCGCGTGGCATTCCCGCAGGCCCCGGCCCGGCTGCCATCGCTGTTCCAGAAATCCAGCGCGAAATCCGCCCCTTCCGCATCGCGGATCTCGGCCAACTGGTCGAACCCCACGCCCCGGTTCCGATCGCCCAGCGCCCGCGCCAGCGCAGGCGTCACCCGGCCAGCCGCCGCCGCCCCGCGCCCGCGCGAGTCGATGACGACGAAATCATTGCCCAGCCCATGCATTTTCATGAAGGCCAGACCGTCAGGGGGCCGCTTTTCCATCATCCCGCCCATATACGCCCCGGCCCCCAAATTATCCAGACCCAAGCCTTTTTTGCCCTTGACCCCCCGTCGTGGCGCTACTAATCACGCCCCTCGTGGGCCCGTAGCTCAGTTGGTAGAGCAACTGACTTTTAATCAGTGGGTCACAGGTTCGAATCCTGTCGGGCTCACCACTGATCCGATCTTCCGGCTTGTACAGCCTCATGTCGCTTGTGGTCGCATAGGCCGTGACGGTCACGCATCTTCGCCGACGCGCCCCTCCATCAACCCGATAACACGCGTCCAGCCGCCACCGAGCCGCCTTCGCGCGCCGATGCAGGTGGGGTTCCCCGGCACGGGCTCCGGCGGCCATCCACTAAGTCCAGCACTCGCCCGACCGCGACCAAATCAGCCATGACAAAGTGGATTGACCTGTTTGGAACGTGCCACTATGAAATTGGAAGGTTCCAATTCCGTCGGAGACAGCCCATGCCATCGGTCCGTGTTGCGATACTCGGTGCGTCCGGCTGGATGGGCAAGGTTCACACGATGGCCTTCCAAACCTTCCCGCATTTCCTTGGCGCAGGCGATGGCACGGCCCAGATCGCCGCCCTCGTGCAGAAGACCCCGGCCGATGCGGCCGACCTTGCCGCGCGGGCGCCTGGCGCTCGGGTCCTGACGGACTGGCGCGATGCGGTCAACGATCCCGAGATCGACCTCATCGACATCTGCCTGCCCGACAATCTGCATTACCCCGTTGCCAAGGCGGCGCTTCTGGCCGGAAAGCATGTCTATTGCGAAAAGCCGCTTGCCGACACCGCCGCCGAGGCGAAGGAACTTGCCGATATTGCGCGCGCCAAGGGCCTCATCACGCGCGTGGGCCACGGTTTTCCGCGCAATCCCGTTCACGACCTTGCCAAAGAGATCATCTCGTCCGGCGAAATCGGAGAGCTTCGCCTTTTCAAGGGATGCCAGCATGTCGACATGTTCGGGGACCCGAGCGCGCCCTTCATGTGGCGTGCCGACGGAAAGCTCGCGCCGACCGGAATCGTGGGGGACACGGGCACCCATGTGTTCAGCTTCATGGAATTCCTCGTCGGTCGTGTGAAAAGCCTCGTCGCCGACAACATGATCGTCACACCAAGGCGCCCCGTTCTTTCTGGGTCCGCCCTCGGCTCCAGCGCCGAAGCCCTGACAGGGAACGAGGAATGGGCCGATGTCACCAATCCCGATGCAACCCACATGATGTGCCGGTTCGAAAACGGGGCAAGCGGCATCGTCGATTTCAGCCGCGTCGCGACAGGCCGCAAGTTCCGCCAAGCCTATGAAATATATGGAACAAAAGGTAGCCTTGTTTACGACTACGATGAAATGAACCGCCTGCGCCTCTATTCCAATGATGACCGGGCCGGCCGCAGGGGATTTCGCGCCATCGACGTCGGTCCCGATCATCCGACGTTCCGCGCCTTTCTGCCGCTTCCCAACCTCTCCCTCGGCTACAACGAGACGAAGATCATCGAAGCCGCGGAAGTGATCCGCTCGATCACGCGCGGCACGCCGATGTGGCCCACCTTCGACACGGGCCACCACATCTGCCAGATCGTCGATGCCTGCATGGAAAGCGCGCGTCGCGGGTCCTGGGTCGACATCGCTCCGGCGGGGTAAGGCCATGCCGATACAGGTTCCTCAACACATCCTCGACGCGCTGACCGATGTCGACATGCCGCGCCTGCCGCCGGATCGCGGCACGTCAGAAACGATCAACATATCCGGCCTCCGCCTGCCGCTCTATCGCGCCGACTGTCTGATCGCAGGCTCGGGCGCAGCGGGCCTGCGCGCGGCGGTAGAGCTTGCCCGCCGCGGGATCGCCGTCGCCGTCGCCAGCCAGAGCGCGTGGGGCGGCACCTCGGCCTGTTCGGGATCGGACAAGCAGACGATCCACACCGCCAACACGGCGGATCGCGGCGATGACTTCCGCGCCATGGCGGCGGCCATCGGGGCAGGCGGGGCGATGGATGCCGACGCCGCTTATATCGAATCCGTCGGCTCTGTGCGCTCGATGGCCTCGCTGCAATATCTCGGCCTGCCACTGCCGCAGGATCCGCTTGGCGGAACCCTTCGCTACCAGACCGACCATGACGATGTAGGGCGGGCAACCAGCTGCGGCCCGCGCACCTCGCGCCTGATGGTCAAGGTTCTGGCGGAAGAGGCGCTTCGGCTGTCCGTGCCGATCTACAACCAGACGACCGTCCTCCGGCTTCTCGTCGACGGTGACCGCCTGCATGGCGCCATCTGTGCCCGCCCGCAGGCACGCGCGGAAGGAAATCCTTTCGGCCTGTGCCTCTTCGCCGCGCCGGTCGCCGTTCTGGCCGGTGGCGGCCCCGGAGAGCTCTACCGCGACAGCGTCTACCCGAACGGCTGCTTCGGCACGCTCGGGCTGGCGATCGAGGCGGGATTGGATCTGGTGAACCTCACGGAAAGCCAGTTCGGCATCGGCACCCGGCGCGACGGCTTTCCTTGGAACCTGTCCGGCACCTATGTGCAGGCGATGCCACATATCTATTCGGTCGATGCCGAGGGGCGCGAACATCCTTTCCTCGCCGATTACTACCGCAGCACGCAGGAACTGGCGTCCAACATCTTCCGCAAGGGTTATCAATGGCCCTTCCACGCGACGCGGATGCTCGACTTCGGCTCAAGTCTGGTCGATCTGGCGATTGCGCGCGAAACGGCGGCGGGGCGGCGGGTCTTCATGGATTTCAACCGCAACCCGCTTGCCGTCGCGGGCGACAGGGCGTTCGATCTTGACAGGCTTGATCCCGATGTGCGCGGCTATCTGGGTACAGCCGGGGCGACACAGGCCCTGCCCATCGACCGGCTGCGCCACATGAACCCGCTGTCGATCGAACTCTACCGCAGATACAAGATCGACATCGCGGCGGCCCCGCTGGAATTCGCAGTGAACAACCAGCACATGAATGGCGGCATCGCCGTCGATATCTGGGGGCGCAGCTCTCATCCCGCCCTCTACGCGATAGGCGAGGCTGCCGGAACCCACGGCGTCACCCGCCCCGGTGGCGCCGCACTGAATGCCGGTCAGGTCTTCGGCACAAGGGCAGCGGAACACATCGCCGCAACCTTTGCGACACAGGCCCCCGCCGAACCCGACCGCTTCGCCGAGGCGGCACTGCCCCGCCTCCTCGCGCTGATCGGGCGGCCCGGTGCGCCGACGCTCGATGCCGTGCGCGACGAAGTGCAGGCCCGGATGAGCGATGCCGCAGGCATTCTCTGTGATGCCGCAACCGTCCGCCGCGCCGTGCAGGACGCGCGGGCGCTGAACGCTCGGATCGCCGACCACGGCATTGCCACGGATCGCCCGTCCGAAGCCGCCCGCGCGATCCAATGGCAGCAGATGGCGCTCGCCTCCGAAGCCGTCCTCACCGCGCTTGATCACTACATCGCGGCCGGGGGCGGCAGTCGCGGCGCCCGCGCCATCCTCGATCCGACCGGAGACGGCCTGCCCGTCTCCGCGCAAGGTCCGCTCGAAGCGGTCCGTTTCCGCCGCGAACGTCCCGAAGACCGTGACCGCCAGATCGTCCTTCGCCGCAACGACAACGGCTTCCGCGTGACCGAGCGTCCGACACGGTCTATCACTCAGGCGGAACGCCCCTTCTTCGAACGTGACTGGCCCGCATGGCTCACCGGCGCGATCTACCGCACAGCCTCCGACCGGCCATGAAGCCGGTCCTGCACCGTTCCGTCCGCGCCATCGGCGAGGCGATGGTGGAAATGGCACCGGTCGGAGGGGGCCTTTACCGGCGCGGCTTTGCGGGCGACACCTTCAACACGGCATGGCATATGGCGCGCTGGCTGGGCAACCGCGCCGATGTCGGGATGATCACGCGCGTCGGCAGCGACAGCCTCTCGGATGCCTTCGTCGCCCGAATGGCAGCGGATGGCATGGCGGTGTCGGGCGTCTCCCGCGATCCGTCCCGCAGCCTCGGCCTTTACATGATCGAACTCGACGGCGTGGAACGCAGCTTCCATTACTGGCGCGACACCTCGGCCGCCCGACGTCTGGCCGACGACGCGCCCCTTCTGTCCCGCGCTCTGGATGGCGTGGGGCTGGCACATCTGTCCGGCATCACCCTCGCCATCCTTTCCCCACAGGCCCGCGAAACACTTTTCGCAGAACTCGCAGCATTCCGCTCCAAGGGCGGACTCGTCTCCTTCGATCCGAATATCCGGCCCCGCCTGTGGTCCTCACAGGCCGAGATGCTGCAGACCCTGACGCATATGCTGTCCCTCTGCGATATCGCCCTGCCAAGCCTTGATGACGAACGCATGCATTTCGGGGATTCCGGCGCAGAAACCACGATCCGCAGGATGGCCGATGCCGGTGTGGCCGAGATCGTAGTGAAGGATGGCGCGGGTCCGATCCTGCTATCTGTCGCAGGCCGCACACACAAAGTGCCGACACCGGCACTTACGACCATCGTCGACACCACCGGGGCAGGGGACGCCTTCAACGCAGGCTACCTGTCCGGCAGGGTGTTGGCGGCATCTCCCGAAGACTGCGTGCGCGCCGGGCAGAACATGGCTGCCGCCGTGCTGTCGAACCACGGCGCACTGGCCTCGATCGATGCGATCGCGGCCCTGCCCGCCCTTCCCCCAACGCCGTAGCAGCGCCCGGAACATGATCCGCGATTGACAGAGTATGGATCGTTCCAGTAATGATTTGGAACGATCCGATCCACAGAGTCGGGACCAGAGGCAGCGCAAACCCCGTTTGCGCCACCGATGATGATTTGCCTGCAGGAGGGTGCGCGGCGCGATGTCCAAGATTGTATCGCCAGCAGAGGCTGCCGCGCGTATTGCCGATGGCGCAGTGCTGACCGTGTCCTCGTCCTCGTCCCTCGGCTGCCCCGACAAGGTACTCGAAGCGATCGGTCAACGCTTCCGTGCCGAAGGCCACCCGCGCAACCTGACCTCCATCCACCCCATCGCGGCAGGCGACATGTACGGGGTCAAGGGCATCGACCATATCGCGCAGGATGGCCTGCTTGCCCGCGTGATCGCCGGTTCCTACCCGTCCGGCTCCTCCAACCTGCCGATGCCCGAAATCTGGAGGATGATCACCGAAGACCGCATCCCGGCGTACAACGTCCCCTCTGGCATCCTCTTTGACATGCATCGCGAAGCGGCGGCACGGCGTCCGGGCGTCCTCACGAAAGTCGGGCTGCAGACCTTCGCCGATCCCATCCGCGAAGGCTGCGCGATGAACGCGAAAGGGTCCGCCGCCCCCATCGTGTCGCGCGCCGAATTTGGCGGCGAGACATGGCTGCACTTCCCCAACATCATCCCCGATGTCTGCATCCTCCGCGCCACCACCGCCGATGAACGTGGCAATCTGACCTATGAACACGAAGGCGCCTATCTCGGCGGGCTGGAACAGGCGATCTGCGTTCGAAACCATGGCGGTCTGGTCATCGCGCAGGTGTCGCGCGTCACCACCAAAGGCTCACTCCGCCCGCATGACGTCCGCGTGCCCGGGCATCTGATCGACCTGATCGTGGTCGACCCCGACCAAAAGCAGACCTGCGAAACCCCCTATGACCCCGCGATTTCGGGCCAGATCCTGCGGCCATGGTCAAGCTTCTCTCTTGTCGAACACGGGGTCGAAAAGATCATCGCCCGCCGCGCCGCGATGGAATTGCGCGCTGGCATGACAGCCAATCTCGGCTTCGGCATCTCGGCCATGGTGCCGCGCATCCTGCTGGAAGAAGGCCACCCCGAGTCGGTGACATGGGCCATCGAACAGGGCGCGGTCGGCGGCATGCCCCTCACCGGCTTCGCCTTCGGCTGCGCCTCGAATGCCGATGCCTTCGTCCCCTCGCCGCAGCAGTTCATCTACTTTCAGGGGGCAGGGTTCGATCTCTCGTTCCTGTCCTTCCTCGAAGTCGACGTCGAAGGAAACGTCAACGTCTCCAAACTCGGCAAGAAGCCCTATCTGACGGCGGGCTGCGGCGGCTTCGTCGACATCACGGCCCATGCAAAGAAAATCGTCTTCTCCGGCTGGTTCGAGGCGGGCGCACAGATCGCGCTCACGCCCGACGGAATCACGGTCGAAAAACCCGGCAAGTTCACCAAGATGGTGCAAGCCGTCGAACATGTAACCTTCTCGGGCGCACGGGCGCGGGAACAGGGTCAGGACGTTCTCTACGTCACCGAACGCTGCGTGATGCGGCTGGGCGACGGCGGTCTTGTCGCGACCGAGATCATGCCCGGCATCGATCCTGCCCGCGACATCGTCGCCGCCAGCCAAGGCCGTGTGCGGGTCGCGGATGACGCCGTGATCCTGCCAAAGCGTCTTCTGGCCGAAGGCCCGATGGGATGGGCACCATGAGCCGCGTGCATCTGAACATCACCGGCCGGATCGCCGACCTCCGTCTCGACAACCCCGCCAAGCTGAATGCCTTCACCGTCGAGATGCTGTCGCAACTGGGCAGCCATCTCGACACCATCGAACGCAGCCCCGACATCGCCTGCGTCCTCGTCACGGCGGCCGAGGCAAAGGCCTTCTGCGCCGGGGCTGACATCAACGGCTGGGGTGACCTGACACCCGCGGAATTTGCGCGCCATTGGGTGCGGGGCGGGCATCGCATCTTCGACCGTCTCGCGCATCTGTCCCGGCCCACCATCGCGGTGATGCAGGCCCATGCCTTCGGCGGCGGCCTCGAACTTGCGGCCGCCTGCGACATCCGTGTGATGGCCCCAAGGGCCACCCTTGCCCTGCCCGAGGCGCAGGTGGGCATCGTCCCGGGCTGGTCGGGCACGCAACGGCTGGCCCGCCTGCTGCCCGAACCGGTGGTGAAGGAGATGGCGCTCTTTGGGCGGCGCATCACCGCCGACCGCGCCCTCGCGCTGGGCTTCGCTGCCGAGGTGGCCGAAGACGCCCGCGCCGCAGCCGACGCCATCGCAGCCAAGGTCATCGACCTGTCCCCGCGCGCCGTCGAGATCGCCAAATCGATGATCCACGCCGGCGCCGGAGAGGATTCCGCCGCCCTGATCGAGGCGCTCGGCAGCGCCGCCATATCCGCCAGCGCCGACCGTGACGAAGGCGTTGCCGCCTTCCGCGCCAAGCGCAAAGCCGAATTCCCGGGGACCTGAGCGATGACAGAGATGACCTTGATCCCCCGTGCCGACGTGGCCCTTCCGGACGTGCGTATGAATCGCCACTGGATCGGCGGCGCGTGGTTGGACAGTGCCGAACACTCCGAGCGGGTGTCGCCGTCCCATGGCGTGGTGGTCAGCCGGTCTGCCAAGGGGACCGAGGACGAGGCACGGGCGGCCGTCGCAGCGGCGCGGGCAGCCTTTGACGACGGGCGCTGGTCGCGGCTGCCGGCCAAGGCGCGAGCGGCGGTGCTGCTGCAAGTGGCGGACCTGATCGAAGCGAATGTGGAGCGTTTCGCGCTGATCGAGACACTGGAATCCGGCAAGCCGATTTCGCAGGCGCGGGGCGAGGTCGCCGGGGCGGCTGACCTGTGGCGCTATGCGGCGGCCTTGGCGCGGACGGTGGAGGGGGACAGTTTCAACGGGCTCGGACCCGAGATGCTGGCCACCGTCCTCAAGGAACCCATCGGCGTCGTGTCGATCATCACGCCGTGGAACTTTCCCTTCTGGATCCTTAGCCAGAAGCTGCCCTTCGCGCTCGCGGCGGGCTGCACCTGCGTCGTCAAACCTTCGGAAATGACGCCGTCCACTACCGCGATGCTGGCGGAATTGCTGGATCAGGCGGGGTTGCCTGCGGGGGTGGTCAATATCGTGCTGGGCTACGGCCAGCCGGTAGGGGCGGTGCTGGCGGCGGATGCACGTGTGGACATGGTGACCTTCACCGGGTCCACGGCGGTGGGCAAGACGATCAGCCGGATCGCGGCGGACAACCTCAAGAAGGTGGCGCTGGAACTCGGGGGCAAGAACCCGCAAGTGATCTTCCCCGATGCCGATCTGGACAGTGCGGCGGATGCGGTCGTGTTCGGCGTCTTTTTCAACGTCGGCCAATGCTGCAATTCTGGCAGCCGGATCATCGTGCATGAGGATATCGCCGAAGCCTTCACCGCGAAGGTGGTGGAGTTGTCGCAGCATGTGACATTCGGCGACCCGCTGGACCCTGAGACACAGGTCGGGGCCATCGTGACGCCAGAGCACGGGGCCAAGATCGACGGCTATGTGCAGGCGGCGAAGGCGGCGGGCGCGCGGGTGGTGCTGGGCGGCGGTCCGTTGGACGTCCCTGGGCTGGGGGCGCAGTTCTATCGACCCACGGTGGTGACGGATGTGACGCCCGACATGGCCATCGCCCGGGACGAGGTCTTCGGTCCAGTGCTGACAGTGCTGACATTCCGCACAGCGGAAGAGGCCATCGCGCTGTGCAACGACGCGGAGTACGGTTTGTCGGCGGGCGTGTGGAGCGAGAACGTCCACACCTGCCTGACCTTTGCCCGCGAAGTGCAGGCGGGCACCGTCTGGACGAACACCTGGATGGACGGCTTTCCCGAAGTGACCTTCGGCGGCGTCAAGCAATCTGGTCAGGGCCGCGAGATCGGTCGCTACGGGCTGGAAGAATTCATGGAGATCAAGTCGGTCGTCATGCGCATCGGGCGCACACGGGCGAATTGGGTGAAGACCCGCTGACCGCGGGAAGACAAACGCAAACGGGAGGAAGACGATGCGTGCGATGATGAAGACGACTGTAAAGGCCGTGGCGGTGCTGGCGATGACCACCTCGCTGGCCAAGGCCTCGGATGTGGAAGTTCTGCACTGGTGGACCAGCGGCGGCGAGGCCGCGGCGGTCGGCGTGCTGAAGGATAACCTTGCCGCTGGCGGCACCGGCTGGGTGGACATGCCCGTGGCGGGCGGCGGCGGCGAGGCGGCGATGACCGCACTGCGCGCGCGGGTGACGGCGGGCGATGCGCCCACCGCCGTGCAGATGCTGGGCTTCGACATCCTCGACTGGGCGGGCGAAGGCGCGCTGGCCGACCTGACCGCCACAGCGACGGCCGAGGGCTGGGACAAAGTGGTGCCTGCAGCACTGCAGCAGTTCTCCACCTCGGACGGCAAGTGGGTTGCGGCCCCGGTCAACGTCCACTCCACCAACTGGGTCTGGATCAACAAGGCCGCACTCGATGCCACCGGCCTTGCCGCCCCGACCACTTGGGAAGAGCTGGTCGCCGTGCTGGACAAGATGAAAGAGAACGGGATCACCCCGCTCGGCCATGGAGGCCAGCCGTGGCAGGAAGCGACCGTCTTCGACGGGATCGTCCTGTCGCTGGGCGGCGATTTCTACAAATCGGCCTTCGTCGATCTGGACCCCGCAGCACTTGGCGGCGAACAGATGGCCGAAGCCTTCAACCGCCTGATCACCCTGCGCTCCTATGTCGATGACAACTTCTCGGGCCGCGACTGGAACCTCGCCTCGGCCATGGTCATCAACGGCGAAGCCGGGATGCAGATGATGGGCGACTGGGCCAAGGGTGAATTCCTCAAGGCGGGCAAGGTGCCGGGCACCGATTTCGTCTGCATCCGCTTCCCCGGCACCCAAGGGTCGGTGACCTTCAACTCCGACCAGTTCGCCATGTTCAACCAGACCGACGCGGGCAAGCAGGAAGCGCAGGTCAACATGGCCAAGGCGATCATGGACCCGGCCTTCCAGTCGGCGTTCAACGTTGTGAAGGGCTCGGTCCCGGCGCGGACCGACGTGTCGAACGAGGCCTTCGACGACTGCGGCAAGAAGGGCATGGCCGATCTGGCCGAAGCCAACACCAACGGCGCGCTCTATGGCTCCATGGCGCATGGCCACGCGGCTCCGGCTTCGGTGAAGAACGCCACCTATGACGTCATCACGGCAGCCTTCAACGGCGAATATGCCGATGGCGCCGCCGCTGCCGCCGCTCTGGCCGAAGCTGTCGCTGCCGCACAGTGACGTGACGGAGGGGGGCGGCCTTCGGGTCGCCCCCAAATTCCTTCGAAGGAATTTGCAAAAGTTTTCGAAAACTTTTGTTCACCCGGCTGGGAGGCCAGAATGACCGCGTCCACCGCGCCCGATTTCCGCACGCGATTGCAGGACTGGCTGCCCAAGCTGGTGCTGGCCCCGTCCTTTGCGGTGACCATCCTCTTCGTCTACGGCTTCATCGGCTTCACGGTGCTTCTGTCCTTCACCGGATCGAAGATGCTGCCCAATTTCAAATGGGTCGGCTGGGAGAATTACGAAAAGCTCTGGGCGCTGCCCGCATGGAACACGGCGATCGTCAACATCGCCATCTTCGCCTCGCTCTACATCGTCATCTGCACCGCCGTGGGGCTGATGCTGGCGATCTTCCTCGACCAAAAGATCCGCGGCGAGGGCGTGCTGCGGCCTATCTACCTTTACCCCATGGCACTCTCCTTCATCGTGACGGGGACGGCGTGGAAATGGTTCCTCGACCCCGGCATCGGCCTTCAGCAGGTGATGCACCAATGGGGGTGGGAGTCCTTCTCCTTCACATGGATCAAGGACAGCGACATGGCGATCTACACCATCGTCATCGCCGCCGTCTGGCAGACCTCGGGCTTCGTGATGGCCATGTTCCTTGCTGGTCTCCGCGGGATCGACAACGAAATCCTGAAGGCCGCGCAGATCGATGGCGCATCGAACTGGCAGCTGTACCGCCGCATCGTCATCCCGCTCTTGCGCCCCGCCTTCCTGTCGGCCTTCGTGATCCTCTCCCACCTCGCCATCAAGTCCTATGACCTTGTCGTGGCCCTCACAGGCGGCGGGCCGGGGCGGGCGACCGAGATGCCCGCGACCTTCATGTATTCCTACACCTTCACCCGCAACCAGATGGGGATAGGGGCCTCCTCCGCCGTGATCATGCTGATGACCATCGCGGCGATCATGGTCCCCTACCTCTATGCCGAGCTGAAGGAGAAGAAGTGATGTCCTCCGGTTCTTCTGGCGCCACGCAGGATACCGCCGTCCGCACGGGCCGCGTCACGCGGGTTTTCATCTACCTGCTGCTGCTCCTTTTCGCGCTGTTCTACCTGCTGCCGCTCTACGTCATGGGCGTCAATTCGGTGAAGCCGCTGGAAGAGATCACGGGCGGCAACATGATGGCCCTGCCGCAGGTCTGGACGCTGGACCCGTGGCGCAGCGCATGGTCCACCGCACAGATCGGCGTCGAACCCACGGGGTTGAAGCCCTACTTCCTGAACTCCATCCTCATGGTCGTGCCTGCCGTCGCCATTTCCACCATCGTGGGTGCGCTGAACGGTTACGTCCTGACCAAGTGGCGCTTTCGCGGGGATACCTGGGTCTTCGGCCTCATGCTCTTCTCCTGCTTCATCCCCTTCCAGATCGTGCTGATCCCGATGGCGGTGGTGCTGGGCAAGCTGGGGATGGCCGGATCGGTGCCGGGGCTGATCCTCGTCCATGTCGTCTACGGGATCGGCTTCACCACGCTCTACTTCCGCAACTACTACGCGGCCTTCCCGACCGAACTGGTGCGCGCCGCGCAGATCGACGGGGCGGGGTTCTTCCAGATCTTCTGGCGTATCCTCCTCCCCGTCTCGGGCCCCATCGCGGTGGTCAGCGTGATCTGGCAGTTCACCAACATCTGGAACGACTTCCTCTTCGGCGCCTCTTTCGGTGGCACCTCGCAGCCGATGACCGTGGCGCTGAATAACCTCGTCCAGTCCTCCACGGGGGTGAAGGAATACAACGTCCACTTCGCAGGCGCGATCCTCGCCGCGCTTCCAACCCTCCTCGTCTACATCGTCGCGGGCCGCTACTT
>JACVZW010000085.1:0-20840 GCA_014654775.1 Paracoccaceae bacterium | reverse complement strand
CGATCCTCGCCGCGCTTCCAACCCTCCTCGTCTACATCGTCGCGGGCCGCTACTTCGTGCGCGGTCTGATGGCGGGCTCAGTAAAGGGGTGAAGCATGGTTTTTCGAAGAAAAATCAATCGGTCCAGTGGAGCGATTGAAATGCTGAACGCACCGAGCCCCTGCGAGGGGCCGGGCATTCCAAGGGAATGAGACGATGGGCTTCCTCGACATCCGCAACGTCACCAAATCCTACGGGAACGTCGAAGTCCTGCACCGCGTCGATATCGCGGTGGAGGAGGGCGAGTTCCTCGTCCTCGTCGGCCCGTCCGGTTGCGGGAAATCCACGCTCCTGAACATGATCGCCGGGCTTGAAGGGATCACCGGGGGCGAGATCGCCATCAAAGGCCGCGTCGTAAACGGCGTCCATCCGTCCAAGCGCAACATCGCCATGGTGTTCCAGTCCTACGCGCTCTACCCCAACATGACCGTTGGCCAGAACATGACTTTCGGGCTGGAAATGCACGGCGTCCCCAAACCCGAACGCGAACGCGCTCTGGCCGAGGTTGCAAAGCTTCTGCAGATCGACCACCTCCTCGACCGCAAGCCGGGGCAGCTTTCGGGCGGCCAGCGGCAGCGCGTGGCGATGGGCCGCGCGCTGGTGCGCAATCCCGACGTCTTCCTCTTCGACGAGCCGCTGTCGAACCTCGACGCCAAGCTGCGCGTCGACATGCGGACCGAAATCAAGAAACTGCACCAAAAGCTCAAGACCACCATCGTCTACGTGACCCATGACCAGATCGAGGCGATGACCCTCTCCACCCGGATCGCCGTGATGAACAAGGGCCATGTCCAGCAACTCGGCACGCCGAAAGAGATCTACGACACCCCCGCCAACCTCTTCGTGGCAACCTTCATGGGCAGCCCCGCCATGAACATCGTCCCCGCGCGGGTGGTCCTGCGCGACGGCGTTCCCCATGCCAGCCTGACCGATTCCGACGGCGCACCGCGCCTCCTGCGCTTTTCCCAGCCCGGCCTTGCCGCGTGGGATGGCCGCGACATCCTGCTCGGCATCCGGCCCGAGGCAATCACCGATCCCGAAGGCGCGGACCGCAAGTCGGGCAACATCCAGTCCCTTGCGAACCGCGTGACGGTGACCGAACCTGCAGGCTCCGATACTTTCGTCACCATGACGCTCGGCGGACGCGACGTGATCGCCCGGATGCGCGCCGATGCCGCCGTGGCTGCGGGTCAGGTTTACGAATTCGCGGTGAACATGGAAAAGGCGGTGGCCTTCGATCCGGCAACCGAAGCAAGGATACTGCCCTGATGGATGCGGACATCATCATCGTCGGTTCGGGCATGGGCGGGGCGACACTTGCCGCCGCCCTTGCCCCCTCTGGCCGACGCGTGCTGATCCTTGAACGTGGCGAACGCCTGCCCGACAGTCCCGAGGCCCGCGATCCCTCCGCGATCTTCCGGCGCGGGCATTTCCGGCCGAACGAGACATGGCTTGATGCTGAAGGGCGACCGTTCAATCCCGGCAACTACGCCTTCGTGGGCGGAAACACCAAATTCTACGGCGCCGTTCTCCTGCGGTACCGGGCCGAAGACTTCCATCCCCTGCGACATCTTGAAGGCACAACCCCCGGCTGGCCCATCGGCTATGCCGACCTCGAACCCTACTACTCGGCCGCGGAACAGCTTTACCGCGTCCGGGGCGAGGTCGGCTCCGATCCGACCGAGCCGCCGCATTCGGCCGCCTACCCCTTCCCTCCGGTGCCGGACGAACCCGATATCGCTGCCCTGCGCCGCGCCTTCGCCGGACAGGGACTGCATCCCTCCAGCCTGCCCCTCGGCATAGATCTGCAGCGCTGGCTCTCCCGCGCGCCAACCACATGGGACGCCTTTCCCGACAGCACGGGTGCCAAGTCAGATGCCGAAAGCTGCGGTCTGGCCGAGGCACTGAAATACCCAAACGTCACTTTGCGTACCGGCACGCGCGTCACGCGGCTGCTGACAAAGGGGCGGCAAGTGACGGGCGTCGAAGTGTCGGGCCCCGACGGAACGGCGGTTCTCACCGGGCAGACCGTCTGCCTCTGCGCCGGGGCGGTCATGTCCGCCGCCCTGCTGCTGGCATCGGCGAATGACGATCACCCCTCAGGGCTTGCCAACCGCTCCGATCAGGTCGGGCGCAACTTCATGAACCACAACCTGACCGCCATGATCGCCTTCAACCCGTTCCGCAGGAACCGCTCGGTCTATGAAAAGACCATCCAGTTCAACGACTGGTACCTCACAGGCGGGCCGCAGGGTGAACCGCTGGGGAATGTCCAGATGCTTGGCCGTGTAACGGGGCCGATCCTCGCGGGTGAAAGCGGCCTCCCGCTCTGGCTGTCCGATTACGTGGCAGACCGGTCGATCCACATCATGGCCATGTCCGAAGACCTTCCCGATCCGGCAAGCCGCGTCCTGTGGCAGAACGGCCAGATCGTGCTGGACTGGAAGAAGACCAACGTCGCCGCGCATGATCTCTTGGTGACGCGCCTCAAAGCGGCCATGCGACGCGCCGGGTGGCCCATCGTGCTGTCAAAGGGCTTTCCCAAATCCAAGCCCAGCCACCAATGCGGCACCGCCCGCATGGGCAGCGATCCTTCGGCATCGGTGGTCGACCGCACGCTGCGGGCGCATGACCTCGACAATCTCTATATCGCCGATGCTTCGGTCCTGCCGACCTCGGCGGCGGTGAACCCCTCGCTCACGGTGGCGGCACTGGCCCTGCGGCTGGGCCATCACCTGACCAGCCAAGCCGCCTGAAGGAGCCTGACGATGCCTTGGGACTACATCATCGTCGGTGGCGGTTCGGCCGGATCGGTTCTGGCGGCGCGATTGTCTGAAACACCCTCCGTCCGCGTCCTTCTGCTCGAGGCGGGGCCGCGCGACTGGCACCCCTTCTACGCCATCCCCGCCGGTTTCGCGAAGATGACCAAGGGCATCGGATCATGGGGCTGGCAGACCGTCCCGCAGCGCCACATGCGGAACATGCAGATCCGCTTCACGCAGGCCAAGGTTCTGGGTGGCGGCTCCACCGTGAACGCCCAGATTTACACGCGCGGCCACCCGCTCGACTATGACGAATGGCGGCAGGCGGGCTGCACCGGCTGGGGCTACGAAGACATCCTGCCCTATTTCCGCAAGGCCGAAGACAACGACACATGGGACAACCGCTGGCACGGCAAGGGCGGGCCGCTCGGCGTCAGTCAACCGTCCGCGCCCCTGCCCATCTGCGAAGCCTATTTCGCGGCGGCGGGCCAGATCGGCATTCCCACCAACCGCGACCTCACCAGCGAAACCCCCGAAGGCGTCGGCTACTACCAACTGACCCAGCGCAAGGTTCGCCGCTCCTCGGCCTCCAAAGCCTATCTCGGCCCGGTAGAGCGTGAACGCCCCAACCTCTCGATCCTCACCGGGGCGCAAGTGCTGCGCATCGTGGTCGAACAGGGTCGCGCTGTGGGCGTAGAACTGGCAGGCCACGGCCTGCTGCGCGCCGACCGCGAGGTCATCCTCTCCTCCGGTGCCATCGGCTCGCCACGCCTGCTGCAACTCTCGGGGATCGGCCCCGCCGATCACCTGCGCGGCCTCGGCATTGACGTGGTGCTCGACCAGCCGAATGTCGGCGCGAATTTCCACGACCATCTCGACCTCTTCGTGATCGCCGAATGCACCGGTCCGCACACCTATGACCGTTACGCCAAACCACTTTGGTCGGCGCTGGCGGGCCTGCAATACCTTTTCACCCGCAGCGGCCCCGTCGCCTCCAGCCTGTTCGAAACGGGCGGCTTCTGGTGGGCCGATCCGGCGGCACGGTCGCCCGATATCCAATTCCATCTCGGCCTCGGCTCCGGCATCGAAGCCGGGGTCGCCGCCATGCCCCAAGGCGGGGTGACGCTCAACTCGGCCTACCTGCGCCCCCGGTCGCGCGGAACGGTGCGGCTGGCCAGCGCCGATCCCTTGGCCGCCCCCCTGATCGATCCGAACTACTGGGCAGACCCCTACGACCACGAGATGTCGATCCGTGGCCTGAAACTCGCGCAAGAGATCATGCGCCAGCCCGCGCTGCAGCCCTTCGTAAAGGCGGAGCGCCTGCCCGGTCCCGATGTCCGGACCGACGAAGACTACTTCGCCTATGCCTGCGCCCATGCCAAGACCGACCATCACCCCGCCGGCACCTGCCGGATGGGTGCCGATGCCGCCGCCGTTGTCGATCCGCAGCTCCGCTTCAACGGGATCGCGGGATTGCGCGTCGTCGATGCCTCTGTCATGCCGCAGGTCGTCTCTTCCAACACCAATGCCGCGACCATCATGATCGCGGAAAAGGCCGCCGACCTGATCAAGGGGACAGCATGATCCGCCATATCGTCCTGGTCCGCTTTCGCCCCGATATCCCCGACGAAACGGCCGCCGCCCTGCTATCCCCGCTCGGCCCGCTGTCGGAACGGCTGGGCTTCACCGCCACTTGGGGCCGCAGCGAAAGCCCCGAACAGATCGAACGCGGCTACCTCCACGGCTTCGTCGCAGATTTCGCCGACTGGGCCGCCCTCGCCGCCTATCAGGCGGATGACGGGCACAAAGCTTTCGGCGCAGGGCTGGTGGCCCATGCGCAGGGGGGGATCGACGGCATTCTCGTCTTCGATCTTGCAACACGCGACTCTCCCTCCATAACCTGAACCCGGACCGGAGGCCGGTGCATGGGACGACCAACGATCATCGATGTGGCCCGCGCGGCAGGCGTGTCGAAATCGACCGTCAGCCTTGTGCTGCAGAACAGCCCCTCGGTCAGCGACCGCACGCGCGAAGATGTCCGCCGCGCCATGGCCGACCTTGGCTATGTCTACAACCGCGCCGCCGCAAACCTGCGCTCGGCCCAGATCGGATTGGTCGGTCTGGTGATCAATGACCTGAAAAACCCGTTCTTCACCGAATTCGCCACCGCCGTTCAGATGGCCATTTCCGAAGCAGGCTACGCGACCGTTGTCGCCAATACAGACGAGGACCCCGCCCTGCAGGCCCGCACCATCGCCGCGATGATCGAACACGGGGTGTCGGGCCTCATCATCTCGCCCGTCTACGGGGATGAAGAGGCGACCTTCGGCCAACTGGCCCGCGCGGGCATTCCCGCGCTCCAGGTGCTCCGCAAGGTCAGCCCGCGCACGGACCTCTTTCCCTTCGCCTCGCCCGATTACGCGGCGGGCGGCAGGCTCGCGGCGCAACACCTCATCGCCACGGGCGCGCGGCGGATCGCCTTCGTCGGCGGCATCGAGGGGCGCACCGTCACCGCCGAACGGCAATCCGGCTATCTCGAGGTTCTGGCCCAACACGGGATGACGCCGCGCCTCATCCCCGGTCGCCCCACCCGCGCCTTCGGCCGCGAATGTGCCGACCGCTTCATCGACGATCTCGATTGCGACGCCGCTGTCTGCTTCAACGATCTCGTGGCCCTTGGTGTCATCTCGGGCTTTGCCAGCCGGGGCCGTGTCGTCGGTCAGGAGTTCCGTCTTGTCGGCTTTGACGACATCGAAGAAGCCGCGCAGTGCTTTCCGCCCCTCACCACGATCCAATGCGGGATCGCCCGCTTCGGGCAGGACATGGCCGCCTTGCTGATGAAATGGCTAAGCGAGGGCGAAAGACCGCCGCCGGAAAAGCGGTCCGCGGTGCAACTGATCGTCCGCCAGTCCTCATCGCCATCCTGACCCAGGGCCGGGCGCAAACCGTCGGCTCCGGCGTCAGGTCGTCGCCACCACCGCATCCGGCACGATGCCCGACCGCGCGATATAGCCCCACACGTCACGCCCCGCGAACAGCCCGTGATCCGCCACCAGCACCGCGCCCATCCCGGCTGCGCGCCCGCCCAGCACATCGGTGTGCAGCGTGTCCCCCACCATCGCCAACCGCTCCGGCGGCAGGCCCGTCCGCGCGCAGACGTCATGGAACCCGTCGGCAAAGGGCTTGCCATACCAATGCGCCACACCCCCCACCGCATCCAGAACGGCATGGGCAAACAGCCCGGGCTCCAGCGACAGCCCATCCTCGCGCGGGGCCACCAGATCGGGATTGGCCACCACGATCGGAATGGGTCGCCGCGCCATCGCCTCCATCAACCGCGTCTGCAACGCAGGCGTCCAGCGGGCCGAAGACAGGAACAGCACCCCGTCCGCCACATCGAACAGCGCAGGGTCCGCCACCGCGTCCCCCACCCGGCCCGGCAGATCGGAAAACCCGTCGCCCTCCGCCGCGATGGCCGCCCAATGCGCGCCGGGCATCAGCATCCCGATCCGCGCCGCCGCCACATCCCGGCTCGACACCACTTCCTCTGCGGAAAAGTCGAATCCCAAATTACGATATTTCCGTAAAGCCTCGGCCCGCGTGTAACTCGCCGCATTGGTCAGCACGCATAGCTTCTTGCCCCGCGCCCGCAACTCCGCCATCCGCGCCACCGCGCCGGGGATGGGCGTCTCGCCCACGTTCAGCACACCGAAGGCATCCAGCACGAACCCATCCCACCGATCCGCCACCTCGCCCAAATCGCGCGCGAACATAGGCGCTTCCGGAAACCGCGCCGCAGGCAGGCGCGCCCGCACCGCCTCGTAACGCAGGAACGCGGCCTCCGCGTCCCGCAGATCGTCAGACACTGGAATAACCCCCTTCAATCATCAGGATCGCCCCGTTCACAAGGGCCGAGGCAGGCGATGCCAGATACAGCGCCATATCCGCCACCTCCACCGTCTCGCCGAACCGACGCGCGGGCGTGGCCGCACGCATCGGCCCGCCCTTTTCCTCCGGCCCCCAGACGGCCTTGCCCATCGGCGTCAGGATCACCGTGGGGCAGATTGCGTTGACCTGCACATTGTGCCGCGCCCATTCCGCACACAGCGACTTCGTCAGGGAATTCAGCGCCCCCTTCGACGTCGCATAAGCCGCATGGTCATCCAGCGCGATCACCCCCGTCTGGGACGAGATGTTGATGATCTTCCCCCAGCGCTGCGCAATCATCGCCGGGCCCAGCGCCTGCGCCAGCAGAAACGGCGCGCGCACGTTCACCGCCATCGTCTCATCCCAGTCGGCCAGCGACAGGTCCGTCGCAGGGGCGATCCGCGCAATCGCAGCGTTGTTCACAAGGATGTCGATGGTCCCCCATGCGTCCAGCGCCTCGCGCGCGGCGGAACCCGGCCCGTCCGGCGTGCCCATCTCCGCCTCGATCACCAGACAGCGCCGCCCCCGCGCCTCCACCTCGCGCTTCACCTGCAAAAGACCGTCGGCATCCCGCGCCACGGCCACGATATCCGCCCCGGCATCCGCAAAGACCTTGCAGATCTCAAAGCCGATCCCCTTGCTCGCCCCCGTGACCAGCGCCTTGCGCCCGGCCAGCGAGAACCGCCCTTGCCATTCGGCCATCCCTGTCACTCCAGATTGGTATGCCGGTCGCGCATCGCCTCAGGCGCGACGCCCAGCCGATCTCGCAGCATCAGGATCAGCATCTCGAACACCAGATACTGCGCGCCCTCGAACAGCGATCCCATCGGCAGCACGCTCGCCACCGCAGGCCCCGTATCGTCGGCCATCGTCTGCGCCGGGATCACCAGCACCCGGTCAGCCGCCATCGGCACTGCGCCCGACGGCTGCGCCGTCACGCAGGCCACCCGCGCCCCGGCCCCCTTGGCCACGCCCATCAACCCGCGCACCGTGGAAAAATCCCCCGGCCCCGCGCTGACCACCAGCACATCACCCGCGCCCACGGGCGGGCAGGACATATCCCCCACCACATGCGCATCCAGCCCCATGTGATACAGCCGCATTGCCAAAGCCCGCATCATCAGGCCCTCGCGCCCGACGCCGTAACACACCACGCGGCCCGCGCTCGCCAACTCCTCCACCATCCCCGCCAGCGACGCAGGGTCCACCCCCGCCGCCGCCACGCGCAGCTCTTCCGCCGCACGCGACACCTGATCCGCATAGCTCATGCGCGCCCCTCCTTCCGCAACGGCAGGGGCAAGGATGCCTCCACCGCCGCCTCCAGCATCCCGCATTCGTCCAGCAGGTCCAGCACGGTATAGCGGCTGCGCAGGAACCGCGCATGCAGCGTGGTCCGCCGCAGGTAATCCCGCCCGACCCCGATCTCCACCGCCTCGGCAGGCGCACCCGCGCGGTGCAGCATGTCCACCATCACCTCCGGCATCATCACCTGCGCCCGCAGCCGTTCGGCCAGAGCGGGCCACCCGTCCCGCAACCGCTCCAGCCGCGCGCGCAGCGCGGCACCTTCCACATGCTTCGCGCGCACCTCTTCCACCGCCCGCGCGGCGATCTCGCCGGGGCCAAAGGCCGCATGAATAGCCGCAATCTTCACGCCCAAAGACGGCGCAGCCGCCACCGCCGCCGCCACATCCAACCGCGCCAGATCCTGTCCGAGCAGCCAGTCGAACAGCCGCAGCGCCATCACGCAGCCCACCGCCACGCAGGCCCCATGGCTCACCCGCTCACCGCCGAATTTCAGATCATCCATCTCCCACAGATGCGCGATCTGGTGATCCGCGCCCGAGGCAGGCCGCGACGATCCGTGCAACTCCATCGCCAAGCCCACCAGCGTCAGCCCAGTGAACAGCCCGTCCAGCGCCACGGGGTCCCCCGCCGCCACCGCATCCGGCGCGCCCAGCCAACCGCGCAGCCCCCCCTGCACCAAGGGCCAGGCCACATCATCCACCGCCTCGATGCCCAGCGCATCGGCGATGATCCAATCGCCCCCGGCAGGCACCTTCCCGGCAAGGTCGCCATAGCCCCAGCCCGTCATCTCCGCAGGCGCCGCCGCGATCACATCCAGATCGCCAATCACCGCCTTCGCGGGCCGACACTGGATCGTCTTCTTGAACCCCTTGTCCGAAAGGGGCGACCCGGCCGAGGTATAGCCGTCCATGCTCGCCGCCGTGCCGACGCACAGATACTCGCGCTTCAGGCCAAAGGCCGCATGCTTCACCACATCGTTGATGACGCCCGATCCCACCGCCACCGGCACCGATCCATCCACCGCCAGCACATCCCGCAGCGTGTTCGCCAGATCGACTGTCGGCTTCAGCCGGGGCCGCCCAGGCATCACGTGATGGCGCACCGCGATTCCCGCAGCCTTCAGCGATGCCTCAACCGCAGCCCCCGCCGCCACCCATGTGTTCTCGTCGGCAATCACGCAGGCTGGCTTATCTCCGAACTGCCGAAGGTACAGCGCCCCCGTCTGCGCCAGAACCCCGCGCCCCACCAGCACCTCTGCCACCGTGGCCGATTGCGCCACCGCCCCTGCAATCAGCTCCGCCGCCGTCATACCGCCACGCCCCCCGAAGACAGCGTCACGCCATCCGCGCCGAAAAGATGGATGCGATGCGCGGGAAAGGACAGCCCCACCGTCGCGCCATGATCCAGCGTCGTATCGCCGTCTGCCCGCACCACGACCTGCCCGGTCCCCGTCTTCACGTAAAGATAGGCATCCCCGCCCAGCGTCTCGCGCA
Organism: Paracoccaceae bacterium; assembly: GCA_014654775.1. GTDB lineage: Bacteria > Pseudomonadota > Alphaproteobacteria > Rhodobacterales > Rhodobacteraceae > Paragemmobacter. The sequence goes on along the minus strand of JACVZW010000085.1, from coordinate 11,314 downwards.
GCATCACCGTCCCGTCCATTTCGCCCGCGCCTGGGGCCACCAGCCCCATATGCTCGGGCCTGATCCCCAGCCGCACCGCGCCCGGCACGGGTGCGGCTGTCCCGATCACCGTCTCCCCGCAGGCGATGCGACCACCCACGAAACGGACATCGAGGAAATTCATGCTCGGCGCGCCGATGAACCCCGCCACGAATTCCGTGCGCGGTCGGTGATACAGGTCCATCGGTTGCCCCACCTGCTCCACCCGCCCGGCATTCAGCACCACGATCTTGTCGGCCATGGTCATCGCCTCGACCTGGTCATGCGTCACGTAGATCATCGTGGCCTTCAACTCGGAATGCAGCGCCTCCAGCTCCACCCGCATCTGCACGCGCAGCTTGGCGTCAAGGTTGGACAAAGGCTCGTCGAACAGGAAAACCTTGGGCTGCTTCACGATGGCCCGCCCGATCGCCACCCGCTGCCGCTGCCCGCCCGACAGTTGCGACGGCTTGCGGTCCAGATAGGGCTCCAACTGCAGCACGCGCGCGGCCTCGGCAATCCGCCGCTCCCGGTCCGCCGGGGTGAAGTTGTTGATCTTCATCCCGAAATCCATGTTCTCGCGCACCGTCATATGCGGATAAAGGGCATAGGACTGGAACACCATCGCCACGTCCCGATCCGAAGGCGCCAGCGCCGTCACATCCCGCCCACCAATGGAAACCGTCCCGCCGCTGATCGATTCGAGCCCTGCAATGGATCGCAGCAGCGTGGACTTCCCACATCCCGAAGGCCCCACGAAGACGCAGAATTCCCCATCGGCAATGTCCAGAGAAACCCCATGCAGCGCTTGCTGCGCCCCATAGAACTTGTCCACCCCGACCAGAGTCACCTCGGCCATCCGCCGCCCTCCCTTTCGTTCCGCGCATTTTTCCCCGTTGACAGGATGCGCTTGCGATACATTTATATGCTAGGCGTTACAAATGGAAGTCAACGGTCCAAACGCTCAACCCGCTGGGAGGATAAAAGATGAAACTCAAGATGCACGTCAGTGCGCTGGCGCTGTGCGCGTCCACGCTCGCACTGGGCGCTCAGGCCAATGCCTGGACGCTGGAAGAAGCCGCCAAACCCTATGCCGGCACGGAACTCGAGGTGCTCTTCCTCGATCGTCCCGGCTACAATGCCGCGATCCAGATGCTGCCGGAATTCGAGGCGGCGACCGGGATCAAGGTCAACTACACCGTCGTTCCTTACGAAAACGCGCTGGGCGAACAGGTCCGCGACTTCGCCGCGGGCGGTGATCTCGACATCGCGCTGATCGACCTCGTCTGGATCGGCAACTTCGCCGAAAACGGCTGGGTCGTTCCGTCCGAAACCTTCATCAACAATGCCGAACTCGCCGATCCGGCGCTGAACATGGACGACTTCTTCCCCCTCGTCCTGAACGCCTTCGGGTCGTGGAACGGGGTGAACTACGGCCTGCCCTTCGACAACTACTCGGGCCTGCTGTTCTACAACCGCTGCATGCTGGAAGCCGCCGGCTTCGACAAACCCCCGGCGACCTGGCAAGAGGTGATGGATACCTACGGCCCCGCGCTGACCAAGGACGGCAAATACGCCTACGCCCTGCAGTCCAAGCGCAACGAAACCCAGTCGGCGGACAGCTTCGCCCGCTTCCTTTGGCCCTTCGGCGGGTCCTTCCTGAACGCCGAGTTCAAGTCGAACCTGCTGTCGCCCGAATCGCAGGCCGGCCTGCAGTTCCGTCAGGACCTGATGAAGTTCATGCCGGAAGGCATCGTCGCCTATGACCACGCCGAAACCGTCAACGCCTTCGCGCAAGGCGACGTGGCGATGATCACCGAATGGTCGGCCTTCTACTCCACCGTGGTGAACCCCGAAACCTCGGCCGTGGCCGATTGCGTGGAAATCGCCCCGGAACCGACCGGTCCCGCAGGCCGCAAGCCCGCGCTCGGTGGCTTCTCGCTCGCCGTCGCGTCGCAGGCCGATGAGGCCGAACAGGCCGCTGGCTGGCTCTTCATCCAGTGGGTGACCTCGGCCGCCAATGCTGGCCGCTATCTGGAAATGGGCGGCGTCCCGGCCCGTCAGTCGGCCTATGCCGATCCGGCTCTGGCCGAGACGTTCAAGTTCATCCCGGCGCTGGTCGAATCCTGGCAGGAAGGCGTGCCGGAATTCCGTCCGCGCTTTGCCGAATGGCCCTCGATCACCGAGATCGTGCAGGAATACGGCACCAAGATGATGCTGGGCGAAGTCAGCATCGAAGAGGGCGCCAAGACCATCGGCGAACAGATGGAAGCGGTCCTCGCCGAAGCGGGCTACTACGACGGCGCAAAGCCGCTGGCCCAATAAGTCTGGCGCTTTAGCCTGTCAGACTGCCAAATGGATGCGCCCAAGCTCCCGTGACGGCGCATCAGTCCCCGGCCTCCCCAGGGCCGGGGACATCTCGCAGAAGGACCTCTCCGCATGACCGCCCATGTGCGCCGCAAGACGATCGTGGCCTTTCTCGGCCCCGCCGTCGCCGCCCTCCTCCTCGTCGGCATCGCGCCGCTGCTTTACGCGGTCTGGAAAAGCCTGCACAACTTCAACCTCACCAAACAGGCGCAGACGAAATTCGTCGGCCTCTCCAACTATGCCGAGGTGTTGACCGACCTCTCCTTCTGGCAGGCGATGGGCCGCACCGCGACGCTCTTCCTGATCTCGGTCCCCATACAGATCGCGCTGGGTTTGTTGATCGCCATCGTCCTGCACCGTCCCGGCCTGACGCTCTTCAAGACGCTCACCCGCCTGTCGCTCGTCCTGCCCATGGCCACGACCTATGCCGTCGTGGGCCTTCTCGCGCAGGTCATGCTCAACCAAAAATACGGCGTGGTGAACCAGATGCTGGGCTGGATCGGAATCGATCCCATCAATTTCATCGGCGATCCCACCAACGCCTTCATCGCCGTCATCATCTGGGACATCTGGCAATGGACGCCCTTCGTGGCGCTCGTTCTCCTAGCCGGTCTCTCCACCGTCCCCCCGGAAATCGAAGAAGCAGCGCAGTTAGAGACGAAATCCCAATGGCTCGTCCTGCGCTATGTGCAGCTTCCCTTCCTCATCCCCTCGCTCGTCGCCGTCCTCATCCTGCGCACCGCCGACACGCTGAAACTCTTTGACATGCCCTTCACCATGACCCGCGGCGGCCCCGGCTCCGCCACCGAATTCATCGCCGTCCTGATCGAACGCGTCGGTAACCGCCAATTCGACATCGGCCTCGCCTCCGCACAGGCGATCATCATGCTGGCGATCACCATCTTTCTCGCCCGTCTCTACATCCGCTTCTTCTATCGCGAGGTGAACTGATGGCCGCCCCCCTGCAACGCCGCGCGCTCTGGGCCGAAGGTCTGCTTCTCGTCGCAATCTGCCTCTTCTGCATCTTTCCCTTCTACTGGATGGTCACCACCAGCCTGAAGACACAGGTCGTCGCCCTCCAATCCCCGCCCGCATGGGTCTTCACCCCCACGCTGGCCAACTACTGGGAGGTGCTCTTCGAAGACAAAGTCGGCGCCTCCCTCATCAACTCTATCATCGTGGCCGTCTGCACCACCGCGCTGGCCGTCATCCTCGGCACGCCCGCCGCCTATGCACTCGCCCGCTTCGAATTCCGCGGCAAGCAGGACCTGTGGTTCTGGTTCATCACCAACCGCTTCGTCAGCCCCGTCGTCCTCGCCTTCCCCGTCTTCCTCATCAGCCGCGAGCTTGGCCTGCGCGACACCCATCTCGCGCTGATCCTGATGTATCTGACCTTCACCCTGCCCATCGTCATCTGGATCTGCACCGACCAATTCCGCTCCATCCCGCGGGAACTGGACGAAGCCGCGCTGCTCGAAGGCGCCTCGCAATGGCGCATCTTCCGCTCCATCTGCCTGCCGTTGGCCATGCCCGGCGTGGCCGTCTCCTCGATCCTCTCCTTCATCTTCTCGTGGAACGAGTTGCTCTTCGCCTACATCCTCGCCCCCAAGGCCGCCAAAACCGCCCCCGCCATGGCGATCACCTTCATGGAAGGCTATGATGTTCCTTACGGAAAGATCATGGCCACCTCGACCCTGATCGTCATCCCCGTGTTGATCTTCGCGCTGATCGCGTCCAAGCATCTGGTGCGCGGCCTGACGATGGGCGCGGTCAAGTAGAAGGAAACGGATGGCGCGCGCCCCGAAACTGCCCCAGATCGATGCCGAACAGCGCTTCCTCGCGCAGGTGGCATGGGCCTATTACGTCGAAGGTCTGACGCAGGAGAAGGTCGCCGAAAAACTCGGCGCGACCCGCCTCCGCGTCAACAAGGCCTTGTCCGAGGCGCATCGCGTGGGTCTCGTCCGCATCACCTTCAACACCGCCTATGCCGCCTGCTTCGATCTCGAACAGGCGCTCTGTGACAAGTTCGGTCTGAAACAGGCCTATGTCGCCCCCGCCCCCGCGCAGGAAACGGATGTCCAAACGATCACCGGCGCGGCGCTGGGCAACCTTCTCTCCGAAGTCCTTGCCGACCCTGCGGTGAAAAGCTTCGGCATGTCATGGGGCGGCACGCTCAACATCGCCACCCGCTTCCTCGCCGCCCTGCAACGCCCGGATCTCGAGGTGATCTCCGTCATGGGCGGCCTCACCCGCGGCTCCGACCTCAACAGTTTCGAAATCACCACCCGCCTCGCCGATCTCTTGGGCGCGCAGCACAGCTATTTCACCGCCCCTCTCTATGCAGGCAGCGCCGAAAGCCGCGACACGATCATGCAGTTGGACGTGTTCCGCGACATCCTCGAACGCATCCGCGCTGTCGATGCCTTGGCCATGGCAGCGGGCGATCTGTCCAAACGCTCGCTTCTCATGCGCGACGCGCTGCCCAACGGCACCACGATCGAAGAACTTCGCGCCGCAGGCGGCGTGGGCGATATCCTCGGCACGGTGATCGATGCCGAAGGCCGCCCCATCGACCACCCGATCAATGAGAAAGTCATCGGCATCGGCATCCCCGACCTCGCCCGCATCCCCAACGTGATCCTCGCCGCAGGCGGGGCGCACAAGATCGCCGTCTGCCGCGCCATCCTCGGCCTCGGCCTGATCGACACGTTCGTGACCGAAGAAAACACCGCCCGCGCCTTGGTGGCCGCATGACCCTGACCATCGGCATCGACCTCGGCACCTCTGGCGTCAAAGCCGTCATCCTGCAGGATGCCGAAACCGTGCTGGCCGATGCCGCCCAGCCCATCGCCGTCTCCATCCCCCATGTCGGCTGGTCCGAACAGGATGCCGACGATTGGGTGGCCGCCGTCTGGTCCTGCCTCGACCGGCTTGCCGCCACCGCGCCAAAGGAAATGGCCGCCGTCTCGGCCATCGGCCTGTCGGGTCAGATGCTTTGCGCGCTCCTTCTGGACAAGGCGCAGAAACCCCTGCGCCCCGCCATCCTCTGGAACGACCAGCGCAGCATCGCCGAATGCGCGGAGCTCCTCGCCCGCTTCCCCGATATCGGCCAACGCACCAACGGCACGCCCGACCCCGGCATCACCGCGCCGAAACTCCTCTGGCTGGCCAAGCACGAACCGCAGGTCATGCGCGATGCGCGCATGCTGCTGCTCACCAAGGATTACGTCCGCCTCGCCCTGACCGGCGAAATCGCCTCCGAACCCACCGACGCGGGTGGCACGCAACTAATGGATTGCCGCACAGGGCAATGGGACGCGCAGCTTTGCGACATCGCAGGCTGGAACCCCGACCACCTGCCCCCAATCACCTCGGCATGGAAAGCCGCAGGCGGCCTCCGCTCCACCCTCGCCGCCCGCTGGGGAATGAAACCCGGGATCCCCGTCGCCGCAGGCGCGGGCGACAACATGGCCTCCACCTTGGGCGCAGGCGCGGCCCGCCCCGGTGACGCCGTCCTTACCATCGGCACCTCCGGCGTGGCCTGCATCGTGGACGCCACCTTCCACCCCGGCCCGCAACGCGCCATCCTCACCTCCGCCCACGCCGCGCCCGACTGCTTCCTCTCCATGGGCGTCGTCATGTCCGCCACCGCCGCACTGGACTGGACCGCCCGCCTCTCTGGCACCACCGCCGCCACCTTGGCGGGTGAGGCCGAGGCGATGGACCCCCGCAAACTGACCGAAGCACCCGTTTTCCTGCCCTGCCTCACCGGCATCCGCACCCCCGCCAACCGCCCGCAGGCGACCGGGCGGCTGGAAGGCCTGCATCCCGGCGTGGACCGCGCGATGATGGGCTACGCCACAATGGAGGGCGTCGCCTTCCAATTCGCCGATTGCATCACCGCCCAGCGCGAGGTCGGCGCCATCCCCGCCCGCTTCATCGCCGTGGGCGGCGGCACCCGCTCCACCCTCTGGACAACGCTCATCGCCACCGCCATCGGTGAACCCGTCGCCTTGCCCGCCCGATCCGACATTGGCGGCCCCGCAGGCGCTGCCCGCCTCGCCGCCGTCGCCGCCGGGGCCTCCACCGATGTCCTCTCCGCCCCGCTCCCCATGCGCGGCACCATCGACCCCGACCCCGCCTTGGCCGAACGCCTCGCCCCGCGCAAAGCCCGCTTCGACGCACTGGTGGAAAGCGCGCGGCGCGGCTAGCCTCGCGCCATGAAACTCACCACCTACAACATCCAATACGGCTTCGGGTCAGACGGTCTCTACGACCTCCGCCGCGCTGCCGACACCATCCGCGACCGCGACCTCATCGCGGTGCAAGAGGTCGACCGCCACTGGTGCCGCACGGGTCACGACGACCAACCGGCGATCCTGTCGGACCTCCTCCCAAACCACCACATGGTCTACGCCCCCGCCTTCGACATGGCGCTGCCGGGTGAACGCAGCAAACGCCGCCAGTTCGGCCCCCTCATCCTCTCCCGCTGGCCCATAATCTGGTCGCGCACATGGCCCCTGCCCAAACGCCGCATGCTCGACCCGATCAACACCCAGACCGCCGCGCTAGAGGCCGTCATCGCCCACCCCTCCGGCCCGATCAAGCTGGTCAACCTCCACCTCGCCCATGTCGGCGTTGAAGAACGCCTCGACCAGATCGCATTTCTCAAACAACTGTTAGGAAACCCCACCGCCGAGGGCGGACCGTGGAGCGGCACGGATGATGAGCCGCAAAGAAACTGGACCGAAGGCGAATCAGAACCCCCCAATCCCACCCGCGCCATCTGGGCGGGCGACTTCAACATGGAACCCGGCAGCGCCGAATACAGCGCCCTTCTGGGCCAAACCCCCTACCACCCCGGCGCGCGCTATGCCGACGGCCTGATCGACCCCACCGCAGGCCTTGACCTTCACACCCATGTCAAGGAAATCGCAGGGGAAACCCGGCTGCGCCAACTCGACCACATCTTCCTCACCCCGGACCTCGCTCCCCATGTCGCAAGGGTCTGGGCCGACACCACCAACCCCGCCTCCGACCACCACCCCCTGCACATCGACCTGACCCTCTGAACGAGAAAGGGCGCACCCCAAGGCGCGCCCTCCGTAGGGTGCGTGCTCGCACGCAACACCCCAACGATTTCAGAACGCCAATTCGCGATCCCCGGCCGCATCCTTCACACGGTTCGGCAGACCCATCCCGTTCAGCAGGTTCATGAAAGGCTTGGGGTCCAGTTCCTCCACATTCACCATGCGGCCCACATCCCAGACCCCGTCCGCCACCAGCAGCGCCGCCGCCACCGGCGGCACCCCGGCGGTATAGGAAATCCCCTGCGACCCGACCTCCTCATAAGCCTCCTTATGATCGGCCACGTTATACAGCATCACTTCCGCAGGCTTCCCATCCTTCACCCCCCGCGCAATGGTCGCGATGCAGGTCTTCCCCGAATACCCGGGCGCCAGCGACGCCGGATCGGGCAACACCGCCTTCACCACCTTCAGCGGCACCACCTCCAGCCCCTCCGCCGTCTTCACCGGCTTCTCCGACAGCAAGCCAAGGTTCTTCAGCACGGTGAACACGTTGATGTAGTGATCCCCGAACCCCATCCAGAACCGCACATCCGCCCCCGGATAGCGCGCCGACAGGGAATGCACCTCGTCATGCCCGGTCAGATAGGCCTTCTGCGCCCCCACGACCGGCATGTCCCAGACCTTGCCCACTTCGAACATGCTGTTCGACTGCCAGCCACCATTCTGCCAGCTATAGACCGTCCCCGTGAACTCGCGGAAATTGATCTCCGGGTCGAAATTCGTGGCGAAATACTTCCCATGCGACCCGGCATTGATATCGACGATATCGATGCTGGTGATCTCGTCGAGGAAGTCCTCCTCCGCCACCCGCGCCCAGGCATTCACCACGCCGGGGTCGAATCCCACGCCAAGGATCGCCGTCACGCCCGCCGCAGCACAACGCTCGCGCCGCTTCCACTCGTAATTCCCGTACCACGGCGGCGTCTCGCAGATCTTGCCCGCATCCTCATGGATGGCCGTGTCCATATAGGCCACGCCCGTTTCGATACAGGCCTCCAGCACGGGCATGTTCACGAAAGCCGATCCCACGTTGATGACGATCTCCACCCCCAACTTCCGGATCAGCGCCGCCACGGCGGCCGTGTCCATCGCATCCACCGCATGGGCGTCAAACACGCCGGGGACCTTCATCGCGCCCTTATCCTGCACCGAAGCGATGATCGCCGCGCATTTCGCCACCGTCCGCGACGCGATATGCAGATCGCCCAGCCGATCGTTGTTCTGCGCGCATTTATGCGCCACGACCTGCGCCACACCGCCTGCGCCAATGATCAACACGTTGCGTTTCATGAAAACACCCCCTTTGAGGAAGGGCCGGAACACCCGGCAAATTTAGCCAAGGTTCCCGGCAAAATCGGCATAGCCGAACTCGCGCGCCACGGTCATGGACCCGTCCAACTCCTTGATGACGATGCTCGGCATCTTCACCCCGTTGAACCAGTTCTTCTTGACCATCGTGTAACCCGCCGCATCCGCGATGCTCAGCCGGTCCCCCACATTCAGGGGCGCAGGAAAGCTGAATTCGCCGAACACATCGCCCGCCAGACAGGATTTCCCGCAGATCATATACGGGTGGTCGCCCGCGACCTCCATCTTCCCCGAGATCCGATAGATCAGCAGATCGAGCATATGGGCCTCGACCGAGGAATCCACGATGGCCAGATCCTTGCCGTTGTTCATCACATCCAGCACCGTCACCTCAAGACTGGCCGCCCCCGTGATCGCCGCCTCGCCGGGTTCCAGATAGACCTGCACCCCGAACCGCTCTGAAAACGCGCGCAGCCGCGCCGCCAACCGCGCCACGGGATAACCCTCACCCGTGAAATGGATCCCGCCGCCAAGGCTCACCCATTTCAACCGCGCCAGCAGCGACCCGAACTCCTCTTCGATCCGGGTCAGCTGCCGATCGAACAGATCGAAATCCGCATTCTCGCAATTGTAATGGATCATGAAGCCCGAAACCCGCTCCATCACCCGCTCGATCTTGCCCGCATCCCACTCGCCAAGGCGCGAAAACGGCCGCGCCGGATCGGCCAGATCAAACCCGCTCGTGGAAAACCGCGGGTTCAGCCGCAGCCCCCGCGCGATGCTGGCCGACTGGTTGTCGAACCGCTCCAGCTGACCCACCGAATTGAAGATGATCTTGTCGGCATAGCCCACAGCCTCGGCGACTTCATTCTCGGCCCAAGCCACCGAATAGGCATGCGTCTCCTTGCCGAACTTCTCACGCCCCAGCCGCAATTCGTACAGGCTGGAAGAGGTCGTCCCGTCCATATGCTCCCGCATCTGGTCGAACACGGGCCATGTGGCAAAGCACTTCAGCGCCAGCAGCACCTTCGCCCCCGACCCGTCCCGCAATTCATCCATCACGGCCATGTTCCGCGCCAGCTTCGCGCGGTCGATCAGGTAGAACGGTGTCTGGATCATCACGAAATCCCCCCCGGGGCCAAAGGGAAACAAGAGCGGGGGTATTTAGGGGCATACCCCCCCCCGCGCAAGCCCCGTAAGGCCCCTGCATGACGCCCCCATGACAAAGGCGCGTCACTCCCCTTCCCCCACCCGCCGGGATGGGTCGCGAAGGGGGGCCCCACCCGCACCTCACCATCCGGTGATCGCCCTTGGCACCCCGCCCGCCCGACCCTAGCTGCACCCCATCAGCGCAGCGACAGGTGACCCCGATGAAGAAACCCGCCCCCTTCCGCGTCCTCCTCCTCGCCTCCGCCCTTGCCGGGGCCTCCGTCACCCTCGCCACCCCCACCCTTGCCCATCACGGCTGGACCTGGGCCGAGGCTGAGGAGACCACCCTTCAGGCCACCATCACCACCATCTCCCTCGCCCCGCCGCATCCGGAACTGACCGTCACCGATGCCGAAGGGCGCGACTGGGTGATCGAGCTTGGCAATCCCCGCCGCACCGAAGGCGCGGGCTTCGTCGACGGCACGGCCAAACCGGGCGATGCCGTCACCATCCTCGGCAACCGCGCGCTGGACGGCACGGCAGTGATGAAGGCCGTCCGCATCACGCTGAACGGGGTCAATTACGACTTCTACCCCGAACGCATCGACGCCTGATGCTGGACGCCATCGCCGCCCTGCCCCTCGCCAGCCTGCTGCGCGGGTCGGGGACGGCCTATCTTCTGGTCAACGCTACTCATATCCTTGGGCTTGCGCTGCTGATCGGCGCGATCCTCCCCCTCGACCTGCGCCTCGCCGGGGCCTTTTCGCGCACACCGCTCCCCGTGATCGCCCCCCTGCTGCGCGGCACGGCCCTAGTCGGCCTCACCCTTGCCGTCCTCACGGGCTTTGCCCTCTTCACCACCAACCCGGTGGAATACGCAGGCAACCCCGCCTTCCGGATCAAACTCGCGCTCCTCGCCGCAGCGCTTGTGAACGCCGCCCTCGTCACCCGAGGGCAGGCATGGGCGCAGGTGCTGTCGGGGGCTTCACCCCCGCCCGCGCTGCGCCTCATGGCGATGCTGTCAGCGCTGCTCTGGCTGGGCGTCCTGCTCGCAGGCCGCTGGATCGGCTTTCTCTGACCATACCCCCGCAGCTTCATCTTGGCGAAAATACTCTGGGGTCCGGGGCAAAGCCCCGGGGGCCAGCCAACCCGCGATTCGTCCCAATCCTTAACGCCCGATAACCCCACCGCGCGTGGCCACAGTTTGCTGCACAAAAGGCGGCACAAAACAGGGCACAACCGTTTTCGGTGAAAATGGCCAATTAACCCAGCGTCCTCAGGCCCTTAGACCATCCGGATCGCATCCTTGCCCACCGCCAGCACATACCCCCGCCGCGCAATGGTCTTCACCAGCAATTCGCTCACCAACTGATTGCCCAGCG
>JACVZW010000084.1 GCA_014654775.1 Paracoccaceae bacterium | reverse complement strand
AATTGAGTGCACCCATCCCTTGCTACGGTGTTATTCTTTATCAACCGCCGTGATATATGACTGTGCTCTCCGTGTTTTCAAGGTTGCAAACCTTTCATTCAAGAGCCAATTTTTTTTTGATCCCCTTCATTTTTTAATATTGGCTTATTCCCGTAAGGATCGGGACAAGGTGCCCAAGAGCGTCTTCAGCAAGCGGGAAGAGGCGTTCCAAGCGCCAGCAGAAGAAGTCCGGGGATGACCCTTGTGGCGGGACAATCTGGCCGTCACGCTCAAGAACGAGGCCGACAATCACGTGCCGGTCAGCATCTTAGACATGAGGGAACATCGAGCCCAATGTCATTTGACCAACCTGATCGAAGAGCGGAACGGAGGGATCAAGCGCCGCCACGATCGCGTTGGGACAGTCCCGACCCAGGAAGCAACCCTCCGTCCCGTCGGCCTCCAGCGCACTGAGAGAGCCACGCGCGATGTCTCGCGCACGCTCCACCGGGCACACTAAGGGTCTTGGTGCGATTTGTCGCCTTTGCCGCCGTCGACGATCGAGGACGGCTTCTTGGCTCCAGCGCCCTGTTGTTCCTTGCGACTTATTCACCACCGTGTTGGCAGGCAGTGCGAAGAATGCTGCGCGCCGCGATCTCGCGGCGATTGGCTGGCCCGCCCTCCGCAAGCCCCATGCGGATTTCAGCCTCGAGGAGAACCGCGCAGACGGCTCGCAGGTCGCCCCCGTTTGCCGCCACCGAAAAAGCGCGGATTAGGGAGTGGTCATATTCGTCTGCGATCGGTTCAGCGCCTTTCCACGCCTCAGCAAGACCAAGGGGGTCCCAGATCAGGAAGCCGGTCTCCCGAAGCTTTGGGAGCAGGTCACGCAGGTCAGCCTTCATCGGTTGTTCCGTTCGAGCGTGAAGTCGAGGATGACCCCATCGGGCATGCAGGCCAGAGGGTGAGCGGCCTCTTGAATGGGCCCACCCTCCTTGCGCGTTGATGCGTCTAGCTCCTCTCCGGGCGATTTGCGATAGAAATGATGCATGAGGCCAAGTCGCTTCAGCCCCAGACCCTCTCCGAGTGCGATCATGAGGTCGATCCAATAGGCGGCATCCTCATTGGGTTCACACCGCGTGGGGCGCTCGGCGGCGCGGTCCTGCTCGGCCAGGGCGCGGGCAATGCGCGCTTCGGACCAGCCCTTGCGGCGGTATCGCGCGGCGCGATCTGACGCTGGCGCGGCCGTGGGGCCTTTTGGATGATGATGGGCGTGGCCCAGGAAGGTGCCGCAATCGCAAGGGGCACGTGTGAGCCAGTATTCCCGCTCATCCGGTGCCAGAAGCGGGCGCAGATTGGGGGTTTCCACGCGCTCGGCCCTGCGGGCTTGGCCGCGTTTGTGCATCGTCGCAAGAATTGCGTTTATGCGGCCAAGCTCTTCCGTGGCGGCGATCAGGGTGATGAAGGTGCACATCGCGTCAGTCCTCGCCCCAGCGCCGCTCCATCCAGCGGCTTATGCGCAACCCGATCGCCGTGGCCACGGCCATCCCTGCGCCATGGCGCAGGTCACTGGAAAGGCTGCCTGGCGGCAGCGGAAACAATGCTGCAAGGCCTAGGAGGATCACGACCGTCAGCGTGCCGACCAGAGCCATTACCGCCCCAAACTCCCCAAGGAAACGCAGGAGTTTCCGACCCGAGCGGCTCATGTGACCTGATCCTTTACCGCAATTATGTCTGGCCCGCCTGAGAGACTGGCGACGATGTCATCTATCTCGCAAGGGTCCCAAGGCATCGGCCATAGGCTGTCTTGCGAGAACGGCAGGCTGGCATGATCCTCGATCAGTTTCAGCGCGCCGGTCGGCCCCACGCGGGCCGTCCAGAGGCTGTAACCCTCCAGCCCGGGCATGCGGTGACCCGCTCGGGCCATGGCCAGCAGCAAGGTTTTCCAGCCCGCAGGCTGATCCGTCCCAATAATGGCAAACCGCTCTTCGAGCAGGGCCATCGCGTCTGGACTCGGCCAACCCACAGCGCAGCGGAACAGCACTTCGCTGGGCAGTTGGGTGAGCGGTTTCGAACTCTCCAGCGCGAGAGCCGCGAAGGGCCTGTGCCAGACGAGGATGGGTTGGCGGTAGCGCCTTGGCGCATCGCGCAAGGCCTGTTGGCTGGCAGGTCGATCCGTGATCAAGGTGCTGATATCGAGAAGAAGATATCCCCGGCGATCACTTCCCAGATGGATGGCATGCCCGAACCTCCCATCTGGCAAGGGCATAGCAAAGCCATGGCCCGCCTTGATACCGGTCCTCGTCGTGAAGGTCCTGGTCTGGAGAGGGTGCGCCAGAACCTCGTCATCCTCACCCACAGCGCTGTCCAGACAGCGCCCATGGCCATCATATGCGGCGCCATGGGCCACGGCGAGCGCCATGATCCGCGCAAGCGCGGCATCAAGATCAGCGTCAGACGCAAGCGTTTCTTTGAGCATCAGGCCGTCTGGCACCGGGTGCACCGCGATCCCTGCCGCAAGATCGGCGCACAAGGACTTTAGTCGGGCCGGCGTTCCGTGGAGGAAATGCTCAATCCGAACAGCCATGGTGCATCAGTCTTCCACGGAGGCTGGCACAACCTCTTCAAACGCCCGCACGGAGTCGATCCGAAGGATCACCTTACCGCCCTCAGCGCGCCGCATCACGGCAAACTGGCGCAGGGGCCACCCTTCCTCGGCGTTTGATTTGATCATGCCTTCGAAGCTGAGAGCGTTGAGACGCTGTCCAGACGCCAAAAGGACATCATAGGCGCGTCCCTCCTCGAACAGGTCGCCGGCGGATTGGATGTGAATGCTCGGACGTTTTGGCCCAAGACGGGGCAACCACTGGAAAAACACCGACAGTCCCATAACGAGTGCGGCAATGCATGCCGATACGATGAGAGCCTGTCCCAGAAAGAGAGCGACATCCGACATACGAGCACCTGACAATCAACTCCAGATCGGGAAAAAATAGGCTTCAACGGGATCTGAATCAACGGTTGCAGTTCTGAACTGTTCAGAGCCCTATGCTGTTCACCGCACCGCATAATAGCATTGAATTTGCGATCCGTTCGTCTTTTGTACAAAAAGAAGAACCTTTAACGAAAGATAAATTCCCTCATGACAGGACCAAACAAGAGTGTGAAAGCCTTAGCAAAAACAAACGTTTACAGGTAGAATGCGTGCATCGAATTCCTATGGCTGGAGATATCGCCCGTTTGGAGGGAACTGATCTCGACAAAGAGTGTCCCGATCGTTTCAATCGAAAGCGCATGTATTGGGCTGAGGAGTCCGATGTTGCTGATGTCAGGACGGTTGCCGTTCCAGATCGAGCACGCCAATGAGATAGCACATCGCAGGCGGAGCGAACCAGCATCCTGTTGGCAACCCTTGTGCTAGCCATGGACCGAAGCATGCACCCGGGTTGATCTCAGACGCAGGCGGCCATGACAGCAGGGTGGGTCTGACAAGACAGATACTCAAAACCGCACCCTAGCGACAGACCTAGCCTGCACAAAAGCGCTTGACTGGGTCGGCCCCGTTACTGAAGGCCTGACCATGGAACAGTGCAGACCACGTGGTGGGGAATGGAGCGGGGGAATGGAGTGTCAGAAGGGGGCAATTAAGCCAATTAAACTTGTTAGGTATTTGCCGTTATCGCCATCCACCTTATTCACCTGTTGGTGGCTAACAAAAATCGAGTGAGTGTCATGCCCGGGGAACAGATGGAAGACTCTGAGATCAAGCCGTCCGTGCTCTCGCGCAGCCTGCGCTCTGCCTTGCTCGCGACCGCACTCGCCTTGCCCGTTGCGACGGCTCCGTCGCTTGCCCCTTTTCCGGCCATAGCGCAGACCGTTCTGCCGTCACCCTATTTGTCCTATGCGCTTGACGCGCTGCTAATGCCCATTGACGACACGGTGCGCGCCACTTTTGGCCTCGCTCCCGAGGATTCGGGCGTATTTGTCCTCGCCACTGCACCCGGCGGTCTAGCCGAAGGCGCGGGCCTTCTGCCGGGTGACGTACTGGACTATGTGCAGGGTGAGGAAATTCTATCGCCCGAGTACCTCGACTCGATCATTTGGAACTGGCTGCAACTGGGCATCACCGACTACGCCTTCGACGGCAAGCGCGCGGGGGCCGCACTGGTCACCGAGACGGTTATTACAATCGAGTACTGGGAAGAGACGGTAGAGATCGTCGAAATCTCCAGCTGGTCCAGTTACAGTTATGAAGGCTTTAGCTACGAAGAATACAGCACCGAATATTCTGAAGAGATCAGCGTGAGCTACGAGGAGCAGAGCTTCGAGGAGACCGAGGAGCAGGTGACCGAGGACACCGCTGAAGAGGCGATCGAAGAGGACGTCATCGACGAGGCGTTCGCCGAAGAGGAAGTGTGCAACGGTGAGATCGTCGACGGTGTCTGTATGGACGCAACCGAAGATTTTGGCGCCGATGAGGGCGTTGACGAGTCGTTCGACGAGGGCGGTGACGAGGGCGGCGGCGAGGAAGAGTTCATAGAATAATCCTCTCGTGGGTGTCTCCTCTTGCCCGTTCTTTCCGGGCCACTAGGCTTCTTTGCACAGACCGACCAGAAATCTCCCAGAGGCGAGCTGGGACGTCAAATGCCGCGTTCTGAAGCAGAGCTGAGAAAAGACCGGAAGAAACGGGTTCGTACTTGTTCATCCTTCAACCCCTGCTGTTAGCGGAAAATCACCCACAGGGTTGACGGATCGGTGCCTCCGAGCATTGACGATCATCATGAGTGCCGGGCGATCCTGTTAGGGTGCAGGCGCCGCTGGGTCGTCGTCATGGGGTGCCATTGCAGGCTGTCAATACAAAGGCGGGGTCGGCGTTCGATGCTTTGGCTCTCGCAATTTTGTGATGGGGTCCTTCCATGTCGCGCTTTCCTCTCCGGCCGGCACTGTCCGCGTCTGGGGTTGCAACACTCGCCTTTGCCGTTCTGGTTTCGGCCGCCTCAACACCATCGAAACCGATCAGCAAGTGCAGGATGTAGCTTAAACAACTCGAAAAACTGTCCAAAAGTTGGGGTGTAGCTCCCTTCTTCAGCCGCACGTTCTCGTCTTCGAGTTGCTTCAGCCGCTTCATCTCGGTCGGCAACAGACCGGCATACTTCTTCTTCCAGCTGAAGTAGGTCGCCTGGCTGATCCCGTTGTGCGCTACGATTGATCCACTGGATCAATCGCTTAACGCTTCAACTCCGGCAGATCTCCGCAACCGGCGTCCCGTCTTCGCCCTGCTTGATGATGAACGCCTTCTGCGCGTCCGAAAACGTGCTCGCCTTCATCCGATTCCGCTCCTCTCCCAGCCAGAAAAGCGTAGCGGAAAACTCCAGCTTCAAACGGTCCAGTTTCCGGGGATCAGATCAGTCGTATGCTGTGCGCTCGCGCGTGTTGATCTCGACTTTCAGCCGGATGGGCACACCGCTGCCATCCTCTGCTTCGACCCGGAAGTAGAGCTTGGGTGCCACAGCACTGCTACCGTCAAACTGGCCGCGGCCAAGCCACGGCTCCAGCACAGCGCGCAGTTGATCAATGATCGGCCCGATCGGACCTGCGGTTGTGCGCGCCAGATCGATATCCTCTGAGTAGCGCAGAGGCGGAACAAAGTGCAGCTTATTGAGCGCAGTCCCGCCGCGAAACCGCAGCTCTGCGCGCAGCATCGGATCAGCAAAGATGCAGACCAGCGCGCGGCAGATTGTGAGGTCCTGCTCGACCTGCCGCTGTTCGGCCCAAGGCACGACATTGCCCCACGCGACGATGTTTTGTGAGGGGATCATTCATCAAGCTCCGGATGGCGGCGGACAGTGACGCGCCAACGGGCATCTCGCTCCACCGGCTCCGGCATAAAGTCCGGATCGCGCGTTTCCCTTCGGTCGAGCTCCGTCCAGCCGAAAGGCGCCCGCGCCGACAGGCTCTCCCACAACGCGCTGACTATTTCCCCATGGCCCAGCCTTTCGAGCAAATAGCCAAGGCGCTGCACCACCGGCTTCTCCGTTGTCGCTGCAAGGCCTCCCAACTGCAAACTGTCGATGCGGGAGGCAAGGTCGCTCAGCACGGTGGCAATGTTATCAAGCCCTCCGGCGGCGTGCGGATAGCGCAGCAGGTCGAGCGCCGTCAGCGCCGGTGACGATACTTTCATGGTGCCGGTATCCGTCTTGCGGTCCTCGATACCTGCGGCGACAGCCCCCATGTCCTTTCTAAAGTAAAATGCGATGAGACTGCGCCCCGCCTTGATACGGGGCAGCCGCTTGCCCGTGATGATCTGGAACTCCATGACGGCTTGGTGTGTCGCGCCATGCAGCTCTGCCGCCTTCAGCAGCCCGACATAGTAAGGCTCCCCCTCGTGGCGCATGAGCGCATCGATGTACCAGGTCGGCGGTGGCGCTCCCCATGAAGTGAACTGCGGCGCCACAATCACATAGAGCCCCCGGCGCGGACTGACCAGACTGTGGCGGCGCTGCAGCCGCTCGGCCGCATCGAGAAACGCGCCCTGTCCGATACCAAGAGCCTCCTGCGCCTCCTCGCGCGAGAATACGACTCTGCCCGCTGAAAGCAGGCTGGAAACGTAGCTGGACAGCGCGGAGCGTTGATCATGAACCATGTCTCATTATCCGCCCTATAAGCGGATTTTTCAACATGCTTCACAAACCAAAAAAGAATCATTATCAAAATTCCGCACCAAGTCCGGACTTTCCGCCACGCTTCCTGCCGCAGGCTCGCGTATAGAAATACCTCTGCCGCTCAGAATCATCATCACATCTGCGGCTGCGCCGGGTCCGATAACCCCGACGCTCCGCCCGCGAAATCCGCGGACGTCAACCACGGCTCAACCCATTCCAGCGCCTCCCGATGGGCACTGCGTAGGTTGATATCCTGCTCAGCGCACTGTTCGCCGTGCGGCTTTGCCTCCCTTGATGCCTGCTCACTTTCCGTGAACCTCTCCCCGCACTGAAGTACGGGGCTTTAGGCTCATCTCGCGTCTCACGCCCGCACCGTTTCCGGCGCGTTCGATCCTCGCGGCTGGGTCCCTGACTTTTCCTTTTCCCGCGTCTTGCATGGCGCCCTGCTCAGGGCAGAGGGCTCAACGGGCAGCCCCGGCTGTTCCGGCCGGGGACGGGGTCCGAGGGCGATGAGCCCCCGTCTCCGGATTTCGATCGCGGCGTTCACGTCGGCGTCCGCCTCAAATGGGACATACGCCGTCACCGCCGCTTCATCGCCGGCGTCATCAAGATCGAATTCTGTCGTCAGGTCGAGGCGTCAACTGGAGGGTCCGTCCGGGACATTCGGGCAACGCCGATCGTCAGAAGTGACCTCGGCAAGCTCCTTCTCAGGGGGGATGCCGCATCGCACAGGACAATTGCCACCTACCGTGTCACGACAGAGGAACTGACGGCCGCAACGATCATGGTGCGCGGCGAAATGATCGCCTATCACGAGAGCCGCATCGCCGACCGCGAAAGGCGTCGCCGTTCGATGATGGCGGATTACGACCTCCTGACTTCGCGCTCGACGCCGACGAAGGCGACATCGTCGATGGAAGATGCCGAGGTCATCGAGTGATGTCGTCGAAGAGCAGGATGGCCGCTAACCGTCTCAACGCTGTCCGAAGCACCGGTCCAAGGACCATCAATGGCACACGTTCCTCCTCTCGCAATGCACGCCGCCACGGACTGACAGCTGCGCTGACGGCAGAAGAGATCGAGAAGGCCTATCTCAGTGTCACCGGCGAACACGCCCCATTTAATGCTGCCATCTCAGATGCAAGGTTCCTCAGGCTGGTCAGGGCGCAAGCACAGCTCACCAAGGCCCGTTCATTCGAACAGAAGGTCGTGTTCGCCGAAGACGACACAAAACTGACGGAGGCAGAGATCCGTCTAATGAAAGAGGTCCTCGCGGATGATCTTCAACGCGGCATGGCGATGTTGCCCGTGACGACCGCGCCTTCGGTGGCAGCGGGCCGCCCATGGGTAAGCGGTCGCTGGGGCCCACGTCTTGTCAGCTTGACGGCTTGAAGTTTCAGGGCAGCGGTTCGTCGAGGCGGCTTTGTGTAGGGCCGCCCGCGATGGCCGTGTGGGTTGCCTTGAGATGGGCAAAGGGCTCGATGCCGTTGATCTTGCAGCTTTGGATGAGCGACTGGATCGAAGGCGCGGATCAGTGGGCGCGGACTGCGTTCATTGAGAGGCTTTCAACTCAGTGATCAGATCATAGGCGTCGCCGCGATAGAGGGAATGGGTGAACTCCACCGGGCGGCCGTCTGGCAGGAAGGTTACGCGTTCCATGCCGAGTGCTGCCGCCCCTTCGAAGACGCCAAGGAGTGCAGCATCCTCGCTGGAAAGGTTGACGGCCGAGATGCGCTGTAGCGCCCGGACCGGTGAAAGGCCGCGCTTTTCCAAGACCTCGTAAAGCGACTGGGTGCCGGCCTCGGCATCGGGTAGGTCCCGTTCGGCCAACGTGGCAAGTTCGATGGCCATGGGCACGTCGTTGGCAAGGCGCAGGCGCCGCAGACGCACGACACGATCATCAGGGGACAGGTTCAGGCGCATCGCTTCGACCGGGGAGGGCAGGCTTACCTCGCGCAGAAGCCACTGCGATCCGGCCTTGAGCCCGCGCCGCTGCATGTCTTCGGAAAAAGAGGTCAAGCGCGCCAGCGCCTGTTCCACCCGTGGCGGCGTGTCGGCGACAAAATTGCCTGAGCCACGCTTCTGCACGATGAGCCCGGATTCTGCGAGGCCGCGCAGCGCCTTGCGCACGGTTACACGTGACAGGCCAAGCCGTTCGGCGATATCGCGTTCGCTTGGAAGAACGTCGCGGGGGCGCAACTCGCCCCTGCGGATGGCGTCGCGGACGTGTCGTTGCAGCAGCAGGTAAAGCGGGGCCGGATCGTTTTCGGGCCAGACCACCCGGCTGAAGACCATGCGTTGATCAGGCATCGGCCCCTCTTATTGCGGTCGCGATTCGGCAGCAGGCCGTGCCGCGACCCTAGAGGACAGCTGTAGTTTCGGGAAGTGGTATTTGAATCAAATACCAATGATCTCTCGGTTCAAGCCGGATGCGGGTGGAGCGTGTTCGCTATTTCTGTGATTATATTCATTGAAAACGAATATTTACGAAAAAATCGTGGATCCGTGCGCTATGGCGGTTGGGCCGGAGTTGACGGATGGATCTTGATTGGCATTATTTTGGTCTACTGCTTGCTCGGGCTCCCGCCGGTTCGGTCGACGGTCTGGAGCGAGAAAATCGATGGTTATCAAGGAGGGGCGTCTGTGACGGGTTCACTCTCTGACAGCTACCTTGCTGATCTGGCGGCACGCCTGACCGGCCTGCGTGGTACGGTTGCCGAGCCGCTGGATCGCGCTGCGGAAGCGATGGCCGACTGCATTCGGCGCGACGGACTGATCTACATCTTTGGATCGGGTCATTCGCACATGCTGGCCGAAGAGGCGCATTTTCGCGCCGGTGGTCTGGCGGCGACGGTGCCGATTCTGTCGGCGGCGACGATGCTGCATGAAGGCGCGACCGCGGGGACGCGGCTGGAGCGTCTGCCCGGATTGGTAGCCGCTTTGCTGGCGCGTTACCCGGTCGGGCCCCAGGATGTCCTGATTGTCGTGTCCACATCGGGGGTGAACGCGGCCCCGGTGGAAGCGGCGATGTTCGGCAAGTCGCGTGGGGCAACCGTGATCGCCATCACGTCTGAAAGTTATTCGCGCGCGGCGTCGAACGGACGCAAGCGGATCGCTGACTTGGCGGACATTGTGTTGGACAATGGTGCCCCGCCTGGTGACGCGACGCAGGATGCGGGGGCCGAGGGAATGATGGTCGGGCCGGTCTCGACTGTCATCGGGGCGGCGCTGTTGAATGCTGCTCTGGCCGAAACCGCCCGGCGTCTCATCGCGGCCGGCGACCCGGCCCCGATCTACTTATCTGCCAACATGCCCGGGGCGGCCGAGCGCAACGACGAGTTGATCCGGCGTTACCGGCCGCGCAACCCGCATCTTTGACTCATCGGGCCGCAAGAAGCCCGCACTAACCCACGGAACGAAAAACACCGCAACAGAGAGGCCTGAAAGAATGACGTACAAGACAACATCAAGCCTGACCCTTTCCATCCTGCTGCTTGGCAGCGGTTCTGCCCTTGCACAGACCGAACTGATGCTTTGGCACATGGAGCAGCCGCCGCACCGCGTCGAGCGGGTTCAGGAACTGCTCGATGCGTTCAACGCCGCCCATCCCGACATCGTGGTCACGCAGGAACCGCAGAACTGGGGCGAGATCTATGCCAAGGCGCCTGCTGCGCTTGCCGCCGGGAATGGCCCCGACCTGCTCTTCGCCATTCCGGACTTCGCGCCCATCCTGAAGGAGATCGGGGCAGTTCAGGATGTGGGGGCCTTTGTCGGGGCGCTGGATGCAAAGCACGACCTGCTCGACAGTGCCGTTGCGTCCTATTCCTATGACAATGGTGTTTGGGCCGTCCCGCTTTACAACATGGCGATGAGCCTGTGGTACCACAAGGGTGCCTTCGAAGCGGCAGGGCTTGCGGTCCCGAAGACCTGGTCGGAGTGGCAGGCTGCCACGGAAAAGCTGACCGCCGATGGAAAATACGGCATCGGGCTGCCTGCGTCGAAGGGGCTTTATACCGATCAGGTGGTCTACAACTTCATGGTCAACAACGGTGCGAGCGAGCTTTACAACGCCGACGGCACCTTCGCGTTCGACAACCCCAAGACGGCGGAATCCTATGCTATGGCTGCGGCGCTGCAAAAGTTCTCGCCGCCCGACAGTGCCGGCTGGTTCTGGGGGGACGCCGAAGCGTGCTTCGCCTCGGGGACCTGCGCCTCCATCCTGCAATTCACCACCATCACCACCTATGAAACCCAAGGTGGCGGCGATGCGGCAAAGCTCGGGGTTGCGCCTATCCCGCATGCGGATGGCGAAAGCCAGCACAACACCATCGCCTACGCCAATGCGGTGATGCTGCTGTCGGATGATCCGGCAAAGCGGGCGGCCTTTGAAACCTTCATCTCTTGGTTGCTGGAACCCGCGAACTACGGCCGGTTCCTGAACATGGAGCCGGGTCTGTTCCTGCCCGTGACCGCCGATGGCGCCAAGGCGGACAGCTTCTGGAACGATCCGCTGGTCCAGAAATACAAGCCGCAGATCGAGACCATGATTGCCAATTCGGCAAACGGGATGCTGTTCGGCTTTACCAACGGGCGCACCTTCCCGTCGATCGCGCCGATCTCGGGGCAGAACGTGCTGTCTGAGGTGCTGCAGGCAGTCGTGATCGACGGCGTCGATCCGGCTGCGGCCGTTGCCGCCGGTCAGGTGCGGATGCAGGACATCGCACAGTGATGGAACGGGGCTTTCCAAAGCCCCGCACGAAAGAGGCCGCCGACCCCGGGGTCGGCGGCCAAGGCCTGCGCCGACGCAGGCTGTCGGAGCGCAAGCTGGCGTTATTGTTCGTGACACCTGCGCTTGGGCTTCTGGCGCTGACGCTGTTGTGGCCCCTTGTTCTTGCGGTGGACCTGAGCTTGCGCGATGTGCGCTTTATCGGGAAGCCCGGCGAATTCGTGGGCCTTGCCAACTACACTGACGTGCTGGGTGAGGCCCGCTTCTGGCAATCCGGTCTGCGCAGCCTGATCTGGGTGGCCGGGAATGCGGTGGTGCAAACGGCGCTTGCGCTTGCCGCCGCGCTGGTGCTGCACCAGAGTTTTCCGGGTGTGCGGATTGCACGTGTTTGGGTGCTGCTGACCTGGATCGTGCCGACGGTCGTGGTTGTGATCATCTGGCGCTGGCTGCTGTCGAATTCGGGCGGGATGATCAACCCGCTTCTGGTGCAGGCGGGGCTACTCGAGGCACCAGTCGGGTTCTTTTCGTCGCGGGAAAGCGCGATGACGACGCTTGTCCTGATCAATTCGTGGCGCTGGTTTCCTTTTGTGACGCTGATGATCCTTGCTGCGCTGACGCGTATTCCCGGCGATCTTGACGAGGCGGCACGGATGGACGGGGCCGGCGCGTGGCAGCGGTTCCGGCGCATCACGTGGCCACTGCTGCAACCGACGCTTTCGGTGCTGCTGGTGGTAGGGACATTGCTGTCCTTCAACGTCTTCGACATCATCTGGTTGACCACGGCAGGCGGGCCTTCGGGGGGCACGCAGACATTGCCGGTGCTGATCTATGAAACGGCCTTCAAGGGCTATGAGCTCTCGCGCGCGGCGGCGATTTCGGTCCTGACGGGGCTTGCCCTCATGGGGTTCGCGATTGCGGCCAGCCGATCGATGACGCGTGAGGAGGGAGCATGAAGCAAAGCCTGCCCCTGCGCTTGCTTCTGGCGGTGACGATCCTTTTCTTTCTGCTGCTGATCGGCCTGCCCTTCTGGTGGGTGATTAGCGGGTCGTTCAAGCTTCCTCAGGAGATCATCGCGCGTGAACCGACGCTGGTGCCGCAGAGCTTTACCCTGCAGCATTATGCCAAGCTTCTGGATGCTTCGGCCTATCCCACTTATCTGGTCAACAGTCTGATCGTGGGGTTGGCGTCCTCGGTGCTGACGGTGCTGCTTGCCGTGCCTGCGGCATACGCCTTCTTCCGGATGGAGCTACCCTTCCGCGAAGGGATGTACCGGGCGATCCTGCTCGCCTATGCCTTTCCGGGCGTGATCGTGCTGATCCCGATCTATGGGCTGTTCGCGCAGCTCGGGCTAGTTGACAATCTTCTGGCCCTGATCATCGTGAACACGACGTTTGCGCTGCCGTTCTCGATCTGGATGATGCGGTCCTTTCTGGCCACCATTCCGCGTGATTTGGAGGAAGCAGCACGGATGGATGGTGCCCCGACGCCGGTGATCCTGCGCCGGATCCTTGTGCCGCTGATCCTGCCCGGAGTTGCGGCGGTTGGGGTCTTTGCCTTCATTTCGTCCTGGACGGAATACCTCTTCGCCTCTGTCCTGATTCTGTCGGACGACAAACGGACAGTGCCGGTCGGATTTGCTGGGATCATCGGGCAATACCAGATCGACTGGGGTCTTTTGCTGGCGGGGGCAAGCCTTGCGATCCTGCCGGTGGTCATCATCTTTTCCCTTGTCGGGCGGGCCTTCGTGTCGGGCCTCACCGATGGGGCCGTGAAATGAAGCGGAGCCCGCCATGACGAACCTGACCTTGCGCGGCGTGACCAAGCGGTTCGGAGCGACCGAGGCGGTCAGCAACGTCGACCTTGAGATCTTGGCCGGAGAGATGGTGGTATTTGTGGGCCCATCGGGTTGCGGCAAATCCACCCTTTTGCGCATGATCGCAGGGCTTGAGCCGGTGAGCGAGGGTCGGATCGAGATCGGCGACCGCGACGTCACGCAAGCCGAGCCGGTCGAGCGCGGCTTGGCGATGGTGTTCCAGTCCTACGCGCTCTATCCACATATGACTGTGGCCGAGAACATGGGGTTTCCGCTGGAAATGCAGGGACTTTCCAAGGAAGAGATCGCCGGCCGCGTGCGGGCGACGGCGCAGACCCTCCAGTTGCAGGACCATCTGGACCGCAAGCCACGGGCACTTTCGGGCGGCCAGCGGCAGCGCGTGGCGATCGGGCGGGCCATCGTGCGAAATCCCGTGGCTTTCCTGTTTGATGAGCCTCTGTCGAATCTGGATGCCGAACTGCGCGTTCAGATGCGGCTAGAAATCGCGCGGCTGCACCGCGACCTGAAGGCCACGATGATCTATGTCACGCATGATCAGGTCGAGGCGATGACCTTGGCTGATCGGATCGTGGTGCTGCGCGGCGGCCGGATCGAACAGGTGGGGGCACCGCTGGAGCTTTATGACAATCCCGCCAATGCCTTCGTAGCGGGATTCATCGGGTCGCCCCGGATGAACTTGATCCCGGCCACTTCATGGCGTGATGGCGACGGGCTGCGGATCGTGGTGCCGGGCGGGGAGGTCCGGTTTCGACCCGCAGGCACGATGCCGCCGGATGGTGCGGCGGTGCAACTGGGGCTTCGGCCCGAACAGATGGCTGTCGCTGGGGGTGTTCCCCTGCCTGCAATCTGCGACACGATCGAACGTCTCGGGGCGGTCAGCTACCTCTACGCTCGTCTGGCCGATGGAACGGCGGTCACCGCGCAGGTCGATCACGCTCTTGCCGCTGCGTCCATCGGAGCGCAGGTGAGTTTTGCACTGGATGCATCGCGAGCCCTCCTGTTCGATGCTTCCGGGCGGCGTATCGCTTGACCCGAAGAGGACGGAGGGTGCCGTGGGCCTGACGCTGGGACTTGATGTCGGATCGTCGGTTGCCAAGGCCGCCCTCTACGATTCCGACATGGTCGAGTTGGCAACTGCGGCACGGCCAGTGCTGCAAGACCGGAGCAGGGCGGGGCATGTCGAATATGACGCGCTTGCCGTGCAGGCCAGCGTGGTCGCGCTGATTGCGGATGTTGCCGTGCATGCGGGCGTTACACCTGCGGCGATCGGGGCGATCGGCATTTCGGCTGCGATGGTCGGAGGCGTGCTTGTGGATTCCGCAAACAGGCCCCTGCGTCCCGCCATCAACTGGGAAGATGCCCGCGCCCAGAGCCTGATCGAGGGGATCGTCGCGCAGGACCCTTCCGCACTCTCACGGATATTCCGGTCTTCGGGATGCGTCCTGCAGCAAGGATGCACGCTGCCAGTGCTGGCGGCGTTGGCCGCGACCGAACCTGAAGTGGTGGCGCGGGCCCATGCTTTCGTGTCGCTCAAGGATCACCTTCGGGCCTGGCTTACCGGGGACATCGGCGCGGACAAGACCGAGGCGGCCGTGGGCCCGGGCAGCGCCGAACGGCGTGACCGCAGTCCCGCGATGCTTGAACTGTTCGGTCTTGGCCCGTTGGCGCATCTTCTGCCGACGGTCGAGGAGTCCGAGGCGGTGGGCGGACATGTCACGCCCGCCGCTGCGGCGATCACGGGGCTGCGGGCGGGGACGCCGGTGGCGGTTGGAGCGGGCGATGTGCCTTGTTCGGTGCTGGGGGCAGGGGGCTGGAACACCGGACGCGCGACCATGATCCTCGGCACTACGGCGATGGTCGGGCAGTCCTTTGCACAGCCTGTTTTCGAACCGCAGGATCTGGGACTTCTGTTCACACTGCCCGGCAAGCGCTGGTTCCGCGCCATGGTCAACGTGGCTGGAACGATGAACCTCGACTGGGCGCTGGCGACGCTGGCGCAAGATCTGGCGGCATCCGCCGACCCCTTTGCGAGGCTGGAAGAGCGGGCCGCGCAGTCCCCTATCGGGGCGGCCGGGGTAAGCTTCCTGCCCTATCTGAGCGACAGCGGGATCATCGCTCCAGTGATCGATCCCGAGGCGCGTGCCGGTTTTGCAGGCCTTGCCCCGCGGCACCGGTCGCAGGACTTGCTGCGAGCGGTCTATGAGGGAGTTGCGTTTTCGTTGGTCGACCTGCTGGACCTGACCGGGTTTTCTGGTGATCGCATCAGGCTGGTCGGGGGGGGGGCGCGCAGTGCCTTGTGGCCCAGGATGATCGCCGACATCACGGGCAAGGCGGTGGACCTTTTCGACGGGCGCGAGTTCGGCGCGCGCGGCGCAGCCCTTCTGGCGCGGGTTGCTGTAGGCGAACTGCCCGACATTGCTTCGGCAGCCGCTCTTGTGCCGCCACTACGGGCCACTGTCCTGCCGGACCGGTCCTGCGAGGCAGCCTACGCCCTTGCACGGCAGACCTTCCGGCAGCATCGGCAAAGGATGCTTGGCTAGGTCAATTTGAAAAATGGGTGCGGTCCGGGAGTGGGCATAACATGGGTGTCGGCTTAGCTCGTAAAAATGGGTGTCGCTTGACAGCATTCCCCTGACAGGGGAAGTCGTTGAGCTACGAACGAGCCTGTCGAGAATGGCGTCAGCGAGAGTCGTGTCGGCGATAGCTTCGTGCCATAGGCCGACGGGCTGCTGGCCGGTGAGGATTTTCGAGCCGCGACCTTGGCGGGATTCTAGGATTTCCAGCAGGTGTATATGCTGGACGAAGATCCCCAACGACACGGGTTGCGTATTTCGCGAGAGTTGGGCGGCATCCCGCGCTGTGTGACGTCACCTCCGTCTTGAGCGGCCGTCCGCATCGTTTCGGCGGAGCCGGTGGTGTAAGTGTCAAACGACATCAGAAACTGACCCCCTCCTTTCTGGGCTGAACATTGGTGTTGTCCTGCGCCGGAGCGGCCTTCTGCAGGAGGCCGCTCCGGCGCTTTTCGCGCAGTCGGTAGCTCTCGCCGCGGATGGTGACGACATGGCTGTGGTGCAGCATCCGATCGAGGATCGCGGGTGCGACCACGGGGACACCGCAGATATCGCCCCACTCCGCGAAGCCCCGGTTCTACGATAGGATGATCGCGCGCTTTTCGTAGCGCGCGTTGACAAGTTGGAAGAAGAGTTTGCCCCGCCTGTCGTGATCGGCAGCAGGCCAGGCCGAGGCAAACCCGGTTCGGTTCAGACGTCTTGGGCGGAACTCAATCGATCATGGTTCAACCCAAGGCTTCACCATGACGAGGTTATCGTCAGCCTCCCGGTCAATGTAGAGACTGTAGGGGTCGATCCCGGCAAAGTGCGGCTCTTGCGCGGTGACTATTTCGATAACCTGCTGGCCAGTCACCACAGGATGTGGCGTCAGCGACAAAACCTCGTCCGCGTCGAATGATCCATATCCAGGTCGAGACGCGAAGAGA
This sequence comes from Paracoccaceae bacterium, assembly GCA_014654775.1. GTDB lineage: Bacteria > Pseudomonadota > Alphaproteobacteria > Rhodobacterales > Rhodobacteraceae > Paragemmobacter. Next base: position 3,611 of record JACVZW010000084.1, on the reverse strand, counting down.
CCGATCTCTATGGGCTCGTCGAGACTTACGGATGTTTCGAACCCTTTGCCGTCACTATGCACCTTGCCCGCCTCCACCGTTATCCGGGTCACGTAACCGCCATCGGGGTTCGGTCGCGTCACGGCTTCCCTGACCTTGAGATCGTAGAGTGTGATGCGCTCAAAGAGATCACTGATCAGTTCCTGATCTTCAGGCGTCCGCGCTTCCTTGCGGAACTCAGCGACTAGGTCGAGCGAGCGTGGGTAAGGCGCTCCTTGGAAACGATAGCGATCAACGACTCGCGACAATGCACGATTGACCGCGTCTTCTCCCAGCCGACGCTGCAGCAGGTACATGGCTACCGCGCCCTTGGCATAGTGGATATGCGGTTGATTTTCCACCCGTACCAGCGGTTGCTCGTCCAGAACATCGCTCTTTCGGCCCTCAAGGTACTTATCGAGTTCGTATCGGAGAATGCGGCGAGCCTTGTCCGGACCATAGAGTTCTTCGATCACCATCAATGCGCTATACTGTGCCAACGTTTCCGAAAGGAAGGTCGCACCCTGTAGATCAGCGCCCACCACCTGATGTGCCCAGTATTGGTGCGCGACTTCGTGGGCAACAATGAAAGACACATAGTCGATCATCTCAGGATCGCGGACATCGGCGGCAAAGCCGATGCCTTCCGAGTATGGCATCGTGCCGGCAAAAGCCTGCGCGAAGTCCTGATACCCTGGAAACTCAACGATCCGCGCGTAGTCGAATTGGTAGGGTCCGAATGCCTTCGTGTAGTAGCTCAGAGAGGCCTTCATCGCTTTGAGCATTGCCGGCACGTTCCAACCGTGGCGCGGATCGTGGTAGACGGAGAGTTGAACATCGCCAAAGCGATCTTCGGCCAACATGTATCGTGCCGATTGCACGGAGAAGAAATTGAGGATTGGTGTCTTGCTTTCGAATACAGCGATGCGGCGTCCGTCCATGACGCTTTCGGACACCTTCTTGCCTGGCGCCACCGGAATCTGATCGGCCGACGTACTGATCGTGATGTGCGATGTTACCCAATCGGCGCGAACATAATTCGCTTGCTGCGCAGAAGTATCTTCAAGCCGTGCGCTTCGCAGTTGGCCAAACAGGCCTTGCCGACGGCGAGCGGTGCCGTCCTGCAGAAGTCCGCGACGGTCCATGCCGATAATAGGCGCGAAGACCGAGTTGTCTACGAAAGTGCCATTCTCGACGATATCTGTTTCCGGGACACCATTCGTGAAACCACGCCGCCAGACCTGTGAAACGAAATCGAGCCGGGCGCTCGCTGCAGGGGCAAGCGGCGTGTCGAACCGGAAAATCCGGTAGGCGTGATCTACGTCGTGGCTCATGAGACGGGCGCCCGCGAGGTCGAGACGTTGGAAGACGACAGTGTCATCGCTCTGCCGGACGTGCACCTCTTCGATAGGCTTGTCGGTGTCGTTACGCAATTCATAGTGGCCTGTCGCGGTCAGGCGGCGCTCGTCGGGGTAGATCGCGACCTCGAAGGAGATATGCGTCACCACCGGGCGCGGCATGGTCTCGAACTTCAGGAATCTGCGCTCATACTCTGCGGTTTCCGCTTCGATCTGTGGATCGGTCCAATACGCATTGAGAACCTTCGTGTTGTGATGGATGAAGACGCCAGTTCCGACCATCCCGACCACGGCTGCAACCGCTATCGCGCCCGAGACGAGGGTTGCACGGTAAGGCATGGATTTTAGTCGCGGCCACACTGCAAGCACCGCTCCACGTGGCCAAGCCCAATGCGCCAGCACAAGCAGCAAGACCCCACAACTCAGCCAGTAAGTCCGCGCTGCCAGCCCGCCAACCCAGAAGTCAGTTGTGCCGTTCATGTCGCTCAGGGGGGCATCGGGCACCCCTCCAAAATGATAGAGGATATTGGTATAGCCCAACTCGGTAAGGACCACGCTGCCAAGGAACCAAATGAGCATCAGCCCCCAGCCGACGTATTTGTTGGGGCTGATCACTTGGCAAACCACCGCCAACACAGCAACCAAGAGCAGATCGACGCTCTGCGGCAGCAGATAAGCGACGATGTAGAGCCCGACGCTGATACTCTCGGCACCCCGCGCCAGCTGATACCCCATTCCTGCGAGCATGCCGACGATGGACATCCCCAGCAAGATCAGGAAGACAGCAAGGATCTTTGGCACGAACAGCGTCCAGGCCGGCACGGGGGCGGCGTCGATGATTTCATTGATCCTCAGATCACGCTCCCGCCATACGAGCTCTCCGCCAAAGAAGACCGCCACGATCAGCGCGAAGATGACCATGGAATCATTCACCGTGCTGACTGCATTGGCCGTGAGCGGGTAGGAAGGTGTGCCGAAGGTCATCTGTGAGAAGACCAGCGAGATCCCGGTCACGGCCAGAGCAAGCAGCAGCAGCACGATCAGGGCAGGGCTCTTGAGCATCAATACGCATTCGGCCTTTAGGCGCATGATGAAGCACGCAAGCGCGTGCGCGTGACCAAAGTGCTGCTGCATTCGCACAGGGGAAAGGCGGGAGGGAGCAACTGCAGCGTGGGACGCGCCAGTCGACTGCTTTGTCAATGGTCGTGGCCGCCGACGAGATGATGCGGGTTTGGTGAACGAAAAGCGCGCCCAAGTGACGAGGAGAAGCAGGGCGGCCCAGCTGAGTGTGGCCAGACGATTGATCAGCAGATCACCCTCTAGCGAGAGTGCCCGAGTGTTCATCTCGGATGCTGTCCAGTACCGAGATGCCTCGACAATGGCCGTGATCGCCATCGGTTCAAACCGCACGAAGTGCTGCCGATACTGGGCTTGGCCTCCCAGCACGGTGGAGACAATGAGATACCCCAAAACGAGGATTAGGACGCCGATGTAGCTTGCCAGCATTGATCGGGTCAGTGTGGCAAGGCTGAACAGGAGCGCGGAGGATAGGATCAGGTTCGGGAGCGCGATGATGGCAAAGGGCCAGAGATAGGTGGCAAGGCTGCTTGGCCCCACTGTCTCGGAATCCACCCAAGGCATGGCGACGCCAATCGCCATGCCCAAGGGCACCGAAACAAAGCCCGTAACGGCAATCAGAAGCCCTCCAAGGAAGCGTCCGGCAAGAAAGCTCGATCGTCCTACAGGCGTTGCGTTGATGATAGATCCGAAGCCGGTCACATCATCCCTGATCACGGTATTGGCGACGAAAGAGGTGATTAAGATAAGGTAGAAGAGTGTGAAAAACCCGATTGCGGCGCTGACCACGAAAGGCGCGTTCTCATGTACTGAATCCGAGGCGCCGATGCTGATTGCGGAACTTGCCGACAGGCCGAAGCCGAGCATGAAGAAGAACGCCGCGCAAAGCCAAAAGACAGGATTACCGATCTGGTAGCGCAACTCGAAAGCCGCGATCGATGCTATGGGCATCCGGAATTCCTCCCCTACACTGCGTTCGGAGCAGCCCTGCGGCGATCTTCCTTGAGCGTTGTGAAATAGACGTCTTCAAGCCCACCCTCTATCGGCAGGAAGCCTTCGGGCTGGCTGTCCGCCAAGACATGCACAATGATCTGCCCTGCAAAGAAACGGTACGAGATGACCTCCTGAGCGGCTTGGACATCGGGCAACTTCTGATGC
>JACVZW010000083.1 GCA_014654775.1 Paracoccaceae bacterium | reverse complement strand
ACCAATAGCCGCGTAACTAACCAAAATCAGCCTCCGGCAAACCCGGAGCGGTTCAGCCTGCCTCGTTCAGTGTCTGCTGCCTGGCTTCGAAGTCAACGGGCGACAGCATGCCGTTGTTGGTGTGCTTGCGCTTCCCTGAACCACGCCCGCGCCACGCTCGCGGCCTGGCGCTCGGACTACAACACCGAACGCCCGCACTCGCGCCTTGGCTGGCAGACGCCTGCCGAGTTCGCCCAAATCTTCACCCCGCAACGGGGCCTGACGCTGCGCAACGCGCAAAGCTCCGCGCCAGCCCCCGTTGCCCAACCCACCCAAACAGGTAAAACTCAAACCCGGAGTCTCGCTCACGCTGGATAAAGGTCGGGGGCAACGTCATCAGCGCCTTTGCCTCGTCCGTCGCCGGGACGAAGACGAACTCTGCCATTCGCGCGTTTTCCAGATGTTCCCTCAGATGCCCCAAGGCTGTCTTCTGGGAACGCCATCCGTTTGATCCGTCCAATGCAAACCCCTGCATTCAACCTTGATCCGGACAGGAATGCCTCCCTGCCCTAGCCTGTAAAAGGAGTTAGTCAGGCAGCCGACTGAACTGCCATGTCGTCGTCGTTTGCGCCGATCACCGTCTTCTGCATATAAAACTGCATCAGAGACAGGCTGTGGCCTTTGCCGTAGCTCTCACCAACGGTGCCACCGGACCAGCCACCTATACGGTCAATCAGGTCCTTGGGCGCTTCGACATCACGCAATCTATCACGCATCGTGTGCCGGAAGCTGTGCAGGGTTTGCCCTTCAACGGCGAGGCCGCGCTCCTTCAGCCACTTGTTTAGCGCAGCCGACACAGCACCAGCCGAGAAGTCTTTCCCCCGCTCTTTGGGCAGGATTGATGGGAACAGTGCATCGCCTTCTGTCTCCATCGCTCTTCTTGCAGCCGAGAGGGCCTCGCCGACCAAAGGAACGCGCCGCTCGGATTGCGGGGTCTTTAGCCCACGGTAGGCGTTGGGGCGGATGATGATGTGGGGGACGTCAGCCTCAAGCTGCACGTCAGCCTTTGCCAAGCCAAGGATTTCTGCCAGCCTTGCCATGCTGTCAGAGAGCATTGAGATCACCCAGCGCCGCTCGTCGTCCATTCCCCTTGCAGCCACTTGAATGGCAGCGACTTCAGCGACTTGGAACGTGTCACGTGGCTTTCGCTGCCCCTCCTGTCGGTTAGGGATCACCAAGCCATCAAAGGGGTTTGGCTTGTTTAGCTCAAATTCGAGTATGCCCGTCCGAATGACGGGCCGGATTTGGGCCAGGTATCGCTTGATCGTCTCTGGTCCCACCCCCTGCTTCACCAGACGCCGCACGAACTCGTTGCCATGCTCGCGCTTGATCTGGTCCAGTGGGATGTCGCCAGTGACGGCTAGGAGGATGTTCCATGCCCTTTCAAACTGCTTCTCAGCCACCTTGCCCTTGGGACCCTTGCCGAGTTCGAAGTGCTTTTCCTTGGCATCGCTCAACATCTTGGGGACAGGTTCCCCATAGAGCAGGTCGATAATGAGCTTCTCTTGCGGCGTGGGCTTGATTGGCGGTTCATCTGGTTCGCTTTGTCCGATGAGCCGAACCAAGAAGACATCCACTGCCGGATTGTCGGGATACTTAACGGCATCGCCGGGACTGAACCCAGCCAACTCAAGGGTAGCTAGTGCAGCAAGGACGTCCGCCTTGTTCGTGTGGCCGTCACGATGTGACCTCCAAAGGGCATCAAGACGCCGTGTATGGGCATCGGCACGGCGGCAGGCTTCAGCCTTGTCAGTGGTCTTTAGGCTGAAGAACAGTTGCTCTTGAGGCCCCCTGCCCAGCCGCTTGTGAAGGGACCGAACGTCCTCAGGGACCCGACGCCGATAGTAGTAAACATTTCCCTTTAGTTGCACGTGTTTGCACATGACCCGATAGGCCCCTGCTTCGAACAACAGAATCATTTGTGTCACCTCGTGTGTTACCTGAGGCAACCCACGATCCCCACCTAAGCCTTTGATCTAAAAGGATAAAGATCAGTTTAGATGGCGGACAGTGAGGGATTCGAACCCTCGAGACGGTTCCCCGCCTACACACTTTCCAGGCGTGCGCCTTCGACCACTCGGCCAACTGTCCGTGGCGCACTCCTTAAGGCCTGCGCGCGGGGGGCGCAAGGGGGCGGAAGGGACCCCGCGACGTCGCCCTTCACTCCGTCAGAGAAAGGGTGACGCGTCGGTTCTGGCGGCCCTTCTTCTCGATCTTCCCGATCGTCACGCGGCCGATCTCACCCGTACGCGCCACATGCGTACCACCGCAGGGCTGCAGGTCCACCTGCGTGGTCCCGGTCCCGATCCGCACCAGCCGGACCCTGCCCTGCCCCATCGGCGGCATCACCGACATGGTCTTCACCAGCCCCGGATTGGCGGCCAACTCCTCATCCGTGATCCAGCTTTCCGTCACCGAAAGATCCAGCCCGATCAACGCGTTCAGCCGATCCTCGAGCATCTGCACATCCTCGGGCGCGTCGGGCATGTCGAAGTCTAGTCGTCCCCGCTCTGCCCCGATCTGCCCCCCCGTTACAGGCAGGGGGATCACCACCGACAAAAGGTGCAGCGCCGTGTGCACGCGCATGTGCCGGTGGCGGCGGTCCCAGTCGAGGCTCTGGATGACCCTTGCCCCGATCGGGGGCATAGCCGAGGGTTCCGCAGGAACCAGTGCCACCTGCCCGCCTTCGGCCTTCACCGCCGTGGCAACCGAGAGCCGCCCGCCCTCCCAGACCAGACGACCGGAATCGCCGGGCTGCCCGCCGCCGGTGGCATAGAACACGGTGCGGTCGCAGAGGATACCGCCTTCGGCCGTATGGCCGGTCACCTGCGCCTCGGCCTCGCGCAGATAGGCGTCGTCGCGGAACAGCAATGTGGTCATGGGGAGTCCTGCCTTTCGGTCGGATCGCGGGTCTCGGGCGAGCGCTTCTTGCCCGGAGTGGCGCGGGCGCTGGTCGGGCCAGTCTGCTGCGCCGGTTTGGCGGCAGGAGCGGGATCGGTCGCAATTTCGGCCGCGAAGAAGGCCGCCGCATCGGCCACCGCCTCGGCCTTCCGCGCGCCCGGCATGTCTATCCCTGCATCGGCAAAGCGCTGCACGATCATGTGGTTGATTTCGCTGCGCACCTGCAGCGAGAAATTCACGTCGCGCAGGATGATCCGCATCTCGAAATTCAGGCAATCCGCGCCGAAGCCCATGAAGGCGATCACCGGCGGCGGGTTCAGGATGGCGAGCGGCTGCGCCTCGGCGATCTCGCGCAGGACGCGCTCCACTTGCCTTGTGTCGCAGCCCGGCACGACCGCAACCGGCACGACCAGACGTCCGGTCAGGTTGAACCGCGTCCAGTTCGTCACCCTTTGCGTCACAAGATCGGCGTTGGGGACGATGACGTCAGAGCGGTCGAAGGTCTGGATGCGGGTGGAGCGGACAGAGATCGTCTTGACCGTACCCTGCACATTGCCGACCTCGATCCAGTCGCCCTCGCTCACCGGGCGCTCGATCAGCAGGATGATGCCCGAGACGAAGTTCGACACGATGTTCTGCAGGCCAAAACCGATACCGACCGACAGCGCACCAGCGACGATGGCCAGACCCGACAGGTCGATCCCGGCGGAATTGATGGCGATCAGCGCGGCGAGGAACACTCCCAGATAGCCCGTCCCCGAGACGACGGCATTCTGTCCGCCCTGATCCAGCGAGGTGCGCGGCAGGATCGTGCCCTTCAGCGCCCCCTGCAGAAGACGGGTCACCGCATAGCCCGCGCCGAAGATGATGGCGAAGACCAGAAAATCGGTTGGCGACACGCGCGTCGCCCCGATCTGGAAGCCCTGTAAGAAGCGCTGCCAGAGTTCAGTGATCTCGGCCCAGCGGGCGCCCCAGATCACCGCAAAGAGGGGCAGCGAGGCGACCGACATCGCAAAGCCGATCAGGACCGGGACCAGCCCTTCCTGATCTGCCGCATCCGACCGGGTGACGAGGCCGTAGAGATCGGCGACCAGCCGCTGGAGCACGAAAAGCACCGCGACGAGGCCGAGCGAGAGAACCGACGGATAGACCAGCGCCGTCGCCGCCGCCAGATAGCCCACCGCGCCCAGCGCGACGCCCGCCACGCTTGTCAGCATGACAGCGCGCGCCAGAAGGCCCAGAACGCGCAGCCCGTAGGACAGGCCTTCTTCACCTTGCTGCACGCTGCGCACGTGACGGCGCAGCAACTGCCCCATCCGGAAGATCAGGACTGCCGTTGTCGCAAGGACCGGAAATGCCAGCACGGCATTGGCTGTGTCACTGCCGCCCACCTCGACCACAAGAAGGTGGCGGACGGCCTCAACCGCCAGCACGAGACCGATGCTGCGGGCAAGGAAGCGGCCCTCGGCGCGCCGTTCGGCGACCAAGAGTGTGGATACCTCGTCCCCCTCTTCCAGCGGGAACACTGCATGACCCAGCCAGTTTGAGGCCACCAGCGCGAAGACGACAGCGGGAAGCACCTCGGCCAGCGCCGTGCCGACCGGTCCGACAAGGCCCGTCGCCTCGACGGCGCGGGCCAGCGCTATCGCGCCAAGGACCGGCAGCACGACCTGTACCATCGACAAGAGCAGGGCCACCACACGCCGCCCCCGCGCCGTGCGCGGACGCGGCAGGCGCGCCTGCGACATCATCGCCACACGCCGTGTCTGGGTGATCAGACCAAGGCCCAGCACCGCCAGCAACAGGATCAAGGGCAGGTTGTCGAACAGTGCCTGCCGCCCGTCGCCGCGCGTCCAGCGCGTGGTGGTTTCAGTCCAGAGCCGGACCGTGACATCCCCCAAGGCCACAACCGCCTCGGGCCAGTTGGCCGGGTTCACGGGCGACGGCCAAAGTTGCAGAAGCTGGCTTGCCTGCCGTTCGCGCAGGGTGCGGTCCACCTCGCCGATCAGGCCATCGGCGCGGCGGAAGGCCTCTTCCGCCGTTAGGCCCGGGGCCTGCAGTTGGACGAGTTGATCGGCCAGTTGCTGACGGCGCAACGCGACCTCCTGCGCCTCCGTCTCGCCCTGAGGCGGGGCGGGGCCAAGTGCGGCGATCTGTTCGCGCACGGTGGCGATGCGGGCGGCATTGGTGTTCTGCGCGGCAAGGAACTTGGCCCGCTCCGTCACCAATTGGTTGCGCAGAAGCTCCAGCCCCCGCGTTTCCGTCTCGGGATTGGACAGAAGATTTTCCGCCCGTTCGGCGAGCAACTCCCATGCCCCATAATCGGGTCCGCTGGCCTTGCCCGCGCCTTTTGACACGACCACCGCCGTCCCCGCAGGGGCGGCGGGCCTTGGGGCCACGGCGACGCCGGGTTGAGGCTGCGGCTCCGGCGTCGCACTGGGACTTGCCGTGCCACCGCCCGCCTGCTGAGCCATGACCGAACCGGGAGAAACGCCCAGCGCCAGAAACACGACCAGCAGCAGCGCGGATCGCAGGGCCCTCAGGCCCCCGTGCCCTGTCATGCGTCCTCGAAGACGGTGGGGATGGCGCGCGGGGCGCGGTCCAGCCATTCGGGCACCGGCAATCCCTTTTCCTTCAGGAAGGTCGGGTTGTAGAGCTTGGACTGATAGCGGTTGCCGTAATCGCACAGGATCGTCACGATCGTGTGCCCGGGCCCCATATCCTTGGCCATGCGGATCGCCCCGGCGATGTTGATGCCCGACGATCCGCCAAGGCAGATGCCTTCCTCCATCAACATGTCGAAGACGAGGGGCAGCGCCTCTGCATCCGGGATGCGATAGCTGTAATCGGGGCGGAACCCTTCAAGGTTTGCCGTGATGCGCCCCTGCCCGATGCCTTCGGTGATAGAGGTGCCGGGCGCGTCCAGCTTGCCTTCGGTGTAGAAGGAATGCAGTGCCGCCCCCTCGGGGTCGGCCAGACCGATCTTCACCCCCTTGGGATGCAGCGCCATGCCCACGCCCGCAAGCGTGCCGCCCGACCCCACGGCGCAGATGAAGCCGTCGACCTTGCCGCCCGTCTGTTCCCAGATTTCCGGCCCCGTCGTCTCGATATGTGCCTGCCGGTTGGCAACGTTGTCGAACTGGTTTGCCCAGACCGCGCCATTGGGTTCGGTGCGCGCCAGCGCCTCGGCCAGACGGCCGGAATAGCGCACGTAGTTGTTGGGGTTGCGATAGGGCGCGGCCGGGACCTGCACCAGCTCCGCCCCCGCCAGACGCAGCATGTCCTTCTTTTCCTGACTTTGCGTCTCGGGGATCACGATGACCGTGCGGAAGCCCATGGAGGCGCCCACCAGGGCCAGACCGATGCCGGTGTTGCCCGCCGTCCCTTCGACGATCGTGCCGCCGGGTTTCAGCGCCCCCCGCGCCACGGCATCGCGGATGATGTAGAGCGCGGCGCGATCCTTCACCGATTGGCCGGGATTGAGGAATTCGCACTTGCCAAGGATCGTGCAGCCCGTCATCTCGCTGGCATGCTTCAGCTTGATCAGGGGCGTGTTGCCGATCGTGTCGGCCAGATCGCTGTGAATCCGCATCGGTGCGTTCCTTTTTCCGCTCTGCCCAACGTGTAGGCGCGGGCGGTGGAAATCTCAAGCCATGCAGGCAGGACCGGCGGTTTCACCCATAGCGGACCCGAGGTCCGGTCAGGAGCGGGTCCGGCGGATGGGGGCGGCAGGCCAAGGGGCCTGCCTAGCGGGGGCGATCCGGTGGCCCGTTCAGTCGCAGATGACGGCGCGGCGATCTGGTCTGAAGACGCAGTCCGTCCCGTCATCGTTCGGCGGAGACGCGGCACCGATATCCGCGACGCCGAGATCCGGCGCGAGACCCGGCGCGCCCGGCGGTGCCGAGGCGGTGGGCTGCAGGACAATCTCGGCGATCCCGTCCAGCATATCTGGCTGTGACTGCGGTTCAGACGTGATCGTGATCATCACATCTGGCAGGCTGTCTTCGATGGGACCATACGAAGTATAGTCGATTGGCCACTCTGTATCACTATCCGTAGTGGTATCGGTGCTGTCATCGGTGCTGTCGCCCGTGTCGCCTTCGGTGCTGTCGCCATCGGTGCTGTCGCCCGCGCCGCCTTCGCTGCCGTCGCCTGTGTCGCCTTCGGTGCCGTCCTGCGGAAGGAACACGCCGATATCCGTTACAAGGTTGGTATCGATTTCGTCGGTGACACCGCCCACGGTGTCGTCCATCACGTGCTGGTCATAGAGAGGGGTGTCGCCGGTTTCCCTGTCCTCTGTGCCGCCGTCTGCGGTATCGTCCGTGGCGCCCTCTGTGCCACTGTTTGCGGTATCGTCGGTGCCGGTATCGGCTGTGTCTTCGGTGCCAGTGCCATCGGCGGTATCGTCGTCATGGACGATCTCGCCCTTAAAATCGTCGGACCATTCGCCGTCAAGGAAGCCGGTTACATTAAAGGACGGCTCTTCTTCAGACGCGGTGTCGTGGGTATTGGTGCCAGTCTCGCCCGTCTCGTCCGCGTGCGTCTCACCCGTATCAGCATCGCCGGCATCGGTGTCGCCTGCGTCGGTCTCGCCCGCGTCGGTGCCGTCCGAGCGCGGCCCGTCGGTCCCGTCTTTCGGGCCATCCTCTGCGCCCGTATCGCTGCCCGTATCGCTTTCGGAGATCGCGGAGATATCCGCGTCGGGGACATCCATTCCGCCTGCAACCGTCTGGCCTGCCATAACGGCCAAAGCCAAGGCGGCAGCGCCGCCCATAAGAACCTTCATCACTCGCACCTGTTCAAACACAACCAAAGGCCCGGATAGCATACGCTTTTTCCGGGCCTTTGTAAACAACCGCTGGCGTGGTGCTGCGCGCGCTGCTGGGTCCGTGGTCAGTCGGCCTTGGCCACCAACAGACCGTCGGCCTTCAGCCCGGCATAGCTTTCGTCCAGCGATTTCTTCGCGCGTTCAATAAGTTGGTCGATCTCGGCCGGGGTGATGACCAGCGGCGGGGCGATGATCATCCGGTCGCCGACATGGCGCATGATCAGGTTGTTGGCAAAGCACCGCTCGCGCGTCCGCAGGCCCACCGTGCCGGCCTCGGAGGCGAATTTGGCGCGCTTGGCCTTGTCCGGCGTCAGGGCGATGGATCCCATCAGGCCCACAAGCTTTGCCTCGCCCACCAGCGGGTGGTCGGTCAGCGCGTCCCAGCGTTCCTTGAGGTAGGGATGGGCCACGTCGCGGACATGTTCCACGATCCCCTCTTCCTGAATGATCCGCAGGTTTTCCAGCGCGACCGCCGCTGCGACGGGGTGACCGGAATAGGTATAGCCGTGGAAGAATTCGCCGCCTTCGGCCACGACCGCCGCGACGTCATCGCAGACGATGGAGCCGCCGATGGGCTGATAGCCAGAGGACAGGCCCTTTGCGATGGTCATGATATGCGGCTTGATCCCGAAGGTCTGCGAGCCGAACCAATTGCCCGTGCGACCGAAGCCCGTGATCACTTCATCGGCGATCAGAAGGATGCCGTATTTGTCGCAAATCCGTTGGATTTCAGGCCAGTAGGTCGCGGGCGGAACGATCACGCCGCCTGCCCCTTGGATCGGCTCACCGATGAAGGCCGCGACGTTTTCGACGCCGAGTTCAAGGATCTTGTCTTCAAGCTGCTTGGCGCGTTCGATGCCGAAATCGGCTTCGGTCATCGCGCCGCCCTCGCCCCACCAATAGGGCTGATCGATATGGACGATGCCGTCGATCTTGCCGCCATGGGCGTGGATCGGGGTCATGCCGCCAAGGCTGCCGCCGCCCATGGTGGAGCCGTGATAGCCGTTCTTGCGGGCGATGATGATGCGCTTGTCGGGCTGGCCTTTGACCTGCCAATAGCGGCGGACAAGGCGGATGTTGGTGTCGTTCGCCTCGGACCCCGAGCCTGCGAAGAAGACGTGGTTCAGATCGCCGGGGGCCAGTTCCGCCAGTTTCGCGGCCAGCGCGATGGCGGGGACATGGGTCGTCTGGAAGAAGGTGTTGTAATAGGCCAGTTCTTCCATTTGGCGCGCCGCGACCTCGGCCAGTTCCTTGCGGCCATAGCCGATGTTGACGCACCACAGGCCCGCCATGCCGTCGATGATCTGGTTGCCTTCGCTGTCGGTCAGCCAGACGCCCTTGCCGCGCGTGATCACCCGCGCGCCCTTGGCGGCGAGACCGTTCGAATCCGTGAACGGGTGCATGTGATGCGCCGCGTCCAGCGCCTGAAGCTCTGCCGTGGGCAGGTGGTTGGTGATCATGTTCATGGAAACGGCCCTCGCGGAATCATCGCCCGCCCGGATGGCAGGTTCAGGCGTCAGCATAGGGTCAAACAGACCGCCCTTCAAGAAATTTGATCAAATTGTAGGGCGGGTGCCCATTGGCCCGAAAATGGGCTTCCATTTCAGGGATTTGGCCAGAATTGTCTGTGCCCTGTTCTGTGCCGCCTTCTGTGCCGCAAACTGTGGGCACGCAGCGAACGGTCGCAACGGCTTGGCGCGGTCAGACGCCGCCTTCGGCCTGCGCCTGTCGGATCTGGTCGATGCCTTGCTGGATGTCATTCTCGATGGCGCGCGCCAGCCCTGCCCTGTCGCCCGCCCGCATGGCGGCGAGCGCCTCTTCATGCCGGTCGGGCAGTGCGGCGGCACCATAGCGCGCGCAAACCACCCGCAGCGAGGGGCCGAAGCGCAGCCAGAGGCCCCGCGCGATGTCGACAAGGATCGGGGCCTCGGACGCCTCATAGAGCGCGAAGTGGAAGGCGTGGTTGGCCTCAAGGTAATCCGACACCAGGCCTGCGCGGATGGCGCGGTCGACGTGATCGTCGATCGTCTCCAGCCGGTCGATCAGCGCCGGCGTCAGATAGGCTCCGGCGAGGTCGGCCAGCTTTGGCTCCACCGTCAGGCGGACGAAGGCGAGTTGGTCAAGGAGGGCGGGTGTGAGTTGTGGCACCGCCACGCGGCGGTTCCCTTGCGGCAGCAGCGCGCCTTCGGCGGTCAGGCGGCGGATCGCCTCGCGCACCGGGGTCATGCCTGCGTCGAGATCGCGGATCAGACCTTGGATCGTGACGGGCTGCCCCGGCTGCAGATGGCCGAACAGGATCATGTCGCGAAGCCGCGCATAGGTCACTTCATGCGACGGGATCTTGCGCGTCTGATCGTCCATCGGTCCTGCCGCCCCCTCTGCCCTGCCCTAGGGCGACAGGTAACGCGCCCGCACGGATTTGATCAAGTTGCAAAGCGACCGATCGCGCCGCGGTTGCCCCGTCATTTTCCTTGCCGAAATTCCGGTCAGCGGATCAGATGCGGAAGGACGGGGAGGACCGCCGCCACGGGATCGCAGCGCCGCAGCAGAACGGGCGCGCGCCCCGGCCGCCGCCCCGTGCCAGTCGCAGTCGCAAGGAGGAGAAGCGATGAAGACGATCAAGGGCCCCGCGCTGTTTCTGGCGCAATTCGCGGGCGATGCCGCGCCGTTCAATTCGTGGAAGTCGATCACCCGCTGGGCCGCCGATTGCGGCTATGCGGGCGTGCAGGTGCCAAGCTGGGACGGGCGGCTGTTCGATCTGGAAAAGGCCGCAGCGTCAAGAGATTACTGCGACACGTTCAAGGGCGAGGCCGCCGAGGCGGGCATCGCGGTGACCGAGCTTTCGACCCATCTGCAGGGGCAGTTGGTTGCCGTTCACCCGGCCTATGACGCGGCCTTTGACGGCTTTGCGGCCCCTGCGGTGCGCGGCAACCCTAAGGCGCGGGCGGAGTGGGCGACCGATCAGGTGAAGAAGGCCCTGACCGCCAGCCGCAACCTTGGCCTGACGGCCCATGCGACCTTTTCGGGGGCCTTGGCATGGCCCTATGTCTATCCGTGGCCGCAGCGCCCGGCGGGCCTGATCGAAGAGGCCTTCGACGAATTGGCCCGCCGCTGGTTGCCGATCCTGAACCATGCCGAAGAGATGGGGGTCGATGTCTGTTATGAAATCCACCCCGGCGAAGACCTGCATGACGGGGTGTCCTACGAGATGTTCCTTGATCGGGTGAAGGGGCATGCGCGGGCCTGCATGCTGTATGACCCGTCGCATTACGTGCTGCAACATCTTGATTATCTTGAACATATCGACATCTACCACGACCGAATCCGGATGTTCCACGTCAAGGATGCCGAGTTGAACCCGACGGGTCGGCAGGGCGTCTATGGCGGCTATCAATCTTGGGCGAACCGCGCTGGTCGCTTCCGCAGCCCCGGCGACGGGCAGGCGGATTTCGTGGGGATCTTCTCGAAGCTGACGCAATACGGCTTTGACGGCTGGGCGGTGGTGGAATGGGAATGCTGCCTGAAGCACCCCGAGGACGGGGCGCGGGAAGGGGCAGAGTTCGTGAGAAACCACATCATCCGGGTGACGGAAAAGGCCTTTGACGACTTCGCGGATGCGGGGACGGACCGGGCGGCGAACCGGCGGATGCTGGGACTGGAATAAGGGGGACCATTATGGCCATCACAGGGACACATGTCGCGCGGGCGCCGCGCATCCGGCTGGGCATGGTGGGGGGCGGGCGCGATGCTTTCATCGGCGCGGTCCACCGCATCGCGGCACGGATAGATGATCAATATGAACTGGTTGCGGGGTGTTTCTCGTCCAATGCTGAAAAGAGCATGGCGTCGGGGGCGGACCTTGGGGTGGACGAGAGGCGGACCTATGCCAGCTTTGCCGAAATGGCGGCGCGCGAGGCGCGGCGGAAGGACGGGATCGAGGCGGTGGCCATCGTCACGCCGAACCACATGCATGCGCCGGTGGCGATGCAGTTCTTGCGGCGGGGCATCCATGTGATCTGCGACAAGCCGCTGACCGCCACGCTGCCCGAGGCGAAGCGTCTGGCCAAGGCGGCGGAGGCGTCGGGCGTGGTTTTTGCGTTGACGCATAACTACACGGGCTATCCGATGATCCGGCAGGCGGCGGCGATGGTGCGCAACGGCGATCTGGGGGATATCCGGGTCGTGCAGGTGGAATATGCGCAGGATTGGCTGGCGGAACCCATTGAAAATTCTGGGCAAAAGCAGGCCGACTGGCGGACGGACCCGGCGCGCACCGGGGCGGGTGGATCGACGGGGGATATCGGGACCCATGCCTTCAACCTTGCGGGCTTTGTGACGGGGTTGGAGCTTGAGAGCCTTGCCGCCGATTTGCAGAGCTTTGTTCCCGGGCGGCGGGTGGATGACAACGGGCATGTCATGCTGCGCTACAAGGGTGGGGCGCGGGGGATGCTGTGGTGTTCGCAGGTCGCTTCGGGCTGTGAAAATGGTTTGCGGCTAAGGGTTTACGGGACGAAGGCCGGGATTGAATGGGCGCAGGAGGACCCGAATTACCTGTGGGTCGGCCCGCTGAATCAGCCGAAGTTCCGCATCACGCGGGGCGGGGCCGGATCAGGGCCGGAGGCGGGGCGCGTGACGCGCGTGCCGCCGGGGCATCCGGAGGGGTATTTGGAAGGTTTTGCAAACATTTACGCCGAAACCGCCCGCGCCATTCTGGCCCGCCGAGACGGCAATGCGCTGGACCCGGCTGCCACCTTCCCCGGCCTGAA
Source organism: Paracoccaceae bacterium (assembly GCA_014654775.1). Classification (GTDB taxonomy): domain Bacteria; phylum Pseudomonadota; class Alphaproteobacteria; order Rhodobacterales; family Rhodobacteraceae; genus Paragemmobacter. The sequence goes on along the minus strand of JACVZW010000083.1, from coordinate 156,043 downwards.
GGAAGGGCTGGAGGGCGTGGCCTTTGTCGATGCCTGCGTGCGGTCGTCCAAGCGCAACGGGGCTTGGGTGTCGCTGGCGCTGTAGGGCCTTAATGCGGTGCAGGATCAAGGGCTTGGTCGAAAACGGCTGTGCCCTATTCTGTGCCGCCTTTTGTGCAGCAAACTGTGGGCACGGAGCGGGCGGTGATGAAGGGAGGCGTTAAGGTTAACGCGACCCCGCCGTGGTGGCGCACCTCCCGTCGCCAATGGCATGCGGCAGGGTGTCGGACTGCCCCGGAGCAAGGTCCGGGGCGCGGGGTCAGCACGGGGGCGACCGTGGATCACGAGGGGAACCCGTCCCGGGCTTGATCCGGGACACCCGCCTTCAAAGGCAGGGGAGCGGGACGCGGGAGGCCCCGGATCAGGTCTTGGGCGCGCGGGGTCTGTTTCAGGGACCTGCGGCAGCCTCGGCCCGCAGGCGGGGGCGTTCGCGTTGCAGCCAGAGCGCGGTCAGCAGCATCGGGCCGTTGGTCAATTCGCCGGAGGCGGCCAAGTCCATCATGCGGTCGAAGGAGATCAGATGGCCCCGGATATCCTCGGCCTCTTCCGCCGCGCCGAAGATGCCCGCCACGCCATCGGGCAGGTCGGTCAGCGCCACGTAGGAATAGAGATATTCGCTGACCGCGCCGGGGCTGGGATAGTAGCCCGCCACAGGCAGAAGGGGACCGAGCATGAGACCCGCCTCTTCCAGCGCCTCGCGTTTTGCGGCCTCTTCCGGCGTTTCGCCGGGGTCGATGCGGCCTGCGATGGCCTCGAGTTGCCACGCGGCCTGATCGCCACGGGCCAGCGCGCCGACGCGGAACTGTTCGATCATGAGCACGCGGTCGCGGACCGGATCATAGGGCAGCACCGTCACTGCATCGGCCATGACGAAGACGGCGCGGTCCTGCGGCGCCCCCATCGTGCCGTCGAACTGCCGCCAGCCCAGACGCCATTCCTCGACCGCGAAGAAATGGGCATAGGGGGTGCGGACCCGGTCCACCGCCACCTCGGCTGCCCCACCGGGCCAGCGCAGGTTGGCAGGCTGCGGCGCTGCGGCGCGGATGCGAGAGGCCCCGCGCGTCAGCATCGGGCCATAGCGGGCGGCGACCGCCTCGGCGGGCACCTGCCCCATCAGCGCCATGAAATCCGCGGCTGTCGCCACGGCGGCCGCGCCGTAGCGGGCGGCCCAGTCGGCGAGGCTCCACGCCGCGCCGGGCTGCCAGCGGCCCGGTTGCGGCAGGTAGACCCGTGCGGTGACCGGGCCTTCGGCCGTATCGACCAGACGTTCCACCGTGTCATAGCGGAAGCCGCCTTCGTAGAAGTCGAGCCGCGCCGCATCCTCTGCGGTTGCATCGTCAAGGATCAGGCCTTGGGCCTTGGCGCCGGGCACGGGCTGGATCAGGGGGAAAGCCCCGCCTTCGGCCCAGAAGACCGCGTGGTCACGCAGGGTGGCGGGGCGCGTGGGTGCCGTGCGGCCCAGAACCCGGGCCAGAAGGGACGGGTGGCACAGCGTGCCGTAGAAGAAGAAGCGCACCGATCCGCCCCCTTAGCGCCAACGTCGTCCGGCGGATTCGGTCACCATTCCGGCGACGATGCCGCCGAGGATGATGGCGGCCAGCGTCGGCGCGTTCAGGATCATGGAGCCGAATTCGGCGAATTCGTTGAAGATGTCGAGGAAAGCCTCCATCGGCCCGCCATAGAGCCCGCGCATCGCGACCTCTAGCATGGTGCCCACGGCAAAGGCCAAAAGCGCGCTGATGGTGATGATCGTGGCCGTCCTGAGGCCCGTCGCCGCCGCCTCGACCATGCTGGCCCGGGGCGCGGCCCCCGACACGAACCAGCCGCCCAGCGCCCCGATGGCGATGGAGACGGAATAGAGCCGCCCGATCCGCTGCGCCTCGGGCAGAAACCCCTCTAATACGATGCACACAACCCAGGCTGCGAAGGCGAAACTCAGCGCGGCAACCAGTTTGGCGGCGGTGGGCATCGGCGGGTCCCTATTGCGGACGGGTGAGCGGCGGACGGGTGATCGTGATCTGCGTCACATCGCAGTTTCCGCCCTCGAAGGCCCCCGCGCAAGAGGTGAGGTAGAAGTTCCACATGCGCCGGAAGCGATCATCGAAGCCCATCTTCGCCACCTCGTCCCAGCGGGTGTTGAAGGTGTCGTGCCAGCGCCGCAGGGTCTGGCTGTAGCTGTCGCCGAATTCGACCGAGTGCTTCACCCGGAGGCCGGCCCGTTCCACCTCGGCCCTGAGGGCGGCGGGAGAGGGCAGCATGCCGCCGGGGAAGATGTATTTCTGGATGAAGTCCACGCCCTTGCGGTAGACCTCCCAGCGGCGGTCGGCGATGGTGATGATTTGCAGCGTGGCGTTGCGCCCGGGTTTCAGCCTTTCGCGCAGCGAGTCGAAATAGGTGGGCCAGTAGCGTTCGCCCACGGCTTCGAACATTTCGATGGAGGCGATGCCGTCGTAAATGCCGCGCTCGTCGCGGTAATCCTGCAGCTTGATCTCGACCCGGTCGGAGAGGCCCGCGCGGGCCATCCGTTCCACCGCATAGTCGTATTGCGCGCGGCTGATCGTCAGGCCGGTGACCTTGAGCCCACGCTCTTTGGCGGCGTATTCGGCGAAGCCACCCCAGCCGCAGCCAATCTCCAGCACATGATCGCCGGGGCCTGCGCCCATCTGATCGACCATGGATTTGTATTTCTCGGTCTGCGCGGCCTCGAGGCTTTCTTGGCCTGTGTGGAAGATGGCGCTGGAATAGGTCATCGTTTCGTCCAGCCAGAGGCGGTAGAAATCGTTCCCAAGATCATAGTGGTAGGAAATGTTCTTCTTCGCCTGCCCCTTGCTGTTCGATTGCAGCCAAAAGCGCATCCGTTCAAAGAGGCGCAGTAGGCCCATGCCGGGGAAGCCGTCATTGATGCGGTCGTTTTCGGGCAGTTGCACGAGGTCCATCAGCGCCTGAAGGTCGGGGCTGGACCACCAGCCTTCGAGATAGGCGTCGCAGAAGCCCAGATCGCCTTCGCGGATCAGTCGGGAAAAGACGTCGGCGTTGTGAATCACCACCTCGCCCACTGGGCCGGGCTTGGGCGCATCGACGCGGAATCGCCGACCGTCGGGCAAGACAAAATCCAGCCGCCCCCGTCCCATGCCCTGCAAGACCTGATAGGCCGAGGCAAAATAGCGTGGCAGGCCGGATTGGCCCTTGATGCTGGTCAGTACGTCCATGAACTCCCCACGTTTCTTCTTTTTTGCGCGCCACAGTCCCAGATACGAAGGCCGCACTCAAGGGTTTCATGCGCTTTTCATTCGGTTCGACACAGGGTTTGACGCGGCTTCCCGCCCCGGTTGCGCGATTTCCCTTGCGTCACCCACCCTCGCCGCCCCGCGCCGCATAGGCGGCAAGCGCCCGCGCCCGCCCTTCGGCCAGATCAACGATGGGGCGCGGATGGGGGCGCGCGGGATCAAGCTGCCATGACCGGGGGACGGCGTCGAAGAAGGCCAGCGCCTCGGGGCCGGGGGTGCGGCTGGGTTCGGCGAGGAAGCGGCGGCGGTAGAGGCCTTTGGGATCGAACTTCTCCACCTGCGTGGCGGGGTTGAAGATGCGGAAATAGGGGGCGGCGTCGGGGCCGGAGCCTGCCGCCCATTGCCAGCCCATGGCATTGGCCGCCGGGTCCCAGTCGATCAGGCAATCGGCGAACCAGTCAAGGCCCGCTTTCCAATGCGTCATCAGATGTTTGGTCAGGTAGGAGGCGACAATCATCCGGCCCCGGTTGTGCATGGTCCCGGTCACGTAAAGTTCGCGCATCGCGGCATCGACAAAGGGTTCGCCCGTCATGCCGCGTTGCCATGCGGTGAGCTGCGGGCCTTCGGTGGCCCAAGGGAAGCTGTCCCAGTCCGGCTTCCAGTTCGCGGTGGTGATCTGGGGGGAGTGGTGCAGGAGGTGATAGGAAAACTCGCGCCAGACCAGCTCCTTGAGGAAGGTTTCGGCCCCCGCGCGGCCTTGTTCGAAGGCGGCAAGGCCTGCGTGCCAGACGCGGCGGATGCCGATCTCGCCATAGGTGAGGTTTTCGGACAGGCGCGAGGTGCCGGGTTCGGCGGGCAGATCGCGCGCCTCGGCGTAAGCGTCCACGGGACCGGCGAGGAAGGTTTGGAGGCGGGTCAGCGCCGCCGCCTCGCCCACCTGCACATGGGCGGCGACGATGGCCGCGCCGCGCTGCATGGCGGCCCCCATGCGCCAGTCTTCCAGCCGGTCGGAGATGGGCCAGTGCTCCAGCACGGGCAGGCGGGCGGGGGCGGGATCGGGGGCGGCGACGGGGATCGCGCGGACCGTGCGCCAATAGGGGGTGTAGACCCGGTAAAAACCGCCCTGCCCCGTCTGCACCGTCCACGGTTCGTGCATCAGGTGGCCTGCGAAGCTTTCGGCGCGGATGCCCTGCGCCTTTAGGGCCGCCTTCACCGCGCTGTCGCGGGCCTTGGCCGCCGGATCGTAGAGGCGCGACCACAGGACGCCCGTCGCGCCGGTTTCCGCAATCAGCGCCTGAAGCACCGCCAAGGCGGGGCCGCGCCGCAGGATCAGCCGCGCCCCCATGGCCTGCAGCCGGGCTGCGAAGGCCTCCACCCCCAGCCCGAGCCGCCATTTCGGCGCCGCGCCGAGGCTTTCGGTTTCGGGATCGAGGAGGAAGACCGGGATCACGGGCTGGCCGCTTGCCAGCGCGGCCGAAAGCATTGGCAGGTCATCCAGCCGCAGGTCGCGGCGGAACCACAGGATCAGGGGGGGTGTCATGCGCGCATTCTGTATTGTTCATAAAGGAATACGCGCCGCCCGCCCCCCCGGATCACCCGACCCTGAACGAAACGGGGGTCAGAGAAGCGCGTCCAGCGCGGCGATGAGGCGGGTCACGTCATCGGCCCCGGTGTAATGCACCGCGCTCATGCGAAGGACGCCCTTTTCAAGGTCTACCCCCATCGCGGTGAGCGGGCGGACAGCATAGAAATCGCCTGCCCAGCAGGCGATGCCGCGACGGCCCAACTCCTCGGACACAGGTTCGGCGGCGCGGCCCAGATCGACGGCGACGGTGGGCGCGCGGCGGGCGGGATCGCGGGGGCCGATCAGGCGGACATCGTTGCGCGCGGCGAGGTAGTCCAGAAGCGGCGCGATGACGGCCACCTCTTGCGCGCGCATCAGGTCATGCACGCCCCGGTTCCGCGCCGCCGCATCGCCGCCGATCCCGTGGCGCGCGGCCAGTGCGTCGATGTAATCGGCCATGCCCGCGCAGGCCGCGATCTGGGCATGGTCCGGGCCCGCGGGGGTGAAGCGTTTGTAGAGCGTGGCATTGTTGAAGAAATGTGCCTGACCGGGCAGGTCCATCCCGAAGCCTTCGCGGATGACCATGATGCCCTGATGGGGGCCATAGGTTTTGTAGGCCGAAAAGAGATAGACGTCGCAGCCCAAGGCGGGGATGTCGGGAAAGCCGTGGGGGGCGTAGCTGACGCCGTCCACCACCGTGCGCGCGCCCGCCGCCCGCGCGAGGGCGCAGATCGCGGTCACATCGTTGATCTCGGCCACCACGTTGGAACAATGGGGAAAGCAGACGAGCCGCACCTTGCCATCCGACAAAAGCGCGGAAAGAGCGGCCAGCGACAGCGATCCGGTTTCGGGGTCGAGCTTCCATTCCCGCACCTCGACGCCCTCATCGGCCAACCGCCGCCAGACGCCCGAATTCGCCTCATGGTCCTGATCGGTCACGACGATGGCCTGCCCCGTGCCGGAAAGCCATTTCCGCACCGCCTGCGCCAGCACATAGGTATTGGCGCTGGTCGAGGGGCCGAAGGAGACTTCCTCGCGGGCCACGCCCATCATCGCGGCAAGGCGGGTGCGCGCCTCGTCCATCTCGGCCCCGCCGGCCTGCGCGCCGGGATAGGGGGCATAGGGCTGCACCTTCCGGTCGGTGTAGAAGCGGTGCAGCCGGTCCACCACCTGCGCGCAAGGGTAAGAGCCGCCTGCGTTCTCGAAGAAGGCATGGGTCGACAGGACCGGCGAGGCAAAGGCCGGGAACTGCGAGCGGACGAAATCGAGATCAAGCGCGGTCATCAGGGGCATCCCTTCAAGGTTCGGTGTCCACCGGACCGGGGGCCGCGCGCGCCGCACGGGCGGGCAAGGTCCCGGTCCGTGGCAGGTCTTCCAGCCAGCCTGCGGCATGTCTCTTCCGCAGGCAGAGGGGCGCGTAGGCCCTTCAGGGACAGGCGTAGCAATCCCCCTGCGCCGCCTCAAGCCCCGAAATGGTGCCCTGCCCTCTTCATCTGTTTGAAAATATCCGCAGGGGGTGAATTGGCGCGCAGCGCCAAGAGGGGGCGCGCGCGCCCCCTGCACCGGCGGTCACGGGGTGCCTCAGCGGCGGACGTCCACCACGACCCGGCCCTTCACCGCCCCTTTCAGGATGGCGCGGCCGAGATCGGGCAGATCGCTGAGGCCGCATTCCTCCACCATCGCCTCCAGCTTGGCCATGGGCAGTTCGGCGGCGATGCGGTTCCATGCCGTCACCCGCTTGGCGTAAGGAACCATGACGGAATTGATCCCGAGAAGGTTCACCCCGCGCAGGATGAAGGGCGTGACCTTCGCAGGCAGGTCGGCGCCCCCGGCAAGGCCGACGGAGGCCACGGAGCAATCCGATTTCATCTGGCCCAGCACGCGGGCGAGCATCGCGCCCCCCACATTGTCGATGCAGCCCGCCCAGAGTTCGGATTCGAGCGGCTTCTTCACCGTCTCGGCCAATTCCTCGCGCGGGACGATGCGGGTGGCGCCGAGGCCACGCAGATAGGGTTCCGTCTCGGGGCGGCCAGTCACGGCGGCCACGGCATAGCCGCGTTCGGCCAGAAGGGCGACGGCGACCGATCCGACGCCGCCTGCGGCGCCGGTGACCAGCACCTCGCCCAGATCGGGGGTCAGGCCATGCGCCTCGAGCGCCATGACAGAAAGCATGGCGGTGAAGCCCGCGGTCCCCACGGCCATCGCCTGCCTTGTGGTCAGACCGTCGGGCAGCGGGACCAGCCAGTCGGCCTTGACCCGTGCCTTTTCGGCAAAGCCGCCCCACCAGCTTTCGCCCACACGCCAGCCCGTCAGCACCACCCGGTCGCCGGGGCGGTAGCGGGGGTCGTCCGATGCCTCGACCACGCCCGCGAAATCAATGCCCGGCACATGCGGCCAGGCGCGCACCATGCCGCCCCCCGATCCGAGGCAGAGCCCGTCCTTGTAGTTCAGTGTGGACCATTCCACCGCGACAGTCACGTCGCCTGCGGGCAGACGCCCATCCTCCAGCCTCTGGACGCCCGCAGAGGTTGCCCCTGACTCGTCCTTTTCCACCACCAGCGCCCTGAACATCCCGCTTTCCCTCCTGCAATCCGGGGAAACCCCCGCCCGGCCCCGCACCAATGCCTATTCCTTGGGCAGAACGCGCCAAGTTTATCGGCAAACTTGCCCGCCCCCCCTTGCCGTCACGTCGATCAATTCCAATCTCGATAACGGCTTGAGGCCATCCACAGCCTGAAATAGCGTCACAACTTCATCCGGCCGCAAGGGGAAAAGCGCCGGAGACAGAACAGAGAGGAACCCGAATGAGCCTGACCCGACGCCTGCTTGCCACCGCCGCAACTCTTGTCATCGTGACTGGGGCCGCCCGTGCCGCCGATCCTGAAATGGTCGTCTTCGACTGGGCAGGTTGGGAAATGGATGGGGTGCTGACCGAATATGTCGCAAAGCACGGCCAGAAGCCGACCTATTCCTTCTTCGCCGATGATGACGAAGCCTTCCAGAAAGTCTCGTCCGGCTTCAAGTCCGACGTGACCCATCCCTGCGTCGCCAGCCTGCCGCGCTATCGCGAGGCCGATCTGATCGAGCCGTGGGATACGTCGAAGATCCCGGAATTCGCCAATCTCAACCCCGCATTCCTGGAATCCTCCTACGTGACGGATGATGGCGGCGTGTGGTTCATCCCGACCGACTACGCCTATACCGCCATCGCCTATAACACGACCGAGGTTCCGGCCGAGGACGTGGCGTCGCTGCAGGTCTTCACCAATCCGAAATATGCCGGCCGCATCTCGCTGCCCGACAATTCGGACGATGTCTGGGCGCTGGCCTTCCTTGCCACCGGCCTGACCAGCTGGGACAATGTCACCGACGAGCAGTTCCAAGCCGCCGCCGACTGGCTGCGCTCCGTCCATCCGAATGTCCGCGCCTATTGGGCGGACCCCGCGGAACTGTCGCAGTTGATGGCGACGGGCGAGGTGCTGGTGTCCTGGTCGTGGAACGATGGCGTGGCGCTTTTGCAGGATGAGGGCTTCCCGGTCGGGTTCCAGCGGTCCCCGGCGGAAGGGGCCTCCACCTGGTATTGCGGCTATGTGAACATGAAGGATGCGCCCGGATCGGAAGACAAGGCCTATGACTTCATCAACTCCATGCTGGCGCATGGGTCGGCGCAGACCTTCCTGGACGAGCTTGGCTACGCCCATGCCAATAACGCCGCAATGGCGAACATCCCGGCTGACGCGCAGAAGGCCGCCTTCATCGACCCGGTGACGACGCCCCTGCTGGCGCAGACCCCGGTGACGGCGGAAGCGCGCGAGCGGAAGATCCAGGAGTTCGAGAACATCAAGGCCGGGTTCTGATCCCGACCGCGATCATGGCAAGGGCGCCCCTCGGGGCGCCCTTTTCCATTGCGGCGCTTGCAGCCGCCCCGCGCCCTCCCTATATTCCCCCTGTCCGGGGTAACCCGGACTATGGCGATAAACGCACCTGAAATAGACGGCTCGGACCCGGGGGCGGTACCCGGCGGCTCCACCAGAACACCCGGTCATTGCGGGGGTAAGGGGCCGAAATAGGATCGACGAACGTTCAAAGAGGCCAGCTTTCGCTCGGTGAGGTACCACCGTTATCGGTCCAAGATCACAGTTGCCAATGACAACCGTGCTCCGGTGGCGCTGGCTGCGTAAGCGGCTCGCAATACCAAATCTAAGCCCTTGCGCTTAGCCGCGTAAGGCGGGGTTCGCAGGTACCTGGCAACAGAAACCTGCACTTTCCTTCTTGATCACAGGGCGGATTGGCGCACCTTCGCATTTGGCCCAACAGGCCCCAAAATCTCCACTGGAGATTTTGGGGCCCGATGTTCCGAAAAATCTCCAGTGGAGATTTTTCGGGGAGGGGCGCGAAAAATTTTCGGGAAAATTTTTCGCGCCGGGTCAGGCGCGGACCACCGCGCCGGGATTGAGGATGCCCATCGGATCGAGCGCCGCTTTCACCGCGCGCATGGCGGCCAGTTTGGCCGGATCGCCATAGCGTTCCAGATCGCCGACCTTCAGCCGCCCGACACCATGTTCGGCGCTGACCGATCCGCCCATGGCATGGACAAGGTCATGCACGCAGGCCTTGATCGCGTCTCGCTGCGCCTCGTGGTCGCGCCGCGTCCGGCCGGGCGCGGGAAAGACGTTGTAATGCAGGTTGCCATCGCCCAGATGGCCGAAGCAATTGATGCGGAACTCACCCAATCGCGCCAGCGCGGCATCCGCCTGCGGGATGAACGCGGGCACCGCCGACAGGGGCAGCGAGATGTCATGCGACGACACGGCCCCGATCCGGCGGTTGGCCTCGGGGATGGTCTCGCGGATGCGCCAGAGCGCAGCCCGCTGCGCCTCGGAGGCGGCGATGACGCCGTCCTGCACCAACCCCGCCTCCTCGGCCTCGGCATAGAGGCTGGCCATCGCCGCCTCGGCCTCGAAGACCGACGGCAGGCCAAGGTCCAGCAGCACGCACCAATCCGGCGCGACGGGGAAGGGGCAGGTCACTTCGGGCATCGTTTCCTTGAGGAAGTCGAAACCCATCTTCCCGATCAGTTCGAAGGCCGAGACCATCCCCGGCAGGCGGGACTGGGCCAGCGTCAGCAGGCGCAGCGCCGCTGCCGGATCTGGCACGACGAGGAGTGCCGTCACCTCCACGGCCGGGCGCGGCACCATGCGCAGGGCGGCGGCCGTGATGATGCCGAGCGTACCTTCCGAGCCGATCAGCAGATGCCGCAAGTCATAGCCCGTGTTGTCCTTTCGGAGCCGCTTGAGCCCCGACAGAACCGACCCGTCGGCCAGCACCGCCTCTATCCCCAGACAGAGGTCGCGGGCATTGCCATGGCGCAGCACGCCGATCCCGCCCGCATTGGTGGCAAGGCAGCCGCCGATCCGCGCCGATCCTTCGCTGGCCAGCGAGAGGGGGAACAGGCGCCCCGCCGATTCGGCCGCCGACTGCACGCCCTGCAGCGTCATGCCGGCCTCGACGATCAGCACGTTCTCCTCCGGCCAGATGCCCCGCAGCGCATCCATCCGTTCCAGCGACAGGATCACCGGGGCGGGGCCTGCGGGTTGGATCTGCCCGCCCACCAGCCCGGTCCCGCCGCCCCAAGGGACGATGCCCACGCGCGCCTCGGCGCAGGCCGTCACGATGGTCTGCACGTCGGTCGTGCTGCGCGGCAGGGCCAGCAGGCCCCCCTGCCCCGTCCAGCGCCCGCGCGGTTCTTCCAGATAGCGCGCGTCGGGCGCGCGCAGGGTGCCTTCGGGCAGGCGCGCGGCGAGCGTTTCCGCAAAGGCGGCATCGGCGGGGTTCAGCATGCGGGCACTCCTTCGCGCCCTACCTAGCCCGCGCGCCGGGGCGCGAAAAGCCCTGAGCCGTGACGACCTGCGCGGTTAGGGTCTGCGCGGTTAGGGAATGTATTCGGGTTCCAGCACCATGATCGTGGGGCTGCCCGGCAGGTCCTGCAGCGAAAGCTCCAGATCGGGGCCGCCCACCTCGACCACCTGAAACTGACCTTCCATCTCGTCAAGGAAGGTCACGAGGGACGCGCCGGAGAACCAATGCATCGGAATCACGACCGAGGCGCGCAGGCGGCTGACGACACCGGCCATGGCCTCGGTGCTCATGGTATAGCCGCCATCGACCGGGACCATGACCACGTCCAGCCGCCCGATCGAGGCGTATTGCGCATCATCGGGGATCTGGTGGAGGTGGCCGAGATGGCCGATGCAGAGGCCGCCCGCCTCGAAGACGAAGATCGAATTGCCATGCGCACGGGCCCCTTCGCCGAAGGGGCCGCGCGTGTCGGTGGTGACGTTGCGGATCAGCATCGACCCGAGGTCCAGTTCGTGGAAGGCGGGCTGGCCATCCTGCGGCCAGCCGGGCAGGACATGCGGGATGCGCGGATCGGGGTTCGAGGTCCAATGCGTGGAATGGGCGTTGTTCATCGTCACCACATCCGGCACGACGTCGGGGTTGCCGATATAGCCGGTGTAGTCGGTCACCGCGAGGGTGCCACCTTCGGCCTCGATCGCGAAGCTGGCGTGGTCGATATAGCGGATGCGGACATGGGCGCGGTCGATGGGCGCGCCGATGGAGGCGCGCCAGAGCTTTTCGACCGGGGTGTTCTGGGCGAGGGCGAAGCAGTTCGACGGAATGCGGTCCTGCGCCGTGGCTGGGTTGGCGAGGGCGGCCAGAAGGAGGATTGCCCCGGCGGTCAGGGCGGCGCGCGTCGCCTCAGTTTGCGGCACAGAGGTGAGCACAGAGTGCGGCATGGTGGCGTCCTCCCCGATCCGATGGGCCAGAAGATGCGGCAGCGTGACATGGAGACAGCCCCCTGGGCCTTCACGCTTTCGTCAGAACCGGGTGGAGACGGGGTCAGCCCACATCCGTCCGGCCGCGCCGGTCGGTCCTAAGCGCCGCATAAAGCACGTGATTTCGCCAGCGGCCCGCGATCTGGAGGTAGCTTTGCGCCACGCCTTCATATTTGAAGCCGCATTTTTCCAGAACGCCGCGCGATGCCGCGTTTTCGGGCAGGCAGGCGGCTTCGACGCGGCTGAGGTCCAGTCCGGTAAAGGCGTGATGCACCACTGCCAGAATCGCCTCGCGCATGTAGCCGCGGCGGGAGAACCGCTCGCCGATCCAATAGCCGAGCGTGCCGGATTGCGACGGCCCGCGGCGGATGTTGTCGAGCGTGATGGCCCCGATGAGCGCCTGATCCTCGCGCCGGATCAGCAGCAGGGGCAGCGCCGTTCCCTGCCCTTCGGCCCGTGCCGCCCAGTAGACGCGGTTGGTGAAGGCGCGGCGGGTGAGGTGGTCACCGGCCCAGATCGGCTCCCACGGGGTTAGAAAGAGGGCACTTTCGGCCCGCAACTCGGCCCATGCTTTCCAGTCGCCATGCTGGGGCAAGCGCAGCGTCAGCCGCTCGGTCTCGATCCGAACCTTGCGGCGGAAGGTGAGCATCACGCGGCGAGCCTTGCCTTGACCGCCTCCAGATCGGGGGCCTCATCCACCGGGCCGTAGAGTGCCATCGCGGCCTTTGCGCCGACCAGACCTTCGGCATAGGTCCGCACGTCGCCCACGGAAACGGCGTCGATCTTCGCAACCGTCTCTTCGACCCCCGGGACGCGGCCCCAGATCGCCAGCAGACGCGCATTGCGTTCAGCGCGGCTGGAGGGGCTTTCCAGACCCATCAACAAACCGGCCTTGAGTTGCGCGCGCGCGCGGTTCACCTCGGCCTCGGACATGTCGTCGGCGGCGCGCTTGAGTTCGTCCATGGTGAGGCCGATCAGATCGCCGATCTCTTCCTCAGACGTGCCGGCATAGACGGTGATCTGGCCCGTATCCTCATAGGCCCCGGATTGGGCGAAGATGGAATAGCACAGGCCGCGTTCTTCGCGGATCTTCTGGAAGAGGCGGGAGGACATGCCGCCGCCCATGGCGGTGGCGTAGACCTGCGCGGCATAGACATCGGGGGCGCGGTAGCCGGGGCCTTCGAAGGCCAGCGCGACATGGACCTGTTCCAGATCCTTCACCTCGCGCCGTTCGCCGCCTGCGAAGCGGGCGGGTTGCAGGCGAGCGTCGCCCACGGGTTTGAGATGGCCGAAGGTCGCCTCAGCCTGTGCCACGATGGCGTCATGGTCCACGCCCCCTGCGGCGGCGAGGATCATCTGGTCGGGGCCGTAATGTTCGCCCACGAAGGTGCGGAGGTCTTGCTGACCAAAAGCGGAGACACGTTCGGCGGGGCCGAGGATGGTGCGGCCGAAGGGTTGGTCCGGGTAGCTGACTTCCTGCAGCCAGTCGAAGATGATGTCATCGGGCGTGTCGAGCGCCTGCCCGATTTCCTGCAGGATCACATGGCGTTCGGTTTCGATCTCTTTCGGGTCGAAGACCGGGTTCAGCACGATGTCGGAGATCACGTCCAGCGCGAGGCCCACATCCGGCGACAGGATGCGGGCGTAATAGGCCGTCATCTCGCGGCTGGTATAGGCGTTGATATAGCCACCCACATCCTCGATCTCTTCGGCGATGCGGAGCGCGCTGCGTTTTTCGGTGCCCTTGAAGGCCATGTGTTCAAGGAAATGCGCGATGCCGTTCTGTTCGGCGCGTTCGTGCCGCCCGCCCGCCGTGACCCAGATGCCCGCCGAGGCCGACAGGAGGCCCGGCATATCCTCCGTCACGATGCGGAAGCCGTTGGAAAGCGTGGTGATCTTCAGGCTCAACCGCCGATCCTTTCACGTATCAGGGTTTGCAATGCGGCCAGATCATTGGCCACGCGCGTCACGCGTTCGGGACGCGAGAAGAGGTCCGCCATGCGGGGCGGAAGCGCGGGACGGGTGCCCATCGCGCTTTCGACGGCATCGGGGAATTTCGCAGGGTGGGCAGTGGCAAGGGTGATCATCGGGGTGGTGCCCAGATGATCTTCGGCCACTTTCACGCCCACGGCGGAATGGGGGCAGAGCACCTCGCCCGTGCGGACGAAAGCGGTGCGGATGGTGGCGGTTGTTTCGTCTTCCGAGCAGCGGCCCGATGCGAAGGTGGCGCGCAGCATCTGGAGCGCGCCTTGGGAGATGTGGAAGCCGCCGGCCTTGAGTTCCGCCATCAGCTGCGTGACGGCCGCGCCGTCGCGGCCATAGGCATCAAACAAGGCGCGTTCGAAGTTGGAGGAGACCTGAATGTCCATCGACGGGCTGATCGAAGGTTTCACTCCATCCGTCACATAGGCGCCCGAGCGCATGGCGCGGTCGAGGATGTCGTTCTGGTTGGTGGCGATGACCAGCTTTTCGATGGGCAGGCCCATCTTGCGGGCGATGTAGCCTGCGAAGATGTCACCGAAATTGCCGGTGGGCACGGTGAAGCTGACCGCGCGGTGGGGCGCGCCGAGGCTGACGGCGGAGGAGAAGTAATAGACGACCTGCGCCAGAACCCGCGCCCAGTTGATGGAGTTGACGCCTGCCAGCCGCACGCCATCGCGGAAGGCGAAGTCGTTGAACATGTCCTTCACGCGGGCCTGACAATCATCGAAATCGCCATCCATCGCGAGGGCGTGCACATTGGCCTCGGTCGGGGTCGTCATCTGGCGGCGCTGCACTTCCGACACGCGGCCATGGGGGTAGAGGATGAAGAGATCGACATTGGCGAGGCCGCGAAACGCCTCCATCGCCGCCGAGCCGGTATCGCCGGAGGTGGCGCCGACGATGGTGATGCGGTCCCCGGTCTTGGCCAGCGCCGCCTGCATCATCTGCCCGATGAGCTGCATGGCGAAGTCTTTGAAGGCCAGTGTGGGCCCGTGGAACAGTTCCAGCAGGAAATGGTTGGGGGCGAGTTGCACGAGGGGCGCGCGGGCATCGTGGCCGAAGCCTGCATAGGCGCGTGTGATCAGGCCGCGGAATTCGTCATCGGTGAAGGTCGCGCCAAGGAAGGGGCGCATCACGCGGAAGGCGATGTCTTCGTAAGAAAGGCCGGCCAGAGCGGCAATCTCGGCCTGTGTCATCTGCGGCACGGCTTCGGGGACGTAAAGCCCGCCGTCACGGGCGAGGCCTGTCATCATCGCCTCGCCGAAGGTCAGAACCGGGGCCGCACCGCGGGTGGAGATATAGTTCATCGTCATGCCTTCAAACCGTCCGCTGCCTGATACGCCACAGAAGATACGCTGTCATCCCCAGCCAGACGGCGGCGAGCGAAAACCACGTGATGGCGTAGTTCATATGGTCATTGGGAATACCGGAGGAATCGACGGGCATCGGTTCGATCTCGCCACCGGTTGGCTTGCGCGCGACAATAAATGTCGCCTCTGTGTCAAGGGCTGCGGCCATGGCCGCCACATCGCGGGCGAACCACAGGCCCGTGGTGGCATCGGGGGTGGGCGTGAACCCGTCCACCTCATCCGGCCAGTGAAGATTGCCTTCGACCGTGGCCGCGCCAGACAGGCGCGGGGCGCTGCGCGCGTCCTGCGGGACAAAGCCGCGATCGACGAGGATGCGGCGGCCGTCCGTCGTTTCGAACACCTCCACCACCCGGACGCCGGGGCCGATCTGCTTGCGGCTGACCAGCACGTCAAGCTGTTCGCCGGTGAAGCGGCCTGTCGCGGTGACGGGGAGATAGCGGTCGGCCTGCGGGTTCGGCGTGGCGGGCAGGGACACGGGCGCGTCGGCGATGCGGGCGTCGATATCGGCCAGCACGGCCTCTTTCCAGGCGAGGCGGTTCAACTGCCAGACGCCGAGCGAGATCAGGATCGCCCCGCCCAGAAGGCCGATCAGAAGGGGGATGATCATACGGCGGGTCATGGCTGGCTCCGGTCAAAAGGAAAGGCGCGCACCCGGTGGGTCCGCGCCTTCCCGCAAGGGGTGGGGGGCGGGGCGCCGCCCCCCGGTTTCGATCCAACGTCGGGGATCAGCGGCCCCAGACGTAGATCGAAGCGAAGAGGAACAGCCAGACCACGTCGACGAAGTGCCAGTACCAAGCGGCGGCTTCAAACCCGACATGCTTTTCGGGGGTGAAGTGGCCCTTCATCGCGCGGATCAGGCAGACGGCAAGGAAGATCGTGCCGATGACGACGTGGAAGCCGTGGAAGCCCGTCGCCATGAAGAAGTTCGCGCCGTAGATGTTGCCCGCGAAGCCGAAGGCGGCGTGGCTGTATTCATAGGCTTGGAAGCCCGTGAAGATCACGCCGAGCGCGATGGCGAGGATTAGGCCGTTGATCAGGTCCTTGCGGTTGTTCTCATGCACCAGCGCGTGATGGGCCCAAGTGGCGGCGGCGCCCGAGCAGAGCAGGATCAGCGTGTTGATCAGCGGCAGGTGCCACGGGTCGAAGGTTTCGATGCCCGCGGGCGGCCAGACGCCATCGACGGCGGGGCTGAGCGGCCCCATCGGATACATTGCATGCTTGAAGAAGGACCAGAACCAGGCCGCGAAGAACATGACTTCGGACATGATGAACATGATGAAGCCGTAGCGCAGGCCGAGGCGGACGACGGGGGTATGGTCGCCGACTTGGCTTTCCTTCACCACATCGGCCCACCAGCCGAACATCACGTAGAGCACGCCGACGAAGCCGATCAGACCCAGCCACGGCCCCTGACCATGCATCCAGAGCACCGCGCCGAAGAGCATGAGGAAGGCCGACACCGCCGCCATGAACGGCCAGATGGACGGCGGAAGGATGTGATAATCGTGGTTCTTGGCGTGTGCCATTCCGGTTCCCTCGCGTTTTTTATCAGTTTACCGCGCCAACCGCAGGGGCGGCAAGCGCCGCCTGCTCTTCGGGCAGGGGTGTTTCGTAGAAGGTGTAGGAGAGCGTGATCTCCTTCACGAATGCGCCTTCCGGGTCCTTCACCATTTCGGGATCGACGAAGAAGGAGACGGGCATCTGGACCCGTTCGCCGGGTTGCAGAACCTGTTCGGTGAAGCAGAAGCAGGCGATTTTGTCGAAGTATCCGCCCGCCGCCTCGGGCGCGACATTGAAGCTGGCTGTACCCGCGACGACGCGGTCGGTCGGGTTGTAAGCCTCGTAGAAGGCAAGGGCGTTTTCACCGATCCGCACCGTCATCTCGCGCTGGACGGGGCGGAATTCCCACGGCATGCCGCGCTCGATGGAGGCGTCGAATTTCACCACGACGGTCTGGTCGAGGATCGTGTCGGGTGCGGCGGAGGCCACGCCGGGCGTGCCACCAAAGCCGGTGACGCGGCAGAACCAGTCGTAGAAGGGGACCGCCGCGAAAGAGAGCGAGGCCATCGTGGCCACCACGCCCACTAGGTAAAGCGCCGTGCGGTTCTGACCGTTCATTGCCCCTCCTCCACCGCCAGTTCCGGGCGGACCGAATGATCGAAAGCCTGCATCGGATCGCCGCGCGTGACCTTCACCACCGTCAGGGCGAAGACCAGCACGATGAACAGCGCAAGCGTGACTGCGATACCGACATTGCGCCCGAAGCGCCGTCTGTGAATCTCATGCTCGGGCGGGAAGGCCATCACCAGCCCCCCATGCCATAGGGCCGCAGCGCCGCTTCGGCGAGGAAGGCCCCGAAATGCAGGAAGAGGTAGGAGAGCGAGAAGCGAAAGACCGACTTCTCGACCGCGTAACCATCCGCCTCGGCCATCGCCTCATCGCGGCGCCAGATGCGCCATGCGCCCAAGAGGAACCAGCCGTTCAGCGCGACGGAGGCGGCCAGATAGATCGGCCCGCCGATGGAGGTGAAGCCCGCGCCCAAAGCGACCGGGATCAGCAGAAGGGTGTAGACGAGGATATGCGTCCGCGTCGCCTTGCGCCCGTGGGTCACGGTCAGCATCGGCACGCCGGCATTGGAATAGTCATCCTTCATGAACAGCGCGAGCGCCCAGAAATGCGGCGGCGTCCACATGAAGATCAGTGCGAACATCAGAAGGCTTTCGACCGAGATGCTGCCCGTGGCGCAGGCCCAGCCGATCATCGGCGGGAAGGCCCCCGCCGCGCCGCCAATCACGATGTTCTGCGGCGTCGAGCGTTTCAGCCACATCGAATATATGACGGCGTAGAAGAAGATGGTGAAGGCCAGAAGCCCCGCCGCAAGCCAGTTCGCGGCCAGCCCCAGCATGACCACCGCGATGCCCGACAGCGCCAGACCAACCGCCAGCGCCTCGCCCGCCTGAACCTTGCCCGAGGGCACGGGGCGGGACTTGGTGCGCCGCATCACTGCGTCGATATCGGCATCCCACCACATGTTCAGCGCGCCCGAGGCCCCTGCCCCCAGCGCGATGAAGAGGATGGAGGCAAAGGCGATGACCGGATGGACCGAGACCGGGGCCACCAGCAGCCCCACCAGCGCGGTGAAGACCACGAGCGACATGACGCGCGGCTTAAGAAGCTGCACGTAATCGCCGAAGCCCGCCTCACCCGGCTGTTCGTAGGCGCGGATATCGCTCATGCCTGATCCATCCTTCCGGTGGGGGAACGGCCCCGGCAGTTCGGGGCCGCGCCTGCCTTGCGGTCTGCCGCGATCAGTTCGAGGCCAGCGTGACGGGCTGGGCCAGATCGGCCGCAGACAGCATCACATCGCCCGCCTCGGCCTTGGCCACCCATGCGGCGTAGACCTCTTCCGACACGACCTTCACGGTGATGGGCATATAGGCGTGGTCCTTGCCGCAAAGTTCGGAGCACTGACCGAAGTAGATGCCTTCCCGCTCAGCCGAGAACCACAACTGCGCCAGACGGCCCGGGACGGCATCCTGCATGACGCCAAAGGCGGGGATCTTCCACGAATGGATCACGTCGGCGGCGGTGACGTTCATCACGACCGTCTTGCCCACAGGGACGACCACGGCGGTGTCGGTGGCCAGCAGATACTGGCTGTCCTCATAGCCGAATTCGGCCAGCTGGTCGCGCTGCAGCATGAAGCTGTCGAACGCGATCGGCGCGGCTTCGGGGTCTTCGGTCACGCCGTTGTCGGTGTATTCGTAGGACCAGTACCACTGCGCGCCCGTCACCTTGATGGTGATGTCGGCGGTCGGAATTTCCTGCTGCTTGAACAGCACGGGAAGCGAGAAGGCCCCGATGAAGACGAGGATCACGATCGGGATCACCGTCCACGCCACTTCAATGGGCGTGTGATGGGTGAAGGTCGCGGGCGTCTTGTTGGCCTTGGTGTTGTAGCGGATCACCACCCAGATCAGCAGGCCGGTCACGAAGATCGTGATCACCGTGATGATGATCAGGATCATGTGGTCCAGCCCCTGCAGATCGCGGGCAAGTTCCGTCGCCGCAGGCTGGAAGCCCATCTCCTTTGGCAGGGGCTGCCCCACCACCTCAAGCCCCTGCGCGAAGGCCGCGCCGGACAGAAGCGCGCCGAGGCCGGATGCGGCCACTGCTTTGAAAATGGTCGAATGACGCATGGTCTTTTCCCGTTCGAGTGCGCGGCCTGTCGCCGCTGCTTCTTTGCCCGCCTGCCGCCCGCAACAAGCGAGCAGACGAGAATCCCGTTGTTTCCCGACAGCTTGAAACCATATTAGGGGCTGCGCGGCAAGCCAAACCGTTGCGGCAAAAGCGCGCCGTTTGACTCAGATCAAGGACAACACCATGACCGATGCCCCCTTCCGCCCCTTTGAGACGGCGCTGGACGAAGGGGCCGCCCTTGCCCTGCTGCGCGCGGCGACGGCGGGGGCCGAGGATGGCGAGCTGTTCCTTGAACGCAAGCGGTCCGAGGCGATTGTTCTGGATGACGGGCGGATCAAGACGGCCTCTTACGATGCGTCCGAGGGGTTCGGCCTGCGCGCGGTGAAGGGCGAGGTCGCGGCCTATGCCCATTCGACCGAAATCTCGGAACGCGCGCTGCGCCGCGCGGTGGACACGGCGCGGCTGGCCGTGGGGGCCGGTGGCGGCACCTTGGCCGATGCGCCGCAGGGAACGAATGTGCGGCTTTACGGCGATGCCGATCCGATGGCGGATGCCACTTTCCCGGTGAAGATCGACATGTTGAAGGAGATCGACGCCTATGCCCGCGCCTTGGACCCGCGCGTGGTGCAGGTGTCGGCCACCCTCTCCGCCGGATTGCAAGAGGTGGAGATCCTGCGCCCCGAGGGCCTGCGTCTGGCCGATGTGCGCCCGATGGCGCGGCTGAACGTGTCGGTGATCGTGGAACAGGGCGGGCGGCGTGAACAGGGGGGCATGGGCAGCGGCGGGCGTTTCGGTCTGGCCGCACTGATGGAGCCTGCGCGCTGGAAGCCGATGGTGCAAGAGGCGCTGCGCATCGCGGTGGTGAACCTGGACGCTGTGCCTGCTCCGGCGGGGATGATGGATGTGGTGCTTGGCCCCGGCTGGCCCGGCATCCTGCTGCATGAGGCGATTGGACACGGGCTGGAGGGCGACTTTAACCGCAAGCAGACCTCGGCCTTTGCCGGGCTGATGGGGCAGCGCATCGCGGCTCCGGGCGTGACGGTCCTGGACGACGGCACGCTGCCGGATCGGCGCGGGTCGATCACGATCGATGACGAAGGGACGCCCTCGGGGAAGAATGTGCTGATCGAGGATGGCATCCTTGTGGGCTACATGCAGGATCGCCAGAACGCGCGGCTGATGGGGGTGGCGCCCACGGGCAACGGGCGGCGCGAGAGTTTCGCCCATATCCCGATGCCGCGCATGACCAACACCTATATGCTGGCGGGTCAGGAGGACCCTGCGGTGATCCTTGCCGGGCTGAAGGACGGGATCTATGCCGTGGGTTTCGGCGGCGGGCAGGTGGACATCACCAACGGTAAGTTCGTGTTCAGTTGCACCGAGGCCTACCGTGTACAGAACGGCAAGGTGGGCGCGCCGGTCAAAGGCGCGACGCTGATCGGGGACGGGGCGACGGCGTTGAAGCAGATCCGCGCCATCGGCAATGACCTTGCGCTGGACCCCGGCATCGGGAATTGCGGCAAGGCGGGCCAATGGGTCCCGGTCGGGGTGGGGCAACCCACGCTGCTGATCGGCGGGCTGACGGTGGGCGGCGCGGCGGCCTGACCTTGCGGCGGGGTGAACCCCGCCCTCCGGGCATTTCGGAACAAGGTTCGGGATGTCTGCCCGCGGACGGGGGGCTGTCTGCCCCCCGAACCCCCCGAGGATATTTGAAGACAGAAGATGTGAGGGGAAAGTCCCTGTTCCTCTTCTGTCTTCAAATATCCTGCGGGGGGTGAATGCGCCGCAGGCGCAGAGGGGGGCGCAAAGCCCCCCTGCCCGGCCCGACACCCTGCGCGTCAGCGGGTGAATTTGCCCTTGAGTGCATCGGCAAAGGCATTGCCGCCACCGCCGCCCTTCGGAGCGTCGCCCTTTGGTCCGGCCGACATCGGCCCGCGCGGGGGCTGGCCCTTTGGCGGTGCGGCGCGGCGGTCCTGCGCGGCCTCGCGCGCCTCGCCCGACTGGCTTTTCATAGTCAGGCCGATGCGTTTGCGGGCGGCATCCACCTCCACCACCCGGACCTTCACCACATCGCCCGCCTTGACCACATCATGCGGGTCTTTGACGAAGCGGTCGGCGAGTTGGCTGACATGCACCAGCCCGTCCTGATGCACCCCGATATCGACGAAGGCGCCGAAGGCGGCAACGTTGGTGACCGTGCCTTCCAGCAGCATGCCGGGTTTGAGATCGGAGATTTCGGTCACGCCTTCGGTAAAGGTGGCAGTCTTGAACGACGGGCGCGGGTCGCGGCCCGGTTTTTCCAGTTCGGACAGGATGTCCTTCACCGTGGGCAGACCGAAGCGGTCATCGACGAAGCGTTTGGGATCGACCGATTTCAGCGCCGCCGCATCGCCCATCAGCGCCCGGATGTCGCGCCCGCAGGCCGCCACGATGCGGCGGGCCAGATCATAGGCTTCAGGGTGGACTGAAGAGGCATCCAGAGGCTCCGCCCCGTCGGGGATGCGCAGGAATCCCGCCGCCTGTTCAAAGGCCTTGGGGCCAAGGCGCGCGACCTTCAACAGGTCGCGTCGCGTGCGGAAGGGGCCGTTCGCGTCGCGATGGGTGACGATGGCCTCGGCCAGCGACGGACCGACGCCCGAAACGCGGGCCAGTAGGGGCGCGGAGGCGGTGTTGAGGTCGACGCCCACGGCGTTCACGGCATCTTCCACCACCGCCTCAAGCGATTTGCCCAGACGGTGCTGATCGACATCGTGCTGATACTGACCGACGCCGATGGATTTGGGTTCGATCTTCACCAGTTCCGCCAGCGGGTCCTGCAGGCGGCGGGCGATGGAGACCGCGCCGCGCAAGCTGACGTCCAGCCCCGGGAATTCCTTGGCGGCGAGTTCGGAGGCGGAATAGACCGAGGCGCCTGCCTCGCTGACGATGACCTTCACGGGTTTCTCGCTCCCCGGGAGGACGGCGAGGAGGTCGGCCACCATCTTTTCCGTCTCGCGGCTGGCGGTGCCATTGCCGATGGCGATGAGCTGGACCTTGTGCCTCTGGATCAGTTGCGCCAGCGCCACCTGCGCGCCGCGCAGGTCGTTCTTGGGCTGGAAGGGATAAACCGTGTCGGTGGCCAGCACCTTGCCCGTGGCATCGACCACCGCGACCTTCACGCCCGTCCGGATGCCGGGATCAAGGCCCATCGTGGCCTTGCCCCCGGCAGGGGCGGCCAAGAGCAGGTCCTTGAGGTTGCGGGCGAAGACGCGGATCGCCTCTTCCTCGGCCCGGTCGCGCATCTCGGACATCAGGTCGAGGGTGAGGGAGGTGCGGATCTTCACCCGCCAGGCCCAAGCTGCCGCCTCGCGCAGCCAGATGTCCCCTGCCCCGCGCGTGGCGGCCTGAAGGACGGCGGCGCAGGCGCGTTCGGCCGGGCTTTCGCCTTTGGGCGCGTCGGCGTCGATCTCAAGGTCGATGGCGAGGATGCCTTCGTTGCGGCCCCTGAGCATGGCCAGAACGCGGTGCGAGGGGGCGGTGGCCCAGACCTCGGAATGCGCGAAATAGTCCGAGAATTTGGCGCCTTCGTTTTCCTTCCCTTCCACCACCTTGGCGGTGAGTTTGGCCACCTGTTTCATGTGGCTGCGCAGGCGGCCCAAGAGATCGGCGTTTTCGGCAAGGCTTTCGGCAAGGATGTCGCGCGCACCTTCGAGGGCGGATTTCGTGTCCGGCACGGCCTCGGTGATGTAACCTGCGGCAAGCTGCGCCGGATCGGCGGCGCGGTCGGCGAGGATGGCGTCCATGAGCGGGCCGAGGCCGTTCTCGCGGGCGATCATCGCGCGGGTGCGGCGTTTGGGTTTGTAGGGAAGGTAGATGTCTTCCAGTTCCGCCTTGGTCGTGGCCTTGAGGATCGCGGCGTTCAGCCCGTCGGTCATCTTCCCCTGTTCGGTGATCGAGGACAGGATCGCGGCGCGGCGGGCCTCCATCTCGCGCAGGTAAGCCAGACGGTCGGCCAGCGTGCGCAGTTGCGTGTCATCGAGCCCGCCCGTCACCTCTTTGCGATAGCGCGCGACGAAGGGCACGGTCGCGCCTTCGTCCAAGAGGCCGATGGCGGCGGCCACCTGCGCGGGCTGCGCGCCGATTTCGGCGGCGATGATCTGGGGAATGCGGCGGGCGGTGTCGAGGGTCATGGAGTTCCTGTGGCAGGGGTCTTCCGGGGGGCCGGAGCGGACCGAGTCATCGGGGCCGAGACCATAGCCGCCCCTGCCGTCGCCTCCAACCCCGGCGGGGGCGGCATCGGCGGGCGCGCGCGCCTTAGGCCGGGGGCGGCAGGATCAGGATCGCGCGGAAGTCGTTCACATTGGTCAGGGTCGGACCCGTGACCACCTGATCACCCAGCGCGGCAAAGAAGCTGTGGGCGTCGTTGCGGGCGAGGGACTGTGCGGCGTCCAAGCCCTGCGCTGCGGCGCGGGGCAGCGTGTCGGGGCCGATGACGGCCCCGGCCACCTCGGCCGCGCCATCGACGCCGTCGGTGTCGCAGGCCAGCGCATGGATGCCCGGCGCGCCTTGCAGTGCAAGGGCGAGGGCAAGGCAGAATTCCGCATTGGGGCCGCCGATCCCGTCGCCGCGGCGGGTGACCGTGAGTTCGCCGCCCGAAAGCAGCAGGATGGGTGCATCGCCGTGCTGCATCGCGGCGCGGATCGCCATGGCTTGTGCGGCTTGGGCGGCGGCGACGTCGCGCGCCTCGCCTTCCAGCGCGTCACCGAGAAGGCGGACTGTTAGCCCGGCGGCCCGCGCCATCGTGGCGGCAGCCTCCAGCGACTGGGCGGGGGCGGCGATGACGCGGTTCTCGACCGTCGAGAGGCGGGGATCGCCGGGGGGCACCACGCCCGACCCTTGCGCCAAGGCCGCCGTGACCGAGGGCGGCACCGGGACGGACCAGCGATCCAGCACCGCCCGTGCGTCGGACAGGGTGGAGGCATCGCCCACGGTTGGCCCCGATCCGATGAAGGCGGGGTCATCCCCCGGCACGTCAGAGATCATGAGCGCGAGCATGCGCGCCGGATGGGCCGCTGCTGCCAGCTGCCCGCCCTTCACCCGGCTGAGGTGTTTGCGCAGGGTGTTCATCCGGTCGATCGGCGCGCCGGAGGCGAGGAGGGCTGCGTTAACCGCACGCTTTTCTTCCAGTGTCACGCCCGCCACCGGGGCCACCAGCAGGGCCGAGGCCCCGCCCGAGATCAGGGCGAGGACGAAGTCGCCTTCCCCTAGACCCCTGACGAGGTCGAGCATCCGCGCCGTTGCCGCCGCGCCTGTGGCATCGGGGACGGGATGGGCGGCCTCGACGATCTCGACCCCCTTGCAGGGGCGGGCATAGCCGTAGCGGGTGATAACCAGCCCCTCGCAGGGGCCCCAGACGGATTCCACTGCTTCGGCCATCCGGGCGCTCGCCTTGCCCGCGCCGATGACGACGACGCGGCCCGGCGGTTTGGGGGGCAGATGGGCGGGCATCATCCGCATCGGATCGGCCACTTCGACCGCCCGGTCAAAGAGGCCCTGCAGCAGACCTGCCGCGCCCTTATCGTCGATTGCCATCCCTACCCCCGTTTTACGTAATTTACGTAATTTATTTTTCCAACAGCCGCGCCAGAGCGGCGGCCCGCAGCCGCGCCATCGCCACCGCCTGTTCCGGCGTGACCGCACGGAACCCCACGGCCGCATGTGGCCTGAGTTGGGCGAAGGCGTCCAGTTCGGATGCGACAAGGGTGGCGATCTTGGGATAGCCCCCGGTCGTCTGGTGATCGGCCAGCAGGACGGCGGGGACACCGTCACCCGCGACTTGGATCGATCCGCGCAGCACCGGTTCGGACGGGATGGCCAGCGCCGATTGCGGGGCGAGCGAGGGGCCGCGCAGGCGCACCCCCATCCGGTCATAGGCATCGGTCAGGTGGAAGGTGGTGCCGAGCAGCAGGTCGATCCGGTCGGGGCCGAAGAACCGGTCCTGCGGGCCGATGACCACCGCGATTTCGCCGCGCGGGCGGGCCCAGACCGGGCAAGGGATGGGCCGTTCCGGCAGGAGGCGCGTGTCTTCGACCACCAACCGCCGCCCGGCGGTGACCGCGCCGCCCCCCAGACCGGAGAGCGCATGGGTGGCGCGGCTGCCCAGCCAGTCGGGCGCGATCAGCCGCCCGGCAAAGGCCATGCCGCACCATGACCCCCAAGGGCCGCGCCGGACCGAAAGACGGTCGCCTTCGCGCAGGGTGATCACCTGCCATGATCCGTGGCGGGTCGTCCCGAGTTCGGCCACGAAACCACCCCCGGCAAGGGCGAGGGAGAGCGACCCTTCCTCCACCTCGACCGTCAGGCCGCCGAGCGACACCTCAACCGCCGCCGCCCCCGGCGGATTGCCCAAGCTGTGGTTGGCCAGCGCCAGCGCCGCACGGTCCATCGCGCCCGAGGCGGGCACGCCAAAGCGCAGGAAGCCCGGACGCCCGCCGTCCTGAACGGAGCAAAGCGGCCCGGCCTGAACCACCCGCAGCACGGCGCGGATCATGTGGGTTGCTCCAGTTCAGCGGCGGAGACGCGGCGGAAACGGACGGGGTCGCCGACGTCGAAGAGGAAGGGGCGGGCCTCCTGCCCCGTCAGGATGCGGGTGGGGGAACGCCCGATGACCCACCAGCCCGTCGGCATGGTGAGGGTCGTCACAAGGCATTGCCCGCCCGCGATGATCACGCTGCCTGCCGGGACGGCGCGCACCGGGGCGGATTTGCGCGGCAGGCGGATCGGTTCGGGGACGCCGGAGAGATAGGCATAGCCGGGGGCGAAGCCGTACATCGCCACGCGGTAGGCCCCGGCCAAATGCGCCGCGATGACCGCTTCCGGCGCGATCCCCGCCTGATCGGCCACCGCCGCAAGATCGGGGGCAAAGGGCGGGTCGTAGCAGACGAGAACCTCGCGCTCTGCCCCGCCGATGGGGCGATCCGTCACGGCGGCGAGGTGGGTCGCTACGGCTGCTGTCACGGCGGCGTGGTCGGTCCGCACGGGATCGAAGATCACCAGCAGGTTCACCATGGCGGGAACTAGTTCCACCTGCCCCGGCACGGGCCTGTCCTGCAAGGCGCGATCCAGTGCCCAGACCTGCGCCTGCACCGCAGGCCCGACGGTATCGCCAAGTTCCACCAGAACGGCGCGATCGGCGACGGGGACGCAGCGGGGAAAGGCCGTCATTCCGTCACGAAGGGCCTGACGGTGATGCCCGCCCCTTCCAGCGCCGCCCGGACAGCCTGCGCCATGGCCACCGCATCGGGGGTGTCGCCATGCACGCAGATCGACCCGGCCTGAAGCGCGATCTCGCCGCCGCCAAGAACAGGCATCAGGCCCGTGCGGGCAAAGCGCAGCATGCGGGCCGCCGCCACATCGGCATCATGCAGCACCGCCCCGGGCAGGCCGCGGGGGACGAGACGGCCATCGGCCTGATAGGCGCGGTCGGCAAAGACCTCGGCCACCACGGGAAGGCCGGCCTTGCGGGCCTGCACCTCCAGTTCTGTGCCCGAAATGGCCAGCAGAGCAAGCCGCCCGGGCTGTGCCGCCACTGCCGCTGCGATGGCTGCCGCCACCTCGGCCCGGTCGGCGGCCAGATTGGCCAGTGCCCCATGCGCCTTGACATAGCGGACGGGCACGCCCGCCAGCGCCGCCACGCCCGAAAGCGCGCCGATCTGCGCCGCCACCATCCGGGTGATCGCGTCAGGCGTCATAGGGATGACGCGCCGACCGAAACCTTCACGATCCTCAAAGCCGGGATGCGCGCCGACCATCACGCCCCGCGCCGCCGCCGCGCGCAGGGTGGCATGCATTACCTCGGGGTCGCCGGCATGGCCGCCGCAGGCGATGTTGGCGCTGGTGACCACGTCCAGCATGGCGGCGTCGTCGCCCATGGACCATGGCCCGAATCCCTCGCCCAGATCGGCATTCAGATCGATCTCGCGCAATGCCCCTGCCCCATCCGATTCGCCCCCGCTTTGGGCCTGATCCTGCCTGCGCCTTGCGGAATGCGAAACCCTTGCCCGCGGCCATGCCGCGATCAATGTGCAGGGGCGGCGATTATCCCCCTTGCGCAGGGTTTTGGCCTTCGCTAAATCCGGCCCACCTGCGAGCGTGGCCCGTTCGTCTATCGGTTAGGACACCAGGTTTTCAACCTGGGAAGAGGGGTTCGACTCCCCTACGGGCTGCCACTTTCCCGGACATCGCGACAGCCGCCTTGCGCGCCGCCAAGCGTGGGCCCGAGGACGGCTCAGTCGATGCAGGTCGACGTGCCGTCGCCTTCCAGATCGAAGCGCATCTCGAAGCGATAGAGCGACACGGCCCGCCGTTCGAAGGTCAGCGCCGGGATCAGATCGAAGTCCGGGGTAAAGGGCACCTCCACCTCGGTGACGATCATCGACGCCCCCACTGCCATCATGGGCAGGGATTGGGCATCGAAGCCCGGCCCCGCCACGGCCATGGGCTTTGCCTGACAGGGCGAATAACTCCAATCCACGGCGATATAGGGCGGGTCACCCGGGGCGTCGCCCGGGCGCATGGTGACCTGCGTGAAGCGGACCTTGGCATCCTGATCGGGGTCGAGGATGAATTCTGCCGTGGTTTCCAGCCCGTCGAGGAAGCGGCGTTCCAGCGTCAGGCCCTGCTGACGGGTGATCAGGTCGTTGACCGTGTAGGTCATCCGATCCACCAGCGCGTGATAGCTGTAGGTCTGCCACCAATAGTAGAAGGCCAAAAGCAGCATGTTGATGACCAGAACGGAGGTCAGCATTTCGACGGTGATGGAACCGGCCCGGTCCCGCCCGAAGCGCCGCAGCTGACGCATCATCGCCTTTTCGCGCATCCTGCCGTCACTCCGTCGGTTCGATGACGAGGGCGGTGCGCGCAAACAGGTCGAACGCGTCGGTCATGACCGGGGTGATGGTGTCCACCACCATACAGGCCCGCACGACGATCAGGGCGTTCTGTTCGCCCGTTTCGTAGGTGTCATTGGCGCGGGCCGTCATATCCTCGATCGACCGACGGGCACAGGGGGCGCGCTGCCCCGGCATGGCAAAGGTCTGCTGGTTCACCTCGGTGAATTCCAGCGCGAGGGAGTCGCGGCAGTCAGAGATCGTGGGCATCCGGTCGCAGACCCTGTCTTCGAGGCTGATCCTTGTCGGATCGACGATGGTGCCCAGCCGGACGTCGCGCATGGTGACGTCAAGCGCCTGCTGCAGCAGCGTGTTGCGGGCCATGAGGAAGGTCAGTTCCAGCGTCACCAGAAACATCAGCAAGACGACGGGAAAGGCGATGACGAATTCGATGCTGGCGGTGGCGTGCTCGGCCCGGAAAAATCTGGCAAGGCGCTGGCGCATGGTCAATCCGTCAGCTGCAGGCGCGAGATGTGCTGCGCGATGTCCGAGAAGGCCTGCTGCAGATCCGCCTGCGTGGCGGAGTAGAAGAAGCCGGGTCCGCGCGCGCAACTTTCGAGCGTCGGAGAGGAGGTGGTTGTCGTCACGAACAGCAGGGAATAGACGAAGACGTTGCTGTCGCGCGCAAGCGTGCAGGCCTGCGTGAGTTGGTCATTCTTGGTGGTCGCAGAAACCCCCATCGCGGGCGGCAGATATTCGGCCATGGCGGCCAGATAGGCAGTGTTGCGGGCGGCGTTGTTGGCGTTGCGCTGCGCGATGGTCGTCCCCGCCGCCTGATTGACGGAGCGCGCATGGAACTGCCAGGCGACATAGCTGACCTTCATGCGGCGCCAGACTTCCTCATAGGTCATGTTGCGGGCCGGCGCGCCCGTGTTGGTGGCATTCTGCCACGGCACAGCCTGCCAGATACCCGGTGCGGTGTTCGGGGGCGATGTTCCCGGCGCCTGGGCATGCGGCACCCAATACTGATCGGTTCCGGGCCGCAGCGGGTTGTGCCACGAGATATTGCCGTCATTTCCGATCCAGAAGGGGGATGTCCCACTTTGATAGAGGGGGTTCATGCGCGGCTCGTCCACATTGGTGCCGTCTGACATCAGGACGATCACCTTGATCGTCGTCGGATCGTCGAAGGCGCGCGGATGATCCACCGTGCTTGGCGGCATGCGGTTGTTCTGGCGCAGAGCGGCATAGACCGCCTGCATCTGGGGGTCGAGAAAGGCCAGCGCCCAGCGCATTCCGAGATTGATCGATGTTGCGTTGGCGGTTGCGCGCAGGTCGGTGATGCGGGCCTGAAGTGCGGCGATGCGCTGCTGTGGCGTGCCAAGGGCGGCGGTGCCGTATTCCGGCGGAAAGACCACGTTGTTGGTGGCAGGCGATGGCGCATTCAGGTGGAAGCTGCACAGGTTTTCCTGCAGCCGTGCCGCCGCGGTGGTCGCATTGGTGGGCGCGGTATAGGCATTCGTCCGGGTCGTGCTGCCGACCATGTCGAGGAAGGGCATGGCAAGGATCGGGGTCGTGGGGGAGATGCCGGTCGCGGCAAAGCTGTCCGACGGCAGATCAAGGCAGCGCATCTGCGTCACATCCGGCCCGATCCGGGTGGTGTTCTGCATCATGTTGACCGGGGCGTTGATGACGTTGAACCGCGCGGCGAGATCGGCCCCCAGATTGACGTTCGAATTGTAGGGCAGCAGCGTGATCTTGATCTTGCCCGCCGTATCCTCGGCAAGGATCCGGTCGACGAAAAGATTTGCCGCCGCCTTCAGGTTATCGATGGGAACGGTGCCATCCGGGCCGGTCGTGGCAAGTGACGCCGACACGTCCAGCGCCAGAACGATTTCAAGGTTGCTGAGCGTCTCTTGCGCGGTCGATCCGACGCCGATGTCGAAGGTCACGGGGTCTTGCAGGAAGAAGCTTTCCACCTCGATCTCGGCCGTTGCGGTGACGGATTTCGTCTGCCCGGTCGTGGCCTGAAAATCGGTGATCGCCCCTTCGAAGCCGTGCTTGGCGAGGCAGTCGTCGAACACCGTGCGCGGCTCGAGCGTCTGGCGCTGGGCGGCGGCGTTCAAAACGCAGATGTCGAGGACGGATTGCGAAATGGAGCGGCTGTGTTCCACCCGGACCGTGTTCACGGCCAAGGCGCCCATCAGGATGACCGTCCCGGTGATGATCAGCGTGAAGGGCAGCAAGCCCCCACGTTCAGACCGAAAAAACGTCATGCAGACCACTCACACCACAGGAACCACTTACTGGTAAGGAATCTGACATGCTCTGCTGTTCAGGGCAACCCCGTCGTGGTGAGGGCCTGCAGGCGGCCTGCCCTTGCCCGCCATCGGGCCGGGGTGCGGGTGCGGCCATTCCTGCCGCTGCGGATGCGCGACGGCTTGCAGCTTTGGCCATCTTGCCTATCCTGCGGCCCAGACCTTCCTTTAGCGTGGTGTTTCATGGCGTCCCTGTCTTCTGTTGCGGCCCTTCTTCTGTCGCTGTCGCTTCCCGGTCTTGCCCTTGCGGCCCCCTGTTCCGATACGGGGGGGCAATATGAAAGCTGGAAACCCCTGATGGCTGCCGAGGCCGAGGCGGCGGGCGTGGGCCGCCGGGGGATCGAGGCGCTGATGGCCACCAGCTATTCCAAGGCCACCATCGGCGCGGATCGCAATCAGAAGAGCTTTCGCTACAGCCTTGAGAAATTCCTTGAGGTCCGGGGGGCGGATGCCATCGTGAACCTTGGCCGCAAGCGCAAGGCGCAGAACCCGGAGTTCTATGCCGCGCTGGAACAGCAATATGGGGTGCCTGCGGGCGTTCTGATCGCGATTCACGGGATGGAGACGGGCTTTGGCAATTTCATGGGCGATACCAATGTCGTCTCGGCCATTGCCACGCTGGCCTATGACTGCCGCCGGTCGGATTTCTTTACCCCGCATCTGATCGCGGCGCTGAAGCTGGTGGATATGGGCTCGATCTCGCCCGCCACGGTGGGCGCGAAACATGGCGAGTTGGGGCATACCCAATTCCTGCCCGGCAACGCGTTGACCTATGGCGTGGACGGCAATGGCGACGGGCGTGTGGACCTTACGGATATTGTCGATGCCATGGCCTCGACCGCGCATTTCCTGCGGCAGAAGGGTTGGCGTCCCGGTGCGGGCTATCAGGAAGGCGAGCCGAATTTCGCGGTGATCGAGGAGTGGAATGCCGCCACCGTCTATCAGCAGGCCATCGCCCTTATGGCGGCGCGGATCGACGGCTGAGCGGCGGCGCGAAGACGGGCTACATCCAGCAAGGGAGCCCCTGGGAGAACGGCTGTTGCGAGAACTTCACTTCCAAGCGCCGGGATGAACGTCTTGACGG
Organism: Paracoccaceae bacterium; assembly: GCA_014654775.1. GTDB lineage: Bacteria > Pseudomonadota > Alphaproteobacteria > Rhodobacterales > Rhodobacteraceae > Paragemmobacter. The sequence goes on along the minus strand of JACVZW010000083.1, from coordinate 124,555 downwards.
GGAGATAGTCTACAGCCTCGCCGAGGCCAAGATTGTCATCGAGAGCGGGCGCCGCCATTACACCATCAAGCGCCCGCATGCCGGACCGGAAGTCACGCGGCAAGCGGCGCAACCGGATCGAGATGATGTGCGTGCGTCTAGGGAACGGCGATGTGCGGCAAGCCGCTGTAACAGGTGTGCCGAGGTCTTTGTCCTAGCTGGAGCCGTCGCCGCAACTGCCGCGTTCTGGCCATGACAGGAGAACGGGTCCTCGCCCTAGGATAGATCGACGGAAACGCTTAGCTGATAGCCAAGGTTGCGGATCGCGTTGATCGGCTGGCCGACCGCCCCGGCGGCCACCAGCTTTTTGCGCAACCGCACGATCTTTACCCCGAGGGTCGCCTTGCTGGTCGCATCGGCATCTGCCCCCTGCCCCTCGGTCACCAGCCGATTGCCGGGGGCCTGCACGAATGCCCCCAGCAGGTTGGCCTCGCCTGATGTCAGCTTCACGGTGCCGGATGGCCCGCTCAACGTCATCGCCTTGACGTCCAGCACAATGCGGCGCGGCGCTGTTTCTTCGCGGCCGAGACGGCGGGCCAGCGCCCAGATCGAGGCGGTCAATTCCGGCGCGGAACTGGGCTTGGCCAAATAGATGTCGGCCCCACTTTCATATCCACTCTGCCGTTCTTCGGGTGCGCCGCGCGCAGTCAGCATGATAATCCCGACCTTCGGCCAAGCGGCCCGAAGATCACGCGCCAAGGACAGTCCATCCTGCCCCGGCAGGTTGAGATCCAGCACCACCACATCGACCGTCGCCACGCTGCAATTGGCCAAGAAACCTTCGGCACTTTCAAAACCCACGACATGATGGCCTTGCTCCGCCAACATATCCACGATCGACTCGCGCAACGCGGTATTGTCTTCGACAAGCGCAATATTCAACATGGCAACCACAGCCGAAACCGCGCCCGGCCCTCCTGAGGTTCGTAACTGATCCCACCACCCAGATTGCGAACCACCCCTTGCACAAGGTACAGCCCCAATCCAGATCCGATCTGCGACAAGGCACGATCACTGCGGTAGTATTTTTCAAACACACGCGCCGGGTCCGGCAATCCGGCCGTGCCCGCCTCGTTTTCAAACCAGATCACCAGCTGACCCGTTGCCTCTTGCTGAATGGCCACATGCACCATGGATTTGGGTGGCGAATACTTCAGCGCATTCTCGATCAGGTTGCCAAAGACCACCCGCAACAACACAGGATCGCTGTGCAACGGCGCCTCTGGCGGTGCCGTGAGGTGGATACGCGCCGTACCTGGATTGTCACGGCACAGGTCACGCAGGATGACCGCCGCGTCGCAGGCCTCTTTGGCTATCACTTGTTCTTTCGTATCCATCCGCAAGGATTGGCTGCATCGGTCGATGACCGTGGTCAGATCGCGGATCGCCATTTCGACCCGGTCACGCTGACGCGGCCCAAAGTTGGGGGCCGAGGCTGACATGTTGATCACCGCCATCGCATTCTTGGTTTCATGCGTCAGCATGTCGATAAACCGCACCAGCATCCGGTTCTGCTCTTGCTCGAACCGCCGCCGCTCTTCGCTTTTGACGATTGCCACCTTGGCGCTGACGGCATCGGCCAGCAGGTTCTTTCCGTGCAAATGCAGGATGGAAAACATCAGCAGCCCGGTGACAAGGCCATGAATAAGAACACCCCATGCCGAGTAAACTCCAACATCAGCCACGCCAATCAGGGCCAAAACCCAGATCGAAAGCGTGGCCGATAAGATGAAATAGATCACCCGCATCGTGATCAGTCCAGGCGAGGCATTCTTGCGCGCAGAAAAGGCATTCACCATCAAGACCACTGGCATGCTGGCAATCGCGAGGGAGTTCAGTTTCAGTGCCGCGTTCCCATAACCCAAGACATACAGCGCCAAGGCACAGCCCATGATCACCATCAACAGATCAAGCAACCGTCTGGCGGCAGGCGGTGGAGCGAAGCGCACGAGCACCGCCTTGTGAAACCTGATTGTCAGCAAAGACATCACGATCACCAGCCCGCGATGGGCCACGTAAATGGGTTCAGCGTGAAACCAAGATGCAAAGATTGTGATGTAGCCGAAGTGAAAGGCGTTATGGACGGTCCATAGCCCCTGCATGGCCGCAAACCACCCAAATTGCGGCTCTTTGGTCAAGACTGCCATCCGCAAGGCCCAGATCACCAAGATCAGCATCACGGACAGATAGCTGATCTGGCGCAGGTCGATCAGAAGACCCATGCGTTCGGCTTCTGCTTCCACCAAAGCCGACACAACTACCCCCATCGACCCAGTCGTGGCCACACGCAGCAGATAGACACCGCCATCTTCGACCGGGTTGATCCGAAACCCGCGCAATGACGACGCCCATTGCTCGTCACGCACGGGGCTTCGACCGCCGAGATGTGTCACATGCCACCCGCCAGCCTGTGTGGCGTCGGGTATGTAAAGGCTCAACTCGTCCAAGGTCGTCGGGCGCACAATCAGAACGTGGTCATCCTTGCCTGGAATGCCCCGCACCTTCAGCCTCAACCAAACGGCCGAGGAGGTGTAGCCTTCGGTGAACATAAGGCCGGCTGGGCGAAAATCGTCCATGTCGATCTGATCCACGGTCAGGGCCGCCGTCGGGTCTTCTAGAATTTCGACCCGCTCGATTAGTTCCGTCTGCGCGTACCCCAAGGGCGCGCCAATCAGCCAGAGCAGCACCGCCAGCACGAAGCCCGGCCAGAGGCTGGCGTGAAATCCGCTCTTCTGTGGGGATGGGGCGATAAACATGAACGGTGTGCCGCAGGTCCAAGGCAGATCGGACAGTGAAGGCGCAGTCACCGCAGCCACTGACGATTAACGATGACTAACCCCATTGCGGCGACAGATCAAACGACACGTCTGTCCATAGTACAGCCAATGGAATGTGAATCGCGAAGGTGTCCTCAGTCAGCAAGAGGGTCCGTGCTCTGCCAACTGACCAACAGATACTGAGCTATACGAATTACTACCTATTACTACAGTTTACTACAGAATAGTCATCCGTGAAGGGCGCTGCCGGATGATCCAGCATCGATTCTTGCAGGCCACGGAGGCTGAGATGTACTTCTTCCTATCCCTCGAACAGCAGATCATCGATGGATGCATTGTCGACGACGAGATGAACCTTGCCCGCCTTGCTGTGCTTGTGCCCGCGCTGTGCGCGGCGCTGCAACAAGCCGGTCCCATGCGCCCCGCAGCCCAAGATGCGCTTGATCGCGCCCAGTTCGTGATCGACCAGATCATCGCGGAAGAAGAGCAAGACTACAGCTAACGACGTTGCCGCAAGCTTCCTTCCAGCGTGAGCGAGACTTCCAGTCTGCCTGATCCGCCCCCCTACCTTGGACCGCCCGAAGGCAGAGATTTCCGGCTTCGTTCAGGATAATGGGCTGATGCCGCCCCTCTGATTTCGTCGGCATCATCGGGCCAGCCGGTCGCACTGGCGCGCGTCATCGGTTGATCGCCGTTCCGGCCAGGGTCAGCAGCCGGGCAGGATTTTGAACGAACCTCGGCTTTTGGGCGCCTTGACCAGAAAAACGTGACCGTCCGCACGCGGCCCAAAGCGGACATTCAAGTCAGGATAGTCTCCGTCACCCCTTCGCCAATGCAGCATGACATGAAGGGCCAGAAATCGCGACTGCCATGCCTTCTCTTGCTCGCCTTGAGACCGCCGCGACACCTGGCGTGGTTAGCCAAAGACCAAGCCGCCGTCGACGACAAGGTTCTGCCCTGTTATTGCCCTTGCCCATGGCGATGCGAAGAAGAGCACGGCATCGGCAAGGTCTTCGGGCGTCGTGACGCGCCCTAGTGGGGTCTGGTGGGCGACGATGTCAAAGACGGCCTCGGGCGTTGCGCGGCTGGCATCGGTCGTGCGCAGCAGGCCACCGGACACCATGTTGACGTTCACGCCCATCGGCCCCAGTTCCTTTGCCGCCGTGCGGGTCAGGGCAAGCAACGCCCCCTTGGCGGCGGTGTAGTCATGATAGGGCACGACGGGGTTCTGCAGCAGGTTGGTCCCGATGGTGATCATCCGCCCAAAGCCTTGCGCCTGCCAATGGGTGCGCAGGGCCTGCAGGCAGTTCAACGCGCCGCCCACGGCGGTTTCGGCCTGCGCTGCGATCTCGTCCCAGGTCAGCCGGTCCAGATGTGACCGCGCCTCGCCGTTGAACGAGAAATCCGCCAGCGCATTATGCACAAGCACATCCGGTGTGCCGAGGGTGCGGGTGATTTCGGCCAACATCGCGGCGACCTGCGCGGCGTCGGTCACATCCGCGCCAAAAGCTGCCGCCCGGGGGCCGAGCGAGGCTGCCAGAGCGTCTGCCTCGGTCTTGCTGTGGCGGTAATTGATGGCGACCCGCGCCCCCTCGCGGGCGAAGGCCCGGACAATCGCCGCGCCAAGGCCGCGGCCTCCGCCGGTGACGAGGACGGTCAGGTCAAAGAGCGGACGAGTCATCTGGTGGATCCTTCGAAAAACGCGTGGAAATGGTGGGTCGGGCCGTGGCCGTGGCCGACGGACAGGGCATCCGCAGTGGCGATGGCGCGGGCCACATAGGCCTTGGCAGCAGTGGCGGCTTGCGCAAGCGGCATGCCTTGGCCGAGGCAGGTTGCAAGGGCGGAGGACAGGGTGCATCCGGTGCCATGTGTGCGTTGCGTCGCGTGGCGGGCGCCATGCAGCCAGAGCAGGCCGTCTGCCGTCGCCAGAAGATCGGGGCAGGCGCCGCTTGGCAGATGGCCGCCCTTCAGCAGCACGGCCTTTGGACCGAGGGCCAGAAGCGCGCGCGCCTGTTCTTCCATCCCCGACTCCGACACAGCCTCGTCTTGCCCCAGAAGATCCGCTGCCTCAGGCAGGTTGGGGGTGATAACGTTTGCTTGCGAGAGCGCGTCACGAAGGGCCGCGACGGCATCGGCCCGAAGCAGACGGTCGCCGCCTTTGGCAACCATGACAGGGTCAAGCACCAAAGGAACGTCGAGGCCATCCAATGCCGCGAAGACGGTTGCGACCATCTCGGATGTGCCCAGCATGCCGATCTTGACGGCATCGATGCGGATGTCGGCGCGCAGGGCCGCGATCTGCTGGGCGACGAAGGCGGGTTCGATCATCTGCACCCCGGTCACGCCGCGGGTGTTTTGCGCCGTCAGAGCGGTGATCGCGGCCATGGCATAGGCGCCATTGGCCGAGATCGCCTTGATGTCGGCCTGAATACCGGCACCGCCCGAAGGATCGGACCCGGCAATGGACAGAATGTTTGGGATCATGACGCGTTCCATTCCGCAAGAAGGGCTGCGGTTGCCGCCTGCGGGTCCGGCGCATTCGTGACGGCCGAGACGACGGCCAGACCGACCGCTCCTGCGGCCCGCAACGCCCGGGCATCCCCGGGACCGATGCCGCCGATGGCATAGGTCGGCAGCCGCGCCGCCGCGACGATCGCCGCCAACCCATCAAGTCCGATGGGTGCGGCGTGGTCGGGCTTTGTCGTGGTGGCGCGGATCGGCCCCGCGCCGATATAGTCGACCACGGGCGGGATCCGCCGCGCCTGATCCACGGTTTCGATCGACAGGCCCAGCAGCATGCCTGGCGGCAGGCGGCAGCGGATCTTTTCCACGTCGCCATCACTTTGGCCGATATGCAAACCATGCGCCCCCGTTCGAAGGGCAACCTCGATCCGGTCGTTCACGATCAGCCTTGCCCCGAACGCCGCGATGCGGGGCAGAAGCTGCGCCACCAGAGCCGCGATCTCGGAATCTGTCGCGCGCTTGTCGCGGATCTGGATCAGCCCCGCCCCGCCGCGCGCCGCTGCAAGGGCCTGCTCGACAACGGGCAGGGGCGCGTTGGGATCGGTGATGACATAGACGGGTCCGGTCATGCCGCTACCACCCTTGCGCCATGCCGCAGGTCGTCCGGCGTCAGTACATGCAGCGCGTCTAGGAAGGCGGTAAGGAAGCTTCCCGGTCCAGCAGCACCTTGCGCCGCCCTCTCGCCCGCCAGCCCGTAATAGGCCAGCGCCGCCGCAGTCGCGCCAAGCTGTTCCTGTCCGGCGATAAAGGCCGCAATCACCCCGTTCAGGGAACATCCCAGCGCGGTCACGCAGGGCATCAGGGCATGTCCGTTCAACACCCGATAGGCCGATGCCCCGTCGGTTACGAAATCGACCGGACCAGACACGGCGACCACGGCCCCCGTCCGGCCGGCCAGATCGCGCGCCGCAGTTTCGGCAGCCTCTACCGGATCGGCGGCATCGACGCCGCGCCCCTGTCCGCCAAGCCCGGACAGGGCGAGGATCTCGGAGGCATTGCCTCGGATCACGGTCGGGCGCAGCAGCAGAAGGCGGGCACAGACCTCCTGCCGGAAGCGGGTCGCACCAACGCCGACAGGGTCAAGCACCCATGGCCGTCCGGCCGCGTTCATCGTGCGGGCGGCGATTTCCATGGCTTCGGCCCATGCAGGGTCCAATGTCCCGATGTTGATGGTCAGCGTCTGCGCAAGCCCAGCGAATTCGGCCACCTCTTCGCGAGCATGCACCATGGCAGGAGATGCGCCCGCCGAAAGCAGCACATTGGCCATCATGTTCATGGCCACATAATTCGTGATGTTGTGCACCAATGGCGCCGTGGCGCGCATCTGATGAAGGTAGGTGCCGGTTTCAATCATCTTTTCCTCCCACTGACGCGGGAGAACCGGAGCGAATGACTGGCCAGCAAAAGACCGAATGCACCCGCCGCGGACTCCCTACGCCAGCATGATCTGGTTCAGGTTCAAAGGGTGCTTCTCAGCCCGGATGCCCGGACGCCCCTGTCGCATGCGGAAAGTCAGAGTTGGTCGACAAAATGTCAAGTCGCCGTGGCCAAATCACCGCTCTGGTTTCCAACGCCGTCACAGGCCCGGTTTTTCCGGGTGCCTCGCCCGAAAATCGATCTGGTCGTGAGGGGAGGTTGTTGCCATGGCGACGTCACCCAACGTTCCCTTTCCGCCCAGATCGACTGTCGCGCGGGCTCATCGTCGAACGGAGCACTGGTTAAGGCTGATGGTCTCTAGGGGGATGCAGCGGACGGTTGCGGGACCGGTGACGGTGTTCCCGAAGACGCGCTGTAGCCCAGAAACAAGGACGGCCCGCGCCTCTGGCCGAATTTGAGGGGCGAACAGGGCGATGCAGCCCGTCTGCAGCCCTCTTCACGCCGAATGCGGGTTCACTCTGGGCGATCATGCTGGTTGCCGCCGCGCAGGTAAGCCCGAGCGCGACTCTTTTGCGTGCACTACCCGGGGACACGTTCGGCCAGCAGTAGGGTGAGGCTTGTACCCGCGATCCATAAAGGCCCCGGTTGGCCTTCTTCAGCCTGCGGTTCGTGCGTGCTTGGGCGGAGACCGCTGACCCTAGCTCAGGCGCTGCTTCGCCTCTTTGAACGAAATCAGCTTGCCCTGCTGCTCGTCCCAAAGATGCAGGCCAACTGTGCGCAGGCTGTCGCGGATGGTCAGACGCTGAACATCGGCCAGTTCTGCATGGTGACGAATGACCTCGGGCAAGCGGTAGAAGGGAATCCGACTGTAGAGGTGATGCACATGATGGATGCCGATATTCCCTGACAACCAGCCGAGCGGCTGGGGAAGCACATAATGCGTGCTGCCTTCGAGAGCGGCCTTGTGCAAATCCCAGTCTTCACCCTTGGACCAGTGGGTTTGCTCAAACTGATGCTGCACATAGAACAACCAGACACCGATGGTTGCGGCAACAATCAGGGAAGGAAGAAAAATCAAGAGAACCGGCCAGCCCCCTCCGAACCAGACAATGAGGCCCAGAGATAGGCCGATCATCACGTTGGTGCCCATGGCCGATGCCCAGTAACGCCAGCCCTGGTTCGTCAGCCCCAGCGGAAAACGGTTCTGCAGGATGAACAAATAGCTTGGCCCCAGAACGAAAAGCACGAGCGGATGCCGGTACAGCCGGTACATGAAACGACCAAAGCGGCTGCGGGTGCGATACTCCTCAACCGTCAAGGTGGTGACGTCGCCGATGCCACGATGGTCTAGGTTACCGTGATGGGCATGGTGGATGGCATGGGTGCGACGCCAGACGGCATAGGGCGTAAGCGTCAGGACCCCCAGACTACGCCCGATCCAATCCTGTGCTCTGCGGTTGCGCAGAAACGCGCCATGCCCACAATCATGCTGGATGATGAAGATGCGCATCAGTAACACGCCGTTCAGGGCCCCCAGCGCCAGCGCCAACCACGGGCTGACGGAAAGTGCCGCCCATCCCAGCGCCCAAAGCGCAAGAAACGGCACAAGTGTCACAGCAAGCTCGAACAGGCTGCGACTGGTCGAGGGCTCGCGATAACGGGCGAGAACGGAAAGCCAATCGCGCGCCGAGCGGTTGGCGGAAGTGTTAGTCAGGTCAGTCATCTCGGCTTACAAACATGAGCCGGAGCACCGGCGCGGTGGCGATGAACGGCTGGCGATGAGCAAGCACCTCCATGCCCGCGTGGCTAACTTGTGATGACAGGTTTTGCAACGGTGTAGAAACGATTGTAGCCCAAATGGATCGACGCGCCGACCCGTTGGTCCCGAAACCGAAGATTGACCGCAGGGTTGATGACGGCTTTGAGAACACTGGCCTCTCCAAGGACCGCTGCAAGTCGAATGACCATTTGCGCAACTGCATCAAGGCCACCTTTGTGGCTCCTGGCCTGCCACCCTTCAGGTCCCACCGCTTTCGCACCATGCTCGTCGTCATGAGCAACCGGTTCATCGTGACGACGAAGGAACTGAAAGCCGTGTCGATGGACTGCGGCCACTGGTCGGTCTGTACGACCATCGATGACTACGGGCAAATCCCGCCGCAGCGTCAGGGCGAAGTCCTAAAGGTGCGTTGCATGCGGATCAGGGAAGCGGAGGAGATTTCCTGACCCACCGATTCACGTTGATGGAGGAGCGGACGGCCGCAGATGCCTTCACTTTTGGTGGTAACCCCGTGAGAGCCAAGCAAAAATCAACCGGTCTTGGACACCATACAAGCCATTGATTTTTATGGTACCGCCTCCCCGGCTCGAACGGGGGACCCCCAGATCCACAATCTGGTGCTCTAACCAACTGAGCTAAGGCGGCACTCGCGGGCCGTTTACCCCCCTGCCCGGGCGATTGCAAGAGGATGATTGCCCCCTTGCGCGCACCCGCACCGCAGGCCGACTTGCCTCGCCCGCCATCCCGCGCTAGGGCAGAGGATGACGGAAACAGGACGCGCAGCCATGGGCATCGACAAGCAAAGCGACATCGCCGCCAATATCCAGATCGGCCCCACCGATCAGGGCATGGTACGGATCTATATCGAGGCGGAGGGCGGCATCGAACTGCCGCTCGACTTCGACCCGGACGAGGCGGAAGAGATCGCCGAGGAACTGCGCGCGGCAGCCGAGGCGGCCCGCACCATCGGCAGCCCCGCGCCGAAGAAGCCCGGCCGCCGCTAAGCTTTACCAGCCTGCGATCATCGCACCGGGATCGCGCACAGCCTGCAGGCGCAGAGCGGCATGGCGGGCGAATTTTTGCAGCATCACCTTGCGCCGCGCCGGGGCGAGCGGCGCCTCGGGCCCCATGCGCAGGATCTCGGCGTCATAGGCATCGGCAAGGATCAGGCCCGTGCCTTCGGGCAGCAGTTCGACCGGAAACTCGGCATCCACGGCCCAGAAGAACCGGTCGCACCATTCTAGGTAGCCCTGCCATTTCCTGTCCGTCGTGTAATCCGCCCGGCCCGACTTGCATTCCACGACCCACAATTCGCCGCGCGGGCCCAAGGCCATCACATCCACCCGCAGGCCAGGGGTCGGCACCAACTCCTCGACCGTCACGAAATCCAACGCGCGCAGGGCGCGACAGACGCCGCGCGCAAGGCGCTGTCCGGGCAGGGCGGGCAAGGTTTCGACGGCCTGATCCATGCGCCAAACATGAACCAATCGTGAACATCCTGCAAGCCCCCGGCGCCCGGCGCGGAAGATCAGACTTGTGCAGACCTGCACCGCGCCCTATCTGCAGAGGTGGCGGGTGCTGCTCTTCGCGTGCGAGGCTCTTTTCCAGTGGCCGATAAGCAAACGAATGGGGGCTGGCTCTGGCAGGATCCTGGTCCTGCTACCTGGCGCCCACCTGAGACCTCTGGCTCTCGGGAAACCATGCCATCCACGGTCGCTGCGGGCCCGCCACCTATCGCCGCCGCCCCTTGCCATGCCGGTCCAGCGTGACGATGCGCAGGGCGAACTGGACCGAGGCGAAGAGGCCGCCGAAGAACACGGTCATCATTCCCGCCGCCAGCAGACCGTCACGGCCCGTCAGAACGAGCCTGCCGATCTACGCGATATCGAGCAGGACGAGCAGAAGCACAAAGCCGATGGCAAGGGCACAGCCCACCAGAACGCTGTCGATGTAGAGACGGATCAGTTTCGGCATAACGGCCCTCGGGTGATCGGATCACCGGCTAGGGCCGACCTTGGGCACGTAAAGGAAAGCGGCGAGACTTGCCCCTGCGAGGCCTGAGGGGCGCCGATGCCTTAGCGGCGGAAGGTCTTGCCGGGCATCGACTTGCGCGCCTCGACCTTTACGCGCACAGGTTCCAGACGGATGGCGCGACCGCCGCGCGGGCCATCGCCATGATCGGCCATGCGCATGATCACATAGGCGAATTGTGCGCCCGCGAAGATGACACCGTTGAAGACGATCAGCATTGCCGCCGCGACAAGGCCCGTCGACGATCCAAGGATCAGGCCGCCAAGGCCGCCAATATCCAGCCAGATCAACGCGCCGAGGAAGAGGACCGACAGGGCAAGACCCACCGCGATGCTCTGGATGTAAAGACGCACGAGTTTCGGCATGTCGCGACTCCTCTTTCCATGACCAAAGCCTAGCCCCTCGCACCGCCACTTCCAGCCCCAAAATGACGCAGGGGGCCACAAGGCCCCCCGATGCGCGCCTTCCCGCCCGATGCGGCGTCAGAAGGCGGCGGGTTTCGCCTCGCGCGCGAGGTGGTCCAGCACGGCATTCACGAATTTCGCTTCCTTGCCTTCGGGGAAGAAGGCCTTGGCGACATCCACATATTCGGTGATCGCCACCTTGGGCGGGGTGTCCATGGCCACGATTTCGCCCCCCGCCGCGCGGAACAGGGCGCGCAGCACCGGGTCGATCCGGTCGATGGGCCATTTGGCCACGAGCGCGCGGTCGGTCATCTGGTCGATCTTGGCCTGCCAGTTTACCGCCGCATCCACCACCTTGCGGAAATGGGCGGGATCGCCCTCTTCCATTTCGGCATCCTCGAACACCTCGCCGAAGCGATGCGTCTCGAATTCACGGACGACGGATTCCACCGTCTGGCCGCTCGATTCCATCTGGAACAGGGCCTGCACGGCATAAAGCCGCGCAGCCGATCTCATGCGTTTGGCGTCAGGCGCGGTCATGCCCGGAATCCGATCCCCTTGGTCTGGCCCGCCCAGTTGCGCGAAAGCGCGATCAGATGCAAGGCCGCCGCCGCTGCGCCGCCGCCCTTGTCCTGCCCCGCCGGATCGGCGCGCACGTCGGCCTGCGGCTTATTCTCCACCGTCAGGATGCCGTTGCCGATGCAAGCCCCCTGCAACCCGAGCAGCGAGATCGCGCGGCTGCTGTCGTTGCAGACGGTGTCGTAATGCGTCGTCTCGCCCCGGATCACGCAGCCCAGCGCGACATAGCCGTCATATTTGGCCTGCCGTTCCGCCATGGCGATTGCGGTGGGCACTTCGAGCGCGCCCGGCACCTCGACCAGATCGACCTCGGCCCCGCATTTCGCCGCCGTGGCGCGGGCGCCCGCGATCAGGTTGTCGGCGATGTCGCGGTAATAGGGTGCGACCACGATCAGAAGCTTCACCGGCTTGTCGAAGACCGGCAGAGGCAGGGTGTAGTGACCTTCATTCGCGGCCATGGATCAAACCTCCCGGATCGGGCGCGTGCCCGCGATGGACAGACCATAGGCCTCTAGCCCCACGACCTTGGGCGCGGCGGAATTCGTGACCAGCGTGATCTTGGACAGGCCCAACGCTGAGAGGATCTGTGCCCCCAGCCCGTATTGGCGCAGCGTCTGGGGCGAGTGTTCGCCGCCTTCGACCATCTTCATGCCCGTGTCGCGCAGAAGGACGACCACGCCGCGCCCTTCGCCTGCAATGAGCCGCATGGCAGCCGGAAGATCGCCGCCGCCACCGATGCCCAGAACATCTTCCAGCGGGTTCAGCGCGTGGACGCGCACCAGAACCGGCTCTGCCCCGGTCAGATCGCCCTTGGTCAGGACGACATGCTCCGCCCCTTGAGTCTCGTCCGAGAAGACGCGCATCAGCCAGTCGCCGCCATGGGTGGAGGTGACGGCTTTGACGGCCTTTTCGTTCACCAGATTGTCGTGGCGACGGCGATAGGCGATCAGGTCGGAAATCGTGCCGATCTTGAGCCCGTGCTTTTGTGCGAAGGAAATCAGGTCGGGCAGCCGCGCCATGGTGCCGTCATCGTTCATGATCTCGCAGATCACCCCCGACGGGTTTAGCCCCGCCAGACGCGACACATCGACCGCCGCCTCGGTATGGCCTGCGCGGACCAGAACGCCGCCGTCGCGGGCGCGCAGCGGGAAGATGTGCCCCGGCGTGGCGATATCCGCCCCGCCCTTGGTGGGATCGATGGCGACCGACACGGTCCGCGCCCGGTCCGCAGCCGAGATGCCGGTGGTCACGCCTTCGCGCGCCTCGATCGACAGGGTGAAGGCGGTCTCGTGGCGGCTGGAATTCTTGGGGCTCATCAGCGGCAGGCCGAGGGCATCGATGCGCGCGGCGGGCAGGGCAAGGCAGATCAGCCCGCGCCCATGCGTCGCCATGAAGTTGATGGCCGAGGGCGTGCACATCTGCGCCGGGATGACGAGATCACCTTCGTTCTCGCGGTCCTCGTGATCGACGAGGATGAACATCCGCCCGTTGCGGGCATCTTCGATGATCTCTTCGGTGGAAGAGATGGCGTCCGAGTAATCGGTCTTCGTCTCGCTCATGCGCAGGGCCCTCGCCGTTCTTGGCCTGCGTCCTAGCGCGCGGCGCGGCCAAAGGCCAGTGCAGAGGCGACGCACAGAGGCTGTGCATCGACACTGACGCGCTGTAGGGGGCGTTTTCTGATGCAGGGAGCGCGACGGGACATGACGCATTTTCCGGGCGCGTGGCGAGGCCGAGGGTGTGACTGCGTTTTCTGCGCCAGAAAACAGCGAGAAACCTATGCCAGATTTCGCCGTGGCGGTCAGGCGTTGCCGAAAAATCGCTCTGCCGGAAGCCATCCGGCCAGCCGTCCGGCGGCGCACCAGTCGCGCTCCAGCGCCGTGTCGCCGACAAGGATGACCCGATCCCCCGGCACGGCTCCCAATGCGGCGCGCAAGCTTGCGCCTGCCTCGCGCCAGCGGCCCAGCAATTCGGGCGCCGGATGCACGGAATCGAGTAGCGACCCCCCTGCCCCGGCCACCTGCGCCACGGTCAGCGGACGGATCGCCAGCGCCACCCGCCCACAGTCCTTTAGCGCCGCCAGTTTCGCCGCGTGATCGGGCGGCAGCACAGGGGCCGGCGCGACCAGCCGCAACGCGTTGGAGGAGAAGAGGAAGGCCACCACGTCATGCCCCGTCGCCGCCCGCACCGAGGCATAGGTCCGGTAGTCGAGGCCCAGTTCCGCCGCCCGCTTCACCCGCAGGCGCACCACCTCGATGGGCAGCGTGGGAAGAAGCCGCGTGCGCGCCGCCGTCCAGCACTGCTTGCGCCAGGAATAGCCCGGGTCCAGCGACGGGCCACCGTTATGGCCGATCCCCGTCACTGCCCCCATTCCCGCAGCCGCGCGACGTAGCGGGCCATCGTGTCCACTTCGAGGTTCACGCGGTCGCCCAGCGCCACCTCGCCCCATGTCGTGGCCTTCTGGGTGTGGGGGATGAAGTTGATGCCGAAATCCACCCCCTCCACCTCGTTCACCGTCAGCGAGGTGCCGTTCAGCGCGACCGATCCCTTCGGCGCGATGAAGCCCGCCAGCGCATGGGGGGCGCGGAAGGTCACGCGCAGTGAGTCGCCTTCGGGGCGCAGACCCACCACCTCGGCCAGACCGTCGATATGGCCGGACACGATATGGCCGCCCAACTCATCCCCCACTTTCAGCGCGCGTTCGAGGTTGATGCGTTTGCCGGGAACCCAAGTGTCGATATTCGTTTTCGACAGGCTTTCGGCGCTGATCTCCACGTCGAACCAGTTCTTCGGCGTCGTCCCCAAGGCGATCACCGTCAGGCAGACGCCATCGCAAGCGATGGAGGCGCCGATGTCGATGCCGCCCACGTCATAGCCGGTGCCGATCCGCGCCCGCAGGTCGCCGCGCCGCTCTGTCTCCAGCACTTCGCCGATATCCGTGACGATCCCGGTGAACATCCCGCCTCTCCTTATCTTTCTCCGCCCAAGACCTAGCCCCGCCCGCCGTCTTCGGCAATGCATCCTGCGTCGCCCTAATTCTGCCCTTCTCGACGGTCATGCTGGCCTCTGTTGTCAGTAACGCCTATCTTCCGTCCACCCAACACGGGGCAGCGAAAGGAGGCCCGTCCAGTGGGGCGCCAGATGCGAGTATCCGGCCAAGGCCGCAGTTTCCTTTTCCTTCAGGGCCCGCATGGGCCCTTCTTCCACCGTCTGGGCCAGATGCTCCGGGCGGCGGGGGCCGATGTGCATCGCGTGGGCTTTAACCGGGGGGATCAGGCCTTCTGGCCCGATCATGCCAGCTACATCGCCTTCCGCGAGAAGGTCGATCTCTGGCCCGAGACGCTGGATGCGCTTCTCACCCGCCTTGGGATCACCGACATCGTGCTTTATGGCGACACCCGGCCTGTCCACGCGGCTGCTGTCTCAGCCGCGCGCAGACGCGGCCTGACCCTGCATGTCTTTGAGGAAGGCTATCTGCGCCCCTATTGGGTGACCTATGAGCGTGGCGGATCGAACGGCAATTCCCGGCTGATGCGGCTTTCGCTGGATGACATGCGGGCCGCCCTCGCGCGGTCGCCGTCGGATCAGCCGGATGCGCCCACCTCATGGGGCGACATGCGCCAGCATATCTTCTGGGGGGCCTTCTACCATTGGTTCGTCTTCATCGGCGCGCGCGCCTATCCGGGTTATCGCCCGCACCGGTCGCTGTCGGTCTGGGACGAGGCGAAGCTGCATCTGCGCCGCCTGATCCTGCAGCCGATCCACCGGTGGGAGCGGATTCTGCGCACCCTCCTGATCCGGCATTCCGGGCATCCGCTGCATCTGGTGCTGCTGCAACTGGAACATGATGCCAGCTTCCGCACCCATTCGCCCTTTCAGTCGATGACCGAATTCCTTGCCGTGGTGATGGAAGGCTTTGCCGCCGGCGCGCCGCAGCATCATCACCTCGTGTTCAAGGCGCATCCGCTGGAGGATGGCCGCGTTCCCCTGCGGGCCGAGATCCGGCGGCTGGCAGCTCTGCATGGCGTTGCGGATCGCGTGCATTACATCCCCGGCGGCAAGCTTGGCCCGCTTTTGAACCTTGCGCGCTCGGCCGTGACGGTGAACTCCACCGCCGGTCAGCAGGCGCTGTGGCGTGGCCTGCCGCTGCGCACCTTTGGGGCGGCCGTCTATGCCAAGCCGGAATTCGTCTCTGACCAGCCGCTGGCCGCCTTCTTTGCCGCGCCCACCCGCCCCGACCTGCGCGCCTATCGCGATTATCGGCGCTATCTGCTTGAAACGTCGCAGGTTCCGGGTGGCTTTTACTCGTCGCGGGGCCGCCGCGAACTTCTGCGGCAGGTCACCGACATGATGCTGGCGCCCGACGATCCCTATGATGCGCTCCGCCTTGGAAACGCGGCGCTTCGGCAACAGTTGCACCCTGTGCAGTGACGGGCGAAGAAGGTATTTGGCAAATCCGCCCTTCTTCCTGTAGGTTTACCGACAAAACTTGAGGCAAACTCCATCCAAGGAGCCCGAGCAGTGAAAATGTCGGTATCTAACGGGGCCCGCGCCGCGGCCCTCTGCGTTGTTGTGGGCGTAGTGGCGGGCTGTGGCCTGCCTCGCAGCGGCCCAAACAAGAACGAACTCTTCGCGGGGTCCGTGCTGCGAGAAGGCGATGCCTTCGTCGTGTCTGTGGACAGTCGGGTCGCGCAGGCCACGGCGGTGACACCCGCCCTTGGCTTCTCATCCAGCTTCCTAAGCGCGGGCCGTCTCGGATCGGACACCATCGCTGCAGGTGATGTGCTGTCGGTGACCGTCTACGAAAACGTCAAGGATGACCCGCTGCTCGGCAATACCGGGCAGCGCCTGTCGCAGTTGGCGGAGTTGCAGGTGGACGGCGACGGCTTCATCTTCATTCCCTATGCGGGTCGCATCCGTGCGGCGGGCGCCTCGCCCGAAGAGCTGCGGGCCGAGATTGCCAAGAAACTTGATCCGCAGACGCCGGACCCGCAGGTCATCGTCCAGCGGGTGGCAGGGGACGGGTCCACCGTCACGATCTCGGGCGCGGCAGGGGCGCAGGGCGTCTATCCGATCGAACGCCCGACGCGCACGCTTTCGGCCATGGTGGCCCGTGCCGGCGGCGTGGCGATCGATCCCGAAACCGCCATCGTCCGGGTGACGCGGAACGGGCATACCGGGCAGGTTTGGCTGCTTGACCTTTATGAGAACCCGCGCCTCGACATCGCGCTGCGTCCCGGCGACCATATCGTGATCGAAGAGGATACCCGCGCTTTCGTCGCCATGGGCGCGACCGGGGCGCAGAGCCGCGTGCCGTTCGAGACGCAGAACCTTTCCGCGATCGAGGCGCTGGCCATCGTCGGCGGCCTGAACACGAACCTTGCCGATCCGACCGGCGTCTTCGTCCTGCGGAATGAACCGGCGGAAGTGGCGAATGTCGTCCTTGGCCGCAACGATCTGGTGGGGGCGCAGCGGATGATCTACGTCCTCGACCTGACGCAGCCGACCGGGATGTTCGAAGCCCGCGACTTCGTGATCCGCGACGGTGACACCGTATATGTGACCGAAGCGCCTTATGTGCAGTGGCAGAAGACCATCGGCGCGCTGACCGGCGCGGCGGGGGCTGCCGACTCGCTGGCCAACGCGACCGGGACGAACTGACGCGGCCATGCCGATCCAGACCGACAGCACCGCCGGGGCCATTCCCCGGCGGTTGCGTTTCCTGAATGGCGGCTTCCTGAACCGCGACCTGCGCCGCATCCTTGCTGCGGCAGGGCACGAGGTGCGGCCCGGCCTTCCCCGCCCAGGCGAGGGGGTGGTGGTCTGGGGCCGCTCGCCCACCGCATGGCGGGGCGAGGCGGCGGCAGCCCGCCATGGGGCACCGCTGATCCGGGTGGAGGATGCCTTTCTCCGCTCGCTTCGCCCGGGGCGGCAGGGCGGGCGGGACAACGGGCCGCTCGGCCTGCTGATCGATCCCGTCGGGGTGCATTTCGACGGCGGCGCGCCATCGCTTATCGAGCGGATCATCGCAACGGAGCCCTTGGACGATTCGAACATCCTTGGACGGGCAAAGGACGGAATCGCCCGACTAGTTGCCAGTGACTTGACGAAATACAACAATCACGATCCTGACTGCCCACCCCCTGCCCCGGGCTACGTGCTGTTGATCGACCAGACCCGGGGGGATGCCTCGATCCGCCATTCCGGCGCGTCAGAGGCCAGTTTTCAGGCCATGCTTGCGGCCGCGCGGGAAGAGCATCCCGCCGTGCCGATCGTGATCAAGGTCCATCCCGAAACCCGCACTGGCCTGCGCCCGGGGCATTTCGACCCTGCTGCGCTGCCCCCGGGCGTGACCCTGTTCAGCGATCCGATCTCTCCTTGGGCGCTGCTGCAGGGTGCGCTGGCCGTCTATACCGTGTCGTCGCAGATGGGGTTCGAGGCGATCCTTGCCGGGCATCGCCCGCGCGTCTTCGGCCAGCCCTTCTATGCCGGGTGGGGCCTGACGGTGGATGAACAGCCGATCCCCCGCCGCCGCCGCAACCTGACCCGCGCGCAGCTTTTCGCCGCCGCGATGATCCTTGCGCCGACATGGTACGATCCCTGCCGGGATCGGCTGTGCAGTTTCGAAGAGGCTATCGATCAGCTGGAGGCGGATGTGCTGGCATGGCGGGCCGACCGCCACGGCCATGTCGCGGTGAACATGCGCCTATGGAAGCGCAGGCCATTGCAGCAGGTTTTCGGGCGGGAAAGGCCCGTGATCTTTGCCCGCAGCCCGGAGGCGGCGCAGACCGTTGCCGCGCGCGGCGGGCGCCGCCTGATCGGCTGGGGCAGCCAGAGCCCGGATGTGCCCGGTCTGATCCGGATCGAGGATGGCTTCCTGCGGTCGCGCGGGTTGGGGGCGGACCTGATCCCGCCGCTGTCGCTGGTCATGGATGATCGGGGCATCTATTTCGATCCGACGCGCGAAAGCCGTCTGGAGCGGCTGATCCTGTCCCCGCTGCCCCCCGGCGGCGCGGCGCGCGCCGAACGGCTTGTGGCTCGGCTGGTCGCGTTGAACCTGTCGAAGTACAACCTGCAGGCCGCAGCGCTGCCCGACTTGCCTGCGGGCCACCGCATCCTTGTGCCCGGGCAGGTGGAAGATGACGCCTCCATCCGCCTTGGCGCGGGCGAGGTGCGCAGCAACCGCGCCCTGCTGCAGGCCGTCCGCGCCGCAAACCCGGATGCGATCCTGATCTACAAGCCGCATCCCGATGTGGAGGCGGGGCTGCGCCCCGGTGCGATCCCGGCCTCTGACCTTGCGGGTCTTGCCGACATGACCCTGCACCATGCCGATCCTGCCGCGCTGATCGCCGCCTGTGACGAGGTCTGGACCATCACCTCCACCCTCGGGTTCGAGGCGCTGTTGCGTGGCAAGCCCGTCACCACGCTGGGCGCGCCCTTTTACGCCGGATGGGGATTGACGCGCGACCTTGGCCCTGTGCCGCCCCGTCGCCTGCGCCGACCTGACGGCAGCCTACAGCCGCGCCCGACGCTGGCGGCGTTGGCGCATGCCGCGCTTATCGCCTATCCGCGCTATATCGACCCGGTCACCCGCCGCCCCTGCCCGCCCGAAGTGGCGCTGGACCGTCTGGCCCATGGCCCGATCCCGCATCCCGGGCCAGCCAACCGCCTGCTGGCCAAGCTGCAGGGGGCCTTTGCGGGCCATGCCCATCTCTGGCGGGGCTGACGGCCCGGGTCAGTAGATGTAGCGGATCTGCTCCATCCACATCCGTTCCGTCCGACGCAGCCCCTGTCCGATCTGATCCATCGCCGAAAGGTCCAGCACCCCGCGCCGCAGCATCAGCGCGGCATGGCGGGCGAAAAGCTCGGCGATCGTGGCGCGCAGCTTGCGCCCTTTCTCGGTCAGCTTCACCCGCACGGATCGGCGATCCACCTCGGACCGCTGATGGTGCATATAGCCTGCCTCGACCAGCTTCTTCAGGTTGTAGCTGACATTCGAGCCCTGATAGAAGCCGCGCGTCTTCAGTTCCCCAGCGCTTAATTCATTCTCGCCGATGTTGAAGAGGAGAAGACCCTGCACCGGGTTCACCTCTACGATCCGCAGCATTTCGAACTCATCCTTGATCACGTCCAGAAGCAGGCGGTGCAGCCGCTCCACCAGCCCCAGCATTTCCAGATATCCGGCAAGGAAAGCCCGTTCGGACCCGTCCAGCACCGTTTCCTGCACCGTCATCGCAACCTCCGCAACCGTGTCACGGAAGAGAGAATCGCCCGAAAATACCAATATCCCGTAAAGCGCGGTCAGCCCTGCGCCGACAGCCGCGACCGTGCATAGGCGGCAATCTCGCCCAGAAGCGGCGCGATGCGTTCGGGTGGCTGCGCCTGCCCAAAGATCCAAGCCATCAGGTCCTGATCGTTTTCGGCCAGCAGAAGCTCGTAGGTGACCAGCCGTGCCGGATCCAGCCGCGCCAGATGCGCGTCGGCCCATGGACCGAGGATCAGGTCCATCTCTTTGGTGCCTCGCCGCCAGCTGCGCATCGCCATCCGTTTCAGGCGCGCCTCCGCCGTCTCTGTCATCTGCCGCCTCGATCCAGCTTGAACCCCCAACCCACGCACCCTAAGACAGCACGCGATCCACTTCCACCCCGCACGAGGTTCCCATGGCCTTCCTGTCCGACACGCTTGCCCGGGTGAAACCCTCGCCCACCATCGCCGTCACCAACAAGGCGCGCGAATTGGCGGCGGCGGGGCGCGACATCATCGGCCTTGGCGCGGGTGAGCCCGATTTCGACACGCCGCAGAACATCAAGGACGCGGCCAAGCGCGCGATCGACGCGGGGCGCACGAAATACACCGCAGTGGACGGCATCCCGGAACTGAAGGCCGCCATCTGCACCAAATTCCTGCGCGAAAACGGCCTGACCTACACCCCTGCGCAGGTGACCGTCGGCACGGGCGGCAAGCAGATCCTTTACAACGCGCTGATGGCCACCCTGAACCCGGGCGACGAGGTCATCATTCCGGCCCCCTATTGGGTCAGCTATCCGGATATGGTGATGCTGGCGGGCGGGACGCCCGTGCCTGTCGTGGCGGGGATCGAGACGCAGTTCAAGCTGACCCCCGCCCAGCTTGAGGCGGCGATCACGCCGCGGACGAAGTGGTTCATCTTTAACTCGCCGTCAAACCCCACCGGGGCAGGTTACACACGGGACGAGCTGAAGGCCCTGACCGATGTGCTGATGCGCCACCCCCATGTCTGGGTGATGTCGG
The DNA here is from genome assembly GCA_014654775.1 of Paracoccaceae bacterium. Taxonomy (GTDB): domain Bacteria; phylum Pseudomonadota; class Alphaproteobacteria; order Rhodobacterales; family Rhodobacteraceae; genus Paragemmobacter. The sequence continues at coordinate 103,778 of JACVZW010000083.1, read as the reverse complement.
ACGATATGTACGAACACCTCGTCTTTGACGACTTCAAATTCTGCACCCCGGCCGAGGTGGAACCCGGCCTTTATGACCGCACGCTCACCTGCAATGGGGTGTCCAAGGCCTATGCGATGACCGGCTGGCGGATCGGCTATGCCGCGGGCCCCGTGGCCCTGATCAAGGCCATGGGCACGATCCAGAGCCAGTCCACCTCCAACCCCTCGTCGGTCGCGCAATATGCGGCGCTTGAGGCGCTGACCGGGCCGCAGGATTTCCTTGCCGAGAACCGCGCGCTTTTCCAGCGTCGCCGCGATCTGGTGGTGTCGATGCTGAACAAGGCGAAAGGCATCACCTGCCCCACCCCGGAAGGGGCCTTCTACGTCTATCCTGACATTTCGGGCTGCATCGGCAAGGCCACCGCCACGGGCAAGATCATCACCAATGACGAGGTCTTTGCCGAGGCGCTGCTGGAGGAAACCGGGGTCGCCGTTGTTTTTGGCGCGGCCTTCGGTCTTTCCCCGAACTTCCGCGTCAGTTACGCTACGTCGGATGCCGTGCTGGCCGAGGCCTGCACGCGCATCCAGAACTTCTGTGCGGGGCTTGTCTGAGGGGGGTATGGCGTGCCGGGCGATCTGCCGGACTATTATTTCCGCATCCGCGAGAACGGAGCCGTGCTGTTCAAGGTGGATACCGAGAACCGCCAGCGCCGGATCGAGTTGGACGAGATCGCGACGATCAACCTGAAGAACGGCAATGTGAAGGCGCATGGAGATCATGCCCTCACGCCGCAGGAACGCGCGCTGATCAAGGATTGGATCGCCACCCGCAGCGCGGAACTGTCGCGGCGCGACCTCGACGACATCCGCCGGGCGGTCGATCATCTGAACTTGACCGCGCAGTGGGCGCAGACACGCGCGAGCGATGAGGATCTCGATCAGGTGACGGACGCCCTTCTCCTTGCCATGCATGACCTGCGGTCGGTCCTGATCCGGCGCAAGGCGGATCGGCTGGTCAAGGGGGCCAAGGCGGCGGAGTGACGGTGCCCACGTGAGGCACGCTGTTCACCCCGCCAGCGCCCGCCGCCGATAGCCCGCCCAGAACCGCCACATCAGGCTGGCTGCGGCGCAGGTCAGCCCCACCACCAGCCCCAGCCAGAGCCCCACCGCACCAAAGCCCAGCGGGAAGGCCAGCACATAGCTGCAGGGGATGCCGATGCCCCAATAGCTGACCGCCGCCAACCACATGGGCACCTTGGTGTCCTGCACCCCGCGCAGAAGGCCCAGCGCGATCACCTGCATCGCATCGGCCAATTGGAACAACGCCGCCAGCGCTAGAAGTACAGTGCCGAAGGCCACGATCTCGGCGCTTTCGGGTTTCGCCATGTCGAGGAAGACCGCGATGATCGGCTCGGGCAGCGCGAGGAACAGCACCACCATGGCCACGCCAAAGCCGAAGGACAGCGCGATCCCCACCAGCGCCCCGTCGCGCATGGCGCGCGCGTCCCCTGCCCCGTCGGCATGGGCCGTGCGGATCGTCACCGCATTGGACAGGCCCAGATGCACCATGAAGGCCAGCGCCGCCACCTCCATCGCGATGCCATGTGCGGCCAGTTCCACCGTGCCGATCCAGCCCATCATCAGGGCGCTGGCCTGAAACATCCCGCTTTCGGCCAGCCCGGTCAGCCCTATGGGCCAGCCCAGCCGGAACACGCGGCCAAAGGCCACCCAATCCGCCCGCCAAAACCGCTGCCACAGCCGGAACCGCCGCAATTCGGGCAACCAGCCCGCGTAAAGGCCCAGCGCGGCAACGCTTGCCACCTGCACAGCGAGCGTCGCCAGCGCCGCCCCCACCACGCCCAGTTCCGGCGCGCCCCAATTGCCGAAGATGAAGGCCCAGTTTATCGCGACGTTCAGCGCGACCGATCCCAGCGTGACCCAAAGCACCACCTGCGTTCGCCCCAGCGCGGCGAGATAGCTTTTCAGCGCCATCACCATCAGCGCGGGGATCATGCCCAGCCCCGCCACCTGCAGGTAAGCCTGCGACAGCTCCGCCACCTCTGGCTTCTGGCCCAGCGCCAGCAGGATCGGACCCGACCACCAGAACAGGGGATAGCAGGCCAGACCAAAGAGGATCGACAGCCACAGCCCCATGCGGGCGTCGCGGCGGACCTGCGTCTCGTCCCCTTCCGCCAGCGCCGCCGCGACCATGGGCATCACGGCCTGCGCGAAACCGGAGCCGAGGATGAAGATCACGAAGAAACTTGACGCGCCCAGAACCGTGGCGGCCAGTTCCGTCACCCCGTACCAGCCCATCATCACCGTATCGGTGACATGTAGCGCCATCTGCGCAAGATGGCTGCCGATGAGGGGCAGGCCCAGCACGAGAGTGGCCCGTGCGTGGCCGGTATGGGTCAGGGGCTGCGTCATGGGCCCGGCTTAACCCCGCGCCGCGACAGGAACAAGACGCGACCCTCGCCGCGCTGCGGCGTTGTCTGTGCCGGATTTCATCCGGTAGGATGGGCAGTATTGCCCATCCTACGCCCCGAGCAGCATCCCTATCGCCAGCGCCGCGATCATCGCGCCGCCTGCGATCTCGATCACCGGCAGCACCTTCCAGACCCGCGCCTCGCCCAAGCCCGCCAGCACTCCTTCGCGCGACCAGACCGCCAGACTCGCGACCCCGATGGTGACCACTGCCACGCCCAGTCCGATGGCGAAGGCCCCGGCCACGCCCGCCGCGCCGATGCCCATCTGGAAGGTCAGGATCAGCAGGAAGAGCGCCCCGGAACAGGGCCGGATCGCCACGCTGCCGATCAAGGCCAGCGTATCGCGCCAGCCGGTCAGACCGGCCACTTCGGCCACGCTCGGCCCATGGGAATGGCCGCAGCCGCAGTCAGGACCGTGGTCATGCTCATAGTCATGGTCGTGGTCGTGATGGTGATGGCCGTGATGGTGGAGGCCATGCCCCGCATCCGCCGTCCGGGCACGTGCCTGCTGCAGCGCCCGGCGCAGGCCCCGCCAGACCAGCCACAGGCCCAGCACCACGATCACCCCCCAGCTTGCCGCCGCCAATGCCCCCTCGGCCAGCCCCACCATCCGCTCCCGCGTCCAGCCCAGCGCCAGCACGCCCGCATAGACCAGCGCCACCGCCACGCCCGCCTGCGCCAGAGAGGCCGCAAGCGCGACTGTCCCCAGACGCAGCAAGGGAACTCGTCGCGCCAGACCATAGCCGCCGATCACGAACTTCCCATGCCCCGGCCCCGCCGCATGCACGACGCCATAACCAAAACATATGACCATGAGCCCAGCCCATGCCGCAGGCTGCCCCGCCTGCACTGCGCGCACCGCCCCCGCCAGCGGGGCCTGCAGCGCACGCTGCGCCTCGGCCGCCGCCCGCGCCAGACTGTCGACCCCGCCCGACAGCCAAAGCAGCCCCAGCAGGGCCGCCACCCCGATCCCGGCCAGCGTCAGGATGCGGCGCATGTGACCCGCACTTCTTGCGCGAAAACGGCCCCCACCTCGGGAAAGCCCATCTCGACATCCACATCCGCGGGCAATTCGGCCAAGGCCGCCTGAAGGGCGCGCTCGGCCTCGGTCAGGTCGGGGGCGATGATCTCGGTCGCGCAGCCTTCGGCCCGCACGGCACGGATCGTGTATTCGGTGTAATAGGTGGGGTCGTAATTCTTCACCACCAGCAGCCCCGACACCGGAACCACCAGATCGCGGATATGGGAGGAGATGATCCGCCCCCCCTCATAACGCGCCACGCCGTCGCGCGGGCCGGACAGGGCCACCGCCTGCGCCCCGGCGAAGGCATACGTGTCGCCCGGAAAGCCCGGTTCCCAATTCATGTCGAACCCCTGAAGCGCCGCCGTTTCCGCCGCCGTCAGGGTGCCGTCCCCATCCGGATCCAGCCCCCGTTCGGTGATCAGGACCAGCGAGAAGAAGGGGTCATAGGTCCAGGTCACGCGCAGCGCGGCCGCGCGCCCCTCGGCATCGCGCAGCACCTCGATCTCCGTCTCCATGAAGATATGCGGATGGGCCGCCGCAGGCCCCGCCAGCGCCACCAGACCCGCCATCGCCCACGCCAGATGCATGCCCCCTCCGGCCAATGCCCATGGCGCCAGAGTTAGGCCCCCGTCCGCCCCGCCGCAACCACCCTCAGCGGCGAACCGCCGGGTGGGTCGCGGCATCAAGGATATGCCCCGCCCCGTTGATCACCTGGCTGGCCCGCCCCACGATCAGCGGATCGGGCAGGCCGATCACGTCCCAGTTCTTTTCGGGATAATCCACCGTCAGCAGGAAATGCCGCATGGCGTTCAGGCGCGCGCGCTTCTTGTCATTGGACTTGACGATGACCCAGGGCGCATCGGCCGTGTCCGTGTAGAAGAACATCGCCTCTTTCGCCTCGGTATAGTCATCCCATTTGTCCAAGGACGCCTTGTCGATGGGCGAGAGTTTCCACCGCTTCAACGGGTCTGTCTCGCGCGCTTCGAAACGCTTGCGCTGCTCTTCCTGCGTGACCGAGAACCAGTATTTGTAAAGCCGGATGCCCGACCGGACGAGCATCCGCTCCAGCTCTGGCACCTGCCGCATGAATTCAAGGTATTCCGAGGGGGAGCAGAAGCCCATCACCCGCTCCACCCCCGCGCGGTTGTACCAACTGCGGTCGTAGAAGACCATTTCCCCCGCCGTCGGCAGATGCGCGATATAGCGCTGGAAGAACCACTGCCCCTTTTCCACATCGCTGGGCTTCGTCAGGGCGCAGACGCGGGCATAGCGCGGGTTCAGATGTTCCATGAAGCGCTTGATCGTGCCGCCCTTGCCGGCGGCATCGCGCCCTTCCATCAGGATGACGAATTTTTGCCCCGTCTCCTGCGCCCAGATCTGGACCTTCAAAAGCTCGGCCTGAAGGGCGGCCTTTTCGGTTTCATAGGCCTTTCGACCCAAGGGCCGATGATAGGGGTAGAGACCCGCTTCGAAAGTGGCGCGAATCCGGTCGGAACTGACCGTGGGATAATGCTGCGGCCCCTGCGGATGGTCGTCCTCAGCCTCGGCCCCAACCTCGGCCTCGGGCTGCGGCGCGTCGAGCGGAAGCCCGTCAGCCTTTTCCACCTTGTCCCCGTCCATCACGAACCTCCCTCGAAAGTGATCCCGCACCCCTCCCATAGCGGTGCGGTTCGCGCCTTGATCCCAGTCAATAACGGCAAAACTTACACTTTATGTTGCAGGCTGTCCCGGTCTAGCCTGCGGTCGAGGACCCACGACTCCGAAGGACCGACCATGCTCACGCTTTATGGCGTCTACCGCTCGCGGGCGACGCGCCCGCTCTGGCTGCTGCACGAAACTGGCACGCCCTTTACCCATGTTCCCGTAATCCAGGCCTATCGGCTGGCCGACCCCAAGGCGTCGGACGCACCGCTGCATTCCGCCTCGCCCGAATTCCTGAAAATCAACCCGCAAGGCCAGATCCCCGCCTTGCAGGATGGTGACCTGATCCTGACTGAAAGTCTTGCCATCTCGCTCTACCTCGCCCGACGCTATGGCGGTGCGCTGGGGCCTGCGGATGACGCGGAAACCGCGCAGATGGAGCAATGGGCGCTGTTCGCTGCGACCGCCGTGGAAGGCCCGGCGCTGGAGATACTGCAAGCCCCAGCCGGGGCCACGGGCGAAGGCATCGTGAAGGTTGCCGCCGAAAAGCTGCGCCGTCCCCTCGCCCGTCTGAACAGCCACCTTGCCGGCCGCGACTGGCTGGTGGGCGACCGCTTCACCGTGGCCGACATCAACACCGCCGAATGCCTGCGCTACGCGCAGGGCAACGCCGCCCTGATCGCCGAATTCCCCGAAGTGGCGCGCTGGCTGAAGGCCGCACAGTCGCGCTCCGCCTTCCAGAAGATGTGGGCAGGCCGGATGGCGGAACCGGAATAGCAGGACCGCGGCAGTGTAGGATGGGCAATACTGCCCATCCTACGTCCGGTCACATCACATATTGCCGCCAATTGTGCTGTTCCTTGAAGCCCAGCACCTCGCGGATCTTGCGGTTAGACAGGAGGCTTTCGTTCGGCCCCACCTCGCGCGACAGGGGCACATTGGGGAAGAACCGCTTGAGCAGTTCGGCATTCTCCTGCGGCACGGAATTCGTGTCGTTGACGGCGTTGAAGACCTGATACCCCAACCCGTCCTTCTTCAGGCAGAGATCGACGATCTGCCCCAGATCGCGCGCGTCGATATAGGAAAACGTAATCCGCCGACGCAGGCCCGGATCGTCCTTCAAGGGCGGGAAGACCGTCGCATATTCATGCGGCTCAATCACGTTGCCGATCCGCAGCGCGTAGATGTCAAACCCTGACCGGCGCTGGAAGCTGCGCGCCGTGACCTCGTTCACCTTCTTGGACATGCCGTAGCTGTCCATCGGGTCGATGTCGTAATCCTCTTCCAAGGGCAGGACCTTGGGGTCCACCACACCTTCCGAGAAGCAAACTCCATAGGTCGTCTCGGACGAGGCGATGAGGATCTTGCGGATCCCCAGCTTCACCGCCGCCTCGATCACGTTGTAGGTTCCCACCACGTTGACGCGATACGTCTCGGTATCCGCGCACATCATCAGCCGCGGGATCGCGGCGAAATGGACCACGGCATCGAAGGGTTTGGCCGCACCCTGATCAAGCTCGTCATAACCCGCATGGCCCGACATGACCGAAAACATCTGCCCCGCATCGGTGATGTCGGCGAGGACGTCATGCACGCCGGGGTGATTCAGCGGCACCCGGTCGACATTGACCACACGATGCCCCGCTGCGGCCAGATAGGCCACCACATGCTTGCCCGCCTTCCCCGACCCGCCCGTGAACAGAACCCGCATGATCCGCCTCCCTTGATTGCCTCGCAACAGCAATAGCCCAGCCACGGGACAGGACAACCCCCACATCTTGCGCCCGCCCCCCCTGCGATGGTCTAATCACAGGCCACAGGGCACCCATAAAGAATCGAGCACGCGCATGGCCAATGACCTCCTCTCCTCCGGGGACCAGAGCTACAACGCCTCTTCCATCGAGGTGCTCGAAGGGCTGGAGCCCGTCCGCAAACGCCCCGGCATGTATATCGGCGGCACGGATGAACGCGCGCTGCACCACCTTGTGGCGGAAATCCTCGACAACTCGATGGACGAGGCGGTGGCCGGCCATGCCACGCGGATCGAGGTGGAGCTTCACGCCGATTACGCCGTCACCATCCGCGACAACGGGCGCGGCATCCCGATCGACCCGCACCCGAAATTCCCCGGCAAGTCCGCGCTGGAGGTGATCCTGTGCACCCTGCACGCGGGCGGCAAGTTCGGCGGTGATGCCTATGCCACGTCGGGCGGTCTGCATGGCGTGGGCGCCTCAGTCGTCAACGCGCTGTCCGATCACATGCGGGTGGAGGTGGCGCGGAACCGCGAGCTTTTCGCGCAAGAGTTTTCGCGCGGCATCCCACAAGGGCCGGTGCAGAAGATCGGCCCCGCCCCCAACCGCCGCGGCACCTCGGTCACCTTCCATGCCGATGCAGAGATTTTCGGATCGCAGACCTTCAAGCCCGCGCGTCTGCTCAAGATGGTCCGGTCGAAGGCGTATCTCTTCTCCGGCGTCGAAATCCGCTGGAAATCCGCCATCAACGATGGCGAAACCCCGCAGGAGGCCACCTTCCACTTCCCCGGTGGCTTGGCCGACTACCTCTCCGACACGCTCGCCAAGACCTCCACCTATGCCGACCGGCCCTTTGCCGGGAAGGTCAGCTTTACCGAGAAATACAACGTCCCCGGATCGGTGGAATGGGCGATCAACTGGACACCCGCCCGCGACGGCTTCATCCAATCCTACTGCAACACTGTGCCCACGCCCGAGGGCGGCACACATGAAGGCGGCTTCTGGGCCGCCATCCTGAAAGGCATCCGCGCCTACGGGGACCTTGTGAAGAACCGCAAGGCGGAACTCATCACCCGCGACGACCTGCTCGCTGGGGGCTGCGCGCTGGTGTCCTGCTTCATCCGCGAACCGCAATTCGTGGGCCAGACCAAAGACCGCCTCTCCACCGAAGAGGCCGCAAAATGGGTCGAAGGCGCGGTGCGCGACCATTTCGACAACTGGCTCGCGAATGACACCAAATCCGCCGGCGCTATCCTCGATTTCCTGATCCTGCGCGCCGAAGAACGGCTGCGGCGTCGGATGGAAAAGGAAACCGCCCGCAAATCCGCCACCAAGAAGCTGCGCCTCCCCGGCAAGCTGACCGACTGCACCGCCAAGAACCGTGAAGGCACCGAACTCTTCATCGTCGAAGGCGACAGCGCCGGTGGATCGGCCAAAGGCGCGCGGGATCGGGAAACGCAGGCGCTGCTGCCGCTGAAGGGCAAGATCCTGAACGTGCTCGGCGCGGCCTCGGCCAAGCTGAACGACAACAGCGAGATTCGCGACATCTGCGAGGCGCTGGGGGTAGGTATGGGCACGAAGTTCAAGGTCGACGATCTGCGCTATGACAAGATCATCATCATGACCGATGCCGATGTGGACGGGGCGCATATCGCCTCGCTCCTGATGACCTTCTTCTTCACCCAGATGCGGCCCCTGATCGACAAGGGCCACCTCTACCTCGCCTGCCCACCCTTGTATCGCCTGACCCAAGGGGCGAAACGCATCTATGTGGCGTCCGATGCCGAGAAAGAGGAATGGCTCGCCAAGGGCCTTGGCGGCAAGGGCAAGATCGACGTGCAGCGTTTCAAGGGTCTGGGCGAGATGGACGCCAAGGACCTGAAGGACACGACGATGGACCCGAAGTCACGCAAGCTGATCCGGGTGTCGATCGACGAGGATGCCCCGGGCGAGACAGGCGATCTGGTGGAACGGCTGATGGGCAAGAAGCCGGAACTGCGCTTCCAGTATATCCAGGAGAACGCGCGGTTTGTGGAGGAGTTGGATGTTTGAATAGTTTCGAGGCTCCTCGCTTCGATAGTTCTTTTACTAGTGAAAGGAGTAGCTAATGAATTTCGTGGCATTAGACGTAGAGACTGCAAATGCCGACATGGCTTCAATTTGTTCAATTGGCGTGGCTGTTTTCGAAAATGGAATAATAACGACAGAGTGGTATTCCTTGGTTGATCCCCAAGACTTCTTTGACGGTTTGAACGTGTCTATTCACGGAATTAAAGAGAATGACGTGCGTGATGCTCCAACATTTAGGGATGTTTTCCCCGCACTTTGCTCGATAGTTGGTGATCGGCCGATCGTCACTCATATGCATTTTGATCGTGTTGCTATAGCACAAGCATCAGCTCGATACTCACAACAGCCATTAACCAACAGATGGCTTGACTCCGCGAAAGTCGCTCGGCGCACTTGGGAGGAATGTGCCCGTTCTGGCTATGGACTAAAGAACCTCTGCAAGATGATCGGCTACTCTTTCCGACATCACAATGCTCTTGAGGATGCAAAAGCATGCGGGCAAGTACTTCTCGCTGCAATGAAGCACTCTGGGCTTGACTTGGAATCCACCTTTATCAGCACACATGCCCCCATTAGGCCATCCCGTGGTGTGGAAGAAAAACGTGCAACCGCCAATGTTGATGGACCGCTATATGGAGAAGTTGTGGTGTTTACTGGCTCCCTCACCATTCCAAGGAAAGAAGCAGAAGATGCTGCGGCGGAACTTGGCTGCGAAATTGGAAACGCAGTTTCGAGAAAGACAACGATGATTGTTGTTGGAGACGTTGATGTTCAGCGTCTAGCTGGGCATCCAAAGACAGCAAAGCACCGAAAAGCCGAGGAACTCATTTCTGAGGGACAAAACATCCGCGTTATCCGTGAAGCAGATTTCAGAGAGTTAATTCTTTTCGGAAGGCAGCAAGCGTAGGGTGCGCGCTCCGCGCGCACCCCTCCCCCGACCAGAACCACCGCAACGGTGCGCGCAAAGCGCACACCCTACACTGACGCCTATCTTGTCCGGCCCGGTCTCCCCATGCGGCAAAATTCCGTTGACACCAACTCCCCCACCGCACAAAACAAGGCCGTCCATTAAACGGTGCCCCCCAATGTCCGAAGCCTTCACCCGCATCATGCAAGGCCTCAAAGAAGCCGAAGCCTACCTCAACGGCCACACCGAAGGCTCCATCACCCACCACATCGACGTCCCCACCCCCGACGTGCGCGCGATCCGGGCCTCCACCGGCCTCAGTCAGGCGGAGTTTGCCCGTTCCATCGGGGTCAGCAAGGGCACGCTTCTGAACTGGGAACAGTCCCGCCGTCGCCCCGAAGGCCCGGCCCGCGTCCTGCTGGCACTGATCGCCAAGGACCCCGGCATCGTGCAACGGATGCTGACGTAGGGTGCGTGCGCGCACGCACCGCCCCTACTCCCCCAATTCCTCCGCCGCCATCACCCGCGTGATCGCCCGCCCTTCGGCCAGTGACCTTGCATCCAGCCGCGCGACCAGATCGCGGGCGGCGTCGATGGACCGCTCCATCCGCTGCACCATGTAGGGGATCAGCGCGGGCGGCACGGCCAGTTGACGGTCGGCGAACAGCTTGATCAGCACCGCCGACAAAAGCGCGTCATCCGGCGCTTCGATCCGCGCCAATGTCGCCGCCTGCAAGCGGCTGGCCAGATCGGGCAGCGAGAGGTGCCAGTCGCGCGGGGGCGTGGCGGCCGTCACCAGAAGGTGCCCGGATTGCGTGACAAGGTTGTGCAGATGAAAGAAGGCCGCCTCGCAAGCCCCGTCGCCCGCCGCGGCATCCGCATCCTCCACCGCCACCGCGCCGAGGGCCGACAGCGAGGGCAGGTCCGCCTCGGCCAGCGCTGTGGCGGGCAGCACCGCCGCCCCTGTCTCTGCCGCCCACAGTCGGGCGAGATGGGTCTTGCCACTGCCCTTCGGCCCGCAGAGCACCATCTTCCCCCCCGGCCAGTTGCGCCAATCGTCCAGCGCCGCCAGCGCCACCGCATTGGCGGGCGAGACGAAGAAATCCTCCCGCCGCCATGCGGTGCGGGCGGGCAGGTCGAACGTCAGTTGCCGGATCACTCCGCCGCCTCGTCCCTTGCTTCAGGGGGCTCATGCCCTGCATAGCCGCGATAGAGCAGGCTGGACTGATACTGCTGGATGCCAAAGCGCGTCAGCACCCCGATGGCCGCCGCGACGGGCACCGCCACCAGCATACCGACAAAGCCAAACAGCGACCCGAAGGCCGACAGCGCGAACAGCAGCCAAACCGGATGCAGCCCCACCGAATTGCCCACCAGCTTGGGCGTCAGGATGTTGCCTTCGATGAACTGCCCCGCCGCGAAGATGCCCGCGATGAAGGCGATGGACACCCAATCGCCCCAGAATTGGAACAGCGCCAGCCCAATGGCCAGCGCGCCACCCACCAGCGACCCCACATAAGGAATGAAAGTGATCGCCCCGGCGATGGCCCCCACGACAAGACCGAATTGCAGCCCCGCGAGCATTAGGGCCATGGCATAGAAACTGCCCAGCAAGAGGCAGACGGACAATTGCCCGCGCACGAAACCCGCCAGCACGGCGTTGATCTCATTCCCCAGCCGACGGATCACCGGCGCGTGGTCGCGCGGCAGCAGGCTGTCGATCTTGGCGACCATGTGGTCCCAGTCCAGCAGCAGGTAGAAGGCCACCACCGGCACGACGACGATGAAGACGACAGCCGAGACAATCCCCATGGCCGAAGACAGCAGCGTCTCGGCCAGTTGTCCGCCCTTGGCTTGAATCGTCTGCGCGATCTGCGCCAGCGTCTGGCGAATGGTCGAGGTGCTGTCGGAGAGTTCCGGGAATCGTTCCACCAGAAAGGCCTGCAGGCGCTGCGAAATCTCGGGCGCGGCGTTGATCAGGCCGGTCAACTGCTGGATCAGGGTCGGGATGATCGCCAGCACCAGCAGCACCGCCATCAGCAGCGCGGCGAGCGAAATGGTCACCGTCGCCCCCACCCGCGACATGCCCAGGCGTTCCAGCCGGTCGGCGACGGGGTCTAGGAAATAGGCGATGGCGCCGCCCACAAGGAAGGGCAGCATCACGTTGCCCAAGGCCCAGAGCAGAAAGAGAAAGACCGCCGTGGCGATCCCCCAGTAGAAAAGCTGTTGCCTTACGGGCAGGGCCATCGATGCCTCCGGGTTTGCGGATGCATGATATCATGCCTCCCGGCAAAAGGTGCAAGGGCGGGCGCATGTGCCTGCGCCCGCCCGTGCCTTGTGATGCAGATAAAGCGGTCTGCCCTGCCCGATCAGTGGCAAGCGGGACGCGTGCCGGGCAGCAGCACCTTGTCGATCACATGGATCACGCCGTTGTCGGCCTTGATGTCGGCGATGATGACATTGGCCACCTCGCCCGTACCATCCGCGATGGTCACGCCATCGGCGCCTGCCGTGATGCACAGCCGCTGCGAGGTCAAGAGCGGCTTGAAATAGTTGGACCCAGCCGGAATGGCGGCGGCGGGCAGGTTGCGGTCATCGACGTGATACAGCAGCACATCCGTCAGCTGGCCCTTGTTTTCCGGCTTCAGAAGGGTTTCCACCGTGCCTTCCGGCAGCGCGGCAAAGGCCTCGTTCACCGGGGCATAGACGGTGAAGGGGCCGGGGCCAGCCAGCGTCTCGGCCAGACCGGCGGCAGTCACGGCGGCGACCAGCGTGGTAAAGCGTTCATCGCCGGCGGCGATGTCGACGATGCTCTGAGCCGAAGCGGTGGTGGCGGTCAGGGCCAGCGCGGCCAGTGCAAGCTTGAGTTTCATGATACGTCCCCGTTTGATGCGACAGGGCGGAACTGCCATGTCACAAGTGCTACGCGCTGCCCCCCTCTGCCCGATCACTACGTTTCATACTTCTTACCTAGGCGTTATCCGGCGTGATCGGCTTGCGGTGATTGTTTCAATTGCGTAAGCCAAGCGCGCATTGATCGGAGACGCCCCATGCGCTTGACCCGCTACTTCCTGCCCGTCCTGAAGGAAAACCCCGCCGAGGCGCAGATCGTCTCGCACCGCTATATGCTGCGCGCGGGCATGATCAAGCAGCAGGCGGCGGGCATCTATTCCTGGCTGCCGCTGGGCTATCGCGTGCTGCGCCGGATCGAAGAGATCGTCCATCAGGAACAGATCCGCGCCGGTCACATCCCGCTCCTTATGCCCACGCTGCAACCGGCGGATCTGTGGCGCGAATCCGGGCGCTATGACGATTACGGTCAGGAAATGCTGCGCATCACCGACCGGCAGAAGCGCGAGATGCTTTATGGTCCCACGAACGAGGAGATGATCACCGACATCTTCCGGGCGCATGTGAACAGCTACAAGGACCTGCCGCTGACGCTCTATCACATCCAGTGGAAGTTCCGCGACGAGATGCGCCCGCGCTTTGGCGTGATGCGGGGCCGCGAATTCCTGATGAAGGACGGCTATAACTTCGACATCGACCGCGACGCCGCGATCCATGCCTATAACCGCCACATGGTCAGCTATCTGCGCACCTATGAACGCATGGGCCTGACCGCCATCCCGATGCGCGCGGCCTCTGGCCCCATCGGCGGGGACAATACGCATGAATTCCTTGTCCTCGCCCAGACGGGCGAGTCGGAGGTCTTCTATGACGACCGGGTGACGGGTCTGAAACTCGGCGCGCGCGACATCGACTATGACGACCGCACGCAGGTGGCCAAGGTCTGCGAGGAATTCACGACGCTCTACGCCCGCACCGACGAAACCCATGACGCAGCGGTGTTCGACAGCGTGCCCGAGGCGCATCGCAAGGTCGGGCGCGGCATCGAGGTGGGGCAGATCTTCTATTTCGGCACCAAGTATTCCGAGGCGATGGGGGCCACCGTGGTGACCCCTGACGGGTCCCGCGTGCCGGTCGAGATGGGCAGCCACGGCATCGGCGTGAGCCGCCTTCTGGGCGCGATCATCGAAGCCAGCCATGACGACAAGGGCATCATCTGGCCGGAAGGCGTGACGCCCTTCCCGGTTGGGATCGTGAACCTGAAACAGGGCGATGCTGCTGCGGATGCGGCCTGCGAGGGCCTCTACAAGGCGCTGGCGGCCAAAGGGCTAGAGGCGCTCTACGACGACCGCGACGAACGGGCGGGGGCGAAATTCGCCACGATGGACCTGATCGGCCTGCCCTGGCGGATCACTGTCGGCCCGCGGGGCCTTGCCAATGGCGTGGTGGAACTGACCTCGCGCCGGACGGGCGAAAGCGAAGAGATGTCGCCCGAGGCGGCGGTGGACCGGATCGCCCAGATCTACGCGGGTAGGTGACCTCGACCCGCGGCACCCGCCGCGGGCGAAAAATTTTCGTACGAAAATTTTTCGGGGGGCCAGCCCCCCGCGGTCCCGTTGGGACCGCACCCCCCGGAGTATTTCGGGCCAAGATGAAGCTCATGACGTAGCGTCAGGGGGCGGGCTGTCGCGTTGACTCGCCGCGCTTCGGGGGCATCCTGTAGCCTCTGCAACGGAGCCCCCGCATGTCCCTGCCCGCCGATCACCCGCGCTTGAAAAAGCGGCCCTTCACGACGGGCGAGCTTTTGGCCGATGGCATCGTCCATGCCGTGGCTTTGGTGGCGGGGGTGATCGCCTTTGCGGTGTTGCTCAGCCATGTGCTCGCAGAGGGCGAGATCGGCATCTTCGCCGCGCTGGCCGTCTATGCGGCGGGCTATTTCGCGATGTTCGGCTTTTCGCTGGCCTATAACATGGTGCCCAATTCGGCGCTGAAATGGGTGCTGCGCCGGTTCGACCATTCCGCCATATACGTGATGATTGCGGGCACCTACACGGCCGTTGTCGTGCATTTTCAAGACGGCCTCTTCGCCGCCCTTCTGGCCGGGGTGGTCTGGGCAGGCGCACTGCTGGGCGTGGTGGTCAAGGTGGCGCTGCCCGGACGCTATGACCGCCTGTCTGTCATCGCCTATATCGCGCTGGGGGTGGTGGGTGTTGCGGCCATCGGGCCTGCGCGTGAGGCGCTGCCGATCGCATCCCTCTGGCTTCTGGTGCTGGGCGGGATCACCTATGTGGCGGGGGTGGGGTTTTACCGCTGGCACGGGCTGAAATTCCACAATGCCATCTGGCACCTTTTCGTCGCCGTGGCGGCGGGGCTGCATTTCGCCGCCGTCGCGCTGGCGGTGGCAGGCTGACCCACGCGAGAGTGACGGCGCGCGGCTTGACCTTCGGCAGGCTTGCCGACACTGTCCGCGCGCAAAAGGCCCCAAGGGGCGTCGTCACAGGCAGGACATGGCAAGCACCGCCCCCTTCTCGCGCTTTGAATGGATGATCGCTTGGCGCTATCTGCGCGCCCGCCGCGCCGAAGGCGGGGTCAGCGTGATGACATGGATCAGCCTTGCGGGCATCACCTTAGCCGTCTTTGCCCTGATCGCCACGCTGTCGGTGCGTGCGGGGTTCCGGGCGGAATTCGTGGACACGATCCTTGGCGCGAATGCCCATGTCACCGTCTATTCCGCAGGCCGCGTCACCGAAAGCGGCCAGCTGATCCGCGGCTTTGAGGAGTATGACGCCCTCGCCGCCCGTCTGGCTGAAGTGCCGGGCGTCACGAGGGCCGCGCCTCTGATCAAGGGGCAGGTCATGGTGACGGCGGGCGAAGGCACCACGGGGGCCGAGGTCTTTGGCATCCGCCCCGCCGATCTGGAGGCGATCCCCCGCGTGGGTGTCGGCGCGAACGCCGAGGGCGACATCGCCCGCTTTTCCGAAGGCATCGCCATCGGATCGGGCATCGCGCGCGAATTGGGCGTAGGTCTGGGCGACCGCGTCCGCGTCATCGCGCCGTCAGGCGTGAAGACGGCCTTCGGCAGCAGCCCTCGCGTGAATGCCTATGAGGTGGTCTATATCTTCACCGCCGGGCGCTATGACATTGATCGCACACGGCTTTATATGCCCTTCGACGAGGCGCAGGCCTATTTCAACAAGGAAGGCCGCGCCGACGAGATCGAAGTGATGGTGGTGGAACCGGAGCGGGTGGATGATCTGTCCGGCCCGCTGCTCGCGGCGTCCAGTCCCGACGGGATGCTCTGGACATGGCGCGACAGTTCCGGGGCCTTTCTGCGCGCGCTGGATGTGGAGGACAACATCATGTTCGTGATCCTGTCCATCCTTGTCCTGATTGCGTCGATGAACATCATCTCGGGTCTGATCATGCTGGTGAAGAACAAGGGGCGCGACATCGGCATCCTGCGCACCATGGGGCTGACCGAAGGCGCGGTGCTGCGGGTCTTTTTCCTCTGCGGGGCCTCGACCGGGTTGGTCGGCACGGCACTAGGGGTGGTGTTGGGGTGCCTTTTTGCCATCTATATCGACCCGATCTTTTCTTTCGTGAACTACTTGGCGGGGGGCGGGGTCTGGGACCCGTCGATCCGCGGCATCTATGCCCTGCCTGCCAAGCTGCAGCTGGTCGATGTGCTGTCGGCGGTGGGGCTGTCGCTGTTTCTGTCCTTTGTCGTCACGCTGTTCCCCGCCCGCCGCGCGGCGCGGATGAACCCGGTGGAGGCGCTGCGCTATGAGTGACGCGGCGCTGGTTCTGGACGGGATCGAAAAGGGCTATAACCGCGGAAAACCCAGCGAAGTCATCGTGTTGCGCGGGGCGAGCCTGACGGTGGCGCGGGGCGAGGTGGTGGCGTTGGTGGCCCCGTCGGGTGCGGGGAAGTCGACGCTGTTGCATATTGCGGGGCTGTTGGACACGGCCGATACGGGCCGCGTCCTGCATGGCGGGCGCGAGATGGGGGGCCTGTCCGACCGCGCGCGGACCGACGCGCGCCGCGCCGAAGTGGGCTTCATCTACCAGTTCCACCACCTGCTGCCCGAGTTTTCTGCCTTGGAAAACATCGTGTTACCGCAATTGGCCAATGGCGTGGCGCAGCGCGAGGCGGAACGTCATGCGATGGATTTGCTGGGGCGGGTGGGTGTGGCGGGGCGGGCGTCGCATCGGCCTGCGGCCTTGTCGGGCGGGGAACAGCAGCGGGTCGCCTTCTGCCGCGCGCTGGCCAATCGGCCCAAGCTTTTGCTCGCAGATGAACCCACAGGGAACCTTGACCCCGCAACCTCGGATCAGGTCTTCGGCGCGCTGATGGAATTGGTGCGCGAGACGGGGCTTTCGGCGCTGATCGCGACTCATAATCTTGACCTTGCGGCGCGGATGGATCGCATCGTCCGGCTGGATCAGGGGCGTGTGACGGGCGGGTGATGGCCGCCCCGAAGCCGCGTCTTGGGTAGGGGCGTTGATCGCCGGGCGCGGTTGTGATTGACTGGGGGCAATCACAAAAGACGGAGGGACCGATGCAGCGCGTATTCCTATATCCCCTTGGCATGATTTCGCTTTTCGGTCTTGCGGCCTGCGTCCTTCCGGGGGCGGATGAGGCCGAACAGACCTCTGGCGCCGCTGATTACGCGGCCTTTTGCGCAAGCTGCCATGGCCCCTCGGGCAAGGGCGATGGCGAGATGGCGGCGGGCTTGTCGCAAAAGCCTGCGGACCTCACGGCGCTGGCGCGGGGCAATGGCGGCACCTTCCCCAGCACGCGGGTGATGGCGCAGATCTGGGGCTATACGGGCGGGCAGGATGGCGGGCGGGTGATGCCGCAATTCGCCGCCCTGTTGGACGGCGAACTGGTGCCCTATGATGGCGGCGATGGCATCATGACGCCCACGCCGATCCGCCTTGTGGAATTGGCCGAGCATCTGAAAACCCTGCAGAAATAGGGCCGGATTGTGTGCCGCATTCTGTGCCGCAAACTGTGGGCACAGAGCGCACGGTGACACGCCTCTTTGTCAACGATGGCTTAACCCGGCCTCAGGGCGCGGCAGTGGGCAGGGATGCCGCGTCGGGCTGGCTGCCCGCGATTTCGAGGATCAGTTTGCGCCGCACCGCCTCGGTAAAGCGGGCGCCGGTATCGGCGGGCACGAGAAACGCCCCGGGGCCGCCGATGATGCGGTCTTCGTAGATTTCGACCAGCGGGGTGTCCCCGCCCCCGGCGGGCGACCGGATCAGCGGCAGCGCGTTGATCGTGATGCCCGCCGCCAGCACGGCCTCCCGCGCCTCTTCGATCGACGGGCCGGACCAGTTGTTGGCGCTGTCGCCGGAAAAGTCGATCACCCGGCGCAGACCGATGATATCATTCCCCTCGATCAGCCGTTTGCCTTCCAGAAGCGCCGCGCCGATGGCATTGCGGCCCGAGGCGAGGCGGGGCGGCACCAGCAGCGACGCGGCGAAGGCTTCGGCATCCTCGGGCGTGGCGATGATGGTCCAGTCGGCCACCACGGCCTGATTGGCGGCCCATTCGACATAGGTGACCGCGATGGACCCGGTCAGGGTAGAGGCGATGGCAGAAAGCACGTCGGGATGGGTGATCGCCTGCGCATAGCCCTGTCGCTGAAGATCGATCTCGGACTGGTCGATGGACCCGGAGGCATCGGCCAGCAGCACCAGTTCCAGATCCACCTCCTGCCCCAAGGCGGGGGTGGCCAGCAGCGCAAGGAGAAGGGGCCAAAGTCGCATCCAGAGATGGTAGTCCGGTGGGCACCACGGGAAAGATCACGATTTGGTGCAACCCTTGGTCGAACCTGCCCCGCCGATCCGCCCGCGCGGTGCTGGACAGTTCCGCGCGCGGGTGATCATCTGTCATGACAGCGTTGCTTTTCCCCCTTACGCCCGCGTGCCATGACACAGTCCGATTTCCTTAAAGCCCCCTTCCCTGCCCCGGTCAGCCTTCCCGAAGCGGAACGCACCGGGCCCGAACGGTTCTTCAACCGCGAACTTTCCTGGCTCGCCTTCAATTGGCGGGTTCTGGACGAGGCGTCGAATCCCGCCGTGCCCCTGCTGGAACGGCTGCGGTTCCTGTCGATCTCGGCCACCAATCTGGACGAGTTCTATACCGTCCGGGTGGCGGGTCTGCGCGCGCTGGTCCGCAATGGCAATGCCGCCCATTCCGAGGATGGCCGCAGCCCGACCGAGCAGCTGGCATTGATCCATGCCGATGCGCGCCGCCTGATGCTGACGCAGCAGTCCTGCTTCAACCGATTGAAGAAGGAGATGGAGGCGCAAGGCATCAGCATTCTGACGCGGTCCAAGCTGACGGCGCGCGATCTGAAGCATCTGGAAGAGCACTTTCTGAACAAGGTCTTTCCGGTTCTGTCGCCCTTGGCCATCGACCCGGCGCATCCTTTCCCCTTCATTCCCAACACGGGCTTTTCGCTGGCGCTGGAGTTGGAGCGGGAAAGCGATCACCGCACGCTGCAGGCGCTGCTGCCCATCCCGCAGCAGATTTCGCGCTTCGTGGCCCTGCCCGGCAAGCCGGGCGAGCATCGCTATCTGCCGCTTGAGGAACTGCTTCTGCTGCACCTGAACATGCTGTTTCCCGGCTATACCGACCGGGGGCATTGCATTTTCCGCGTGCTACGCGACAGCGATCTGGAAGTGGAGGATGAGGCCGAGGACCTTGTCCGCGAGTTTGAGACGGCGCTGAAGCGGCGGCGGCGGGGCGAGGTGATCCGCCTGAAACTGTCGGCGGGCGCGCCGCCCGAATTGCGCGCGCTGATCATGGATGAACTGGCCGTTACCGAGGATATGGTGGTGGAGATTCGCGGCCTTTTGGGCATCGCGGATCTGAAGGAATTGGTGCTGTCTTCGCGGCCCGATCTGCTGTGGCCGACCTTCACCTCGCGCATCCCGGAACGGGTGCAGGATCATGACGGCGATCTTTTTGCCGCGATCCGGCAGAAGGACATCCTGCTGCATCACCCGTACGAATCCTTCGACCTTGTGATCCGCTTTCTTGAACAGGCGGCGCGTGATCCCAATGTGCTGGCGATCAAGCAGACGCTCTACCGGACCTCATGGGACAGCCCGATCGTGTCGGCGCTGTGCGAGGCGGCGGAGGCGGGGAAATCCGTCACCGCGCTGGTGGAGTTGAAGGCGCGCTTTGACGAGGCCGCCAATATCCGTCAGTCGCGCAGGCTGGAACGGGCGGGGGCGCATGTCGTCTATGGCTTCATCCATTACAAGACCCATGCCAAGATCAGCACCGTCGTGCGGCGCGAGGGCGAGAACCTTGTGACCTATACCCATTACGGGACCGGGAACTATCACCCGATCACGGCGCGGATCTACACCGACCTCAGCTTCTTCACCTGCGATGCGGCGCTGGGGCGGGATGCGACCAAGGTCTTCAACTATCTGTCGGGCTATGTGCAGCCCGAGGGGCTTGAAAACCTCGCCATCTCGCCGATCAGCCTGAAGCCGCGCCTTCTGTCGCTGATCGCCGAAGAGGCGGATCATGCCAAGGCCGGGCGGCCTGCGGAGATTTGGGCCAAGATGAACAGCCTGATCGACCCCGAGGTGATCGACGCGCTTTATGCCGCGTCGCAGGCCGGGGTGAAGATCAGCCTTGTCGTGCGCGGCATTTGCGGGGTGCGTCCGGGGGTGAAAGGCCTTTCGGAAAACATCCGGGTGAAATCCATCGTCGGGCGGTTTTTGGAGCATTCGCGCATCGTCTGTTTCGGGTCGGGCCATGGCCTGCCGTCGCAGAAGGCGCGGGTCTTCCTGTCATCGGCCGATTGGATGGGGCGCAACCTGAACCGTCGGGTGGAGACGCTGGTCGAGGTGATGAACCCCACCGTGAAGGCCCAGATCGAAGGGCAGATCATGGCGGCCAATCTGGCGGATGAGGCGCAAAGCTGGGTGCTGCGCCCCGATGGCAGCTATCACCGCGAACTGGCCCCGGCGGATGGCGTGCTGTTCAATTGCCACCGCTTCTTCATGGAGAACCCCTCGCTGTCGGGGCGGGGCACGGCAGGGGCCAAGGATGTGCAGCGGCTGGCGCAGTTGCGGGATGATCCGGGGGGCATGTGACGCGGGGTCAACCAGCCCGCATTCACATTCCCGAATCCTTGACCGCGCCCCCTGTTCCGCGCCACTTTGCGGCCCAGAAGACGAAGGACCGCGCCCATGACCGATACCGCCACCGCCCCCGAGACCGGCAGTGACGAGGAATGGGGGCCCTTCGGGCGCCCCCTGTTCGATGACCCTTCCGTCCGGGCGCTGTCACGCGTGGGCGTGGTGGATGTGGGATCGAATTCCGTGCGGATGGTGGTCTTTGACGGCGCGGCGCGCAGCCCGGCCTATTTCTTCAACGAAAAGATCATGTGCGGCCTTGGCAAAGGGCTGCATGAGACGGGGCGGTTGAATCCGCAAGGGCGGGTGCGGGCGCTGGCCGCGCTGAAGCGGTTCGCCTATCTGGCCGAGGGGATGGAAATCTCACCGCTCACCGTCGTCGCCACCGCCGCCACGCGCGAGGCCGAGGATGGGCCGGAGTTTCAGGCCGAGGTTCTGCGCGAGACGGGGCTGAAGCTTTGGGTCATCGACGGGGATGAAGAAGCGCGGCTGTCGGCGCAGGGCGTGCTTCTGGGCTGGCCCGAGGCGAAGGGCGTGGTCTGCGACATTGGCGGCAATTCCATGGAACTGGCGCGCATCGGCGACGGCAAGGTGGGCAAGCGCGTTTCCACCCCGCTGGGGCCGTTCCGGCTGCAGCAGGTGAAGGGCGACGCCACCAAGCGGCGCAAGCTGATCGACCGGGTGATCACCACGGCGCAAGGGTCGATCAAATCGACGGGCGAACGCATTTACCTTGTGGGCGGGTCATGGCGCGTGATCGCGCGGTTGGACATGGAACGGCGCAACTACCCGCTGACCGTGCTGCACGAATACCGCATGACGCCCGAAAGCCTGATCGACACGCTGGACTGGATCGCCGCCAGCGACACGGCGATCCTTCGTGCCAAGACCGGCACATCGTCGGAACGGATGGAGCTTGTGCCGCTGGCCTGCGAGGTGCTGCGCGAGTTGATCCGCATTCTGAAACCCTCCGAGATCGACGTGTCGGCCTATGGCATCCGCGAAGGGCTGCTTTACGAACAGATGCCGCCCCGCCTGCGCGCCCGCGACCCGCTGATCGAGGCCGCGCGGATGGCCGAACTCACCTCGGCCCGCATCCCCGGTTTCGGCAAGAAGCTGTATGATTTCCTGCTGCCTTTGTTCAAAGAGGCCGACAAGGAACGGCTGCGTCTGGTCAAGGCGGCCTGCCTTCTGCATGACACGACATGGCGCGCGCACCCGGATTACCGCGCCGAAGTCTGTTTCGACAACGCCACGCGCGCCAATCTTGGCGGGCTTGATCATCCCGGCCGCGTTTTTCTTGGCCTGTCGCTGTTGCATCGCTACAAGAATTCGCGGTCGGGGTCGCGGCTGGAGCCGCTGTTCCGCCTGCTGACCGACCAGCAGATCCAAGAGGCCGAGGTGCTGGGCAAGGCGATGCGCTTTGGCGCCATGTTCTCTATCGCCGATCCGGCCGAGGCGGGCAGCTTGCGCTGGCAGGCGAAGAAGAAGGTGCTGGAACTGGCCCTGACGGAGCGGGGCCATGCCCTGTTTGGCGAGGTGGCGCAGGCGCGCTTTGCCTCGCTCGCGCTGGCGATGAAGGCCACGCCGCGCGTGACGACCGCCTGACATGCTGCGGCTGGATCACCTCGCCATCTCCTGCCTTGCGCTGGAGGAAGGCGCGGCGGCGGTGGAGGCGGCGCTGGGTCTGCCGCTGGCCCCCGGCGGGCAACACGCCCATATGGCGACGCATAACCGCCTGCTGTCGCTGGGCCCCGATCTGTATCTGGAGGTGATCGCCCCCGATCCGGCGCAGGCGCGCCCCGCATGGCCGCGCTGGTTCGATCTGGACCGTTTCACCGGCCCGCCGCGCCTGACCAACTGGATCTGCGCCACCGATGACATGGAGGCCGCGCTGCGGCAGGCCCCGCCCGGCACGGGAACCCCCGTCGCGCTGGCGCGCGGCGATTTCCGCTGGCGGATGGCGGTGCCCGAGACGGGCATCCTGCCCTTCGACAACCGTTACCCCGCGCTGATCCAGTGGGAGGGCGCGGCCCATCCCGCCCCCCGCCTGCCCGATCACGGCGCGCGTCTGGTCCGGCTGGAGGTGACGCATCCAGACGCCGCCGCCCTGCGCGCGGCCTTGGCACGGCTGGACGATCCCCGCGTGGTGATCACGCAAGGCCCCCCTGCCCTGCGCGCCACGATTTCCACCCCGCAGGGGGACCGGGTGCTGACATGATCCGCGACGCGACCCCCGCCGATGCCCCGGCCATCGCCGCGATCTGGAACCCGGTGATCCGCGACACGGCCATCACCTTCAACGCGGCCGAGAAGACCGAAGCAGACATCGCCGCGATGATCGGCAGCCGTCAGGCCGACGGGCACGGCTTCCTTCTGGCCGAAGCAGACGGCGCGCTGCTGGGCTTTGCCACCTATGCGCAGTTCCGGGGCGGGGTGGGCTATGCCCGCACGATGGAACACACGATCCTGCTGTCGCCCGCCGCGCAGGGCCGGGGCCTTGGCCGCGCCCTGATGACGGCGCTGGAAGATCACGCCCGCGCGCGCGGCGCGATCTCGCTTTTCGCGGGTGTCAGCGCCGAAAATCCCGCCGGACGGGCCTTTCACGCGGCGATGGGCTTTGCCGAGGTGGCGATCCTGCAACGGGTCGGCCACAAATTCGGGCGGACGATGGATTTGGTCCTGATGCAGAAGTTCCTCGCCTGACTTCCTGCTGAAACCGCTCTATCATATCCTCTTATGTCGATTTGGACCCGCATCGCCGAAGCGCTGTCAGCCCTCGCGCAAGGCGAGCCGTTGTCGGTTGTCTTCGACAAATTGCAGGGCCATGTCGACCACCAGCCGGAGCTTTCTGTCGGCTTCACCATCGCGGTGATCGCCTTGGGGGCCAAGATCGCCAAGGCCGATGGGCAGGTCACGAAGGATGAGGTGACCGCCTTCCGCCGCGTCTTCACGCTGGACGAGGCGGAAGAGGCCAATGCCGCCCGGGTCTACAACCTTGCCCGGCAGGATGTGGCGGGCTTTGACGCCTATGCGCGCAAGATTGCCCGCATGTTCGGCCCAGAACATCGCGACGTGCTTGAGGATGTGATGGAGGGGCTGTTCCTCATCGCCGTGGCGGACGGGGACTATCATCCCGGCGAGGATGATTTCCTGCGCGAGGTGGCGCGTATCTTTGGCCTGACGGACGGCTGTTTCCGATCGCTGAAGGCCAGTTTCGTGGAAGGCGCGCCGCGTGATCCCTATGACGTGCTGGGCATCGCCCCCGGCAGCCCCATCGAAGAGGTGCGCGCGGCGTGGAAACGCGCCATCAAGGAAAGCCATCCGGACCGGATGCTCGCCCGTGGGGTGCCGGTCGAGGCGATCAAGCTGGCCGAACGCCGCCTCATCGCGCTGAACGCGGCCTGGGAAGAGATTTCCGCCAAGCAGGCGGCCTAAGGGCGATGCCGGGCGGGGCGCGGCCTTGGCTGCGACTGGCCACCTACAATGTGGAATGGTTCAACGCGCTGTTTGATGACCGGGGGCAACTTCTGGCCGATGACCAGCCTTCGGCCCGCTATGGCGTGACGCGGGCGCAGCAGATCGCGGCGCTGGCGGCGGTGTTCCGCGCGCTGGATGCTGACGGGATCTTGGTGGTGGAGGCGCCGGATACCGGCAGCAAAAGGTCCACCACCCGAGCGTTGGAGCGTTTTGCCGCCCATGCGGGGCTGCGGGCGCGCAGGTCGATCATCGGCTATCCGTCGGAAACGGAGCAGGAGATCGCCTTCCTCTACGATCCCGACCGCCTGTCGGTCCACCACGACCCGCAGGGCGACCCCGCGCCCCGGCAGGGCGCGCATGATGCGCCGCGCTTTGACAGCGCCTTCCGCTATGACCTTGATGCCGACGGGATCAGCGAGGTCATCCGCTTTTCCAAGCCGCCGCTGGAGCTGGCCGTCACCTGCGACGGGGTGGCGCTGCGGCTGATCGGGGTGCATGCCAAGTCCAAGGCCAATCACGGCGCGCGCGACGGGGCCGAGGCGACGCGGCTGGCCATCGACAACCGCCGAAAGCAGTTGGCGCAATGCCTCTGGCTGCGGCAGCGCGTGGCCGGGCATCTGGCGGCGGGCGATCGGCTGATCGTGCTGGGTGATCTGAACGACGGCCCGGGTCTGGACGATTACGAACGCCTCTTCGGTCGGTCGGGGGTGGAGGTGGTCTTGGGCAGCGATGCCCCGCCCGAGGCGCGGCTTTACGATCCCCATGCGGTGATGGCGATCACGCAGCGGTTGGGGGTGGCCCCGTCCACCGCGCGCTTCTTCATCGCACCGCAAGGGCGGTGGTTCGATGCGCTGCTGGATTTCATCATGGTCTCGCCCGATCTTGCCGCCACAGGCCCGCGCTGGCGCATCTGGCATCCGCAGGATGACGCGGCGATTGCCGCCGATCCGGGGCTGAGCGGCGCGCTGCTGGCGGCGTCGGACCATTTCCCCGTTACGCTGGATTTCGCCGCCCCTCTTGCGCCTGCCCCCTGAACCCCCATCTAGGGGCCATGATGATCCGCAGCACCCTTTTCGCCCCCGCCCTTCTGTCGCTGGCCCTGCTCGCCCCCCTGCCCCTCGCCGCGCAGGAGGCTGCCCCTGCTGAACCTGAAGAGGGGCCGAGCCTGATGGAACGGGGCCTCTCGCTCTTCTTCGAGGGCTTTCGTCAAGAGATGGAGCCTGCGCTGGACGGCATGGGTCAGGCGTTGGGCGAGATGAAGCCTGCCATCGACGAATTGATGGGCATGATCGACAGCATGACCTTCTACCAGATGCCCGAAATGCTGGAAAACGGCGACATCATCATCCGCCGCAAGCCCGACGCGCCCCCCGTGACCCTGCCGGAGACCGAGGCGCCGGGGGTCGATCTCTGACCCTTACGCCTTGCGTAGCTTTGGCGGGGTGACGGCTTCGGAAAAGGCGGCGATGATCGGTTCGGCGCCATGCTGTTCTGCCAGCCGCAGCAAGGCAAAGCGGATCTCTGCCATCTCGCGGTAATAGCGCAGGAAGGCCGCGTTCAACGCGGCCCCCGCCACTGCGCCCAGCACGGGCACCGCCTGTGTGGCCAGCTTCTGCCCCATTGCCGTGGCAAGGCGCGGCGCGACCGCGCCGATGACCTGCGCCAAGGCGGGCCCCGTCACCGTCAGGCGCGCGGACAGGAACGAGGTGTTCACCCCGTCATCCATCGCCAAGGGGCTGCCCGCCGAGAAGACGCGCAGGCATTCCGCCCGGATCGCCGGATCGTCAGGGTCATATCCCGCCTCGCGCGCGGCGCGGCGGATGGCGTGCAGGATCACCGTGATCGTCACGGGCAGTTCGGCGACCGAGGTGGCGATGCCCCCCGCCCCGCCGATGGCCCCCGTCACCATGGCCGCCGCCAGCGGCCCCTGCCGCCCAAGATCGGGCGCAAGATCGCCCTTGGCCGCCAGCCCATGCGCCGCGAGGAGCGCGCGTTCCGTGATCGCGCCGATCTGGGCCTTCACGCCGTCGGGGATCGCCGCCATCTTGTCTTCCAGCCCGCCGCCGATGCGGTTGACCAGCGCCATCACGGGCCCGTTCGCCCGGCGATAGCGGCGGGCCAGCGCCTTGATCTCGGCGCTGCGGTCGGGGGCGGCGATGGCGGGCAAGGTTTCCATGAGACGAATGTGGGGCCAAGACCCCGGCACCGCAAGGCTTTCGCCTCAGGTCGCTTTCGTGACCGCGCCGGACACGCCGTCCCAAGCCCCGGCCTTGAGCGCCAGCCCCAGCACGCGGTCGGGGTTGGTTGGGGGCGGCATGTCCACCCCCTCCAGTTTCCGGAAGCCGAAGCGCGAATAATAGGGGGCGTCGCCCACCAGCATCACCCGCTCCCACCCCAGACGGCGCGCTTCGGCCAGGCTTTCATTGATGAGAAGGCCGCCCAGCCCTTCGCCCTGCCGCGTCGGGTGCACCGCCACCGGCCCCAGAAGCAGCGCATCGCGCCCCCCCACCCGCACTGGCCAATAGCGGATCGCGGCGGCCAGCGTGCCGTCGCCATCCCGCAGCGTCAGGCAGAGCGCGGCCACCGTCGGCACCCCGTCGCGCAACCGATAGGACGACAGCGCCGTGCGCCCCGGCGCGAAGCAGAGGTCGTAAAGCGCCTCCACCTCCCACCAATCCTCTTCGGTTTCTTCGTCCAGACGGTACACGCGGGCGGCCCTTCGAATCCTCTGGAACCGCCCGTAACATGTGAATACGACAGGTTCAAATCGCCCGGCCCCTGCCCCGGAAGGAAGCTGCCGCCATGTTCTACCGCCCTGCCGATGGCCACGGCCTGCCGCATAATCCCTTCAACGCCATCGTCACGCCCCGCCCCATCGGCTGGATCGCGACGCGCGGGCCGCAGGGCGACAATCTCGCCCCCTATTCCTTCTTCAACGCTGCCGCCTATGCCCCGCCGCAGGTGACCTTTGCCTCCACCGGCCTGAAGGACAGCGTGACGAATATCCGCGCCACCGGCGTCTTCGCGGTGAATATCGTGGCGGCAGAGATGCTGCATCCGATGTCCGAAACCTCGGCCGATTTGCCGCCCGAGGTGGATGAGTTTGCCCATGCCGGGGTGGCCAAGGCCGAATGCCGCCTGATCCCCTGCCCAAGGGTCGACGGTGCCCCTGCCACGCTGGAATGCGAGGTGGTGGAGATCATCTCCCTGCGCGGGCGGGACAATTTCCTTGTGATCGGCGAGGTGGTGGGGGTCCATCTGCGCGACGATTGCCTGCGGGAGGGGCGGTTCGACGTGACGCTGTTCCAGCCGCTCGCCCGGATGGGGTACCGGGACTATACGGTGGTCAGGGACATCTTCGCGCTGAAACGTCCGGGCGAAGGGTGACTCGCGTAGGATGGGCAGTATTGCCCATCCTACCCCCCGGCGATGATCCGCGACTTCGCCGCGAGATTTCCGCCGCGCCAGACATAGGCCGCGACCAACGGCTCGGCCCCGGTCCGCATCGCATGGGGCAGCCATGAGGGATGGTGGATCGCCTGTCCCGGTGCGACCGGGGCATAGGGCGCATCGCCCCGCATCCACTCCGCCTTGCCGGAGAGCGGCAGATAAACCTCGGCCGCCTCATGCGCATGGGGCGGATACACCACCCCCGGCCCCAGCAGGAGCACCCCGACAGCCACAAAGTCGCTGGCAATGGGGCCGCGCAGGCCGATCAGTTCGGTCCAACCGTAGGATTGCAGGAAATCCGCCCCGAAATCGGCTGCCCCATAGGTCTGCCCCCAGCGCAGCGCCGACGCCCCGTCCCGCAAGCCCGCGACCAGCGCGGCACAGGGCGCGGGCGCGCCCTCGGCCGCCGCCCCCAGCACCGCGCAAACGGGCAGCGACGCAGGTGCCACGTTCCGGGTCACCCGCAGCTCTGGCCAGCCCTCCAGCGCATCGGCCGCCCCAGCCACCGCAAAGGCCGCCCGCAGCCCCATGGCCAGTTCCACAGCATCCATCCGGCACCCCCTTCGCCCCACCCAAGCACGGAACGCCCGCCCGCGCATCCCCCTTCCCGCCCTGCCCTGCCCCGCCTAAGCTGCCGTTGCCACGAGGGAGACACAGATGAAGACGATGATCGGCGTGATAGGCGGGTCCGGGGTCTATCAGATCGACGGGCTGGAAGGCGCAAGCTGGGTGAAGGTGAAAACCCCTTGGGGCAAGCCGTCGGACGAGGTGCTGCTGGGCCGTCTGGACGGCATCCCGATGGCCTTCCTGCCCCGGCACGGGCGCGGCCATGTCCATGCCCCGTCCGACATCCCCTTCCGCGCCAATATCGACGCGCTGAAACGGCTGGGCTGCACTGATGTCGTGGCCGTGTCGGCGGTGGGGTCCTTGCGCGAAGACTACCGCCCTGGCGATTTCGTCATTGTGGATCAGTATATCGACCGCACCTTCGCGCGCCCGAAATCGTTTTTCGGGGCGGGCTGCGTGGCCCATGTGGGCTTTGCCCATCCCACCTGCCCGCGCCTCTCTGCCGCCTGTGCCGATGCGGCGCGGGGCGCAGGCGTCACAGTGCATGAAGGGGCGACCTATGTGGCGATGGAGGGGCCGCAATTCTCCACACTCGCCGAATCGCGGCTGTATCGATCCTGGGGCGCGGATGTGATCGGGATGACGGGGATGCCCGAGGCGAAACTCGCCCGCGAGGCGGAGCTTTGCTATGCCTCTGTCGCCATGGTCACGGATTACGACTGCTGGCATCCGGGGCATGATGCGGTGGATGTGGCGGCCGTCATCGCCACGCTGACGGCCAATGCGGGCCATGCGCGGGCCCTTGTGGCGGGGCTGCCCGCCCGCCTCGGCCCCGACCGCGCGCCCTGCCCGCATGGCTGCGACCGGGCGCTGGAGATGGCGCTGATGACCGCGCCCGACAAGCGCGACCCTGATCTTCTGGCGCGGCTTGACGCCGTGGCGGGGCGGGTGTTGGGGGGCGCGTCGGGGGGCCTGAGTGCGCAGGCTTAAGACCCGGTAAACCCTGCCGGCGCGCAATGGTGGCCTGTCCCCGTTGCGAAAGGCCAAGCCCATGCGCGCCGCCCATATCCGTTTCCTGCAGACCCGCCTTGCCGCGATGGGCCATGATCCCGGCCCCGTCGACGGGCTGCGCGGCCCCCGCAGCGATGCCGCGATCCGCACAGCCTTGGCCACGCTGGGCCCCTTGCCCAAGGGCTGGCAAGTCTGGCCCCCGCGCCGCCGCGCCGTGGCCTGCCTGCAAGCGCTGGCCCGCGCCGAAGGGATCGACCCCGGCCCGATCGACGGGCTTTGGGGGCCGCAGACGGACTATGCCGTCACCGCGCTGATGACACTCGACCGGACAGGGCAGCGCCCCGATTGGCGCGACCTGCGCCCCGCCCCCCCCGCGCTCTGGCCGACCGAGGCAGAGGTTGCCGCCACCTTCGGCCCGCATGGCCAGCCGGGCGGTTTCACCCCGCCGATGGTCAAGGTCCCCTCGCCCTGGCCCTTCCGCATCGCCTGGAACCTGGCCGAGACGCGCAGCTTCCTCTGGGCACATGAGGCGACCGCCCCCTCCGTTGCCCGCATCCTGCAGCGCATCCATCTGCATTACGGCGCGCAGCGGCTGCACGACCTGCGGCTGGATATCTTTTCGGGCGACTATGCCCCGCGCCTGATGCGTGGCAGCCAGAACCGATGGTCCATGCATGCCTGGGCCATCGCCTATGATTTCGACGATACCGAGAACCGCCTGCACTGGGGGGCCGATCGCGCCCGCCTTGCCCGGCCCGACTATCTGCCCTTCTGGGAGATTTGGGAGGCCGAAGGTTGGACCTCGCTCGGCCGCAGCCGCAACCGCGACTGGATGCATGTGCAGGCGGCCCGGCTCGACTAACCGCCCCGAAAAGAACGCCGTCTGCTGCTTCATCTTGGCCCAAATACTCAAAAAACCTCACCGCCCAGAACAAGTTAGGCCCATGAGGCGCGGAACAGACGGGGGGCAGACGGACCGCAGGTCCGACGCTGCCCCCCCTCGACGCCCCGGAACGCGCCCGCTAAACCAAGGAGAAACGGGGCAAAAGGGATCGCCATGGCCAAGACCGTCAAGGACTACATCCGCACCATCGTCGACTTTCCGCATGAAGGTATCCTCTTTCGCGACGTGACCACCCTCTTCGCCGATCCGCGCGGCTTCCGGATGTGCGTGGACCAGCTTCTGGCCCCCTATGCGGGCCAGCCCATCGACAAGGTCGCAGGACTCGAGGCACGGGGCTTCATCCTTGGCGGGGCGGTCGCGCATCAGCTGTCGACCGGCTTCATCCCGATCCGCAAGAAGGGCAAGCTGCCCGGGGCCACCATCGCAGAGAGCTACAAGCTGGAATATGGCGAGGCGACGGTCGAGGTGCATGACGACGCGATCCAGCCCGGCGAGAAGGTGCTGCTCGTCGATGACCTGCTCGCCACCGGGGGCACGGCCGAGGCCGGGATCAAGCTGATCGAACGGCTGGGCGCCGAGGTGATCGGCTGCGCCTTCGTGGTGGACCTGCCCGATCTGGGCGGGCGGGCCAAGCTGGAAGGGTTGGGTATGGATGTCCATGCCCTCTGCGCCTTCGAGGGGCTTTGACGCGCGCGCCCGCAAACCGCCGAGGAAACCGCCCCGGAAACCGCCCCGGAAACCTCACCGAAAACCGCCCGCCCCCCCGGGCTGGCGCTAACCCTTCCTTAACACTTGCCGGTCTAGAGTGAGTCGTGTCGGGGCTACCCACTCCGACGCTGCTTGCAGGGACCACAACCCCACGCCCCGCCGGTTCACCCCGGCGGGGTTTCCCTTTCTCGAGGGGCCGGATGCAGGCGTCATTGTCCTGTCACCCGCGCCGGGCTAGGTACGGGCCATGACATCCTTCCGCGACCTTTTCCACACCTTCGGCAAGATCGGCCTTCTGTCCTTCGGCGGCCCTGCTGCACAAATCGCGCTGATGCATCGCGTGTTGGTGGACGAGCGCAAATGGCTGACGGAGAAGGACTATCTCTCGGCCCTCTCGTTCTGCATGCTGCTGCCGGGGCCTGAAGCGATGCAGCTTGCCACATGGTCGGGCTGGCGGCTGCGCGGCACGCTGGGCGGGCTGATCGCAGGGCTGCTTTTTGTGTTGCCGGGCGCGGCGGTGGTGCTGGCGCTCGCCATGATCTATGCCGCCTATGGCACGCTGCCCGTGGTGCAGGCGGTGTTTTCCGGCGTGCAGGCCGCCGTGGCGGTGATCGTGATCGAAGCGCTTTTGCGCGTGGGCAAGCGCGCGCTGAAAGGCCGCGCTGCGCTGGTGCTTGCGGCACTGGCTTTCCTTGCGCTCTTCCTCTTCGATGCACCCTTCCCGGCGGTGATCCTCATTGCGGGTCTTTGGGGCTATGCCAGCGCGCCGAACTCTTCCGCGGCGGGCGAGGCGGGCCCGCGCCCGCCCGCCCCTGCCCTGCGCGGCACCTTGGGCACGATTGCGCTCTGGTCGGTGATCTGGCTTGCCCCCCTCGCGCTGCTCTGGCTGACCGAAGGCGGCATCCTGACCGAGATCGGGGCCTTTTTCGCCAAGCTTGCCATCCTCACCTTCGGCGGGGCCTATGCCGTGCTGGCCTGGATGGCGCAGGCGGTGGTGGAGGAAAAGGGCTGGCTCACCCTGCCGCAGATGATGGATGGTCTGGGTCTGGCCGAGACGACGCCCGGACCGCTGATCCTTGTGACCGAATTCGTGGGCTATATGGCCGCCCATCGCGAAGGAGGCTGGCTGCTGGGCGTGGCTGGGGCGGCGGTGACGCTCTGGGTGACCTTCGTGCCCTCGTTCCTGATGATCTTCGCAGGCGCCCCCTGGATCGCCCGGATCACCGCCGATCCGCGCCTTGCCGGGGCGCTGGCCGCCATCATGGCGGCTGTGGTGGGGGTGATCGCGAATCTCGCGCTCTGGTTTGCGGCCCATGTCTTTTTCGCGCGGATCGGCCGGGCGGCCCTTGGGCCGGCCGACCTGATCGCGCCGGACTTGACCAGCTTCCGCCCCGGTCTGGCCGCTCTGGCCCTGCTCGCGGGCTGGCTGCTTCTGCGTCGCCATATGCCGTTGCCCCTTGTGCTTCTGATCGCGGCGGGGGCCGGGCTTGCGCTGCATCTGGCGGGCCTCGGCGCGCCCCTGCGGCCCTGAGCCGCGCCCCTCACCTACAGCACGAGCGCGCAGCCGGACCGGAAAGCGACATCTTCCCGAACCGCCCCCTTTCCTTCGTCCCCGAATCCGCCTTAATTGGGGATCAGCAGCGGAAAGGACAGCGCATGGCCCGTTCCATCGACTACGGCAATCTGATGCACCGGGCGATGCGCGGCTTGATCCAGACCGTCTTGCGCGATGTGGCCCGCGACGGGCTGCCGGGCGCGCATCACTTCTTCATCACCTTCGACACCCGCCATCCCGGCGTCGCCATCGCCGACTGGCTGAAGGACCGCTATCCCGCCGAGATGACCGTGGTCCTGCAGCACTGGTACGAGAATCTGACCGTGACCGAGGACCATTTCACCGTCACACTGAACTTCGGCAACCAGCCCGAACCGCTGGTGATCCCCTTCGATGCGGTGCGCACCTTTGTCGATCCGTCCGTAGAATTCGGCCTGCGCTTCGAGACGCATGACGACAACGACGAGGAAGAGGAGGACGAGGGCGACGATGACGGCGACGACGATCCGCCGCCGCATCAGGACGCCGAGATCGTCAGCCTCGACAAATTCCGCAAGCATTGACCGGGCGCAGTGGCCGAAAAATCTTCGTCCGAAGATTTTTCGCATGCGAAGAATTTTCGTACGAAAATTCTTCGGTGACGACGGTATGCGACGGTATGCCAATTGATTTTGGCGCCTTCGCCCGCTAAGGCGGGCAGAGCGAAAACAGGAGGCTTGCCCATGTCCGCCACCCGCACCGAAACCGACAGCTTTGGCCCGCTGGAGGTTCCCGCCGACAAGTACTGGGGCGCGCAGACCCAGCGGTCGATCATCAATTTCCCCATCGGCTGGGAACGCCAGCCGGTCGCCATCATCCGCGCGCTGGGGGTGATCAAAAAGGCCTGCGCGCTGGTCAATATCGATCAGGGCGACATCGCGCCGGATCTGGGCCAGGCCATCGCGGCGGCGGCGCAAGAGGTGATCGAGGGAAAGTTCGACGACAACTTCCCCCTTGTGGTCTGGCAGACGGGATCGGGCACCCAGTCCAACATGAACGCCAATGAGGTGATCTCGAACCGCGCGATTGAGATGCTGGGCGGCGTGATGGGATCGAAGAAGCCGGTCCATCCGAACGATCATGTGAATATGGGCCAGTCGTCCAACGACACCTTCCCGACCGCCATGCATGTGGCCATCGGCATGATGGCCCGCGATGTGCTGCTGCCGGGGCTGGAAAAGCTGTCGGCGGCGCTTTGGGCGAAGTCCCATGAATTCAAGGACATCATCAAGATCGGACGCACCCATACGCAGGACGCCACCCCCCTGACGCTGGGGCAGGAGTTTTCGGGCTATGCCACGCAGGTGGACAAGGGCATCGCGCGGGTGAAGGCCTGCCTGCCCGACATCTACGAACTGGCACAGGGTGGCACCGCTGTCGGCACCGGGCTGAACACCCGCGTCGGCTGGGACAGCCGTGTAGCGGCCCGGATCGCCCAGATCACGGGTCTGCCCTTCGTCACCGCACCCAACAAGTTCGAAGCGCTGGCCGCCCATGACGCGATGGTCATGTTCTCTGGCGCGCTGAAGACCGTCGCGGCGGCGCTGTTCAAGATCGCGAACGACCTGCGGCTTTTGGGCTCCGGCCCCCGGTCAGGTCTGGGCGAGTTGATCCTGCCAGAAAACGAACCCGGATCGTCGATCATGCCGGGCAAGGTGAACCCGACGCAGGCCGAGGCGCTGACCATGGTCTGCGCCCATGTGATGGGCAATGACGCCGCGGTGGGCTTTGCCGGGTCGCAGGGGCATTTCGAGTTGAACGTCTACAACCCGATGATGTCCTACAACGTGCTGCAATCCATGCAGCTTTTGGGCGACGCGGCGGGGTCCTTCACCGACAATATGGTGGTGGGCACGCAGGCCAATGTGGCGCGGATCGACAAGCTGATGAAGGAATCGCTGATGCTGGTGACGGCGCTGGCGCCCACCATCGGCTATGACAACGCCACCAAGGTGGCGAAGACCGCGCATAAGAACGGCACGACCCTGAAGGAAGAGGCGATCGCCTTGGGCTTTGTCGATGCCGAAACCTTCGACCGCGTGGTGCGGCCGGAGGACATGATCGGGCCGAAGGGCTAAGGCATGGCCGAGATCGTCAACCTGCGCGCGAAACGGAAAGAGGCGGCCCGCAAGGCCGCCCGCGCGAAGGGGGACGAGAACGCCGCGAAATTCGGCCGGACCAAGGCCGAGCGGGACCTTGAACAGGCGCGGGCGGAAAAGGCCGCCCGCGACCTTGACGCCCACAGACGCGACGAATGACCGCCCGTCCCGCCAAGCATTCGCTCACGCTGCGCGGGCATCGCACCAGCGTCAGCCTTGAGGAAGAGTTCTGGCAGGCCTTCCGCGCCATCGCCACGGAACGCGGCCTGACGCTGAACCAATTGGCGGTGGAGGTGGACGAGGCGCGCGCAGGTGACGTCGGGCTCGCCTCGGCGATCCGGGTCTTCGTGCTGCGGCACTATCGCGGTTAACCGGGTGTTTACCGACTCACGGGCAAAATGCTCGGCATGAGCACGGTTCCACTTCCCATCAGCCCCGATCGCTGGATCATCCAGCTTTTCAGCGCGAAATCAGCCGCAGAAGGCGGCATCATCCGCCGGAAGGTGGAGGATGTGGAACGCCTCGTGGGGCGACGGCGCTTCCTCCTTGAGGTCGACCGCCGTGGCTTTCACGTGGTGGAGAATGCAGGCCAGTTCGTCATCTTCTGCAATCAGGACCCGGTCACGGTCTTGCGCTGAACCAAATTTCTTCGAAGAAATTTGCAAAATTTTTCGAAAAATTTTGGGCGAGAGCGGCGCTCTCGCCATAACCGCGACATCTGCGTCAGATTTCGCTCCCCCGCCGCACCACCCTGAGCCAGATCCCCTCCTTCGCCCGCACGGTCAGATGCGCCACCGGGACGGGCACGCGCCCCTCCACCACCTCGAACCGGAAGGCCCGGCACAGCAGCGCCAGAAGCAGCACCCCTTCCGCCATGGCAAAGCCCGCCCCCGTACAGACCCGCGGTCCGGCGGAAAACGGCAGCCAGCCATCCCGCGCCGCCGCCTTCGTCTCCTCCCGCCCCCAGCGGCCCGGATCGAACCCGTCCGGATCGGACCAGATCCGCTCATGCCGCCCCAGATGCCACGACGACAGCACGACCTGCGCCCCCGGCGCGACCGCCCGCCCGCGAAACGCCTCTGGGCAGGTCGTCTCGCGCACCATCATCGGCACGGGCGGGAACAGGCGCAGCGTCTCGCGGAACACGTCGCGGGTCAGCTTCAGCCGGGACAGGGCTGAAAACTCCGGCACCATCCCCGCCGCCTCGGCCGCCACCGCCTCCTGCACCTCGGGATGGGCGGCCAGCAGCCACAGCGCCCAGCCCAGCGCGCTCGCGCTCGTCTCGTGACCAGCCAAGAAGAAGATGGCGACCTGATCCACCATCTCCTCCGTCCCGAAGCGTTCGCCCGTCACCGGGTCCGCCGTCAGCATGATCTTGCTGGCCAGATCGTCGGGCGCGGTGCCTGCGGCAACCTCCGCCGCCCGCCGCGCCGTCATCGCGGTGATCAGACGCCGGATTTCGGCTGCCGCCGCCTTCGTGCCACTCCGGAACCCGCGCGGCAACCAGCGCGGCAGGGGGATGAAGGCCGCCACGTTCACAATGGGTTGGGTGCGCTGATAGGCGCGAAAGGCATGAAAGACCGCCGTTGCGTCCCGGTCCTCGATGGGGATCGAAAACAGGGTGCGGAAGATCACATCTGCCGCCGCGTGGCTGGCGATTTCCTCCACCTCCACCACGCCTTCGCCCATCCGGGCCACCGCCGCCTCGCCCGCCGCCCACATGGCGGGGAAGGTGTCGCGCAGCCGCCCCCCTTCAAAGGCCGGATCGATGATCCGGCGCTGCCGCTTCCACTGTTCGCCATTGGTCACGAAAACCGACTGGCCCAGCAGCGGCGCCAACCCTTCGCGCACCCGATCGGATTTCGGGAAATCGTCGGGCCTCTCCTGCAGCACAAGCCGCACCAAGGCCGGATCGTTGCACATATAGCTGCGGAAAAAGGGCGTCCGAAACTCCGCCATCCAGGCGCGATACAGCCGTGCGGGCTGGGCCGACAGGATATCGGCCCGGAACAGCCGCAGATAGCGCCACCAGGACACGCGATCGGGCCGCACCGGGGGCTTTGGCACCGTCATGCCATGCTCCTGTGGCCCGAGAGCGGCCGTTCGATCCGGCTTTTCGACGCCGCCCGCCCGCGATAGCGCGCGCCCAGCGTCAGGGGCCCCGCCGTGATGCGGAAATAGTCGTAATCGCCGGGTCGGTCGAAGGCGCACATGTACTGGAAATGCAGCCGGAACCAGCGAAAGCGCATCGTCCGCCACCGCTCGGGGCTGAAGGTCTGAGTAAAGGCACAGGACAGGACCAGCGGCCAGCGCTTCCCTTCGGGCGCCACCCCCGTGACGGCGACCGGATCACAGAGCGCGAAGGCACAGCCATCCCCTGGCGCGGTCACATCCACCCACGTCACCGCGTCCTGCGCAGAAAGATAGGCAAGGTCCGCCCGCAGTCGTTTCGCCTCGGGCAGGAAGGACACCATCGGCACCACCTGCCCAAGCGTCAGGAAGGACAGCACCGCGCCCCGCTCCGGCAGCCCGGCGCGCAGCAGGTCCGCAAGGATCGTCACCCCAAGAATCGCACCCGAGGAATGGCCCACGACCAGCACCTCATCCACCCCCTCCTCTTCCAACGCGGCGCGGATGCGAGTGCCGAACTCAGCCATCCGCCGGTCCAGCCGGGGCGGATAGGCCCCCCAGTGGCGCGCGGAAAAGGCATAGTCATGCATTAGGTAATAAGCGAGGAAGCGGTGATCGGCCCGCTGGAACAGCCGCAACAGGGTCCAGCCCAGCGCCGCGCCCGCCAGCAGGCCCAGCCCGATGCCAACCATCCCCGGCAGCAGCGCCGCCACGCCCAGACCGATGCCCCATCCCGCCAGCCCGGCCAAAAGCGCCTGCAGCGTCAGCATCACCACCGGGTAAAGCGCGGCCAGCGTCGGCCCCTTGCGCAGCCGTCCCAGCCGGAACAGCGCACCGGAGGCTACATAGATCCAGGCCGTGCGCAGCATCTGCGCATAGGTCGCAGGGATCGTCCGCCGCATGGAGGACCCGATGATGTCGGCCCAGACCAGCACTTCCACCTCGCTGCGCACCTCCTCGCCGTCGATCTGGGCGGCCACGCTCCAGCCATGGGCGATGCCTGCGGGCTTTGCGCCCACCTCCAGCCCATAACCCGAGATGGCCGCCTGCTGCGGCCCCTCCTGCCGGTAGAATTGCCGATAGCGCCGCGTCTGCAGGGGATCGAAACCCGGAATATAGAAGACACGCCGCCGCCTGACCCGGCCCGTATCCCGTGGCCCCACTTGCGTCATCGAAACACCCTGCACCCTGCCTGCACCCCGCACTGCGGCCAGTATGGCGCGCCCCGCGCCTCAGCCCAAGAGGGGAATGCCGAAGCGATCGAAGGTTTCCAGAAGCCACCAGCTGAAATCGGTGAAGGCCCCGGTCAAAAGCGCCAGCCCAACGATCACCAAAAGCGCGCCCATCGCCCGCTCGATCCATTTCATATAGGGCTTCAGCCGCTGCATGATGCCCATAGCGCGTTCGATGAACAGCGCGGCCAGCAGGAAGGGTATGCCCAGCCCCGCCGCATAGACGCCCAAGAGCAGCGTGCCCCGCTGCACCGATCCCTCCTGCGCCGCCAAGGACAGGATCGCGCCCAGCTGCGGCCCGATGCAGGGCGTCCAGCCAAAGGCGAAGGCAAGGCCAAGCACATAGGCCCCCAGCGCCGACCCGCCCCTGTCGCCCGCATCCAGCCGCGCTTCGCGGTCCAGCAGGCCGATGCGAAAGACACCGAGGAAGTGCAGGCCGAAGACAAGGACCACCACCCCCGCGATCTGTGAAAACAGGGTCTGGTTCTGCAGGAAGAAGGCCCCAAAGGCGCTGGCCGTGAACCCCAACAGCAGGAAGACCGTCGACAGGCCCAAGACGAAGAACAGCGCAGGCAGCATCACCCGCCGCCGCGCTGCCTTTCCGCCCGCCGTCATCTCGCCCATCGATATGCCGCCCATATAGGCCAGATAGGGCGGGACGATGGGCAACACGCAGGGCGACAGGAAGGATAGGATGCCGCCCAGCAATGCCACCAGCATTGCCGCGCCCATTCCCGCTTCCATGATCTCGACGCCGAACATGAATTCCTGTTACCTGCTTCCGCCTGCGCCGTCATCACCGTCTTTCGTCACATTGCCGTGGCCCTGCCCTGCCCCTTGGGCTATCACGCGACCATGACCCGCCCCCCTGATGTCACGCTCGATTGCGAAGGGCTGCTTTGCCCCCTGCCCGTGCTGCGCGCGCGCAAGGCGCTGGCCGCCATGGCACCGGGCCAGATCCTGCGCCTGACCGCGACCGACCGGATGGCCGCGATCGACCTGCCGCATTTCTGCTCAGAGGCGGGCCACCGCTTCCTCGCCGCCGAAGACATGGGCACGGTCACCGCCTATCTCATCGAACGCGGTGCCTGACCCCTGACCACACAGCCCCTTCATCTTGGCGGCAAATACTCAAAACGGAGCCAAGCGGCGAAGGCCGCGCAGGCGACCTGAAAGACTTGCGCCGCAGGCGCTCCGCTTCATGGGCCGCCACAAGCGAAAGGGCCGGGACTTTCGCCCCGGCCCCCTGATCGTCGTGCCGCAGGCCTTACCGGCCCAGCGACCACCAGCCCTTCTTGCGCGGTTTGGGCGGGCCCTCTTCCTCGGCAGGGGCCGGGGCGATGGCGGCCGTCTCGGCCTCGCCCGGATCGGCCACCAGCGCGGCCTCCGGCGCGGGGGCAAGGCCCGGATCGGCGGGGAAGGACGGCGCTTCCGGCGCGACTTCGGCCACAGCCTCGGCCTCGGGCTTCTTCTTGGCGCGCGACCGGCTGGCGGGGGCCTTCTTCGCAGGCTTCGCCGGGGCCTCTTCGGCCACCTCCACCGGAGCAGCGGGCGCTTCCGCAACCACCTCGACGGCGGCTTCGACGGCAGCCTCCACCACCGGCGCGGCCGGTTTGCGGCTGCGCAACCGGGTCACCTTCTTCTTCGGCGCCTCGACCTCCGGCTCGGCTGCGACGACAGCTTCGACGGGGGCCTCGGCCACCACGACCGGCGCCTCGGCGGTGTCGGCCTCGTCGCCGTCCTCCTCGTCGCTCTCGGCCCCTTCGCCGCCCTCGCCCGCGGCCATCGCGGCGTCGGAACCCGGCAGCCCGTTCGGCCCGCCACCCTTCTTCTTCCGGCGACGGCGGCGCTTCTTCTTGCCGCTGCCTTCGCCCGGCGCGGCCCCACGGCCCTCGCCGCGTCCTTCGCCCCGGCCTTCGGACCGCCCCTCGCCCCGCGCCTCGCGCGGTTCTTCCACGGTCTCGGCCTCTTCGGCCTCGTCCAGATCCTCGTCGAAGGGCAGATCCTCGTCCTCGTCCTCATCCACCGGCGCGCCCATCAGGCCCGCATGGCCCGAGATCACGCTCGACGGTTCCGGCACCACGCGGGTCGCGGTCTTGAACTTCTCGATCACGTAATCGGGGCTGACCAGCATCGGGTCCACCTCGATCCGCACGCTCATGCCATAGCGCGCCTCGATCAACGCGATATGTTCCCGCTTCTGGTTGATCAGGAAATTCACGATCCCCACGGGCGCCTTCAGCAGCACCTCCTTGGACCGTTTCCGCGTCCCCTCTTCCTCCAGCGCGCGCAGGACCTGCAGGCCCAAACTGTCATCCGACCGGATCAGACCCGTGCCATGGCAATGCGGGCAGGGTTGCGTCGTGGATTCGAGCATCCCCGGCCGCAGCCGTTGGCGGCTCATTTCCAGCAGACCAAAGCCCGAGATGCGGCCCACCTGAATGCGGGCGCGGTCGGTCTTCAGCTTTTCCTTCAGGCGCTTTTCGACGGCGGCGTTGTTCTTGCGCTCTTCCATGTCGATGAAGTCGATCACGATCAGACCGGCAAGGTCGCGCAGGCGCAATTGCCGCGCGATCTCTTCCGCCGCTTCGAGGTTCGTCTTCAGCGCGGTTTCCTCGATCGACCCTTCCTTCGTGGCCCGTCCCGAGTTGATGTCGATGGCAACCAGCGCCTCGGTCACGCCGATGACGATGTAGCCCCCGGATTTCAGCTGCACCACCGGGT
Source organism: Paracoccaceae bacterium (assembly GCA_014654775.1). Classification (GTDB taxonomy): domain Bacteria; phylum Pseudomonadota; class Alphaproteobacteria; order Rhodobacterales; family Rhodobacteraceae; genus Paragemmobacter. Next base: position 62,997 of record JACVZW010000083.1, on the reverse strand, counting down.
TGAACATGCCGCCCAGATAGCTTTCCACCTGATAGCGGGCGAAAAGCGGCATCGTATCCTCATACCGCTTCACCACCTTGGCGTGGGACGGCATGATCATCCGCATAAAATCCTTGGCGGTGCGATAGCCTGCCTCGCCCTCGACCAGCACCTCGTCGATCTCGCGCGAATAGAGATCGCGGATCGACCGTTTGATGAGGTTGCCTTCCTCATAGATCGCGGCGGGCGCGATGGATTTCAGCGTCAATTCGCGGATCTGTTCCCACAGCCGCATCAGGTATTCGTAATCGCGCTTGATCTCGGCCTTGGTGCGCTTGGCACCCGCCGTGCGGATGATCAGGCCCGCGCCTTCCGGCACCTCGATCCCGCCCGCGATTTCCTTCAGCTTCTTGCGATCGGCAGCCTGCGTGATCTTGCGGGAAATGCCGCCGCCCCGCGCGGTGTTGGGCATCAGCACGCAATAACGGCCTGCCAGCGACAGATAGGTGGTCAGCGCCGCGCCCTTATTGCCGCGCTCTTCCTTCACGACCTGAACCAGCATGATCTGCCGGACCTTGATCACTTCTTGAATCTTGTACTTGCGCGGGCGGGGTTTGCGCGGCGCGCTGATCTCTTCGGCGACATCCTCTTCGGCGACCGACTCGATCTCGTCATCGGTGTCGCTGGCATGATCCATGGCGCGATAGGGGCGTTCGCCATTCTCGGACCCGTTTTCGGACCCGTTCTCGCCGCCCTGTCCGCCGTGATCATGGTCATGCGCGTGATCATGCGCGTGGTCATGATCATGCCCGTGGTCATGGTCGTGATCGTGGGAATGGGCCTGTTCCGCCGCCGCCTCGGGCGCGGTGTCGGCACCGGCCTCCGTCGTCTCGGTGGCAGAGCTGTCCTCTTCCTCGTCCAGATCGACGACATCCATCCCGCCGATCTCGACCGTCTTCACCGCATCGCGGCGCGCGCCTTCGGGGCGCGGGCGCGACCGGCTGCGGGACCGGCGGTTGTCTTCCTCTTCCTGCGCGCGGTTATAGGCGCGCTCTTCTTCCAGCAGCGCCTTCCGATCCGCGACGGGGATCTGGTAGTAATCCGGGTGGATTTCCGCAAAGGCGAGGAAGCCGTGACGGTTCCCGCCGTAATCGACGAAGGCCGCCTGCAGCGACGGCTCCACCCGAGTGACCTTTGCGAGGTAGATGTTGCCAGCGAGCTGGCGCTTGTTCACCGTCTCAAAGTCGAATTCTTCAACCTTGTTTCCGTCCACCACCACGACGCGGGTCTCTTCCGCATGCGTGGCGTCGATAAGCATCTTCTTGGCCATGATATCCTAATGCGCCCCGGCATGGCCACTCCGGACCGGAGCGAACTCCGGGATCGGGATCGGACATGTGAAGGCGGCTTGTCTGGGCATGACGGCGCGGGGCGAAAGGCCGGGCCATGCCCGGTGGGCATCCCTCGGTTTTCGTCCTCGAAATCGCGCGCATCATCGCGGTTCTCTTTCGAATGCCTCGCGGCATCCACCTGATTAAGCCCGCTGCGTCTAATGACATGACGGGCAAACTGACGACCTTGCGGCCGATCCGACTGCCGCCCTCGCGGTCCGTTCCAAAGGTCCGGCGATGGCGGGCAGAGAATTCATCGGCGGGGCAAACCCCGCGTCCTGCGACCCTAGCGGCAAAGAGACGTAAAACACAATGGGTGAATTTCACCGCCCTCCTGCAATCCGTCACCAAAGGGTGCAGGCAGGGCGACGCGCTCAACCTCTGGTTAAGGTTAACGCGGGCAGAGCGTACGCTGCGTGCCCACAGTTTGCTGCACAGAATGCGGCACAAGATACGGCACAGGCTTTTTCAGCGATTCCCGCAGGTTAAGCCCGTTTCAGGTATATTCCGCCCGGCTGAGACCATACTTCGCCATCTTCTCATTCAGAGTGCGCCGGGGCAGGCACAGCTCGTCCATCACGGCGACGATGCTGCCCTTGTGGCGGCGCATCGTGTTGTCGATCAGCATCCGCTCGAAAGCCTCGACATATTCCTTCAACGGCTTGCCTTCGGTGGTCATCGCAGGCCCCGTCGCCTCGTTATCGGCCATCAAGAGCGAGGCGATGGACCCCGATCCCCGGCGGTTCTGCAGCACCGCCCGTTCGGCGATGTTCACAAGCTGGCGCACATTCCCCGGCCACGGCGCCTGCAGCAACTGCGCCGCCTCCTGCGCGGTCACCTGCGGCGCGTCGCAACCGTATTCCTCGGAAAACTGCTCTGACATCCGGGTGAAGAGGGTCAGGATATCCTCGCCCCGCACGCGCAGGGGTGGGCACAGGATCGTCATCGCCCCCAAGCGATAGTAGAGATCGGACCGCAGCAGGTCTTCCAGCGTCTTGTCGGGCGCGTGTTCGTTGCAGATGGCGATAATGCGCGTCTCGGGGGGCGTGCCCTGATCGTTGATCAGCGTCAGCAGCCGCGCCTGCAGCGGATGGCTCAGCGCCTCCACATCCTCAAGGCAGAGCGTGCCGCCCCGCGCCTCTTCGACCAGCGGGATCTGCCCGTCCTCGCTTGGGCCGAACAGCTTGGCCGAGAGCTGATCCTCCGACCATGCGGCGCAAGAGATGGTGACGAACTTCTTCGACGCGCGCGGTCCCACCGCATGCAGCGCATGGGCGACCAGCGTCTTGCCCGTGCCCGTCTCGCCATCAATCAGGACATGGCTGTCCGCCTGTCCCAGATCGAGAATATCCTCGCGCAGCCGTTCCATCACCGGGCTCGATCCGATCAGCTTTTTCATCAGGATCGACCCGTCGGACAGTTCCTTCCGCAGCGCCCGGTTGTCCAACGTCAACCGCCGCGCCTGCGTCGCCCGCTTGGCCAGTTCCGTCATCCTATCGGGATTAAAGGGTTTTTCCAGAAAGTCATAGGCCCCGACCCGCATCGCCTCGACCGCCATGGGCACATCGCCATGGCCGGTGATCATGATCACGGGGAGCCCGGAATCCATGCCCATCAGACGTTTCAGGAAGGCCATGCCATCCATCCCCGGCATCTTGATGTCGCTGACCACGACGCCCGGAAATTCCGGCCCGATGCCCTTGAGCGCCTCTTCGGCGCTGGCATAGGTCTCGGTGTCGAAACCGGAAAGCGCCAGCCATTGGCTGATCGACTGCCGCATGTCCGCCTCGTCATCGACGATCGCCACCTTCATCGCTCGCGCCATATTCCCCTCACTCCGCTGCTTCGACTTCCTTGCCCAGCAAGGGCAGTTGCATTTCGAACACCGCCCCGCCGCCTTCGGCGTTGCGCGCGGTCAGACGACCGCCAAGATCGTTCACGATCCCGGATGAGATGGCGAGGCCAAGCCCCACCCCTTCGCCCGGTTTCTTGGTCGTGTAGAAAGGCTCGAACAAGTTGTCCAAGTCCTTGATTCCCGTGCCATTGTCGCGCACCGCCAGCATCGCCACATCGCCCGAGGACAGGATCAGGTCGATCTGCGGGTCGCTGCGGTCGCGCGTGGCGTCCAGCGCGTTCCGAAGAAGGTTGATGATCACCTGTTCCAGACGGATGCGGTCGGCCATCACCATGACGGGCATGCGCGGCAGGGTGCGGGTGATCTTGACCACCCGCTGCTTCAGCTGCGGCTCCATCATCGACAGCGCGCTGGACAGGGCGGAGCGCAGATCGACCGGTTCGAAGGCCTCGCCGCCCTTGCGCGCATAGGATTTCAGCTGCCGGGTGATCGCGCCCATGCGTTCGATAAGGTCATCGATCCGCTGGAAGGACGACAGCGCCTCTTCCGGCCGCTTGCGCTGCAACAAGAGCCGCGCGCCGGCGAGATAGGTTTTCATCGCCGCAAGCGGTTGATTCAACTCATGCGACACGGCCGCCGACATCTCGCCCAGCGCCGCCAGCTTTGACGATTGCGCCAGCGTCAGTTCGGCCACGGCAAGGTCTTTCTGCACCTTCTCGCGTTCCGCGATCTCGCGCTGCAGGCGGGCGTTCAGCATCCGCAGTTCGGCGGATTCCTTCTGAAAGCTCATGCTTTGCGACCAAGCTTTGCGGGAGAGGAAGTAGAAGGTCAGCGCCATCAGGATGGCAAAGCCCATGATCTCTAGCGCCAGAATGCCGTTGACCCTTTCGCGGACGGAGTCGTAGGCCGTGAAGGTGACCATCCGCCAGCCGCGGAAGGGGACGCGCGCCTCGGTTTTCATCACCGCCTCGCCGCGCACATAGGCATCGGGCGGGGCCTGCGCCCAATCCGCCGTCGCCTGCAGCGCGCGGCTCAGGGCCGAGGGCGCGTCGCGCACGGCCAGCGCCTCGTCCATCGACAGACCGCGCCAGCGCGGTTCGGTGGCAAGGATCACGGTCCCCTCGCTGTCCGTCACCATCACGGCGTCCTGCAGGCCCGCCCAAGCGCGTTCGTATTTCATCAGATCGACCGCCACGACGATGACCCCGGCAAAGCGGCCATCCACCAGCACGGCGCGGGAATAGGTGAAGTCGAACCCCCCGCCCTCGCGCGCCTGAGCGGTAAAGACGGTGTCCTTGTTGCGCTGCGCCTCGACGAAATAGGGGCTGTTGCGGTGGTTCGTCCCCAAGAGGTTGCGGTTGGTCGCCCCCACCGTGCGCGCATCGGCATCGATCAGCAGGATGGAGGCGACGCCGATCTCGGACTGCACGCGGATCAGTTTCTGCGAGGTGTCGGCATAGGTCTGGTTCCGCAACGCCTCGATCAGCGCAGGGTCGCCAGCCAAAAGCAGCGGCACGACCGACGTCCGCTGCAACTCCGACACCATGTTCCCGGAGTAGAGCGCAAGGCGCAACTCGGCCCGGTTGCGGGTGGTTTCGGTAAAGCGTTCGGACAGCCAGCGATTGGTCACAAGCACAACGCCGATGGCCACCAGCACCAGCAGGCCGATGACCAGCTTCACCCGCCAGGAAATGCCCGGCGGGGTATCAGAGTCGGTGTTGGGGATGTCGGCATCCTGCATGGGACCAATCTAGGCCCGCCCCGCAGGCCCCTTCAAGCAGCGGCCCCCGAAGCCCCCGTCAGGCGAGCGTCAACCCGCCCATCAGCGCCTTGAACAGCGCCGCGCCGTCGGTTCCGCCCTGCGCAGGGTCCACCACCCGCTCGGGATGGGGCATCATGCCAAGGACGCGGCGATTCTCAGACAGCACGCCGGCGATATCGGCCATCGAACCGTTGGGGTTGCCGTCATAAGTGAAGGCGATGCGGTCCTCGTCCTGCAGCCGGGCCAGACCTTCGGCATCAATGGTGTAGTTGCCGTCGTGATGGGCCACAGGGACGGTGATCGCCTGCCCGCGCCCATATTCGGCGGTGAAGGCGCTGTCGGTGGTGGCGACGCGCAACCCTTGCATCCGGCAGACGAATTTCAGTCCCGCATTGCGCATCAGGGCACCGGGCAGCAGCTGCATCTCGGTCAGAACCTGAAAGCCGTTGCAGATGCCCAGCACATAGCCGCCCCGTGCGGCATGGCCCTTTACCGCCGCGCCGATCGGGGATTGCGCGGCAATCGCGCCACAGCGCAGGTAATCGCCAAAGGAAAAGCCGCCGGGAATGCCCACCACATCCACGCCAACGGGTAGGTCGGTGTCCTTGTGCCAGACGCGGGTCACGTGCCAGCCCGCCCGTTCGAAGGCGACAGCCAAATCGCGGTCGCAGTTTGACCCGGGGAAGGTGACGACGGCGGCCTTCATCTTGGCATCCTTTCGCTGGCAAGGGTTGCGGGCGGATTAGCGCAATCCGCCCTGCCCCGCCACCCCTAACCTCATGACTGCGGCCGCGTCTTCTTCGGGTCGTAATGCGACAGCGGCACGATCACCGCAGGCAGCCGTTTCTGGTGGCCGTCCAGCTTGCCCACCTCCAGCGCGGTGCCCACCTCGGCATGGGCTACGTCTACCCGCGCCAGCGCGATGTTCTTGCCCAGAAGCGGCGAGCGCATGGAGGATGTGACCACCCCCACCTGCGCGCGGCCCAGATGGATGCAGTCGCCATGGCCCACATCGACATTGGCGTCGATATCCAGCCCGACGAACTTCCAGCGTGGGTTTTCCTTGCGGCGGATCAGCGCCTCGCGTCCGATGAAATCGTCGGTCTTGGACTTGAGCGGCACGGTAAAGCCGATGCCCGCCTCGAAGGGGTCGGTCTGGTCGCTGAAGTCATAGCCTGCAAAGATCAGCCCCGCCTCGATCCGCACCATGTCGAGCGCGGCAAGGCCCATCGGACGCAGGCCCAGATCGCGGCCATGCTCCCACACCGCATCATAGACGGCGTTGCCGTCCTTGGGGTGGCAGAAGATTTCAAAGCCCAACTCGCCCGTATAGCCCGTGCGCGACACCACCACGGGTGCCCCTTCCGGCCCGCCCAAACGGCCCACGGTCAGCCGGAACCAGCCAAGTTCGGCGATGGAGGGCTGATGCGGTGCAGTCCAGATCATGCGCGCCATGATCTCGCGGCTGTTCGGGCCTTGGACGGCGAGGTTGTGGAGTTGATCGGTCGAGGATCGCACCATCACCTTCAGGCCAAGCTTTTCGGCCTGTTCGCGCAGCCAGATGCCACCATAGTCATCGCCGCCGATCCAGCGGAAATTGTCGCGCCCCAGCCGGAACAGCGTGCCGTCATCGATCATGCCGCCGTGGTCATAGCACATGGCGGAATAGACCACCTGCCCTACACTCAGCTTCTTCACGTCGCGGGTCAGGGTCCATTGCATGAGCGCTTCGGCATCCGGCCCTGTCACTTCGAACTTCCGCAAGGGCGACAGATCCAACACCACCGCCTTTTCCCGGCAGGCCCAGTATTCCTCGATCGCACCGTTGGAGGAATAGACCTGCGGCAGCCAGTAGCCCTTGTATTCCACCACATTGCGCGTCAGCGCCCCGGTCCGTTCGCTGAAGGCGGTGTCCTTGGTCATCTTCGGCTCCGAATCTGGGGTGGCGCGCCACGCAATGGCGCGGCTGAACTTTTCCGCCCCGGAATAGGTGCGGACATGGATATCACTGAGATACCAACCATTGGCGGGCGATGTGTCGTCCGGGCAGGCCGAAGAGACGCAGACCAGATCGGTCAGCGCGCGGAACAGGACATAGTCGCCGGGCCGCGACCACGGCTCGTCGGAATAGAGCACGCCATGCGCATCGATGCCGGTGTTGAAGAAGAGGTTGACTGCCATCCAGCCCGGTCGCCCGGAGATACTGAACTCGGCCAGCGCGCCGTTGAAATTGTCCGAACAGTTGGCATGGCCCGGATAGCCGATATCGTCATAGTACTTGGCCGCGCAGGCCATGGCGAAGGCGTCATGGCGGCCCACGGTATCCTGCACCACTTCCAGAAGCGGCAGCATGTCCTGATCATAGTATTTCGAATGCAGCCCCGGCATCGAATAGGCGTGGCCCATGAGCGTGCGCGAGGTGGTCACATCCAGCGCATGTTCGACGCCCTTGTCCAGCTTGCGCGCCGCGAAGGCCTGAAAGTCGGTGCATTGGCGGCCGTCGACGTCGATGATCTGGATATAGTCGCCTGCCTTGACGAAATAGGCCTTGGCCGTGGCCGATTTCACCCGCAGGTCAAGCACGGGATCGGCAAGGGGATCGGGAAGGTCGAACTGCCGGACCGTCAGCAGCGATGAACGTTGCACCTGCACCGTGATCGGGGTCGCCGTCTCCTGCCCGTCGGGGGCCATCTCGCCGCCCGGCGCCGCGATCACCAGCACACCGTCGCGGGTGGCGGTGAAGACCTGCTCCGTCCCGGCCGGGGTATCCGCCGCAAAGACCGTCACCGCCCCGGCCTTGGCAAGGTCGATCCCGCGCCGTTCCAGCCCCAGCCGCAGGCCGCCCATCCCGCTGCCCAGCCGTGGCCCTGCCGATAGAAGCGCCTTAAGCCCGCCCGCATCGGAATTGGCCGCGACGCCCAGAATTCCGGCATCGATGCGGCCTGTTTCATCGGCGGCAATCAATTCGGCCCGCTGACCACCTTCGGGATTGCCGATGGTGAGGCGATCCCCGGCCCCAATGCGAATGAGGATTGCGCCATTCCCAGCCACCTCATAGCGTTCACGCCCTGACTGCGGCAGGCTGGAGGCGGCGGTCAGGATTCGGCTCGGGCGCGGCGGGCCGGGGATGACCTTCGGATAGAGATCAAGCATGGCCCCGCCCTCCGGAAGAGTTGCATCAGTGTAAAAACTGTTTCACAAAAAGAATATGCGGCGTCCGCCTTCTGGGCAAGCGCCATGATGAGGAAAACGGGGCATTGCTGTGATCGCACTTTCCTTGGGACTTGTCGCCGCGCTGTGCTGGGGCCTGCATGATTTCACCATCCGCCGTGTGGGCGGAAAGGCCGATGTGGCGGCGATGTTCGCCCTTGTCACGATCTTTGGCCTGATCCCGCTGGTCCCCATCGCGCTGTTCGTGGGCGGATGGGAGGCAATCGGGATGCAGCAGGCGCTGCTGGCCCTTGCCGCCGGGGTGGGAACGGTCAGCGCCAACATCGCACTCTACCGTGCCTTCACCATCGGGCCTGTGTCGCTGGTGGCCCCGATCTGCGGGTCCTACCCCGTGCTGTCGGTGCTGTTCGCCATCGCGCGGGGGGACGAGGCGGGGCTGCAGGAATGGCTGGCCGTGCTGGCCGTCGTTGCAGGCGTCGCGATCGTAGCGCGCGGCGAAGGCGGCACCTCCACGGGCAGCCGGGTCGCGGCGGCGGGGTGGGCGGCGCTGGCCTCCGTCTCTTTCGCGGTCACCTTCGGGCTGGCGCAATGGTCGGCGGAAACGGGCGCGCATATGCCGGTGGCGGCGATCACGCGCGTCACGGCGCTGACCATCGCGCTGATCTGGCTGCTGCAGCGGCGTCCCGCATGGGATGGCCTTGGCACGATCTGGCCCGCGCTTTTGCTGATGGGGTTTCTGGATGTCTGCGCGGTCAGCGCGGTGACGCTGGCGGGCGGCATGGAAAACGCCCAATATGCCTCTGTCGCGTCGTCCATCTTCGGGATCGTCACGATCCTGTTGGCGTGGAAGTTCCTGCACGAACCCATGCGCGCCTTCCAATGGGGTGGCGTGGCGCTGGTCTTTGCCGGAATCGCGGCGTTGGGTCTGGCCTGAGAGGGGGCCTGACCTATTCGGTCGGTGGCAAGGCCCCGGCCAGACCGCGCAGGCCGACCAGACGCCGCCGCTCATCCGCCGGGTTCACGCCGAAGGCTTCGGCATAATGCCGGGTCATCGGGGTGGAAGAGGCATAGCCCACCGACAGAGCGATTTCCGTGATCGACTGCGTGGAATAAAGCACCTTCTGCCGTGCCTTCTTCAACCGCAGGAGGCGGTAGTATTTCAACGGCGATTGCCCGGTGGCCTGTTTGAAGCTGCGCTCCAGATGGCGTTCAGAGATGCCCAGCGCATCGGCCACGTCAGAGATCTGGACCGGATCCTCGATATGGTCGGAAAAGACACGGATCGCCTGACGGATCATGTCGGGCAGCATGTCATCCGTGCCACCGCGTTTCTGCACCGGCACCTTCTGCGTAGCGTCATCGGCGCGCACGAAAGGATGCTGGAACCAGCAGGCCACTTCGGTCATCGTGTCGCGGCCCAGCTTTTCCTCGATCATCCGCAGCATCAGGTCGAAGACGGCCCCTGCCCCGCTGGCCGTATGCCGCCGCCTGTCGCGGATGATGACGGATTGGCTGACGGCGATGTCGGGAAATTCCGCCTTGAAGGCCGCGTCATAGCACCAGTGGACGGAACAGACATGCCCACCCATGACGCCCGACCGGACAAGCGGGAAGATGCCCCCCGAGAACCCGCCCAGCACCACCCCAGACCTGTCCATCCAGCGCACTTGTGCGTTGGACCGTTTGGGATGGACGAAATTCGACTGCGGCATGGAGAGGAAGAAGAGATGGTCCAGCCCCTCCGCCTCGGTCAATGTGCAGTCGGGGTCGAACTTCACCTCGGCCGAAGATCGCACGGGACCCGCTTCCTCGGCCAGCAGCTTCCACGCAAACTCCCGCCGCCCCACGATCTCATTCGCCGCCCGCAGCGGTTCGATGGCCGAGGTGAGGCAGGCCATCGGAAAGCCGGGAAACAGCAGAAATCCCAGCGTGGTGGGGTGCCCGGCTTCGGTCATCGCTGTGCCCTTTCGCGTCAGTCTTCGGGCCACCAGCCCGGCGAGGTGGGCGCGCCGTCATCATATTGCGCGAGCCATGCCGTCATCAGATCGCGGTTGCGCAGGAAGCCCTTGTAGGCGGCAAGGTCGGGGTGGATGTCACGCACCACGCGGTGCATCCGCCGGGCCCATTTCGGCATCGTGACCAGCTCGTCATACTTTATCAGATAGCAGCGGATCGGGAAGGCGATGGCGTTGGATCGCGGCAGCCGCCAGAGCGTCTGCAACTCGACCCGCAGATGCATCCGCTGGCCGAGGTTTTCCATCGTGATCTCGGTCCGGGTGGGCCCCCATTTGGGATAGTTCTCGGGGCTCGTGTCCAAAAGCGGGTCCACGGTGTGGGTCCAGTTGAACCGCCGCACCGGCGCGCCGTGCTGCAGCTTCAGAAGGAACTTCAGCGCGCGGTCGAAGACCCCCTTCTCATGCGCCAGTGGCACGGGGGCGTGCCATTCGTGAAAGCTCATCCCGATGTCGAAGTCGAGCGACCAGTCGGCCTGCGTCGTCACCATCCCCGCTTCGATCCAGAGGTTTTCGTCGCGCTGGTCCTGAAGGGTGAAATCGCCCTGCGTTTGGCGGGTGATGTATTCCATCGGCCCATAAGGCAGCGTCGAGGGATCGAGGAAGGTGAAGGTCTGCTCAATCTGCATCGGCTTGTTGATCCAAGTCCAACGCTTGCCAGTCTTGTGCAGTTCAAACCAGTGCGGGTAGTCCCGCGCCTTGCTTTCCATGATCAGTTCCAGCAGGTCCCAGCCCGCCAGTTCCATATGCGGCAGGGACTGGCAGCGCAGCGGGTCTTCCTTCAGGACAAGATCTCGGTCGCGCATCTCGGCGAGGTAGTGCTCGTCCACATCGAAGGCATGTTCGAAGACCGATCCGGGGCGGCCCGGCACATGGGGCTCCATATTGACCGAATACATGTAGTCGTCCCGGTCGAAGGGGAACGGAAAGCGTTTGATCGCACGTTCCGAGTTGCGGAAGGTAAAGTCGTTGCGGAACGTCTCGTTGTTGAACTCGAAGCCCATCGCTTCCTCCCTTAGCGGTCGAGGACGAGGGATTTCCCCTCGAACCGCGAAACGCATGGCATGATCTTGGTTCCGCTGGCCTTTTCGTCTTGCGACAGCCAGTGGTCATGGTGGTGGATATGGCCGTCGCAGCGGATCACATTCGTCTCGCATTGCCCGCAGGCCCCACCCCGGCAGAGATAGGGCGCGTCCACCCCCGCCGCCTCGATCGCCTCGAGGATCGATTGCGCGGCACCGACCTGCAGGGTCTTGCCACTCGCCGCCAGTTCCACGGTGAAAGGCTGGCCCACGGGCGGGGCAAGGAATTCCTCGGAATGCACGGTGTTGGCGGGCCATCCCATGCCAGAGGCGGTGGATTTCACCCAGTTGATCATCCCCTTTGGCCCGCAGACATAAAGATGCGTGCCAAGCGGTTGGGTGGAGAGCAGCGTCTTCAGATCGATCGCCTCGCCCTTGTCATCCACATAGACATGGACACGTTCGTGATAGGCATCCTGCAGGCGCTGCACATAGGCCCCCAGCGCCTCGGACCGCACGGAATAGTGCAATTCGAACCGCACGCCGCGCGGGGCAAGTTGGGCCATCATGCTCATGAACGGCGTGATCCCGATGCCGCCCGCAAGGAAGAGATGCTTTTTCGCCCGCGCGTCCGGCGGAAACAGGTTTACGGGATGCCCGATCTGCATGCGCATCCCCGGCACGACATGGCGGTGCATGAACAGCGACCCGCCCCGCCCTGCGTCATCTCGCCGGACAGAGATTTCGTAGCCCTTGGTATCCTGCGGATCGGACATCAGCGAATAGGGGTTCATCCGCCGCGTGCCGTGATCGTCCATCTCGATCACCACATGCGACCCGCCCGAAAAATGCGGCATGTCCCTGCCATCCGCGCGTTCGAACCGGAACCGCTTGATGAGGGGGTTCACCTCCACCACCTCGGTCACGACGACGTCTATCCTCGGGGCCCCGACGCTCATTTGAAACGCTCCACCGCCGGGGGGACATTGCCCGGTTCCTCGGCGTCGATATTCACCCCCTGAAAGGCCGCGAGGCGGCGGGAGTAGTGGTCGCGGACGAACAGGTTCAGCCCGCAATGGGAACAGACATAGGGGTCCGTCGTCACATTCTCGGTGATCCCCTTGCAATGGACGCATTGCACCCGGCGGGACAGAGACCCGCGATGTTCGGTCTGCACGGCGTCATGCGGCAGCCCTGCCTCCATCACATCGCGCTGCGCCAATCCTATCAGCGTCTCGGTCCCCGCCAGATAGACCTGCAGGCCCATATGGGCGTCTGCCAGTACCTTGCGCAGCCGCGACTCCGCCGCCCAGAAGGAGGGCGAGCGGTGGCATTGCGCGGCCCCAAGCGCCTCAAGGCTTGCGAATTCATCCGTGCCGTTCGCGCCGGGGACATAGATGATATGCGTTTTCGCCAGCATCGCGGGCGCATCCGCCCCGGCCTTGGCGAACAGGTCGCGGATTGCCCCTGCCCCCTCGCCGTCCGCGACGCAGAGATGCGCTGTGCCCGCACGCGGCTGCAGCACACCATAGACGGGGCGGCTGCGGATCGACTTTTCGAAAACGGTCTGGCTCATGGTCCTGTCAGTTCCGGCTGGCCCCGGTTGCGGAAGGGGCGCGCCATTTGGCATGGCGCGCCCCCTGTCGTCTCAGCCCTGCGCGCTGCGGCGCTTCTTTTCCACGTCGTAGAAGGGCATCGAATGCGTCACCGCCGCGATTTCCCCATGGGTCGCGCAATTCACCACCAGCTTGGTGCCGTTGTTGGCGCAATCGACGGGGATGCGGGCAATGGCGATGTTGAGCTTGTTCAGCGGCGAATACATCGCCTGCGTCACGACACCGACCTTCTTGCCGTCGCGATAGATCGGCGCGCCGTTGCCCGGCACATTGGTGCCTTCCATCTTGAGGCCCCAAATCTTGAACCGCTCCTTGCCCTTCAGGCGGTAATGTTCTTCCGCGCCGCGGAAACCCACCTTGCCGGGGGAAACGGTGAAATCGAGCCCCAGTTCCCACAGCGTGTCGCCCGGACCTTCATCTTCGAACGGGTACATCTCGGAATTGTCGAAGGGGAAGAACAGGAGGTAGCTTTCCGTCCGCAGAAGATCGAGCGTGGTAAAGCGGCAGGGTATGATCCCCATCGACTTGCCCTCGTCCAGGATACGGTCCCAGATCATCGGCGCATCCTGCCCGCGCACAAACAGTTCATACCCCCGCTCGCCGGTATAGCCGGTGCGCGAGATCATGGCGGGTTTGCCAAAGAGGCTGGTCTGCATCTGCGAGAAATAGGGAAGCTGGCGGATACCCGGCACATGCTTTTCCAGATAGTCCACGGCCAGCGGGCCCTGCAGCGACAGGTCATGCGTGTTGTCGTCGAAACGGACGGACACATCGCGGCCGGTGGCGGCCATGGTCAGCTGCTCATGCCCCTGCCCCGATCCATGCACGACCATGAAGCTGTTGGGCGCAAGGCGGTAGATGACGCAATCTTCGACGAACTTGCCCGCATCATTCAGCATGCAGGCATAGACCGACCGGCCCGGCATCAGCTTTTCCATGTTCCGGGTGGTGGCGCGTTCGATCACATGACTGGCGGCAGGCCCTGTGATGTGCACCTTCTTCAGACCGGACACATCCATCAGCCCCGCCTTGGTCCGGATCGCCATGTATTCGGCATCCGGGTCCCCGTCATAGGACCAGGCGGTTCCCATCCCGCTCCAGTCCTCAAGGTTCGATCCAAGCGCCCGGTGGCGGTCGCCGAGCGTGGAGAAGCGCCAGGAATTCGTCATCGATGTCCCTCCCGATGGACTTTTTGGTTGCGTTTACTCTCCAACCATCCCCCCACGAAATCAACCTTCTTGTGCAAAAAGTTTTCCTCTCAGGGAAAGTTCTTGCGCCAGAACCGAATTCGCACGCCCGAAACCGCCACCCTGTGCCCAGCGAAACGGCAGGGCATGGCGGCGGTGCGGCGACTGTTATCGGCAACCGATTCTCCAAATGAAAAAGGGCGGCCCTGCGGCCGCCCTTCCCCCTGCTCAAAAAGCGTCGGGGTCAGCCCGGCAGCACGAAGAACCAGTTGGACCAGAGCACCACCGCAGCCCCCGCGACCAGCGCGAGATAGGGCCACATCCCGGCCCGCCGCGGACCCAGATCGCCATGATCGGACAACCCCAGATCCTCCATCGCCTCTTTCGGGAAGTGGCCTTTGTCGACGATGTAATGCCGCCAGTAGAAGACCGGCAGGATCAGCGCCGCAAAGATCAGCCCCGCCCAGAGCGCGTTGGAATAGCCCCAGACCTTTGCCCCTGCGCCAAGGAAAAGCGCGTTGACGAAAGCCAGCACCGTGTTGATGCCGATCAGCACGGTCGGCGCCTTCCACGGGCGTTCGATATGGGGCGAGTCGATCCGGTGGATCCAGCCCGCGTTCAGGTTCAGGAAGTTGAACAGGATGTAGCCCACGTTCGAGATGGCAAGGACGTAGAAATAGCCGCCCACGTCGGATGCCAGCGCCAAGAGGAACAGGTTGAAGCCGAAATCCGTCCACATCGCGCCTGTGGGCGCGCCGTTCTTGTTCACCTTGCTCAGGTATTTCGGCAGCCAGCCATCGCGCGACCCTTGATAGAGCGTGCGCGACGATCCCGCCATCGCTGTCATGATCGCAAGGAAGAGCGCCATGATCATCAGGATGACGAACAACTGGATGATCACGTTGGACGAACCGAGGAAGCCCCCCAGCGCCGCTGCGATGCCCGTGCCATCGACGATGCCAGTGGCTAGCATGCCGGAATGACCCAGAACCCCTTGGAAAGAGAAGGGGATCAGGAAGAAGAACACGATGCACAGAAGGCCGGAATAGAAGATGGCCCGGAAGGTATCGGTCTTTGGGTTCTTCAGTTCGCGGGTGTAGCAGACGGCCGTTTCAAAGCCGTAGGTCGACCACGCCGCGATATACATGCCGCCAAGGAACAGCGTCCAGCCGCCGATATCCCACGCGCCGTTCTCGCCCGAATAGGCGGCGGTCGGCGGCACGATGCCGGTGACGTTCATGCTGTCGATCTGGCCCGTCAAGATCGGCACGATGCCCACCAGCAAAAGCGGAATCAGCACGATCACTGCGAGCGTCTTCTGCGCGCTGGCGGTCGAGGCGATGCCGCGATGCTGGATGATGAAGATGATCGACATCAGGATCACGCCGATCACGAAGGTGGAGTTGAAGTGCAGCGTTCCCAGACCGGGGACGGCGATATTGAACGCCTCCCATGTCCGGAAGGCCGGGGTCAGCGCGGCAACGCCGTCGTTTGTTGCAACAGCGGTGATGGCAGCCTCGACCGTCGATCCGGCATTGGCGGCCATGTATTCCGCCACCGCGGGCGTCTCGGCCGTGTAGCTGGCGAGGTTCGCCGCGACCCAATCCACCACCTGCTGGCTTTCTGCCATCGGGATCGGGAACAGCGCGTTCAGGATATAGCCTGCCGCGATCACGCAGCCCAAGGACAGCACCGGCGACCATGCAAACCAGTTGCACCAGACCGACAGCGGCGCGATCATCTTGGAATAGCGCAGCCACGCGGTGGCCCCATAGACCGACGCCCCGCCTGACTTATTGCCGAACATTCCGGCCATTTCGGCATAGGTGAAGGACTGCAGGAAGCCCATGCACATGGACAGCATCCAGACCACAAAGGCCGCCTGCCCGGCGACCCCTGCGATCCCGCCCAGTGAAAACAAAACCAGCGGGGGCACCCCCGCGGCAACCCAGAAGGCACCCTTCCAGTCCAGCGCGCGTTGAAGCTCGCCGCTACTTGCAGTTGACGACATATAGATAACTCCCTCGTTCCCTGTTGGCGCCGGTTTCGCGGGAACACCCCGCCCGCGCTCCGGCTTTTGATTGTCCGGCCCGGCCCATCCGCCGGAACGGCATTCGGCTATAGCGGCCCGATGGGCCGCGGGTACTGGGCCGCATCCGGCCACCCGCCCCGGTCGGGACAGCGGCATGCGATCCATGCGGCCCGACGCCCGACAGCGGCAAGTAAGCACGGAGCCATTCACATGGCGAGATATTTTTATTCTTGCGAAACTTTTTTTCCTTTAGCTGCGGCGCAGCGAAGAAGACACGGCAACGAAAAGGCCCGGGCGCTGCCCGGGCCTTCTGCCGTGTTGCGGAAAGAGTGACCCTCCGCCCTTATTTTGCCTTGCGGTAGGCGGCTTTCTCGTGCCGCGATCCGGCGATCAGGGCACCGATACAAAGAAGCATCGACAGAAACAGCCAGAAGGCCTCGGACCCGGCTCCGGCGTAATAGGCACCGTCAACCGCGCTCCAATCCGTGATCGTGGTTCCAATCATCGTGATCGTCCTTTCCTTTGCTTGGGGTTCACTCTGCCGGCGTCTTGGTGGCGACGGCGTTGCCGAAGAATTCGGGATAGGCCTCGATCGGCACTTTCACCTTGTCCAGACCGATCAGCTCCGCCTCTTTCGGAACGCGCAGCATGCCGAGCTTCTTGAGGATCAGGGACACGACATAGCCCGGCACGAAACCAAGCACCGCCATGACCAGCGCACCGATCACCTGACCGTAGAGCGTGATCGTCGGCGCACCCTCGGCGGGCAGCGCGGGATAGCCTGCCGCGAAGATGCCCACGGCGATGACGCCCCACAGCCCGACGACCCCATGCAGCGCGACCGCGCCGACGGCATCGTCGATCTTCATCCGCTCTACGAAACTGGCGACGAGGGGCATGATGACCCCGCCAATCGCAGCGATGACGAAGGCCATCGGCGGCCAGTAGAGATCAAGCCCACCGGCGACGGAGATGATCCCGCCCAGCGCACCTGACATCATCCAGAACGGGTCATGCGTCATCACCCAAGCCGCGATTGCGCCCCCGGCGAAGCCCATCAGGATGTTGAAGGTCATCGCCGAGAGGGTAACCGGCGTGCCGTAGATGTTGTGGAAGATGCCCGTGCCCCAAGACCACGCCTCGCCCGGGAAGATCACGCAGCCCATAAGGAAGCCCCAGAAGCCCGCGATGATCAGCATCAGCCCGACAAGCGCTGCAGGCATGGAATGGCCCGCGATGGCATTGGCCGTGCCGTCCGGGTTGAACTTGCCGACCCGCGCGCCGAGGTTGATCAGCACCCCCAGCGTGAAGAAGCCCGCGATGGCATGCACCACACCGGACGCACCGAAGTCGTGATAGCCAAGGCTCGTCACCAGCCAGCCATCCGCATGCCAGCCCCAAGCCGCGCCGAGGATCCACACGAAGCTGCCCAGAACGATGGCGAGGATGGTGAAGCCCACGATCTGGATGCGTTCGATCAGCGACCCCGACATGATCGAGGCGGTGGTCGCCGCGAACATGGCGAAGGCCCCAAAGAAGACGCCCGTGGCGCTGTCGGCGACGTTCGGCCCCATGGCGGTGCCCACCGGGCTGGCTACGGCAAGGGCATATTCAAGTCCCGACGTGCCGATCGGGCCGGGCGACATGCTGAGGCCGGTCGGGAAGGCCCAGTAGATGAACCAGCCCACATAGTAGAAGGTCGGGATGATGAAGGCGAAGGCGAGGATGTTCTTGATCCCCGAGGCCAGCGCGTTCTTGGCGCGCGAGGCCCCCATCTCGTAAGACAAAAACCCCGCATGGATGAGCACCATGAGAGGGATGGTCAACCAGTAAAAGGTTTCGGCCGTCGTCTTGTTCAAGCCGGCCGTCGCGTCCTTCAGCGCGGCCAGTTCCGCCGTCAAGGCGGCGATCTGTTCTTCCATGCTTACACTCCCCAGCTGTTCCGTCGCCCCCATGTGACCCGGGGGCTGACCGCCAAACTTAAGCACGGGCGGGCAGAGCCCGGACCGCAAATCTTGATCTGCGGCAACTTTGTTTCACGGCAAGGTCGAAACGCGACATATAATGATCATCTATCAGGCAGATTGCCTGCAAATGGATCAATCTTTCATCAATTCCTGCCTGATTGGAAACAACTGGGGATGCAAAGCAAAGCGGCCCCGGACAAAGCCGGGGCCGCCTGTTGGCCGACTGCGGGGCGGGTGCTGTCCGCCCGACGCTACGGATCAATTGCGCAGATAGCTTTCCATCGAATCCTCCAACGCCTCTTTCCATGGCGTGTGGTGGATCGGGGCCATGGTGCCAGTGATGACCGATTTGTAGGCATTGTCGCGGAAGGCCATGATGTCCTTCTTCTTGTGGTCCTTCCATTCGAAGAAGGCCTCGCAAGCTCCATCCACATCGAAGGAAGGGTAGTCCGTCTCGGCGATCAGTTCCTTCACGTAATCGCCTTGATAGTGGATGGCGTCATGGGCATCTTGCCCGGCATCCTCTCCCGCCACACGATCCTCAACATCCTTCAGAAGCGCGGCCTTGTCGGCCGGAATGGCGATCCGTCCCATGATGGCATCGCGCACCCACCAGGCCTGCGCGTCGAACATGTTGAAGGTGAACCACTGGTCCTGCATGCCCAGATAGAAGAGCTTGGGGTTATGCACCCATGCGACGCCCTTGTAGAGATCGGCCGTCGCAAGCCGGTTCGCCGTCTTCAGCCGCAGGTCATCGGGCAGGAAGGGGAAGTGGTGCTTGTACCCGGTGCACAGGATGATCGCGTCGATCTTCTTGCTGCTGCCGTCGCCGAAATAGGCATGCGTTTCGTCGACCCGGACCAGACCGGGCTTCTCTTCCCAGTTGGCGGGCCATTTGAACCCCATCGGGGCGCGGCGGAAGGTGCTGGTGATCGACTTCGCGCCATATTTCCAGCACTGCGACCCCACATCCTCGGCCGAATAGGAGGTGCCCATGATCAGCAGGTCCTTGCCCGTGAATTCGCGCGCATCGCGGAAGTCATGGGCATGCAGGACGCGGCCATTGAATTTGTCGAAGCCGGGATATTCCGGCACATTCGGCACCGAGAAATGGCCCGAGGCGACGATCACGTTGTCGAACTCCTCGTCATACATCCGGTCGGCCTTCAGGTCATGCGCGGTGACGGTGAAGTTGCCCTTCGCCTCGTTGTACTTGACCATGCGGATGGTGGTGGAGAAGCGGATCCAGTCGCGCACCCCCGCCTTCTTCACCCGGCCTTCGATATAGTCAAAGAGCACAGCCCGCGGCGGATAGCTGGCGATCTGCTTTCCGAAATGTTCCTCGAAGGAGTAATCCGCGAATTCAAGCCCTTCCTTCGGGCCGTTGGACCAGAGGTAGCGGTACATAGAGCAGTGGACCGGCTCGCCGTTCTCATCCAGACCCGTGCGCCACGTGTAGTTCCACAGACCGCCCCAGTTCGACTGCTTTTCGAAACAGACGACCTCGGGGATATCCGCCCCCTTGGCCGCGGCGGATTGGAACGCCCTGAGTTGCGCCAGCCCAGACGGCCCGGCCCCGATCACCGCCACACGTTTCTTCACGTCACCCTCCATGTCAGTCGTCTTTTGTGGTTTGTTGCGGGAAGGCTAATCGCGGCACGCAATGCGCGTCAAATTATTTTCCCTTGATGAAATAATATGACGCAGCTTTCGTCCGGCGTCGGGCCGGTCTTCCCGCACGGCGCCGCAGCTGCGCGCTGTCGATCCTGTCGCGCGGGGCGCAACAATGCGCAGGCCGCCGCGAAGATTCCGCGGCCTTTCGGCCAAAACGCCGGATTTCTGCCCCGCTCTGGACATGATTTGCCCGAAGAGAGGGGGTTCAGTAATGCCAGTGCTGTTTGTGTGCCCGTGCGGAAGTCCGACTGCGCGGATCGTGTACCGGTGAAGACCTGCGGACGCCCTCAGGCACCTGGTTGCAGCATGAAGATACTCGCCGTCGATGATGACGACACGATTCTTGACCTTCTGGCCGAGGCGCTGGCGCTGGCGGGCCATGAACGCATGGCGCGTGCACGTTCGGCGCATGAAGCACTGGGCGTGATCGCAGCCACCACGACGCCTTTCGACTGCCTGCTCCTTGATATCCAGATGCCGGGAATGGACGGCATCGCGCTCTGCCGCGAAGTGCGCGGCCTGCATGCCTATGCGATGACCCCTGTCCTGATGCTGACCGCGATGTCGCAGCGTGACTATATTGAACGCGCCTTCATGGCCGGGGCCACCGATTACATCACCAAACCCTTCGACCTGCTGGAACTGTCGGCCCGCATCGGCATGGCGCACCGGCTGGTGGAAGAGCGCAACCGTCTGGCAGACAGCCAGACCATGGTCGAAAGACTGAAGCGCGAGATCAAGACATTCCCCGCCGTGTCGCTGCATGATCCGGTTGATCTGGGAACGCTGCCGCGCACCATCGCCTATCTTTCCTTCGAGAATTACATCCTGTCCCTCACCCGGGCGCGGCTTTTCACGTCGAACGTGATCGCGCTGAAGGTGCAGGATGTGGAACGCATGCATGCCCAGCATCGCCCGTCGGAGTTTCTGGCCCGTCTGCGCATGGTGGGACAGGCCTTTGCCGAGGCGACCGAGGGCGAAGGCAGCGTCCTGTCCTATCGGGGCAATGGCATCTTCCTTGCCATCAGCCACAACCGCAGCCGCCTGACGCCCGAGGATATCGAGGCGCATATCAACGGCTCCATCCTGTCCGGACAGGGCATCACCGTCGCCGTGGGCGACCGAATGTCGCTGGGATCCATCACCCGCTTCGGATCGCTGCAATCGGTGAACAAGGCGGCGGCGGCCGTGGAACGCAAGCTGCAGAACGCAGTTCAGCCCGCGCCCTTGCCGCGCAGCCTGCCGGAACGGTCACTCGCGCGCTATCGCGGCGAACAGGACCGCACGGCCTATGAGGGCATGCTGCGCCAGATGCTGACGGACGATCTTGCCCGCCTGCGCGGCGAGCTCAATGCAGGCGTGGGTCAAGGTCCATCACAGCAACCTGGACCCGCACGCCGTCAAGTTCCATGATCGGACCGGCGGGCGTGGCCTTCAGGCCAAGCCGCCCGATCCAGCGCGGCCAGACTGCCGGGCCGAAGGCGATGATCTTGTGCGCTCCGAGCGAGCGGGCGGTGCGGATCATCTCGTACATCAGATCGCCCTGAACCTTCTTGCGCAGCCGGGCGGGCACCGCATTCGACACAAAGATTCGCGAGGCTTCCCAGATCTTCGGATCGACCGGCGCTTCGAAATCCATCAGGTCGGACGGGATCGACTCAAGCATCCCGCGCTGAGCATCGCGAATCATGTAAGTGTACATGCCAACCCGCGCGGTCGTCGGCGTGAGCCGCACGCCCGCCAGCACATCGCCATTCTCGTGCACCGCGATCCAGCGGCTGGCAGGGGTGTCGTACTGGTCGAACTCCATGCCTTCGGCTTCGGGCAGGCGCCAGTTGTTTTTGACGATAAAGGAGTTCCGGCGCGCGCGCAGAAGGTTCACGAACAGGTCGCCGTGCTGATGCATGTTCTGGAAGGACAGGGTCGTTGTCAGCATCACGCTCCCGCTTCCACCTGCCTCTCGCGCAGGTCCGATGACGGGAAGAGACTTCCCGTCGGTCACCTTTGCACCCGGCGCCGCAGCAAAGCGGTCGTCGCGTCTTTGGGGTGGTAGGCTAGCCATTGCGCGCTCACTTGGTAACAATTCTTAATTTACAAGGGCATGGGCTTTGGCAAAACGCTAACCCATTTTACCCAGTTTCTGCGAATCTGGCGAAACTGTGGCAAATCCGCAAAGAGGAAAAAGCCTTGCCATACAACATTTTGTAGGTTGGTCCTCATGTGGCCCTTCCTGCTGAATTTGACGATTCACGACATCTGCCCATAGATCGGGCGGTGGCCACTGTTTCTCATTCCGCAACATTCTCCCTACACGGGAATTCCAATTTTTCAAGTCAGCTTTTGCGCGATTCGCCCTGTTCCGGCGCGAAAACGCCAGAAATCACCGCAGCGCGACCACAAAATGGTCCAAGTGAACGGCGAAACCGGGGCCATGAAATGCTGCAGGCGTCGAAACGCCCATCGCAGGACGACGCAAGACCATCCCCGGGGGCCCGTGATGCCGCGCTACTTTCAATCCTTCCGCGTTTTCGGCGAAGTCGCCGACCTGCTGCTTCTGGAACGTCCGGAGCGCCGCCTTCTCGTGGACATCTCGCTCGAACCCGCCCAGACGGCACCCGGTCGCAACCCCTATCCGCATCGCACGACCTTCACCCTGTCGGATCCCGTGCTGATGGAGCGTTTCCTCGGTGATGTTTCACTCGGAGATGCGATCGAGGCCCATGGAACCTTTGCGCAGGCGGACTATGTGCCCCATAGGACAACGTGCATCGACACCACCTTTCTAATGCTTGATTATCGCCGGGTTCCGCTGCCCGAGCAGTTGATTCCCGCCACGATCGACGTGGCGATGGACGCGCTGCGCCGGGTGCGGCTGCACTAGGGATAGAAGGCCGCATCGGAATGACATCCGCCCCGCTCAGCGCCAGCGCTTCGGCAGACCGCAATCAGCGGCCCTCCGCCTTTGCACGCGCGCGTCGCTACATCCGCGGCATGCTGAAGATGGAGACAAGCGCTGCGCGGCTTGAAAAGCAGGTGCGCGACTATGTGAACGGCGGCCTCGTGCTGTTCTGGAAGCGCCAGACGATCTATGCCGCTGCAGGGCTTTTGTGCGGCTTCTATTACGACATCGAGATCGCGGTCTTCTGCTATCTCTTCATCCAGTTCTGCGAGTTTTCAGATACTTGGGTGTCGCTGCGTATCGTGCGCTGGAAAGGCGGCAGCCTGCGCGAGGCGCGGCGTTATCGGAACCTACTGTTTCTGACCGCTACGCTCAGCAGTATCTCCATCGCCCTCTGGGCCGGGATCGTGGCGCATCTGGAGGGGATATCCTCTCACTTCATGCCGCTGTTCTTCCTGTTTTCGGCGGGTCTCTTCGCGGCGGTGAACAATCACCAGATCCCGCAGATCCTGCTGCTGCGGCTGGTCGTCTACACGGGCGTCTTCCTCTACATCCCGATCTCGGACCTGCTTGCGGTGATGCCGCCGCTGAAGAACTTCCTTTGGCTGCAGCTGTTTACCGTGGTCTTCGTCCTGTTCTTTGTGATCGAATGTTCGATCATCTTCCTCAGGCTCTATCGGCGCGGCCTCGACCAGTTGGATGAGTTGCGGCGCGAACGCGACCGCGTGCAGGCCGCCTACGAGGTGAAGTCGCAATTCGTCTCGGTCGTCAGCCACGAGTTGCGCACGCCGCTTACCTCGATCAACGGCGCGCTCGGGCTTCTGCGGACAGGGGCCTATGACAATGACCCCGCCAAGGCGCGCAACATTCTTGAAATCGCCCACAAAAACAGCATTCGCCTCTCGGCGCTGATCAATGACCTGCTCGATCTGCAGAAACTCGAGTCCGGTCAGATGAGCTACAGCTTTGACGAGGTTGACCTTGCCGACATCGTCGAGGAATGCATTGGGGCAATGGAAACCTTCGCCCAGACCTATGGTATCAGCATCGACTTCTCGCCGGGCGCGCAGCGCGTCTTCGTGCGGGCGGATCGCGACAGGCTGCATCAGGTGCTGGACAACCTGCTTTCGAACGCTGTGAAATTCTCCAAGCGTGGCGAGAAGGTCGAAGTGCGGATCCGCCGCACGGCTGGCCGCGCTTGGGTGGAGGTGCAGGATCACGGCATCGGCATTCCGGCCAATTCGCGCGAAAAGGTCTTCGGAAAGTTCACCCAGGTCGATTCCTCGGACCGCCGCTCGCATGGCGGCACGGGGCTGGGCCTGTGCATCGCACAGGAAATCATGTCGGCGCATGGGGGCAGCGTCGATTACACGAGCACGCTTGGCGAAGGCACCACCTTCGTCATCGATTTTCCCTTGAAGGACTGAAGACATGACGTTCCAGGTTGATGTTCCCCAGCAGGCCGATCTGGCCGCCCGCCTTGCGCCGATCCGCGCGCATTTCGTGGCCACACTCGGTCCGCGCCGCGAACGTCTGACGGCCTATCTGCGCTCGGCCGATTTCCGCAACCCGGACCCGGCGGTGATGCGTCTGCTGCAGGAAGATGCCCACAAGGTGCGCGGTGTGGCGCCGACCCTCGGCTTTGACCGTCTGGGAAAGGCCGCCGGCGAGGTGGACGAGATGCTGAACCCTTGGAAAGAGGCCCTTGCGGTGATCGAGGTCCCGCCCGAACTGCATCTGGCGCTGGAATCCCTCTTGGACGAGATTGACGAAACCATCACCAAGGGGGCGTGACGCCCCCGCCCTGCCCTAGGGCTGCGGCCGCTGGCCCCAAAGACGCATGATGTCATTGGACAGGGCGACCGGATCGAAGGGCTTGGTGATCTTGCCCAGCACCCCGAGACCGCCGAATTCGGCATCCCCGACCTCGATCTGCTTGGCGGTCATAAAGATCGCGGGCACATCTGCCAGCGGCGCCTGCGCCCGCAATGCTTGCAGCGTCTGCAGCCCGTTCATCTCGGGCATCATGAAGTCCAGCAGAAGAAGATTGGGCGCAAAGGCCGCGCCCTTTTCCACGGCCTCCGGGCCGGACATGCACTGCATGACCTCAAACCCGCCGAGATCGGCAAGCGCCAGACGTGCGATCATCAGGATATCCTCATCGTCTTCGACGTGAAGAATCCGCTTCAATTCTGCCATCGGCACCCCCCGAAGCGCCTGTCCACCGGTAATCCCCGACCCGTAGACACCTGCAGCGTGACGCCGGAGTGACGTTGCGTCAATGACTGCTTTCCATTTTCCAACAAAGTTAACGGAACGAATTGTTTCCGAAGACTCGGCAATCGCAGCGGTCGGAACTCTGCGCGGATACAGCGCCCTTATACACGCGTCTGGGAACGAGTCGCAAAGCCTTACCCGGCGTCAACCAATTTTAACCCAAACGGTCTTCAGCGCGCTGTATTTGTCAAAGCTGTGCAGCGACAGGTCCCGCCCAAAACCCGATTGCTTCACCCCGCCGAAGGGCGTCATAGCCGATAGCGCATCCACCGTGTTGACCGAGACGGTTCCCACCTTCAACGCGGCGCTGACCCGGAAAGCCCGGTCGATGTCGCGCGTCCAGACCGACGCGGCAAGCCCGTAAGCTGTGTCATTGGCAATGCGCACCGCCTCGGCCTCGTCCGCGAAGGGGATCACGGCGAGGACGGGGCCGAACACCTCTTCCCGTGCCAACTCGCTTGTCGGGTCGACCCGGTCAAAGATCGTGGGTGTGATCCACGCGTCCGATCCGAACCGCGTCACCCGTTCCCCGCCCGTCACAAGGCGCGCCCCGCCCCGGGCCCGGTCGATGAAACCCGCGACCCGGCCCGCATGGTGGCTGTCCACCATCGGCCCCATCGTCGTGGCCAGATCCAGCGGATCGCCCTGCACCACCGCCCCGGCGCGGGCGACCAGCCGTTCCACCATCGCGTCATGCACATCGCGATGCACCAGAAGGCGTGAATTGGCGGAACAAACCTCGCCCGCGTTGAAGAAGATGCCGAAGGCCGCCATGTCGGCGGCGCGGTCCAGATCGGCGTCGGGGAAGATCAGGTTGGGCGACTTGCCCCCCGTCTCCAGCCAGACCTGTTTCATGTTCGACCGCCCGGCATAGGTCTGGAACAGTTTGCCCACCTCGGTCGATCCGGTGAAGGCAAGGCAATCCACATCAGGATGCAGGCCCAGCGCCTGCCCCGCCTCGGCCCCGTATCCCGGCACCACGTTCAGAACCCCATCTGGCACCCCCGCCTCGGCCGCCAGTTCCGCCAGACGCAGCGCCGAAAGGGGCGATTGTTCCGCAGGCTTCAGCACCACGGAATTCCCCATGGCCAGAGCCGGGGCCAGTTTCCATGTCGCCATGTCGAGGGGAAAGTTCCACGGCACCACCGCCCCCACCACCCCCAGCGCCTCGCGCCGGATCATGGCGATGTCACCGGGACCTGTCGGCGCGATCTCATCATAAAGCTTGTCTATGGCCTCGGCATGCCACTGGAAGAAATGCGCCGATCCCGGCGCGTCGATGGTGGAGGATTCGGCAATCGGCTTTCCCATGTCCAGCGTGTCGAGCAGCGCCAATTCCGGCACATGGGCCCGGATCAGAGTGGCAAGGCGCAGCAGCACCTCCTTGCGCTCGGCTGGCGATTTGCGCGACCAGCGGCCATCCTCGAAGGCGCGGCGGGCGGCCCGCACGGCGCGGTCCACATCGGCTGCGTCGCCCCGCGCCACTTCGGCCAGCACCGCGCCGGTGGCGGGGTTCACGCTAGCAAAGCGCGCGCCAGAGGCCGCCTCCTGCCAGCGCCCGTCGATCCAAAGCCCGGTGCGCGGCTGCATTCCCGCCGCCAAGGCCCGCCAGTCCGCCCCATCCGCCATGATCAATCCCCCCAGTTCGCGCCCCAAACTGCCAGCACGACCCACCGCCCGTGACAACAGATTTCCGCCCCACTGCTTCGGAAAAACCTAAGCCGCGGACAGAAGCGGCAGCATCAACGCGAACAATTCCGCCTGCGAGGTGATGCCACAGCGGGCGTAAAGCTGTTTGCGAAAGACCTTCACCGTCTGCGCGCTGACCCCCAACCGCAGGCCGATGGACACGGTCGAATGACCCCGCAGGATCAGAAGCGCCACCTCTGCCTGACGGGGCGACAAGCGGATGCCGCGCGCCCCTTCAAGCCCACGCATCAACTGCATCGTCACATCATCCGCCGCGCCCTGTTCGGCCCGCAGGCCCTGCCAATGCGCCTCGCCCAAGGCCGTCACCACCGGGGCAAGGCGCTGGCACATCTCCACCTCGCGCGGGGTGAAGGGCTGGCCCGAAGCCGCATCCCGCCCGATGCAGATATTCAGCGACACATCCGCCACGGGGTAAAGAAGGAAGGTGATCTCATCCACCAGCGTGGTCTGCTGGTAATACTCGATGAAATAGCGGCTGCGGTGAAAGGCATCGGGGGCCACGTCGCGCAGCCGATAGGCCCCCGCTGGCACCCGGCTCATGTGCAGATCGTGATAGGGGTCGAGCAGATAGGCCCCGGCCAGATAGGTGCTGTCGAGCTGGGAAAAGACCTGCGGTTGATCCGCCTGCCGGAACAGAACCTGCGGCGGGCCCGCGTCGCGATAGGCAAGGATGATCAGGTTGTCGGGCGCGACGCAGCGGCGGAACCAGTCCTGCAGGGCACCCTCGAACCCGGCCCCGCCGATGCGGCGAATGACCCGGGCCAATTGCCCTTCGGCGCTGTTGGGCAGCGGCTGCATCATACCTCTCTGGGGGTATATACCCCCCGACCGGGCCAAACTTAACCTTCCCCGATACTGCAAGGGGTATGGGGCCGCATGTCAACCGCCATCGACATCCGTTCCGTGGTCAAGCGCTATGGCACCGCCACGGCGCTGCACGGGGTATCGCTGTCCATCTCCGACAATGAATTCTTCACCCTTTTGGGCCCGTCGGGCTGTGGAAAGACCACGCTCCTGCGCTGCATCGCCGGGTTCGAGGATGTGACCGAAGGCGAGATTCGCCTGTTCGGGCAGAACATCGCGGGGCTTGAACCGAACCACCGCCCCGTCAACACGGTGTTCCAGCAATATGCCCTCTTCCCGCATATGACCGTGCTGGACAACGTGGCCTTCGGGTTGAAGATGAAGGGCATGGGTCTGGCCGACCGCACGGCGCGAGCGGGAAAGATGCTCGAGATGGTGCATCTTTCCGCCTTCGCCGACCGCCTGCCCTCGCAGCTGTCGGGTGGCCAGCAGCAACGCGTGGCACTGGCCCGGGCGCTGGCCCCGGAACCCAAGGTATTGCTTCTGGACGAACCCCTGTCGGCGCTGGACCTCAAGCTGCGGCAGGCCATGCGGGTGGAGTTGAAGACCCTGCAAGAGCAGACCGGCATAACCTTCATCTTCGTCACGCATGATCAGGAAGAGGCGCTGACGATGTCCGACCGCATCGCGGTCATGAGCCAAGGCCGGGTGCAGCAGATCGGCACGGCGCGCGACATCTACGAGGCGCCGGTCAACCGCTTTGTGGCCGATTTCATCGGCGAGACGAACCTTCTGGAGGTCACGGTGGAGCGGATCGAGGGCGACACCGCCCGCGTTATCTTGCCGGGTGGCCATGCCATCACCTGTGCCGCGGTCGGAAACGGCCCGGGCAAGCACCACATTTCCATCCGCCCTGAACGGCTGTCGCTGGCCGCGACCGGCGATCTGGAAGCGGTGGTGGAACGCATCGTCTATCTTGGCACCGACCTGCAGCTTCTCACGCGCCTGACCACGGGCGAGGAATTCCATATCCGCCTGCAGAATTCGGCCCGGACGGCGCTGCCCCCCCCCGGATCAACCGTCGCCCTGCATCTGGAGGAAGGCGCGGCCCGCCTTCTGGCCGACTGATGGCCGGAATGACGCCAACGCCCAAGGGCAACGGCACGGGCTATCGCAGCCTCGTCGGGCCGCTTTTGCTGCCCACATGGGTGGTCATCGGCATCTTCCTTGTCCTGCCCGTGGCCTTGATGGCGGTCTATTCCTTCCTGACCAAGGAATTCCGCGGCGGCGTGATCTGGGATTTCACGCTGGCCGCCTATGACCAGTTCTTCCTGAACCGGGGCCTTTTCGGGGATGAACCGCCAACGCTGGAATGGACCTATATCACCATCTTCTGGCGGTCGATCTGGCAGGCGGCCTTGGCCACGCTGATCTGTCTGATCGTGGGCTTTCCGACCGCATGGTTCATCGCCACCCGCCCGCCCAAAGCGCGGGCGATCTGGCTGTTCCTTGTCACCATCCCCTATTGGGTGAACCTGCTGATCCGGACGGTCAGCCTGAAATTCCTGATCCGCGAGAACGGGCCGTTGAACGAAAGCCTGATGTCCATCGGGCTGATCACGGACCCCCTTCCCTTGGTAAACACGAACCTCGCCGTGCAGCTGGGCCTCTTCTACAGCTATCTGCCCTTCATGGTGCTGCCGATCTATGCCGCCGTCGAACGCTACAACTTCGCCCTGTCCGAGGCAGCAGCCGACCTCTACGCCTCACGCTGGGTGACACTGCGCGAGATCGTATTGCCCGTGGTTAAACCCGGCATCATCGCGGGCTGCATCCTTGTCTTCGTGCCCTCGCTCGGCGCCTTCCTCGCGCCCGACCTGCTGGGCGGGGCCAAGACCTTCATGATCGGGTCCCTGATCGATGAACAGTTCCGGGGATCGCAGGGCAACTGGCCCTTCGGGGCGGCGGCGGCGATGATCCTGATGACGCTCGTGCTGATCGT
This sequence comes from Paracoccaceae bacterium, assembly GCA_014654775.1. GTDB lineage: Bacteria > Pseudomonadota > Alphaproteobacteria > Rhodobacterales > Rhodobacteraceae > Paragemmobacter. Next base: position 33,637 of record JACVZW010000083.1, on the reverse strand, counting down.
GCTGATGATCTATGCCCGTGCGCAGACGAAGGGAGAGGCGCGATGAAGGGCGTGCGTCACTATCCCGGCTTTCTGCCCATGGCGGTTGCCTGCCTGATCATCCTCTACGCGCCGCTGATCGTGGTCATGATCTACAGTTTCAACGGCTCCACCTCCATCACCACATGGGGCGGGTTCTCTTGGCGCTGGTATGCGGATGTCTTCACCGGGCCGGAGGCGCCGCGCTTCAAGGCGGCGGCGTGGAATTCCATCACCATCGCCGTTCTGGCCGCCACCACCGCCACCGCCATCGCCGTGGCCGCCAGCCTTGCCATGATCCGGGGCGGGCGGTTCCGGGGCAAATCGGCCACCTTCGCGCTGATCAACCTGCCCCTCATGGTGCCCGAGATCGTGGTCGCCGTGGCCTGCCTGATCTTCTTCACCACCATCGGGCTGACCACGGGCTATCTGACCATCCTGATCGCCCATATCACCTTCTGCATCCCCTTCGCCTATCTGCCCATCGCGGCGCGCCTGCAGGGGATCGAGGACACCTACGAACAGGCCGCCCGCGACCTTTACGCCAGCCGCGCGCAGGCCTTTCGCCTGATCCTGCTGCCCCTGATGATGCCCGGCATTCTGTCGGGCTTCCTTCTGGCCTTCATCATCTCGCTTGACGATTTCATCATCACGAATTTCGTCAAGGGCGCCGGGATGGAGACCCTGCCGACCGCCATCTTCGGATCGGTCAAGCAGGGCATCAAACCCAACATCATGGCCATTTCCACCATGATGCTGGCCGTCTCCGTGATCTTCGTAACGCTCTCTTACCTCGTCAACCGCATCGGGCAGAGAACCCGAGCCTGAACCCAACGGGAGTTATCCATGAAAAGGCTACTGACCACCGCAACCGCCTTCGCGCTGCTTTCCGGGGCCGCGCAAGCCGAAGGCACCCTCTCGGTCTATCACTGGTTCGAATACATTCCGCAGGAACTGGTGGACAAGTTCACCGCCGAAACCGGCATCGCGGTGACGATCGACACCTATGACAGCAACGAATCCATGCTTGCCGCGCTGAAGGCTGGCAAGCTTGGCCAGTATGACGTTGCCGTCCCCGCCGACTTCATGGTCAAGATCATGACCGACGAAGGCATGCTCGACACCTTCACGACCGAGGAGATGCCCAACCACGGCAACATCGCGCCGCAATGGATGGACGTCTATTTCGACCCCGGCCGCAAATCCTCTATCCCCTACCAGTGGGGCGGCACCTCCTTCTCGGTCAACCGCGATGTCTATCCGGGCGACATTTCTTCGCTGGCCATCATCTTCGATCCGCCGCCGGAACTGCAGGGCAAGATCAACGTGCTCGACAGCCAGAACGAGGTGCTCATCCTCGGCTCGCTCTACCTCGGCATCCCGCAATGCACGACCGACCGCGAACAGCTCAAGGCGCTCAACGACATGCTGCTGAACGCCAAGCAGCACTGGGCTTCTTTCGGCTCTGACACGTCGAAGGACGTGCTGGTGTCGGGCGACGCGGCGGCGGGGATGATCTATAACGGCTTCTCGGCCAAGGCCCGCGCCGAAGGGGCCAATGTGGAGTATTCCTATCCCAAGGAAGGCCACGTCCTGTGGATGGACAACATGGTCCTGTTGAAGGACGCGCCCAACCGCGAAAACGCCATCAAGTTCATGAACTTCCTTCTGCTCCCGGAAAACGCAGCCGCCGTCACCAACTATGCGGCCTATACGGCGGGCGTGACGGGGGTCGAACCCTTCCTTGACGACGCGATCAAGAACAGCCCGGAAAACAACCCGCCCGCCGATGCGACGCCGGGCGTCTTTGCCCAGGCCTGCGATGCGGAAACGCAAAAGCTCTATGACGCGATCTGGACCAACCTGAAGAAGTGACGCCACAGGGGGGCCGCATCCGGCCCCCCTCACCCCCCCTTTCCCAAGCCCCCTCCGGGGGGAACGGAGGCCTAATGTCTTTTCCCATCGCCCTCTGGCAGGGCCCTTCGCCCGACGGTTCGGACGAGGCCGCCTTCGCCGCGCTTGACGCGGCCCTCCGCGCGGCAGCCGCGATGGGCGCCATCACCCTTGTCGCGCCCGAGGTCTTCTTTCCCGGCTACAACCAGCCCGACATCCCCGCCCGCGCCCAGCCGAGGGGCGGTGCGTGGCACCAGCGCCTTGCCGCGTTGGCCCAAAGCCACGGCTGCGGCATCGTCATCGGCTATGCCGAACGCGACGGCGACCGCGTCTACAACTCAGCCATCGCCATCAGCGCCGCAGGCCGAGAGATCGGTCATTACCGCAAGATCCAGCTGTTCGGTGCGCGCGAGAAATCGATCTACGCCCCCGGTGAGGCCGTCTCGACCTTCGATCTGGGCGGTATCCGTGCAGCGATGCTGATCTGCTATGATGTGGAATTCGCCCATCTGACCAAGGCGCTGGCGGAAGAGGGGGCCGACCTGATCCTCGTTCCTACGGCGAACCCCGAACCCAACACCCATGTCAGCCGCCTTGTTGTGCCGACGCATGCCATCAACCATGGCCTGACCATCGTCTACGCCAATTACTGCGGCACCGAAGGCGATATCACCTATTGCGGCGCCTCCGTCATCGCCGCGCCCGATGCCGCCATCCTTGCCTCAGCTGGCCCCGGGCCTGCGCTGCTGGTCGCCGATTTGGACCGTCAGCCCGACCCCGCGCTGCTGCAGACGCAACTTGCCGATTACCGTCCGATCTGAGGCTGCAGCCATGCCCAAAGACAGCCGCGACAGCCGCTACGACATCCTGTTCGAACCCCTCCGCATCGGGCCAAAGATCGCGAAGAACCGCTTCTATCAGGTGCCCCATTGCAATGGCGGCGGCTATCGCGACCCTTCGGCGGTGGTAGAGATGCGTCGCACCAAGGCCGAAGGCGGCTGGGGCGTGATCTTCACCGAACAGACGGAGATTCACCCGACTTCGGAAATCACCCCCTTCATCGAACAGCATCTCTGGGACGACCGCGACATCCCCGCGCTGGCTCGGATGGCCGAGGCGATGAAATCCCACGGCGCGCTGGCAGGCATTCAGCTGGCCTATTCCGGGATCAACGGCCCCAACCTCTATTCCCGCGAGGTGCCTCTGGCCGTCTCGGGCGGCCCCATCCTCACCTTCACCTCCGACCCGGTGCAGGCCCGCACCATGGACCGCGAAGACATCCGCGACCTGCGGCGCTGGTTCCGCAACGCCTTTCGCCGGTCACAGACCGCTGGCTTCGACCTGATCTGCCTTTACGGTGCCCACGGCTTTGGCATCCTGCAACATTTCCTGTCGCGCAACACCAACCACCGCAGCGACGAATATGGCGGCAGTCTGGAAAACCGCGCCCGCTTCCTGCGCGAGATCGTGGACGAGGCGCGCGAGGAAACCAAAGGCGAACTCGCCATCTCGCTCCGCCTGTCGCTGCACGAGGCGGGCGAGATGGGGTTCTCCAACGCCGAGTTGCGCGATTTCATCGAAATGCATGGCGACCTGCCCGATATCTGGGACCTTGCCCAAGGCACGTGGGAGGCCTGCTCCGGCACCTCCCGCTTCAAGCCAGAAGGCGCTCAAGAGGATCTGGTGAAGGGCATCAAGGCCCTCACCTCCAAGCCCGTCGTGGGCGTGGGACGTTTCACCAGCGCCGATGCCATGGTGCGGCAGATCAGGGCGGGCATCCTCGATTTCATCGGGGCCGCACGGCCATCGATCGCCGATCCCTTCCTGCCCAAGAAGATCGAGGAAGGCCGTTTCGACGACATCCGCGAATGCATCGGCTGCAACATCTGTGTGTCCGGCGACATGACCCAAGGCATCAGCCGCTGCACCCAGAACACCGCCTTCATGGAGGAATGGCGCAAGGGCTGGCATCCCGAACGGATGCATCCGAAGGGGCGGTCGGAAAGCGTGCTGATCGTCGGCGCAGGTCCGGCGGGGCTAGAGGCCGCCCATATCCTCGGCAAGCGGGGCTATCAGGTAACGCTTGCCGAGGCGGGCACGGTTCTGGGCGGCCGCGTGGCCCGCGAACGGCTGCTGCCGGGCCTGTCCGCATGGGGCCGCGTGGCCGATTATCGCGCGGGCCAGATTGGGCCCATGCCCAATGTGCAGACCTATCTCGACAGCCGCCTGACCGCCGAAGACATCCTTGGTTTCGGCATCCAGCATGTCGCCATCGCCACCGGCTGCCAGTGGCGGCGCGATGCGGTGGCGCGGCTGCACCTGCACCCGATCCCCACCGATCCGGCCATGCCGATCTTCACGCCGGATGATCTGATGGCGGGCGGCGGTCCGGCGGGCGGGACCGTGATGCTATATGACGACGACCATTTCTACATGGGCTCTGTTCTGGCCGAACTCTTGGTCGCGCGCGGCTGCACCGTGCATTTCGTCACCCCTGCCGTGAAGGTTGCCGAATGGACGGACAACACACTGGAACAGGCCACGATCCAGCGCCGCCTTGCCGATCTGGGGGTCATCCTGCACCTCTCGCATGCCCCCGACGCCATCCATGCCACCGGGGCCGATCTGACCTGCATATGGAGCGGGAAGACCCTTGCGCTGGATTGCGACGCCATCCTGATGGTCACTTCACGCAGACCCGAGGATGCGCTTTACCACGCCCTCAAAACCTGCGACTGGCAGGCGGCGGGGATCGCGTCGCTGAAGCTGATCGGCGATGCCGCAGCCCCCGGCCCCATCGCTTGGGCCACCTATGCGGGCCGCCGCTATGCCGAAGAACTGGATGCCCCGGACCAAGGCGATGCCCTCTCCTTCCGGCGCGAAATCGCAGAGCTGATGGAAGCCCCGCGCCTGACGCCATGATCGAAAAGTTAAAACTTAGGCTGTGTTTTAGGGCAGAATCCTTAGTGTTCTGTTCGAAAATCTAAAGCTGCGCAGGGTGCTCTGGCACCCTGTCGAGACCCGCCAAAGCCCTCTTTCGGCCTCTGCAACTTAGGTTGCAAACGGTATTGCCACCCCCCCGGTGTTATGGCGCGCGCGCAAGGAGGGGCCTATCCGGGTGACATGGACCAGCGACCGGTCCCTGTCACAGGATATCCGCCTTGCATCCCACCACGACACCCGTCCCGCCGTCCCGTGTTGCGGTTCTTCGGTTCCGCCCGACCCGCCCCGTGGTCGCCGCCCTGCCCTATAGTCTTGCCGTTACGGCCTTCATCATGGTCTTCGACAACGCCACCTTCTGGCAGCGCGGATGGGAGGTCTTCGACGGCAACCTGCGCCAGCTTGCGGGCTGGGGTCTGGCTGTCTCGATGCTGACGCTGCTCACACTCACGCTTTTCGGTTTTCGCTGGCTTCTGCGCCCGATGGCGGCGGTCCTGCTGATCCTCGCTGCCGTCACCTCCTACTACATGGACAGCCTCGGCATCATCATCGATCGCGAGATGATACAGAACGCGATGCTGACGACGGTCACGGAATCCAAGCACCTCATCACTTTCGACTTCCTGATCCACGTGGCGATCTGGGGGCTCCTGCCCGCTGCGGCCGCGCTCTGGGTGAAGGTCCGCCCGACGCATTTCTTCGGCAATCTCTGGCGCTGGGCGCTGACCATAATCGTCACGCTGGCCGTCTTCACCGGCGCGCTTTTCAGCGATTTCAAGGCCTATTCCGCCGTGGCCCGCGAACGGAAGGAAGTCTTGTCCAGCTATCAACCCGGGGCCGCCATCGGCGGGGCCGCGCGCTATGCCAAGATGATGCTGAAAGCCAAGGACGTGACCGTCGCCCCGCTGGGCCGCGATGCGAAGAAAGGCCCGCTGATCAGCGCGCTGGCCAAGCCCGTGCTGACTGTCGTCTTCGTGGGCGAAACCGCCCGTGCGCAGAATTTCGGCCTGAACGGCTATGCCCGCCCCACAACGCCCGAACTTGCCCAGCGCGACGTGATCAACTTCACCGACGTCACATCCTGCGGCACCTCCACCGCCGTGTCCGTGCCCTGCATGATGTCGAACCTGACGCAAGACGGCTATTCCTACGACCGCTCCATAAGGCAGGAGAACTTGATCGACGTCCTGCATCATGCCGATGTCGATGTCCTGTGGTGGGACAACAACACCGGCGATCAGGGCACGGCCTCCCGCATCGTAGAGCCGCGCCGGATGACGGCCATGGATGACCCCGCCGCTTGCGCGGAAGGGGAATGCACGGACGCTGTCTTCCTGAACCCGCTGAAGAACGCGCTGCCCAAGATCACCCGCGACACCGTGATCTTTCTACACATGATCGGTAGCCACGGGCCAAGCTACTACCTGCGCTATCCCAAGGCGGCCGAACACTTCACCCCCGCCTGCCAGACCCCTGAATTCGCCGATTGCACGACCGAGGAAATCGTCAACGCCTATGACAATTCCATCCGCTTCACTGATCAGGTGATCGCCCAGACGATCGACCTGCTTGCCGCGCAATCCGATGTGGTGCCTGCCGTGCTGTTCCTGTCGGATCATGGCGAAAGCCTTGGCGAAGACGGCCTCTACCTGCACGCCGCGCCCTATTTCATGGCACCCGAGACGCAGACGACCGTGCCGATGGTCATGTGGCTGCCCGACAGCTATCGCCACGCCTTCAACGTGGATCGCCCCTGTCTTGATGCCAAGGCGACCCAACCGCAAAGTCAGGACATTGTCTTTCACACCGTTCTCGGCCTGATGGATATTCAGACCGAGGTGCGCGATCCCGCGCTCGACCTGATGGCCTGCTCCTAGACTGCGACGCCCGCCTTCAGCCCCTCGAACACCGCCTCTTCGGCGGTGCGGGGGGCAAGGCAGTCGCCCGCCATGTGAAGCTCGATCCCCAGCCGCGCCACGGCCTCGGCCAGATCGTCCACCGGACGATGACCAAGGCAGAGGACAAGTGTCGCCACGCCCTCCACCTCCATCGCCTCGCCGCTGGGCGTGTGCTGCAGAAAGACGGTATCCCCCGCCGTCCCGTAAAGCCGCGCATAGGGGCGCACCTCGACCCGCAGCCGGTGCATCTCGGCCGCGATGTTGTCGCGCACGTAAAGCGGCAGCACCTCGCCCGCATGCAGCCCGTTGACGGCCAACACCACCGATGACCCGGCCTTCGCCAGCGCCTCGGCCACCCCCGGCCCGATCCAGTCGCAGCGCCAATCTGCCACCACCACTCGCGCGCCGGGCTTCACCTCGCCGCGCAGCACCTGCCATGCGGTCACCACCTGCATCTCGCCATCCGTAGGCAGGTCCGGCACATGCGGCACCGCCCCCGTGGCAAGGATGACAGCATCGGGGCGCTCCGCCTGCAGCACGTCTTCGGTCACCCGTACGCCACGCCGCAGGCGGACCTGCGCCCGCTCCACCTCGCGCAGCAGGTTGGTGACGATGCCGCCGAATTCCGCCCGTCTTGGCAGAAGCTGCGCCAGCAGCGCCTGCCCGCCCGGCTGCGCGGCCGCCTCCCAGAGCGTCACCTCATGCCCCCGCTGCGCCGCCGTGACCGCCGCCTTCATCCCCGCAGGCCCCGCCCCCACAACCATCACCCGCTTGCGCCGTGCGGCAGGGGTCAGGCGGCCATAGGCCAGTTCGCGCCCCGTTTCGGGATGTTGGATGCAAGACACGGGCAGCCCCTTGTGGAAATGCCCGATGCAGGCCTGATTGCAGCCGATGCAGGCGCGGATGTCGTCCACCGCGCCCCGCGCGGCCTTGGCGGGCATCTCCGGGTCAGCGATCAGCGCGCGGGTCATGCCGCACATATCAGCCTGCCCAGCCGCCAGAATGGCCTCTGCCTCGTGCGGCTGGTTGATCCGGCCCGCCACGAAGACCGGCACCTTCAGCGCCCGCTTGAAGGCCGCCGCATCGGGGGCGACATAGCCGGGGGCAAAAGCCATGGGCGGCGCGATATGTACCGCGCCTCCTAGGGTGGCCGAGGTGCCGGTGGTGACATTCACATAATCCAGATCGGGCTGCAGCGCGATGCAGGCGGCCAGTGCCTCTGCCGCCGTCAGCCCGTCCTCCTCCCGCTCGCCCGCGCTGATCCGCAGGCCGATGACAAACTCCGCATCGGTCGCAGCCCGGATCGCCTGCAGCACCTCACGCAGAAAGCGCTGGCGACCGCTGTCATCCCCGCCATAGCCATCCGTCCGCAGGTTCACCCTTGGGTTCAGGAATTGCGCGGGCAGATAGCCGTGGCTGGCCACCACCTCCACCCCATCTAGCCCTGCCATGCGCATCCGCCGCGCCGCCGCCGCATAGCCCGCCACGATCTCGTCGATCAGCGGCAGGGTCAGGGCGCGTGGCATGACGTGGAAGCGTTCGTTGGGCACGGAGGACGGCGCATAGGCCACCGCCAGAAGGCCATCCGCGCTTTCCATGATCTCGCGCCCCGGATGGAAGAGTTGCGAGAACACCGCCGCCCCTTCGGCATGCAGCGCCTCGGCCAATGCGCGATAGCCGGGGATGCAGGCGTCATCCGTCGCCATCAGGAGGTGCGAGGTATAGCGCGCCGTGTCATGGACGCCTGCCACCTGCGTGATGATCAGCCCGGCACCGCCCCTGGCCCGCGCACGGTGATAGGCGATCAGCGCCTCGTTCACGGTGCCGTCGGTCGGCAGAACCGTGTCATGCCCGGTCGACAGGATGCGGTTGCGGATGCGTGCGCCCCGGATGGTGAGGGGCGTGAAAAGATGCGGGAACATCGCGGGTTTTGTCGTCATTTCCATGGCTTGGCCCAACTGGTCGCCGCCAGCCTAGACCAGCCCCCCGCCCCCCGCCATCCCATCCCCGACAGGCCCACGTCGCGAAGCCTTGGACAAACCGCGCCGTCTGCCCCATATGAAGGAAAACGCGCAAGAGGTTCGGATGAAAGGCTTTCTCGACGCAAACCACCCGATGTTCCGGCGCGTCTGGGTGCGCTGGGCCACGGCCCTTGTGCCGCTGGTCTGGGCGGGATTCGAATTGTGGCTGGGCAACCCGCTTTGGGCGGTTTTGTTTGGCGCGGCAGGGGGTTACGCCTTCTGGGTGCTGATCGTGAAGGGGCCGGATCAGGGTTGAAGGCGGGCGGCGATCTCGTCGGCCAAGGCCGCCATTTCGACGCGCGCGGGGGTCTTGGGGCCTTCGCCCACCCCGCGTCCCTGCCCCAGCACTTCGGCAAATGCCACGCGTGAGCCGAGCCGGGCCGTGGCGATTTCCGCTTTTCCTTCAGCGGCTTGCGCGACTTCGTCGGCCAGACGGGTGCCGGATTTCCAGCGGTTCAGCACGATCAAAGCAGGGCGGGATTCGCGCAGGATGAGGTCGAGGACCCCGTCCACCGCCCAAAGATCAAGGTGGCTGGAGGCGACGGGGATCAGCACCAAGTCGGCCTCGCGCAGGGCGGGGCGGAGGTCGGCATCCACCTTGGGGGGCGTATCCACAATGACCAAGTCGTTGGTTTTCCTCAGTTTCTCGCATTCATAGCTGACACCCCAGGCCGAGGCGGTGGAAAAGTCGAGGCCGTCGACCCCCACCCCATCGCGCCGGGCCATGAACCAGCGGCCAAGGCTGCCCTGCGGATCGGTGTCCAGAAGTGCCACCCGTTGACCGCGCTGCAGAAATTCCACGGCAAGGTTGACGGCGAGGGTGGTTTTCCCCGCCCCGCCCTTCTGCTGCGCCACGGTGATGACCTTGCCCATGCGACTCTCCACTCCCCCTAATGCTGCATTGCAGCATTTTCGCTGCAGCGCGTCAATGCGGCGGAATCACCCCGCACAGGCTGTGCCCTGTTCTGTGCCGCCTTTTGTGCAGCAAACTGTGGGCACGCAACGCACGGTGGGTGAATCCCCCATTAACCATGCAGTCGCGGCATGAATGGGGCGGTCTGGGTCGGTGACAGGGGTGCGGCGGATGCCATAGTCTGGGGGCCGGACCCATGGAAAGGACTGCCCGATGCGCCACGCCCGGATCGCCACGCTGATCGCCCTCCTCACCCTGCCCGCCTGCGCGCCCGTGGTCCTTGTCGGGGCCGGGGCGGTGGTGGCGGATACGGTGGCGGAAGAGACGCAAGGCGGGGATGGGTTGTTCTGACAGGGGCCAATGTCAGGCAGGCGAAGGGCGGGTGCCCCCCGCCCTCCGCCTTAGGGCAGGATCACTGGGCCACGTAGGGCAGCGACGAATGATGCAGCACGATGCGCAGGGCCCCGGCATCGTCCTTGACGAATTGCCACGTCTTGTCGACCGTCGTCACCGAACCGTCCTTCCCGGTGATCGACACATTGCCCATCGTCGTCGCGCTGTCGCCCGTGATGAGGATGGCGTTGTTGGCGATGGTGCAGTTGGTCCAGCCTTTCAGGGCAAAGCCCGTATCATTCGGGAATTCCGGATCGCCGCCGACGAAATAGGCCAGCGCGCCTTCGCGCGTGGAGCGGAAGGTCTGCGGGGCGACGGTCAGCGTCGGTTTGAACAGAACCACGCCCATCTGATAGCCATAGGCGGCATCGATCACGTTCCCGGCCAGCGTCTTGGCCGCCTCTTGCCCGTCGCGTTCATAGGTTGCGCCGATGTCTTCCAATGCGCCGCACCACGCCTGCTGCGCGGCGGCGACCTCGGCCTCGGTGATGGCTTTGGAGACGACAACCGCCTCGGCAGAGGCCACAGCGGCGACAGAAAGGGTGCCGACGATGATGGCGGCCGACAGGGTTCTTTTGCTCATGACTCGTTCCACTTGTTACAGGATCAAAAGGCGCGCCCCGGACGGGGGGCCATAACCGGCAGAGAGGGTGCCGGGCCGGGCGGCTGCCCCAGCAGCGGGAAGATGTGACGCGGCGTTAACCCTGACAAGGCCCCGACCTCACGCAACGCGCCCGGACGACAACAATTCGTTAACCACACCAACATTTCGTTAACCACACCCGCGACGCCGGAGCGCCGGGGGCATGCGCCGGGTCGGGAGGGCGGGGATGAGGTGCTCTGCCGGGGGCGGTTGGGTGGATGCGGTGGTGGAAGAGACGCAAGGCGGGGACGGGGTGTTTTGACGGGTCCGGTGGGGTGGAACCCTACCCTACGCTTGCTTGCAGGTCCAAACAGCACATAAGCTCCGCAAGAAATTGTTGGTTGACTTGACCGTTTACTGGGCTCCTATAAATGCGTGCGCGTTTGGAGGTTTAGGGTGCCCTTTGACGAAGCCATCTTGGGGGCAGGAATTTATTCGCCGCGCGAAGTCGCGCGTCTTGTGGGCGGCAACTCACAGGAAGTTCTTCGCTGGACTCGTGGCAGTGGCCCCAGTGACCCCCTTTGGAAAGCGCATTATCAGTTTCTCGAGGACTCGTCCGAACTAAGCTTTTTGGATTTGGTGGAGGTTCGCGTTGTAAAGTCATTGCGTCGGGCAGGCGTGTCGCTACAGGCAATACGTTTCGCACTGGATGTTGCAGAGAACCGCTTCGGTGTTAGCCGTCCCTTGGCAACACGACGCTTTCAACTCTTGGGCAGCGAAATCCTGATGGATGCTTTGGAGAACGACGGTGATTTGGTCAGCTTGGCTCGGAAGAACCCGGGCCAGAAGGTGTTTTCCGAGGTCGTAAAACAGTCATTGAGTGACCTTGAATATGATGATGACTACGTATCTCGCTGGCGACCTGCGTCAGCCAATCATGTTGTAATCGACCCTAAGCGCCTTTTTGGTGAGCCAATCTTAGATGAATTTGGCGTGTCCACACGGACGATCTACTTTGAGTGGCAAACCTTCAAGGACCCTCGTTATCTTTCAAAGATTTACGAGATGCCTATACGTTATGTTAATGACGCCATAAGGTTCGAGCAACGTCTCGACGCAGCGCAGGAAGTATATGGTAAAGGTCCTATTTGACCACAACATGCCTCCAGTTATTGCCCGTGCGCTGGACGTTTTAATAAAGAGCGACGGCCACGAAGCCTACGCGCTTAGAGATAAGTTCCCGATCAATATCAGAGACATAGACCTTTTTGAGGCGTTGGGAAGAGAACGGAATTGGATTTTCATTTCCAAGGACGTGGCAAACGCTAGCAGGAAGCCAGAGCGCGCTGCGCTTCTTCGATCAGGTGTGCTGGGCGTCTACTTGGCACCCGCTATTCAGAAAGCTCGCATTAACGAGCAGGCGGCAACCATAATTTGGCAATGGGACCGTATTCTGAACCAACGCATGAACAACGCAAATGGCTTGTTCCTGCTACCACTAAACAAGGGTTCGAAGTTTCGTGCAATCTGATTGCGGTCGCAACCGTTGAAGAGGGTGAGTCAAAGCCTCCCTCAAGAATCCATCTTCAACGCCGAAATAAACGCCTCCTGCGGGATCTCCACCTTGCCGAACTGGCGCATCCGCTTCTTCCCGGCCTTCTGCTTGTCCAAGAGCTTGCGCTTTCGCGTCGCGTCGCCGCCATAGCACTTGGCCGTCACGTCCTTGCGCATCGCGCTGAGCGTTTCGCGCGCGATCACCCGCCCGCCAATCGCCGCCTGAATCGGGATCTTGAACATGTGGCGGGGGATCAGTTCCTTCAGCTTTTCCACCATCGCGCGGCCCCGCATCTCGGCCCGGTCGCGGTGGACCATCATCGACAGCGCGTCGACCGGTTCCTCGTTCACGAGGATGGACATCTTGACCAGATAATCCTCACGATATTCGGAAATCTGGTAGTCGAAGGAGGCATAGCCCTTGGTCACGGATTTCAGGCGGTCGTAGAAATCAAAGACCACCTCGGCGAGGGGCAGGTCATATTCCACCATGGCGCGGTTGCCCGCATAGGTCAGGTTCAACTGGATGCCGCGCCGATCCTGGCAGAGCTTCAGGATATCGCCCAGATACTCGTCCGGCACCATGATCGTGGCCTTGATGCGCGGCTCGGTGATGTGGTCGATCAGGGTGAGGTCGGGCATGTCGGCGGGGTTGTGCAGATCGCGCACCTCGCCATCCTTCATGTGCAGCTTGAAGACCACCGAAGGCGCGGTGGTGATGAGGTCGAGGTCGTATTCCCGCTCCAGCCGGTCGCGGATCACTTCGAGGTGGAGGAGGCCAAGGAAGCCGCAGCGGAAGCCGAAGCCGAGGGCGGCGGAGGTTTCCATCTCATAGCTGAAAGACGCGTCGTTCAGCGCCAGCTTTTCGATGGCGTCGCGCAGCGCTTCGAAATCATTGGCGTCCACCGGGAAGAGGCCGCAGAAGACCACCGGCTGCGCGGGTTTGAACCCGGGAAGCGGCGTGTCGCAGCCCTTGCGTTCATGGGTGATGGTGTCGCCCACGCGGGTGTCGCGGACCTGCTTGATCGAGGCGGTGAGGACGCCGATCTCACCCGGGCCAAGTTCGGCGATGTCCACCATCTGGGGTTTCAGGACGGCGAGCTTGTCGATGCCGTAGACGGCGCCGGTCTGCATCATCTTGACCCGGTCGCCCCGGCGGATGGTGCCGTCCATGACGCGGATCATGACGACGACGCCGAGATAGGCGTCGTACCAGCTGTCTACCAGCATGGCCTTGAGGGGTGCGTCGCGGTCGCCCTTGGGGGCCGGGAGGCGGGTGACGATGGCCTCCAGCACCTCGGGGATGCCGAGGCCGGTCTTGGCCGAGATCGGGATCGCGTCCGAGGCGTCGAGGCCGATGACATCCTCGATGTTTTCCTTCACCCGGTCGGGGTCGGCGGCGGGGAGGTCGATCTTGTTGAGGACCGGCACGATCTCATGCCCCGCATCGATGGCCTGATAGACGTTGGCCAGCGTCTGCGCCTCGACCCCTTGGCTGGCATCGACGACGAGGAGCGAGCCTTCGACCGCGCGCATGGAGCGGGAGACTTCATAGGCGAAGTCCACATGGCCGGGCGTGTCGATCAGGTTGAGGATATAGGTGCGGCCATCCTTGGCGGGATATTCGATCCGCACGGTGTTGGCCTTGATGGTGATGCCTCGCTCACGCTCGATATCCATGCTGTCCAGCAGCTGGGCCTTCATGTCGCGTTCGGCCACCGTGCCCGTCATCTGGATCAGACGGTCGGCGAGGGTGGATTTGCCGTGGTCAATATGGGCCACGATGGAGAAGTTGCGGATCAGGTCAAGCTGGGTCATGGCGCGCATATAGCCTGTCCCACAAGGCGCGGAAAGCCCCCGCACCCGAAAGGATCGCGGCTTCATCTTGGCCCAAATACTCACCGCTCCGCCCGCCACCCCGCGCACCCTTGGGACAGGGGGAAAACGGGGGGTGCGGGGGGGCCGTTGCCCCCCCGCCCGGGCCGGATCAGCCGGGGCGACGGGCGGCCCGCGCCTCGGCCAAAAGGCAGAGGATCTCGAACATCATCGTGGCGCCGACGAGGGCGGTGTTGCCCGACGGGTCGAAGGGCGGCGCCACCTCCACGACATCGGCGCCGATCAGGTCCAGCCCGGCAAGGCCGCGGATCATGCGCTGCGCCTCGTGCACGGTGAAGCCGCCCACTTCGGGCGTGCCGGTGCCGGGGCAAAAGGCGGGGTCGATCCCGTCCACGTCGAAGGTCAGGTAGGTGGGCCCTCCCCCGGCGATGCGGCGGGCGGCATCGACCACGCCCTCGGGGCCGAGGCGGTAAACATCCTCGATATACAGGGTGGTGATCCCGGCCTGATCGGCGAAATCCGTCCCGTCAGGGGCATATCGCGTGCCGCGAATACCGATCTGCACCGTCCGCTTCGGATCGATCAGCCCTTCCTCCACGGCGCGGCGGACATGGGTGCCATGGGTATAGCGGTGGCCGCCGAAATAGCTGTCATTGGTGTCGGAATGGGCGTCGAACTGGATCAGGCCCACGGGGCCGTCCTTGGCGATGGCGCGCAGGATGGGCAGGGTGATCAGGTGATCACCCCCCGCCGTCAGCGGCACGGCCCCGGCTGCATGGATTGACTCGTAATGGGCGGTGATCAGCGAAAGCGCCTCGGCCACGTCGATCGGGTTCATGGGCGCGTCGCCCAGATCGGCCACGCGCGCCACCTGATAGGGCGAGCGGCGGGTGACATGGTGATAGGGGCGGATGAACATGCTCATCTCGCGGATGGCGCGCGGGCCGTGGCGGGTGCCTGCGCGGTTCGTCGTGCCGCCGTCATAGGGCAGGCCCAGAAGCGCCACATCCACCAGCGCCGGATCGTCCAGCATCGGCAGCCGGAAAAAGCTGACCGGTCCGGCATAGCGCGGCAGATGCGAGGACGAGGCTGGCCAATAGGTGTCTTGCATCGCCCCGCTCCCGCTGCGTCTGTCCTGCAGGCATCCTTTCGCAAGCCCGATGCAACAGCAAGGCCACCGTCGCGTCGGGACTGCGGCGAAATGTGATCCGGGCGGGGTGTCGGGTGGATTGAAAAAACCCGCGCAATCGGCATACTCCGGCGCAGAAAATGATCGCGGGCAAAAGCCGCGCGGCAAGAGGCAGAGACGATGAAAACCTTCCTTTCCGGCGCGGCACTGGCCGTGCCTTTGCTTTCCGTGATGCTGTCGGCGGCCCATGCGGGGCCGATCGAACGCGCCTGCATGCGGTCAGACCGCGATGCCGCGAACCGCGCCGTATGTTCCTGCATCCAGCAGGTGGCCGACATGACGCTGCCCGGGGGCGACCAGCGGCGGGCGGCGAAGTTCTTCGCCGATCCCGACCGGGCGCATGAGACATGGATGTCGCAGCGCGAAAGCGACGACGCCTTCTGGGAGCGCTACAAGAATTTCGGCGCCACGGCCGAGGCTTATTGCGCAGGCTGACCCAGCGTCAGCGCAGGGCGGCGATCAGGCCGCGCGCGGCATCCTCGATCATGTCCAGCACGCGGTCATATTCGCCCGTATACCACGGGTCCGGCACGTCGGTGCCATGCTGCGGCGCGTAGGTCAGGAACAGTTCCGGCTCCGTGCCGCCGTCGGGGCGGCGGGCGCGGGCGTCGCGCAGATTGGCGCGGTCCATCACGAGAATGCGGTCAAAACGGGTGAAATCGGACACCAGCAATTGCCGTGCGCGCAGGCCCGACAGGTCATAGCCCCGCGCGCGGGCGGCGGTGACGGCGGGCGGATTGGGTGGTTCGCCCGCATGCCAGCCGCCGGTGCCGCAACTGTCCACCTCCACCTGCAGGCCTTGGGCGGCGGCAAGCTGGCGGAACACGCCCTCGGCGGTGGGAGAGCGGCAGATATTGCCAAGACAGACAAAGAGGATGCGGGTGGTCATGGCCCCTCCTTAGCGGGGCCGGGCGCGGCAGGGCAAGGCCCTGTGCACCCGGCAAAGGCAGGCAGGATCAGTGGCCCGCCACCATCACCACGCCTTCAAAGCTGGAATAGAGCGCGACCTTGTCGGACCCCAGTTTGTCTTCTTCGGCGTTGAACAGCGCCGAAAGCTGTTCCGCCCCCGAAACCCCGTGCTGGCCAAGGAAGGCGGGCATGCGCAGGTCTTCGCCGCCGCAGAGGATGATTTCCCAGCCCATATCGGCCTTGCGCAGCAGGGCACGGCCGCCTTCGCCGCCCTGTTCCCAGGACGCAAGGGCATGCGCGCCTTCGATCACCACGGGCGTGACGGTCAGCGGGTTTTCGGGCGTGTCGAACTGGGCCTTCATGACGGCCACCACGGCCTCGGCATCGGAAAGTCCGGTCTGATCGACCATCGACGCCATGTCATGCCCGCCATGGCCGTGGCCGCTCTGGGCTTGATCGCCGTGGCCGTGGCCACTGTGGTCATGCTGCATCGCGCCCGAGGCATCGCCATGCTCCATCCCATGGCCGGAATGGTCATGATCCATCATGCCATCGCCCGGCTTGCGGGCGTTGTCGACCACGGCCTCGACGGTGATCTCGCCCGCCTGTTCGAAGGTCAGGGTCAGGGGGAAGGTGTCGCCATCCTTCAACTCCCGCGTCAGGCCCAGCAGCATCACATGATCCCCGCCGCGCGCGAGTTCATGCATCTCGCCCGCGGTAAGGGGGAAGCCCTCTTCGACATGCAGCATCTGCATGACGCCATTGGCATCTTCCTTGTGGGTGTGCAGCTCCACCCGTTCCGCCACATCGGCAGAGGCGGAGAGAAGGCGGTCGTCGGTTGCGCTGTTGTTGTGCATCATGAAAAAGACAGCGCCCGAGGCCCCGATTTGCCCCATGGACCGGGCATAGACGTCGTGGACATGCATCCCCTCGGGATGCTCCTCGGCGGTGGCGGGCAGCGACAGGGAGAGGGCAGCCGCAAGCGCGGCAAAGGTCATGCGAAAGGTCATCGGATCGTTCCTGATGTGAAGTCTGTGTTGCATTGGCTTCATCTGCAGGGGGACACCCTGCCGGTCAGATCCGGGCCGGGGGGCCGCGCGCGCTGGGGGACAGGGCCTGCGCCGGATCGGGCGCGGCGATCAGGGCCAGCGTTTGCCGTTTCCCGCGCGTTTGCGGGCGTTCCAGAAGCGGGGCAGACGGGGCCGCGCCCGCCGTGACGGCCAGACAGTCCGGGCAGTGATGCGGCGTCTGGATCGGCTCGCCCATCGCGTTGAGGGTGATGGTCTCTTCCACCCCCGGCGTGCCGCAAAGGGTGATCTGCTGCGCGCCCGCCGATTGCACATGCGCCACCGCCGCCGTGACCGAAGTCAGCGCAAGGCAGAGCGAGAGCAGAAGGGCGGCAAGACGCTGCATCATGCGCGCAGCGTTACGCGACCTGCGCGGCGATGAAAAGACGGCCAAAGGTCGCGTCAGACGGAAAAGGCCCCGCCATGGGGGCGGGGCCTTCCTATCCGTCGCAGTCAGGGCGATCAGGCGGCAGCCTGCGCCTTGGCGATGTCTTTCTTGATCTTCAGCGCATTCGACGACAGTTCGTCATCCTTCGCCTTGGCGAGGAAGGCATCCAGCCCGCCACGGTGATCGACCGTCCGCAGCGCGGCAGCCGAGATGCGCAGCTTGAAGGACTGGCCCAGCACGTCCGAGATCAGGGTCACTTCGTTCAGGTTCGGCAGGAAGCGGCGACGCGACTTGTTGTTCGCGTGGCTCACGGTATTGCCGGTCATCGGGCCCTTGCCCGTCAGTTCGCAAACGCGCGACATCGTCGTGTTCCTTCGTGTGTAAACAGGACTTAGGCCCGAGTCACCCCGGGCGTCCGAATTCGATTGGGGGCGTGTAAGTGGAAAGCCGTCCCGCGTCAAGCGACCCTTGGCGCAATCGGCGTGTGCGGGGCGGGTTTTTTGGCCCCCGCAGTGGGGGATGGGGGAAGAAAGAGGGGGGCCAGCCCCCATCGCAGGCGCGTGCCGCGCCCGCGATTCCCCAAGGGTTTTTCAGACAGAAGATGGACAGGGTCAAGTCAGGCTGCGCAGCAGGTCTACGGCGGCGGCTTCGGGGGTGAGGGCACCTTGCGTGACGGCCTGCCCAAGCTCTTCCATCCTTGTGCGCGCCGGATCGCGGGTCAGAGCGGAAAGCAGGCCTTGGCGCACCTCCTCTTCGAACCAGTGGCGGGCCTGCGCGGCGCGGCGGGCGGTCCAATGGCCGTTCTCTTGCCGCCAGAGGGCCAGCGCCTGCATCTCTTCCCATGCGGCGGTGAGCCCGGAGGTTTCCCGCGCCGAGACACAGAGCGCCTTGGGAAACCCCTCCGGGTCCTGCGGACGGCGGCGCAAGAGGCGCAGCGCGCCCGCATAATCGGCCATGGTGCGCAGGGCGGCGGGTTTCAGATCGCCGTCGGCCTTGTTCACGAGGATGAGGTCGGCCATCTCCATGATCCCGCGCTTGACCCCCTGCAACTCGTCGCCACCTGCGGGCGCGAGGAGAAGGAGGAAGAGGTCGCACAGTTCAGACACCACGGTTTCGGATTGGCCCACGCCGACGGTTTCGATCAGGACAAGGTCGAAGCCCGCCGCCTCGCAGAGCGCCACCGCCTCGCGCGTGCGGCGGGCGACGCCGCCCATCTGGGCCTGTGACGGCGAGGGGCGGATGAAGGCCTGTGGGTCGCGCGACAGCCGCTCCATCCGCGTCTTGTCGCCAAGGATCGACCCGCCGGAGCGCGCGGAAGAGGGATCGACCGCCAGCACCGCCACGCGCTTGCCCTGCCCCGTCAGCATCAGGCCGAACGCTTCGATGAAGGTGGATTTGCCCACCCCCGGTGTGCCCGACAGACCAAGGCGCAGCGCCTGCCGCCCCGGCACGGCCCCGCGCAGCCGGCCCAGCAGATCAAGCGCCTGCGCCCGGTGATCGGCCCGCCCGCTTTCCACAAGCGTGATGGCCCGGGCGAGCGCCCGGCGGTCCCCCGCCGCCACGCCTGCGGTCAGCGCCGCCACGTCGATCTCGCCTCGGGCCATGCCGTCCCCCGGATATGCCATTGCCTCGGCGACCCGCTGCCGATCACGCCCCCGCTCGCGCGGAAATGACCGCGCGCGGGGGATGCGGGGCTTTTGTGCCCGACCTGCGCGGGTTATGCCAGTGGGGACAGGCGCGGCGCATCCGCCGCAGCACAGCGAGAGGGCCGAGAATGCCGATCACCGCCCGCCTTTGCGCGCTCGCCTTGCTGGGGGCACTGGCCCTGCCCGCAGCGCCCCCGCCCGCCACAGCCCAGACCGTGCAGGATCAGGCGCAGTTCGATCTGGTGATGAAGGGCATCACGGCGGGCAGCCTGACCTTTTCCGCCAATCAGCAGGGCGAAGGCTATGTCGTGGTGGGACGGCTGGCCTCGTCCGGCATCATGGCGATGATCCGGCGCGTGGCCTATGACGCCCGCGCCGAAGGGGTGATCCGGGAGGGGCGCCATATCCCCTCGCGCTATGCCGAGACGGCGGATACCGGCAAGCGGAAATCGGAATCGGTGATGGAGTACAAGGACGGCGTGCCGCAGGTGCGCGTCTACAACCCGCCGCGCGACCCCGCCGCATGGGATGTGGAGGCCAGCACGCAGGGCGGGACGCTGGACCCGCTGACCGCGCTTTACGCCACGCTGCGCGATGTGGCCCCGGGGGCGGAATGCAACCGCGCGCTGAGGATGTTCGACGGGCGACGGGCCAGCCAGTTGACGCTGGGGCCGCCGCAGGCGCTGGAAGGCGGGGCGGTGACCTGTTCTGGCGAATACCGCCGCGTCGCGGGCTTTGCGCCCGAGGATATGGCAGAAAAGACCAGCTTTCCCTTCTCGCTCACCTATGTGCCGACCGAGGGCGGGCAGATGCGGGTGGTGGAGGTGACGATGGACAGCCTGTACGGCAAGGCGCGACTGATCCGGCGCTGAGGTCTGGTCCTGCGTCGCGCGCCCCGCGATAAGGGGGCATGAGCGACTCAAGGCCCACCCTGCCCATCGATGCCGCGCTGCCCGACGTGCGGGCGGCGCTGGCGGCGCGCGGGATGGCGGTGCTGCAGGCCCCGCCGGGGGCCGGGAAAACCACGCGGGTGCCGCTGGATATCCTTGCCGCCGGATTGGTGCCCGAGGGGCGCATCGTGATGCTGGAACCCCGCCGCCTTGCCGCCCGCGCCGCCGCCGAACGCATGGCCGAAACGCTGGGCGAGCCTGTGGGCCGCACCGTCGGCTATCGCATCCGGGGTGAGGCGAAGGTGTCGCCCGCCACGCGGATCGAGGTGGTGACCGAGGGCATCCTGACGCGGATGATCCAGTCCGATCCGGGGCTGGAGGGGATCGGGGCGGTGATCTTCGACGAATTCCACGAACGCAGCCTGAATGCCGATCTGGGGCTGGCGCTCTGTCTGGAGATAAGGGGTGCGCTGCGCGAGGACCTGATGCTTTTGGTGATGTCGGCCACGCTGGATGCGGCCCCGGTGGCGCGGCTGATGGGGGATGCGCCCATGGTCACCTCGGAAGGCCGCGCCTTCCCGGTCGAGACGCGCTGGCTGCCCCGCCCGCCCGATGCCTCGCTGCGGTTCGAGGCGGGGATGGCCAACCTTGTCCAGCAGGCGTTGGAGGAAACAGAGACGGGTGGGGTGCTGGTCTTTCTGCCCGGCGAAGGCGAGATCCGGCGGGTGGAGGCGGCGCTGACGGGCCGCCTGCCTGCAGGCGTGGTGATCCGGCCCCTGTTCGGGGCGATGGAGTTTGCCGCGCAGCGGGCGGCGCTTGGACCTGTGCAGGGCCGGAAGGTGGTGCTGGCCACGTCGATCGCCGAAACCTCGCTGACCATTCCGGACGTGCGGGTGGTGGTAGATGGCGGCCGCGCAAGGCGGGCGCGATTCGACGCGCCGTCGGGCATGTCGCGGCTGGTGACGGAACGGGTGACACGGGCGGAAGCCGAACAGCGACGCGGGCGCGCGGGGCGGGTGGCGGAAGGGGTCTGCTATCGCTACTGGACGCGCGGCGAAGAGGGCGGCCTTGCCGCCTTTCCCCCGGCAGAGATCGATGCGGCGGATCTGACGCCGCTGGCCCTTGAACTCGCGCTCTGGGGCAGTGCCGATCTGCCCTTCCTGACGCCCCCGCATCCCGGCATTCTGGCCGAGGCGCGCGCGCTCTTGGCTGATCTTGGGGCGCTGGACGGCGCGGGGTGGATCACCGATCACGGCAAGCGGTTGGCGGCCCTGCCCCTGCACCCGCGCCTTGGCCATATGCTGGCCGTGGCGGGGCCAGAAGCCGCACCTTTGGCCGCGCTGTTGGCGGAACGCGACCCGCTCAGGGGCGAGCCGCCCGATCTTCTGGCGCGGCTGAAGGCCGTGGATCGCCCCCCGCCGCAGGCCCATCGCGGCACGATCGAGCGCATCCGGGACGAGGCGAAACGGCTGGCCCGGGCAGTGCCCAAGGGGACACAGACGGGCCTGTCGGCGCCGCAAATGGCCGCGCTGGCCTATCCGGACCGGATCGGGTTGCGCCGCAAAGGCGAGGCGCCGCGCTGGGTTCTGTCGGGCGGCAAGGGCGCGGCGATGGCGGCGGGCCTGCCGCTGGCGGGGGCGCGGTTGATCGTGGCGACCGACCTTGACGGCGACCCGCGCGAGGCAGAGGTGCGGCAGGCCGTGGCGATTTCCGAGGCGGAGGTCCGCGCGCTCTATGCCGACCGGATCGGCTGGCACGACATCTGCGAATGGTCGCGCCGCGAAGGCAAGGTGCTGGCCCGGCGGCAGGAGCGGCTGGGCGCGCTGCTGCTGGACGACCGGACCTGGCCCGAGGCCCCGGCCGAGGCGGTGGCGCGGGCGGCACTGGACGGCATCCGCCAGATCGGCCTGCCCTGGACACCCGCCGCGCGGCGTTTCCGGGCGCGGGTGGAACTTGCGCGGGGCGGCGGGGCGGGCTTTCCCGAGATGACGGATGCCGCGCTGCTGGCGGGTCTGGAGGACTGGCTTCTGCCGCATCTGGGCCGGGCAAGGACCGAGGCCGATCTGCGCGCGCTGGACCTGACCGAGGCGCTGCGCGCGATGCTTGACTGGGACCAGATGCAGGCCTTGGAGCGGATCGCGCCGGGGCAGTTCGACACCCCGCTCGGCCGCCGCGTGCCCATTGATTACGACGGCGAAGCCCCGGGCATCGAGGTGCGGCTGCAGGAGATGTTCGGGGTTACCAGCCATCCGGTCGTGGGCGCGGCGCGGACGCCGCTGCGCATCACTTTGCTGTCCCCCGCCCAGCGCCCGGTGCAGGTGACCATGGACCTGCCGGGGTTTTGGGCGACCTCCTACGCCGATGTGCGCAAGGACATGCGCGGGCAATATCCCCGCCATCCTTGGCCCGAAGACCCGACGGAAGCCGAGCCCACCCTGCGCGCCAAGCCGCGCGGGACGTGACGGCGCGCAGCGGCGTCCGAAGATTTTTCGTACGAAAAATCTTCTCTTCCCGAAAAATTTTCGCCGAAAATTTTTCACCCGGCCACAGGCCGGGCAGGGAAAATTTCCATGTGGAAATTTTCCCGCCGACCCTGCGGGTCAGCGCCGCCGGTCGCGCCGCGCGCTCATCGGCTGGAAGGCGACGCCGACATGGGCTTCGCAATAGGGCTTGCCCGGCAGCGACGGCAGGCCACAGAACCAGAAGTCATCCGTCGCCGGATCGCCGATCGGCCATTTGCAGGTGCGTTCGGTCAGTTCCATAAGCGTCAGGCGGCGCGCGCGCTTTTCCACCTCGCGCACCGAGGCCAGCGCTTCGGGGCTGATCTCGTTGGCCGACGGCTGCGGCGGCAGGGGCTGGCCTGCGGGCACGATGGGTTTGCGCACCGGCAGCGGCGTCACATTCGACGCAGATGCCGCTGCGGCGGGCCGTTCCGGCGTGGGGCGCGGCGCGGCGGGTTCGGGCCGCGCTGCGGCGGCGGCCGGTTCGGCCTTGGGTTCGGGCTTCGCCGCGACGGGCGTCTCCTCTTCGTCCTCGCGCCCGCCGGGGGCGCGGTTGGACAGGCCGAGGCGATGCACCTTGCCGATCACGGCGTTGCGGGTGACCCCGCCCAGTTCCTTGGCGATCTGGCTGGCCGACTGGCCTTCGGCCCACATGCGCTTGAGCGTCTCGACGCGCTCGTCGGTCCAGGACATGGCAACCCCTTTGATGGCTGTTTTTCCGCCATTCTAGACGGGACGGTGCGGGATACAAGCGGGGCGTAGCAAGATCAAGCGTCCATGGCGCCGTGCAGGACCTAGGTCGGGCGCAAAAGGAAAGGGCCGCACGGTGTCCCGCGCGGCCCTTCCGGCCGACCGGACGGGTCACCCCGCCCTTTGGCCCCTGCACTCCGGCCTCCGATGCCCCCCACCGTATCCGGAGCGCGGGATCAGACCCCCGTGTCCGGCGAGGTCACGGCCGCACCGGGAGCTTGGGCGGCAGGCTCCGTCGGGTCCTTCTCACCCACGGCGTCCTGCAGGGCCTCGGTCGCCTCTTCATGATCGGCGATCGCTTTCTCGGCGGCGTCGAGGGCTTCCTGCGCCTCTTCGGCAGCCTGCTGCCCTTCGGTGGATTCCTCGGTCATCTCTTCCGTGGCTTCGGTCACATCGGCCGGAGCGGTGTCGATGGCGGCAACCTCTTCGACCAGAGCTTCGGCCACGTCCTGTGCTGCGCCCAGCGCGGCGAGTGCCTTCACCAGTTCGGCCTGCGCGTCCAGAACCGCCTGCAGCGCGGCTTCTTCCTCGGCGCTGCCGGCCAGCGTCATCTTGGCCCATTCCATCGCCGATTTCAGCGCCTGCTCGGCCTCCACCACGTCCTGCTCTTCCTCGGCCGTCGCGGCCTGCGCTTCGAGCGCGGCTGTTCTCGCCTTGTTCAGCGCATCGCAGGCATCAGCCAAAAGCTTGGCAAGCTCGTCAGCCTTGGCCTCGGCAGCCTTGGCCTTGGCGGTGGCTTCATCCTCGGCCTTGGTCAGGGCGTCGATCTCGCCGGAAAGGGTGACTTTCCGCGTCTGGAGTTCCGGGATCTTCAGGAACTTCTCAACCTTGGCAAGGTCACGCTTGGCGTCTTCCAGATCTTCCTTCGCCTCCTCAAGTTCCTCCTTGGCGTCGCCCAACTTGCCCCGCGCGTCCCGGAACGCCCGGCAGTTGCTCGACCCGCAGCTGTTGGCGTTGTTCAGCTCTTGCGGGCTGAGCCGAGCGCGCGCCCGGTCAAACTCCGTCTGCGCCCTCGCCACCCTGGACTCTTCCTTGGCGACGTCCTTCTCTTCATCTGCGACTTCGTCCTTCGCATCGAGATATTTCTCGCTGCCCAGCGCCTTCTTCAGGTCCTTTTCGACTTGGTCGAGCGCGGCAGCCGCCGCCTTGGCTTTCTTGTCAAGCTCGTCGGCCTCCTTCTTGGCCGCATCGATCGTGGCTTTGATCTGCGCGTTCATCTCGTCGGCGGTCAGGCCGCCCAGAACGGCGTCCAGATCGCCCTGCGCCTCGTCGGCCAGACCCGACAGCTGCAGCGCCTTCTCGACCAGCGGCTTGGCCTCTTCCTTGGCGTCGGCCAGACGCTCTTCGGCCTCGTTCAGCGCGTCGCGTGCATTCAGCACGTTCTGCAGCGCGCGGCGCTTGGCTTCGGTGAAATCGGGCAGCACGTTGCGAAGACGATCATAGTCGAAGTCGTCGCCATCACGGTCCAGACTGTCAATCAGACGGATTTCCCCGATGTCGAGGCCCACGCGCTTGGCGCGGCGGATCGTGCGCTCCAGCGCATCCTGCTTCCGCTCCACATCGGCAGTGGCGCCTTCCAGAGAGGCGGTCGCTTTTTCCAGGCGCGCCATCAGATCGCTGTAGTCAGGTGCCGCGACCTCGGTCGAGGCGCCGCCGGTGGGGGTGGTGCCGACGGTGGGGATCGACCCGGTGACAGCGGTCATCGCGAAGATCAGGTCGTCGCAGACGCCGGCCATCTCGAGCAGGCGTTCATCGAATTCCGGGTGGCTGGCGAAGGCCGCCGGATCGGCGGCTGCAAGCAAGCAAAGGTCATCACCTGCCGTTGCAGCAGATGCTGAAACGGGGAGGGCGACGGACAGCAGAAGGGCCGAGAAAAGGGCAGTGGTACGGGGGGCGTAGGGGGACATCGGATACCTGTCAGTTGGGATGGAACTCCATCCGGTTGCCCTTTTTCGCTAGGACCTTTGCCGCAATAAGGTCAACTTTTGGCCGAATTTACATACTTTCTGCCGTAATGCCGTGGATGATCCGGGGCGTCGTTAACGATTGTTTCTTTGTTAAGATTTATTTCCCGCAGGGGCTGCAACCCTAGGGTGAATCGCGTCGAATCACTGTGGCAACTTCATGGCAGCGCTTTGTCGGCCCACTGACAGCCCGCAGCCGGCCCTAAGGCGGCCCCGCGCCCCCTTCCCATGGCGTCCATTCTGCCCTATGCATCGCGTCATGAGCCACCGCATCGCCCCCTTCGCGCTGCCACGACGCCGACGCTGATCGTCGGCCGCTCTGCCATGGCCCGCCGCTGCGGGCCGCCCTTCCCTCGTTGACACCCCCCGCCCCCGGCCTTTACGGCTAGGGCTTCGCTTTCAAGGACATCTCTCATGATCCCGCACGTGCTGCCGACCTATAACCGTGCCCCGCTCGCCTTCACCCATGGCGAAGGCTCTTGGCTTGTGGCGGAGGATGGCAGCCGATACCTCGATCTCGGCGCGGGGATCGCGGTGAATGCGCTGGGGCATGCCCATCCGGCGCTGGTGGCGACGATCACCGAACAGGCGGCAAAGCTTTGGCATGTGTCGAACCTCTACCGCATCCCGGAACAGGAACGGCTGGCCGATCTTCTGGTGGCCAACACCTTCGCCGACACCGTCTTCTTCACCAATTCGGGGACGGAGGCGGCGGAACTCGCCATCAAGATGGTGCGCAAGCACTGGTATGAGAAAGGTCAGCCGGACCGCACCCAGATCATCACCTTCGAAGGCTCCTTCCATGGCCGGTCCACCGGGGCCATCGCGGCGGCGGGGTCGGAAAAGATGGTCAAGGGCTTCGGCCCCCTGATGCCGGGCTTCACCCATCTGAAATTCGGCGATCATGACGCCCTGCGCGCGGCGGTGACAGAGAAGACTGCCGCGGTGATGATCGAACCCGTGCAGGGCGAGGGCGGCATCCGCACCCTGCCCGATGCCTGCCTCAAGGGTCTGCGCGACCTTTGCGACGCGACCGGCGCGCTGCTGGTCTTTGACGAGGTGCAATGCGGCATGGGCCGGACCGGCAAGCTTTTCGCGCATGAATGGGCCGGGGTGACCCCGGACATCATGATGGTGGCCAAGGGCATCGGCGGGGGCTTCCCCCTTGGCGCGGTGCTGGCGACCGAAGCCGCCGCCGTGGGCATGGTGGCGGGCACCCACGGGTCGACCTATGGCGGCAACCCCTTGGGCTGCGCGGTGGGTGCCAAGGTGGTAGAGATCGTGGCCGACGATGCCTTCCTTGCTGCCGTGGGCCAGAAGGGCGCGCGCTTCCGTCAGGGGCTGGAGGGGCTGGTGGCCAGCCATCCCGAGGTGTTCGAAGCTGTGCGCGGTCAGGGCCTGATGCTGGGCCTGAAATGCAAGGCGCCCAATACGGATGTGGTGAAGGCTGCCTATGCCGAACAGCTTCTCACGGTGCCCGCGGCGGATAACGTGATCCGCCTCTTGCCCGCGCTGAACATCCCCGACGCCGATATCGCCGAAGCCTTGGCCCGGCTCGACCGCGCCGCAACCCGGGTGAAGGCCGATGCCGCAGCC
Organism: Paracoccaceae bacterium; assembly: GCA_014654775.1. Classification (GTDB taxonomy): domain Bacteria; phylum Pseudomonadota; class Alphaproteobacteria; order Rhodobacterales; family Rhodobacteraceae; genus Paragemmobacter. The sequence goes on along the minus strand of JACVZW010000083.1, from coordinate 6,688 downwards.
TGAGGTCTATAGCTTTCCCCGCCTAAGGCGCGTGGATTATCCCCTGCTGCGGGGCTGGCTCGCGCAGCCCCATGTCCGGGCATGGTGGGGCGATCCCGAAGAGGAGATCGCGCTGATCGAGGAAGATATCGAGACAGGGCCCACCGACATGCGCCTTGTGCTGCTGGCGGGCCACCCCTTCGCCTATGTGCAGGACTACCCCGCGCATCACTGGGGCGCACCGCACTTCGCGCCCTTCCCGCCCGGCACGCGGGGGATGGACACCTTCCTTGGCGATCCCGCCTATCTGGGCCGGGGCCATGCACCGCGCTACCTGCGCCAGCGCTGCGACCAGTTGCTGGCCGACGGCGCGGCGGCGGTGGTGATCGACCCCGATCCCGCCAATGACCGCGCCATCCGCGCCTATCGACGCGCGGGCTTCGCCCCCCACGGCATCGCGCCCTGCGAAGACGGCGACCCCGTCCTCGTGATGGAATTCGCCCCGCCCCTTCATCTTGGTGAAAATACTCTCGGGGGTCCGGGGGCAGACAGCCCCCGGCGGCCTCCGCTCAAGAAAAACGGAATGACATGAAACACTTCCTCGACATCCACAAGACCGACGCCACCGAGTTGCGGGCCATGATCGACAGCGCCCATGCGATGAAGACGGCGCGCAATGGCCGCCCCAAGGGATCGCCCGATGACGACACGCCGCTGAAGGGCCGCATGGTCGCGCTGATCTTCGAGAAACCCTCGACCCGCACCCGCGTGTCCTTCGACGTGGGCGTCCGTCAGATGGGGGGCGAGACGATGGTCCTGTCGGGCAAGGAGATGCAGCTTGGCCATGGCGAGACGATTGCCGACACCGCGCGCGTGCTAAGCCGCTATGTCGACCTGATCATGATCCGCACGTTTGAGGAGGCGACGCTTCTGGAGATGGCGGAACATGCCACCGTCCCGGTGATCAACGGCCTGACGAACCGGACCCATCCCTGCCAGATCATGGCGGATGTGATGACCTATGAGGAACATCGCGGCCCGATCGGCGGGCGCAAGGTGGTGTGGTGCGGCGATGGCAACAACGTCTGCGCGTCCTTCCTCCATGCGGCGGGACAGTTCGGCTTTGACTTCACCTTCACCGGGCCAGAAACGCTCGACCCCGAAGAGAAATTCGTCACTTTCGCCCGCGAGAAGGGATCGAAGGTCACGATCCAGCGCGACCCTTTCACCGCCGTCGAAGGCGCGGACCTTGTGGTGACCGACACTTGGGTGTCGATGCATGACCCGGAATCCGCCAAGGAACGCCGCCACAACCAGCTGCGCCCCTATCAGGTCAACGAACAGCTGATGAGCCGGGCCAAGCCCGACAGCCTGTTCATGCATTGCCTGCCCGCGCATCGCAATGACGAGGCGACGAGCGCGGTGATGGACGGCCCCCATTCGGTGATCTTCGACGAGGCCGAGAACCGCCTGCACGCCCAGAAGGCCATCATGCGCTGGTGTCTGGGGGTGTGACGGGCCAAAAATCTTCGAAGATTTTTGCAAATTTCTTCGAAGAAATTTGGGCGCACGCCGCCCCACCGCCGCCCCGTTGACACGGGCCGTCGACAGGCAGAGGCTCCCCCCGAACCAGAGGGGGGCCTTCCATGCATCACCGTTCCGTCGCGGTCTATGACCGCTTTCTCGCCAATCTCTCGACCCTGCTGACCAAGGCTGAGGCGCATTGCACCGCCAAGGGCATCAAGCCCGAGGCGATGCTGACCTTCCGCCTTTTCCCCGACATGTTCCCCTTCGTGAAACAGGTGCAGCTGTCCTGCGATTTCGCCGCCCGCGCCGCCGCCCGACTGGCGGGGGAGGAGCCGAAATCCTTTCCCGACACGGAAACCACCTTCGCCGAATTGCAGGACCGCATCCGCGCCGCGCGGGGCTATATGGCGGGTTTCGACCCGTCTGCCTATGACGGGGCTGAGGCGCGCGAGATCCGCATCAAGATCCGGGGCAATGAGGTGAAGATGCCGGGTGAGGCCTTCCTGAACCTCTATTCCCTGCCGCAATTCTATTTCCACATCGCCACCGCCTATAACATCCTGCGCCATAACGGGGTGGAGATCGGCAAGGGCGATTACATGGGCGGCTAAGGCTTAGGGGAGCGTCGGGGCCGAGGGTCAGGCGGTGATCGGTCTGATCCCATCCGCCGCCGCCCCGCGCGGGGCAAGCATAGCCACCACCACCAGACAGGCGGCCAGCGCCGCATAGGTCACGCGGAAGCCCGCATGTTCGGCCACAAACCCGATGGTCGAGGGTGCGACGAGGATGCCCGAATAGCCCATCATCGTCACCGCCGCGATGCCCGCCCCGGGGGCAAGCCCCGGATGATTTCCGGCGGCCGAGAACAGGATCGGCACCATGTTTGCCACCCCCAGACCCGCGAAGGCGAAACAGGCGATGGCCAGCGTGTCGGTCGGTGCGGCCGCCGCCCCCATCATCCCCGCCGCCGCGATCAGCCCCGACCAGCGCAGCGTCGCCACCGCGCCAAAGCGGTTGCGCACCCCGTCGCCCGCAAAGCGCATCACCGCCATCGCGCCGGAAAACAGCGCGAAGGCCAGACCCGAGGTCGCCAGATCGGACCCCAACTCCTGCTGCAGATAAAGCGCCGCCCAATCCAGCACCGCCCCTTCCGGCACCATGGAAAACAGCGCCAGAACCCCCAGCATCCACAGCGCCGCATCACGCGGCAGCAGCGCCGTGCGGACCGCGGCCTCGCCCGGCACGGGCGCAGGGCGTGCGGTGTCGGCCATCAGGAAGGGCATCGCCACCAGCACGATCACCCCCGCCACGCTCGCGGCCCAGATCGCCTGCCCCTCCGCGCCCCATTGCGCGATGACCCAGCCGCCCAGACCGCCACCGAAAAAGCCCCCAAGGCTCCAGAACCCGTGGGACGAGGACATGATCGCCCGGCCCAGCCGCCGTTCCACCTCCACCGCATTGGCGTTCATCGCCACATCCATGCAGCCAAGCAGCGCGCCCAGCAGGGCCATCGCCGCCGCCAGCAAGGGCAGATTGGGCGCATAGACCACCGCAGGCAGCGCCGGGATGAAGGCCAGCGCGAAGAAGCGCAGCACCACCAGCACGCCAAAGCGCGCGATCAGGCGCCCCGAGAACAGCATCGCCGCGACCGCGCCAAGACCGAGGACAAGGATCAGGATGCCCAGCGTCCCCTCATCGATCCCGTGCCGTGGCAGCAAAAGCGGGATCTGCGGTGCCCATGTCCCCATGATGAAGCCATTGGCCAGAAACATCGCCGCCACGGCCCAACGGCCCCGGCGCGCGGCAGGAAGATCGGACATGGACAGGCTCCGCATGTGTTAGCGCTGCCATAAACCGGAAGCGCGCGGCACGGAAGAGGGCAGGCCCCGACGAATTGTTTCGTCCCGTTTCATCGCCCCGTTTCACCACCGCGTTCTTGGCCCTTGGCGCAGGCAGGAACGCCCCGGCTTCAGTTCCCGCCCCCCAGAAGATCCAGCAGCAGATCGCCCGCGCCCTGCTGCAATTCCTCCTCCAGCTTGCGGCGCGCGGCATCCTCGAGGCTTTCACCCTCCAGCTGGCCCAGTTCCTCGGCTGCCTTGGCCTTCAACTCATCCTCAAGCGCCTTGGCCTCGTCCTGCAACTCTTGCTGCGCCAAGGCCTCCAGATCGAGGGCAAAGCTGGGTGCCGCCCAAGACCCGGTGATCCAGAGCGGCACGGTAATTCCCCCCGCCCCGTCCGACCCGCGCAGCGCGGTGGGCCGCAGCCGATATTCCAGATCACGCGCCCCAAGGCCGATGCGGCCCGCGCCCTCGGCGCTGATGACCGGGCCTGCCATCAGCAGATCGCTGTTGAAGAGGTCCCCCCCGTCCATGTCGAAACTGGCCGAGAGCGAGTCGAAGACCGTCCGCTGCCCCTCGCCGACAAAGCCCGTGTCCAGCGTGCGGATCATGCCCGCGATGTCGAAACCCTGTATCTCTCCCGCGCCAAGGTTCAGAACGCCCGACCCCGACAGGCTGCGCATGATCGCATCGACCGAATTGCCCGATCCGAGGAAGTTCAGCGACAGGTCTCCCGTCGCCACCAGCCGGGCGAAACCCGTCAGATCCGACAGCATGGGTTGCAGCGCGATGTCGCGAAAGGCCAGATCGCCGCCCACCGACAGGCCCTTGCGGCCATTCACCACGAATTCCCCCGCCACCGTGCCGCCATAGGCCCCGACATCCGTAAGCCGCACCACGGCGCGGGACCGATCCAGCGTTACGCTCGCCGCCACGGGGCCAAGCTTGACCGCGCCAAGGTCCAGCGAGGCCGCACTCAGCCCCAGTTCCGCATCCAACGCCGACAGCCCCGCCACGTCGATGGGCGCATCCGACCAGCCCGCCGTGGCGACCGCGCCGCCGCCCTCGCCCGCCCCGGTGCCGCCCGCGACGTTTTCAGCAATCGCCAGATCGCCCGTCGCCAGCCGCGCCACCAGCTTGGGCCGATCCTCTCCTTGCGTCAGGTCCAGATCGCCGGTGATCGCCGTGCCGTCCAGCACGATCCGCCCGCCGCGCAGATGCACCGATCCTGCCGAGGTCAGGGTTACCGCGCCCGCCACCTGCACGCTGTCGCGCCCAAAGCCCTGCGGCAGCACGGGCCGCTCCATTCCCAACAGCGCCGACAGCGCCGAAAGATCGGCCAGATCGGCCTCCAGCCGCCCCTCCGCACTGGCGGGCATGATCCCGGCGCGGCCTTCGAAGGCGACGGTCGCCGCCCCCACGCTGGCCGACAGCGTCACGGGCGACACGCCCCCCTCATAAGCGGTGCGGAAGGCCGCCAGCACAAGGTCCAGCGTCACCGCCTGCCCCATCGCCTCGGCCGTCAGGTCCATCTCGAGGGGCCCTTCATAATCGGCCAGCCGCGCCTCAAGGTTCATCCCGGTCAATTGCACCGCGCGGCCCGTCTGATGGTCGATGTAACCAAGGCTGCCGTCGCGGATCACCCCAAGGTCCAGCGTGAAGGGCGTGTCCGCCCCCGCCATCTCGGCCGTGGCCGTGCCCCCTTGCGCGCCGCCGAAGACCCAGTTGCCGACGCCCTCCTCGCTCACCTCGATCAAGATCTCGGGTCGGGTCAGTTCCAACGCGGTGATCCTGACCGCCCCCCCCACAAGGGCATTGGCATCGATCCCAATCGCCATGCCTTCGGCCACCAGCATCGGCCCGTCCTCCGACCAATCGGCATTGGCGATGCTGATCCGCCCCGTCTCTACCCCCAAAACGGGCCAGAGCGTCGGCGTGACGCCCCCTTCGATCGTCAGCTGCCGCCCGGTGACGCGCTCGAACTGCTCCACCGCCAGCGCGGCCACCCGGTCCGACGGGATCAAGAGCAGCGCCCCCGCCCCCAGCACGACCAGCACCGCCAGAACCCCCAGCACCCGGAACAGCCAGCGCATCCATACCCCCCGCTCAATGCCCTGCTGCAAGGCTATCCCCGCGCGCCCGCCCCCGGCAAGCGGCAGGGCCCGCCTTCGGCGGATCAGTTCACGCTGACGGGCTTTGACCGGAACCGCGCCACCGTCTCGCGCTCCGCCCGCTTGCAGACCATGGGCGGCAGACCCCGGTCGAGCAGCGCAAGGTCCTCCAGCACCATCTCGCCCATCCGCTTGAACGCGATGTCGAGCGCGCCCGCACGATGCGCCGACAGCAGGAAACCGGGGATCGACCGGACGGGATGATCCAACGGCAGCGGCTCTTCCGGAAAGACATCCGAGGCGGCAAGGATATGCCCGTCGCGCACCGCCGCCATCAGCGCCGGGAAATCCACCACATCGGCGCGCGACAAGAGCAGGAAGATCGCCCCCCGCCGCATCGCCGCGAATTCCGCCGCGCCGAGGAAGCCGCGATTCTCACTGGTCACGGCGGCCGTGCAGAAGACGATATCGGACCCCGACATCACCTCGGCCAGATTGGCCGGGACCGCCCCGGCCGCCCGGATCCGCGAGGGCGGCAACCACGGATCGAAGACCTTCAACCGCGTCTGGAACCCCGCCAGCACCTGCGCGCAGGCCCGCCCCAGATCGCCAAAGCCAAGGATGCCCACCTCCGCCCCGGCCAGAAGCCGCGCCGAAGCGTTCCCCTCGCCGCCCCAAAGCTCTCGCCCCGCGCGGAAATCCGCATCCGCCCCGTGGATGTTGCGCAAGAGCGACAGCGCAAACCCCAGCCCGATCTCGGCCACCGGCGGGGCGAAGACCGCCCCCGTGGTGACGACATGGATGCCCCGGCGGAACACCTCGTCATAAGGCATGTTGTTGAGAAGGTTGGATTCCACATTGAAGATGCAGCGCAAGGCGGACAGCCGCGCCAGCGTCGCCTCGTCCAGCGGTGGCTGCCCGATGATATAGCGCGCCTCGCCCAGCACCGCATCGGGCAGCGCAGGCAGTTCGGCATCCGTCGTCTCGACGATCCGGTAGCGCGCCCGCAGGTCGGCCAGCAGCTCGGGCGCGAAGATCAGCGGCAGGCTGCGCGGCAAAGGACAGGACAGGATCAGCGGGCGGGTGTCGGTCATGGGGGATCTCCTCTTGCCCCGGACGCTATGCCGCCCCGCCGGCCGGGGCAAGCCGCCGCCAGTCATCTGCCCGACCCATGATGCGGAGCGCTGACGCGCACGCCTTTCCTGTCGTCGGCGCCTGCGCGCCTCCTCCGGG
>JACVZW010000082.1 GCA_014654775.1 Paracoccaceae bacterium | reverse complement strand
GCATCGCCAGTATCAGGCTGTCACATCAGCCTGAATGAATTGTTCAAGGCGAACTACTCAAAAACGAACGCTACACAGCTTGAACTCTTCGATGCCCTGAGCCTCCCAAGCCTTACCTGAGAGCAGTTTGTGCACACACACTTCAAAATCTGTGCACGCAATATCAATCACTTACCAGTTTTGCTGTTGAACTTCGGGGTTCCGCAAGGCGGGACGCCAGCATGCGGCGCTTGGTCACCGCAATTTGACCACGGCCAAGTATCTGTACCGCCCAACGCAACGCCAGATCCTTGAGGCGATGGCAGAAAGCAGACCCATCGTTGTGACTGGGCTTGAACCGACGCCGCCTTGCCGAGACTGGACGCTGGATCGCCTCGTGGAACGCTTCGGCGAGGCCGTCGTCCGCGTCCGGTCTGCCACGCATCGGCAAACGATGGCAGACTTCGTACAAGAGTTGAAACAGTTCGAGGCCAACCCATACGACCGGATGATCGAGGGCTTTGTAAAGCCCTATACCGAAGGCGCGGCCCTGCCTGAAGCTATGGAGGCCGATTTCGGTCCCCTGTTTTTTGACAGGGAAGACTTCATTCCGCCGCAGCTTTGGCTGGGCTCTGTACCCACACATATCCCCACGTCGAGTTTGCACAGGGATCCGCTGACCGGCTTTCTGTTCCAAGTGATGGGGCGCAAGCGGCTCGACCTTTATTCTGCCGATCAGGCAGACCTTCTTTAGTTCTCCCTGAACAATCCTCATGCCATTGATTTTGCTTTGAAACGGGTCTGTTTTTCTCGCTTTTTTGCTGCAAGGTTTTGTATGATTTGGGCCGAAACCTTGCAATTTCGGTTCTGGCCATGAAGCACCGTCCGCGTTCCCCGGAGCAAGATGACCTGCTGCGCCCGCGTTTGGTCGACTTGATCGATCCTCGGCACGAGTTGGTAAAACTGGCGGCGTTGATCGACTGGGAGGTGTTCGAGCGGGAGTGGGCTGGGTTCTTTCCCTCCCACAAAGGTCGACCCGCGACAGAACCGCGGTTGGTTGCGGGGCTGCTGTATCTGCAGCATGCCTATCGTCTGTCGGACGAGGCGGTGGTCGCGCGCTGGGTTGAGAACCCGTACTATCAACACTTCACCGGTGAGACGTTCTTCCAGCATCGTCCGCCGATTGATCCGTCGTCACTTACGCGCTGGCGGGGGCGTATCGGCGAGGAAGGTGTGGAGTGGCTGCTGACCCAGACGATCCGGGCCGGGCAGAAATCCGGGGTGATCGACGAGAACAGCGCCAAGCGCGTGGCCGTCGACACGACCGTGACGGAAATGAACATCGCCTATCCGACGGACGCCCGGCTTTACGAGCGGGCGCGCGATCAACTGGCGGTACTGGCGCAAGAGGCCGGGGTGGATCTGCGGCAATCCTACGCCCGACTTGCCCCGAGGCTTGCGCTACAGGTTGGCCGCTATGCCCATGCCAAACAGTTCAAGCGCATGCGCAAGGCATTGAAAAGGCTGAAGGGCTACACTGGCCGCGTCATGCGCGACCTGCGTCGCCATCTGGAGGACGTCCCCGAAGGCGGCCTACGGGACCGGATCATCGCCAAGCTCGCCTTGGTGTCGCAGTTGCTGCATCAGCAGCCCAAGGGGGGCGACAAGATCTATGCCCTGCACGAGCCCGAGGTGGACTGCATCTCCAAGGGCAAGGCCCGTGTGCGCTATGAGTTCGGCTGCAAAGTCAGCGTGACCACCACGCTGGACGAAGGCTTCGTGGTCGGTATGCGCAGCTTTGCGGGCAATCCTTATGACGGTCACACGCTGCGGGACGTGCTCAGCCAAGTCGAGATCCTCACAGACCAGCGCCCCGAACTGGCAGTGGTCGATCGCGGTTACCGCGGGCATGACGAAAGCACAACCCGTGTCCTGATCAGCGGCATACGCAGGGGGCTGACGCCAAAACTCGTCACAGACCTCCGCCGGCGAAGTGCCATCGAAGCCGAGATCGGCCACATGAAAACCGACGGCCGCCTGTCGCGATGCCCCCTGAAAGGCATCATCGGCGACGCCGTCTTCGCCGTCCTGAACGCCTGCGGCCACAACATCCGAAAGATCCTGGCTCACCTCCGGGCTTGGCTTGTGCTGATCATAGCCGCAATCTTGGCGGCCGAAACCGCCACAGACCGGGGAGATCGGCTCCTCAAACCAGCCTGATCACATTGTTCAGGCTGAACTCTTTATCCAATGAAGGCCTATAACCTCTATCAGCCTTGCTGGTTCAAGCCCGAGGCGCCCGACTACGACCGCTTTCCACTGGCGCGGGAGGCCAAGTGCATCTCGGTCACGCTGAACCCCGGCGATCTGATCATTCAGCCGGCAGGCTGGTTCCACCAAGTCTATGCATTGGATAGCCCGAACATGTCGGTCAGCTATTTCTGGCGCTACTGACGCCAAACGAAATTCCCGCAGCGGCAGTTTGCGGGGAGTGGGTGAGGGAAGGATTCAGCTTCCCCCACCCGATTGAGCCGCCGGGCAGGAAAACCCGGCTGACAGCAACGCGGTCAGGGTAGCAGCCCCAGGCCGCAACAGGAAGGATGGACAGGAATGTCTGATCATATCGTGAAGGCGATGAGCGATCTCACCGGTAACGTCAGCTTTGGCGGCGGCGGCGGTGGTGGTGGCGGCTGGGGGGGAACCGTTCGGAATGCCGCTGCGACGGCTGTTTGTTGGACGGCAGGCGGCGCTGCTGGGACGGTTGCCGGCTTGGGCACGGCTGCTGTCACGAAGAATCCTGTCGTTTCTTGGAGTGCTGGGGTTGCAGTTGGTGGAATGGTTGGAGATATCTGTACTGGCGTTCTCAAAAAATGATGGACTACTTCGCACAAAACTGGGAATCGCTATTTGGTAGTCTGGTGGTAATTGCTGGTCTAAGTGGTGCGTGGTATTTCAAATATCATAGTCGACCACCTTTGTCGGGCATAGCCGCAGGCTTGCTTGTAGCAGTTATTCTCACGCTTTTGTGATGAGTAGTATCCACGATAATACTGACAAGCGTACATGCAGACCCAAGGTCTGCATGTACGCGAAATTGAGGCGAATAGATGCAGATCGTGCATACACCTTTACTGCATCGTCATCACATAAAAAAATGAAGCACTCAATGTCTAAGTTTTTAAGCCGACCAATATCCTCGCTATAGGAGTAGCACTCGTGTCAGGAATGGTAATCTATCTTTTCGCCGTACCGGGTTGGCTGGGAGTAAGTCTGTTCCTTACAATCGTAGTATCCTTGTATCACTTGATTACATCCGAGTAGTGTGACTTGCGTTGACCAAAGATCGCGGCAAGTTCCAGAGATTTGTTGCCCCTATTGCTCTCATGCTCGGGCTGCTTTCCTTCATTGTATGGTATGGATTTTACGACTGTCGCTCGTCCATTTTAAGCGTCCTAGTGAGCCGTGATGGTTCCACTTCAGCACACGTCGTCTTCAGTAGCGGCAACCGTTCGACGCCCATCGCCCACTACACCGAACACCTCGCATGGCGGCCAAACATCGGTAAGAACTCCCGCCCCGAGGATCGCGACAGCAACGCCTGGACCAACGATTACGCCGTCGGCTACTGGCTGTCCGGCCCGCCCGAGGATCTGCCCGACATGCTGCGTCGGTTGAAGGTGGTGTTTGACCCCATCGACCTGCCGAAAGAATTTGCGGAGACGGAACGCGACATCATCCTGCGCGAATATGACTGGCGTATGGCGAACAACCCCGATGCGCAGGCCGCCGAAGATATGGAGGCGTTCCTTTACGACGGCAATCCCATCGCCGCGTCAGTCATCGGCACGCCCGACCAGATCAAGGCGCTGACCTATGACGACGCCAAAGCTTTTCACGCCGAAACCCACCGCCCAGAACGTGCACGTCTGGTTGTCAGTGGCGACGTGACCGAGCGCCAACTGGCGAAGGCGATGGAGGAAGCGGGGTTCCCTGACCTTGACGCGAACCGCGAAGATATCGCCCCGCCGCCCTTCACCCTCGCCGCGCCCGAGGTCCGTACCTTCCGCTACCCTGACCCAAACGCTGCCCTTCGGATGACTTGGCGCAAGGTCGTCACCCTGCCGGAGCCCGTGGATTTTGACTTGCTTGAGGCGCAGACCGCTTTGGCACGCGATATCCTGGACACCAACCTGCCGGGCGGCCTGGCTGGGCCGCTGCGCTTTGATGTTTTTGTCACCAAAAGCTTCAGGATATCTATTGCGCCCATCAATGAGACCCACATCGAATTCGTCTTCTCGGCCGAACCGGACACGGGCATTGGCTTTGCAGTTATGCAATCTGCCTTTGAGGCCGCACTCGCCGCTTCGGCTGAAGGCGTGCCCATTAGGACCCACGACCGTGTCGGTGACCGGTTCAAAGGCTTTTGGCCAGACTGGTCTGACGATGAGGAAACTGCGCGATGGATGGTGGACTACACGCTCTCCCGCGTCTCGGTCCTGCGCGAACCCAAGTCTGAGCGTCAGATCCGCAAGATCCATGCCCAGATTGACGCTTCAGACATCAACACCATCCTCGCGGGCCTCGCGGGCCCTGGACGTACCGCCATTGCCTTCATCGGGACGTACCCAAACCCATGAAACACTTCGCCACTGCCGCTTTTTCGTTAATCCTGCTGGCCGGATGCCAAGAGTCGGAAAAAGCCGGTGCAACCACCGAGACCAGCCCCGGTGGTATCGAATATGCGCGGCTCTACATCCCTAGGGCTGATGATGTGGCAATTCAGATCGCCTGGCCGACCAGTTGGGCGCTGCGCGATGACGTCAATCAGGCCGCACCGCACATCGGGACGGACCTGATCCTTGCAGGCGGGGCCGAGGACTTCCCGCCGGGTGAGGCGGTTGAGACCTTTGCCGATCTGAAGGCCGAAGGCACGATGTGGGTGACGGTGGACCTTCTGCATGGGCAGTTGATCGCGCCAAAGGACAACCTCGACAAAGCCATCGAGATTGCCGCAGCCCATCTGGCAAAACCGACGCTGGATCAAGGTTGGTTCGACCGGATCCAAAAGGGGTTTGCCGCGAACATGGCCGAAGCGCAATCGCAGCCCGCAAACCTTGGTTATGATGCGCTGCGTTGGGCCATTCTGGGCGATACGCCCCTGCGCCGTGCGCTGTCTGTCGATCCGCCTGAGATGATCACTACAGCGACGCGTGCGGAAGTCCTGGACTGGCATCAGCAGACCGTGGTCCGCACAGGCGAGGGTGGTGATTGCCGGGGAAATCAGCCAAGTGGACGCCGGGAAGACCGTAGATATTTTGTTCTCCGGGCTTCCTCCCGGGAACACGGTCGTCGCCGCGGCACCCACCGCCGATTTCGCGCCAAGGCGAATTCTGCTGCATGTCCCGACAGCCCAGACATCGACGCTTGTCTTCATGGGGCCGCTTCCGCCGACCCGTGAAGGGAGCGAATTCGAAGACGTATTGCTGATTGCTTGCGATCAGGTCGGGATGGACACCACCTTCGAAGGCATGTTTCAGGGGAAGCTTTTCCAGAGTAACTGCTTGTCAGACCGATCGTCTGATGCGGCCTGAAACAAGGTGCCGGCGTGGTCATTCAGCTCACATGACCCCAAACCGCTTCTTCATTTCCTCGCTCAGCAGCCAGGCATCTCCCGGAATACCCAAGTTCGGCAGCAAATTGAGATTTCGAGCTGGATGCGTTGGGGCTGGCCTCGACATTTCAATGGGTTAGGTTGCGCTCTAAGGTAGTTTTGCAAAGATCACGTTGTGGCACGTCATGGCTATTTCGGCTTTTGATTCATGGATTTTCATGGTGATATCTTTGTGGCATGTATGCCAAGATCACATCATCTGGCGGTCGCCGCTACCTGCAACTGGTCGAGGGCTATCGCACCGAGGACGGTAAGGTCCGCCAGCGGACGATTGGAACCGTCGGGCGCATCGAGGACCTGCAAGGCGGAGCGCTGGATGCCCTGATCAACGGCTTGAACAGGGCGGTCGGACGCGCTGACGTCCAGACGGGCGCCGTCGAGGCCGATAGCGCCCTCTCATATGGCAACGTTTTCGCGCTCCACGAGATCTGGAAGGACCTCGGATTTGACCGCGCTCTGCGCAGGTCACTGCGCTCTGGCAAGCGGCAGATCGATGTCGAAGCCCTCGTGCGGGCCATGGTGTTCAACCGCCTCTGCGCCCCCGACAGCAAGTTGGGCGTTCTGCGATGGCTGGAAACGGTCGCGATGCCCGCCATGCCGGAGACGGTGGAGCATCATCATCTTCTGCGCGCCATGGACGCCTTGATGGACCATGTCGATCAGGTCGAGAGCGAACTTGCCAAACAGATCCGACCTTTGGTGGATCGCAACCTCACCGTCGTCTTCTACGATCTGACGACAGTGCGCATCCATGGCGAAGGCGAGGTCGAGGAGGACCTGCGCGCTTACGGAATGAACAAGGAGACCGGCGGCATCGCCCGCCAGTTCGTCATGGGCGTGGTGCAGACTGCCGAGGGTCTGCCCCTCATGCATACCGTCCATCCCGGCAATGTCGCCGAGACCAAGACCCTGCAGGCCATGCTGGCAACCGTGCTGCAGCGCTTCCCCATCGAGCGCGTCATTCTGGTCGCCGATCGCGGGCTGCTCAGCCTCGACAACATCGATGCCCTGACGGCGCTGGCTCAGGAAGGCGGGCGCACGCTGGAGTTCATCCTCGCCGTGCCCGCGCGGCGCTATGGCGAGCTGGTGGACACCTTCCGCGGCCTCGCCTTCGATGCCGAGGGCCTTGCCGAGGCAACCTTTGCCGGCCATCGCCTGATCGTCGCCCATGATCCCCTGCGCGCCGCCGAGCAGGGCGAGGCTCGCCGTGCGCGCATCGCCGAGCTTGAGGCCATGGCCGAGAAGATGGTGGGCAGGCTGGACGCCCAAGACGCAGGCGCCACACCCCAGGGGCGCCGTGCCTCCGACCGGGGGGCCTATAGCCGCTTCACCCGGGCCGTGGCTGAGGCCGAGATGACGCGCTTTCTCAAGGCCGACCTGACGGCCGATCGCTTCTCCTGGTCGGTGGACGAAGACGCCGTGTCCGAAGCGCAGCTCTTCGACGGAACGCTCGCGCTGATCACCAACACCACGGACATCAACCCCGCCGAGGCCGTCGCCCGCTACAAAGGCCTCGCCGACATCGAGCGCGGGTTCCGCGTCCTCAAATCCGACATCGAGATCGCGCCGGTCCACCATCGCCTGCCGGACCGCATCCGCGCCCACGCGCTCATCTGCTTCCTGGCCCTGACCCTCTACCGCGTCATGCGCATGCGCCTGAAGGCCAAGGGCCACAGCGCGAGCCCAAAGACTGCCCTGGAGATCCTCGCAAAGGTCCAACGATTCACGGCCTATATCGGTGAGAAGCCATTCACCGGAACCACTCGAACCAAGCCGGAGCAACTGTCCCTCTTCGAAGCCCTCGACGTCTCAAAACCTGCGTGAACCGCCAGTTGTTGTGGCAATTCTGGAAATCGCCACAAACAAATTCAATCACTTAGTCGATTTTTTGTCGAACTTGGGTGAACCCGCTGCGGTCTTCACTGACGCAGCGCGCCACCTTCTTGAACAAGCGGCACCAGAAAGAAAACGCCACGCGCCGCGCGATCTTGCTATCAATGTAGGGGCCGTCGCTAGGCTCGGCGGCTATCTCGACCCTACTTCAGACGCCCCTCCGGGGACGACCGTCATCTGGCGAGGCTTCTCCCACCTCGCCGACCTCGTCGAGGGAGCTCGAACCGCAACATCCCCGCCAACCAATTGTGGGTAACTACAAGCCTCACCGTAGGCTTACGTGCGCATTCCGGAGCATCCGCCCCCGGCGTCAGGTTCAGAACGATCCCCGCCGCCAGAAGGGCCAGCAGGTCCGCAAGCGGGATAAGGGCGAACGGCGCATGCATCCTACCTGCCTGCCGGCGCAGACCCCGCTTGTCGAAGGGTCAGAGCGCGGCCAGCCACGCCATCCGCGCCCCAAGGTCTGGTGCCCCGAAGGCCAGCGATCCCAGAACCACCGTCTCCGCCCCTGCCGCGCGCAGCACCGGCACACTCGTGTCGCGGATAGCGCCATCGGCGGCCAGTACGATCCGCCGCCCGCTGGCACGGATCAATGCCCCCGCCTCACGCAACCGCGCGGGCGCGGCCTCGTTCAACCCCTGCCCCTTCACCCCGATCGCCGTGCCCAGCAGCGTCACCATGTCCAGCCGCGGCAGCCACTCCGCCACCCCTGCAACCGGCGTCTCCACCCGCAGCACCATCCCCGCCTTCATCCCATGCGCGGCGATGCGGTCCAGCGCCGCCCCCGCCACGGCGGCATTCTCCAGATGGATGCTGATCATGTCCGTGCCCGCCTCGGCGAACTGGTCGATCTGCGACAGCAACACCGCGTCATCCACCATCAGATGCACATGGATCGGCGCGCTGGAAAGCTTCCGAACCGCCGCCACCAGATCGGGGAAGAACAGGAAGGTCGGCGCAAAGACCCCATCCGCCACGTCGATATGCAGGATATCCGCGTAAGGCGCGATCCGCGCCATGTCATCGGCCAGCCGCACCAGATCGGCCGACCAGAGCGAAAACTCCGCGATCAGCCGATCCTTCGGCAACCGCTCCATCCATCCAGCCTCAGGCCGTCCCATATCCGTCACTCCGTCAGAAATCCCGAAATTGCCGCATGCAGCGCCGACAGATGCGCCGCCTTGTCCCGTCCCTTGGGCGGCAGGTCGATATACCGCGCCCAGCCCATCCCGGCCGCCAGCGCCTGTGCCAGCCCGACAGGATGGATCGCGTCCTCCGCCGTCCCGCAGACCAGCACCGGCAAACGCAGCCCCGCCAGATCGGCGGCACTCACCCCCAACCCTTCACGCGACAGCACGCTCAGAAGCACCGCCGTCCGCGACACCGGTTCGCGCGCAAAGAACCCGGTGAGAGAGGCCAGATTGTCCGGCGCCTCCACCCGCAACCGCGCCGCCGTCTCGGACTCAAGAAACGCCGTGCGCGCCTCCGCCACCGAAAACCGGTAAAGCAGCATCCCCACCTCGGCATTCAGCTCCAGATTGGCGGGCGGCGCATCGCCTGCCCCCCATGCCGGCCGCACAAGGGCCAGGTGCGACACCAGTTCCGGCCGCGCCACCGCCAGCCGCAGCGCCAGCGCCGCCCCCATCGAGATACCACCCACTGGCACCGGCCCGCCGATCGCCTCGACCACCGCCGCCAGATCATCCGTGAACTTCGCAAGGCTCGGCGCAGGGTCAAAGTCCGATGCCCCATGCCCCCGACATTCCAGCACCACCCGCCGCAGCCGCGCGTCATCGGGAAAGGCTTCCGCCACCTGCCGCGCATCCCCGCAAAGCCCATGCTGGAACAGGACAGGACGCCCCGCGCCGCCCGCATCATGCAGCGCCAGCCGGAATCCGTCCCGCATGATCCAGCCGGTTGGCGTCATGCGCCCACTCCCCGCAAGAAGGCTGCAACCCCGGCAGCCTCTTCCGCTGCCAAGCCATGCGTCACCAAATCGCCGTCGAACCCCACGCCGCGCAGCGACCCAAGGAAATGCTGGAAATCGATCACCCCTTGGCCCGCCGTGGCAAAGCGCCCATCCTCGTGCCGGTCCTTCGCATGGGCCATCGCGATCCGGTCACCCAGCAGACCCACCGTCTCTTCCACCAGCCGCCGCCGCTCTGCCGCGTCCATCACCTCGAACAGGTTCGCCGGGTCCAGCACGATCACCAATGCGGGGCTCGCCACCTCGTCCAGCAGCCGCCGCGCCGCTGCCGCCCCGTTCACCACATTAGCCAGCTCCGGCTCCACCCCCAGCCGCACCCCGCGCGCCTCGGCCAGAGCGCAGGCCTTCTCCATCTCCGCCCGCAGATCGCGCCACGCCTCGGGCGAGTCGTTCTCCGGATGATGCCGCCACTGGTCCTCTGCATCCCGCGTCCCGGTGCAGAGAGTGACCATCCTTGTCCCCATCCCCGCCGCATGGTCGATCAGAACACCCAGCCGTCGCAGGCCCGCCGCCCGGACGCCCGGATCGGGATGGATCATGTTGTAGGTCCCCGACACCGCCGCCACGGCCACACCCGTCGCCCGCGCCGCGTCAGACACCGCGCCGACCTGCGCCCTGGTCAAGGAGTCCGGCATCGCGGCCACCCCCGAACAGGCCATGTTGTATTGCACGGCATCGAACCCCGCCGCCCGCGCCGCCGCCATCACCGTCGCCGGATCTCTGCCTGCAAAGGTTTTGGCAAAGATCCCCAGCCGCATCAGACCGTCCCCGCCACCTGGTCCAGCCGCACCGGCCGCCCCATTCTGACAGACTCCGCGATCGCCACCATCGCCCGCACGGATGCGATCCCGTCCTCCAGATCAGCCCCCTCCATCGGCACGCATTTCAGGATCACATCGGCGAACCCTTCCAGTTGCCGCCGATAGAAATGCCCATCCGCCCCAAGCACCCTATGCGTCGCCCCATCCGCCTCGCGGAAGATGTCGACCTCCGAGGATTTGTAATACCAAGGGTTATAGGTTTTCCCGATCACCGACCCATGCTCGCCATAGATCTGGAACCCTTCATGCCAATCCATCCGCACCGCCACCGTCAGGTCCAGATGGCCCAGCACGCCGGTCTCGAATTCCACATCCACGAACCAGCAGCGCATCCCCGCCCGGTTCGACAGCCGCGCCTCCACCGCAACCAGAGGCCCCGCGAAATGCCGCGCCACATCCACCAGATGGCTGCCATGCGCCAGCATGTAATACCGGTCCAGATCCGCCTTCGGGTTCTCCGCCGGTTTCCGCGCGAATTTCGACGTCACCATCAAGGGCTGCACCGCATCGGTCATCGGATAACGGTGGGTGCTGTCGCAATACCACGCCTTCAGCGCGACCATTGCCCCCATCTCGTCGGTGATGAACCGCTTCGCCGCCTGCAACCCGGCATCGAACCGCTTCATATGCCCGACCTGCAGGATCACCCCGTTGGCCGCCGCCACGCCGCGCAGACTTTCCGCCTCCTTCACCGACACCGCCAAGGGCTTCTCGCACAACACGTGCTTGCCCGCCTCCATCGCCCGCCGCGCGGCGGGAACATGGAACGCATCCGACGTGGCGATGATCACCGCCTCCAGCTCCGGGTCGGCCAGCATCGTGTCATAGTCGGCGAAGTCCTTCTCGGGCGCATGGGTCGCCGCCATCCGCGCCCGCAGATCATCCGCCACATCGCAGATCGCCCACAGCCTCGCATTCCGCGCCTTGTTGCAGCTTTCGAAATGCGCCGCCTGCGCGATCGGCCCGCAGCCCAGCACCCCCACCCGCAGCAGGCGGTCTTCCTTCACCGGCATCTCATTCTCCCGTGGCCTGACGATAGCGGGCGACCACATCGCCCACCATCCTCCGAATGATCGTCTCGGGCAGCCGCGCCGTATCTACCGGCCCGACCATGCCACCCGTCACCTGCGCCACCAGCCCAGGCGCAGGCGCTGCCGCCCGCAATCCCTCGAACAGCGACCGCAGCGCCGCCTGCACCCCCGGCTTCGGCCAGTAATAGCGCACCCTGTCCGACAGACCGTAAAGCATCATCCGCGCCTCTTCCGCCCCCGGCTCCACATAGGCGCGCCAGTCCTTCGGCTCGGCCAGCATCGCTGCCCGCAAGGCCGCCTCCACGCCTGACGTCAGGCCCATCAGCCCCGCCAGCCGCTCCATCGCAAGGACCGCCTGCCGGAAGGCGAAGGTGAGTTCCGGCCCTACCTTCAGTATACCGAAATGCCCTTGAACCAGCGCCCGCAGCGCCGCCCCATCCTGATAATCCGTCGAATGCGCCTCATAGACCGGCCCGCCCAATTGCGGCCCCGCCGCGCTCAACCTCTGCGCACGCGCCGGATCGAACCCCACGACTTGCGCATTGCCAAAATCCACCCCCGGCTGCACCACCACCGCCGCGACACGCTCCATCACAGCCGCCAGTCCCCGCCGCGCAAAGGCCGCGCGGTGCAACTCCACCACCCGCGCCACTGCCTCAGGCGCCGTCACCGCCAGATGATCCCCTGCCGTCGTCTCGCCCCCCGGCAGCGGCACCTCCGTCCCGATCACATAGGCCAGCGCCCGCCCGCCCGCCGCCCGCTCGGCCACCAGCGCCAGATCCGCCGCACGCTCGGCCATCTCCGGCTCCGGAAGCACCTCGCCACCGCAGGGCATCGACGCATCAAGATGAATCTTGGAAAACCCCGCCTCCACATAGGCCGCCACCATCGCCCGCGCCCGGTCCATCGCCCGATCCGCCGCCAGATGCCGCCACGGATTCGGCCCCAGATGATCCCCGCCAAGGATCAGCCGCCGCGTCGCCACCCCTTCTGCCGCCGCGATGCCCTCCAGAAACCGGCGAAAGGCCGCCGGGGTCATCCCCGTATAGCCGCCCTCCTGGTTCACCTGATTGCAGGTCGCCTCCACCAGCACCGGCGCCGCGTCCCCGCGATAGGCGGACAACACCGCCGCCAGCGTCTCGGGATGCGCCGTGCACCAGGCTGTCAGACCCACTCCCGCCCCCGCCCGGTTGCGCGCAAGAATCTCCATCAGCGCGCTCATCCCGCCATGAACCTCTCGATTCTCGCCAGATCGCTGTTCCCCTCCATCGGACCCAGCGCCGTCACCGCCAGCGCCCCGGCCGCCACCGCCCGCCGCAAGGCGCCGGACAGGTCCATCCCCCCGGCCAGCAGCGTGACGAAGGTCCCGCAGAAGCAATCCCCTGCCCCGGTCGGATCCACCACCTCCACCCGGACCGCCGGCAGATCGATCACCGCGCCCCCGGCCCGCGCGACCGCGCCCTTGTCGCCCCGTTTCAACGCCACCACCTGCGCCGGCAAGGCCGCCGCCCAATCGGCAAAGGCCACCCCCGGCCACAGCAAATCGGCATCCGCATCCGAGGGCAGCACATAATCCGCCATCCCGATCAACCGCCGCACAACCGCCAGATAGCCCGCATCCGTCATCAGTTCCGTGCGGATGTTCGGATCGATGGAGATCGCCACCCCCGCCCCATGCAGCGCCTCGCAGACCTCGGCAATGGCCGCCCGGATCTCCGGGTCCCCAAGGGCAGAGCCCGAGACATGCAGCACCTGCACCCCCGCGCTCAGAAACCCCTCCACCGCCTCCCGCCCCTTGGGGAAATGCGCCGCCGCCGACGGCGCCATGTTGAAGACGAAATCCCGGCTCCCGTCGCTGTTGTAGCTCACATGCGCCGTCCCCGTGGGCAAGGCCACCCGCCGGATCATCGCATCCGACACCCCATCCGCCACCAGCCGCTCCAGCACCACCTGACCGAAGGCATCGGTCCCCACCGCCCCGGCGAAGACCGCCCGCGCCCCGGTCCGCGCCGCCTGGTCGATGAAGATGCCCGGCGCCCCGCTCGGGAACGGCCCGCGATAGGTGGCCGGGCGCCGGTTGCGCCCGTCCTTCTCCATGCAGACGAATTCCACCAGAAGCTCGCCCAGCGATCCGATGACCGGACCCGCCGCCATGGCTCAGCCCCCGACCATCAGCTTCACCACCTCGTCATGCGTTGTCTCCGCGATCCGCCGCTCCCCCGCCATCACACCCCGCCGCAGCACGACAATCCGGTCCGACACGGCAAAGATGTCCTGAAGGTTGTGGCTGATGAAAATCACCCCCCGCCCCTGCGCCTTCAACTGGTGGATCAGGCTGATCACCTTCCGTTGCTCCGGCACGCCCAGCGCGGCGGTGGGTTCATCCATGATCAGGATGCGCGCATTCCAATAGACCGCCCGCCCGATCGCCACCGCCTGCCGCTGCCCGCCCGAAAAGTTCGACACCGGCGCATCCAGCCGGTTCACATGGAAGTCCAGAAGCGCCATCGTCTCCCGCGCCGCATCGGCCATCTTCTTGCGGTCCATCACTGGCAAGAATCCCCAGCGCTTCGTCATCGGCTCACGCCCAAGAAAGATGTTCGCCCCGATGCTCAGGTTGTCGGCCAGCGCAAGGTCCTGATAGATCGTCTCGATCCCCCGCTCCCGCGCCTCTTGCGGGGATGAGAAGTTCATCTCCTCCCCCTCCAGCAGCACCTTGCCCGAACTGGGCCTGTAAACGCCCGAGATCGCCTTGATCAGCGTGGTCTTGCCCGCGCCATTGTCCCCGGCCAGCGCCACCACCTCGCCCGCCGCCACCTGCATCGACAGATCGCACAGCGCCTGCACCGCGCCGAAACTCTTCGACAGGTTCCGCACTTCAAGAAGGGGGGTCGCCTCACTCACTCTGCCGCCCTCCGCTGATGCGCCGCTGCGCCTGATCGATCAGGACCGAAATGATGATCACCACACCCACCGAGATGAACTGCCAGAACGGCTCGACGTTGATGAAGACCAACCCGTACTGGATCACCGCGATGACGAAGGCCCCCGCCACCGTGCCAAGGATCGTCCCCGACCCGCCGAACAGGCTCGCCCCCCCAATCACCACCGCCGCCACGGAATCGAGAAGCAACGGCTCCCCCGCCTGCGCCGCCCCCGCGCTGAACCGCGCAGCGTAAAGGAAACCCGCCAGCCCCGCGCACATCCCCGACAGGATATACAGCTTCAGAAGATGCGCCTTGATGTCGATCCCGGCCCGCCGCGCCGCCTGCTCATTCGCGCCGATGGCATAGTTGTGCTGGCCGAACCGCGTCTGGCTCAGGATGTAATGCATCACCAGAACGAAGACCGCCGTGATGATCACGATCCACGGAATGCCCCAGATGCGTCCATTGCCCAGCGCGGCGAAAAAGGAATTCTGCACCGGCACGGTCGTCCCGCCCGCCAGAAGAAAGGCCACGCCCCGCGCCACGCCGAACATGCCCAGCGTCCCGATGAAGGGTGGCACCCGCAGCCGCGACACGAGGATGCCGTTGATGAAACCGGGGATCATTGCCACGCCGATGGCCACCAGCGCCCCGAACAGCACCGCCAGCGGCATCCCCATCCCCGGTGTCGCCCAGTTGATCACATGCGCTGCCACCACCGCAGCAAGGCCCATGATGAATCCCATCGACAGGTCGATCCCGCCCGTAATGATGACGAAGGTCTGCCCCGTCGCGAGCAGCAGCGGCGCCACCGCAAAGACCGCGATGGAGGTGATGTTGAACGGGTTGAAGATGAAGGTCCCGCCAAAGGACAGCCTGCTCCACAGCTCGAACCCGATGATCAGCGCGGCAAGGAACAGCCAGGCCCGCAGATCGGCGATGCGCTGGATGGTCGTCTTCGCCGTCTCGGCATGATCAGCGGGCGGCGACACATGGCCCCCCTGCGGCGGGGTCGTCTGGCCCGTCTCGGTCTTGGCGTCGGTTGTCATGCATCAGCCCCAGTTTCGGATACGGCTATCCCGGCCTCATGGCCCTTTTTCGTGAAACGCCCCGGGGACAAGGCCCCCGGGGCGCACATCATCGCATCCTGTCCGCAACGCGGCGCAGGTCCGATCACTCGGAATAGATGTACTTCGCAACTTCGGGGTCGCCCACATTGTCCTTGGTGATGATGGTGAAGCCCGTCCCGATGCTCACCGGGATCGAATTTCCGGTCAGGTGGGCATAGGCAGACACCACGCCGAAGTAACCGATCTCCGCCGGATGCTGGGCAATGGCAACGTCAACAAGGCCCGTGTTCAGGTTGTCCACGATGGACCCCGGCGCGTCGAAGGCCACGACCTTGACCACGCCGCTTTGCCCGGCCTGCTGCACGCCATTCGCGGCTCCAAGGGCCGAGAACAAGTTCGCCCCGAACACGCCCTTCAGATCGGGCTCGCGCGCCAGAACGCCCTGCAGCTGCGAGGCGGCCTTGTTCGCGTCATTGTCGTTGAACTGCGTCTCCAGCACCGTGATGCCCGGGAACTCTTCCGCCATCGCCTGCTTGAAGCCCGCCTCGCGCTGGTCGGTGGTGGAAATCCCCGGTTTCACGTTCGACACGAAGACCTTGCCCTCGCCGCCGATCGACGCCGCAAGCGCCCGCGCCGCGATCTTGCCGCCCAGCACGTTGTCCGACGCGATATAGGCCAGCGGGAAATCCGCATCGCCCGCACCCGTCTGGTACTGCCCGGTGCCGATGAACGTATCCACGGTGATCACCGGGATGCCCGCATCATGCGCCTTGCGCAGCGGCTCAATCAGCTGGGTCGTGTCCGTCGGCGCGATCAGGATCGCGTCCGGCGCCCGCGCGATCACCGCATCCAGCACCGGCACCTGCGTGACCGGGTTGAAGTCGGGCGCACCCTGGAAAACCAGCTCCACCCCCAGCGCATCGGCCGCAGCCTGCGCGCCCTTCTGCATGGTGATGTAGAAGGCATCCGTCGTCAGCCCCGGAATAAGGGCGATGGTCATCTTGTCCTGCGCCTTCGCAGCGCCTGCGCCCATCGTCAGGGCGACAGAGGCGGCCGCAGCCGCGCTCAGAATCGAACGGCGTTTCATGCTATCTCCTCCCGGTAAGGCGTGCGGGGGCCGCTTCTCGGTCGGTCCGACACCTCGTTTCAAGTAACCTAACTGAAAGCCGGAAGGGACTTTCCGTCAAGAGCAATTTTTTGCAGAAACATTTTGCTGCATGTGCAAACGTTTTCAGGTGGGCGAATGAACCCTCTCGAGGATCGCCTGCGCCGTCGCGGCATCCGTCACCAATGCGTTGATCAGCCGGGCGCGTGCCGCCCCGATGATCGCTGTCGCCTTCGCCTCCCCCGCGGCGACGCCGATCACCAGCCTCGCCCTGCGCAACTGCTCCGGCGTCACGGCAATCAGCCGATCCGCCCCGTCCCAGTCGATAGGATTGCCCTGCACGTCGAAATAGTGTCGCACGACATCCCCCGCCGCATCTACTAGCATCTGCTCGTCCGGCGTCGCCACGCTGGCATCCGGCGCGTTCAGCGCATGGGGCAGCCCCACGCCCACCACCGCCACATCAATCCGATCCCACAGCGCCACCGCCTGCCCGATCCCCGGATCAGCGAGAAAGCTTTCGCGCGCCGCCGCACTAGGCAACACCGGCGCATGGATGAAAAACGCAGTCCCGCCAATCTGTTCCGCCGCCACACGGGCGAATTCGTTGATCTGGAAATGCGCCTGGTGCTGCGACATCCCCCCCGTCGCAGGCACCACCAGAACCCCCGGCATCGCCGGCAGCCCCGTCTCCAGCACCCCGCCGATCGCCCGCCCCCAGCCAAGGGCCAGCACCGACCCCGGCGCCATGTTCGCCGTCCGCAGCATCCCGCCCAGCGGCCCCGCCAGCGCCATGCCACCACCACCGGAGGGTGATTCGATCACCGCCACTCGCCGCAGCCCCAGCGCCCGCTCCAGCCCTGCGCCCAGCGCATCGGGCACCACCAGATCCCGCACCTCGATCCGCACGATCCCTTCCGCCCGCGCCCGCTGCAACAGACGCGAGATCGTCGCCGTCGACAGGCCCAGCTGACGCGCGATCTGCACCTGCGGCAGGTCCGCCTCATAGTGCATCTTCGCCACCATATGCATCAGCGCGCGGGTCTCGCTGGCCTCGGAAGTCAGGATCTGAGACAGATTGCAATTCCTTTCTGCAATGTGTTACATGCCCTTGTCACCATAGCACCTCCTTGCCTTCTGGCAATCGCGATGATGAACGGGGGGCAGGACAGGCGACGCAATACTCCCGCGCCCGATCCGGCGCAACGCAAAGGAAAAAGGGCGGCCTCATGGCAAGGATGACGACGGCGGAACGTCGCGGATACCAGATGATCTGCGGCGATGAAGGCGCGATGATGGTCATCGCCTGCGATCAGCGCGGCGGGATGCGCACCCTCCTCGCCGCCACGCTAGAGGAACAGGCGAAGATAGGCACCGACATCCTTGGCGACACCAAGATCGACATCGCCGCCCATCTCGCCCGCCACGCCACTGCCGTCCTCGTCGATCCCGTCTGCGCCCTGCCGCAGATGATCGATGACGGCCATCTCCATCGCTGCACGGCCCTCCTCATCGGGCTGGACGATTCCGGTTACGACACCACGCCCGAAGGCTGGCGCATCTCCAAACTCGTTCCCGGCATCACCGCGCGCCGCGTGCGCGAACTCGGCGGCACGGGCGGCAAGATCATGGTCTACCTCCGATCCGACACGCCCGCCGCGAACTTCCGCAACCTCCAGACGCTGGAACAGGTCATTCAGGACTTCGCCGCCGAAGACCTGCTGCTCGTCACCGAATTCCTCACCTACGCCCTGCCCGGCGAAGACAAGGCCGCCTTCGCCGCCGCCACCCCCGGCCTGATCGAAGGCGGCACCCGGCTCTGCCTCAACCTCGGCGCGAAACTGCTAAAGCTGCCCTATCCCGGCACAGCCCAATCCTGCGCCAACATTACCGCCATGGCGGGCGAGGTACCCTGGGCCGTCCTGTCCGCCGGGGTGGACCATGCCACCTTCCTCGGGCAGGTAGAAACGGCCATGGCAAACGGCGCATCGGGCGTGATCGCAGGGCGGTCGCTCTGGAAGGATTGCATCTCGCTCGACCGCGCGGTGACGCGCGACCGCCTCACCACCATCGCCCTGCCCCGCCTGTGCGAACTTCAGGCCGTCATCGCGCGGCACATGCCGCGCCGCTGACGCCATGGCCCTCAACGCCATCGGCATCGATATCGGCGGCACCCATATCCGCGCTGCGCGCATCGCGGGCGACGGTACGATCCTTGACCGCCGCACCCTCGGCACCGACCGCAACGCCGCCGCCTGCCTGCAATCCTGCCGCGATCTCGTCGCCGCCCTGCGCGACGATGCCACCGCCGCCATCGGCGTGGGCGTCCCCGGTCAGGTGGATTTCGCCGCTCAGACGGCGCTGTCTGGCGGATATGTCGATCTCTCCACCCTCCCCTTCGCGCAGGACCTTGCCGCCGCGACCGGCCTGCCCGTCACCATCGACAATGATGCCAACATGGCCCTTGTCGGCGAGGCGCGCGCGGGTGCGGCGCGGGGCCTGTCCCATGCCGTCCTCCTCACCATCGGCACGGGCATCGGCGGGGCCATCCTCGACAACGGCCGCCTGTTGCGCGGGCGCGGCACGGCCGGGCAACTTGGCCACCTGACCGTGGTCCCGGACGGGCGCGCCTGCGTCTGCGGCCGTCGCGGCTGCGTGGAAACGGAAAGTTCCGGCACCGCCTTCGCCAACCATCTGGCCGAGGCGGGGCTTCCCCCCGGCCTGCGCGCACAGGACCTCCTCGCCCGGTCAGACCCAGCTGCGGAACAGGTCCTGCACCGCTGGGCCGCCCCCCTGCGCCACGCCATCGACACGCTGATCACCACACTCGCCCCCGAAGCGGTTCTGATCGGCGGCGGCGCGGGGGCGGGCGCGCTCGCCGCGCTTGACCGCTTCCCCCCGGCGCAAAGCTGGTTCGCGGCCCCCGTCATCGCCGCCGCCCTTGGCGATGATGCGGGCGTCACAGGCGCAGGCATGGCCGCGCTGACCGCAGGCCGCCGGGCCGTTCTGGTGAACGGCGTTCCCGCCTCGGGCAAATCCGACATCGCCGCCCTGCTCTCGGCCCGCACCGGTTGGCCCATCCTATCGCTCGACACGGTGAAGAACCCGTTCCTGCTGCAATTCGCCCCGGTCGACAGGCCCACCAACCGCCGCTTCGGCACCGCCGCTTATGAATCGATCTTCGACATGGTGGCCCAGCACGCCCCCGACGCCACCGTCATCATCGATGCATGGTTCGGCTTCCAACCGCCCGAGGTATTGCATGCCGGTCTCGCCCGCGCGGGCATCACACAAGTGGCGCAGGTCTGGTGCCATGCCCGCCCCGAAACCATCGCCGCCCGCTATGCCGCCCGCGTGAACAGCCGCCCCGCCGGTCATCCCGGCCTCGATTACGTGCCTGAACTTCAGGCGCTGGCCGCCCGCGCTCGGCCCCTCGACGGCATGCCGATGGTCTCGGCGGATACCGAAGCGCCGCTCGATCCCGACGCCCTCACCCGCGCCCTGCGCGCCCTGCTCGACCGTCCCGCCCATTGACAGGCGCCGAAAGACCGCCATTCTGGATCGATGGAAAAGGCGATCAATGTCGACACCCTCCCCTCCAAGTTCGACAGCAAATCGACTAAGTAATTGAATTTTTTGTGTCGATTTCCAGAATTGCCACAACAACTGTTGGTTCACGCAGGTTTTGAGACGTTGTCGCGTTGCCCTTGAATTGGGTCATCCTCAATTTGTGTGGTGCAGAGGAAGCATTCGGGCCCTGAGCAAGTTCGGGCCGGCTCGCCCATACATCGCGCGCTTCAAGGTCTTCAATCGGTTGATCTGGCCTTCGGCTTGACCATTGCTCCACTCCATTTCGATCGCATTCCTGACCGCATCAATGTTTCTGTTAAAGGTTCGGGCGAACCGCACGATGTGCGCTAGTGTTTCTCGCCTGTCCTCGCGCAGCACCTCGAGCCAGGAGCCGATGTAATCGGCATGGCGCACGGTGGGCACGATGCCCAGCGAGGCGCAGCAAAAGGCGCGTTCATCTCGGCCACATATCCTGACAGTCCAGCCCCATTCTGAAATTTTTCGGCAATGAGA
>JACVZW010000081.1 GCA_014654775.1 Paracoccaceae bacterium | reverse complement strand
CGAGCTCCGCCATCGCAAAATACGCGCTGGCCTTGCGCAGGATCTCATTCGCCTGGCGCAGCTCGCGGTTCTCGCGTTCCAACGCCTTCAACTTCTCAGCCATCTCGGTCGGGATGCCAGCGCGCTTGCCACTGTCCACCTCGGCCTTCTTGACCCACTCGTTCAGCGTATGGGCAGAACAGCCAATCTTCGCGGAAATCGAAACGATTGCCTGCCAGCGCGAGCCATGCTGACCCTCGCCATCGAAGACCAGCCGCACTGCACGTTCACGCACTTCAGGGGAAAACTTGTTCGTCGTC
The DNA here is from genome assembly GCA_014654775.1 of Paracoccaceae bacterium. Taxonomy (GTDB): domain Bacteria; phylum Pseudomonadota; class Alphaproteobacteria; order Rhodobacterales; family Rhodobacteraceae; genus Paragemmobacter. Next base: position 20,390 of record JACVZW010000081.1, on the reverse strand, counting down.
TTGCTCATGATGCTCCATCCTACTCAAGAGTTGGAGCCTCCGGCAAACCCGGTGCGGTTCACCTCCCATCGCACCGACTTAGGGCGTAACGGCCTCAACCGTTACGCCCTTTTTCTGTTGATAATTGGATGTGCGGCCGTCCCGCGGTCGAGCTCGTTGCGGCAAGATCGCGGTCTTCATTGATGGCAAGCGGTACAATAGTCAGAACGTTGCCAGCGCATCCAGATTAGTTGGAGGCGGTATCTTCAAGATAACCTCGTCTGATTTTCGTCTGAACAGCTGCGTCGAGGATCGCACGGTATCCGTCGGTGAGATCGGTTTCCGAAATCACAACCTCACGTGACCTCCCTATAGTGCCAATCCGACCCCAGCGCCGGATCAGCACCACTTCCCCGAACAGCGTCTGGCAAAGCTCCAACCGATAGAAGCGCGCCATGTTGCGGCTGGGATCACATCGCACAAGGTGAATGGCCTCACTCATGGGGAGAGTCTGCTTCAACCGCACCGAAAGGTCCAATTCCCTTTCTGAATCGATCCCTGCCTGTCGATTCCGGCCCGTGATGCCCTAAAGGGCAGCTGTCCAGATCCGATACCGCCCCTGCCCGGTGATCTCGCGGATCACACCGCGGGCTGTCATCAGGTCAAGGTTCCTCTGCACAGCCGCTCGGCTCGCACCAACCTGCGCCTCGGCCATCGGCGCAGACACCATCGGCCAACGCGCAAAGACCTGCACCAACTCACCCGGCGTCCGCCCCGAGCAGTCCTCTAGCGCCTCACTCGCGCGCTCCTCCCAATCGGCCATCCGCTCGATCATCATCAGCGCCGAAAGCGACGCCTGCTCCGCCCCGCGATAAAAGGCCGCCAGCCGCGCAAGAACCGTCCCCTGCCCACGCAGCGCGGTCCCGCTGCCCAAGGCCAGCGGCAGGAACAGCGCCCCGCGCCCAAGTTTCTCTCCGGCCAGACGCGCCGCCGTGACCCCGCCTTCGATGTCTCGCGCACTCCGTTCTGCCCCTGCCATCTTCCAGGCATGAAACAGAAAGGCCGCCAAGGTAATCGGATGCAGCGCTTCGGTGCCCATCAACGTTTCAGCCAGATCCAGCACCGCTTCACCTTCAAAGCCAAGGAAGGCCGCAAGACCTGCCGCCCATTCCCCCTGCCCGTCCACCTTTCCCGAACCCGTCAAGCGCCGCACACCCCAAGCGAACTGCCCAAGCATCGCCGCCTCATCCCCCGCCCCGATGCGCAGCGCGATGAACAGCGACAGCCGTTCCACCCCGATCCGAGAGCCGGTCAGCCAGCCAAGATCAGCAACTTCCTGCAAGGCAAGGCGCAACCGCATCCCCTCCCCCGCCGTGGCGAGACGGGCGTCAAGTCGACCGAAAGCAAGACAAGCGGCAGCAAGATCACCGCTCAGCGTGCCCTGCGCACTCAGCCATTCCGCGGGATCAAAAAGACGATCACGCTCTGCGCGGGGGCCCGGTTGCCGCGTGGCCATGCGGTCCGAGTCATCCGGTAGGAACCACGCCTCCTCATCCTCCAGCGCATCATAGAGCGATGGCGGAGTCGAAAGCTCATCCAAGTAAGGCGATCCTTTACGTCCCATGCTGTGCATTATTCTGCATTTTTGCACAGCACCCAAGCACTTTCCTCGATGCAGAATAAAACATGATAAGGTGCAGTTATCGTGTCTTATTGATTTCCAAAGAAACAGACGGCAAACTGGCCGCGAAACCAAGAAAATCTGCGCTCAGATATCAGGCCGCCTCAGTGATCAGACACCGTGTTCAGAAACCGCATGCCCGGCAAAGCACCTGCCTGACGGTCAAAGGTGACGGTCGCTTGGCAGCCAGCCCCCTGCCCCGCCAGCGCGATCATCTGGTCTGCGAAACCAGCTCCGCCCTTACGGTAGCGATCCACGGCGACCGCCACGCGGTCAGCCGCTTCCACAACAAGCTCACGGGCTTCAAGAAGGCTGTCCAGCGCCCGGGCGATGTCCAGACGCGACAGACTGTAGGCGCGCTCAAGCACCCAAACCAGTTCGACAAGAACCTCGCGGCAAAGGAAACCGGGCACCTCGCTTGTCAGCCCTGCGAACAAGGCACTGGCAGCCTTGGCCTGCTCGGGCTCATCCTGCACCAGGAAGCGAACAAGGACGTTGGTATCCAAACCGATCATGGTCGGGCTGGCCGCGTCTTCTGTCATTGTCCGATCGCACCGCGCCCGATGGCCTCGTCCATCTCCTCGAGGCTGACCGTCCTCGAAACCTTACCCCGCAGCATCCCCTGCAACTCGGCCACGGGACGCGACCGCGCAAGGCGCACTTCGCCACCGTCAAGGATCATATACCGAACCCGATCCCCCGGATGCAGGTTAAGTGCCGCGCGCACATCCTTCGGCAGCGTGGTCTGGCCTTTGCTGGTTACGGTCGATTCCTGCATCTCGCCTCCAAGGAGAAAGCCCATATCTCCTTACATTTTGCATTTTCTCCTTACTTTCTCAAGGCGACATGATGCCTGATTTGACCCTTCCTCCGTCATCCCGCCTCTCAACTGCGGATGAAGCCGCGCTCGAAGACCTCTTTCGCCGCGGCACGCCAGAGAATACCCGTCGCGCCTATGAGGCGGACCTCGGCTATATCGCCGCCTGGAAACGTCTCTCCTTCGGCGGCGCTCTGGAATGGCCAGAACATCCCGACGTTGCCCTTCGCTTCGTTCTTGATCATTCCCGCGATCTTGGCAGCGTCTCGGCCAACGACCCCTCCCGTCAGGTCGCCGAAGCACTGGTGGAATTCGGCCTCCGCCGCAGCCTCGACTGCCCTGCCCCCGCGACGCTGGATCGTCGCATCGCCACTTGGCGCGCCCTGCACCGCATGCGCGATCTGGCCAGCCCCTTTGACGCTCCCTTAGTCAAGCAGGCCCGTGCCAAGGCGCGCAAAGCCGCCGCCCGCCCCCCTGTCCCGAAATCCCAGAACCCCGTGACCCGGGACGTTCTGAAAGCCCTGCTCGATGCAACCGGCCCCGGCATCCGTGGCCTGCGCGATCGCGCCATCCTGCTCTTGGGATGGAGCTCGGGCGGAAGACGGCGGTCGGAGATCATCTCTGTCAACGTCGAAGACCTCGACCTCACCGAGTTCGATGCGCGCGGCATCGTCTGGCTGCGGCTTCTCGCCACGAAGACAACGGCCAAGGGCAAGACCCCGCGCCTCGTCCTGAAGGGTGCTGCGGCCCGCGCCGTCGTGGCCTGGCTCGATGCCACGGGCCTTACATCCGGCCCCCTCTTCCGCAAGATCACAGCGCAGGAAACCCTGTCGCAGCGTCGCCTCACCGCCGATGCCGTGGCCCAGATCCTGCGCCGCCTGATTGCCTCTGCTGGCCTGCCCGCAGGCTTCGCCTCGCCCCACGGCCTGCGCTCCGGCTTTCTGACACAGGCGGCGCTGGACGGCGCCCCCTTGCAGGCCGCCATGCGCCTTTCCTTGCACAAGTCGGCGGCGCAGGCACAGAAATACTATGCCGATGTCGACATCGCCGATAACCCAGCGGCGGATCTGTTCGACTCCTGAAGTTCCCCTCTACTGACCATCTTCATCTCCGCCAGATGCCGAAAGCCGCGCAGGTAGGTCCATCCAAACATGCAGAAAATAGATCCCGATCATTTGCTCGGACGATCAATTTAGGGGGGCGCATCTGGATCGGTCCTGGGCCGCGGCTGCTTGCCCTTTAACGACAGGATGATCAAGCAACGTCAAACAGGCGCGGGAACAGCACATCGTGGGTTTTGCTGGGAAAGCGCAGCATCAAGGCACCACGCGGAGTCTCGGATCCGACCACGCCGTCATCCAAGAGGGATTTCATCGTGGCCCGTGCAGTTCTTGGGGCCACGCCCAGCAGGGCCGCCACGTCACCACGTCCGATCTCACCGCGCAAGAGGAGGATGCGTAGCAGGTCCGCTGCCCTCTCGCCCAGACCAGAAAGCGCGGCGTAACGGGCCAACCGCTCGCCCAGTCGGTCGAAGTCGAACATGCTCGCCATGAAGGTTACCTGATCCTCGCAAACCATCAGGAACCATTTGGTAAAGCTGACCAGTGCTGCCAAGGAGAGGTTCCCGCGACCGTCGCGGTCGCCTTGGCGGACGCGGTCGGCAAGGTGCATCATCTCGCGATATTCATCGCGACCCGGTAGACCATCCTGAAGACCCCGCGCCAACCCGCGCGAAACCGACCAGAGCCCCCCTGCCCCGATCCCGGCGTGATGAGCCATCGCATGCGACATCAAGCGACTGACGCGTCCGTTTCCATCGTAGAACGGGTGGATGAAGTTGAAGCGATGGTGCGCCGTCGCCATGGCAAGTGTGCGCGTGACCTGACCATGAAGCCAATCCAGCCGAAACCGGGTGTGGAAATACGCCATGAACGAGGGAACGGCATCAAACGGGGGTGGGACATAGGCGCCAACTTCCACGTCACCCTCCCGCCATTCCCCGGGAACGATCCGGACAACCTGACCTGCATGGCGCAGCGTCAGCATCTCTTCGGTGGCACCCTGGTAGAAGGCTTCGTGCAGCCATTTGATGAACGACGGATCGCTCGGGTCAGCAAGCGTGCCTTCCACCGCCCAGCGATCAATCTCTTCTTGCAGGCGAACATGAGCCGCATGTTCTTGCTGCAGCGCCCGACGTCCCGGATCGGCGTCAAAGTCACCGGCAAGTGCCCGTTCGATGTCGCGCGGACGGGTGTTGTTGCCCTCGATCCGGTTGGAGTAGTAGCTGTTCATCATCCGCACCATCGCGGCCAGATCGGCTACGGTGCGGGCCGGCAAATTGCGACCCAAACTGCGCGACGACTGGATCAGCCGGTTTGCCGTCTCGACCAGGTCAAGCGGGATGCCATCTTCGAGCCGAGCAGGCTCAATCCGCGATGGGGACACGATATACGTCAAGCCGTCTCCAGTCTGCCACTATCAGTCTAAAGCAACATATTCTGTCGCATTGAAAAATCTATGGAAAGGCGAATATCTGCCACTAGCACGCGCCACTAAGCCGCGCCGCTCGGCCAACAGCTCTCCTTAACTGATCAGGCCCCTTCCCAGACCTGGTTCAGGATCCGTACGGCGATCTCGGATTTGTCTTGCGGCAAGAACCGACCGTATTGCTATGCGACCATATCCGGGGTGCCCTGAATGGCGTAGCTCGCTTGCTCATAGGATCCGGTGCGCGTCAGAATGTGGGTTGCCAAGACATCCCGTACGTCATGTGGCCTATGCGGAAGAAGACCTTCGATGGCCCCGCGCTTGCCCTTGGCGAGTATGGTCAGATAATCGCAGAGCGCAGCAGCGTCGCCGATCGGCACATCGGCTTCCCAAACTGCGTGCCGCTCATCGACCGCCTTGGCCATGACGCTGTCCTTCAGATCGGCTTCCTGCGCCGACATGTAGATGTGGCACACCGAGGCCTCGCGACAGCTCCCCGAACCATTGGAGGTGAGGAAGGTATCCGTCACCAGCCTCAGGAGCAGGAGCGTCAGCGCCACGTCCGGAGAACGCCCGATGGCCTCGCGCAGCGCGAGGGTCCGATGGGCGGTCAGTTCCATGACCAGCCGCTCAGGCAGCGGCTTCAACGCTCCTTCGACGTCCTCCTCGCACGCATCCGCCCCGATCGGTTGACCCCCCGAAGTGATGACGGCGCCCCCGGCGGAGGTCGCCGACGGGTTCCAACGAGAAACACCGACATCATCCCCCTGCCCCATGGCCTCCGCGCCATCTCCATCCTGGACCGCGGTCTCCTCGCGCGGCTCGTCCTCGGGCCGGACATAACCGCGATAGATCGCAAGATTGCCGTCGCGATCCAGCGTCACGAAGACGCCCGCGCGTGCAAGCTCGGCCTCATCGTAGATCAGCGGCCGCTGCTAGAGCGCTTTCATCGCCATCTCGAGTTGACCGAGCCGCGCGTCGATCTCCTCGGGGAATTCGTCTTGGCCGGAGTATTCTTCCTCCAGTGCGCGATACTCGGCGAGGAGCCCCGCGTGGGCCGCATTTTCCTCTTCGGTCATCGGCGCGGGATCACCGGTCAGGCGCCGCAGAGCGTGGCTGTAGCCATAGGGCAGATCGGTCGCGACCTCGATCCACTTCCAGCCTTCGGAGGCCAAAGCCTCGGCTTCGGCCAGGAGCCTCTCGGCCACCAGCCGGTCCAAAAGGGCAGGGTCCTCGAGCCAGCCACCGTCGTCGCCCTAGAAGAGATCGCGCAGCACCACACCGCCTGCTGCCTCATAGGCATCGATACCGACGAAAACCGCGCGACGATCCGAAGCGCGGACCGAGGTCTCGGTCAGCATGCGCCGGATGGCGTAGGGCTCCTTGTTCCAGGAGTTCTTCACCGCATCCAAGACCTGGACTTGACGCGCATGATCCGAGTTCACCGTGAACGCCATCAGCTGTTCCAGCGTCATCCTATCCTCGGCATAGACGTCGAGCAGGGCAGGAGCCACGGAAGCAAGTTTCAGGCGCTGCTTCACGATCTGCCGCGTGACGAAGAAGGCCGCCGCGATCGATTCCTCGCCCTGACCCTTTTCGCGCAGGGCCTGGAAGGCGCGGAACTGGTCGAGCGGGTGCAGAGCCACAGGCTGCATGTTCTCGGCCAGCGAGTCGTCCTCGGCAAGGATCTCCGATGCGGCCTCCCGGACGATGCAAGGGATCGGCGCCGACTTCGCCAGCCGCTTCTGCTTCACCAGCAGCGACAGCGCCTGGAAACGACGACCACCGGCCGGGATCTCGAACAGCCCGGTTTCGACACCATCGGCATCGAGCACAGGTCGGACGTTCAGGCTCTGCCGCAGGCCGCGCCGCGCGATGTCTTCCGCCAGTTCCTCTAACGATCCACAAACTGGATGCCGCGTCGAGAGTTCACAGCTGTGAACCCAGGAGAAAACTCTCACCCAGCCAAGAACAGTTCACAGTTGTGAACTTCACGCCGCACTCCGCCGGGACATCAACGCCATGACCATTGGCCCGCAGGAAAACTCGCCAGATGCGGCTTTGCATGTCAGCGCGCGCAGGTACCCCCCAGGCGATCGGATGTCGGCGAAGCGCTCCAAGATGGCGGCCACGACGATGGATGCCTGCTCTGGACCCATGACCCGCTGCGCGTCGTCCCAGGCGGATGCACTGATCCCCATGGCTGGCCGGACGTGGCACGCCGCATTGAAGAGCTGATGCCAGTGCCGGATATCGCCTTGGTAGAAGGTCTTGAGAGAAGGGCAGGCGGCTAGGACCAGATGGATGGGGATTTTCGGAATTTGTTGTGTGTCCGGTTCTCCCAAACCTGCAGCAGGCGCATCCGCTTCAGCATCTGGCACAACGGCGGCCACCTTGCCTTTTTCTAAGGCATGTTCAGGATCTAGCGATTCTTCATTTGAATTATGACCGTGACGATCAAAACGGGCACCATTGGTGTTCATTTCTTCTGTTTCGGGACCATCAATGAGGTTGCTTGCATGATCGAGAAGGGCTTCGAGGTCGGCCCGATATGTGGAGAGCTCCTCGAGCGTGAGCTTGCGGCGCAGAGCGCGCGCTGTGAGGACGGCCTTGTCGCGAAACTAATCCCAGAGGCCAAGGCCCGGCTGGATCACTTCTCCGAACTCCGCCAGGGCAGCGAGATCGCGCCGCATGAGGCTGACGACCTCCCTCAACCGCCTGACACGCTCCCCAGCCTCACGCACGGCCTCAGAGGCGCGTACGACCTCCTCGGACCGGCAGTAGAGCGGCGAGAGGTCGAAACCAAAGGCCACACGCTCTTCGCCGTGCTTGCGTCCATAGCGCTTCCCGTTGGGGCTATCGCGCCGCATGAGCAAGCCTGCCTCGACCAGGCGCGCCAAGTGACGGCGCATCGTGGAGCAGGGCATGCCGTTCCGTCGCTCGCAGATCGCCTTGTTGGAGGGAAAGACGACCATCTCGGCGTTCCCGCCAAGCGCATCATCAGGAAAGAAGCTGAGCAGCCCCTGGAGAACCGTCAAATCGCGCTCGGAAACCCCAAAAGCAGCTTGCGCCTTGGACAACTCGCGCAAGAGCTCCCACTTGTTGACGGGCTTGCCCGGAACAGATGCCTCGGGCCGCTCGATCACGCGCAGATGGGGATGCGAGATAGGCCGCATAAACGGCGAAATCGGTGTGTACTCCATGATGTCAGTTCACGACGGCATAGAAAAACCGTTCCGCGAATCACATATGACTTGCGGTTTGCGCGCTGGCCCACTACCTTAAAGGTGCTAAGATCAAAGTCGGGGTCTCGTGGAGCGCAAGCTTTGCGGGACCTTTTCTTTAGCCTGTACCGTGCCTCCTTCTTATTGCTGCTCTACCTCTCTTCATGTCTCGCGTTTCCAGCGGTCATAAAGCTCTTCGAGGACGTCCTGCGCACGGGCGTCGAGCCACTGCGCAAAGGCATCGTCCACATCCGTAAGATCCAGCCTGAACGCCCGGGCTGACCTCTTGATCGCTCCCACAGGCGCGCCATCGATAAGAAGTGCCGTCGCTTTTGGTCTAGGCTTCCTGCCAGGAGAAGGACCAGTGTTCCTCTTCACATGACGAACAACGGCCTCAAATGCTGCGACCGAAGGATCAACCCGGGGCTCCTCGTCGGCCTGCTCGCCAGCAGCTGCTTTGCCACGGGCATCAACCGCAACCTGGCACAGCTCGTCTGTGCCCAAATTTACGTTAGACAGGTCCTTCGCCAAGGATTCCCATCTGGGGCGCCCGACGCCATGCGCCGGTCCAATCGCATGGGCCAAGGCAGTCCCGATCACCTTGGCAACCGAGATCGACATCGACACCGCAGAACGGGTCACGTTCAGCACTTCGGCAATCTGAGCCTGCGAACCAAAGCCGTTGTCGAGCAATTCCTGCGCAAAGAGTGAGCGTTCGATATAGCTGAGGTCACGCCTTCCGGTGTTTTCGGAAACTTGGGCGCGCAATGCGGCCGTATCGTCAAGGTTCGCGATAAGCGCTCTAACCTTCTTGACCTTGTCGGAGGCACGAATGGCCTCAAGACGTCGGCGTCCATAGACGAGGAGATAGCGATTGGTCTCGGTCGGGTGGCGCCTTACAAGAATAGGGACGGTCTGGCCGTTCTGCTCTATCGATGCGCGCAGGTCATGCACATCCTTGGGGTCGAGGCGATCCGAGTACCTTTCGTCCTCGATCTCAACCGGATCGAGTTCCCAGACATGGTGAGCATCCACGGCATCGCGCGCAGAGCGGAGCGCCCGATTACTTGACATCATGCTGCCCGGAGCAGGGGGCGTGCTAGCCGCTGCCAAACTGTCGAGCATGGACATGCGCTTTTTCTTGCTGTCGGTCATCAGCGCCCCCACGTCTTCTGGATAAGCTGGGCGATCTCATCGTTGACGGCGTTCAGGCTTTCGATTGCCCGGTCATAGGTCGTCCGGGTGAAGGCGCTCCTTTCGACCTCGTATAGGGTCTGCTTGGTCAGGCCGGCATCCGAGATGGCCGTGGACTTAAGCATCGGAGCGTTCAATACCTTGTCTCCGTACATCGTCCGCAGGAATGCGACGATACGGTTCTGTGGCGCGTCCGTCGGCTCGTAGCGGGTCAACAGATAGCGCATCCAGTCATGCGACATGTCGGCTCCGCTATCGGCGATGACATCCATGAGGTCGGCCGTCATTCTGAGGAACTGGCTCATCGACATCACGTCGAGCATCTCGGGATGGATCGTCACAAGAACGCCTGTCGCGGCCGACAGCGCGGACATCGTCAAGAACCCGAGTTGCGGGGGACAATCGATGACGATCACGTCATATCGATCATCGACCTGTGCAAGCGCTTCCTTCACACGGAAGAAGAACAAACCTGCGTTGCCGCGAGAAAGTGCCCGGGGCGTTTCGTGCTCGAACTCCATGAGTTCGAGATTTCCGGGGATCAGATCCAAGTTTGGTATGTAGGTCTTGCGGATGACCTCTACGATCGGAACCGGATCTTCATACCGGATCGCATCGTAGAGTGTGCCACCATCAAGCAGGTCGAACTCCGGCTGAACCCCATGCAAGGCCGTAAGCGATGCCTGCGGATCGAGGTCGATTGCCAAGACCCGGTACCCCTTTAGGGCCAACCGTTGAGCGAGATGCGCCGAGGAGGTCGTCTTGCCGGACCCACCCTTGAAGTTCATCACGCCAATGATCTGAAGATGGTCTCCAGCGCGGCGACCAGGCAAGTAATCGCCCGGCTTGCGAGCCGTTTTCTCCAACAGGATCCGCAAGTTATGGATATCTTCTGCAGAGTAATGCCGCCGGTTCCCAGATGAGACCTCTGGCGACGGTCCCTTGCCATCGAGGTGAAGTTTTCTGAGGTATGAGTCGTTGACGCCCAGCAGTGCAGCAGCTTCCCCCGAGGTGAATTTGCGCATAGTCTTAGAAGCGTCGGGCGGGAACAGGCTCTCACGCTGCGAATAGAGTTGGGCTGCCAACAACTCGGAGTGCTGGCGGATCACGGCGTTAAGGTCTTCCGGTGTATCAGCTCTGCTCATCTGCCCTCGCGCGTCCGTGGCGTGTTCACGGATTTCGGCGTTTAGTCGCCCTTTTCCGTGACTATTGCCGGAGGAGTCAGATTCGCGCAAGCCCCTTCTAAATCTAGTGTCGGCGGCTTCGTGACGCACAAGAGTAGCCCACGCTCACGGACAGTCTTGGCCATGCAGCCAGCATGATATGCATTACTGAGTGTATATCCACGCAGGAGACCGCGATGCAGGTCGCAAAATGGGGCAACTCGCTCGCCGTCCGTCTGCCCGCGGAGCTTGTCAGGCAACTTGGCCTCAAGGAAGGCGATCAGATCGATCTGGTCAAGGAGGACGGCCAAGTCAAAGTCCGTCGCCTTGCTCGTGCGGATGAGGTGCTGACGGGTCTGCGCCGCTTCCGGGGCAAGTTGCCGTCTGCAGAGCGCCTGAGCCGCGACGCTGCGCATGAGCGCTGAGTTCGCGGACACGAATGTTGTTCTCTACCTGCTCGATGACGGCCCAAAGGCCGAACGGGCTGAGGCCATCCTGGGGCAGGGGCCCCGGATCAGCGTCCAGGTATTGAACGAGACGCTGGTGAACTGCCGACGCAAAGCCGGGCTCAACTGGGAGGATACCGCGACGTTTCTCGCAGGCGTGCGCGCATTGTGTCCTGTCGAAGATCTGACCCTGCAAACTCATGACGTCGGCCGCGCCTTGGCGGAGCGATACGGCTTCTCGGTCTACGATGCGCTGGTCGCGGGCTGTAGCACGCTGTGGAGCGAGGACATGCAAGACGGCCTGCTCGTTGAAAACCAGCTGCGGATTGTGAACCCGTTTGCCTAACGGGGAGGCTCTCCGCAGCCCCAGCCTCTCAGCTCGCTCCAGCAGCATCTTTACCGAAGAGGGCTGCCAGCTGGTGCGCCCAGGAGGCGTCCGCTCCCGCATCTTCTCGAGCCTGTTGCAGATCTCCTGCAGCGTGATCTTCGGATCGGCGCCCTTGATGGCTGCGACAATGGCGGGCAGGCGGTCGTCGGTCTCACGGCGGTCGGCTCGGGCCAACACTGTCTGGGGCAGGAAGCCGCCGCGTACATAGGCATTCACGACGCGCAGGAGCCGGCTTTGCGTCCATTGACGCTCCCGTGGCAGGGGGCTGTTGACGATTCGCAGCACGTCATCCCGGGCCTTGTCGGGCCGCAGGCGGCGGACATGTGGCACCCAGTTCTGCGCCGTCTCATTCAGCCGCTCCCAATAGCCGTCCTGCCGGGCCAGCCTCACCTTGCGCAGCGCCGCCGGATCCCGGGCGCGCAGGTTTGGATTGCCGCCAACCCGGCCTTTGGTTCGTGCGCTGGCCAGCCCGGCCTTGGTGCGCTCGCGGATCAAGGCACGCTCGAACTCGGCGGCGGCACCCATAACCTGCAGGGTGAACTTGCCCTGCGGCGAGGACGTGTCGATCGGGTCCATGAGCGAGCGGAAGAAGGCACCTTTTTCCTCGAGCCGCTCGATCACCTCTAGGGTCAGGACTTCGGTAACGGGGATGTCGCGGTCAAGCCCGTTTAGGCGTGAGATTTCACCCGCGGAGGAGCGGATGTGTTGAGGCAATCGTCCTTTGTCGCCCTGACCTTTCTCGCGCAGAGCCTGAAACGCCCGGAACTGGTCGAGCGGGTGCAGGGCAACGCGCTGCATGTTTTTCGCCAGCGAGTCGTCCTCGGCGAGGATCTCGGACGCAGCATCCCGCACGATGCAGGGGATCGGCGCGGTCTTGGCCAGCCGCTTCTGCTTCACCAGCAGCGACAGCGCTTGGAAGCGACGACCGCCGGCTGGGATCTCGAACATACCGGTCTCGACATCATCGGCATCGAGAACAGCCCGCACGTTCAACTCCTGCAGAAGTCCGCGACGGGCGATGTCCTCGGCCAGTTCCTCGACCGAAACGCCCACCTTGATGCGCCGCACGTTGGACTGGCTCAGCACGAGCTTGTCGAAGGGGATGTCCCGGGAGGGCGACAGGGTGACTTTCTGGGCAACTTTCGCCATCATATCTTTTCCACGACGGGCGCCGGAAGCCACTCTCCCGATCTCACTTCCCGTCACCCCTCAACCCCCCAACCTGTCCCTCTCTGTGCTACTGACCCAGCGATGCATGACTTTACAGCTGTTAAGTCGGGTCGGAGATGGTGATCGCTCAAAGAGACTTAACAGCTGTTATGCAGCATTTCGGCGGGCCATCAGTGCCATGACCATCGGTCCGCAAGAGAACTCGCCCGCCGCCGCCTTTGATGTCAGGGCGCGGAGGTAGCCGCCGGGCGATCGGATGTCGGCAAAGCGTTCCAGCATCGCGACAACAACGATCGATGCCTGCTCGGGGCCCATGAACCGTTGTGCTTCTTCCCAAGCGGACGCACTGATCCCCATGGCCGGCCGCACATGGCATGCAGCGGCAAAAAGCTGATGCCAATGGCGGATATCGCCCTGGTAGAAGGTTTTGAGCGACGGGCAGCCCGCGATCACCAGATGGAGCGGAATCTTTGGCACGCGTCTTGTGTCGGCTTCTTCCACGTCAGCAACAGGCGCATCCGTTTCAACATCTGACGCGCCGGCCGCCGCCCCGCCTTTTTCGAAGGCAGGTTCAAGATCTATGGATTGTTTATTTGAATTATGATGGTGACGCTCAAAACTGGCATCATTGGTGTTCATTTCTTCTGTTTCAGTACCATCAATGATGTTGCGTGCATGATCGAGAAGCGCTTCGAGCTCGGCTCGGTATGCCGAGAGCTCCTCTAGCACGAGCTTGCGGCGCAGGGCGCGAGCAGTGAGGACAGCCTTGTCGCGTAGTTGGTCCCACAGGCCAAGGCCTGGCTGGGTCTCCTCTCCGAACTCCGCGAGGGCAGCGAGATCGCGCCGCATGAGGCTCACGACCTCCCGCAGTCGCCGCACACGGTCCTCGGCCTCACGCACTGCCTCTGCGGCTCGTACCACTTCTTCGGAGCGGCAGTAGAGTGGCGAGAGATCGAAGCCGAAGGCCACGCGCTCTTCGCCATGCTTGCGGACATATCTCTTCCCGTTGGGACTATCGCGGCGCATGAGCAAGCCAGCGTCCACCAGGCGGGCAATGTGCCTGCGCATCGTGGAGCAGGGCATGCCGTTCAGTCGCTCGCAGATCGCTTTGTTGGACGGGAAGACGACCATCTCGGTATTCCCGCCAAGCGCGTCATCCGGAAAGAAGCTGAGAAGCCCCTGCAGAACGGTCAGATCGCGCTCGGAAACGCCAAAGGCGGCCTGCGCCTTGGACAGCTCGCGAAGGAGCTCCCACTTGTTGACGGGCTTGCCCGGAACAGACGCCTCAGGCCGCTCGACCACGCGCAGATGGGCGTGAGAGATCGGCCGCATAAACGGCGAAATTGGTGTGTACTCCATGATGTCATTCACGAAGGCAAAATTTCCCTGGCCCGCGAATCGCTTTGCGCTTGCGGGAAAGGGGCCAGATCGCTACATTCAGAGGTGCGAAAACTGAGTTTTGTAGCGGGCTGGTCCCGTGCGAAACCTAAGAAAGGTCTCGTGAAGCTTGCTTCTCGGGGCCTTTTTCTTTTTTGCCTGTCTCGTGCCTCCTTTTTGGTTGTTGCTCTTCCTCAGTCTTCCTTACGCTTCCAGCGCTCGTGAAGCTCGGCGATCAGCTGCGGGGCCTTGCCCTCAAGCCAGCTGACAAAATCTCTATCCTCGGCCTTCAGCTCGAGCTTGAACTGTTGGCCGCGGCGCCCAGTCGCGATGGTTGCTGCACCAACGCCCGGAATGGTTACACTGGGCGTCCCTCGGAGACCTGATGGCCGGGTCGGCCGCTCTGCCTGCACTACTGCTGCGAGGACGGAAAGGAACGCGGCATCCGACTTTTCGTCAGGTCCACCGGAGTGAGAGGATCTGGCCTCTGCCGCCACTGCAGCGAGGTTCTCGTGGTCCACAGATGCATCGCCCAGTGACTTCTTGAGTTCCTCCCAACGAGGCCGGCCGATACCTGGCGCAGCACCGATCGCAAGGACAAGGCTTTCTCCAACCGCGCGGACGACGCTTAACAGCTGCGAAACACCAGCTTCGGTAAGGCCTAGAACCTCTGCCACACCCTTGTTGGTGCGTTCCGCCTCTCCCAGATGATCGCCATTGAGCAAGGCCGCCGCGACCAAGGCACGTTCGATGAAGCTCAGGTCACGTCGTTCTTGGTTCTCGAGCAGCTGATCCCGAAGCGCCTGATCTCCGTCCATTTCGGTGACAATGGCACGGACCTTGATCCCGAGATCCCGGCAGGCTTCAAGTCGACGCCGCCCGTAGATCAGGCTGTAGCGATCCCCTTCGAGAGGGCGCACGAGGATCGGCACCCGTTGCCCGCTTCTGGAGATCGATTCCTTCAGCCCAGAAATCTCGATTTGGAGACGGTCGTCGAGCCTGCCCACGGTCTCGACATGGTCAGGCTCGATCTCGAACACGCCGCCTCGAAGCCTACGCCCCTCAAGAGCGTCGGGAGCATTGCGCAAGGTCTGCAACGGCAGTCCGAGTTTAGGCTTTCTTGCCATTGCGTCCCCACGTGCTCTGGATGATCGCGGCGATCTCGTCGTTGACGGCATTCATGGACTCGATGGCGCGGTCGAAGGTCTGGCGCGTGAAGTCCTTCCTGTCCGCCTCATACAAGGTCTGCTTGGTCAGTCCGGCATCCGATATCGCCGTCGACTCGACCATGTGGTTGGTCAGCACCGAACGCCCGAAGAGCCCGCGGATGAATGCGATGACCTCGGTCTGTGGGGCGTCGCCCACCTTGTAGCGGGTCGGCAGGAACCTGAGCCAATCGAACCGCAGGTTGGCGCCTGCATCACGGATCACGCCCAACAGGTCGGCCGTCATCCGCAGGAACTGCGACATGGACATGAGGTCAAGCATCTGCGGATGGACCGTAACCAAGACCCCTGAGGACGCGGAGAGGGCAGACATGGTTAGGAAGCCCAGTTGCGGAGGGCAGTCAATCACGACGACATCATAGTCGCTTTCGACGCTGTCGAGGGCGTCACGGACTCTCGCGAAGAAAGCGCGGGCGCCGCCACGCTGGATCGCGGCCGGGGTCTCGTGCTCGAACTCCATGAGCTCGAGATTGCCCGGAATGAGGTCCAGGCCACGGATGTAGGTCTTTCTGATGACCTCGGAAACCGGGACAGGGTCGTCATAACGGACCGCGTCGTACAGCGTCCCGCCTTCCATGAGGTCCAGCTCAGGCTGGATCCCATGCAAGGCGGACAACGACGCCTGTGGATCCAGATCAATGGCCAGCACCCGATAACCCTTGAACGCGAGTCTCTGAGCAAGGTGTGCTGATGTGGTGGTCTTGCCGGAGCCACCCTTGAAATTCACAACGGAAACAACCTGCAGCTCGTCGCCTTTGCGCCGACCCGGCACGTAGGTTCCCGGCTTCTTGGCATTGGCCTCGAGGCTTTGTCTGATCTCCCAGACATCGTCGAGTGTGTAGCGGCGATGGCTACCAGCCGTCGTCTCGACGTCTGTGATCTTGCCTTCCCGATGAAGTTTGCGAAGGTAGGTGTGATCGACACCAATCAGCTCGGCTGCTTCACCACTCGTCAGGCTGCGCATCACCTTCTTCGCGTCGGGAGGGAAGTGAGCTGCGCGCTGCGCATGCAGGTTCGAAGCCAAGAGTTCGGCGTAGTGGCCAATGGCAACGTCCAGGTCTTTGTCTATCTCGGTCATGCCCCGCTCGATCCGTGGGCGCGATTTTTATATGACCGCGCGGTATTTTTCGAGACTATTGCCTGACCGACCAGATTCGCGCAAGCCTTTTCCACATCTAGTGTCTGAGCGTACAGCAAGCACAAGCACAGTGGGCCTCGCTGGCCAAGCTTTCTCTGGCGTTCATGGGGATGTAGTTTTCTTGGCGTCAGTGGTCGCAGAAGGTCAGGATGAAAGTCGTGAGATGGGGCAACTCCCTGGCGGTGCGCCTGCCTGTAAAGCTGGTCAGAGAGCTCGGGCTGGTGGAAGGTGACCGGATCGACTTGATCCGTGAGCATGATGTTCTGCGGGTTCATCGCTTGCCGCGCACCCACGAGGTGCTGGACAGTTTGCGAGAGTTCCGCGGCCGACTTCCCGCCAACCAGCGCCTTGGCCGCGATGATGCTCAAAGCCGGTAAGGGCCACTGTCTGCAAGGGGAGGGTGGGTTGTCCGTGGCTGAGTGAGACGCGGCGCAGCGTCGTAACGGGTCTTCGACGCACGTTGAGAGCCCTACAGATTGCGCAGTTGCTCCACGGCGGTGGCCAAAGGCATTGCTCTCAGCCCGTCACCTGCCGGCACCTCCCGTTCACCGGCATAGACCAAGATCTTCCGGTCGGCCTTGATGTCATCGACCGACAGGTGGAAACCACGCGACACCTTTGGTGTTGTGGTGCGCTTGATCTCAATAGCCCAGATCGCATTCCCGGGAAGCCGCAGAACAAGGTCAAGCTCGGCCCCAGCTGCAGTCCGGTAGAAGAAGTGTTCGGTCCCTACTGGCGCGGCAGCGATCAGGGTTTCGATGGAGAACCCTTCCCAGCTTCCACCGACCACCGGGTGCCCCAGCACGCTTTCCAGCGAGCCGAGGCCAAGCAAGGCATGGACGAGGCCACTATCCCTGACAAAGACCTTTGGCGATTTAACGACGCGCTTGCCCGCATTCTCATGCCAAGGCTGCAGGCGCCGGACCAACATAAGATCGACGAGCAGATCAAGGTATCGTCCCACCGTCTGGCCTGAGACGCCCAGGCCCTCAGCAAGCGCGCTCGCATTCAGTAGTCCACCCTGCGCATGCGCCAGCATCGTCCAGAAGCGGCGCAGCGTAGCGGCCGGGATGCGCGGCCCGAGGGCAGGGATTTCGCGTTCGAGGTAGGTGCGCAGGAAATCCTCGCGCCAGGCCAGGCTGTTCCGGTCACTATCTGCTTGGAAGCTGTCAGGGAAACCGCCTCTCAGCCACAGGTCGTTCATTCTGTCCTCGCCGACTTCGTCCAGCAGAAGTGGCGGCATTTCGATATAGCGAACACGCCCGGCAAGGGACTCGGCCGATTGGTGCAGAAGCACATTCGATGCAGAGCCAAGCAGGAGGAACTGCCCTGTGCGGGCCCCCTTGCGGCGTCGCATGTCGATCTGTCCGCGGAGGGTCTTGAACAGGTCCGGCATCTGCTGGACCTCATCAAGGATGACAAGTTTGCCGACCTGTTCGTCCAGATACAGATCGGGCTCTGTCAGGACCCGTCGATCTGCGTCGCGTTCCAGATCAAGGTACACGGACGGACGTTGTCCTGCTATCTCGAGCGCGAGGGTGGTCTTGCCAACCTGCCGAGGCCCCAAGAGGACAACAGCCGCTTGAGCGTCGAGGGCGGATTGAACGGTCTGAGTAGCGTGGCGAGGATACATACCTTGCAATTACTCCGCGTCATGGAAGATTTGCAAGGTTATTTTGCTCAAACCAGCAAGCCAAGCCTCTCGGCGCACTCCAGGAGGATCTTCACTGAGGAGGGTTGCCAGCTTGTCCGCCCGCGAGGCGTGCGCTCGCGCATCGCCTCCAGCCGGGTGCAGATCGCCTGTTGACCATCGGCTCTGGTTTCAGGTGGATGAGTAAAGGGGGTCACAGCAGAATGCTTGATTTCCGTTTTGTTGCAGATATCGGAGGGGTTTTCCGCCGAGTGGCTCTAGTCATCACTGGCTAGCCTCTTGAGGCGAGTTTGAATGGCAGTTGCGATTGATGAGGTCAGCCCTTCTGGGAAATCGGCAGGCAGACCGGCGTAGGTCTTTTCGATCGCTCCAGCGGCTTGTCCATGTATCTCGTCAAATACGTTTTGGATGGCTTCACGGGAGAGCCCGGCCTGCACACCCGTTTCGACAAAATGTCGCCCCTGAACTTCATTGACCTTGTAGTGTCGCGACTTACCCACGCGCATCGCCAGACGAAAATCCTTCTGGTCCAGCTGGCGCAAATCCAGCTGCGGCTGTGTCGTCAGAACGTCGTAGAGTGGACTGAGGCGAAAGCGCCCCCCTGGCAGTAAGCCTAAGCTGAAATTCTTGGCATGGCCGTCGGTTGCACCGAGCAGCCAGAACAGAATCGTAGCCTTGAAGAAATCCAGCCGATCCTTGGTCGGGTCGTCGCTGGAGCCCAAGAGCTTCATTATCTCGACAATCCCTGGACCGCCGTCACTCTGATATTTCAGTGTCGGCGGAACGGAGAGAGCCTGACAGCAATCCTCCTGCGGCAACCGGATCAAGCGCCCGTCTCTTGTCCAGAGACGATCGAAACGCTCGATCACCAAGGCTTTCTGATCGCCAAAAATCTTCATCTCGGTCTGCGCTGCGCGAAGCCCAAAGCCTTCCATCAGCTTAAGGCAAAGATACTCATTCTCGACGCTGTCGGACATATCCCCGCCGTAGGCCAGCTTGCCGATTTGCGGCTTTAGGATATGCGTTGTCGGCGTTGTACCCGAGGGGGCGATCCACCGACCCTCATGATAGAGCAAGGCCGTCTTGTCCTGTGCACCCGCAACTGAAATCCGAAAGTCGTTCTCCCGGCGAATGCCGAGCGGTGTGACGTCCAAGTCCTTCAGGATTGCGCCGATTTGTTCGTCACTCAAAGGCTCGCCTGTGAGTGTGCCAGCGGCTTGTGGTTCTTCTCCGTCACCAAGAAACTGCATGGCACCGACGCAGTCGCGCCCGATTTCGGACAGAAGGCTGAAGGCATCTGTGCCCTGCGCCCCGACCCGTTCGGCCACGCGGCGACGGATCGGCTCATTGTCTGGCAACAAGTTCTCGAAAACAGCAATGACCGGTGCGCCGACATAGCGATCTTCACGCAAGGGCAGGGACAGCGACAGCGGGAGGGTGCTTTCCCAAGCAAGCCATTCTTTAGCATAGGCAAAGCTGATCGCCCCGCTACTCTCGCGCAGCAACTGACCCACAAGGCGACCATTCAGAAAAACGTTGAGCGGTTTGTAACTCCTGCGGCGACCCATCAGAAAATATCCTCTAGGTCGGCCTGTGAGCCCCTGCTACGCGGCAACACCGCCAGCTCAAGGTCAAGAGCAGCCAAAAGGGCAAACAAGGTCTCGACCTTGGTACTGGCGGCACCAGTCTCCACTTTGGAAATGGTCTCTTGCCAGACTCCGCTTTTGACGGCGAGGTCCTTTTGGGTGAGATTCTTATCCTTCCGCGCTTGGCGGATGGCTTGACCTATGTCTTTGGGGCTGCGGGCAAACTGTTTCATATCTGATCCTCTAATCTAGTATGGCGCAGGCATCATAAAATGTCAATATGACTTTCGCATCATATAGTCTTGATATGGCGCATACGCCATAAACTCACATTATGGCGTCTAAATCATAGGATTGGGAAGTGGACTATACGTGGAACCGCGCGGCCACCGTCTGGCGGCGACGTTGCACGGTCTCGATATTCTCTAAGGTGGCGAGGATGTTGCGGCGATCTGCTGATCCAGCATCGGTCAAAGGCAACAGGCGGCTGAGCGTTTCGAACAAATCCACTAAGCGATCGTCGGTGAGCTGCTCCAGCTCGTATATGGTGATGAGTGCGGTCATGAGGCCCTCCTTCTCTTGCGGTGAGACCCGGCCAATCCAGGTCTTCATGGCATCAAGAGACGCAACACGCGCGGAGACTAGGACACCCGAAGGGGCGCAACGGATGTGAAGCAGGGCAACGCCCTTGTCCCAAGGCCACCGCGACTGTGCCAGAACAGATGCACAAGACCTGATGGACGCGGCCACGCATGAAAGTGAGGTCCATGGGAGCATGAGGTGATCGGCGGTGACGGCCGTTCCAAGGGGCGCCACGGTCGCGCCGAAGCCCGCTTCGACCATGCTGATCACGTCGAGATAGC
>JACVZW010000080.1 GCA_014654775.1 Paracoccaceae bacterium | reverse complement strand
CCCCGGTTGTGAAGCCATCCGGGAGGCGGATCGCTCCATCGCAGGCGTGTCCTCTGGCGCAGGCGATCGGGCCGCACGCTTGCGCGCGGCCAAGGAAGGCGGCGTCTATCGGGAATCCGTGCCCTACTTCGGCGAGGCGGTCGTGGCAGAAACGGGCGCTGTTTCCGGCAAGCCGCTGCCCAAGGCGCTTGAAGGCGCACGCAGCTTTTCTGCGTCCGTGTCAGGCGCCTCGATCGGTGACATTGCCAAACTCATCACGGACCGCACGGGCATCCCCGTCAATGTCCGCACGCGCTACACCCTGCCCGATGGCCAGATGGTCGAAATCCCGATCGGCGGGCGTCTGACAGCGACGCATGAGGGCGCCCTGTCGAAGTTTCTCGAGATCGTCGCGGCCCGGATGGACGTCGCCTGGAGCCATGACGGCACCGCCATCACCTTCGACCGTATGGAGACGCGGACCTACAGCGTTCCCCTGCCCTCCGGGACCAGCAACTTCGAGACCACAATGAGCGGGATCTCAGGGAACGGCAGCACGCGCTCGGCCTCACTCTCGCGCAGTTCCGCCCAGGACCCCTGGGCCGATCTTGAGGCCCAACTCGCCCCAATCACGCCCTCGCCCGCCAGCGCCACCTTCGCCAGAAACCTCGGCCGCGTCTCCGTCTTCGGGCCTCCCTCGGTTCAGAAGAAGGCCGCGCTTATCATCGACGACTTTCACAAGGTCTATTCGACCCGGATCGCGCTCGAGGTCGCGGTCTTCTTCGTCGATGCGGAGAAGTCTGACACGATCGAGACCAACCTGAGCCTTGCCGGAAATGACGGCAGCTTCACCGGCGTCGCGGGCGCGCTCACCGGAAACGGCGTGACCACGCTGTCGCGCGGCGACGTCACCGTGAACTTCCGCGCCCTCGCGAAAGACGCCTCCGTCGTCGATTACCGCATGGGCTCCACCGTCGCGCAGTCGGGCGTCGTCTCGCCCATCGTGCTCACCCGCGCGCAGAACTATGTCTCAAAGACCACGACCACCACATCCAATGGCACGACCTCGACCTCCGTCGAGACCGCCACCGTGGACACCGGCGTCTCGATCCATGCCCTGCCCCGCCTGATCGACGGCCGCCGCATCCAACTGTCGCTGACCATCTTCCAGAACGACTTGACCAATCTGGAGACCTTCAACGCGGGCACCTCGACCGTCCAGCTGCCCACCATCGATCAGCGCGCGCTCCAGAATGACAGCGTGCTGACACCCGGCGAGACGCTCGTGCTGTCCGGCTATGAACAGGAGGTCGCCTCACGCACGAACACAGGGACCGGGGCCGCGCGGTTCCTTGGCCTCGGTGGCAGCGCGAAAGGCGCGACGCGCAAGATCCGCATGATCGTGCTGGTGCGACCCACCCTGATGCCCGTGGGGGCGGTGCCCTGATGGCAAGGATCGTCGAATACTGCGGCATTCGAACGATTGCAGGGCTCACCTGGGACCTGCTGAGCCCCTATGTCGATCCCTCGACGGGGACCGCGCAAAGGCTCTATGGCCAGCTTGCACGCGCCATGGCCGCGCCGCCGGCGGCCGTGCTTCTCTGGGGGGATCGGCGCGCCGTTCTTTCCGACCGCAACATGCGCGGGCTTCCCGCTCTGAGCCAAACGGTCGCAGGATTGATGTCTGAGGATCTAGCAGAGCGTGTCGTGCTTGTCGCGATCGCGGAGCCTGATGCGCAGCTTTACACCGCCTTCGTTCTTGCGGCCGGCAAGCCGGTCCTTGGGGCAGAGAAGCTTCTCGACGATGCGGCCCAGTTGCGCGCCGCGGTCGGCGAGATCGTGGTCAACGGCGGCATTGATGTCATCGCCGCCTCGCCGACACTGGCGGGTCTGGAAGGCCTCGGCCTGCCCCGTATCGATGTCTCGCAGACCGACCTCGATCCGCGCGCCCTCCCTGTGGCCGTCGCAGGCCAGGCACCCTTGCGATCCGCCGCAACCTTGGGGGGGGCCGTCGCCGCACTTGCGATCACGGCGAGCCTCTTTGCCGGTGACGTGAAGGCGCTTCTGGTGCCACCAGACACCGCCCAGAAGATCATCCCGGCACAGGTGCCCGACTGGGACGAGTTCATCGCCGGATGCCTCGCTGCACATGCAGAGGAATGGCCGAGCGTGCCCGGCTGGCTTCCCTCCTCGCGCGGCTGCCGGGTGGTCGGTCCGGGTCTGCCGGCCGCGGCCTGGCGCACCTTCCAACTCGATGGGCAGCGCAACCTCATCATCTCGCAGCGCGTCGCGGAGATGATGTACAGGTCCTGGCCGCATCGCATGTCGATCACCGACAGCGTTCTTTCGACCGAGACGGATATCGCTCTGACCTGGAGCGAAGCCCTCACGGAACCTGATCAGAGCCTGCCGCCGATCAGCCGCCAGGCGGAAGATGCTTTCGTGGGCGTCGAGCGGTCCATCACCCGGGAGGGTGGCGATCCCGACCCGGTCATTCTTGTCGCCAGCAATGCCCAGTTCCAGGAGATGTTCGGCCGCGTCAGCCGCCTTCAGGCCTACTGGATCGACAGTATCGAGCAATCCGAGCGGGGCACGGAACTCCGTCTGCGCAATCCGCCCAAACCCATCCTCGCCATCGGAGAGAGCCAATGACGCGCAATCGCCTTTCCGTTCTCGCGGCCCTTCTGCAAGGCACGGCGCTGGCATTCCTGCCGGCACAAGCCGTGCTGGCCCAGGAACTCCCGACCGAATCCTACTGGGACGACGAACTGCGCCATCAGGATCTGAAGGGCGCCACCATCACCGCGCAGACGCTCGCGCGCACCCATCAGACCGTCATCGCGCGGCTGGCAAAGCTTTCCTACACGGCCGACGCCTCCGGCGCCTCCGTGGTGCCCCCGCTTCTGGAGCATTTCTTCGCGCGGGCCAGCCTCTCGGGCTATACCGGGGAGGACGCGCCCTACAATGTCGGCGCCGCCCGCGACTGGAACATCCGCCATCGTGTCTGTCCCAATCCGGCCGATCTTCGGACCTTTGTGGTCCTGAGCTGGCTCGAGCAAGACAGCTTCCGCCGCGGGAACACCGCGCGCACAATCCAGGCCGCCCCCCGCGCCTATTACGAAACCCTTGGCGGCACCTTCGACAGCGACAGCGAAATCGGCCTGCTCGCGCCCCGTGCGAACAGCGGCGGGTCGGTCCGTTTTGCCTATACGAACTTCGCCGGAACCGAGACCCCGGTACCCGACTGCGCCATCGGCAGCGCCTCCGGCGCCTGGACCGATGGCTCGGTCCTGCCCGGCTTTGAGGTCCCGGCACTCCTGAGCATCGTGCCCCTGCCGAACCTCGCGCTCGAATGGCGCGACATTCCAGAGAGCCGAACCGGTGTCTGCCCGCCTGCGGCCAATCCCGCCCTGACCATCAGCGGCCCCGGCGGCGCCACCGAAACCCGCCAGCGCAGGTCGCTCGTCGACCGGGCCGGTCGCCCCATCCGCATGGCTGATGGCGCGTCGGTCCCGGATCAGTTCACGCCTTGGACCTATCAGGGAGGCTGCCGCGCCCCCCGCCGCCAGACCGTCACGCTGGTCGAGCGTTGCACCTACACGTCCCTGGGCGTGGATCTGGAAGGCCAGCGCATCTACCTCGTCGATACCTACGAGGCGGTGCCTCCGGCGCCCTATACCGACGGGGTCGGCATCGGCGAAGAGAAGTGGCTGATCGTCCCGGACACCACGCCGCGCCTGATCTCGAATGGCTGCACCGGCTCGGCAGCAACCCCCCTGCTCAACACGACCACGCAGCAGTCGCAGATCGTCGAGCCGCTCTCTTGCCCGTCGATCTACACGCCGAGCCTGCACGCCCACATCCCCTACACTCTGGGCTCGATCTCGCGCCAGCGCACGCGCACGACTTACACCACTACCTTTCCGGCCGATGCGATGCTCGAGCCGATCTCCGCCGACAGCTTCACGCCTTGGGCTTGGGGCGCGGACAGCTGCCATCGCATCTATCAAAGCTCCTCTTCCGAGACCGTCGCCGTCGCCTGCCCGGCAGGTTTTTCCGGCTCCATCACCCAGACCCGCACGCGCACCGATACGGTCACCGACTACGCCAATCCGGGGACCTCCGACAGCACCACGGTCTCCTATTCCGCCTGGACCACCGTCTCGAACGGCTGCGTCCAGCCCTCGAGCAGCGGCGGAGGCGGAGGTAGCAGCAACAGCTACATCGATGTCGACGGAGACGGGCGGGGGGATTTCGCGTCGGTCGCCGAAGCCGAACGCGCCGGCTTCACCGGAAACAACGGCATTCGCGGCAACTATGATCGCGTCTCTACCTATGGCCGATCCACCAGCGTCCAAGGCCAAGTGAATTACTCGAGGTCCAGCGGGGGAGGCAGTAGTAGCTCCGGCGGCGGCGGCCGGGGCGGTTGTTTCCTGACCACGGCCGTGACCGAACGCAGGGGTGAGGCCGATGATGGGCCGACGCTCACCACGCTGCGCGCGTTCCGCGATGGCTACATGGCCGCTCTTCCGCAAGGCCCGGCCCTTATCGAGGAATACTACCGCGATGCGCCCCACATCGTCGCCGCCATCCCCGCCGATCACGCAGATTGGAACTGGATCGCCGCGCAGGTCGATGCCGCCTGCGACGCCATCCGGGCCGACCAGCCTGATCGCGCCCTCGAGATCTATTCGGCCATGGTTCGTCGCCTGCAAGCGACCTGGCTCTAACCCCGGGAACATGAGGAGGTACAGATGTTCCAAACCCTGAAAAAAGCCCTCGCTGTGACGTCGCTCACCGCGCTGACTGCAACCACCGCAGTGGCGGACCAGCCGATCTACGGTAACGTAACGGCGAAGGACCTAATGACGCTACTTCCGAAGAGCGTGTTCGTTCGGCATGCAGTCGGAGCTAATCGGTACGCTGACGACGTTATGACTCTTCAGGTCAGTTTCTTCGCTCCCGGTGGAACGACCCACAGTTGTGCCGCTTATGATGGATATGTCGATGGCATAACGGGTCATGCAACCTGGAAGCCCGTGATCATCGACAACAAAGTTGGCAAGGAACGCTATCCACTGCTTGAGGTCGAAGCTGCAGATGGCACCAGCTACGGTCTTCTCCGCTATGATGGCGTAACTGGCGCATTCGATCACCACGCATCGATCCGCGGCCGCTGGAGGCATATTTCCACCGGACACATCCAGTCGGACATTCCGGCGGCGGTCTATACGATGTGCCCGGATTTCCCGTCCGCCGAAAGCCTCGGCACCACGGTCAACACCAAGCAGACCTCCACCAATTACCGCGCCATGGTCGCGCAGGACCCGGGCCAGCGTGTCCTGCGCCCCGACCTCGTCACCGAAGTCACCGTGGAGAAGTATTGATGCGGCTCATCCTCGCGATCCTTCTGCCCTTCGTGGTCTTCTTCACGATCGGCAAGCCGTTTCAGGGCATTCTCTGCCTCATTCTCCAGTTGACCCTGATCGGCTGGATCCCGGCCGCCATCTGGGCGGTCTTTGCGCTGAGCCAGTACAAGACCGACCAGAAGATCAGGAAGGCCCTCGCAAAATGACCGCCCCTCCCGCCCGGCCGCATCGTGATCTGCTGCTCCGATCCGTCGTCCTGATCGGCCTGATCACCGCGCTTCCGCTCCCCTCCTCGGCCGCCGATGTTGCAGACGGCGCGTCGCTCGAGGCGCAGAAAGCATGGGTCCTCGCCCATGCCGGCCGGGCGGTTCTTCTCGGCGACGACCTCGCCGTTGTGTTTCACCCCGAGACGAACAGCGCCTGGCTCGAGGCCGATGGAACCGTGCTCGATAGCGGCACACTCGTGGTCATGGGCGATGATCCCCATCTCGCCATCCAGTGGCATTCCGGCCAAACCCAAGCCCTGCACGGCACGCCTCCCCCAGCCGATCGGATCAGCAAAGGCCCTTCGCCCCTCGCGACAGCTTACGACGAGTTGACGCGTGCGCCCCTTGCCGCCGCCGTTCCCCCACTGCCGCCCGGAACCCTCTTCGAACCCAACGGCCTGCTGCGCCTGCCGACGGGCGAAGGCGAGGGGCGCCATGAGGCTGTCACCGCCTCCCAAGGGGACCAAGCCCGCGACGTCCTGGGCCTCTGGCAACCACGCGGCGACCTCATCGCCCTCTCTCTCGAAGGGCAAGCCTTCACCCTCTCCGTTCGGGACCTCGCCCGGGCAACCCGACCCGACTGACCCACCCCCCGACACCGGATTCCTGACCGCAGACACCAGAACCCCAACCCACAGAAGACGGCGGACATCTGATGCAGACACCTCTGAAGCGACTGGCCGGACGCATCAGGTCAACCGACGCAGCCCGCGCCGGGGCATGGCGGCTCCCCCTTGCCCCGGCGCACCCCGATGACCGCCGCGCGACCCTGCCCCTCCGGGCACCCAATCCACACCAAATCCCGCACCCAGAGACGAGCCCGATGCAGCCGACCATGACCAGTCTTGCAGGATGGAGCATGACGGCACAGATGCACGGGCCCGCACGGCCGGAGGCCATGCTCCTTGTACCTCGCATGGTCTCCGGCCAACCCGGTTTCGCAGGGACGAGGTTTCCGGGAATTGCGGCGAAACGCAACAGCTGGCACGGTCTGCTTTCGAGTTCCAATCCGGACGCATCGCGCACGACCCTCGCTTCTCCTGGTTCGTTGGTGACAGGCGGAGCCTCTGTGCCGATGACAGGTGGAGGCGGGCGGTCCTGCGCCCGTCTCCGCCGCCCCTATTCGCAATTCTGTGTCGCGTCATCGGGCAAGGCAGCCTTGGTGCCGCTCGCATTTGATCCCAACGCGTCGAACGCCGAAATTACAAATCATTATTACTACTCATTTTGGGATTTCACGCGATGGAGCGCCGTTTTCGGCCGTTCCAAGCCCGCAAACCGCACATGCAGGCCGAGTTTTGCATCCTTGAACCCGAAAGAAACCACAACCGGTTACCCCGTTCCGACCGCAAGCCGCGCGATGGAGGCTGCCCATGCCCATTGATCCCTCCGATCATCTCAACGCCGCAGGCCAGACCAAGCAAGCAAAGGGTGACAGCCGCCACTATGGCAAGGCGCGCTCCCTTCTGCGCGGGGCGCGGCCTGTGCTCCTCGTCCTGCTGCTGGCCCTGCTGATCCCGCTCGGGCTTGCGTTCTTTCCGTCCGTGCAAAGCCCGTGATCTCCATGCCCCACACCCGCCTTCTCCGCGCAACCTTGCTCGCCACGTCTCTCTTGGGTGCGGCGGGGACCTCCGCGGGCGCGCAGGAGGCAAGCCCGCCGGAACCCCCTCCCCAGCAACCCTCTATCCAGATCCTGCCCGCCCCCGAACCCGCTCCCACAGGCAGGCCCGATGCCGCGGGCGAGGGCCCGACCGGACCCACGATCGGGGCACCGACTTTGCCCGACGCGGTCGAACAAGCCGCGGCCACCCCCGCATTCAGGCCCGCCACAGCCTCCACCTCTTCCCCCTATGGCACGCTCGCGGACATCCAGGCCTGCCCCTACAAGCAGATCCGCGCCGCCTATGATGAGGCCGTCACCGGAAAGGACGTGCTCGACACCCTCGCTGTCGAGCGCGAGATCCTCATTCTCTGCGACGAACGCAACACGCTCGTGGCCAAGCTGCTCGAAGGCGAAGACCGCCTTGCCGATCTGCTCACACCCGACACCGCGCCCACTGTCGCCGTTACCGGCTCGATCGAGGAGTGCACATCCACGACGGTCCCTCTCGATCGTCTGAACGTCTCACCAGATCAGGCCACCGAAACCGCAGCGTCCTCCTCGACGGACGAAGACCAGGCCGAAGCTGCAGCAGACCCGCAGCTCGCACAAAGTGCAATCAGCGCCACTGCACCGCCCGCACCCGCGCAATGCGAACCGCTCTATGCAACCCGCTATGTCTCGCCAGGCTCGGCCGAGGCCGGGTCCACGGCACAGGCCGGCATCACCGACACCACCAGCGGGACGGACCTGACCGTCAAGGTCGGAGATATTCTGACCGGGGGATATGTCGTGAAGACCATCACGAACTCCGGTGTCACCCTCTCTCGAGACAACCAGATCCTCCCGCTTCCCGGCCTTGATGCACCTACGGAAGCGGAAGGCTTCTATGCAGAAGCGCCCGGCGCAGGGTCCGACATTGCGACGGAGCCGAGCCAATGATCGCCAAGCTCTTCGGCCGGCGCAGCACCGGCGCAACACCCGCCGATGCGCTCTCAGCTGCCAAAGCCCCCATCAAGCGCGGCGCAAAGCCGCCTGCCGCCCCAAAGTACAAGATACTGCCAAACGGCATCTGCGACGTCGGCTCGCAACGCTTCAGAACCATCTGCGCCGTCCATTCGAGCGGCACCGCTTACGTGGCCGACGGCTTCGCCTTTGACGATGCCATGAATGCCGAGCGCGCGGCCCTCATCGCAGGCCAGTCGCTGCCACAGGTCCTGTCCACCCGCACCGTGCCGATGGCCGATATCGCGGCCTTCTACGCCGCCGCCGTCGAGGACACACCCCGCCCCACCGCGGCCCCGGTCACAGACAGCAGCTCACAGGCGCGCCTCCTCTGGGCACTTGCGGAATGCGCCAAAGCCGGGGCGTCCGATCTGAAGATCTACGTCCGGGACAACCAGACCGACTTGCGCGTGAAGGTCGCCGGCAAGGAATACGATCTCGGCACACCCTGGACCCGCGAAGCCGGAAGCGTTGCCATCAACGCGCTCTTTGATGCACGCGACGAAGGCGGCCAGCATGTCTCACTGGCCGTGGGCGAGTTCCAGTCCTTCTCGATCTCGCCCAACAACAAGCTCCAACTGCCCGCAACCGTCATCAAGCTGCGCGGCCAGAAGGGCTTCCACGAGAATGACACTGGCCTCGGCATCCACGCTGTCCTGCGGTTCTTCTACAATGACGCGCAAACCGCCACCGGTGCCCTCGAAGACCTCGGCTTTGACACGGAGGTCATGGAGGCCTTGGCGCGGGCCCGCGCCAAACTCGCAGGCTGCGTCATCGTGGGCGGGGCCACGGGCGACGGCAAATCCACCACCCTCATCCGCCTGATGGACCGCCTCTATGAGGAAAACAACGGCGCCCTCGCCATCGTGACCGTCGAAGACCCCGTCGAATACCGCGCGCGCGGCAAGGGCATCGTCCAGATCCCCGTCGGATCCTCCGGCGATGCCTCGCGTCGCAGCCACAACTACCGCCAAGCCCTGATGCATTTCGTGCGCATCAACCCGGACGTGGGCGTCATCTCGGAGATCCGCGATGTCGACGGTATGAAGCAGATCCTGCAATTCGTCGCTTCCGGCCACGCCACCTACACCACGATCCATGCCGAAAGCGCCGACGAGATCCTTTTCCGCCTGATCGACATGGGCGTGCCGCCCGAGGAACTCGCCAAACCGGGCGGGATCAAACTCCTCATGAAGCAAACCCTCGTGCCAATCCTCTGCCCGCACTGTTCCCGACCCGTCTCCGATCCCGAACGCGACCTGCCAGCCGCCGCGCAGCACCTCTTCCCCCATGCCACCGCCATGCGCCGGCGCAATGAAGCCGGCTGCCCAATGTGCGCGACCGGCGACAAAGGCTCTCTGGGAACAACCGCCTGGGCTGGTTACCGCCGTCTGACCGCCGTTGCAGAAATCATCGAGCCGACCGAAGCGTGGTTCCGCTTCCTGCTCAAGCGGGACGCTTTCGCGGCGCTGAACCATTGGTTGAAGCCCAAAGCCGAAGGCGGCCTTGGCGGCACGACGCTGGCCACGAAGATCACACGTCTCGCCCTCGCAGGTCAGGTCGATCCCTTCGATGCGCTCCGCAAGGGAGCGGATTTTCGGGGGGCGGGCGCTCAGGGGGTGGATATTCGGAGGGCTGCGGAGTGATGAATCGACCGCACCGGTCGGGCCATGAAACAACGCCACGCCCGGCCCCGCTCACCGCCCTTTCGCGGCCCGCCGCGAAGGCGGACGGGGATAAGCACACATGACCCTGCACGACCGGCTCCTCCCCATCATCGCGCCCCTCGCCTTCGGCACCACAACCCGAGCCGAAGCCTGGCGCCTCGTCGCCGATCTCCTTGCGGCACGCCTCGATACGGGCCAAGCCCTCACGCAAGCCGCCGAGATCTACAAGTTGCGCGGCAAGCCGCTCACAGCCTCGATCCTGATGGAACTGCGCGCCGCCATCCCGCGTGGCGCCTTCATCGAAACCGCCGCGCGCCTGGCGCCCGGCTCCGAGACGCTCCTCTTCGCCCGCTTCGGTCGCGCCGATGCGGGCCGCATCTTCGAAGGGGCCGCCCGCATCGCACGCGCCGAGCTGGTCATGCGTCGCGCCATCACGCAAGCCATCGCCAAACCCGCCCTCCTCACCGTCCTGACCGGGGTGCTCTACTATGTCCTCTCAACCGAGCTCTTTCCCCAAGTCGAAACCATCTCCCCGCGCAGCGCCTGGCCTGCGACCGCTCAGATCATCGCGGGCCTTGCCGACGTCTTCGCCCGGAACATCGCCCTGATCGTGGCATCGGTCGGGGCCGCCACACTGGTCATCCGCTACTCGATGGCCTTCCCCTTCCCCGGCCGTCTGCTCCTCGACCGTCTTCCGCCTTGGTCACTTTACAAACTGCGGATGGCCTCGGCCTTTCTCTTCGCCATCGTCGAAACCGCGCGGACCGGCGGCGAGATCAAGACCTCCACCCTGCAAGCCATGGCCGACGCCGCAAACCCCTACATGCGTGATCGCCTGAACCGCATCGCCGAAGGGCTGGTCTCAGGAAACATCGGCCAAGCGTCGATTGCCGCCGGCCAGGATTTCCCCGCGCGCAATCTCAACGCCATCCTCGCGCTCATCGCAGCCCAAGACGGCTGGATCGAGCGCTTCGCCGCCTTTCTCGACCGTTGGCTCGCCGATGTCGAACTGACCATCCAGCGCGCCACCGCGAGTCTCAACCTCATTCTTCTCGCGCTCATTGCGGCCTCTCTGGCCGGCGCGATCACCAACATCATGGCCGTCCTGCAAACGATCAACTGAACCAAACGACCCGAGAGGACACTTTCATGCCCGTGCCCGCCCGTGCCAAGTCCGCCGATCTCCTACTGGGCGATCTCGCTTCCACCCCTGCGCGAACCGCGATCCAGACCCGTCGCACGCGATCCCGACCCGCCCCGCTCCGCATGCCCCGCCGCGCCCGGCGTGGCGGGGGGATCACGGACCTCCTCCTGGCCGCCGTCGTCGTCATCATCATTCTGGCCGGCCTTTTCGCCCTCTTCCAGAGCGTGAACCGTTCCATCAAGGACAGCCGCCTGAACTCCATGATCACCCGAGCGGCATCGGTGATCGAGCGGTCCTATTCGAATTCCATCACCTACCCGAACGTTTCGCTCCTGCCCTCTCTGGCGGTCTCCGGCGTCTTCTCCGACGACGAAATCTCCCGGGTCGGCACCAACTACAACTTCGTGACACCCTACAGCACCGACATCACCGTCCAAGGCTCCGGCGCGCGCACCTATACCATTACCATCAACGACATCCCCGATCATGCCTGCTCCAACCTGCTGACCACCTACACCGACGGCGCCATCCCGCTGCAGGGGCTCTCGGTGAACGGCACTGCCCTCACCGCGCCCTTCACGACCGCCGCACTCGACACCGCCTGCGACAACGAGACCAACGATGTCGCCCTCACCTTCTGATCCGGGCGGACCTCACGCGCCCGGCCCCCGAACAGAAGGCCGCCCGGGCGGCCGACCGGGCGGCGCACGGAGCCTCGCACGGGGCCGCGCACGGGGCCCCCTTCGCGGCCACCGCAACCGCCGTGGCCTCTCCCTGCCCGGAACCACTCTCGCCTTCATTCTCGGGGCGATGGTTCTGACCTATGGCTTGCAGGACGCCGCCCGCGAAGGCGAGGACCGGCGCGCCCTCGCCATCGCCGCGCTCCTGCACGATCAGGCCCGCGCCTTCGACAGCTTCCAGCATGACTTCATCGAGACCGCCGCACTCACAACGCCCTCCTATCTCTCCACACCCACCCACTTCCCCGCCGCCGCAGACGGTCTCCTGACCGCCGGCGACGCGCTGCAGCCGCCCTATCGACGCACCGTCGCCCATCAAGACCGGCGCATCACCGCGATGAGCGTCCCGATGCCAGGCGAGCCACAGCCGCTCGGCGTGATGGTCGTCGCACTGGCACCTGACGAAGAGCGCCTTCTGCCCCGCATTCTGGCCTGGCTCGAGGCCCGCAGCGCGCTCGAGACGAAAGCCTGGCGGGGCGACGTTCTGCCCTGGCTGCGCGACGCAAGCCTCGTGACCGATCCCGACGCAGATTTCGCCTTCTTCACGGCCCCCCATGCGAGCATCAATCCAGACCTCATGCGCCGAAAGCCGCGCGCCGGATGGCCGGATCAGCCGATGGCGACCACCCTGCGCTTCGAGGGCACGGCAAGGCTCTGCGGTGCCCTCGACCCGTCCTCGACGCCACCCAGCTGCTCTGGGCTCGCACGTGTCGAAACCGCCGCCCTTCAGGCGACCGCCGCAACCGTCACGGCCTCCTTGATGACCGACGGCTTTGCCACATCAACCCTCACCGCCAACTCTGCCACGCTGCGCGACATCGCAGCTCCCAACGCAAGTGTCGCGCGTCTCTCCGGCCCGGTCGCGACCATCGAGGCGGCCACGGTGACCACCCTCTCCGTCTCCTCGGCACCGCCCTCTGGCGGGCTGGCCTATGCCGCATCCTTCGGGCGGTTGGAAACCCCGCAACTCGAGACCCCACTCCTCGCCATGGAAGGCCGCTTCACATCCTCCATGCCCATCGCCACGCGCGTTCTCACCGCCGATCAGATCCGCCGCCGCGATGCTGCAGGCCTGCCCATCCTCGGCTTCACCCGCCTGACCACAAGTGAAATCGCCGCGAACACTGCGCAGATCACCACCGGGAGTGTCACCTCATGCACCGGCTGTCCCTGACGCTGCCCTCCCGAAGCCGTCCCCGTATCCCGCGCCGAACGCGGCGGGGGCTTTCCCTGACTGAGGCGGTGCTCTCGCTCATCCTCATCGTCATCGCCGCCGACGGCGTCACGAAGCTTCTCGCCCGAGAGCTCGTGCGGGCCTCCGCCCGCGAAGAGTTCCGCCTCCTCGACGCTGCGGCCGAAGCCGCGGCCGCCTGGATCGAGCGGGATCTTCCGGGCCAGATCACGGCCGCCCGCGACACCGTCCTCCCGCTCGATCCGGCGACCCTGCGCACAGCAGGCCTCTGGTCTCCCGCAAAACCCTTCGTCACCCGGCGAAAGCGCGACATCGTGATCTGGTACCATGCCCCCGATGCCGACAGCCTCCTCGTCTTTGCCGTGGCCGCCACGCCGCTCGAACCGCCCTCCCTGCCCGAAGCCGACCCCGCCATCGAGGCGGCAGGATGGATCTCGCCCGTCAACACGTCCGAGATCACCGGACCCGGCCTGCGCTATGTCCTTCCCGCCGTGCTGACCGCAACCGCCCCCGACACCTTCCAGCCGGGCGCGGCCATCGCGATGCGGCATCTCTCCCTTCGACGCGATGCGCTCCCCTACCTCTACCGCGTCGCCATCCCCGGTCGAGACGATCTCAACACGATGAGCACCGATCTCCTCATGGGCGGCAACAGCGTCCTGGGCATCAACGCCCTTGCAACAGGCGCCCTGACGGCCGGCACCGCCACGATCGATGCGCTCACCGCCGCCTCCGTCACCAGCACAGGCAACATCACCGCAACCACCGCAACCGTGACCGGGACCCTCACGGCAAACTCCGGCACCTTCGCCACGGCGCTCTCCGCACCCTCGGCCACGCTCGGCACGCTCGATGCAACCGCGCTGACCGCGACCTCCGCCCAGATCAGCACGCTGCGCATCACCGATCACGCCGTGGCCGGTGCCGTGACCGCCTCCGGCGCCGTCACCGCCAACAGGGTGGATACCCCCACCCTCACGGCAGACCAGCTCACGGCCGGCTCCGCCACGGTCGGGAGCCTGACCGGCACCACGCTCACCGCAACCACCGCGACCATCCGCTCGCTCTTTGTCAATTCCTGCACAGGATGCTGATCTTGCTTCGCCCGATCCTCCTCACCCTCGTCCCCTTCTTCCCGAGCCTTGCCCCCGCGCAGGAACACCCGCTTGCGCCCTTCGCAGAGCAGCTGCAGAGCGACGTGCTGTTCCTCACGGAGCTACAGGATCTCCAGGAGCGATTGATCAAGACCGCCGAGCAGGACCCGAGCGCGGTCAGGGCCGAAGGCCGCCGGGGCAGTGCGCTTTGCGACAACTCCCCCGTCGAAACGCTCTGCGCCTTGCTGCCTTACACAGTCGGAGAAGATGATGACTGACCCCACGCTCGAAGCCCTCCACCACCTCCTGTGCGGCGCGATCGAACACGTCCGCCACGAAGTCGAAACCGCAAGATCCTCGGTCCAGCTCCTCGAGAAACACACCCGCAACGCGATCATCGCCCGGTATGGCGAAGAGAATGCCTGGCGCGGCCTGGCCCATCACGGCACCCTCAAGATGCATGACGCGCTCACCGTCCTGCTCGGGTCAGACCCCTTGCAAGATCCCTCATGACAGCCACCGCAACCCTCTGTGCTCTCGTCCTCCTCGGCACCGGTTTGGTCTGGCTTGCCACGGAGGACATCCGCCGCTTCGAGATCTCCCCAGCCGCAGCCGCCCTGACCGGCGGCGGCATTCTCGCGCTGCAACTCATAACCGCCACCTCTCCCCTCCCGATGCTCGCCGTGGCCGGCATCGCGGGCGCCATCGCCGTGATCATCAACCGCCTACGCCCCGCAGCACTCGGCCAGGGTGACATCACGCTCTTTGCGCTCATCGGACTGGCTGCAGGACCGGCAGGCGCTCTGGCCTCTGCCATCGCCTTCGGATCGACCGGCCTTTTGACATCACTGGTGTTTCTGCGCTTGCGCCGAAAGCCACTCTCGTCCTGGCGGCGTCACCTGTTTCCGGCCGCACCCGCGGGCTGCGCCGCGATCATCACCGGCCTGCTGATCAGCTTGCCTTAGGATCGTTCAATGGCGACATTCCTCCTCGCAAGTCTCGCCAATACGCTGATCCTGCTGCCCGCACCTTACGGGCTCGCAGGCATCGCGCTTCTCGTCCTTCTGGCCGGCATGAACGCCACGCAACTTGCCCGGGCCGCCCAATCCCGGTTTCAGGCAAGCCTCGATCAGATCGGACGCCTGATGGCCTGGCTCATTGCCCCGGCCATCGTGATGGACCAGCCCTTCATCCGTCTCACGAATATCGGATTGCTTCACGACCTGCTGCTCAATGGTCCAAGCCCCACACCCGCACTGCTCTGCGGAGGCGTTCTCGGGTTTCTGACGCTCATGTCCCTGGCGCTCGCCGGGACCGAAAGCCTGCGCCACCGGTTTGCGGCACGCAGAGCGGCATCCGTGCACCACGACACAGCCCTCGCCCCCATGCGACCTGCCACCATCTCAGCACAGGAACGGCTCATCGCGGACCTCCTGGCGCAAGTCGAGGATCTGAGCCACCGCATGACCCGCGCGGAGGACGCTCTCCGATCTGTCATCGAAGAGGCCGACACGACCCACGCTGACGGCCAATCTGCCGTCCCATTCAAGAGCAAATGCGCCGCACACGTCCTCACCCGTGCCAGCCTCCCCGCTCCGGAGACAGAGAGCGCGGCCGATATCGCGGATACCGCCGCCATCGACGCCCTGCGCGAGCAGGGCTATTACGATGGGCCCTGGTCGGAAGACCGTTCCGCAGACGCGGACGACACCTATCCCCCGATCAGCGATGATGCCGATTTCCTCAAGATCATGGAGACGCGCTGATGCCGATCCCGTTTCTCGCAGCCATGGCCGATCACGACGGCATCCGACAGCTGCAGCGCCTTGATGGGCCTTGGGAGTTTCGCCTGCCAGACGGCTCCATCATTGAGCTGACCGATGAAGACCTGCGGTTTCTGATCGCCCTCGCGCCCGCCATCGAGACCATCCTTGATCGGGCAAGCACAACGCCGCGGGTCCAATCCGCCGCCCCGGCCCCAGCCTCCCACCCGGCCGCGACCCAGTCCGCGGGCCCGGCCACACCCCGGTCCCCCGGTGCCGATCCCGCGCCCCCGCGTCCTGCCGCCTCTCAGGCGGCCGCCCCCGCCGCGCGCAGCGGCAAGCCCTGGAGCGATCAGGAGGACGCCCGTCTGATCGCCTCGCTCCAGTCCGGCGCAACCATCCCGAAGATCGCCGAGGCGTTCGGACGCACACCGGGCGCCATCGTGGCGCGATGTCTTCTCCTCGATGTCATCTCGGTCAGCTTCAAGACGCCCCAGACCCCGCAGCAGCCGGAGGACCGCTGAGACATGCCCGACATCCTCCTTGGACGCGAGATCCTTGATCCCGAGGGCGAAACCGGCCAGCTGCGTCTGGCCGCCGCTTACAAGGCCAAAGAACGGGCCACCTGCCTCTGTTCCGAAAAGAAACCCGAGCTCTACATTGCCCTCGTGAACCAGCGCTACATCCTCAAGCGCATGCCGGGCACCGGCACAGATCACGCCACCCATTGCCCGACCTTCGATGCCCCCGAAGGCGTCTCCGGCCTCGGTCCCCTTCTCGGCTCCGCCATCTCGGTCGAAGAGGATGGCCATGTGGATCTCAAGCTCGGCTTTGCCCTCACCCTCAAAGGCAAACGCGCCGTGCCCCCAGCCCCGCCCCATGGAGACAAATCCCCAGAAGCCACCCCGCCACCCCGCAAGCTGACCCTCACCTCGCTTCTGCATTACCTCTGGTCCGAGGCCGAACTCACCCGCTGGTCCCCCGGCATGGAGGGCAAACGCGGATGGGGGCTGGTCCGCCACCTTCTCCTTGAAGCCGCGTCCGGCAAGACCACCAAATCCCTCAGCCTCGCCGACCGCCTCTTCATTCCCGACCCCTTCGTCAAGGAGAAGGCCAATGACATCGCGCGCCGACGCGAGGAAGCTTTCCACCGCCTCAAACCCGCCGATGGCACCCCCCAACCGGTCGGCTTGATCATCGCCGAGTACAAATCCCACGAGAAAGGTCGCGTCGGCTACCGCTTCACCTTCAAGCACCTGCCCGATGCCCCCTTCTACGCCGAGGCCGATCTCGCCGCGCGCTTCGAGCGGGCCTTCGAAGACTGGCTGCGCTTCGCAGACGTCATGCCCAACCTCCACCTCATCACCATCGCAACCTTCGCCATCACCCGCGCAGGTTACCCCACGCTCCTCGAAATCGGCATGCTGCCCACAACCGAGCAGTGGATCCCAATTGAGACCAAGCGCGACATGACCCTCCTTCAGCACGTTACTGCCGCCCGCCGCCGCTTCCTCAAGCCCATGCGCTTCAATCTCGGCCGCTCGATCATCCTGCCCTCGCTCCTGCTCACCGATGCCGGCCCCGATCCCGTCCGCCTCTATCTCGATGACCCCAATCGCGAAGCGGACCTGGGCGAAGACGGCTCCGAGCCCGCCTCAGTGCCCGCGCCCGCGGCGCCCGCAAAGCAAAGCATGGAGATCACGGACAAATGGCCGCTCTGGCTCTGGTCGGAGGGCGCGGACCCTCCCGACCTGCCGCCCGTCCACCGTATCCCGCATCGCACCTGATCCGCAGCTGGTTCCCATAATGCCCTCTCAAACCCCGTTCCTGGTGCCGCGATGAGCCCCTCCGGCATCCGTCCCGAGCTGCCTCCGCAACCGCTCTCCCCGCAGCAAACCTGGGCCGTCCTTGGAGGCGTCAGGCGCGGCTGGGCCGCTACTCGCATCGTTCGCGCCATAGACGTCACCAGCGCCATTCGACATCTCCGACCGGACCTGCCGCAAGCAGCCTGCGTTGCGGCCATCCATATCGGCCTCTTGCCCTTCCTCTTCGCCAGCAGGTCAAAACAGTCCCATCTGCGGCGCCAGATCATCGCCGCCGAAACACCCCTGCTGAGCCACGGCTTCACCCATCTGCTCATCACCGGCCCGTTCGTGGCTGCGGCCAACCGACGGGGCCGCCTGACGGCGCTCTACGCCTTCCAAAACCATGCCTGGTACGCCATCCCATTCCACTGGCTCTACCACCTCTTGATCTCCGCGCGCCTGCTCCTGCCCCTCGGCCTCACCGACCTCCGCCGCGCCCATCTCAAGCACAGGCGCGCCAATGCCCGCGCAGGCTTCCGGCTCTCCGTCGTCTTCAAATTGCAGCAAGGTCCACCTCACCCATGAAACCATCCACAGAAACTGGGGACAAAACCGGCCGTTTCCGCAGCAAGTCCCTGAACCGACTCGACAAAGCAAAGCGCCTGTTTTTTAGGCACTCCTGCGCCGTGGCTCTCACTCTCGTCCTTGCTGTCAGCCCGCACTCAGCAGCCGCCGAAGAGATCGTTGGGCGCGCCTCCGTCATCGATGGAGACACCATCGAAATCCACGGCACCCGCATCCGCCTCTTTGCCATCGACGCCGTCGAAAGCCGACAGTCCTGTACAACCTTCGATGGCCAGCGCTGGCCCTGCGGACGCGAAGCGGCCTTCGCCCTGTCCGACCAGATCGGATCTCGAACAGTGCGATGCCAGCCCCTCGATCGAGATCGCTATGGTCGCACCGTGGCCCGCTGCTTTCTCGGCGACCAGGACCTCTCCGCCTGGAGTGTCGCCAACGGCTGGGCCTTGGCCTGGGCCCGCTACAGCACCGAATACCTGCCGCAGCAGGATAAAGCCAAGTCTCTCGGCCTCGGTATCTGGAGCGGGACCTTCGAGGATCCCCAAGCCGTTAGGAAAAGGAATTGAGGGGCAGATCTTATGGAGGAAAGCAAGCGGTCTCGGGCGAAGCTGGCCCAAACATGTGGGACTCCGCACCCAGCAGTAGAGACGTCACCATCATTGAAACCCGGCTCTGCACGTGTTACATGTAACTCTGAAAGGATACTGGCATGCCCACCCCCATATCAGAGCGCGTTCAAAAGCGTCGGGATACCTTGCGAGCGGCTGGCCTGCGGCCTGTCCAGATCTGGGTACCGGACACGCGTCGCGAGGGTTTCGCAATGGAATGCAGGCGCCAGGCCGCTCTTGTGGCGGCCTCCGACAGGGAAGATTCCGAACTTGCCGGATTCATGGACGCCGCCATTGCAGACCTCGACCAATGGAAGTGAAGCGAGGCGCACTTGTGACCGTGGCGCTTCAAGGCGACTACGGCAAACCTCGGCCGGCCCTGATCGTACAAGCGGACCAATTCGCAGCTCTGGACTCCGTGGCAATTCTTCCCATCACATCGACCCTGATCGACGCACCTTTGCTGCGTCTGACGGTCACACCCTCCGCGACGAATGGCTTGCGCAAAACATCTCAGATCATGTTGGACAAACCCATTACCGTGAAGGTCGACAAGATTGGCCAGCCGTTCGGCCACCTAGAAGACACCGTAATGATCAGCGTCAATCGGTCGCTTGCACTGTTTCTTGGGCTGGCAGGATAGAAAGACTCGCCAGGATGGCTGTTTCACAGCTGTCCTTGATCACCTATTCTCACGCTCCCGGCCTCCATAAACTGGCGCCCTATGGTCGATGCACAATCCCAGTTCGACGTGTTCCCCACAGCCCTGACGCTGCGGCGCGTCGATCCCGCCCGCAACATGCGCCGCTTCTACATGCTCACGGTTCAGCCCGATCTCTTCGGAGGCGCAAGCCTGATCCGCGAATGGGGCCGCATCGGATCCCGCGGACAGAGCCTCATCGAACACCATTCCGACGAAGGCCTTGCCATCTCCGCCCTCCTGAAACGTGCCGCGACAAAGCGCAAGCGCGGCTACGCGATCTGATCCTCGCAACAGGGCGGCCAGCCTTCGTGCCCGCAGACTCCCCGCACTCACATGAGGAGCCGTCATGACCCTCAGCCCAGCCTTCCTCGATGAGCTGCGCGCCCGCGTTCCACTGTCCTCGGTCGTGGGCCCCCATGTCACTGGGACATGCGCAAGTCCAACATCGCGAAGGGCGACTGGTGGGCCCCCTGCCCCCTCCATCACGAGAAATCCGCCTCCTTCCACGTCGATGACCAGAAAGGCTTCTTCTACTGCTTCGGCTGCCACGCGAAGGGCAATCATTTCCGGTTCCTGCAGGACCGCGAAGGCAAGAGCTTCATCGAGGCCGCCGAGGCCATAGCCCATCTCGCCGGCATGCCCCTGCCCCCGCGCGAGGGAAGAGCTTCCCAGAAAACAGAAGCTCACGAGGGGATCTACCAGATCCTCGCGGCCGCCAGCGGATGGTTTCGGGGGCAGCTTGATGGCACTGCAGGCGAGCAGGCCCGGACCTATCTCTCAAGCCGGGGCATCAGCGCGGAGATCGCGTCCCGCTGGGCGCTCGGCTACGCCCCTCCGACTCCATCAGGCCTCGTAGACAGCTTCGTAGCCCAAGGTTCCGCCCTCGAACACCTCGTCGCCGCCGGTCTCGTCATCGCCGACCCCGGAAAACCCGCTCGCGACCGGTTCCGCAACCGCGTCATGATCCCGATCCGCGACCGTCGCGGGCGCATCATCTCCTTCGGCGGCCGCGCCCTCCAGCCCGACGCCCCCGCGAAATACATCAATGGCCCCCAAACGCCGCTCTTCGACAAAGGCAAGACGCTCTTCAACCTCGCCGCCGCCCGCGCGGCCCTCAGCGCTGGCCAGCCACTTGTGGTGGCAGAAGGCTATCTCGACGTGATCAGCATGGTCGAAGCGGGCTTCGGCGCGACCGTGGCGCCTCTCGGAACGGCCGTCACCGCCGATCACCTCACCCTTCTTCTGAAAGCAGCCGATGAATGCGTCTTCGCTCTCGACGGCGACGCCGCCGGTTTGCGCGCCGCCCATCGCGTGATCGATACCGCCCTTCCTGAGCGCGCCCACGCGGGTCAAGAAAACCCGGCCTGACGCCGGTGTGCTTCCGGCCAGCTTTACGGCTGACATGGATCGTTACCTCTCGCAGCTGGGTAAACCGGACCTCTTCGCCAAGAACCGGATCAAGCGTGTGCTGCGGCCCGCGACCATTCTTTCTCGCCGGAACCACATCCTCTTGTTTGCAGGCGCCTTGATTAAGTCGGGTGTGGAGGCCAACGAGCTTGGGGGGCTGCTGAACATCGTCGGCTATGCGAACGTCCGCCGGGGCCTCACTTGGCTTGTTGAAGAGAACAATGGCGTTCCGCGCCGGTCCCATGGTGCTTTGGTGAATGTGCTTGTTTCAATCGCCGAGGACTACCTGTGCCTCCCGGAAGGTGAGGTTGAAGCGCTCAGGGATCTCTCCGGAAAGTTGAAGCAGCGCTTCCAGCGCCGCCGCGGAATGACCGAGAAAAATCTATCGCGGCTTCGCCCGTTTCGCGAACGGGAGATGCTCCAGCGACTCTTCGCTCTGCCGGACGTTCTTTTTGCTAAGGGCTTGAAAAACTCGTCGCACCCTCGGGGCCTCATTGCCATGCGGGACGGGATCATGCTGGCAGTTCTTCGGAACTTTGCGATCCGCCGGACGAACTTGCTCAACCTGAACGTCGAGGAAAATCTCGAGCGCCAGAAGAATGGAACTGCCTTCCTCGTGTTCCGAGAAGCAGAGGTGAAGACCCATCGTCTGCTTGAGTTCGAGATCCCTCCTGGCCTGCTGAAGATGATCGACCAATACATCGCCCTGCGGCCCTACTCTCGGTGGCTGTTCCCCAGCCCCAAAGCAGATCAGCCGCTCAGCCCGACCTATGTGAGCGCTCGGGTGCCCAAACTCATCCGCCAACATCTCGGCGTTGAAATGAACATCCACTTCGCGCGTCACCTCGCGGCCTATACGTTTCTGAACTTTCGTCCCGGTCACTATGAGGAGGTGCGTCGCCTGCTTGGGCATTCCGCCACAAGCGTCACGCTCGATGTCTACGCTGGCTTCGAGACCGATGCGGTGGGGCGCCGGTATAGCGAGCACATCCAAGACGTCATCAACCAGCCGAAAGCCAAAGGGAGGAAGTGATGCCCAACTTCTCCTTGAAAACCGAGGCATGGCCCAACGCCGACCAAGAGCTTTGGGTCTCACTGACCGAGCCCGCTTCTCTCTTCGAGGCCGGCGGGCATTTGGCCAATCTTTCGAGCGCGACCCTGAAGAACATCAGCGTTTCTTACGGTCGCTGGATTTTCTGGCTTACAAGCGAAGAGCCGCAAGCTCTGGAAGCGCCGCCTTTGGCGAGGATCACCGCCAACCGCGTGGCCATGTGGCTAAAATCCACGGAGAATCTGGCACCCAGCTCGCAGAAGCTCTGGCTCGACGGCCTCATTCGGCTGGTCATCGCAGCCAGCCCGAAGACGGAAATCGAGTTCTTGCGCAACCATCAGAGACGTCTTTTGCAGTTGTCCCAGAACAGCCGCGGAAGCCGCAAGATCGGGCGGGTTCCTTCCAGCTTCGATTTGATTGGTGGGTCACGTCCGTCAAGCTGGTGTAATTTTCCGGGTGGCCTGAGGGCATGATCAGG
>JACVZW010000079.1 GCA_014654775.1 Paracoccaceae bacterium | reverse complement strand
TCGCCGTGCTGGATTGCCAGTCGGATTTCGGCGCATCCGGTGCGCCGGTGTTCCGTGACACGGCCTATGGGTCCGAGGTGGTGTCGGTCATTTCCGCCAAGGCCACGATGGATGGCAAACCCATCACCATCGTCGTTCCGGTCGAGGGTGTGGTGACCGACCTGATGGCCCAGCTTGACCGCGCCGCGCGGGCGGCGGCGCCGGGGGCGCGGAAGATTTCGGGCGGGCTTGGCGGTATGGGCGCGGGCGGGGCCAAGTTTCTGAGGGTCGATGACGCCCCCTGAGGCGCGAAACAGACCTGCGACGGATGATCGTTGCAAGGGGCGCCCTGCCGGGGGCGCCCCTTCTTTGTTCAGTAGATCAGGCTGTCATAGACCGTGTAGGCGCCCGAGGCGCTGTCGATGCGGGCATTCAGGCCACGGTCGGCGGCATAGGCCGTGACGGCGCGGAAGGTGGCCGGGCCGAAGACGCCGTCGATGGCGCCGCTGTAATAGCCCTGACGGGCAAGCTGACGCTGGATCGCGCGGCGTTCGGTGGGGCTGTAGCTTTTGAACGCCTGCGACGCGGCGGAGGTGGAGAGGCCGTGTTGCGCCACCGGGGGCGGGGAAAAGTAGACGGGTTCACGCGGGGCCGGGGGCGCGTAGTATTGCGGCTGCTGTGCCTGATAGCGCGGCTGCTGGGCCTGTGCGCGGGGCGCGGCCATGTTCTTCAGCACGGTGCCGACGATGACGGTGGCGGCGACGCCTTTGAGGAAATCGCGCTCGCGCTGGCCTGCCTGCACAGGGGCTGCGGCGGTGGCAGCAAGGGCGAGGGCGGCGATGGCGGCGGTGGTCGCGGTGCGGAGGTTCGGCAGCATCTTTCATCTGTCCTTTCGGCTGTGGTCGGCGGATTGCCTTGCCGGAGAGATGGCCGAAGCGGGGATGTTAGGCAAAAGCGCAAGGCTGATATGCGATAACAGACCTTTCGGGCACAGCTTTACCTGTGGTTAGTGGCCATCCTGTTCCGGCGGATGCAGGGCGCGCTGCAGCCATTGCGTGAGCCAAGCGACGCGGCGCAGGGCCTGACGCTTTGCTTCGATATCGCCTTGGGTCACGGGTTCGATCGTGATCGCATCGGCAAGGCGGTACAGCTCTGTCGCGACGGCGATGCGTTCGTCTTCGGTCAGGTTTAGGCGGTTGGGTTCGATCGCGCTGACAGCGAGGCGGCGAAGCGTTTCGGGCATGTCATCATCCGGCTTTGTCATCGAATTTACATTCTCATTTACAAGTTAAGCGCAAATAAGGATGCCGTGACGTAAGCGCAAGACATTGTCTTTGACATTGTCTGTGAGAATTTTGTAACGTTACGTCATGCCCCGCAGCTACACCCTTTCCGACAAGGCCCGCACCGAACGTGAGGCACAGAAGCAGGCCACGCGCCGGGCGCTGCTGGATGCGGCGCGGGCCTTGGTGGCGGAGCGGGGGGTGGATGGCCTGTCGGTGGTGGAGGTGGGGCGGCGTGCGGGCGTGTCGCACAGCTTGATCAACGCCTATTTCGACGGGAAGGCTGGGCTGATCTCGGCCTTGGTGAAGGATTTCAACGCCCCTCAATTGGCGCGTTCGCTTGAGATCGTGGCGGGACCGGGAACGCCCGAGGCGCGACTCAGGGCGATTCTGCTGGCTTGGGCAGAGTTCGATCTGACGGACCCGGCGCTT
Source organism: Paracoccaceae bacterium (assembly GCA_014654775.1). Lineage (GTDB taxonomy): Bacteria > Pseudomonadota > Alphaproteobacteria > Rhodobacterales > Rhodobacteraceae > Paragemmobacter. The sequence goes on along the minus strand of JACVZW010000079.1, from coordinate 510 downwards.
TTGCGGACATTACAGGCGCATAGCTGGGACTGGTCTGATGCTGCCGAGGCGGAGAACCGTGCAGATCGGCAGCAGGGGCTGGAGCCGGTGGGGCAGGTCATCCGCGAGGGGCAGGCGTCAGGCGCGTTTCGCGGCGACCTTGCGCTGGAGGACGGATTGGCGGCGATCTGGGCGATCTATACCAACGGGATGCGCGAGGCGGTCTTCGCACGCCCGATGCTGTCGCCGGAGGCGGCGATTGCCGCGATCTGGGGGCAGATCGCGGCGGTGCTGATGGTGGATGCGCGCGGCTAGATCAGCGGCACGAGGGGGATACCCCCGCCGCAGGCGGCAAGGGTAAGAAGCAGCAGCAGGGCGATGCAGGGCCGGATCATCACACGCTCAGGCAGATGTATTTCATCTCCAGATAGTCCTCCATCCCGTGGCGGGAGCCTTCGCGGCCGAGGCCGGACTGCTTGACCCCGCCGAAGGGGGCGACTTCGGTGGAGATGAGGCCGGTGTTCACGCCGA
>JACVZW010000078.1 GCA_014654775.1 Paracoccaceae bacterium | reverse complement strand
TCGGCGTGAACACCGGCCTCATCTCCACCGAAGTCGCCCCCTTCGGCGGGGTCAAACAGTCCGGCCTCGGCCGCGAAGGTTCCCGCCACGGGATGGAGGACTATCTGGAAATGAAATACATCTGCCTGAGCGTCTGATGATGCGCCCCCGCATCGCCCTGCTCCTGCTCTTTACCCTAGCCGCCTGCGGCGGGGGTATTCCCCTCGTGCCGCTGATCTAGCCGCGCGCATCCACCATAAGCACCGCCGCGATCTGCCCCCAGATCGCGGCAATCGCCGCCTCCGCTGACAGCATCGGTCTCGCGAAGACCGCCTCGCGCATCCCGTTGGTATAGATCGCCCAGATCGCCGCCAGTCCATCCGCCAGTCCCAGATCGCTGCGAAACGCGCCGGATGCCTGACCTTCACGGATCACGTGGCCCACGGGCTCCAGCCCCTGCTGCCGATCGGCACGGTTCTCCGCCTCGGCAGCATCAGACCAGTCCCAGCTATGCGCCTGTAATGTCCGCAAAAGCGCCGGGTCCGTCAGATCGAACTCTGCCCAAGCCAGCAGAATCGCCCTGAGTCGCGCCTCGGGCGTTCCCGGTCCCGCCACGATCTCAAGCGAACGCGCCAATTGAGGGGCGTTGAAATCCTTCACCAAGGCCGAGATCAGCCCAGCCTTCCCGTCGAAATAGGCGTTGATCAAGCTGTGCGACACGCCCGCACGCCGCCCCACCTCCACCACCGACAGGCCATCCACCCCCCGCTCCGCCACCAAGGCCCGCGCCGCATCCAGCAGCGCCCGGCGCGTGGCCTGCTTCTGTGCCTCACGTTCGGTGCGGGCCTTGTCGGAAAGGGTGTAGCTGCGGGGCATGACGTAACGTTACAAAATTCTCACAGACAATGTCAAAGACAATGTCTTGCGCTTACGTCACGGCATCCTTATTTGCGCTTAACTTGTAAATGAGAATGTAAATTCGATGACAAAGCCGGATGATGACATGCCCGAAACGCTTCGCCGCCTCGCTGTCAGCGCGATCGAACCCAACCGCCTAAACCTGACCGAAGACGAACGCATCGCCGTCGCGACAGAGCTGTACCGCCTTGCCGATGCGATCACGATCGAACCCGTGACCCAAGGCGATATCGAAGCAAAGCGTCAGGCCCTGCGCCGCGTCGCTTGGCTCACGCAATGGCTGCAGCGCGCCCTGCATCCGCCGGAACAGGATGGCCACTAACCACAGGTAAAGCTGTGCCCGAAAGGTCTGTTATCGCATATCAGCCTTGCGCTTTTGCCTAACATCCCCGCTTCGGCCATCTCTCCGGCAAGGCAATCCGCCGACCACAGCCGAAAGGACAGATGAAAGATGCTGCCGAACCTCCGCACCGCGACCACCGCCGCCATCGCCGCCCTCGCCCTTGCTGCCACCGCCGCAGCCCCTGTGCAGGCAGGCCAGCGCGAGCGCGATTTCCTCAAAGGCGTCGCCGCCACCGTCATCGTCGGCACCGTGCTGAAGAACATGGCCGCGCCCCGCGCACAGGCCCAGCAGCCGCGCTATCAGGCACAGCAGCCGCAATACTACGCGCCCCCGGCCCCGCGTGAACCCGTCTACTTTTCCCCGCCCCCGGTGGCGCAACACGGCCTCTCCACCTCCGCCGCGTCGCAGGCGTTCAAAAGCTACAGCCCCACCGAACGCCGCGCGATCCAGCGTCAGCTTGCCCGTCAGGGCTATTACAGCGGCGCCATCGACGGCGTCTTCGGCCCGGCCACCTTCCGCGCCGTCACGGCCTATGCCGCCGACCGTGGCCTGAATGCCCGCATCGACAGCGCCTCGGGCGCCTACACGGTCTATGACAGCCTGATCTACTGAACAAAGAAGGGGCGCCCCCGGCAGGGCGCCCCTTGCAACGATCATCCGTCGCGGGTCTGTTTCGCGCCTCAGGGGGCGTCATCGACCCTCAGAAACTTGGCCCCACCCGCACCCATACCGCTGCGCCCGCCCGAGATCGTCCGCACCCCCGGCGCCGCCGCCCGCGCGGCGCGGTCAAGCTGGGCCATCAGGCCAGACAGCACACCCTCGACCGGAACGGCAATAGCGACGGGTTTCCCATTCATCTCGGCCCCGCCGGAAATCACCGACACCACCTCGGACCCATAGGCGGTGTCGCGGAACACCGGCGCACCGGATGCGCCGAAATCCGACTGGCAATCCAGCACGGCGA
>JACVZW010000077.1 GCA_014654775.1 Paracoccaceae bacterium | reverse complement strand
CACCCAGCGGGGGCAGCCCGGCGCAGACCGGGGCAAGCCCCGCCAGCGCCAGACAGCCCCCGCCCACCCGACAATGAGAGACGCGCGGGCCGCGCGCGTCTCGGAGCGCAAGCGGGATTCGGGCACAAGGCCCGAACGCCCCTTGCGGCCTTTCTCCCCTGAACTCGTGCCCGCTGTGGCCAGCGGTCCGCACGAGCGTGCAGCCATTGCTTGAGCCGTTGCACCATCCATCGCGTCCGGCTGTTCACCCGCGCCACGCACGCGTGCCGCGGGGCCGGACCTCTCCCCCACCACGGTCTTTGCATTCTACCACACCGGTCAAGGACGGCGGGGCGCGTGAAAAACGCGCCCCTTGCAAGCCGCGCCGCAAGCGGCGCGGTCCTTGACTCGGCGTGTCCGCATGCGACGACCGCGCAGGGCGAGAGATGCCTAGTCAGACGCAGGTCTATACCCTACATTGTAGAACATGGAGAACGACATGAGCGAGACCCCAGAGAACCACACGGTCCGCCTCCTTCAGGAGATGCGGAAGGACATGCAGGACCTGCGGGCGGAAATGAACGCGGGATTCGAGAACGTGAATATCCGAATGGATGGCATTGCGCACATTCTCACGTTTCTCGCTGGAAACCTTGCTCATCATGAGGATCGTATTTCAGCGATCGAGGGCAAGACGAAATCCTGAACTTCAGCGGCCCCTTCGGGGGCCGCTTTTGCATGTGCTGACCCTCGCCCTGCGCTCAAACCGTCATGCCCACCCGATAACGAGAGACGCGCGAAAGGCGCGCGCGTCTCAAAGGCGCAAGGGGGATTCGGACAAGCCGAACGCCCCTTGCGGCCTTGTTCTTTGCAACGCGCCGCAGCGTTCCACGCCGCGCCGCGCAAATCCTCGCCTGACCCCGGCCGTTCCGCACCCCGCCAAGGCCGATCAGGGGGCGGGAACCCTTCCGGACCATGTCGGGCAAAGGCCGCAGCAATGCAGCCCCTGCCATTCGTCTCAAGCCGGGCTGTCACCCCCAGTCCACCGGCAGGACCGAGACACGGGCCGCCGCAAAGATCGGTGACATGGCAAACGGTGCGCCCCTCGTAGCCGGCCTCCTCGATATCACCGCGCAAACCAGCGGAGCGCCAGCAGGCCGGACTTGATCCAGTCAAAGCCCCCCAACCGTCGCGCCCGGTGACGGCATTCCAGCAGGTTTTCCACCTCGCCGGACAGATCGCAGCCTATGGGACCCGCGCCCGGAGGCTGCGACGGAGATCAGGCACTCATCAGGAACCGCACGCCTGGCGCCAACCCTGATGCAGGAACTCTGCATGACCAAGGGCCGCACGCCCTTCCCTGTCCGGTTTCGATCAGGGACACTTACCGCAGGCCGCCTTTCGCGAACGGGCACAAGGTGAGCCGCGCCCGCGCGGCTCCGGGGTTCCAGGGGGATTCGGGGACAAGCCCCGAACGCCCCTTCCACCCCCCTTTTCTCTTTTGGCCCTTCCAGAACAAAGACGGTTTCCGCAGAGCGGACCCTCCGTCTTTCTTCTGGATCGCAAGTCACCCTGCCGTGCCCCCTTCTCATCGAAACCAGCCAGAGAAAGGCAAGCACCATGTTCACCTACGCAGAGTTCCAGCTTCAGGGCTACGTCGGCAAGATCACGACCCTCACCAAGTGCCTCAAGATCTCCGTCGCCGCCTCCGAGCGCTGGACGGACCGCGAAACCGGCGAGGTCAAAGAGAAAACCCGCTGGAACACCGTCACCCTCTGGGAGCGCAACCCGGGCTTCGACTGGATCAAGTCCAACCTGCAAACCGGCGATCTGGTCCATGTGCGCGGTGATATCGAGGAGACCACCTACGACAAGGACGGACACACCGTCTACACCACCGATCTCCGCGTCGATCGCATCTCCCGCATCCCCACCGGAAAGGACAAGTAACAACCCGAGCACCATCCGAAAGCCAGGGGCCGCATCGCGGCCCCTGTGCGCCTGTCCTCCCTCCCGCCCCCTGATCGGCCAAGGCACCGCGCTGGCCCGGCCGGCGCACCTCGCAGGCTCGCTCCACGGCTCACGGCGAAGAGATCGGCCCGGGGCCGACCTCTCCGCCAGTTCGTGCCCGGGTAGCCAGGCGACGCCGCCTCCGGCGGCTGCGCCATGGCCCGGGCTGCGGCGCGGGCGCTATCGCCCCCACGTCGAAATACTCGTTGACCGCAGCTTTGATGCCAAACACCGCCTCGTGGTGGTCGTGGTGGTCGTGGTGGTCGTGGTGGTCGTGGTGGTCGTGGTGGT
>JACVZW010000076.1 GCA_014654775.1 Paracoccaceae bacterium | reverse complement strand
CACGGGTGGCGGTGTCACTCCTGCGCTTCTGACGGCGCGCGATGCGGCGGGTTTGCTGGATCTTGTGCGTGGGATCAACCCGGATGGGAATGACGATGCGGCGAATGCGCTGGGTGTCCGCACCCTGACGGGGATCGACAACAACCCCGACAACCCGACGATGGGCGCGCATGGCGAACCCTTCATCCGCATCACGCCCAACCGTTCGGGCGAGTTGGAAGCCGGTGGCGTCAACAACGCGGTCAACCCGATCTTCGACGGGCTCGACCCGCGGGCGATCTCGGACATCATCGGGACGCAGGAGGCCGATCTTGCGCCGAGCGCGCAGGCCAACATCTTCTTCATGGCCTTCGCGCAATACTTCGACCATGGCCTCAGCTTCATCCCGAAAGGCGGTGCGGGCTCGATCCAGATCGGTGCACCCGGCATGGGCGCGCGCAACGACAACCCGGCCGACCTGACCCGCGCTTCGGTCGAGGGCTTTGATGCGAATGGTGCGGCCCAGCACCTGAACATCACCTCGCCCTTCGTGGACCAGAACCAGGTCTACGGGTCGACCAGCATGATCGGCCAGCTCTTGCGCGAAAGCGATGGCAATGGCGGTCTGGGGGCCCGCGTCCTTCTGGGGGCGGACGATCCTTCGGCCCCGGGCTACAAGCTGCTGCCGACGCTGCGTGAGGTGCTGGACCATCACATCGAAGCGGGCACCGTCTTCACGGGCGACTATCTGCCCGATGGCGGCCAGACCCTGCTGCAGTACTACTCGGACCTGAAGAAAGCGGACGGCAGCTACAATGCCGACGTCGTCAAGACGCTTGCCGCCAACTTCATGGGCGAAGGTCAGCCGCTGCTTCTCGATGCCAACCCCTTCATCAACCTGCTGGACCACATCGTGGCAGGCGATGGCCGGGTGAACGAGAACATCACGCTGACCTCGATGCACACGATCTTTGCGCGCAACCACAACTTCCACGTGGATCAGCTGGAAGGCGTCTATGCCGGCAACGGCACGGTGCTGACGGCGGAGGAACTGTTCCAAGCGGCCAAGATCGTGAACGAGGCCGAATACCAGCGTGTGGTCTTCACCGAATTCGCCGAAAAACTGCTCGGCGGCGTGGGGATCCGGGGCGAGGGCGACCATGGCTTCACCGCGTGGAACCCTGATGCGAACGCGGCGATCAGCCACGAATTCGCCTCGGCGGTCTACCGCTTTGGCCATACCATGATCGGCCAGACCATCTCGGTCACCAATGCGGATGGGACGGTGTCGCAGGTGTCGCTCTTTGACGCCTTCCTCAACCCGACCAATGACGAAGGGGCCTTCACTCGGACTCTGGATGTGTTGGCTGGCTTCGGCTATGTGCCGCAGCCCGGCTACCTGCAACACGGCGCGGGCGCGGTGCTGGAAGGCATCGCCGGTCAGGCGGCCGAAGAGGTGGACGTGAACATCGTGGACGGTGTCCGCAATGATCTGGTCCGGGTCAGCGCCGACCTCTTCTCCTTCAACGTGGCCCGTGGCCGCGATGTGGGGATCGGCACGCTGAACCAGGTGAAGACCGCGCTTCTGGCCTCGGAAAGCCCCTATATCCAAGAGGCGCTCAGCTTCGTGGATGCGGGTCTTCTGCAACCCTACAGCAGCTGGGAGGACTTCGGCGCCCGCAACACTCTGTCGGAGACGGTTCTGAACCAGTTCCGTGAGGCCTATCCGGACCTTCGCCTTGAAGATCAGGCGGCGGCGAATGCCTTCGCGGCGGTCAATCCCGACATCACCCTTGTCGACAACGGGGACGGCACCTTCACCGTGAAGGGCATCGACCGGGTCGACCTCTGGGTCGGCGGTCTGGCCGAGGCGAAGGTGAACGGCGGCATCGTGGGCTCCACCTTCTGGGTGGTGATCCATGAACAGCTTGACCGTCTGCAGGAAGGCGACCGCTTCTACTATATCGACCGGCTGGAGAACTTCGACCTCTACCCGAACTTCGTCGAAGGCCAGAGCTTCGCCGACATCGTGATGCGCAATACCGGCCTGACCGGGCTGGATGAGCGGATCTTCGAGGTCTCCAACGAAGACAATGGCGGCGGCGCGGGCACTGGTGAAGACAACGGCGGCGATGCCGGAAACGCGGATGGCGAAGAGCCCGGTGCAGGCAGCGGTACAGACAGCGGCGCAGACAGCGGCGATGCTCCCGAGACCGGGGCAGAAACCCTCGAGCCGGAGGAAGGAACGACCGGGTCCGAGGACACCTCTTCGGGTGGCAATGACGATCCGGCCGATGACGAGGCCGAGGATGCCGATGACGACGCTCCGGGCGCAGGCTC
>JACVZW010000075.1 GCA_014654775.1 Paracoccaceae bacterium | reverse complement strand
CCCCGCCGCGCAATGGTCTTCACCAGCAATTCGCTCACCAACTGATTGCCCAGCGCATCCCGCAACCGCTTCACCCGCGTCGCCCCCGCCGCCTCGTCGCAATCCGCCTCGTTCCGCCCGGAAATCACGGCCTCGATCTGCGCGCCGGTCAGCACCTCGTCATCCATCCGCGCCTCGGCCAGAACCGCCATCGTTTCCAGCGCCGCTTCGGTCAACTGGAACTCCATATCGTTGATATAGACGGCCCGTCCCTCGCGGCTGATCAACAGGCTCGCCACCTGTATCCCCGACCGCTGGATCGCCGAAATGCGCCGGTTCAGCGCGATGATCGTCACCAGAAACACCAGCGCCGCCAACAGCAGTGCGGTGGAAAACACCAGCAGAACAAAGATCACCATCCGATAGCTGGCCAGCACCTCGGAAAAGGCCGTCCCCGATTGGGCAAGGATTTCCAACAGCTTGATGTCCGCGAAACTGGTCAGATCGTCATTCTCGACGAACAGCCGCTCCACCTTGGCGTTGAAAGCATTGGCATCCGGCAGGTTCAGGAACAAGAACACCGCCGCGCCCAGCAGGATCAGGACGATCGCCACGATCCCCCCGGCAACGACGCGGTTCCCCGCCTTCAGGCTCTCAGAAGCGGAGGAAGTATTCTCCTGCACTCGATTTCCTTTCCCCAAGCCCCTCGGGGCCGAACACCGACAGCACGTTCAGAAGGGTCCATCCCCCCGCCGCCAGACGCGCGGCAAGCTCTCCTTCGGCCGCACCGGGCCCCGCGCCGCAGGCCCCGTCACTGACCTGCGCCACCCCATAATGCAGGCGCAAGGGATCGTCCTGCTTTGCCTTGTAATCGGCATAGCATTCGGCAGAAGCCTGCTGCCCAAGGGCCAGCATCACCGCCACGGCAAGGAAAAGGCGCATCATCGGATCGACCTCCGTTATTGCCCGGCACTCTGCCCGCAGCCCGCCCGCTAGGCAATGACATAGCCCACGGGAAGGGGTTTATGCCGCCGCTATCCCATATCAATCCGGCGTTATTGCCTGTCCGGCCCCACCCATCCCAGCCTTGGCTCATCCGGGATCGCCGCCTCACCGCGATCCGCCCAACCTCAGCCGGAGGCAATGATGACCCACTCGGAAACCCTCGCCGAAACCGTCCATATCAGCGCCAGCATGCCCCGCCCCAGCGGGCAAGACAGCCGCAGCATCAGCCGCCGCCTTGTCGTCATCGTCGCCGCCGCCGCCACTGCATTGGGCCTCCTCGCAGGGACCTCCGTCCCGGCCCGCGCCGACAATGACGACCTCGCCAAGGCACTGGCCGCGCTGGCCATCGTCGGCATCATCGCCAGTCAGACGAACCGCAACCGTGGGCAGCAGCAGCATTACGCGCCGCAGAACCCGCCCCCCGTCTACAAACCCCATCCCGTGCGCCATCCCCGCGTGCCGTCCGTCTGCGCGATTGAAATCAGCGGCAATGCAGGCACCGCCACCGTCTATGGCGAAAACTGCCTGCGCCAGCAGGGCTTTAACTTCCGCCTGCCGGAATACTGCGCCCGCACCGCGCGTATCTATGGACAGCGTGATCGCATCTACTCGGATCAATGCCTGCGCGAAGCGGGCTTCCGGGTGGAAGGCGCCCGGTACTGACCTCCGGGCGGCCATACGGGCGCGGGTCATCCTTGCCGGACCCGCGCCCACCTTCGGGGGTGGGGGGGTGAGCAGCCCCCACCCCCAGCCTTTTCCACCCTTCCCCCATCGGCCCGCATCCGCTACCTCCCAAGGATGCCACCCAAACCCCGCCCCGATTTCTGCTTTGAATCCGCCGCCATCGCCCGTGGCCACGCTTCCGTTGTCGGCGTGGATGAGGTTGGCCGCGGCCCCCTCGCCGGCCCCGTCACCGCCGCCGCCGTCCGCCTAGATCCCGCCCGCATTCCCGACGGTCTGAACGATTCAAAAGCGCTGACCGAGGCGCGGCGGAACGCCCTCTTCACCCTCATCATGGCCAGCGCCGATGTCTCCATCGCCCATGCCAGCGTGGCCGAGATCGACGAACTCAACATCCTCCGCGCCAGCCATCTGGCCATGGAACGGGCCGTAAAGGGTCTGGCAACCTTTCCCGACCATGCTCTCATCGACGGCAACATGATCCCGAAAGGCATCGGTTGCAGTGCCGAAGCAGTGGTGAAAGGCGATGCCCGCTCTCTCTCCATCGCAGCCGCATCCATCGTGGCAAAGGTCACACGTGACCGGATCATGGTGGATTTGGCGCAACAATTCCCCGGCTACGGCTGGGATGTTAACGCTGGTTACCCGACTCCCGCCCATCTTCGGGCGCTTCTAGATTTTGGAATAACCCCACACCATAGGCGTTCCTTCAAGCCCGTCCACAACATCTTGTATCAAGAACATTCTATAACCCCTTGATTCAAAAAAGAATTTGACGGCGAATCGCCTCTGACTCATCTTTGTCGGCAACAAGAACGGCACCAAAACGGGCCGACGACAGAGGCAGACATGACGAACAAGACCAAGGCAGAGGCGGCATCCTTGCCCCTCAACCAGATCCTTGCTGGTGACTGCATCGATATGATGAACAGCCTGCCCGCAGGCTCCATCGACCTGATCTTCGCAGACCCCCCCTATAACCTGCAGCTCAGGGGCGACCTTCACCGTCCCGACAATTCCAAGGTCGACGCCGTCGATGACCATTGGGATCAGTTCAGCAGCTTCGCCGCCTACGACCAGTTTACCCGCGATTGGCTCAAGGCCGCGCGGCGGCTGTTGAAACCGAATGGCGCGATCTGGGTAATTGGCAGCTATCACAACATCTTCCGCGTCGGAGCTGCCTTGCAGGATGCAGGCTTCTGGATGCTGAACGACGTGATCTGGCGCAAGTCGAACCCCATGCCCAACTTCAAGGGCAAGCGTCTGACCAACGCCCATGAAACCCTGATCTGGGCAAGCCGCGACGAGGCCGCCAAATACACCTTCAACTACGAGGCGCTTAAGGCGCTCAATGAAGGCGTGCAGATGCGCTCCGACTGGGTCATCCCGCTGTGTACTGGGCATGAACGGCTGAAAGACGAAAACGGCGACAAGGCCCACCCCACGCAAAAGCCCGAAGCGTTGCTCCACCGCGTCCTGATCGCCACCACCAACCCGGGCGACGTCGTCCTTGATCCCTTCTTCGGCACTGGCACCACGGGTGCCGTGGCCAAGATGCTCGGCCGCGACTTCATCGGCATCGAACGCGAAGAGGCCTACCGCAAGGCCGCCGCCGACCGCATCTCGCGCATCCGGAAATTCGATGCCTCCGCGCTTGAAATCACTGGGTCAAAACGCGCCGAACCACGTGTTCCCTTCGGGCAAGTCGTCGAACGCGGCATGCTGCGGCCCGGCGAAGAACTCTTCTCCATCGGCAACCGCTTCAAGGCCAAGGTCCGCGCCGACGGCACCTTGATCGGCAACGATATCAAGGGTTCCATCCATCAGGTCGGCGCGCATTACGAAGGCGCGCCCTCCTGCAACGGCTGGACCTATTGGCACTTCAAGCGGGACGGCAAGATGATCCCCATCGACATCCTGCGCCAGCAAATCCGCGCCGAGATGGACAGCGATCAGGGCCGCCCCAACTGACCTGACCCCCCGCAACAGTTACGCCTGCGCCGTGGTCCGCCCGCGGCGCCACTGCCCCGCCACGCTTGTCCGTGGCGGGGTCTTTTCCCCTCCGCCTATTGCGCCGGTAAAGGCGTAAGCCCCTTGTTGTAAGGCTTCCAATCCGTCACGTCCGGATAGAACCGCTTCCGCCACGCCTTCACGCGCGGGTTCATGATCCGCTTCCACAAAGGCGGGATCATCGCCGCAATCGTCATCACCGGATAGCCCAGCGGCAATTGCGGCGCCTCGTCATCGCCATAGGTCTGCAGCAGCGGGAACCGCCGATCCGGCTTGTAATGATGGTCCGAATGGCGCTGCAAATTGATCAGCAGCCAGTTCGATGCCTTGTAGGTCGCATTCCACGAATGGCGCGGCAGCACATGCTCATACCGCCCCTCGCCAAGATGCCGCCGAGTCAGCCCGTAATGCTCGATGTAATTCACCAGTTCCAGCTGCCACACCGCCACAAAGGCCTGCACCGCGAACAGGCCCAGCCCGACCCAGCCGCCCAAGACCAGCGCCAGCACCACCATCGCCCCCTGCAGCGCCCAATACCGCCAATAGGGGTTGGCCCGGTTCCACCACGGCAGACCCCTGCGCGCCAGCATCCCAACCTCCGCCGCCCAGGCCGACCGGCGGCACTGCACCAGAACGCGCGGAAAGAACCGATGGAACCCCTCGTTGTACCGCGCCGTCACCGGATCGCGCGGAGTGCCCACCCAGATATGATGCACCCGCAGATGTTCTGATCGGAAATGGCTGTACAGGACCGAGGCCAGCAGAAGATCGGCCAACCACCGCTCCAGCTTCGACTTCTGATGCATCAACTCATGCGCGTAGTTGATGCCGATGGTTCCTGCCACCACACCCATCCCGAAGAAGACGCCGACCTTTTCCCACGGCCCCAGATGCGCCGCCCCGGGCACATACCACAGCATCCACACCAGCAGCGCGAACTGGATAGGAAACCAGATCACTGTGATCCGCCGATACCATCCCAGCGATGCCTCCGGCGTCGTCGGATCGGGATTCTCCTCCTCCTTCCCGGTCAACTGATCCAGCAGCGTGAACAGCCACCACGTCGACGCAGGCAAAAGCAGGATCGCCCATCCGCCCCAAAGCGCCGCCAGCACCGCAATCGGCACAAGCGTCAGCGACATCCAGAAAGGCAGGGCATGGGCAGGCTTGGCGATGTCGACGGCAGGGATCATGGGCGAACAACCGATTACAGGGACAGGACGGGATGATACCCGTCCCCGGGCACCACTCAAGACGGCGAAAAGACGCCTTCCGTAAGGTCAAAGACCTTGCGCATCACTGTAGGCAGGTCCGAAGGCCGAAGCTCGGTCTTGGGAAGAAAGGTCCCGCGCTGCGGTTCCGCCTCCATTTCGACACGCGCGATCCGGCAGCGCAGGATCAGGTGGAAATGCGTGAAGGTGTGGCGCACCTCGCCCACCTCCTGCCAATCCGCCGCCACGGGTTCCGCCCCGCCGCCGCCATCCCAATCCGATCCCGGAAAGCCCAGCATCCCACCCAGCAGCCCCCGTTCCGCCCGCCGTTCCACCAGCCACGCCCCATCCACCCGCCGCGCGATCCAGATCACGCCCTGCCGCACCGGTTTCGCGGCCTTCTCCACCTTTCGCGGCAACGTGGCCTGCACGCCCTCGGCGCGCGCGCGGCACGGCTCCCGCCACGGGCAGATGCCGCAGGCCGGGTTGCGCGGGGTGCAAATCGTGGCCCCCAGATCCATCACCGCCTGCGCATAATCCCCGGGGCGCATGGCGGGTGTCAGACCCTCCGCCAGCCGTGTTAGTGCCGCTTTTGCCCCGGGAAGCGGCTCTTCCACCAACCAGAGCCGCGCCATCACCCGCTCCACATTGCCATCCACCACCGTCGCGGCCTCGTCATGCGCGATGGCGGCGATGGCCGACGCGGTATAGGGTCCGATCCCCGGCAGCGTCAGCAGCCCCTCGCGGGTAGCCGGGAACACCCCTCCGTGATCCCGCACCACGGCACGGGCGCAGGCCAGCAGGTTCCGCGCCCGGGCGTAATAGCCAAGACCCGCCCATTCCCCCATCACATCGGCATCCTGTGCCGCCGCCAGATCGGCCACGGTCGGCCAGCGGTCGACGAACCGGCGGAAATACTCTCGCACCGCCGCAACTGTCGTCTGTTGCAACATCACCTCCGACAGCCAGACCCGGTAAGGGTCAGGCTTGACGCCTGCCTTCTTTTCCTCCGGCGGCACCCGCCACGGCATCACCCGCGCGTGACGGTCGTACCAATCCAGCAGCACATTGGACAAACCGCTCGCATCTCCGTCACGCATTCTTTACGCCTTTTGCTCAACCCGTGTCCGCGCCTGCATTTGCACCGCCGCGCCCCCTCGCTAGAATAGCGGCCAAGGCCCGCAGGGCCACCCGGAAGGATCAGATGTCGCGCAAGCCGCTCCCACCCCCCGATCCCGCCCGCCGCATGCGCGGGTTCGAGGCGGCGTCGGGCTTCCTGCGCGATCCTATCCGCCATGCCTCGGAAAGCCGCGGCTTCGCCGTCGCCCGCCTTCTCACCCACTGGCCCGAGGTGGTGGGCGAGGATCTCGCCCGCATGACCCGCCCCGTGAAGATCGGCTATGGCCGCGAAGGGTTTGGGGCAACGCTCACCCTCCTCGTCGCCTCGGCCCATGCGCCGATGGTGCAGATGCAGTTGCCCCGGATGGTCGAGAAGGTGAATGCCGTCTACGGCTACGCCGCGATCTCGCGCATCACACTGACACAGACCGCCGCCACCGGTTTTTCCGAAGGTCAGGCTGCATTCCTGTGGCCACAGAATGCTGCACAAAACGCGGCACAGGATGCGGCACCCGAAATCGTCGAAAAGGCCAAGGAAACCACTGCCCCGGTCACCGATCCAGGCCTGCGGCAGGCTCTTGAAGCCCTTGCCCGAAACATCTTAACTCGCCGCAGAAAATGAAAAGGCAGACCCCATGCTGAAGACACTCGCCACCGCCGCAACCCTCGCCGTTGCCGCGCTTCTTCCCCTCTCCGCCAGCGCGCAAGAGGCCGCAGCGACGGATGCGGCGCCTGTGGAAATCACCGATTTTTCAGTGGGTTCTGCGGATGCTCCGGTGAAGATCACCGAATATGCCTCTTTCACCTGCCCCCATTGCGCCACTTTCCATGCCAATGTCTGGCCGCAGCTCAAGGCCGAATACATCGACACTGGCAAGGTCCACTTCACCTATCGCGAAGTCTATTTTGACCGCTACGGTCTCTGGGCGGCTATGGTCGCCCGCTGCGGCGGCGAAATGCGCTATTTCGGCATCGTCGACATGCTGTTCGACCAGCAGCAGGAGTGGGCGGCGTCGGATGACCCAAATGTTGTGGTCGGCAACCTGCGCACCATCGGCAAAGCCGCCGGTCTGGATGATGCCAGCCTCGAGTCCTGTCTGAAGGACGGCGCTAAGGCCGAAGCCATGGTAGCCCATTTTGAGAAAAACATGGAAGCCGACGGCATCGAAGGCACCCCCAGCTTCATCATCAACGGCGAAAAGCACGCCAACATGTCTTTTGACGACATGAAATCCCTCATCGAAGCCAAGCTGGCAGAATGAGATGGCTGCGCCCCTCGCAGGCATAAAAGTCATTGAACTTGCACGGATTCTGGCCGGCCCTTGGGCCGGTCAGACGCTTGCCGATCTGGGCGCCGATGTCATCAAGATCGAGGCGCCCGAAGGTGATGACACCCGCCGCTGGGGCCCTCCGTTCATCGACCGCGACGGCGACCGTTCTGCTGCCTACTTCCACGCCACCAACCGCGGTAAACGCTCCATCATCTGTGATTTCCGCACGCCAGAAGGGCAAGAGGTCGTGCGCAGATTGATCGCGGACGCAGATGTGGTGATCGAGAATTTCAAGGTTGGCGGTCTTGCCAAATACGGCCTCGACTGGCCCTCTCTGCAACAGGTGAACCCCCGGCTGATCTATTGTTCCATTACCGGCTTCGGCCAGACCGGCCCCTACGCCCACCGCGCCGGATATGATTTCATCATTCAAGGCATGGCCGGGCTGATGAGCGTGACAGGCGAAGCGGACGGTCAGCCCCAGAAGGTGGGTGTGGCCGTAACTGACGTCTTTACAGGGGTTTACGCGGCGACTGCGATCCTTGCCGCGCTGATTCAGCGCGGGGTCACAGGGAAGGGACAGCAGATCGACATGGCGCTGATGGATGTGGCGACCGCCATCATGGCCAACCAAAACATGAACTTCCTTGCCACTGGAAAGGCCCCGGCAAAGATGGGCAACGCCCATCCCAACCTTGCGCCCTATGCCGTCTTCGATTGTGCTGATGGCTGGATCATCCTCGCCACCGGGAATGACGGCCAATATCGCAGGCTTTGCTCCATCTTAGGGCTTGACGCGCTTGCCGACTCACCAGACTTCCTTACGAATGCCGACCGCATCCGCAACCGCGCGCCCCTGACCAAGGCACTGACGGCCGCCACCCTTCGCTGGACCAAGGCCGATCTTCTGGCGGCTTGCGAGACGCAGGGTGTACCCGCGGGACCGATCAACGATCTGGCCGATGTTTTCGCCGACCCGCAGGTCATTGCCCGCAAGATGCGCCTTGATCTTGATGGTGTTCCCGGGGTTCGGTCGCCCTTCACCTTTTCCGATGCCGACCTCGCCCTTGACCGGCCCGCGCCGAAACTGGGCGAACATCAGGATGACGTTTTGGGCTAAAGCCCCAGCCTTTCCAGGGCAGTATCAAGCGCGGTCGAGTCTTCGAGCCGTAGCCTTACGGGCAGGGTCAGAACCTTCTGGCGAAACGACTGCGGCAGGCGTACAGCATCCTTTTCTGTGGTCACAAGCTGCGCCGCCGATCCTCTCGCCTCTAACTCCAACCGGGCCATCAGGGCCTCGGTCAGGGGCTGGTGGTCGTCCAGAGCAACGGCGCGCAGGATTTCTGCCCCTTCTGACCGCAGCGTGGCAAAGAACTTCTCGGGGTGCCCAATCCCGGCGAAGGCGATCACCCGAAGACCCTGCCAGTCCATCCCCATCTTCAAGGGCACCAACTGCCCCTTAAGGTGAGGAACAGAGATCTCATTCCCCCAGACTGCAGCAAAACCCGATTGCGCCGCCATATCCCCGATGGACAAGAGCAGGTCCGCCCGCGCCATCCCGACAGGAACGGGTTCGCGCAATGGACCCGCCGGAAGGCAGCGCCCATTGCCAAAACCTCGCAGAGCGTCGACGACGATTACGCTCAGGTCCTTCTGTACGGCCGGGTTCTGGAACCCGTCATCCATCAGGACCACGCTCGCGCCCGCTGCCTCGGCTGCACGAACACCGGCCGCGCGATCCATGGCCACCCATACGGGCGCGAAGGCCGATAGAAGAAGCGGCTCATCCCCTACATCCACTGCTGTGTGTGTCCGCTCCTGTACCTGAACGGGCCCCTCCAGCCGCCCGCCATAGCCACGCGATACGACATGTGCCGCGACGCCGCGTGCCGACAATCGTTCAAGCAGGGCAATGACCGTGGGCGTCTTGCCGGTTCCACCGGCATTCAGGTTTCCGACACAGATCACTGGAACAGCCGCCTTGTATCCCGTTCTGCGCAGCCGACGCGCCGTCGCAGCGGCATAGACCGCCCCCATCGGCGACAGAAGCCGCGCCAAGGGCGTGGGTCGGTCCGGCGGCGTGAACCAGAAGTCTGGCGGGCGCATTACCCGTCACCGTCCATGATTCGACGGACCTTCTCGATCACTCGGTCGGTCACTTCTGCGCCATCCGAGGCGACAGCCCAAGCCGCCTGCGCCAGACGTGCCGCACGGTCGGGCGAGAGAAGATCGCCCAGCGCCTCGGCCAGATCGACGGCCGACCCAACCGCACGCGCCGCACGCGCCGCGCCCAGACGACCGAACACCACGCCATAGGGGCCGGGGCGCGGGCCGTAAAGTATGGCCGATCCCAGTGCCGCCGGTTCAAGCGGATCGCGAATACAGCCTTCCCCGGCCAGACTCCCACCAAGATAGGTCACCGGGGCCAGGCGATACCACAGTCCGAATTCCCGATCCGAATCGGCGACATAGACCTCGGTTTCAGAGTCGGGTTCCTCTTCGTCGGCCCGCATTGCGACGGTCCAACCCTCATCCTTTTCCATCCGTCTCGCCAAGGCGACGCTGCGGGATGGGTCTGCTGGCACCACGATCAGAAGCAGGCGGTGAGCCAATCTCAGCGCAGCCCGATGTGCCGCTATCACCGCGGCCTCCTCCGCCTCGGGCAGTGCGGCGGCAAGCCAGACGGGGCGCGTAGCGAATTGGCGTGCGAGGGCATCACGCTCCGCTTCAAGGCAGGGCAAAGCCGCGCTTTCCTCTTCAAGCTTTCCCGTCACCTCGACAGCCGACAGGGTCGCCCCGGCCTTGCGGAACGCGCGAGCCGAGGGTTCATCTACCGTCAGAACGGCCCGGAATTCCGCCAGAAGTCCGCGCATCAGGCCCGGATACCAGCCATCCCTGTCACGCAAAAAGGTCGGCTGCCGCCCGGCCACCATCAGCAGAGGCAGCTTGCGCTCAAGGGCCTCGTGCACCAAGGCGGGCCGTATCTCGCCTTCGGCCATGATCGCGATCTCGGGCTGCCAATGATCCAAAAAGGCGCGAGCATCCTGCGGACTGTCGGGTGGCGGCGGCTCTATCAGGATCGCCTTTCGTGGCTGCAGGGCATCCGGGCAGGTCAAAAGAACGAGTAAGCCATCTTCGTCCTGAAGCCTGCGACCAAGTTCAAGCAACGACCGCGCTGACTCGACGCTCGGCGCATGCAACCAGACCAATCTGCCCGGCGGTCGAGGCGCGCGGGCAAAGGTTTCCCCGGCTTCGCGCCGGTTCGCCAGATTGTAAAGAGTAAGCCCGAGTGAATAGGCCATGCGTGGGCGGCGCTCAGGCCCCCAGTTCTTCGGTTGCTGACCCGGACTGCGCTTCGTCGCGAAGTCGGTGGATATGGGCGATGAAGTAACGCATATGCGCATTGTCGACCGTGCGCTGCGCTTCTGCCTTCCAAGCCGAGAAGGCCGAGGCATAGTCTGGGAACATCCCAACGATATGGATCTGACCGACGTCCCTGAAGACATTCTTTTCGGGCGTCACCAGTTCGCCGCCGAAGACAAGGTGAAGGCGCTGGGTCATGCATTTCGCTCCGATCAAGGGCTGTCACTGAAGTGGCGCGCAGCCTAGCGAGGACGGGCGCAGGGTCAAGAGACAGGCGCGCAAACCGCCTGACACGTTCGGAAGGATGGGTCCCTTTGCCTCCTTACGGAGCGGGACAGGCCCCCCGGCACCCGCCTTGCAATGCTCAGGGTGTCCCTATTCAACCGGAGCAACGCAATGATGATCCGCTGGCTCTTCCTGCTTGTACCCGTCACGATTACCCCACTTCTGGCTGTCGAGACTGTCGAGTCCGTGATGATCCGCGGGCCGCTTTCGCAGATCGCGCTTACGATCGACGAGGGCGCATCCGGCGCGCAGGCTGGCCGGTCAGAATTCGTATCCGGCCTTTCGCTTCTGCCCGCCTCTGCCTCGGCCGATGAAGGAACCGTCTCGGGTCTTGGCCTTCTGCACGCCCTGCGTTTCTGACCCGGGTATACAAGCAGAGCTTTTTGCCCTATGCCCAAACCACGGCCCGCGGATTCCGGGGCAGGCGGCGCTTTGGGAGGCCGATCCTGCGAAGGGGAATGAGGTGCCGACGATTGGTGCTTCACGGGCGCTTGGGCCGCCCCTTCGGGAAAAGACATGACAGATATGATGATTGCCGCGCCTTTGGCAGCGGCATTGGCGGCCAAGGGCTATGACAGCCTGACCGCCGTTCAAACCGCCGTTCTTGGCGAAGACCTTTCCACGCGCGACCTTCTGGTTTCGGCACAGACCGGATCAGGGAAGACGGTCGCCTTCGGGCTTGCCATCGCACAGGATGTACTGGCCGGTCAGGACCGTCTTCTTTTCGCCGACAAGCCGCTGGCCCTGATCGTCGCGCCGACACGCGAATTGGCCCTGCAAGTGCGGCGCGAGTTCGAATGGCTTTATGCCGATGCCGGGGCAATGCTTGCCTCCTGCGTGGGGGGCATGGATTACCGCAATGAGCGACGCGCGCTGGAACGCGGGGCGCATGTGGTTGTCGGCACGCCGGGCCGCCTGCGCGACCATATCGAACGCGGGTCGCTTGATTTGTCGGGCATCAAGGCCGTGGTTCTGGACGAAGCGGATGAAATGCTCGATCTGGGCTTTGCCGAGGATCTGGAGTTCATCCTTGCTGCCGCGCCAGAAGAACGCCGCACGCTGATGTTTTCGGCAACCGTTCCGAAAGAGATCGAAAAGCTGGCCGGGACCTTCCAGCGCGATGCGATGCGTATCGTTGCACAGGGCGAAGCGAAGCAGCATGTCGATATCGAATACCGCGCCCTGTCCGTGCAGGCCCGCGACAAGGAGCATGCGATCTTCAACCTTCTGCGCTTCTACGAGGCGCGCACGGCCATCGTCTTCTGCAAGACACGGGCGAATGTGAACCACCTTTATGCCCGGATGGCGAACCGGGGCTTTCTGGCCGTGGCACTGTCCGGCGAACTGAGCCAGTCCGAGCGGATGCATGCCTTGCAGGCCCTGCGCGACGGACGCGCACGGGTCTGCATCGCAACGGATGTCGCCGCGCGTGGGATCGATCTGCCGGGGTTGGAACTGGTGGTACACGCCGATCTACCGTCGAATTCGGAAACCCTGCTGCATCGCTCTGGCCGTACTGGCCGTGCTGGGCGCAAGGGGGTTTCGGCCCTGATCGTGCCGCCAGCCGAGTTCCGCAAGGCGCAGCGCCTGTTGCAGGGCGCTAAGGTCGAGGCAGAGTGGGCCAAGGCACCCGGTGCCGAAGAGGTGCAGGCGCGCGAAGATCTGCGCCTGATGGAGCACCCGACACTCGACCTGCCGCCGGGAGACGAGGCCGAGATGGGCGCCGCGCTGATTGACCGTTACGGCGCAGATCGCGTGGCCGCCGCCTTCGTGCGGCTGTGGCGCGAAGGTCGCTCCGCCCCGGAGGTTCTTTCCGACAGCCTGCCGCCCCCGGCCGCCCTTCCCGCGCGCGAAAAGGGCGATTTCGGCCCGTCGGTCTGGTACCGCCTTTCCGTGGGCCACACCCGCCGGGCCGAGGCGCGCTGGCTTCTTCCGAAGATTTGCGAAACCGGAGGGATCGCGAAGGATGGCATCGGCGCGATCCGGGTGCAGCAGGAAGTGACTTTCGTGCAGATTGCTGCCCCCCTGATGGCCCGATTTGGGGAAGAGGTAGAAATCGAGCCGGGACTTGTCATGACTCGGATCGAGGGCGAACCCAGCATGGAGCGGGCACCGCGCGAAGGCTTTGTCCGACCGGAACGCGCCGAACGCCCAGAACGCCGCGTCGCGCCACGCCCGGCCCGTGAAGATCGAGCCGAGCGGCCAAGCTATTCGGGCAAGCCGCCGCGCATCGTGGAAGAGGACGATGCACCGACCCCGAAACCTGCCGAGGCGCCGCGCGCCAAATGGCATCCCGACAGCGGAGCACAGGCCCCGCGTGAGTCGGAACGGTCACGCGCCCCCGAAGATAGGAAGCCACGCCCGAAACCGGCCTATGCCCCCCGTGAAGATGGAGAGCGCAAGCCCTACGGAAAACCGGCATATGCCCAGCGGACGACAGCCGAGCGCACGGGTGAGCGGACGGGCGACAGCACGAAGCGCGCCCCGCGCGACGGCGGGGATTGGGCGGCCAAGGGCGACAAGCGCCCGCAAGCCCCGCGGACAGAGGATGACCGCAAGCCGCGCTGGAAGAATGATGGCAGCACCCCGCGTTCAGCCGGGTTCAAATCGCATGGCGGCAGCCCGGATCGCCCGGCGCGCGCCACTGGTTTCAAGAGCCATACGAGCGAAGGCCGTGCGGTGACGGAAAAGCCCCAGGGAAAGACAGGCGGATGGAAAGCTGGCGAAGGGCGGAGCGAGCGGCCTGAGGGTGGCGCGAAACCTGCCGCACGTGCTGACGGTAAGAAGCCTTATCGCCCGCGCGAAGGGGGTGCCGAAGCAAAGCCCTTCCGCGCCAAGACAGCCGGAAAGCCCGCTGCAGGTGGTTACGGGAAACCGACGGCAAAGCCGCGCGTCGAAAAGCCGAAGACCGATCCGCGCGACACGTCCAAGCGGTTCGTTCCGCCGAAGAAAAAATAGGTCGATACGATCCCGCCGCTGCCTTTGGGGCGCGGCGGGTCGCCACTCGATACGCTGTCAGGCGCCAGTGTTGGATGAAACGCCGACCTGCGCAGGCCGCAGCAGACGGTCATGCAGTAGGAAGCCTTCTGTCATGACTTGAATGATCTGGCCTGCTTTCGTGCCGGGAACCGGGGCCTCGAACATCGCTTCGTGATTCTGTGGATCGAACATGTCGCCGACCTTGGGCGTGATCGGCTTGACCCCGTGCCGGGTCATCACATTCGTCAACTCGCGCAACGTCAGCTGCACCCCATCGAACAGGGCCGATGCGGCCGCCTTCTGTTCATCCGTCGCCGTGTTAAGCGCACGGTTCAGGTTGTCATAGACCGGCAGCAAATCCCGCGCCAAACGTGTGCCGCCATATTGCTCGGCCTCGCGCCGATCCCGTTCGCCCCGCTTGCGCGAATTCTCGGCATCGGCCAGCGCGCGCATGAAACGGTCACGCAGTTCATCCCGTTCGGCGCGCAGCGCCTCGATCTCATCCAGCGCAGCGAGGTCTTCAAGACCCTCTTCGATGGCGAAATCTTCCGAAACCGTCTTGTCGTCTGCCATGATCCTTCAGCCTTCTTCACTAACCCCGTTCGGACACCAACCGCCCGACGAGTTGCGCCGTGTAATCCACGATGGGCACGATCCGACCGTAGTTCAGCCTGGTCGGGCCGATCACGCCCACGGCGCCGATGATTTTCCGATCCGCGTTCATATAGGGAGAAACCACCAGACTTGAACCGGAAAGTGAAAAGAGCTTGTTCTCCGAACCAATAAAAATGCGCACGCCCTCGCCTGTTTCGGCCAGCTCAAGGAAATCAGCGATGTCCCGCTTGCGCTCCAGATCGTCGAACAGGTTGCGGATCCGTTCCAGATCGACCGATTCCTGTTCCAGAAGGTTCGCGCGACCGCGAACGATCAGGCGTTCCGATGTTTCTCCGGGATTTTCCCAGACGGCGAGACCTGATTCCACAAGATCGCGGGCCAGCGAATCGATTTCCTGTCGCCGCTTAGAGATCTCGGCCACCATGGTGCGGCGCAGTTCTGTCAGCGTCTTTCCTTCCGCAAGGGCATTCAGGAAGTTGGCCGCCTCTCGCATCGACGAAGGGGTCTGACCCGGGGGCGGGTTGAAGATGCGGTTCTCGACATGGCCATTTGCGAGGACAAGCACGACCAGAGCTCTGTCCTGCGACAGGGAAACAAATTCGATATGGCGGATCGGTGCCTCGACCTTGGGCGCCAAGACCAGTGACGCGCCCCGCGTGATTCCGGACAGGGCCGCGCCAACATGATCAAGGATAGATGACACGTCCTGATCGTTGCTGCCCAGCGTGGCGTCGATCCGTTCTCGGTCTTCTTCCGCCACGGTGCCAACTTCCAGCAGGCTATCGACGAACATCCGCAGCCCCAACTGGGTGGGAATGCGCCCAGCCGATATATGCGGGCTGTCCAGCAGACCAAGGAATTCCAGATCCTGCATCACATTGCGGATCGTTGCCGCAGAGAGCTTCTCCGACATCGACCGCGTGAGCGTGCGCGACCCGACGGGATCGCCAGATGCGAGATATCCTTCGACAACCCGACGAAACACTTCGCGCGAGCGATCGTTCATTTCGGAAAGGAGCCTTGAGCCGTCCGTCATCGTTCCGAAACCCTTCTGTCATGGCCATTATCGGGGCCATCTGCAGGGCGTCAATCGGGGTTGCATCCGGGGGGCTGGCTTGCATATCTGGCCAAGACCCAAAAAGGATGATCCGATGCGCCCCTCTGGCAGAAAACTAAGCGAAATGCGGCCGGTTTCAATCGACGTCGGCGTGATGAAACATGCCGAAGGGTCTTGCCTGATCCGCATGGGAGAAACGCACGTTCTTTGTTCGGCCACGATCGAGGACAAGGCGCCCCCGTTTCTGAAGAACACCGGTCTCGGCTGGGTGACGGCCGAATACGGTATGCTGCCGCGCGCCACCAACAGCCGGACGCGTCGAGAAGCGGCGGCGGGCAAGCAATCCGGACGGACACAGGAGATCCAAAGACTGATCGGGCGCGCCTTGCGGGCCGGTGTAGATCGCAGCGCATTGGGTGAACGGCAGATCGTCATCGACTGCGACGTTATCCAGGCGGATGGTGGCACCCGCTGTGCATCAATCACTGGGGGATGGGTGGCCCTCAAGATGGCGGTGGACAAGTTGCTAAAGGCAGGCGTGATCGTCAGCGATCCAATGATCGACCACGTGGCCGCCGTATCCTGCGGTGTCTATGCTGGGCAGCCTGTCCTGGATCTCGACTATGCCGAGGATTCGACAGCCGGAACGGATGGCAACTTCATTCTCACCGGCCGTGGACGCCTGATCGAAGTCCAGATGAGCGCAGAGGGCGCCACCTTTTCGCGCGAAGAAATGGGGCAGCTCTTGGATCTTGCCGAACAAGGCTGTGCCACGCTGGTTGGGGCACAGAAGGCGGCGCTGGGTCTGTGATGCGGCGGTTCACCGGGGATAGACTGGTCGTCGCCACCCATAACAAAGGCAAACTTGAAGAGATTTCGGCCTTGTTAGAGCCGTTTTCCGTAGCCGTGTCTGGCGCCGCCGCCCTCGGTCTGGCGGAACCCGCAGAGACTGAGGACAGCTTTGTCGGAAATGCACGGATCAAGGCCCACGCCGCGGCGCGGGCCACCGGTCTGCCCGCTCTGGCGGATGACAGCGGCATCACCATCGACGGACTGGGTGGTGCACCCGGGGTCTATACGGCGGATTGGGCGGAAACGCCGCAGGGGCGGGACTTCGTCCTTGCCATGACCCGCGCCTGGCAAGAACTGGAAGCTGCGGCGGCGCCGTTTCCAAGGACGGCCCAGTTCCGCTGTACTCTGGTTCTGGCCTGGCCGGACGGGCATGATGAGGTCTTCGAGGGCATCATGCCCGGTCAGGTCGTCTGGCCCATGCGCGGCAGTCAGGGCCATGGATATGATCCGATCTTCCAACCAGACGGCTACGCCGTGACCTTCGGCGAAATAGATCGCTGGGAAAAGAACCGCATCAGCCATCGGGCGGATGCCTTTCGCAAGCTTGTCGCGGGGTGTTTCGCATGAAGCGGATTTCAACTGGTTCGCCCTTTGAGGCAACCATGGGATACAGTCGGGCCGTCGTGAAGGGTGGCTGGTGCTTCGTTTCGGGTGTGACGGGCTATGATTACGCCACAATGACGATGCCAGATGACGTAGCCGAGCAGACTAGAAACTGCTTTGCAACGATCCGCACCGTTCTGGATCAGGGCGGGTTCACGATGGAAGACATCGTACGTGTGCAATACACGATCACGGATGTCGCATTGGTGGATGCGGTTGTGCCGGCCTTGGGAGAAGCGCTGGGCAACATCCGACCCGCTGCGACCATGGTCATTGCTGGGCTGATCCGGCCCGAGATGAAGATCGAGATCGAGGTTACGGCCTTCCGGGGGTAAACAATCATGGAGGATTGGAGAGCCGGAGGATTCGGACTTTATATCCACTGGCCATTCTGCCAGTCGAAATGCCCCTATTGCGATTTCAACAGCCACGTCTCGGCATCAATCGATCAGCGGCGCTGGCGCGATGCCTACCTTACAGAGATCCGCAGGGTTGGCACAGAAACGCAAGGGCGCGTTCTTGAAACGGTTTTCTTCGGAGGCGGCACGCCGTCGTTGATGAACCCTGACATCGTTGCAGATGTTCTGACTGCGGTACGTGCGACATGGCCTATGGTGAATGACCCAGAGATCACGCTTGAGGCCAACCCGGGCTCCGTAGAGGCAGGTCGCTTTCGTGCCTATAATGAGGCTGGTGTAACCCGGATTTCCATGGGAGTTCAGGCGCTGCGCGACACAGACCTGCGTCGGCTGGGACGACTGCACACGGTGGCAGAGGCAAGGCAAGCCTTTGATATTGCGAAAGATGTTTTCAATCGTGTCAGTTTTGACCTGATCTATGCGCGGCAGGACCAAACCCTTGCCGACTGGCGTGCCGAACTAACCGAAGCCCTGTCGATGGCCGTCGATCACCTGTCGATGTATCAGCTGACCATCGAGGATGGCACCGCCTTTGCCGACCGGCTGGCCCGGGGCGGATTGCTCGGCCTGCCGGATGAGGAGGTGCAGGCGGACATGTATGCACTGACGCAGGACATCTGTTCGGATCATGGCATGCCCGCCTACGAGGTATCGAACCACGCGCGACCAGGCTCTGAAAGCCGCCATAACCTTATCTATTGGCGCATGGGAGATTATGTCGGGATCGGGCCTGGTGCGCATGGCAGGCTGACGCTGGACGGCAAACGCTGGGCTACGACGGCACCGAGAGCGCCCGGCGCCTGGCTTTCGGGCGTGGAAAGCGGGAAAGCAGGCGAGAGGGCGCGAGAACCGGTTTCTGGTCCTGAGCAAGCAATGGAGTATCTGCTGATGTCCATGCGCCTCTCTGAGGGAATGGATATCGAGCGATACGAAAGGCTGTCAGGCGCGCCCCTCGATGAACGGCGGATGGGCCATTTGACCGATCTCGGCCTCATACGGATTGAAGATGCACGCCTCATCGCAACGAAGGAGGGGCGGGCCGTTCTGAACGCCGTTCTGCGAGAGCTAGCGGCATGACGCGCTTCATATGGATGCTGTGCGGCGGTGTCGCGCTGGTCCTTGGCGTTGTCGGGATCTTTCTGCCTTTGATGCCAACGGTCCCCTTGCTGTTGATGGCGGCCTTCTGCTTTGCAAGGTCATCTCAGGCCCTACACGATTGGCTGCTGGATCATCCAAAGCTTGGCCCGCCGATTCATGATTGGCAAAGGAATGGCGCGATAGACCGTAAGGCAAAGATCCTTGCAACTCTGTCGATCGGCCTCTCTTTTGCTCTTTCGTTTGTCCTCGGCCTTACTGAGTGGCTGCTGCTTGTTCAGGTGATCGTCCTGAGCGCCGTTGCCCTGTTCATATGGACCCGTCCCGAGGAATAACCGAAAGAACCCGGCAAAGAAGATCAAGGTCGTCGAGGCTCCGGTAGCGCACGGATAGGGTGCCACTTCCATCCACACCTGCGTGATCGATCGTCACGCGCATGTTCAGATTCGCAGAAAGGTCGTTCTCTAGCGCGCGCGTATCTGCGTCCTTGTCCGACTTTGGCCGAGGTCCACTGCCTTTGCCCTTTCCCGGCTTTGCCGGATCGCGCGCAAGCATTTCGGTCTCGCGGACTGATAGGTTACGGGCAATCACCTGCCGCGCCAACTCTGCTGCATTCGGGGCCGTGATCAGGGCTCGGGCATGGCCTGCTGTCAACACGCCTTCGCGGACATGTGCCTGAACCTCTTCCGGCAAGGAAAGGAGGCGGAGCAGGTTGGCGATGTGGCTGCGGCTTTTCGACAAGGCCTCGGCCAGCTTTTCTTGTGTGTGCCCGAATTTTTCCATCAGCTGACGGAAGGCAAGCGCTTCTTCGATGGCGTTCAGATCGGCGCGCTGAATGTTCTCGATGATGGCGACTTCGATGACTTCGGAATCCGTGAAGTCGCGGATGATGACCGGAAGCTCGTGAAGCTGCGCCAACTGGGCCGCGCGCCACCGCCGCTCGCCCGCGACAATCTCGTATCGCCCGTCGGAAAGGGAGCGCACGATCAGCGGCTGAATCACGCCCTTGACCCGAATCGATGCTGCAAGCTCCTGAAGGGCATCAGCCTTGAAGTCGCGCCGGGGTTGGTTCGGGTTCGGGATCAGCTTTTCGACCGGAACCAAAAGATCAGGTCGCCGAGGGCGATCCGGCATTTGCGGATCGTGATCGACCGCAACATCAGCCATCAGGGCGGAAAGACCGCGACCCAGACCACGACGCTCGGCTTTCTTTTCCATCAGGCGGTCTCCTGCACGGGTTCAAATGGATGACGCGCGGTCAGTTCGGCCGCCAAGGCGCGGTACGCCTCAGATCCTTTAGAAGCACTGTCGTAGGACAGAACGGGCAGCGCAAAACTCGGTGCTTCCGACACGCGGACATTTCTCGGGATGATCGTTCGAAAAACCAGATCGCCCAAATTCTCCCGAGCATCTGTTTCGACCTGCTGACTCAACCGGTTGCGGCCATCATACATGGTCAACACAACCCCTTCGATCCTTAGCGCCGGATTCGCCGTTTGCCGTACCTCCCGCACAGTGAGCATCAACTGCGAAAGTCCTTCGAGGGCGAAGAACTCCGATTGCAGCGGAACAAGAACCGAATGACAGGCCACCATCGCATTCACGGTGAGCAGGCTGAGCGATGGCGGACAATCGATCAGGATGAAATTCAGGTTGAAAGAATCCATGGCCGGCTGACGGAGGGCATCATGGAGAAGGAAGCTACGCTTTTCGTTGGCAACCAACTCCATATCCGCGGAAGAGAGATCTGCGTTCGCAGGGCAGACAAACAAATTGGCAATGGCACTCGGCTGAATGACCGCTTCAAGAGGAGCTTCATCAAGCAAAAGATCGTATGTCGTAAGGCGTCGATCGGCCAGTTCGATCCCGAGACCGGTGGAGGCATTCCCCTGCGGATCGAGATCAACCAGAAGGACCCTTGCACCGAGTTCGGCGAGGGCGGCGGCAAGGTTGATTGCCGTGGTCGTCTTTCCGACGCCACCCTTCTGATTTGCAACAGCGATGATGCGCGGCTGTTTGGGGCGGCTGGGATCAGACATGCGAGATCGCCTTCACGGAGAGAATGGCACCATCGCCATCAGTGGTGCTCTGGTGAACGTCGAGGTCGAAGTGCCAGTTTTTCCTCGCCAGTTCAACCTCTTGCCGCCATGTCGCGCCCTTTGGAAACAGGCACAAGCCTTGTGGCGAAAGATGTCGCGCGGCATAGTCCAGCAGCACGCCCAGCGGTGCAAGAGCGCGCGCAGACAGTGTCCGGGCCTGCAAGGGAGGCACTTGTTCGATCCGCTGAGAGATTACGTTGGTTTCAAGACCAAGCTGGGCAGAGGCTGTCCGCAGAAAGGTCGCCTTTCGTTGGTCCGACTCGACTAATGTCACGCGAATAGGATCACCTCGCCCCAAGGCCATGCAGGCGATGACAAGACCGGGAAAACCGCCGCCGCTGCCCAGATCTGCCCAGTGGCCATCGGTGTGGCCAAGTTGGTAAATCTGCGTGGAATCAACGATATGCCTGTCCCATGCCGTCTGCACGGTCGTCCTGGAGACGAGGTTTATGGCCGGGTTCCACTTGATCAGCAGAGTATGCAGCAAGCGCAGCCGTTCTACTGTTTCACGTGAAACACCTGGCAAGTCCAAGAGGGGAGTCATGCCGAAACCTTGCTTCGTTGCACCTTTCGAAGATGAGCAAGGATGAGCGTCAGAGCGGCCGGCGTCATACCCTCGATCCGCCCCGCTTGTGCAAGATTCGCGGGCTGCTGCCGCTTAAGCTTTGCCGTCAACTCGTTCGAAAGGCCGGCAAGCAGATCGTAATCGAAATCAATCGGGATCACAGCAGCCTCCTCGCGCTGCAAAAGGCGCGCATCAGACTCCTGCCGTTCAAGGTATTGGGAATAAAGGGCATCTGTCGCGACCTGGTCACGAATTTCTGCGGGAAGCGACCCAAATTCTGGAAACATCGCTTCAACAGCAGGGCGCGCCTCTTCCCCAAGCGAAAGAACATCGAAGCCGTCGCGGCGCGCTCCATCCTGACTCAGCCGGACGCCGTAAGGGGCCAGCTCGCGCGGCGATAGTCTTCGAGCACGAAGCACTTCCCGTGCAGACGCAATGCCCTGCATCTTCTCTCCGAAGCGACGACGCCGCACCTCCGACACACAGCCAATTTCCATGCCCATGGGGGTAAGCCGTTGATCCGCGTTATCCGCCCGAAGGGCAAGACGGAATTCGGCGCGCGAGGTGAACATCCGATAGGGCTCTGTTACGCCACGCGTAACAAGATCATCAATCATGACGCCGATGTAGCTGTCGCGCCGACTGAAAACGACCGGCTCCAAATCCTTTGCCAGGCGAGCAGCATTCAAGCCAGCCACGAGCCCCTGCGCCGCTGCCTCTTCGTACCCGGTCGTGCCATTGATTTGCCCAGCAAGGAACAACCCCGGCAACGCACGTGTCTCGAGGGATGGTCGCAACTCGCGGGGATCAAAGAAATCGTATTCGATTGCGTAACCTGGCTGAAGGATAACGACGCCTTCCAGACCAGCAATTGTCCGAACATAGGCCTCTTGAACGTCTTCTGGCAGGGATGTGGAAATCCCGTTGGGATAGACCGTGTGGTCGTCCAAGCCCTCGGGCTCCAGAAACACCTGATGGCCCTCTTTCTCAGAGAAGCGCACCACCTTATCCTCGATTGAGGGGCAGTACCGCGGACCAACACCCTCTATAAAGCCGCCATACATCGCAGATCGCGAGAGATTGGCCCTGACGATGTCATGCGTCTTTTCGTTCGTGTGCGTAATCCCGCACGAAATCTGCCGTGCCTCTGGGGCTTTGCTCATGAACGAGAAGAGGACAGGCTCCTCATCGCCTGGCTGCTTTTCCAGCCGTGACCAATCTATCGTGCGGCCATCAAGACGCGGAGGCGTGCCAGTCTTCAGACGCCCGCGCGTCGGCAGCAGATCCAAAAGCCTTTCTGCCAGCGGTATGGAAGGTGCATCTCCGGCGCGCCCACCAGGTCGGCGCTGATCACCAATATGGATGACTCCGTTCAGAAAAGTCCCCGCTGTCAAAACCACGGAGGGCGCGCGGTAGCTCTGGCCGCTTTTCACGAGAATCCCTGCAACACGCCCGCCTTCTAAAATCAAATCAACGACTTCATCCTCGATGACGGAAAGATTTGGCTGGAGGGCAAGTGCCTTCTGCATTGCAAGTCGATAGAGCTTGCGGTCCGCCTGCGCGCGGGGGCCCTGCACCGCTGGCCCCTTCCGACGATTAAGAAGCCTGAACTGAATTCCAGCCCGGTCCGCGACCCGCCCCATGACGCCATCCAGCGCATCAATCTCGCGAACAAGATGCCCCTTGCCTAGACCGCCAATTGCCGGGTTGCAGGACATCACGCCGATCGCGTCTGCACGCAGGGTCACCAGCGCCGTTTCAGCACCCATACGCGCTGCTACAGCCGCTGCCTCGCTACCCGCATGCCCACCACCAATGACAATCACATCGAACTGTTTCACGTGAAACACCCTCATTTCCCAATGCAGAAACTCGAGAAGATCTCGTCCAAAAGGGACTCAACGTCGACCCTCCCGACCAGAGACTCGAGCGCCCTGATCGCGACCCGCAGATCGTCTGCAGCGATCTCCGCCCGTACTGCGCCCCTCTCTACCTCAAGCCTCGCCGATTCCAAAGACCTGATCGCACGTTCCACAGCGAGGCGATGCCGCTCTCTCGTGACGGTGGCAGCACCCGCAACACGCTGACCCAGACGCGATCCGATGTCCTCAA
Source organism: Paracoccaceae bacterium (assembly GCA_014654775.1). Taxonomy (GTDB): domain Bacteria; phylum Pseudomonadota; class Alphaproteobacteria; order Rhodobacterales; family Rhodobacteraceae; genus Paragemmobacter. The sequence goes on along the minus strand of JACVZW010000075.1, from coordinate 185,928 downwards.
GCAAGCTTGCCACACCTTGCCCCGTCAATCCGGAAACGCCTTGCCCCCCGAGATCAGCCTTCCCTCGTACCACGATGTCGTCGGTCAGCGGGCTCAGTTCTGGCATAGGTTCATCACTCATCAGGAACACGCGAAGATCAGCGTCTCTGGCACGCCGCAGTGCCAGATCCACCCCCATGCGTTCTACAACATCCGACGTTTCGCGAAGGCCTGCTGTATCCAGAATCGTCACAGCTAAACCATCTATGCTCATCCGGACCTCGATCACGTCCCGGGTCGTCCCTGCGATCTCCGAGGTTATCGCAGCTTCACGTCCTGCCAAAGCATTGAGAAGGGTCGACTTTCCGGCATTCGGTGCCCCAACGATTGCCACTTCGAAACCGTCCCGTATACGCTCCGCTGCCTTGCTCCCCGCCATCTCGGACTTGAGTTCTCCTGCCACCGCATCAATCAGGGCGATTACTTCCGGCCCAACATCCACCGGCACATCTTCATCCGCAAAGTCGATTGTGGCCTCGATCAATGCCGCCGCGCGGATCAGCCGCCCTCGCCAGGACTCCGCCTTCCGACCGACTGCGCCCGACAAGACCCGCTGTGCCTGTCGACGCTGGGCTTCCGTCTCGGCATCGATAAGATCGGCTAGCCCTTCAACTTGCGTCAGATCAAGCCGACCATTCTCCAACGCCCGTCGTGTGAACTCCCCGGCCTCAGCCAATCGCAGCCCCGGCATCTCGCCCAGCGCACGAAGAACAGACTGGATCACTGCCTGCGAGCCATGAAGATGAAACTCCGCGGACGCTTCACCTGTAAAGCTGCGCCCCTCCGAAAAGACCACGACCAGCGCCTGATCTAGGACCTCCCCCTGCCAACGAAGCGTTCTAAGCGAAGCGATACGGGGTTCAGGACAGGCGCCCGCGAAGGCCACCACTGCCTCATGCGACCGGGGCCCGGACAAACGCAGTACAGCTACACCCGCCTTGCCACGAGCACTGGCCAAGGCATAGATCGTGTCCATTGCTCACAACCTTTTGATTCAAAACACTTATGTGTTCATTGAATCGAAGAACTCCGAATTTGTCTTGGTTTGCTTCAGCTTCGACAGAAGGAACTCGATCGCATCGGTCGTCCCCATCGGGTTCAGGATTCTGCGCAGGACATAGGTCTTCTGCAGGTCGATCTTGTCGACCAAAAGGTCTTCTTTTCGAGTTCCCGACTTCAGAATGTCAATCGCAGGGAAGACGCGCTTATCTGCGACCTTCCGGTCCAGCACAATCTCGCTGTTACCCGTTCCCTTGAACTCTTCGAAAATGACTTCATCCATCCTGCTGCCGGTATCGATCAGCGCCGTTGCAATGATGGTAAGCGATCCACCCTCCTCGATATTCCGCGCCGCGCCAAAGAACCGCTTCGGCCGCTGCAGGGCATTTGCATCGACGCCACCGGTCAGAACCTTGCCAGAGGACGGCACCACTGTATTGAAGGCCCTGCCAAGACGAGTGATAGAGTCGAGAAGGATCACAACATCCCGCTTGTGCTCCACAAGACGCTTGGCCTTCTCGATGACCATTTCCGCAACGGCCACATGCCGTGTCGCCGGTTCATCGAAGGTCGACGAAACGACCTCTCCTTTCACCGACCTCTGCATGTCGGTCACTTCTTCCGGCCGCTCATCGATCAGCAGGACGATAAGATAGCATTCCGGATGATTCTTTTCGATCGAATGCGCGATGTTCTGTAGCAGAACGGTCTTGCCTGTCCGCGGCGGTGCAACGATCAGGGCGCGCTGTCCTTTCCCGATCGGGCAGACAAGATCGATGATCCGTGCAGAGCGGTCCTTGATGGTCGGATCCTCGATCTCCATCTTCAGCCGCTCGTCTGGATAAAGCGGCGTAAGGTTATCGAAATGCACCTTGTGACGGGCTTTCTCCGGGTCGTCAAAATTGATTTTCGTTGCCTTAACGAGGCTGAAATACCGCTCATTCTCTCGCGGAGCTTGAATCACGCCTTCGATGGAATCCCCCGTCCGCAGGGAAAACTGGCGTATCATCTCCGGGCTTACATAAATGTCATCTGGACCTGGCAGGTAGTTCGCCTCCGGGCTCCGAAGAAAGCCAAAACCGTCCTGCAGCACTTCAAGAACGCCGTCCCCGCCGATCTCGAACCCTTCCTCAGCATGTTCCTTCAAAATCTGGAACATCATCTCGCCCTTCCGCATGGAAGGCGCGTTCTCAATCTCCCACTCTTCCGCCATAGCCAAAAGATCGGCAGGCGTCTTTGCCTTGAGGTCGGAGAGGTTCAGGCGTTCGGTTGTCATGATCAGAAAATCCTGAAGGTGCACGCCTTGGGCGTGTTCACGTCGGTCGGTCAGGTGGAAAATGCCTTGGACCGGACGGCCCTGCATCTTGGCAGATACGAAGGACGGGCGCGAAAGTCAACGATAGCGGTGAACGGTCAGAACTTCACGATCACCGAAAACACGATCACAAGCATCAAGAGCGTCGGCACCTCGTTCATCATCCGATACTGGCGCCCCGTCAGGACATTCCGGCCTGACATGAAATCCTTTCGGCGCAATCCAAGCCAATGATGGAACCAGGTCATCCCAAGAACGGCAATTGCCTTCGCCCAGGGCCAGATCTCCGACCACACCACGATGCCCGGCGTGAAGACCAGCGCAAGCCCGAAGACCCATGTGGCGACCATTGCCGGGTTCATGATTGCACGCAGAAGGCGCCGCTCCATCGCCTGGAACAAATCGTCGGTCGAGGTTCCGGATTCCACGACTTCCACGTGATACACAAAGAGCCTCGGCAGGTAGAACAGCCCTGCCATCCACGAGATGACCGACACCACATGAAGCGCCTTGGTCCAGAGATACCAATCCGCCAGAAAGTCGCTCATCTTGCCATCCCCGTTCGTAACCCTCTTCTTCTTAACAATAAGATTAGAAAAGAGAATGATGATGCAGGGCCTGTGGAAAGCGGAATTTCACGGTTCCTCCCGGATTCCTTCCACAGTGAAAGACCTGTGGATCAAGCTAGGATAACTTGAGACCTCTCTGAAAGATTCGAGTAAATCAGAATAAAAACAATAGATTATGCGAAAATCATTCGACAGAAACACCCACAGCCGATCACAATGAAGGACGGGACAACAGGTTCTCCCGCCCAGTTTGGCACTGTCGCACACATGTGGACAATTTTCCCCGGGTCGACGAAACATCCACAGTCCCGTCTGGTGGCCACCAGCGCAAGGGACATACGACACAGTCCAGCCGCAGGAACAAAAGCGGAGTTTCCACAGGATCGCCCCCATGCCGCATATCATTCTGGCCTCCGCTTCCACGATACGCCGCCAGTTGCTTGAAAATGCCGGCGTTACGGTGGATGCACTGCCCGCGCGCGTGGACGAAGACACGATCCGCGCCGCGCTTCAGGCAGAAGGTGCCAAGCATCGCGATATCGCTGATACCTTGGCAGAGATGAAGGCGCGCAAGCTGGCTGAACGGCATCCGTCCAGCCTTGTCATCGGGTCCGATCAGGTTCTCAAACTTGATGGCGAGATCTGGGGAAAACCCGAAACCCCCGATGCGGCTCGGTCACAACTGCAAAGGCTTCGTGGTCGTACACACAGGCTTGTCTCTGCGGTCGTGCTATATGATCAGGCAAAGCCGATTTGGCGTCATGTGGAAGAGGCGAGTTTGACAATGCGATCCTTTTCGGACGGATTTCTAGACGATTATGTTGCGCGGAACTGGGACGACATCCGCCACAGCGTTGGTGCCTATCAGCTCGAACGTGAAGGGGCGCGTCTCTTTGCAGCTGTCGACGGGAACCATTTCACCATTCTCGGCCTACCTTTGCTGCCACTCTTGAACTATCTCTCGCAGCGGGGTTTCATTCCCGCATGACCGATCACCCCCGCATTCCATTGGCTGCCGTCATCGGTTCGCCCATCGCGCACAGCCGCTCGCCCGCGCTGCACGGCTATTGGCTGAAACGCTATGGCATCAAGGGCTTCTACATTCCGATGGATGTTGCGCAGGTCGATCTTGAACAGGTGCTGCGGATGATGCCGAAGATGGGCTTCGTCGGTGCCAATGTGACGATTCCCCACAAGGAGGCAGTCCTCAACATCGCCGATGTCATCACCGACCGCGCAGCGCTGATCGGTGCGGCCAATACCCTCATCTTCCGCAAGGATGGAAAGATACAGGCCGACAATACGGATGGTGCAGGATTCATCGCCAATCTCAGACAGGGCGCGCCGCATTGGGTACCCTCCGCTGGTCCGGCGGCGGTGTTCGGGGCAGGTGGGGCTGCGCGTGCTGTCATTGCCGCTCTGATCGAGGTTGGCGTTCCGGAAATTCGCCTCGCCAACCGGACGCGTGCCCGCGCAGATGCCCTTCGGTCCGATTTCGGAGCCAAGGTCCATGTCCATGAATGGGTTCAGGCCGAAGCGATGATCGAAGACGCTGCGACGGTGGTGAACACGACGTCACTGGGCATGACCGGAAAGCCCGACCTTGTGCTTCCGCTCGGCGCCCTTTCGCCCCATGCGCTGGTCACCGATCTCGTCTATACCCCGCTCAAGACGCAATTCCTGATCGAGGCTGAAGAACGCGGCGCCACCGTAGTCGACGGTCTGGGTATGCTTCTGCATCAGGCGGCACCCGGGTTTGAACGCTGGTTCGGGCAGCGTCCGGATGTGGATGATGCAACGCGCAGTGCAGTCCTTTCGGCATGATGCCCTACCGCCTCGGCCTTACCGGTTCCATCGGGATGGGAAAGTCGACGACGGCCGCCCTTTTCGCTCAGGAAGGTATTCCGGTTTGGGACGCCGATGCAGCAGTCCATAGCCTCTATGCAGCGGGCGGTGCGGCGGTCGCTCCGGTCTCAAGGCTCTATCCCGGCGCGTTGAAGGCTGATGCGATAGATCGCACAGTGCTGAAGCATTGGATCGCAACCGATACGACCGCCCTTCGCCGCCTCGAATCCATCGTTCATCCACTCGTCGCCGATGACCGTGCCGTTTTCCTTTCGCAGGCCCGTTCGGACATCGTTGTCCTAGACATTCCTCTGCTCTTCGAGAAGGGGACCGAGTCGGAGATGGACGCCACCCTTTTGGTCACCGCGCCTGCCACGCTGCAGCGGGCACGAGTCATGGCGCGCCCGGGCATGACGGAGGAACAGTTCGCCGCCATCCTCGCGCGCCAGATGCCGGATGCAGAAAAACGGTCACGCACAACCCATATCATCGAAACCCTCAGCCTCGATTCAGCTCGCGCCTGCGTACGTGCGTTGATCGCCCATATCAGGGAGTATCGGGATGCGTGAAATCGTGATGGACACCGAAACCACAGGTCTGGAACCCGCAGAGGGACACCGGATTGTCGAGATCGGCGCAGTCGAGTTGTTCAACCAACTGCCCACGGGGCGCACCTATCATCAGTACATCAATCCCCAGCGCGCCATGCCGAAGGAGGCGTTTGATGTGCATGGGCTCGGCGATGATTTCCTGCGCGACAAACCCCTGTTCAAGACCATCGCACCGGCCTTTCTGGAATTCATTGGCGACGCACGGCTGGTGATCCACAACGCTTCCTTCGACATGAAATTCCTCAATGCCGAGCTAGAGGCGGCGGGTTTCCCGACCCTGCCGCTGAACCGCGCCCTCGATACCGTGGCCGTTGCCCGCAAGAAGTTTCCCGGCTCCCCTGCGTCACTCGATGCGCTCTGCCGCCGCTTCGGTGTCGACAATTCGGCACGCGAAAAACACGGAGCGCTCCTCGACAGCGAGATTCTCGCCGAAGTCTATCTCGAACTCATCGGAGGAAGGCAGCCCGACTTTGCCTTGGCAGCCGCCGAAACCACTATCTCCAGCCAGACCAAATCCAGCACACCTGCCGAAGTCTGGCGCGCCCGTCCGCGTCCCCAGCCGCTCGCCCCGCGCCTGACGGAGGAAGAGGCCGCAGCCCATGTTTCCTTTGTCGCAAAGCTGGGCGACGCTGCCATATGGAAAAGGCGCGCCTGACCGGGCGCGCCTATTTCCGCATCGGAGAAATGGTCAGTTGACCGCTGATTGCGCCTGCGCACGTCGCGCCAGTTCCTGACGGTACAGCGTCACGAAATCCACAGTATCGATGTTCAGCGGCGGGAAGCCACCGTCTCGCGTCACATCCGAGATGATCCGACGCACGAAGGGGAACACAAGACGCGGACACTCGATCAGAAGGAAAGGATGTAGTTGCTCTTCAGGAACACCCTCAACATGGAAGATCGCACCATATTCCACCTCAAGAAGGAACAGCGTTTCGCCATTCGTCTTGTTCTTTGATGTGCAGCGATACTTCGAAATGATGTCGTACTGGTGATCGACGGGACGTTTGCGTGCATCAAGGCTGACGGCCACTTGAATGTCCGGCTGAACTTCACCGGAAGATACGCCCTTCTTCGCGACCATGTTCTCGAACGACATGTCACGAATGAACTGTGCCAGAACTTGCATTCGGATCTGCGGCTGCGCCTGCGTGGAACCGGCCTCGGCGGCAGTTGTCTCTTCGGCCATCCCTGACCCTCCCTGTCGAACTCTTGTCGCCGCGTTCCTAGCAGGAAGGGCTCTGCCCCTCAATGCCTTGTCCAGCCCGAGGGTGGGCTCGACCGTGTCACGCTCTCGCGCGGATCGCCGTGGTCGACCTCGACGAATTCGCCATCGATCACAATGCCGTCACTGCGACGCGCCGGTTCATCGGACTGCATCGAAGCCACCGTCACGCGCCGCGCCATCGCTGCGACCAGCGCCCGCCGCAACGGAGGTAATAGCAGCAGCAGGCCAAGCGTATCGGTGAGAAACCCCGGCAGGATCAACAAGAGCGCGGCCAAGGCCAGCAACACACCGTCACCGGCCGCTCCGATGGGGTCGCGCATCCGGCCCATCTCGCCCCGCAGGCGCTCTGCCGTGCTCAAGCCCAGTCGGCGCAGCAGCGCAATACCGCCGATCCCCGACCCGATGACGACCACTATGGTCCACAAAAGACCGATCGCTCCGCCGACCACAACGAAAAGCCCGATCTCGATCAGCGGCCAGAGCAGAAGAAAGGCAATGGCAGGCATTCAGCGGTCCTCTTGGCCATTTCAAGGGCTTTCACAGGGTGTCGGCATGGACACGCGCCCTCATGACACCTACATAGGGGCCAGACACGACTTATACCAACCCCAAGCCATGCCGCATGGCGGCAATGCACCTAGAGGTTCCGATGAGTTCTTCCCTGATCCAGCTGCTGGTTCTGGCCGGGATCGCCATATTCCTGATCCTGAAGCTGCGTTCCGTTCTCGGGACGCGGGAAGGCTTTGAAAAGCCGCCCATTCCCCTTGATGATGTTCGCCCCGCCACAAAGCCGCGCCGTGACTTCGAAGTGATCGAAGGCGGCCCTGACCGCGACATCACTGATCATGTCGCCGATGGATCGGATGCCGCAAAGGCCCTTGCCGGGATGAAGATGGCCGAACCCGGCTTCAACGTCTCGTCCTTCCTCTCCGGTGCTCGTGGTGCCTACGAGATGATCCTCATGGCCTATGAGAAGGGCGAGGTGGACAAGGTCCGCAGCTTCTTGTCGCCCGAAGTGGCCGACACCTTCGACGAAGCGATCCGTCACCGCGAAGATCAGGGCCTGAAGGTAGAGGCAAGCTTTGTCGGCCTTCGCGAACTGGCACTGCACGATGCAACCTTTGATCGTGACTCGCGCGAGGCAGAGGTTTCCGTGCGTTTCGTGGGCGAACTCACCTCGGTCGTGAAGAACGCGGCTGGAGAAGTGGTCGAAGGCAGCCCAACCGAAATCAAGCGTCAGCGCGACATTTGGACCTTTGCTCGCAAGATGGGATCGAATGATCCCAACTGGCAACTCGTCGCCACCGGAGACTGATGCGCGCGGCCCTAGCAGCGGCTATGTTGGCGGTCGCCATGACGACCAGCCAAGCCCCCGCCGAAATCCTGCGATTTGCCGATCTGGAAGGGTGGGCAGAAGACGACCACCGCGCCGCGCTGGAATCTTTTCGCGCGACTTGCGATCTTATGAAGGAATCCGACTGGACGCCGATCTGCAATCTATCGGCAGATGCCGGCACAAGCGCCGCGTCGGCGCGCCAGTTCTTTGAACTGTTTTTCCGGCCCGTCGTAATCGGCGAACCGCCTGCGCTCTTCACCGGTTACTTCGAACCCGAGCTTGATGGATCACCGGTTCGAACCCCGCGATTTGCCTGGCCGATCTATCGCAGACCGCCTGAACTGCGGGATGGTCAGGTTTTCCATAGCCGCGCCGCCATTGAAGCTGGCATCTTGCGAGGCCGAGGTCTGGAACTGGTATGGCTGGATGATCCGGTCGACGTCTATTTCCTTCAAGTTCAGGGATCAGGCCGGATCCGCATGCCCGATGGCCGCGTGGTTCGCGTCGGCTATGCGGGGCGCAACGGGCATGCATACCGGTCAGTAGGACAGGAACTGGTCCGCCGCGGCACGCACAGCATGGATCAGGTCTCGGCGCAGGAAATCGCATCCTATGTCCGCAACCAGGCCGGAAGCGAGTTACTGAACATCAACCCTTCCTACGTTTTCTTCCGCGTGATCGACGACGTCCCCGCCGAGAAAGGACCGATCGGCGCCATGGGCCGATCCATCACAGCCTTCCGTTCCATAGCCATCGATCCATCCTTCACGCCGCTCGGCGCGCCTGTCTGGATCGAAAAGGCGGGCGCAGACCCGATCCGAAGCCTGATGGTCGCACAGGATACCGGAGGCGCGATAAAAGGTCCGCAGCGTGCCGATATCTTTTACGGGACCGGCCTCGAGGCAGGCGACGCAGCGGGAACCATCAAGGATGGCGGGCGGATGGTCGTTCTTCTTCCGATTGACCGGGCCTATGCCATGCTGCCGGACGGGATGTGATGACCCGTCGCCGTACCTTGCGCCCAGAGGAAGAGGAACTCTGGCAGGCCGTTACCCGCAGTGCCAGACCCCTGCACCCAAAGGTGAAGGGCTTTCCGCACGGCATCGACAGCATTTTGAAACCGCATCCGCCATCGCCCGATCCAAAGCCGCGCGATCTGGAGATTCCGAAAAGCTGGCTGGAACCCTTCCGTCTTGGCCAAACAGCGCGCCCATCCCCCGGCCATGACATTGCGCCCTGTCCTGGCGACAGCCTCCGCGCTGCACCTCTTCAGATGGATGCCAAACTGCACGGGCGGATGGTGCGCGGAAAGGTCATGCCCGAGGCGCGCATCGATCTTCACGGCATGACTTTGGCCGAAGCGCATCCCGAACTCATCCGCTTTATCTTGAATGCGCAATCCGAAGGCCTTCGTCTGGTCCTTGTCATCACCGGCAAGGGTAAACGCCGCGATGACACCGGGCCCATTCCCCAGCGTATGGGCGCATTGCGCCATCAGGTGCCGCAATGGTTGCGCATGTCGCCCCTTTCCCATGCCGTCCTTCAGGTCAGCGAGGCGCATCTGAAACATGGTGGGGCAGGGGCCTATTACGTCTACCTGCGCCGCCGCTAGGTTAATTCAGGGCATCACCCGTGATCTCCGCTACTGGGGTCAGGATGATCCGCGTCGCGTTGCGCGCCGTCAGGATAACCCCGGGCAGAAGTCCCGCCCGCCCCGCCGCATCATTTCCAAAGGCTTGATCAACCTCGGCAATCCGCCCCAGCAGCCGGATCAACGCGGGCGAAGTGCCTGCCACGAAGTGACCCGAACCTTTCGAAAAAGCAGCGACATCCAGATAGGTCACGTCCAGATCAGCGATCTGTCCCATATCATCCAGCGATCCCAGCCGCCCCAGCTGCCCTGTGATCAGGGCCGACAAGCGCAGCACTCGGTCGCGGTCTGACCCAAAGATCACGAAGGGTTGCGGCAGTGTTCCGATGTCTGTGGCCTGCATCCGAAACACCTCAACATCGATATCGGGCGAAATCAGAACGACGCCACGTATCTGTGGCATGACCTGCCCATCCTGAAGCGCCAAATCACGCAGCGCCTCCATCGTCAGGAAACCGCCCATCGAATGGGCCACCAGTGTGACACGCGTCGCACCAGCGGCAACGGTTTCGCGGATTAGGTCTTCCAGCCCCTTTCGCCCGAACAGCGCGGAATCCCGATCATAGACATAACCCAGCGGCTCTGCTGCCGATGGCCAAGAATAATGCAGCGCTACCCCCGGCACCTCCAGATCATGGCGCAACTGGGCGATCCGATAGAGGCCTTCGGTGAAGGTGTTGTTGAACCCGTGCACGAATATCATTGCTTCGCGCCCGTTCGCAGCAAGGGCAAGGCTCAGATCCCGGCGAAAATCGGCTTCTGCGCCGTAGATGCGCTGATCCGTCGTCACGAAATCGGTAGAGACATTGGGACGGTGCGGTGCAGGATAATTGATCTCGCCCACCTCTCTTTGGGGCGGGATTGCCACGTCATAGCGGGCAAAGCGCAGCGCCTCGGACCTGCCGCCGCCGAAGACGCCCGCACCGTCCAGACCCCTCGTCGTGCCCACGAAAACGGTAGAGATGGGCCCCTCCGCCCGCTCCGGCGGAACAACCACCATCACTCCCCGCGGGGTGCAAGCGGTAAGGCAGACCAGCAGGATCGGAAGAACCAGTGCGCGCAAATGCTTTCGTCCTAAGGGGGGCGCGGCTGATTGATCTGCCTGCCGGTGCCCAGGGTCAACCCCGCTGATGCCGTTACAGCACGTAACGAGAGATATCCGCCGACCGCGCCAGTTGCCCGACATTCACCTCGACAAAGCCAGCATCCACGGTGACCACCTCACCCGACCGATCCGGTGCGGTGAAGGACAACTCCTCGAATACCCGTTCCATGATCGTGTAAAGACGCCGCGCTCCGATATTCTCCACGCTGCGGTTCACCTCCGCCGCGATCCGGGCAAGGGCGGCAATGCCATCTTCGGTAAAGCTCACCGCCACTTCTTCCGTCGCCATCAGGGCCGAATACTGCCTTGTCAGGGCATTGTCCGTCTCGGTCAGGATGCGGACGAAATCCTCCTCCGTAAGCGGTTGAAGCTCCACCCTGATGGGCAGCCTTCCCTGCAATTCGGGCAGAAGGTCTGACGGTTTGGCGATATGGAACGCGCCGGATGCGATGAAGAGGATGTGGTCCGTCTTCACCGGCCCATATTTCGTGGAAACCGTCGTTCCCTCGATCAGCGGCAGAAGATCGCGCTGCACGCCTTCGCGGCTGACATCCGCGCCCCGCGCATCCGACCGGGCACAGATCTTATCGATCTCGTCCAGAAAAACGATCCCGTTCTCCTGCACCCCTTCCAACGCGGCAGCCTTGACCGCCTCATCATCCAAAAGCTTGTCCGCCTCCTGACCGATCAGGATGTCATAGCTTTCTGCAACGGTCATCTTCTTGCGGGTCGACCGGCCGCCGAAGGCCTTGAACAGATCCTGCAGTCCCTGCATCTGCATATCCATCCCGTTGCCGCCGGGCATCATCGCAAAGGGGGTGGCGTTGTCCTGTACCTCCAGCTCGATCACTGTCTGGTCCAGTTCGCCACGCTTCAGCTTCTGTCGAAACATCTCGCGGGTCTGTTCGCGGGCGTCCTTCCCGGCCAGCGCCTCTATAACGCGCTCTTCTGCCGCCCGATGCGCCCGTGCCTTCACCTCGTCGCGCATGCGCTGTCGCGTCTCGATCATCGCGGCATCCACGAGATCGCGGATAATGCTGTCGACGTCGCGCCCGACATAGCCGACTTCGGTGAACTTGGTGGCTTCCACCTTCAGGAACGGCGCCTTGGCAAGCTTGGCCAGACGGCGGCTGATCTCGGTCTTGCCTACCCCGGTAGGACCGATCATCAGGATGTTTTTCGGATAAACCTCGTCGCGTAGATCGTCGCCCAACTGCTTGCGCCGCCAGCGATTGCGCAGCGCCACCGCGACGGCGCGCTTGGCGTCCCGCTGGCCGATGATGAACCGGTCAAGCTCCGAGACGATTTCACGCGGAGTTAGGTTGGTCATGTCGATGCCTTAGCCCTTGATCGTTTCGACGGTCAGATTGCCATTGGTGTAGACGCAGATATCCGCGGCAATCGACATCGCCTTGCGCGCCACCTGCTCTGCCGGAAGGTCCGTTTCCATCAGCCCCCGCGCGGCAGCCAGCGCGAAATTGCCGCCTGAGCCAATGGCCGCCACGTCATGCTCCGGTTCCAGCACATCGCCTGCGCCAGTGATGACGAAAAGATCGCGCCCATCGGTGACGATCAGCATCGCCTCCAGATTGCGCAGGTACTTGTCCATTCGCCAATCCTTCGCAAGGTCCACGCAGGCTCGTGCCAATTGCCCTGGCGCGGACTCCAGCTTTTTTTCCAGCCGTTCCAGAAGGGTGAATGCATCGGCCGTCGATCCCGCAAAACCGCAGACGACATCCCGACCACCGGGCGACAGCCGCCGCACCTTGCGCGCGGTTCCCTTGATCACAGTCTGCCCAAGGCTGACCTGCCCATCACCGGCCACCACGATCTCACCCCCCTTGCGGACCGCAAGGATGGTGGTGCCATGCCAACCTGGGAACTTGTCGTCGGACATGCGGGTCTCCTGTCTTTTCCGCATATGGGCATGAGAGCGGCAAAAGGAAAAGGGCGGCCGCATCAGGCCGCCCTTTCAAGCCATCATGAGGCTGGTTTCAAATGGCCGACTGGATCCAGGTCGCCAGCGCAGCCTTGGGCGCTGCGCCGACCTTGTTCGACACGACCTGACCATTCTTGAACAGGAACAGCGCCGGAATCCCACGCACGCCCAGTTGAGCCGGGCTGTCAGGGTTCTCGTCGACATTAACCTTCACGATCTTGACCTTGCCCGCGTATTCCGTGGCCAGCTCCTCAAGCGCCGGGCCGATCATGCGGCACGGGCCGCACCATTCGGCCCAGAAATCCACCACCACCGGGATATCCGACTTGCGGACCTCCGCGTCGAAAGTGGCATCGGTGACGGCGACGGTCGCAGCGCCCATCTATCATATCTCCTGAATGGAATGTCGGCTACCGAAGCTAGGGATGGCCTGCGGAATCGTCAAGGGATCGTGGTGCGCGCCAGCGCCTTACTCACGATATCGGGATAAAGCGGCATCAGTCGCGCTTCCCGCGTCCAAAGGATGGCTGTCTCGACGGCGCGTTCAGGGTAAATCTGCGCCAAGGCCTGCGCGTAGGCCCCCATCTGCCTCAACAAGCCTTCGGGGGTATCTTCCGGCCGCTGCGGCACCACCCGGTTGGACTTGTAGTCGATGGCCACCACCCGATCCGGCATCAGGATCAGTCGGTCAATGGTTCCGCGCAGCGTCTGGCCGAACAGATCGGCACAAAGCTCCACCTCAGTCAGGGCAGGCAGTGCAAATAGATCGGCATGGGTCTGCAGAACCGTCTCCACCTCGGCAAGCAGTTCGCCGCGCATAATGGCGTCGGGAACGACGCTTTCCGCAACGGCAGACCGATCCGCGACCGGAACATCCGGCAGATGCTCCAGCAGCAGATGCAGCGCCGTCCCGCGCGCCTTTGCGCTCTCCTCGTCAAGCCCATCGCCGAAAAGCTGCTTCGCTCCGCCAAGACCCGAAGGTGAAAGCGGTTGCGCAGGCCGTGCAGGCACCGCCGCCGACACTTTCGCCCAATCTGGCAACCCTTCCTCGGCCATCGGCTCGGGCGCTTCTTGCATCGGCTCGGGCCAGATGCCGAAACTGTGCCGCAAAATGCCCGAAGGCAGACGCTCTGCCCCGGCAGCCAGCATCCCTTGTTCGACCAGCCGATACCAAGCCTGTTCCTGCTTTGCTTCGCCTGCGCCGCAGACGATTAGCCAAGACTGCGCCCGCGTCAGCGCCACATACAGCAGCCGCAGCCGTTCCTGCGCCTCACGCTCTTTCCGGCGAGCCCGGGCGGCCGCAAGGGCCGGGGGGCTTTCATCCACCGATACGCGCCAGACCGCCGCCCCGTCGACCTCAACCACCTCGTCGCGGTCCTTGTCGCGCGGGTCGCAGGTATCCGGCAGGATGACGATCGGCGCTTCCAGCCCCTTCGCGCCATGCACGGTCATCACGCGGATGCGACGACCTTCGCTTTCGGTCTGCCGCTTCACTTCCACCTCGTCGGTCGACAGCCAGACGAGGAACCCCGTCAGGCTCGGCACATCCCCCCGTTCATATACAAGGGCCTGAGACAGAAGCTCGTCGATTCCATCCTCCGCTTCTACCCCAAGCCGCTGCAGCAGGCGACGGCGACCGTCATGCCGGGTCAAGAGCCGTTCGATCAAATCGTAAGGCCGCAGAAAATCCGCCTGATCGCGCAGATCGCTTAGCATCGCGTGGGTGTCGGCGAAGTCCACGGCACGCGCCCGAAGTTCCTCCCAAAGCCAGCCCGTGCGGGGCTGCGCCAGATCATGCAGTTCCGCCTCGGTCCAGCCGCAAAGCGGTGACCGCAGCACGGCAGCCAGCGAAAGATCGTCCTCCGGTGTCGCCAGAAAGGACAACAGCGCGCAGATATCCTTCACCGCCAATTCCGCGCCAAGCTTCAACCTGTCTGCCCCAGCGATCGGCAGTCCCTTGGCTTTGCAGGCGCGAATGATCTCGGAAAACAGATCTGATCTACGTTGCACGAGGATCAGCACATCCCCCGCATGGATCGGGCGCGTCTGCCCCTTGCTGTCGGTGATTGCCGTGCCTGCGCTAATCAGCGCAGCGATTTCGTCTGCGATCCTGCGGGCCAGCCGTGCGGCGTGATGCTCTTCGGTGATCCGGTCCACCGGATTGCGCCAATCGTCTTCGTCCTTGCCATCGACTTTCTCGATCAGGGGCCAAAGATCCACACGCCCCGGCATGGTCGACCATTGCGCAATATGGCCGGACCGGCCGCCCAGCGCCGCAGGAAAGCGGTCACCAAACGTGTCGTCCACCACCCGCAGGATGGCCGGAGACGACCGGAAAGAATACTCCAGCTCCAGCGACTGGAAGGCCCGCCCAACGGCACGGAAACGTCCATCGAAGACCATCAGCTTTTCGTCGAATGCCGCGACATCCGCACCCTGAAAGGAATAGATCGACTGTTTCTTGTCCCCCACCACGAACAGCGTCCGGTCCACCTCGCGCGCGCCTGACCCGGCGGTGAACTCCGCCGCCAGCGATTCGATCACCTTCCATTGATCCGGGCTGGTATCCTGCGCCTCGTCGACAAGGATATGGTCGATCCCGCCATCCAGCCGGAACAGGACCCAAGCCGCAACCCCCGGATCGGTCAGCAAGGCCGAGGCGCGGGTGATCAGGTCATCGAAATCCAGCCATCCCCGTGCAGCCTTCCGCTCCTCGTAAAGCGGCAGAAACACAGCGGCAAAACGGTGCAGCGTCAGCGCCCTGTCCATCGCCTGCAAGGCGCAGCGCACAGCCCTCCCCGCCTCGACGCGTGCCATCAGGCGCTCAAGCCGATCCAGGAGCGCGGGTGGCATTGCGTTGCGGGTGTCTTTGGTCGGCAGACTGCCGATCTTTGCGCTGAATGGCTCTTTGGCCGAAGCTCCGGTCAGGAACACGCCCTCCAGCACCATCAGCGCTGCAAGGCCCGGCGCGCGAAGGTCCACACCCCGCAGCCGATCTGCATTCTTCGCATCGGTCGTCGAACCCTGCGCCATCGCCGCGACGACATCCGGCATCCAGTCAGCCTCGTCCCCGAGGAAGGTGTCGGCGATTAGGCTTCCCACTGTTTCGCCCTGCCGGAGGCCGAACAACCGGCGGGCGGCATCGGGCGACAAAGGCCTTGAAAACAGTGACCGGTTGCCCACGATCTGGCGGATCAGCTGACCGAACTCCTCGCCCGTCCAGGCCCGTGCCAGATCGGCCAAGATGTCCGGCGCGATCGACTCGGCCATCTCTTCCACGATCTCGTCCTGAATCAACCGTGCCGTCCGGTCATCCAGTTCCGAGAATTGCGGCGATACACCCGCCTCAAGAGGAAAGCGCCGCAGCAGGCTGGCGCAGAAGGAATGGATCGTTTGGATTCTCAAGCCACCCGGCGTTTCAATGGCCCGCGCGAACAGCCGCCGCGCCCCGGATAGCGTTTCGCCATCCAGCCGTCCGCCTTCCCCCAAATCGGCCAAGGCCGCGCGCAGGTCCTCGTCGGGCTTCATCGCCCAGTCGCCCAGACGACGGAACAACCGGTTCTGCATCTCGGTCGCGGCTGCCTTGGTATAGGTCAGGCACAGAATATGCTGCGGCTCCACTCCGCCCAGCAGCAGCCGCGCCACGCGGTCCGTCAGGACGCGGGTCTTCCCCGATCCGGCATTCGCGGAAAGCCATGTGGAATAGCCCGGTTGTGCGGCCTGAACCTGCCGCTCCGTTGCGGCATCCCTCATCTCCGCACTCCCACCCCGGCACAATCCGGTTCTTCCGTCGTGTCCCATTCACCAAAGCGCGACAGGTGATCGTAATCGCCGCCAAACCGTTCCTTCTGCACGGCCCGCCGCGCCGTGTATCCGGCGGACTCTTGCGCGTAATGGGACACCAGCGCCCGTAGCCCGTCCCAGACCTCGGCCGTGATGCCGGGGGTGATCTCTGTCTCCTCGATCTTCGGATTGCTGCCCAGACCGACATAGGTGATCCGGGCGACCTCGGCCGCCTCCAGCCCCGGGAAACCATCCCGCTCCGCCATTGCGGCCGCCAGAAGAAGCTGCTTGTCGAAGGCCTTCTGCATCGCCTGCGTGGGTGGCGAGCCGGTCTTGTAGTCAAGGATGTGCAACCGCCCGTCGGGCAGGCGGTCGATCCGGTCGGGCGTCCCGGTCAGCCGGAAGTCGAGAGGGGCAAGCGACACGCCCCCTGCCCGCTCCAGCACCACCGGTGTTCCTTGATCGCGCCCATCCACATCCAGAAAGAAATTGGCCGCCCGCCCCAGTCTCGCCAGCCAGAGCGTTCGTGCAGCGGGCCAGGGCACCGTGGCTTCCAGCACTTCTTCCGCTGTCGCCATCAGGCGCGTCTTTGCATCTGCAAGGCCCTCATCCGACGGTCGGTCTCGCACGAAGCGTTCAAGGATCTGGTGCAGGATCTGCCCCCTCAAGGCGGCATCCGGCTCATGGCGCAACGGATCAAGCCGCTTCAGCCGCAAGATATGGCGGCAGTAGATGGCATAGGGGTCGCGGATCAGCAGTCCGATCCGTGTGAGCGATAGTTCCTTTGGCCGCTGTTCAACTGGCGGGCGGGGTGACGGGCGGCCCGCAGGCTTCAGGCGAGGGTTCAACCGCTGGTCTTCGGTCGGCACCTCAAGCGCCGCCACCCGCCGCAGCCATGTATCGCCGCGCTCCCGCATCGCCTTCAACGCCTCGGGTCCGCGTTGTTCGGGGAGGCCGTCCATAAGGTTGGTCAGCCGGTTCAACCAGCGAGAAGCGACCGTTTCGGCTTCGGCATCCCGCGCCGCGCGTGTCAGGATCACGCGTCGCGCCGCCACGGCGATCTGATAGTCATGCGCAGAAAGTCCTACTTGCCGCTCCGGCAGCAACAGCCCCGCCTCCTTGCGCATCCGCCGGTTAAGCCATGGATCGGGTTCCGGCAGACGCGGCCACGACCCATCATTCAACCCAGCTAGAATGACGAGGTCTGCTCCATGTTCGCGCGCCTCCCGAGGACCAAGGATCAGGATGCCGGGATGGGCTGTCACGCTTTCCCGCACTTCGCCTCGCGCGATCACGGATTCGAACAGATCGAGATAGGCAGCGGGTGTCAGCACGCCGCCCGCATCTGCTTCTCGCAGAAGGCTGTCTATCAGGGCGCGTGCCTCGCTGCCTGCCTCCTTCTCCCACAGGGCTCCGGCACCTTCGACCTCTGTGCCACGCGCCAGCGCCTCGCTCAACGCTAGGTGGCGACCAGCCAGTTCCGCAAGCGGCCCTTCACTGATGATCGTGGCCTCTTCCATAACCCGGGCCAAGGCGTCGGCCCAGGCTAGGACCCCATCCTCCTGCCGCCGTTCGGCCCGCGCCCGCGCCCAGACGCGTAGATCCTCCCCGGTCGGGAAGGCAGGCCCTTTGCGCCGCAGTTGCAACTCCAGATGCCGCGCATTCAAAAGATGCTGCCCCCGGTCTCCTCCGGTAAAGGCCAGCGGATGCTTCAGCGCCGTCAGCAGCGCGTCAGAGGTCAGCCTGCGCCCCATCATCCCCGCCACATGCCGCAAAAACCGCCCGGGTGCCGAAAGGGCAAGCGGGCGGCCAGCGGAATCGTCCGGCAACAAGCCCCACCGATCCAGCGCCGCTGTCACGCGACGCGTCAGCATCCGGTCCGGCGTGATCAGGGCGGCGGACACGCCGTCTTCAGCGGCCGCGCGCAGGGCAAGGGCGATGGCCACGGCCTCGCTCCTTGGTGTCGGGGCCTCGATCAGCGTCACATCCTCGGTCGCTGCCACCAGATCCGGCAGATCCTTTCCGTCGCGAAGCCACTGGTCCGTCACAGGCGCAGGCCGAAGCGACAGCGAAATCAGCCTGTTCCTGTCTGGCGCTGGGGGTTCGACCGCGCCCCATGGCCGTATGTCTTCGGGTCCGACCGACAACCGCTCCATCAGGCGGCGCATGCGGAACTGCGGATGGTCCTCCCCCGTCATCGCATCATCCAGGCCCGCCCAGACATGCGGTGGCATGTAGGGATCGAAGCCCGGCAGAATGATCGCCCCATACGGAAGACGCGCGACAGCCTCCATCAAGGCGGCGGTCGTGCCGCGCGATCCCGTCGAACCCGCCACGATGACAGGGTCCGCGGGTGGCGTCTGTGCCCAAAGCAGGGCCAGCCTATCCACTGCCATCCGCTGCCGCGTCTCTGCATCCGGTGTCTCCGTCCCAGAAAAGAACGGCGTGACGATTCGCAGAAACTCCTGCGTGCGAGCCCAGTGAGCTGAATGATCTGATACATCCAGCGCCGCGATCTGTGCCGGAGAAACGCCCTCGCCCTGCATCTCGTCCATCAGCTCCGCCAAACTGTCGGCCAGATCGAAGAGCGCGGCTCGCGGGGCCAGATTAGGCTGTCGATCCAACAGCCCGGCGATCAGTTGCGTCAGTTCCAGCCGTCGGCGCAGGGGCGATACCGCCGGAGGCAGCCCGATCATCGGCCTGCCTTCCGCAACATCCGTCAGCAACCGCATACGAGGCAGCAGACCGGGTCCCTCCTGCAGAAAAGCCTCTGTCACCCGCCGCCGCATCCGCGATGTGTTCAGGTAGAGCGTAACCCGGGCCATCGCTTCCGGCGGTTGCCCCGCCAGCCGGTCCTTCAGCCCGCAAACCAGCGCCCGCGCGAAATCCACGCCCGGAGGCACCTGAAAAAGATGCGGCCCGTCACCGCCAAAGATCATGAACCCGACCTCAGCAGGTTTTCCGCCATCGCGATCCCCTCGGGGCGCCCCACATCGCACCATCCCCCGTCATGCACCAACCCGAACAACCGGCCCTCGGAAATCATGCGGTCCCATAGAAGGTTAAGCGAAAAGACCTCGTCTGCAATACCGGCCAAACCCGCCGTCTTCACGATCTGTGCGCCAAGGTAGACCGGGCCAGACCGCCCGAAAGCCCTTGCAAGGCGGCCATCCGCTTCCATCACAAAATCACCGGTGCCCGTATGGCCTGTCGCCTTTGCCACAGGCAGCAGCAGCAGCAGACCATCCATCCGCGCGCCGTCCCACGCGTCGATCAGTTGGCGCAGCGGGTTGCGCCCCGTCCAGACGGCATCTGTGTTCAGGGTCAGCACTGGGTCATCGCCGAGCAAGGGCAGCGCCTGTCTCAGCCCGCCCCCTGTCTCAAGGATTCTTGGCGTCTCTCGGGAAACCGCGATCCCGCGCGGCGCCAGATGCGCCTCGATCTGTTCGGGCAGGTAATGGCTGTTGGCCACGATCCGGTTGATGTCCGCCGCCTCTGCCAGTGCCAGCGCGTGATCGATAAGCGGCTTTCCCGCCACCGGGATCAGGGGTTTGGGCCGTGTCGCCGTAAGCTGCCCCATCCGCGTGCCCAACCCGGCCGCGAACAACATCAGCGGAGGGGATAGTGACCGCATTGCGCACGGATCCTTTCCAAGATTTCCTTGTCGGGCACCGGCAGTAGGTCGCCGCAGATCGCCGCCAACGGCCCCAATGCCGGATGCACCAGATTGCGCTGCAAATGTGCCCAAACGCGCGGAATCAACCCGACATAGCCCGTCTTGCCCGCCTTCAGGCACAGACGCGCGAAGACACCGAGTATTCTAAGCGCACGCTGCGCCCCAAGCACGGCATAGGACGCGGCAAATAGCGCTTCGTCCCGCCCCAGTGCCGCGCAATAGCGGGCGATCATGGCCCGCTCGGTCGTTGCAGCAACATCCCGGCGCGCATCCTGAAGAAGCGAAACCAGATCATATCCCGGCTGTCCCATCTGGGCGAGTTGGAAGTCCAGTAGACCCACATTTGCCACCCCGTTCCGGTCCGGTAGCCAGAGCAGATTCTCCGCATGGTAGTCGCGCAGGATCATGACCCGCGGCCCATCGGCATGGTCGCGCATCAGACGCTCCAGAATCGTTACGAATATGGCCGGATCAGGCGCTTTTCCCACTGCGGCAAAGGCGTACCATGACAAGGCGAAAGCCGCCGCTTCCGCCCAATCGTGCGCCGAAAGGTCAGGCAAATCTTGCGCCACAGGCCCTTTTTGCAATCGCAACAGAACATCCGTCGCGGCGGCGTAAAGCGGCGCTTCCAAAGCCGGGTCACTGGCCACGAGGCGCGCGAAAAGCCCGTCACCCAGATCTTCAAGCAGAAGAAAGCCTTCCCCATGATCCTCGGCAAGGATCGCGGGCGGCGACAGGCCCAGACCCGCCAGATGCCGCGCGATCCGCGCGAAAGTCGCCGTGTCATCCGCGATCCCCGGCGGGGCATCCATCAGGACGGCACTGCCTCCCGGCCCGGACAGCCGATCATAGCGCCGCTCCGACGCGTCCCCTGCCAGCGGCTGTCGGTCTGCCGCCCCCCATCCGGCTCGACCGAGAAACCTCTCCGACATCGCCCGCCGATCCGTCATGCGCCCAAGCCCGCCAGACGCTTTTGCAAACCCGGCCGTCCCCCGCGCAGGACAGCACACCGACCCTCCCCTTGGACCGAAAGCTGCAGATGCAGCGCGTCCGCAGGCAGATGCGGGCCAAGTCTGTCCGGCCACTCGACAAGGCAGATCGCTGTTCCGAAAGCCTGTTCCAGTCCCAGCTCCAGCACCTCATCCGGGTGGCTAAGGCGGTAAAGATCGGCATGCCAGATTTCCGTATCGGCCGCCTCATAGGTCTGTACCAAGGTGAAGGTTGGCGATGGCACATCCTCCATCCGCCCAAGCCGCGCCCGGATCAAGGCGCGGGCCAGATGCGATTTCCCCGCCCCGATCGGCCCTTCCAAAAGCACGGTATCTCCGGGCTGCAGCAGCCGGGCCAGCCGTTCTCCCAACGCCGCTGTAGCTGCGTCGTCCGAAAGGGACAGAACGGTTTCAGGGGGGGCTGCGGTGGTCATGCTCGCAGTTTTACCGTCCCCTCCCGGCACCGCAAGCGCATCAGGCACTTCCAGCTTGGATCGTTTTCTGCGGCCCCTCCGCCGGGACCGTACGAAACCCCACCAGCATCGCCCCTTCGGTCATCGGCTCACAGCGGCAGCGGATCAGCCGACCGTCAGTCAACCGCGCCTCTCCTTGCCAAGCCCGGCGATCTTCGGTCAACTCGCCAAACGTCTCCAGTTCAGCCCAAACACTCGTCGGTGCCGAGGCAGCGCGCCAATGCCCTGCCAATTGCCGCAGGTCCATCTTCTTCACGCCGCCCCCCGGATCGTGTCCCCAAAGCGACGCATATGCGAGATTGGACAGGACCAGCTGGCCAGAGGCCGCAAAGACGGCGATGCCTTCCTCCATCCTGTCGATCACCCCTTGGCAAAGGTCCAGACTGGCGCGGTACCGACGCCCGCGCAGGATCTCGGACGAGATGTCTTCGATCATCAAGGCCAGACCGCCGCCCCGATGCTGCTGTCCGGTCACGCGATAGGTCTGCCCTCCGGGCAGGGCCCAGATATCCTCGAAGCCCCCCGTCGCAGCAGGGCGATCCATATTCGCGAGGCCCGCCCGCCAATCCTTCCAGTTTGGTGGTTCGGGAACCATGCTCCGATCCCGCATCGCATCCAGCATCGCCGTAAGGGCGGGCCGCCGCGATAGGAAGGCCGGAGAAAGCCCCGTCAATTCGGCAAGGACCGGATTGAAGCTGGATAAGCGGCGCTTGGAATCGAAGACCGCGATACCCAAGGGAAGCTGCGCAAAGGTCTGGGTCATCGTTTGCAGCAGATCGCGCAGCGACTCTTCCGCCCGCACCAGATCGTCACAGGGCAGGGCAAAACCCAGATCGCCGATCTCTTGCCGCTCGAACCGCCCGCCATCCCCAACCGCGCCGATTGTTATGCGTCCGTGTTCTTGCAGCAGCCGGGTTCGATCCTCGGGCGAAAGGCGATGGAAGGCGTCATTTGCCCATGCCGGCGCCCGCCCCACCACCCCGTCTTGCGGCCGGAGCCATACGGGAAAGGGCAATCTCTGCGCAGCCCGTGCCGCGGCCCGCCGAAGGGCAAGACGGCGAAGAACGGTGTTTCCGTCAAGGCGAATGGCCAAGGTCAGGGCAAGGATAGCAACGCCCAGCCCGAAAGCGACACCGTTGAACTCGCCCAAAAGGTCCATGCGCCCATCCGAAGTTGAGTGCAACTTATAGGCGAGTAACCTTAACAGTTCGTTAATTCTACAGCCTCGAAAACTCCGCCCGCTTGGTAACGGGTCAGCGGCGCAAACCTTGCAGCGTTCATGCCTCGAAAGGACGATTGTCGCCTAGGCTTCGGTTAGTCGGCGCGGTGATGTCGCCCAGCTTCCACACCAGTTCGACAATTGCACCACAGCGTTCCGGGCGCTCTTCCGGCGTAAGGAATGGATCGGAGGCATTGGCAAAAGACAGCTCCGCGCCCGTCCGTTCCAGCAGTGTCTTGGCGATGAACAGGCCAAGCCCCATCCCCTCGTATTCCGGTCGACGGTCCAACTCCTGAACCGATCGGCGGGATCGCACAAAAGGATCTCCGATCCGGCCGATGACCTGCGGCGGATAGCCTTCGCCGTCGTCAACGATCCGGATCGTGATGGTGCGGTCCGTCCATTCCCCATCCACCCAGACCTTTGTCCGCGAAAAATCCACTGCGTTCTGTATGAGATTGCGCAACCCGTGAATCACTTCAGGCCGCCGCAGGATCGTGGGCTGCCGATCCCCCGCCCCGGGTCCCGGCATCAGGCTGAAGGCGACATCTTTCCCCCGCCCCATATGCGGCTCTGCCGCTTCACGCAGGACCGACGCAAGCGGTGCCTGCCGAAGATGCAGGTCATCCTTTCCTGCCCGCCCCATGCTGCGCAGGATGTCTCGGCAGCGGTCAGCCTGATCCCGGATCAGCCGCGCATCCTCGGCCAGATGAGGCTGATCCTTCAATTCTTCCATCATCTCGGCGCTGACCAACTTAATCGTCGCCAGAGGCGTGCCCAGTTCATGCGCCGCCGCAGCCACGACGCCACCCAGATCCGTCAGCTTCTGCTCACGCGCCAGCGCCATCTGCGTTGCAAGCAGCGCATCGGACATCGACCTGATCTCGGTCGCGATCCGCCGCGAATACAGCCCCAGAAAGACAATCCCGATAACGATCGCCAGCCAGAACCCGAACTCGAAGACCAGCGGCACCTGCAGCGACGTCCCATCTGCAAATCGCAGCGGCACATTCACGAAGGCGATCAGTGTGGTGAACAGGATCGCCAAAGCCCCAAGAAGGAGCGTCGTCCGCAGTTCCAATGCCGACGCCGAAATCGTGACAGGCGCAAGGATCAGCAGGGCGAAAGGATTGGTCAGCCCGCCGGTGAGGTAAAGCAGAAAGGCCAATTGCGACAGATCGAAAAGCAGCGTCAGCATCGCCTCAACTTCGCTCAACCGCTTGTTTTCGGGATAGACGAAGATGGAAATCAGATTGGCGATGATCGATGCGCCCACTGCCATGTAGCAAAGGCCCAGAGGCAGCTCGATTCCGTAGACGCGGTCGGCCACCGTGATTGCAGCGATCTGCCCGGTGATCGCCATCCAGCGCAACAGGATCAGGGTGCGCAGCCGAACCCAGTCGCTGCGCGTATCGCGTGACAGAAGGCCGAAGCCGGGATTCATCATCAGGGGGGGCCCCACACGGCGACGTGACCAAGTTTCGCATTGTTAAGCAGCGCCGCATGCAGGATCAATGTGCCCGAACGGCAAGGAGCAACGGCATGAGCAAACTTTACGCAGGTCTTGCGGCGGCAACGGTGATCGGAATGGTGGGTGGCCTCTTCGCTTATGCGCAATTCGCTGGACCGGCGGATCAATTTGCCCAATGTCGCGGCGGCACCGTTGGTGGCGATATCGGTGGCCCCTTCACGCTGGTCGACGGCGAAGGCCGGACCGTCACCGAAAAAGACGTCATTACGAAACCAAGCCTTGTCTATTTCGGGTATACCTTTTGTCCCGATGTCTGCCCTCTCGACAATGCCCGTAATGCCGAGGCTGTCGACATCCTTGAAGAGCGCGGCTTCGACGTGACCCCGATCTTCATCAGCATCGATCCCGAACGCGATACAGCCGATGTTGTGCGGGATTTTGCATTCAATCACCATCCGAAGATGATCGGCCTCACGGGCAGCCTTGAACAGGTCAAGGCGGCGTCACAGGCCTATAAGACCTATTTTCGAAAACAGAATTCCGAAGATCCAGAATTCTATCTCGTCGATCATTCTACCTTCACCTATCTCGTCCTTCCCGAAACCGGATTTGTCGATTTCTTCAAACGTGACGAAACGGCCGAACAGATTGCCGAGCGAACGGCCTGCTTCCTGTCGAACTGAGACCAGTAGGATTTGACCAAACCCCGAAACCCGCCTAACTTTCGGGCAAGACCAGAACACAGGGGAACCGCATGGCTGACGACCTGACCGCCGAGCTTGGCCCGGACCGGACCCTCCTGTTGGTCGATGATGACGAACCTTTCGTAAAGCGCCTGGCCAAGGCCATGGAAAAGCGTGGTTTTTTGCCTGAAACGGCCGAAAGTGTCGCGGCTGGCAAGGCCATCGCGATGACGCGCCCACCGGCCTATGCGGTGGTGGACCTGCGCCTCGAAGACGGCAACGGTCTTGATGTCGTGGAAACCCTGCGCGAACGCCGCCCCGATTGTCGGATCGTCGTCCTTACTGGATATGGGGCCATTGCAACGGCTGTCGCCGCCGTGAAGATCGGCGCCACCGATTATCTGTCCAAACCCGCCGATGCCAATGACGTGACCAACGCCCTTCTGTCGCGGACGGAAACACTTCCCGCCCCACCGGAAAATCCGATGTCGGCAGATCGCGTCCGTTGGGAGCATATCCAGCGTGTCTACGAAATGTGCGATAGAAACGTCTCGGAAACCGCCCGCAGGCTTAGTATGCATCGCCGCACCCTGCAGCGCATTCTCGCAAAGCGCAGCCCGAAATAATCACGCCATTGAATTAATAACCACGGTGCCGTAACAAGAGCGCATCCCAGCCGATTGGAGTGCGCCGGAATGAGCATCGACCTTAATTCCATGTCCCTCAAGGAACTCAAGGAACTTCAGGGCCAGGTGGCCCGTGCGATTTCGAATTACGAAGACCGCAAGAAAAAGCACGCCCTCGCGGAGTTAGAGGAAAAGGCCCGCGAAATGGGTTATTCCCTCGCGGAACTCACGGGAGCATCTGCCACCCGCAAACGTGCCCCGGCGTCGGCGAAATTCGCCAATCCCGCCAATCCCGCCGATACATGGTCGGGCCGTGGCCGCAAACCGCGCTGGTTCGCCGAGGCCCTTGCCGCCGGGAAGAAACCCGAAGACCTGTCGGTCTGATCAGGCAGCCTGCTCCAGCCACTTCAGAAAGGCCCGCGTCGCTGCGCGCTGCGGGCCCGGCTGGGTGACGATGAAATAGGCGGGCAGCCTGTCCTTGCTGTCATGCAGGAGTGTCAGGCGCCCTTCCTCCAGATCGTCTTCCATCAAGGCAAGGCTTTCGACGACAAGGCCAAGTCCCTGCCGTGCCGCCGCCAGAGACAATTCCTCATTGACGAATTCCGTCCGCGAAAGGGCTTCCGGCTTAAGCCCGAGGCTCTTCAGGTAATTCTCCTGTTCTGGCCAGTCGCGCGCAAGAATCCACTCCATCTCCTGCATCTCGGTCACAGACAGCGCTGTCCTTCCCTCAAGCAGATCGGGAGCCGCCGCCACAGCCATCCGGGCCGGGGCTAGGAAGCGCGAATTGACCCCCGGCCAATCCCCATTGCCATAACGGATGCCCAGGTCCATCCCGTCCCGCCGCAGATCAAGCACCCGCGCATCCGGGTGCAGCGACAGCGCGATGTCCGGATGCTTGTCCCAGAACTCCTTCAACCGCGGCATCAGCCATTGCGTTGCAAAGCTTGCAGTCAGCGTGATCCGCACGGGCCGATCCGACCCGCCCGCCCGCAGCGCCGCTACGCCCATGGCGATGCTCCCGAACCCGTCGGTCAAGGCCTGCGCCAATTGCTGCCCTTCCGCCGTCAGGGCCATGCCCCGCCCGTTCCGCGCCACCAGTGGCGTATCCAGCACCTGTTCCAGCGCGCGCACCTGCTGGGCCACGGCTGCATGGGTCACATTCAACGCCCGTGCCGCCTGCGAAAACCCGCCAAGCTCCGCCACCGCCGCGAAGGCGCGCAACGAAGACAGGGGGGGAAGGGCGCGCCAGTCAATCAACATATGATAGTTGAACTAACAGTTTTGAAAGTTTTCTGACTCGGAACAATGCCGAATTACGCCTATATGTGCCAGTACAAACCAAGTGACAGGAGTAGAAAATGTTACAGATCCTAGCCGAAGCTTTGCTTCTTGCCGCAGGCCAGCGCCCTGAACAGCGCCCGAACAAGCGCCAACCCGCACCGCAGGATGGCAACCGCGGGACGGAACGCCCCGGTCCCTACACCCCGCCGTCCCGCGTGGGTGGCTGAACCGTGCAGGCCGCCAGCAGTTCTTCGTGTCGTGCCACATAATCCGCCCGCACCACTGCGGGCGGACGCAATCTAATCTCTAGACCGCGCAGGATCAGCGCATCGGGTTTCCCGAATAAACGATCCGCTTCTCCCTCCAAAAATCCCGCGATCTGCACCGCTTCCATCCAGGCGGACACCTTGTCGGCGGCCTTGATCGCAGTCTTTATTGGTGCAGGCAGCACTGTCGGCAGACCAAAGCGCAGATGCACCGCCGCCGTCAGCCGTTCATCCAGCGCCCCGTAGCCCGGCCCCACCGCCGCTTTCACCGGGCTGATCATATCGCCAATCACGTATTCCGGCGCATCATGCAGCAGCGCCGCCAATTGCCAACGCGCCGCGATGCCGGGATTGCAGCGGGAAAAGATCGCCTCGACCAGCAGCGAATGTTCCGCCACCGAATAGGGCCAATCCCCGCGTGTCTGCCCGTTCCACCGCGCGACGAAGGCAAGCCCATGCGCGATGTCCTCGATCTCGATATCCATCGGCGTCGGGTCGAGGAGATCCAGCCTCCGCCCCGAAAGCATCCGTTGCCACGCTCGGGGCTGCTTCATCCCATGTTCCCCCCTTCTTTCGTTAACTCACCTTGACCACCGTCTCATTGTCCAAGGCCGCCCGCCATGCTATCTGCCGCGCCAAACCAAGGTTCAAGGAGCAACGGCAGATGCCGCAGGATTACATCGTCAAGGATATCGTTCTGGCCGAATTCGGCCGCAAGGAGTTGACCATCGCTGAAACCGAAATGCCGGGCCTGATGGCCTGCCGCGAGGAATTCGGCACCTCCAAACCGCTGAAAGGCGCGCGCATCGCGGGCTCGCTCCATATGACGATCCAGACCGGTGTCCTGATCGAAACGCTGGTTGCACTTGGCGCCGACGTGCGCTGGGCCTCCTGCAACATCTTCTCCACGCAGGACCATGCTGCCGCCGCCATCGCCAAGGCCGGTGTTCCTGTCTTCGCCATCAAGGGCGAAACGCTGGAAGAATACTGGGAATATACCGACCGGATCTTCCAGTTCGGTGGCGAAGGCGGCACCTGCAACATGATCCTCGACGATGGTGGGGATGCCACGCTCTACATCCTGCTCGGTGCGAGGGTTGAGGCGGGCGAAAAGGACCTGATCGAAGTTCCTACCTCGGAAGAAGAGGTCTGCCTCTTCAACCAGATCAAGAAGCGCCTCGCCGCCTCGCCGGGCTGGTTCACCAAGCAGCGCGCTGCGATCCAAGGGGTTTCTGAAGAAACCACCACTGGCGTTCATCGTCTGTATGAACTCCATAAGAAGGGACAGCTCCCCTTCCCCGCGATCAACGTGAACGATTCGGTTACAAAGTCGAAATTCGACAACAAGTACGGCTGCAAGGAATCGCTGGTCGACGGTATCCGCCGTGCCACCGACACGATGATGGCCGGCAAGGTCGCCGTCGTCTGCGGCTATGGCGACGTGGGCAAGGGGTCCGCCGCCTCGCTCCGCGGCGCGGGCGCACGCGTGAAGGTCACCGAAGTCGATCCCATCTGCGCCCTGCAGGCGGCGATGGACGGCTACGAAGTCACGATCCTTGAGGATGAGATCAGCACCGCCGACATATTCATCACCACAACCGGCAACAAGGACGTCATCCGGATCGAGCATCTGCGCGAGATGAAGGATATGGCCATCGTCGGCAATATCGGCCATTTCGACAACGAGATTCAGGTCGCTGCCCTGCGGAACCACAAATGGACCAACATCAAGGAACAGGTGGACCTGATCGAAATGCCCTCGGGCAATCGGATCATCCTGCTGTCCGAAGGCCGCCTTCTGAACCTCGGCAATGCCACGGGTCATCCGTCTTTCGTGATGTCGGCATCCTTCACCAACCAGGTCCTCGCGCAGATCGAACTTTGGACCAAGGGCAAGGATTACGCGCCCGGCGTCTACATCCTGCCCAAGCAGCTGGATGAAAAGGTCGCGCGTCTGCACCTGAAGAAGATCGGCGTAAAACTGACCGAACTGCGCCCCGATCAGGCTGCCTATATCGGCGTGAAGCCTGAAGGCCCGTTCAAGCCGGAACACTACCGCTACTGATCGCAGCCACGATCTTTGAGTGATCCTATACCCCCGCCCGGGCTGCCCGGACGGGGGTTTTCTATTGCGAACCGGCCGAAATCACGCGCCCGGGCAAAAACCTTTTGCACGTCCTTCGGTTGCCCTTAAGGTTTCTTCGCGGCGGGTTGTCCTTCGCCGGACGTCAGGGAGAGAGTGAAACATGAGCAAAAGAGCCGAACTGATTGCGAAATACGCCGAAGATCTGAAGACCAAATGCAAGATCACGCCTGACATGGCACTTCTGGAAAAGGTCACCATCGGCTGCGGCCCCGCCATCTATAGCGCCGACAGCGAAACCGTCGCCGCCTCCGACAAGGAAGAGCTGGAGAGGGTGAAGACAAACTTCCTCATGAAGAAGCTCGGGCTTCCGGATTCGCCCAAGCTGACAGAGGCGATCAACGCCGTGATCGATACCTATGGCCGCTCTGAACGGAACAAGTATCGCCCCGTCGTCTACTACATGCTGGTGAAGCATTTCGGCAAGGAAAAGGCCTACGGCTGAACTTCGCCCCGCTATACGCCCCGCGCTACGCCGCGCGGGGCGGAACACTAAAATCGGCCGCATAATTCCTTTGCCGTGTCTCTGCCCGTGGGGCACAGTCACGGGGCAGGGCAGTATGTCCGGGACCCATATCTCAAGTCACACACGGCGCATGGGGAGTGTGTGGGGTGGATGGAGGGTCCCGTAGGGGTGCGGGCCCTCCATTTCCATTGCAGGTTCGCGTCTTGCTTCATTCCAGACGGGCGAGCAGACCTGCGCATTGCCACAGCATGCAGCCAGACCGCTTCTTCTGTCTGCCAGAACCCTTGCTGCCTACCCCTCCAGCCCGCCCATCCGGCAAACGATCCGCCATTCCTCGGCCGTTACGGGTTGCACCGAAAGCCGTGTGTTGTTCACAAGGGCCATCGCCTCTAGCCCCGGTTCCACCTTACAGGCCTCAAGGCTAACCGCCCTCGGCAGGGCCGTCACCGCCTTCACCATCACGCAGTCCCAGCGCGGGTCGTCGCTCGTGCTGTCTGGTGCACTTTCGCGGATGATCTCGACAATCCCCACGATCTCCTTGCCGATGTTGGAATGGTAGAAGAAACCAAGGTCGCCCACCTTCATCGCCCGCATATTGTTGCGCGCCTGATAGTTCCGCACCCCGGTCCACTCTTCGCCCGAATCGCCCTTGGCAAGCTGATGTGGCCAGCCGAAGACGTCCGGCTCTGACTTGAAAAGCCACTTGGCCATCAGCCGATCACCTTCTTCCACTCGCGGATATCGACCGATTGGAATAGCCCCGCTTTCGCATAGGGGTCATTTTTCGCCCAATCCCGCG
Organism: Paracoccaceae bacterium; assembly: GCA_014654775.1. Classification (GTDB taxonomy): domain Bacteria; phylum Pseudomonadota; class Alphaproteobacteria; order Rhodobacterales; family Rhodobacteraceae; genus Paragemmobacter. Next base: position 155,416 of record JACVZW010000075.1, on the reverse strand, counting down.
CTTGATCCAGCGTCTCGACCGACAGTATCACAAGTGACCCGGCCATCTCCCCGCCCTCGGTCAGAAACGGCCCCGCCATCTCCACGACACCGGACGATTCGATATGCGCCAGGTGCGCAGGTCGGTTTTCCTGACGGACATGCAGATGCCCAGGTTTGTCGATGCAGATCAGCGCGACGCGCATAGGTCATTCCTTCTTCAATGGGCGGGACAACAGGGTCTGAATCGCGGTGGAAAGGTCAAGATGCCCCGCGATCAAGGCCGCCACCATTTGTGTGATCGGCAGGTCGAGATTGCGATTTTCAGCCATATCAGAGACTGCTTTTGCCGTCGCAGCGCCTTCCACGGTTACCGCCGGATCGAAGCCCTGCCCCGACCCGAGCGCGACGCCATACCTGAAATTGCGCGACTGCGCCGAAGTGCAGGTCAGCACCAGATCGCCAAGGCCTGACAGCCCTGCCAACGTCTCTGCACGCGCGCCAAGCGAAAGGGCAAGGCGCACCATTTCGGCATAACCGCGCGTCATCAGCGCCGCACGAGCCGAATCCCCCAGCCCCGCCCCGATCACGATGCCCGCTGCGATGGCGACAACATTCTTCAGCGCGCCGCCAAGTTCTGCCCCTACCACATCATCGGTCAGATACAGCCGCAGCGTTGGCGTCGACAACAGCCTCTGCAAGGCCAAACCCACCGCCTCATCCGCACAGCCCAAGGTCAACGCTGTGGGCAGGCCGCGGGCGATATCCTGTGCAAAGCTCGGCCCAGTCAGAACGGCGCAGCTCGCCTCAGGCGCCATTTGCGCGATGATCGCGGACGGACCCGTCAACGTCGTCAGATCCACCCCTTTGCAGCAGGCGACCAGCGACCGCCCGTCAAGCCTGTTGCCGGTCCCAGCCATAAACCCGCGCAGGGCTTGCATCGGCAGGGTCAGCAGAACCGCATCAAGCCCCTGGATCTCATTGATTTCCGCAGTAACAGTGACGTTTTCGGGCAATAAAACACCCGGCAATCGCGCCGCATTCTCTCGTTTCTCCCGAAGGACAGCGATCTGTCTCGGATCGCGCGCCCAAAGCGAAACGGCCCGTCCATCCCTCGCCAACGTCACTGCCAAGGCCGTACCGAACGCGCCCGCCCCGACGATGCCGATCCGGGGCGCGGCGGTCATGCCTTCGCGCCCTTCTTCCCCGATCCGATCATCGGCGCCGCGTTGGCATCCAGTGGCCAGCGGGGCCGCGCCACAAGCTCTTCCCCGGGCGGCAGACCGATCCGCGCCTGTTCGATCCCGGCCCAGGCGATCATCGCGGCATTGTCGGTGCACAACCGCAGCGGCGGGGCCACGAAACGTGCGCCGGAACTTGCACAAACAGTCTCTAACCTTGCCCGAATGGACCTGTTCGCCGCAACGCCACCCGCAACGGCCAGTGCAGGTGGACCGTCCGCAATATCCTGATGAATGGCCAGCGCCCGCCGCGTTTTCTCCGCAAGAACGTCGGCCACCGCTGCTTGAAACCCGGCGCAGAGATCGCGCCGATCCTGCACGGTAATCCCAGCCTTCTGTGCCATAAGTGCGTCCCGAGTCCGCAGCAGCGCCGTCTTCAGCCCGGAAAAGGACAGGTCGCACCCCGGCCGATCCAGCAGGGGCCGTGGAAAGGCGAACCGGCCCGCATCTCCCAGCGCCGCCTCAGCCTCCACCACCGGCCCACCCGGCTGCGCGAGGCCCAGCAGCTTTGCCGCCTTGTCGAAGGCTTCTCCCGGCGCGTCATCGATCGTTCCGCCCAGACGGTGGAATCGATCCACCCCCTCCACAATCAGGAACTGGCAATGCCCTCCCGACACCAGTAACAGCAGATAGGGAAAAGCCAGCCCATCCGTCAGCCGCGGAGTCAGCGCATGACCCGCCAGATGATTCACCCCCCAGAGCGGCTTGCCGCTGCCAGCAGCCAATCCCTTGGCCAGCATCACCCCGGACAGAACCCCCCCGATCAGACCGGGGCCAGAGGTGACGGCGATCCCATCCACGGCCGCAAGCGAAAGCCCGGCCTCCGCCAGCGCGCGATCCACGCAATGATCCAACCGTTCCGCATGGGCCCGTGCCGCGATTTCCGGCACCACACCGCCAAAGGCCGCGTGGAGTGCCGCTTGTCCGTCTACCACCGAAGACAGAATCTCCGGCATGCCCCCATCGCCCAGACGCACCACCGCGGCGGCACTGTCATCACAGCTCGATTCGATGCCAAGGTAGGTCAGCGCCGCCATATCCATTGCCCGCAGGGATCGCTTGGGGGTAACACCCTTGCCATGGCCCCGCAATCCCGCCCCCTTCCCCTGCTTCTCACGCGCCCTGCGGCACAGGGTGATCGCTTTGCAGCCGATCTCATCGCACGAATGCCGGGATGGTTCGAACGGATCTCCAGCCCGCTGATGGCCCCTTTCTTCATGACCCCGGATCTTCCCGGATCCGACTGGTCCGCTGTCATCTTCACCTCCGAAACAGGGGTCGAGGCGGCCATCCGCCTGCGCAACGCCGGCCTCACCCTGCCCCGATCAGCATGGTGCGTGGGGGACCGCACGGCACAGGTGGCACAGGCAGCAGGTTTCGACGCGACCTCCGCCCACGGTGATGCCGAGTCGCTGATCACCCTGATCCTCGCCTCGGATGATCAAGGCCCCTTGCTTCATCTCCGCGGCCGTGAGGCGCGCGGCGACATAGCGCCAAGGCTTACGGCACAGGGCTGCCCTGCCCATGCGGCCATTGTCTACGCGCAGGACCCGCTTCCTCTTGCCGCAGCGGCACGCGCGGCGCTCTCGGGCCGAACCCCAGTCCTGCTACCCCTCTTTTCCCCTCGCACCGCAGCGCTTTTCACAGCGCAAGGCCCTTTCGCCGCCCCCCTCTGGATTGTTGCGATCAGCGCCGCCACGGCCCGTGCCGTGGAAAGCCTCTCGCCGCAGCGCCTGATGATTGCTGAACGCCCTGATGGCGCGTCCATGCAGGCCGCCATTGAAACCATTGTGAATGACCCCGCTTCTTGAACCTGCAACCATCCGGGGATTAGGGTGAAGGACGAACCGCCCGCTACCGACGGGAAAAGGAGCCGACCATGGCCAGACGCAAAAGCGATGAACCCACTCCGGCCCTGGAGGGTGATCTGATGGCGGTGGTCGAGGCGACCGATCCGCAAACCTCGGCAACCGAAGCAGAACCCCCCGCACCACCCGAAACGCCCCCCGCGACGGAACCGAGGCCGACGCAGGTGATGGTCCAGTCCGGCGGCGGGGCAAGGTCCTTCATCGGCATGGTCCTTGGCGGCATGATCGCCGCCGGAGGAGGTTTCGGCCTCGCCCGCCTCATGCCCGATCTTTTTCCTGTGGCGGGCGACAGCACCCTGTCACAAACCGTCGCGGCACAGGCCGAAGAACTGGCTGCCCTGCGCGAACAGCTTGCCGCCCTGCCTGCCAAGCCCGCGCCCGATCCTGATATAGAGGCGCGCCTCGCGGCGCTGGAAGCTGCCCCTCCGACGGATCTTTCCGCGCTAGATGTCCGATTGGCGACGCTCGAATCCCAAATCGCGGCCCTGCCATCCGGTACCTCCACAGGTGGCGGCACGGACCCCGCGATCCTTGCCGAACTCGCTGCGCTGAAGCAGCAGGTCGCAACGCTCGGATCTGGCGGCACTGTCCCCGCCGATGTGATCGCAGCTGCCGAGGCGGCCGAAGCCCGCCTGCAACAGGCCGAAGCCCGCGCCGCCGCCCTTGCGGAAGAGGCGACCGCGGCCTCCGTTGCCGCCCGCCGTGCCGCGGCCCTCGACCGCATCGCCGCCGCCCTCGACAGCGGTTCACCTTTCGCGGCCTCGGCCGCCGAACTCGGCCCCGATCTGCCGACCGCGTTGGCCGATCACGCCGCCTCGGGCCTTCCCACTATCGCAGATCTCCAGATCAGCTTCGAAGAAGCCGCCCGCCGCGCGCTGGAAGAGGCTCTTCGCGCCAACATGGGCGAAAGCTGGACCGACCGTGTCTCCAACTTTCTGCGCAGCCAGACTGGCCTGCGTTCCCTTACCCCACGCGAAGGCAACGATCCCGATGCCGTCCTCTCTCGGGCCGAAGCGGCGCTGGGCCAAGGCCGCGTCGCCGACGCCCTCGCAGAACTCGATGCGATGCCTGAGGCGGGCAAGCCTCCGCTCTCCGACTGGATCGCCGAAGCCGGGGTTAGAACCGCCGCTCAAGACGCCCTTTCGCAGCTTCTTGCACGGTAAGGGGGCCGCACATGATCTGGTCCCTCGCCAAGGTTCTGCTGTTCCTGCTTATCATCGCCACCCTCACGCTGGGGGCAGAGGTGTTGCTCAACACCGGCGGCGGCATCCGTATCGCCGTGGCAGGTTACGAATTCACCCTAGGCCCGCTTCAGGCCTTTATCACCCTTCTCGTGATGATCGTTCTGGTCTGGCTCCTGATGAAACTCGTGGGTTTCATCATCGCCGTGTTTCGCTTCCTTAACGGCGATGAAACCTCGATCAGTCGCTATTTCGATCGCAACCGCGAACGCAAGGGATTCGAAGCGCTCTCCGAAGGGCTCATGGCACTTGCCTCGGGCGAAGGCCGCCTTGCTTTGAACCGCGCGATCAAGGCAGAGAAGTACCTTGCCGACCCGCATCTCACCACGCTTCTCGTCGCGCAGGCGGCCGAAGCGGCAGGCGACACTCGGCGCGCGACCGAAGCCTACAAGGAACTGCTTTCCTCCGATGTCACCCGCTTTGTCGCCATCCGTGGCCTCCTGCGGCAGAAGTTGACCGAAGGCGATACCGAAACCGCGCAGAAACTTGCGATCAAGGCGCTGGAACTCAAACCACGCCATGAAGAAACGCAGGATATCCTGCTGAAACTGCAAGCAGAAAGCCGCGACTGGAAAGGCGCGCGCAGCACCCTCACCGCCAAAATGAAGGCGGGCGCCCTCCCGCGCGATGTCTATCGTCGCCGCGATGCGGTGCTGGCCCTGCAGCAAGCACAAGCCGTTCTCGACGAAGGCAGCAGCATCGAGGCTCGCGAAGCCGCGATCGAGGCCAACCGCCAATCCCCCGACCTTATTCCCGCCGCCGCGATGGCCGCGCGCGCCCTCGCAAAAAAGGGCGACAAGAAGGGGGCGACCCGCGTCCTCAAGAAGGCATGGGATGCCAAGCCCCACCCCGATCTCGCCGCAGCCTTTGCTGATATCGAACCGGGTGAAAGCGCGGCGCAGCGGCTCAAGCGCTTTCACACCCTTGTGGTCAACCACCCACAGCATGAAGAGACGCGCCTTCTTCTGGCCGAACTCAACATCGCTGCGGAGGACTTCCCCGAAGCCCGCCGCGCCTTGGGCGACGTCGTCGAAACCCATCCGACGCAACGCGCGCTTGCCATCATGGCCGCCATCGAACGCGGCGAAGGCGCTGATGAGGCGGTGGTACGCGGCTGGCTGGCAAAAGCGCTCATCGCGCCGCGAGGCCCCCAATGGTGCTGTGACAAGTGCCACGCCGTCCACGCGAAGTGGGACCCGATCTGCGACAATTGCGGCGGTTTCGACACGCTCTCCTGGCGCGAACCGCCAGAACGCAGCGGCCCTTCCGCCACGGGGGCAGAACTTCTGCCCGTCATCGTCGGCCCTGCAAGACCCGTCGTCGCTCCGGAACCCGAACCGGATGAAAAGGGCACCAAAACACCTTCCGAACCCGAAGTGATCGATCTCGAGGCAATCGTTCGTCGAGGCGGCTAGGCTGCTGCCAAAGACGGCAGCTCATCCCTGAAAATCAAGCTTTTACTTTGGGTTAAGGATTATTCCTTGATACAGAAAAAACGCTTCATCAGCCCGATAAGGCTTGCGTCCGCCGAAGGTTGCAGAAATAAAATTTCGCTATAGTTACGTCTCACAAAACAAAACTCGGGAGGAAATCATGGATCGTCGTTCATTCCTGACCAAGGCCGCCGTCGGCGGTGTTGGTGCCGCAGCGCTTGCCGCTCCGGCCATTGCTCAGACCGCGCCCAAGGTCACGTGGCGTCTCACCTCGTCCTTCCCGAAGTCGCTCGACACGATCTATGGAGGGGCCGAAGTCCTCTCGCGCATGGTGTCCGAGGCTTCGGAAGGCAATTTCCAGATTCAGGTCTTTGCCGCGGGCGAACTCGTCCCCGGTCTGCAGGCCGCCGATGAAGTTACCGCTGGCAATATCGAAGCATGCCACACGGTCGGCTACTACTACTGGGGCAAAGACCCGGCCTGGGCCGTGGCCGCCGCGGTTCCCTTCTCGCTCTCGGCACGCGGGATCAACGCGTGGCACTACCATGGCGGCGGCATCGACCTCTACAATGAATTCCTTGCCCAGCATAACATCGTGGCCCTGCCGGGCGGCAACACCGGCGTTCAGATGGGCGGTTGGTTCCGCAAGGAAATCAACTCTGTAGCCGATCTTCAGGGTTTGAAGATGCGCGTCGGTGGCTTCGCTGGCAAGGTCCTCGAAAAACTCGGCGTCGTGCCGCAGCAGATCGCGGGCGGAGACATCTACCCGGCGTTGGAAAAGGGCACCATCGACGCGGCTGAATGGGTCGGCCCCTATGACGACGAAAAGCTCGGCTTCAACAAGGTCGCGCCGTACTACTACTACCCCGGCTGGTGGGAAGGTGGTCCGACCGTCCACTTCATGTTCAACAAGGCCCAGTACGACGCGCTGCCCCCGCAGTACCAGTCGCTGCTGCGCACTGCGGCGCAGGCGGCCGATGCGAACATGCTGCAGATGTACGATTACAAGAACCCCACTGCGATCAAGTCGCTGGTGGCTGGTGGCGCACAGCTGCGTCCCTTCTCGCCCGAAATCCTTGAGGCCTGCTTCAACGCAGCGAACGAGGTCTATGCCGAGATGGAGGCCACGAACCCCGGCTTTGCCAAGCTCTGGGGGTCGATCAAGGCCTTCCGCAAAGAGAACTACACTTGGGCACAGGTGGCGGAATACAACTACGACACCTTCATGATGCTGCAGCAGAACGCCGGAAAGCTCTGATCGCAACCATCACTCAGTCAAAGAAAACCCCCGGTCGCAGGACCGGGGGTTTTTTCGTTCAGTCGCCTGTCGCAGGGGCCTGCAACGCCGCCGGGGGTTGCCCCAGCCCGCCTGGCTGCAACGCAGGCGGCGTGCCAAGCCCCCCCGGTGCGGGCGCTGCCGCCCCACCCTCGGGCTGCAATGCGGCCGGTGCGCCAAGCCCGCCACCCAGAGCTCCCGGTTGACCGAGGCCGCCGAGACCCCCGCCCAGCGGTTGCAGGGCCGGCATCTCGATGGTCACGGTCGACGGGTCCACCACCGGCGCCTTGTAGTGCAGCACCAACTGCGGGAAGACGATGACCATCACCACCATGAACAGCTGGATCATGATGAACGGGATCGACCCGGCATAGATCTGATCCGTCCGCACCGGATCTTCCAGTTTGCCCGTCACCGTGTCTTTGTAGCGCGATTTTGGCGCAACGGATCGCAGATAGAACAGTGCAAAGCCGAAGGGCGGCGTCAGGAAAGAAGTCTGCATGTTCATGGCAAGGATCACCCCCAGCCAAATCAGATCGATTCCAAGCGCATCCGCCGCCGGAATGATCAGCGGCACGATGATGAAGACCAGCTCAAAGAAGTCTAGGAAGAAGCCAAGAACGAACAGCACAAGGTTCACCACAAAGAGGAACCCATACTCCCCCCCGGGGACTGACGTCAGCAGGTGTTCCACCCAGACATGCCCGTTCACCCCGTAGAAGGTCAGCGAAAACACCCTCGCGCCGATAAGGATGAACATGACGAAGGCCGAAAGACGCGTCGTCGCTGCCAATGCCTGCGTGATCACCGTGAACTTCAGCCGGCGCTTCATGAAAGCCAGAACCAGCGCCCCCACCGCGCCCATGGCCCCGGCTTCCGTCGGCGTGGCCAGTCCGATGAAGATCGTCCCCAGCACAAGGAAGATAAGGGCAAGAGGCGGGATCAGGACAAAGATAACCTGCTGCGCCAGTCGCGACATGGTGTTCAGCCCCAGCATCTTGTCGGCCAGCGTATACCCGTAGATCACCAGAACGCCGACCACAGCCCCAAGGATATCCGCGTTCGTCCCATGCGTCGGATAAAGCCAGACATGCGCGCCGTAACCGATCGCCATCAGTGCGACCATCGCGACCAGCAACGACTTCACTCCGCGCCCAAGCGTCCGCACTTCGGGCGGCAAGGCAGGCACAGCATTGGGCCGGAAGATCGACAGCAGGAAGATATAAACCATGTACAGCCCGGTCAGGATCAGCGCGGGCAGGATTGCCCCGTGATACATGTCCCCGACCGACCGCCCCAATTGATCCGCCAGCACGATCAGAACCAGCGACGGTGGCACGATCTGCGCAAGCGTCCCGCTCGCTGCTATGGTCCCTGCCGCCACGCGCCGGTCATAGCCATAGCGCAGCATGATCGGCAGGCTGATCAGCCCCATCGCGATCACCGACGCCGCCACGACCCCCGTTGTCGCCGCCAGCAGCGCGCCCACAAGGATCACCGCATAGGCCACACCGCCTCGGATCGGCCCGAACAACTGCCCGATCGTGTCCAACAGGTCCTCCGCCATCCCCGACCGCTCCAGAACGATCCCCATGAAGGTGAAGAAAGGAATGGCCAGCAGCGTCTCGTTCGACATCACCCCCCAGATCCGGTTGGGCAAGGTGTTCAACAAAGGCCAGTCCAGTGTGATCGACCCACCCGACAAAGGCGCCAGTTCCACGCCGATGAAAAAGAAGACAAGTCCGTTCGCCGCCAGCGCAAAAGCCACCGGATAGCCAAGGATCAAAAAGATCACGAGGCTCGCGAACATGATTGGTGCAAGGTTAAGGGCGATGAACTCCATCATTTCCGCACCTCTTCCAGTAGGGCCTGTGCTTCAAGCTCGGCCTGTTCCTTGGCGTTATGGAAGGGATGCGGGTCTTCGATCAGGCAGCGCATAATGGCGATCTTCTTGATGATCTCAGATACGCCCTGCAACGTCAGCAGTATGAACCCCACCAGCAGGATCGCTTTCGCGGGCCAGATGATCAGACCGCCGGAATTCGTCGATACCTCTCCACTGCGAAAGGACGAGGCGACATAGGGCACAAGGTAGTAGACCATCAGCAGCGCGAAGGGCATCAGGAAGAAGACATGTCCCAGCAGGTCAATCCACTGCCGCGTCCGGTCGCTGACCCGGCCATAGATCACATCGATCCGCACATGCTCGTTCTGTTTCAGGGTATAGGCCGCGGCCAGCATGAAGGCTGCGCCAAACAAGTACCACTGCAACTCAAGCCAAGCATTGGACGATGTGGAAAACACCTTCCGCACCACAGCATTCGCCGCGCTCACCAGAATGGCCACAAGGATCAGCCAGCCGACCCCTTTCCCGACGATGACGTTGAAACGGTCAATCAGTGCCGAGAGTCCAAGCAGACCCTGCATGCGCATCCCCCCTTAAATCCGGACGTTCTGCCGACGTCCTGCCAATCTCTCTTCCTAGGGTGACAGTGGGGGGTGCGTCAATCTCCGTGGTCGGAAAGTGACGCTTCGCACACCAATTGCGCACCGCCCCGATCATGGGCAATCGCCTGATTCTTAATCATTTTTTCTCCACTTCCCAGAATCCTGCATGCTGCTGGCCGTCGCCTGCGCACCTTCCGGCGACAAAGGGCTGGCCAGCCTCCGTCAGATGCGTTACGGGCCTTTAATCACCGTTAACGCGTCCTATTTCTGCCGTTATTGAAGGCGACCTTTGAGACGGGGCTAACTGATTTGCGTGTGACCCTTCCAATCGGGGCAACGTGACCAAGGAATGGGACGTTTTGTAATGAGAATCCTCGCGATCGACGACGATCCTGTGTTTCTCGAACTGTTGGCCGGCATGCTCAAGATGATCGGCTACGCACAGGTCACGACCATGCCCTCTGGTGAAGAGGCGCTGCACGAGCTGGATTATTCCGGCACGCTCTACGATTGCATCCTATCGGACATGCAGATGCCCGACATGGACGGTGCCGCCGTCACCGCCGCCATCCGCACGCGCACAGCCTACCGCCAAACCCCGATCCTGATGATCACCGCCATGTCCGGCAAGAATGCCGTGGACGAGGCCTTCGCCGCCGGGGCGACCGATTACATCACCAAGCCGCTCGATATCATCGAACTGCGCGCCCGCATCGGCATGGTGGACCGCCTTCTCGCCGAACGCCGCCGCCTCGCCGAATTTGCCCGCCTCGTGGGTCAGCGCGCCGCCGCGGCCGAGATCAAGGCAGATTTCGACATGCCCATCCTGATCCCCGGCTTCGACCGGGGGATCGAATTCCTCGCGATGGAGAATTACCTCCTCACCCTCGGGGTGAAGCGGATGTATTCCACCTCTGCCTTCGCAATCCACGTCAAGAACGCGGGTATCATCTTCAACAAGGCCTCGGGTGCAACCTATGTCCAGATGCTGGGCGATGTCGCGGCGCAGATCGTCGACGCGCTCAAGACCGAAGAGGTGATGATCGCCTATGCCGGCAGCGGCACCTTCGTCTGCATGACGGAGCGTGATCTCGGCCAGTCGCCCGACGATCTCGAGATCCTCATCAACATCGGCTTGATGGATTTCGAAACCATCTACGCCTCCGACCGTTTGCCGGTTCCGCAGGTCCGCGTGGGGGAACCCGCCCGCAGCGCCTTCCTGTCGCCCACGAAACCGACACGCATCCTCGAACGTGCGATCCAGTCGGCCACCACGCCGCCCGAACGGCGGACGAAGAACGGGCAACTCGTCGCATGACAGCCGTCGGGCTCTGGGCCGGCCAAAGCGCCGATCACCCACTCGCCCGTGCCGAGCGGATGTTCCGCATGGCGGCGGGCGAAAGACTCGACATTCTGAATTCCGGCTGGATGAAGCTGCAATCCGACCGCGAGGCCGCCCATGCCCGCAACGACATCCGCGTCGTGGCACACAAGATTGCAGGCGTCGCGGCCTCTCTGGGCCATACGCGGCTTGGTCAGATCGCAGATGATGTCGAACAATTGTGCACCGCTGGGGCAGGGCTGGATGAACTACAGCGCGCCCTGCGCGAATTCATCTCGGCGCTGGCCGATCTGACCGAAGACTAGGTCTTTACCACCAACGACCGGATCGCCTTCGTCACGTCGCTCATGGTCAGCGGCTTGGACACGCAGCTGTCGAAACCCCAGATCAGATATTCCACGATCTGATGCGACATGGCATTCGCGGTCACCGCGATGATCGGCACGCGGCCGGAACCCGCCGCCGCCTCGCGCGCCCGGATTTCCTCCAGCGCGCCCTTGCCGTCCATCACCGGCATCGCGATGTCCAGCAGCACCGCGTCGAACTTGCCCGGCTCCCATGCCTGAACGGCCTGCAGCCCGTCATCGACGGTCGTCACTGTGGCTCCACAGCGCGTCAGCATCAGCTCAAGTACCGACCTATTCGTTCCATTGTCATCCGCCGCGAGGATGCGCATCCCGTCCAGCCGACCGTCGACCGGTAGCTCGGTGCGCACCGCCACCGGCTCTGGCGCAGCCTCGGTCACCGACAAGGGCAGGGTGACCCGGACGGTCGTGCCCACCCCGGGTGCAGACGTCACGCGGATATCCCCGCCCATCCGGTTGACCAGCGTGCGCGTGATCGCCATACCCAGCCCCGTGCCACCAAAGCGGCGCGTCACGGAACTGTCCGCCTGACGAAACTCCTCGTGCAGCCGTTCGATTTCTTCGGCGGACATGCCGATGCCGCTGTCGCGCACCTCCAGAACCAGTGGCGTGCCAAGGCGACCCGACACTTCCACCGTCACCTCGCCTCGGTCTGTGAACTTGATCGCATTCGACACCAGATTGTGCAGGATCTGCTGCACCCGGAACGGATCACCCATTCGCCGCAGCTCGGCCCCGGTGGACACCAGCACCTCGAAATCCAGCCCCTTCTCGTCGGCCTTAAGACGATGCAGGTCCTCTACCCGTTCGGCCAGTTCCACCGGGCTGAACGGCACATTCTCAAGTTCAAGCTTCCCTGCCTCGATCTTCGACATGTCGAGGATATCGTTCAGGATGTTCAGCAGTGTCTCGCCCGATTTGCGGATCGTCCCGATCATGCGCTTGTGCTCGGGGTCGGTCAGTGCCGCCTCCAGAACCTCCGCCATCCCCAGAACGCCGTTCATCGGCGTGCGGATCTCGTGGCTCATATTCGCAAGGAACATGGATTTGGTCCGGCTCGCCTCTTCGGCGCGGGCCTTCGCCAGATAGAGTTCCGTCACATCGGAACCGACACCGCGATAGCCCAAGAACACACCCGCCTTGTCAAAAACGGGCTGACCGGAAATGCGGAACCACCGCTCCACACCATCCGGCGCATGCGGTGCCAGATAGACGAAATTGCGGAACGGCCGGTGTTCGCGCTGGGCCGAAAGCACGATCTCCCATTCTGCACTGGCGCGCACCTCGGGGAAGTTGCTCAGCCATTCTTCCCGCGTCTTGCCAAGGAAATGTGCAGCACTCAGACCCAGCTGATCGACATGCTGCGTGCCAGACAGATAGGAAAAGCGCAGGTCCTGATCCTGCTCCCAAAGCCATCCATCGGTGACGGCCGCGATGTCGGAAAACCGCTGTTCCGCACTTGCCCGCTGCGCGAGCGCCTGCTCCAGCTCCGCCTTGGCGCGCATCAGCGCCGCTTCGCGGGATTTCAGTTCGGAAATCTCGATCTGGATGCCCGCCATCACCTTTGGCGATCCATCCGGCTTGCGCCGCACCACCCGCGCCCGATCCAGAACCCAGATCCAGTGCCCGGCCCGGTGCCGCACCCGGTACTCGGCCTCATAGCCGTCATCCTCGCCTTCGCTGCACCGACGCAACTCCGCCTCGACCCAATCCTTGTCATCAGGATGGATAAGCGTGCTCCACGTCTCATAGGTGATCAGCGGCAGTTCCTTCAGATCGTAGCCAAGCATCGCTGCCCAGACATCGTTCACGATCTGCCCGACGGAATCGAAATCCCAGGTCCAGGTCCCGACCTGCGCCCCTTCAATCACATCGCGCAGCCGACGCTCTGCCAAAAGCAGGGCTTCAGGTGTCACCAGACCAAAGTCAGGCTCCGCGCTGTTTCGGATCGGCTCATCGCGTTCTGGTGTCATCCGCGCTTTCCACGGCCAAACTCGTGTCACGGATCACCCCAACTGCAGGATGGATTCGATCGTCGAAAGAAAGGTCTCGGCCTTGAGAGGCTTGGGCAGGGTGGCATCGATCAACCCGTCCTGTGTCCGGATATCCACCCGATCCGCATCTGCCGTGAACCGGATCACAGGTGTCGTCGCATTGCTCGAATTCCCCGAACGGAGATAGCGGATCACCCGATCCCCCGTAATATGCGGCATGTTGTGATCGAAAAGCATCAGATCATACTTCGTCCCCAACGCTGCTTCCAAAGCGCTGCGGCCGTCTCCGACGATCGTCAATTCGATATGGGGCGCCGCCGAAAGGAACGCCATGACGATCTGCTGGTTCACCTCGTCGTCCTCGGCAAGAAGGACCCGATACTTTTGCTGATACGTTGCCGCGTTCATGCGAAAACCCTGTTTACGATCACTCGTCCGATTCTAGGTCATCACAACTCATGGGCGAGAATGTGGTGAAATCAGGTTAGAAATGTTTGCTAACACAGAAACGGAATCCAAAGGCCAATCAAGGAATAAATGGATGGCAGATCGACTCAGTTGCGCAACAGTGTTTTCACGGCATGCAGCAACTCCTTTCGCTTGAACGGCTTGGCCAGATGCGTGTCGAACCCGCCCATGATGTAGTCTGCCACTTGGTTCGGCATAGCATTCGCCGTCACCGCTATGGCCGGAACAGGCGCCAGCCTGCCGCGCCCTTCGCGTTCGCGAATCTCGGCCAAGGCGCGCAGACCGTCCATCACCGGCATGGTGATATCCAGCAACAGCAGGTCGAAGGGGCTTTCCTGCGCCTGTGCCCGCTCCCATGCGGCAACCGCCTCCTGACCGTTCTCCACCATCGTCGTCCGCAGCCCGGTGTGGCCCAGCATCTCGGCCAGAACCATACGGTTCGTCACATTATCGTCTGCAATCAGTAGGTTGCGCCCCTGAAGAGAGCTCAGGTCCGGTGCCTCATCCGGCTCCGGCGCCGCCAATGCTCCAGCCTCCGCCTCGGGCAGGGGGATGACCACGCGCACCTGCGTGCCTTCGCCTATCCGGCTCTGGAGGGAAATCATCCCGCCCATCAACAGCACCAGTTGCCGCACGATGGAAAGGCCCAGCCCCGTGCCACCGAACCGCCGTGTCATCGAGCCGTCTGCCTGTTCGAAACTCTCGAACACGCGCGACAGCTGCGTTTCGGTCATCCCAACCCCGCTATCCGAGATGTCGATATTGATCGGCTTGCCTGGGCGGCAGGACAGTTTTAGCCGTACCCGACCCTGTTCGGTGAACTTGATCGCATTGCTCAGAAGGTTGTTTAGAATTTGGATCAACCTATGCGGGTCACCCATCCGAGGAAGATCGGCCCCTGCACTGGTAAGCACCTGCAGTTCCAGCCCTTTCTCTTCCGCCTTCACCCGGTGCAGCGCCTCCACCTGCGCCAGAATGTCGGACAAGACCATCGGCACCTGCTCCAGCACCATCTTGCCGGCCTCAATCTTCGACATGTCGAGGATGGAGTTCAGCACCGTCAGCAGCGTTTCACCCGACTGCCGGATCGTCGCGACCATCTGCTTTTGCTCCGGCACATCGACGATGCTGTCCAGAACCTCGGCCATGCCCAGCACACCGTTCAAGGGGGTACGGATCTCATGACTCATGTTGGCAAGAAAGATCGACTTCGCGCGGCTCATCTCCTCGGCCTTGGCGCGCGCCTCTTCCAGCCGCGCTTTCGAGGCAAGCTCATCCGTGATGTCCGAGAAGGACACAACGACGTGCTGCTCCCCATCCGCTGGCATCAGGGGCACGGCATTGGCCGAAAGCACCCGCCGCGTGCCATCCACCAGATGCACAGCAAATCGGATGTCGCGGACGATCCCGCCTGCGGCAAGCGCTTGCCGGAAGGGCAGTTCCTCATCAGGAAGCGGCGTGCCGTCCACCCTCTCCAGCTTCCAGTTCGGGTCGTTGTACAACCGCCCGCGCAGCACCGATCGTTCCAGTCGCAGGATGCGTTCTGCTTCCTGATTGGCATAGGTCATCGCGCCGCGCTCGTTCAGCACGGCCAGCGCCGCGATCGATGTGTCCATCACCTCCGACAGATAGGCCCGCCCGGCCTGCAACTGCTGCTCCAGCAGCTTCCGGTCGGAAATATCCAGATGCACGCCCGCCATCCGCAGCGGCGTGCCGTCCTCGGCCCGCTCCGTCACCCGCGACCGCGACAGAACCCAGACCCAGCCGCCATCGACATGGCGCAGCCGGAATTCGATCTCATGGAACCGCTCGCCCATTTCCATGTCGTCGCGAAACGGATTCGGCAGCAACATCACGTCGTCCGGATGCACCGAGGCGCGAAACTCCCCAAGCGTGAAGTTTCCGGGTTCGGAACTGTCGCGGCCCAGCATTTCGGCCCATCTTCCCCCGACGCGCAGCAGATCCTTGGCTATATCCCATTCCCATGTCCCGACGGCAGCCCCGTCGATGATGCCCCGGAGGTTCCGCTCGGCCTGATCACGCGTGGACAGCGCCGCGCTCAGCTTTCGGTTGGCGGCATCCAGCGCCGAAATCTGGTTGTGCCGTGCCGTCACGTCGATGGCGATCGCCACGATGCCCCCATCGGAAGTGCGCGTGTGTAGGCGCCGTACCCAGCGCCCGTCCGGCAGTTGCACCTCGTCCTGATCAAAGGTCTTGCGATAGGATGCAAGCCGTTCGGCAACCCACGCCTCCCCGTCTTCCGGTGTTGCGCAGGGGCCAAAGAGGCCAAGTTCCACGCCCTTGCGCAGCGTCGCCTCAAGCTCTGCGCCGGGTCCAGCAAAGGGCGAAATCTGGGGCAGCATCTCATGATAGGCTTGGTTGGCGACGACCACCCGCTCCGCATCGTCAAGGATGATCACCGCGTCCGGCAGCGCCTGTACGGCATTCTCCAACCGCTCCCGCGCCTCGGTCGCGCTGCGGGCTAGGTCGGCCATGGCGGCCTCCTGTTCCTTCAGCTTGGTGATCACCGTTTCGATCGTCACGAAACCGGCCAGATCGCCATGTGCATCATGCAGCGGCACCACGTTGAAATCGATCCAGTAGCGGTTGCCCCAACGATCCTGGTTCACCGTCGTCCCCGAGAAGGGTTCGCGTAGACGGATCGCTTCGTGCACCGCTTCGGCGTTGCCCGTATCAAGGTCCGGCACCCGGACGATATCGCCCAGATAGCGGCCTCGTATCTCGTCAAGCGTCCAACCCGTTTGCCGTTCGAAGGCCGCATTGCACCAGACGACATTCTCATCCAGATCGATGATGCAGACGAGGTTGGACATCGTCTCGACGATCTTGCCAAGCTGTGTCACCTCGTCCCGGATGCGCGTATCGGCGGTCACATCGCGCACAAGGAAGACCACTTTCGGCGGTACCTCATGCGTATCCGAAGGTTTCACCGCGCCAGTCATTTCGAACCAGTGCGGTCCGTCCGGCAGGTCCAGACGATAGCGCACCCCCTCGACCCGGCCCTGCCGCAGTGCAAGGTCCAGCGCACCTTCCACGATGCGCGTCACCTTGGGCGGCAGCAGATCGGCAAAGCTTTCACCCCGCAACTTTTCTGCCGGTACCAGCATAAGCTGCGCCGGCCCCGCGACGAAGCCCGTGAACCGACCGTCATCCGTCACCTCGAACAGAAGATCAGGCAGGGCAGACAGCGTCGCTTCCAGACGGCGCGTTGTCTCCAGATAGCGCCGTTCCGTTTCCCGCCGTGCAAGGACCGTCTCAAGAACCTCTGCCGCCGCCTTCATTCGGTCGATTTGCAGGGGACCGAAATCCGTCCTTGGCGTTTCATACACAAAGGCAAGAACGCCCGTCAGCCGCCCGTCCAGATTGATGGGCAGGGCCAAAAGCGCCCCGCAAGCCGGGGCTTCATGCAGCGGGTGATCGGCGGGCAGGGCCATGCGGTCAGAGACATAGGCGGGACGGTTCGCCGTCAGATCCGGAAGGAACGGCTGCACCAGCCTGTCCTGATCGCAGTCGATGGGCACAAGTCCCGGCCGCATATAGCTGTGACGCTTCCGCAGATGCCCGTCTTCCATCCGGAACAGACAGGCCCATCCGGCGCCCGACACTTCGGCCAGCTGCCCGATTACAAGGGTCACGGCATGGTCAAGGCTCTGCAGAGGCGTCCGTACCAGCTCATTGAGCATGCGAACGACCGATATCTCTTCGGGCACCCCGTCCTCCTGCCTTCCGGCCACAGCCAAACTGCGGCAGGCCCACCCCCCAATGTTCATAAACATGAACCGATCCTGAATCACAATATCCCTTGGGTTGCATGCAGAGTTGCCAGATCAGGGCTTATCCGCTTGAAGGCCCCTGCCACCGCGATAATCATGCAAAGATGAAGGAATTGTTGACGGATGACCGACTCGGCATTGCCCTGACTGCGATCACGGTCATCGGCATGGTGCTTGTCCTTGTCGATTCCTTCCTAGCCCCGCTGCCTCCCCCAGTCGCCACCGCTGCCCTGTGGTCTGCCTATCTGGCAGGGGGCATACCGGCCGCGCTTTCGGCCCTGCGCGCTCTCTGGCGCGACCACGTGCTCGACATCGACCTGCTGATGGTCATCGCGGCCCTTGCCGCTGCGGGCGTCGGCGCGGTGATCGAAGGGGCGGTCCTTCTCACCCTCTTCTCCCTGTCCGGCACGCTGGAACACCGGGCGATGGGCAAGGCCCGCCGCGCGGTCGAGGCGCTGATGGCCCTGCGCCCGGAAACCGCGATCCGCCGCCGCCCCGATGGCACCACCGAAGAGGTCGCAGTCGCCATTCTTGCCATCGGCGACACGGTCATCCTCCGTCCCGGCGCGCGCATCCCAGTCGACGGCACCCTTATCGAAGGCGAAGGCGCGCTCGACGAATCCTCCATCACCGGGGAATCCCTGCCGGTGACAAAGGCCCCCGGCGCAAAGGTCCACGAGGCGACGGTCAATCTCAACGCCATCCTCGCTCTCAGGGTGGATCGGCCGCTCTCCGAATCCACCGTCGCCCGCATGATCCGCATGGTGACCGAGGCGCAGGCGATGAAGGCCCCCTCGGAACGTTTCTCCGAATGGTTCGGCCAGCGCTACACTGTGGCCGTTCTCGTCGGGTCCACACTCCTCTTCCTTCTCTTCATTCGGCTCGGCTTCCCCGAGTCCGAGGCGCTCTATCGCGCCGCGACCATCCTCGTCGCCGCCAGCCCTTGCGCTGTCGTCATCTCCGTTCCTGCCGCGATCCTGTCCGCCCTCTCTGCCGCCGCCCGCGGTGGCGTTCTCTTCAAGGGCGGCGCCGCGCTGGAACGTCTAGCCGAGGTGCGAAGCTTTGCCTTCGACAAGACCGGCACCCTCACCACAGGCAAGGCGGAAGTGACGCGCATCCTGCCGCTGAAGGGCGATGCCGATACCCTGCTCGCGCTGGCCGCAGGACTCGAGTCGCAGTCGGAACATCCCATTGCCGCCGCCATCCGTCGCGCCGCCGAAGGGCAGGGGCTGCGACCCGTGGCCGTGCTGGACGTCACCTCCAGCCCCAGCGAAGGCATCACCGGCTACCATGACGGCGTGCCGGTATGGGCCGGTAACCCGCGAATGCTGCAGCGGATGCGGGCCGCCGAAGATCACCCTCGCCTTGCCGAATTGGCCGACGGATCAGAAACGGTGGTCTATTTCGGCTCTGGCAACACATTGCTCGGGGCCATCGCCGTGGCGGATCAGCCGCGCGAAACCTCTCGGCTCGGCCTGCAGGCCCTGCGTGATGCCGGGATCACCAGCCTCACCATGATGACCGGCGACCGCAGGCCCGTGGCGCTGCGCATCGGGGCGGCGCTGGGCATTCCTCCCCAAGACATCCACGCCGATCTCCTGCCCGGGGAAAAGGTCCGTCTTGTCGATGAACTGGCCCGTCAAGGCCCGGTCGCCTTCGTCGGCGACGGCGTGAACGACGCCGCGGCGCTGGCCCGTGCCGACGTCGGCATCGCCATGGGCGCTGCCGGAAGCGAGGTCGCCTTGCAGGCTGCCGAAGTGGCGCTTCTCTCCGAAAACATGGAACGCCTCGCGGCTGCCTATCGCCTTGCCCGCCGCACGGCGCGCATCATTCGTCAGAACCTTGCCTTCGCACTCGGCGCGATGGTGCTCTTGGTCATTGGCGGGCTGTTTTTCGAACTTCCTTTACCCCTTGCCGTGATCGGGCACGAAGGTGGCACGCTTCTTGTGGTCATGAATGGTCTCCGACTGCTGTTCGACCCCATCCGAACGGATGCCCGTCACTGATGCTAAATCATAACCAATAGGCGAGTTTTCGGGCTAACTACCTCTGTTGGTTGCAATTTTGCCCAGCCCATGACTTAAACATGTGCTGGCATTGCCTTGTTTTGGCCCCAACCACGCCCTGCCGAAAATGTCCTCTGTCCCTGCTGCTGCTCTGCTTACATCCGGGGACCACCATGCTCGCTTTCCCGTTCCGTCGCCCGCCAACCCATGCGCCTCGCTTGGGTGCCGCGTGCCTCGCCTTCGTCATCGGTTTGGCTGCCGCCATGCCTGCTCTCGCAATTGATGCCCGCCGTCCCTCGGCCGACATCATCCCGATCCGCGCAGAGGCGCATCCTCCACCCGGCGCGGCAGGGCTCTGCGGGCTCTACGACTGGGCCTGCGCGAAGTCCAACCGCACGGTTCTTGTCAGCGAAGACATGATGACGACCGTCCGCGCCATCAACAGCCGCGCGAACCGCAGCATCCGCCCGCTCTCCGACTACAGCCAATATCGGATCGCGGAACGTTGGTCCCTTCCCACCGACCGTGGCGGCGACTGCGAGGATTACGCGCTCTACAAGAAGCGTGAACTGATCCGCGCGGGCATCCCCGGCGAACAGCTCCTCATCGCGGTCGTCCTTGATCGCAAGCGGCAGTCTCATGCCGTGCTCATCCTCCGTACCGGAACCCAAGATCTCGTTCTCGACAACATGAACTCGCGCATCCTTCCGTGGCAGAAGACGGGTTACACGTTCCTCCGCCTGCAAGATCCGCGCCAACCGGCGCGCTGGGTCTCGGTCATGGCGGGCGGCATGCTTCCGAACAGCTGATCGCTGTCTCTTGCGCAAGGCCTTGCCGCTCTGGTCCCCATGCGGCAGCGCCGCCTTGACCTGCCCGCCGCGCCAAGGCCTTATCCTGCGAAAGCACAAAAGCAAGAAACGGAAATGAGCGTGAGCAGTCTCCAACAAGCCCTCGCCGACAAGGTCGAGGACGCCGAAGAGGCCGAAGAAGACGGCCGCTTCGAACAGGCGATCATCCTCTGCAACGAAGTCACCCGGATCGATCACAAGAAATCCGAGGCATGGAAGATCCGCACCCGCTCTTTCATCGAAATGGGGCGTCTCGACCTTGCTCTCGAGAACGCGCGCGAGGCGGCCCGGATCTTCCCGTCCTCGATCAGCCACCGGATCATGCAGGCGCGCGTCCATGTACTTGCCCGCCGCTGGGACAAGGGTGCCGCCATCTACCGCGCGATCCTGCGCGAAGAACCGGTCCACCTCAACTCGATCCGCGAACTGATGGATTTCGAAACCATCACGCCGCAGGACGAGATCTACCAAAACCTTGCCCGCGCCGCCGATGACAGCGGGATGAAGCCCTATGATCGCGCCTCCACATGGTTCCTGCGGGCCCAGATCCATATGGTGGCCGGCGAAGACGACATGGCCTTCCGCCTTTACGATGAAGGCAATCGCCGCATGCGCGACGAGGTGCATGAAAACCGCCGCCTCGAATACTCCTTCAGCCGCCTGCTGCCGGAACTCGATGCCGCCTTCCAACGTCGCTGGTCCCCGATGACGGCCCCCGATCCCTGTCCTCTGCTCGTCATCGCGGGCCTGCCCCGGTCGGGCAAGACGCTGCTGGAAAAGCTGCTCGGTTCGCAGTCTGGCCTCTACGCGGTCGGTGAAACCTCGGTCCTCTACAACCTCTTCCTAGATGTCGATCGTTCGGGCGGCGCAGATGGCACGCTGCAGGCCCTGCGCGCCCTTCCCGGTCAGCCGATCCGCGATCACTATGCCGACCGTCTGAAATACGGCCCCAAGAAAGGTGCCTTCCGCTGCATCGACACAACTCCCGGCAGCCTTGAACAGCTTGGCCTGCTCGGCCCGCTTCACCCTGACGTTCCAATCGTCTTCGTGCGCCGCGATACGCGCGACCTAGCCGCCTCGCTTTACTTCAAGCAATTCAACAAGGCGCATCGCTACACCTACGATCTGGGCACCGCCGCCCGCGCCATCGCCCGTACCGAACACCTCGCCCGCCGCTGGCAGGCCACCATGCCCAACCCTATGGCCGAGGTTCGTTACGAAGACATGGTCGCAGATCCCGTCGGCTCAGCGCGCCGCATCCTCACGCAATTCGGCCTGACAGTCGAGGAAGAGCCACTCCGTCACGCCGCCGGTGATGATGGCCGTGCCCTGAACCTGCTTCCCGGCCGGTCGCTTGATGGCGTGGGTGCGATCCGGCCCGATCTCGTCGGCTTCTCCCAGCGCTTCGCCCGCCAGTTGGAGCCTGTCCTTCCCGCTTACGAGGCAGAGCTGCGCGAACTCGGCTGATCTCTACCCGAACTGATCAAAGGAAAAAGCCCGCACGAATGTGCGGGCTTTCTCTTTTGTTGCAGTCTGTGACAGCTCAGGACTTGTCGCCGTTGCCATCCGAAGACTTGTCCTTCGACTTGTCACCGTTGCCATCGGAGGACTTGTCCTTCGACTTGTCACCGTTGCCATCCGAAGACTTGTCCTTCGATTTGTCACCGTTGCCATCCGAAGACTTGTCCTTCGATTTGTCACCGTTGCCATCCGAAGACTTGTCCTTCGACTTGTCGCCGTTGCCGTCCGAGGACTTGTCCTTCGACTTGTCGCCGTTGCCGTCCGAGGACTTGTCCTTCGACTTTTCGCCGTTGCCGTCCTTGGACTTGTCCTTCGACTTATCACCGTTGTCGTCTTCCGAACCGGGATTGTCATCCTCGGAACCCGGGTTGTCGTCTTCCGAGCCGGGATTGTCATCCTCGGAACCCGGGTTGTCGTCTTCCGAACCGGGGTTGTCATCCTCGGAACCCGGGTTGTCGTCTTCCGAACCGGGATTGTCATCCTCGGAACCCGGGTTGTCATCGTCCGAGTCTTCCGGGTCCGTGGGATCAGTCGGGTTGGTCGGGTTCGTCGGGCTGGTCGGCTGAGTGGGCTCTGTCGGCTGCGTCGGGACGGTGGGTTGCGTCGGGACCGTCGGCTGAGTGGGCTCAGTCGGTTGGGTCGGGTACGTCGGGACGGTCGGCTGAGTGGGCTCAGTCGGCTGGGTCGGGTACGTCGGGACGGTCGGCTGAGTGGGCTCAGTCGGTTGGGTCGGGTACGTCGGGACGGTGGGTTGCGTCGGGACCGTCGGCTGAGTGGGCTCAGTCGGTTGGGTCGGGTACGTCGGGACGGTCGGCTGAGTGGGCTCAGTCGGCTGGGTCGGGTACGTCGGGACGGTCGGCTGAGTAGGCTCAGTCGGCTGTGTCGGGACGGTGGGCTGCGTCGGGACGGTCGGCTGAGTGGGCTCAGTCGGCTGGGTCGGGACGGTGGGCTGCGTCGGGACGGTCGGCTGAGTAGGCTCAGTCGGCTGCGTCGGGCCGCTCGGGCCGGTCGGGTCAACCGGCGGTGGCGGCGGCGGCGGCAGCGTCGGGACGGTCGGCTCAGTAGGATCAGAGCCTTCTGTCGGAGTGGTCGGCGTGTCGCCGTCATCCTCGTTGTCCGGGCCGGTCGACTGCCGGTCCGACACTTCCGGAATCGTCGCGACCGGTCCGATCAGCAGCCCGGCCAGATCGCCGCACTCGTCCTCGACAAACTCAAGGATGCGCAGATAATCCGGACGTGCCCGGATCTGGGCGAGCAGCGCCTCGTCCAGCGGCTCTTCACGCAGGATCTCGCACCACTCCTCGTCATCATTGATCGAGAGCGATTGCACATGAGCGCCTGCCGAATGCGGCAGGATGAACAACGTTCCCATGATCATGAAGGCAGAGCCGAAGCCGACAACCTTGCGCTTATTGGGGACGTAACGCGAACGACGGGACTTCATGACCTAACTCCTGGCAGCGGGGGGCATCCCAACGGATGGGAAGGCATTAACTTCCGTTAACGCGATACCAAAGGGTCGGTCAAATTTTCGCCTTATTTCTGCCTTTAGCCCCTCCAAAATACGCCGCAATTCACGCCTTACGGTATTGTAAACGTATTTTGTACAACCTAAGGTTGTTGCTTGTTTATCGATGGGGAACAATCCATCCCAGCACGGAAACGAATCACGCGATTCAGGGGATGGTCACCTCGTCAACCGGGTGTCAGCGGCCAAATTCGGGCCATAAACCTCAGTTTAGGGCGCTGAAGCCCGAAAAAATGCCCCAATTCCGCCCAAATCGTGTCCTCAGGGCCACAATATGGCCAGATCAAGGCAGCATCCGCCACTGGGCACCACTCACCTTTACGTGAATGCTGCATCGCAGCATCGCCTTGCCCCGCTTCTCCACCCCCCAAATTGACGCAGCTCCGGGACATTCGTGTCGGATCGCGCGGCCAGACCCGACCCGCCCTTCTGCCGCGGACGACGGCCGCTTCCCCCATCCTCAATTTCAAATACCCCGCAACCGATAATTGCGTCCTATTTCACCCTTAAAATCCGCAGTTATTTCACGTCATGGCAAATCATGAGGAAAAAACTGGGCATTTCGCACCGGACCTATCGCCGTCTCCAAGATTCCCCTTGACGCCGACGACCGCCTCCCTATGTGTGAATGAACGTTCATTCTCTGCCCTCTCCCCACCCCAAGGTCCCCGTGAACCAGCCTGACCGCAGTCCGCCCCAATCCGAAATCCGCGCCGTCGAGATTCTCGAAGGCGTGCGCCTCGCCTTTGCCGAAAAGGGCTTTGATGGCGCCTCCATGCAGGATCTCGCCCGCGCCTGCGGCATGAGCGTGGGGAACTTCTACCGCTACTTCCCCTCCAAGGCCGCCATCGTGGCTGCACTGGTCACGCGCGATCTGGCCGAAGTGGAAGAGGAATTCAGCAAGATCATCGAAAGCGACGATCCGATGCGCACCCTCCGCGACGCGCTGCGCTTCCGGATCGAAGAAGACCAATGCACGACCGACGGCCAGCTCTGGGCCGAGGTCACCGCCGCCTCCCTGCGCAAGCCCGAGATCGCAGAAATCACCTACCAGATGGAAACCGAGGTGGGTCGTTACCTCTGCATCGTCTTCGCCCGCGTGAAGGGCATCTCCTTCGAAGAGGCACGGGCGACCTACGGCGCCCATGCCAGCCTCTTAGTGATCATGGTCAAGTCCAGCGCGATGCACCGGTCCCAGACCCCGCAGGCCCAGGAAGATCTGACGGCCCTCATCATACGTACCCTGAACCGCATTCTCGACGAAATCGTCCGCGACGATGTGAAAGGTTGATTGCCATGCGTTCTCTGCTGATTGCTACCGCCCTGATTTCCGCTTTCGCCTTTTCCTCGCCCCTGCGCGCCGCCGACGAAGCCGCGCCCGAGGCGGCACCCATCCCACCCGCCATCACCGTCTCGACGGTCGAGACACGCCCCTTGCGGGACCGTGTCATCGTCTCGGGCCTCGTGAACCCGGTCGAAGAAGTGCAGGTCGCGCCTCTGATCGAAGGCCAGCCCATCGAAACCCTGCTCGCCGATGTGGGCGACTGGGTTGCCGAAGGGCAGGTCCTCGCCACACTGTCGAAAACCACGCTCGAACTGCAGAAGAGCCAGTATCAGGCCTCGCTCGCCTCTGCCGAGGCGACCATCGCACAGGCCGAGGCACAACTGCTCGAGGCGCAGGCCGCCGCCGATGAGGCGCAGCGTGTCAACGAACGGACTGCCGCGCTCAAGGCGCAGGGCACCGCCTCGCAGGCCGCCGCCGATCAGGCCAGCTCGACGGCCATCGCCTCCACCGCCCGCGTCACCGTCGCCATCCAGTCACTCGAAGCCGCCCGCGCCCAACTTTCGCTGGTGCAGGCGCAACTCGCCAATATCGAACTGCAGCTTTCGCGGACCGAGGTGAAGGCCCCTGTCGCCGGCGAAATCACGCATCGCAACGCGGTCATAGGGTCCATCGCCTCCGGCGCTGGCCAGCCCATGTTCACCATGATCCGCGACGGCGCGCTGGAGCTTTCTGGCGATGTGGCCGAGATCGACCTGATCCGCCTCGCCCCCGGCCAGACCGTCTCCATGGTTGCCGTTGGCGCGCCCGAACGTCTCACCGGCACAGTCCGCCTCGTGGAACCCACCATCGACACCACCACCCGCCTTGGCCGCGCCCGCATCACGATCGATCAGGCCGCCAATGTCCGCGCGGGTATGTTCATGGATGCCGAAATCCTTGTCGTCGAACGTAACACCATCGCTGTTCCCGTCACCGCCGTCGGCTCCTCTGCCGATGGCAGCACCGTGATGAAGGTCGTGAACGGCGAAGTTTCCCGCATCCCCGTCAAGACTGGCATCCGCGATGGCGGCTGGATCGAGATCGTCGAAGGCCTCTCCTCTGGCGACACGGTCGTGACAAAGGCCGGTGCCTTCGTCCGCGATGGCGACAAGATCAACCCCGTCCCTTTGGCGACGAACTGAGGTTTCCGTGATGAACTTCTCCGCTTGGTCCATCCGAAACCCCGTCGCCCCACTTCTGGCCTTCGTGCTCCTGATGGTGCTGGGCTGGCAAAGCTTCAACTCTTTGCCCATCACCCGTTTCCCGAACATCGACGTCCCCCTCGTTGCCGTGACCGTGAACCAGTCCGGCGCCGCTCCGGCCGAGATGGAAACCCAGATCACTAAAGAAATCGAAGATGCCGTAGCGGGCATCACCGGGGTAAAGAGCGTTATGTCTACCGTGACCGACGGTGTGTCGACCACCGTCGTGGAATTCCGCATGGAAGTCTCGACCGACAAGGCGGTGCAGGACACCAAGGATGCCATCGACCAGATCCGTGGCGACCTGCCCGGGTCTATCGAGGCGCCGGTCGTCACCCGGATCGATGTCGAAGGTCAGGCGATCATGACCTTCGCCGTCTCCGCCCCCGACATGACGATCGAGGAACTGTCATGGTTCGTCGACGACACCATCACCCGCAGCCTGCAGGGTCAGGCTGGCATCGGCCGGGTGGATCGCTACGGCGGGGCCGAGCGTGAAATCCGCGTCGAACTCGATCCCGTCAAGCTTGACAGCTATGGCATAACCGCCAGCGCGGTGAATGCCCAGTTGCGCGCCACCAACGCCAATCTGGGCTCCGGGCGCTCCGAACTCGGCGCCGCGGAACAGGCCATCCGCACGCTGGGCGATGCCCAGACGGTGGAACGGCTGGCCAACACCACCATCGCGCTGCCCTCGGGCCGCCATGTCCGCCTGTCCGACCTGGGTCAGGTCAACGACACCTACGAAGAGCTCCGGTCATTCTCCCGGCTGAACGGAGAACAGGTTGTCACCTTCGCCGTCTTCCGCGCCAAAGGGGCGTCCGAAGTGTCCGTCGCCGAAGTCGTGAACGCCGAGCTTGACCAACTCCGCGCCGCCCATCCTGACGTGCAGATCAAGCTGGTCGACGAAACCGTCTTCTACACTTACGGAAATTACGAAGCTGCCCTGCACACCCTGATCGAAGGCGCGATCCTCGCCGTCCTCGTCGTTCTGGCTTTCCTCAAGAACTGGCGCGCCACGCTGATCTCGGCTGTCGCCTTGCCGCTCTCTGCGATCCCCACCTTCTACGTGATGGATCTTCTTGGCTTCTCGCTGAACCTCGTCAGCTTCCTCGCGATCACACTGGCCACCGGTATCCTTGTCGACGACGCGATCGTCGAGGTGGAAAACATCGCCCGACACATACGTATGGGCAAGACGCCCTATCGCGCCGCCATCGACGCCGCCGATGAAATCGGCCTCGCCGTCATCGCGACCTCCTTCACCATCGTGGCGGTCTTCGTCCCCGTCTCTTTCATGCCGGGCATTCCGGGACAGTATTTCCGGCAATTCGGCCTGACAGTCGCCATTGCGGTGCTCTTCTCACTGCTTGTCGCCCGCCTCATCACGCCGATGATGGCCGCCTACCTGATGCGCGCCAAGGATGCCGAGGAAAAGCACAGCGAAGACGGCTGGATGATGAAGGGCTATTTGCGGATCGTGCGCGCCACCACCTCGGGCCGCTTTCTCTTCATCCCCGCCCGCTACCTCACGCTGGTTGGCGCCATTGCCGTGCTGGCCGTCTCTGTCCACTTCATGCTCAAGGTCCCCGGCAGCTTCATTCCGCCGGAAGACGTCAGCCGCATCCCGATCTCGGTCGAACTGCCCCCGGGCACGACACTCGCCGAAACGGACCGCACGACGCAAAGGATGGTTGACGTGATCCGCGACGTCCAAGGTGTCGAAAACGTCTTCGTCCTCGGCGGCTCCTCGCCCACAGGCGACCGCGACATCCGCCGCGCCTCCGTCACCGTCCTCTTGCAGCGGCTTGACCACTCGCTCCTGCTCAAGCTGTCGCAGATCGCCAACGCGATTCCGGTCGTCGGGCAGATCGTGCCGGATGTCGAAAACACCGGCCGCACCATCCCCCAGAACGAGGTGGAGGCCGAAATCTTCCGTCGCCTCGCCGCTGTTCCCGACATCCGCGCCTTCAAGCTGAATGATCGGGGCGAACGCGACCTGTCCTTCTCCATCCTCGCCAACAATGAAGCCGATCTGAACACCGCTGTGGCCCGCCTCGAAGAGGCGCTCTCGGGCGACCCGCTTCTGGCCAACGTCGCCTCCGAAGGCGCGCTGCCCCGTCCGGAAATCCAGATCAGCCCCCGCGCAAACGAAGCGGCACGCTTGGGCATCACCACCGCCCAGATTGCCGAAGTCGTGCGCGTGGCCACCATCGGCGATGTGGATGCCGCTCTGGCCAAGCTGTCCATCGACAACCGCCTGATCCCCGTCCGCGTTCGCCTGAACGATGCCAGCCGCGAAGATCTGACCCGGATCGGTGCGCTCAAGCTCACCACCGGAACCGGGGCCACCGTGCCGCTCTCGGCTGTGGCCGACATCGCCATCGCCGAAGGCCCCTCGACCGTCGATCGCCTCAACCGCGAACGCCGCGCTACCATCGGGGCCAACCTGCCCGTGGGCGTTGCGCTCGGCACCGCGACCGCCCGCTTCAACGAAATCATCGCCAGCGTGGAACTGCCCCCCGGCGTCCGCGTGCAAGAGGCGGGTGATGCCGAGGTGCAGCAGGAACTTATGGCCGCCTTCGGCAATGCCATGATCCTCGGGCTGATGCTGGTGCTGACGGTGCTGATCCTGCTCTTCAAATCGGTGATCCAGCCCTTCACCATCCTCTTCTCCCTCCCCCTCGCCATTGGCGGGGTGGCTGCGGCCCTGATCCTAACGAACTCTGCCCTCTCCATGCCGGTTCTGATCGGGATCCTGATGCTGATGGGGATCGTCACGAAGAACGCCATCCTCCTGATCGATTTCGCGATCGAGATGCGCCATCAGGGCATGTCGCGATTCGAGGCGGTGATTGAGGCCGGGCACAAACGCGCCCGCCCCATCGTGATGACCTCCATCGCCATGTCGGCTGGCATGCTCCCCTCTGCGCTGGGCGTGGGCGAAGGCGGCTCCTTCCGCGCGCCGATGGCCACGGCCGTGATCGGCGGCATCATCGTCTCCACTGTGCTGTCCCTGATCATCGTCCCGGCGTTCTTCCTGATCATGGATGATCTGTCTCGCCTCGTGACGCGCCTCTTCAGCCGGATCATCGGTCCGAAAGAGGCCGAGCCCGACGAACCGCCGGCACATATCCTCGCGGAACGGATCGAAGCCCTCGGTCAGCGCGTTGGAGAGCTGGAGTCACGGCCCGGCCCCGCATCAAGGCCAAGTCTGCACGTGGCCGAATAGCCGCCACCGCGCATCAAACCGGCAAAGGATGGCACTGGCTGCCATCCTTTCCCTTTTCTGCCGTCCGAATTAACAGGTATTACCTTCGCGGCAGGCACAGAACGGGCACATCATGGCACGCAGCAGCACGGAACTCCTCGGTCAATCGGCCCTCGAACTCGCCCGGAAGGGCCGCTGGGACGAAGCGCTTCCCTCTCTCCGCCTTGCAGCCGAACAGGGCAGCACCGATGCGCAGGTCCATTTCAACCTCGGCCACGCACTGCGCCGCATCAAGGAATACCTCCCCGCTGCCGAAGCCTTCCGTCGCGCCGCCGATCTGGATCTCGCCCTCCCCGAACCGCTGCTCTACTGCGCCACCGCCCTGAAGGAAGGCCAAATGCTGCCCGAGGCCGAGGCCGCTTATCGCGACCTCAACGCCCGCCACCCCGGCTACTTCACAGGATGGAGCCTGCACGGAGTCTTTCTCAAGAACGAAGGCCGCTTCGACGAGGCGGTGGCGATCCTGCAGAAGGCCCTCGACATCAAGGACGACATCGAAACCCGCAACACCCTTGTCGTCAGCCTAGCTCGTGCCGGTCGGGATGCCGAGGCCGCCGAAGCAGGTCAGATCAACCTCGCCGCCAAGGACCGCGAAGCCCTCTCCCGCTTTCCCGGTACGCCCGCCGCCGCTGTCACGCTGTCGGATCGCAACCCGCCCTTCAACCCGTCGGAACGCCGCCGCAACATCATTTCCTTCTGCCTCTGGGGTGACAATCCGGTCTATGTCCACGGCGCCATCGTCAATGCGCGGCTCGCCCCCAACATCTATTATGGCTGGTCCTGCCGCTTCTACTGCGACAACAGCGTTCCGGCCGACGCGCTGCAGATTCTGCGCGACGAAGGCGCGCAGGTCGTGATGATCACCGACCCCGCTCTGCAGGCTGTCCGTCCCATGTGGCGCTTCCTCGCGTCCGACGATCCCGAAGTCGACCGCTTCATCTGCCGTGACACCGACAGCCGCCTGAACGCACAGGAACTCATCGCTGTCGAAGACTGGATCAGGTCGGGAAAACGCTTCCACGTCATGCGCGACCACATCTACCACATGGAACTCATGCTCGCCGGCATGTGGGGGGGCGTGGCCGGGGTGATCCCCGATATGACGGGCCTGATCCTCAAGGCGCAAAAGCACTTCAACAACCGCTTCGGCGATCAGGCCTTCCTGATGGAACAGGTCTGGCCCTTGATCCGCGACGATCTCTGCACCCATGACAGCATCTACGGCTTCCGCGGCAAGGATTTCCCCGACGCCTACCGAATGCCGCGCCCCATCCATGTCGGGGGCGCGATCAAGTCCATGCCGCATTGGCGCAAATAGACCTCAGAAGGTCAGCCCCGAAAACCGCGACGGCCGCTGCGGCACCCCCGGCAGCACGCAGAGCATCTCGTAAAGGATATTCGCCCCGATCAGCGCCGTATTCCCCGACGGATCATAAGGCGGCGACACTTCCACCAGATCGCCGCCCACGATGTTCAGCCCCGCGCAACCCCGGATGATCTCCAGCGCCTGCCATGTGGACAACCCGCCCGGCTCCACCGTCCCCGTCCCCGGCGCAAAGGCAGGGTCCAGACTGTCGATGTCATAGCTGATATAGACCGGCATCTCCCCGACCGTCGCGCGCACGATCTCCATCAGCCGCACCAGCGACTTGCCCCAGCATTCCTCGGCCTGCACCACGGTCCAGCCCTGCCCGCGCGCCCAGTCGAAATCATCCGCCGCATAGCCCGTGCCGCGCAGCCCGATCTGGAACACCTTGTCATTGATCAGGCAGCCATCCTCCCAAGCGCGGCGGAACGGGCAGCCATGCGCGACGGTTTCCCCGAACATGTGTTCATTGATGTCTGCATGCGCATCGATATGGATCAACGCGACCGGCCCGTATTTCTCCTTCATCGCCCGCAGGATCGGCCATGTCAGCGTATGGTCACCCCCCAGCGTCAGCGGGATCACGTCATGAGCCAGAACCTTGCGGTAATGGTCGGTGATGATGTCGACCGTCTTCTTCAGGTCAAAGGTGTTGATCGGCACATCGCCCAGATCGGCCACCTGCAGATGCTCGAACGGCGCCGCACCTGTCGCCATGTTGTAAGGGCGCAGCATCCGGCTTTCATCCCGGATCTGCCGCGGCCCCAGCCGCGTGCCCGACCGGTTTGACGTGCCATGGTCCATCGGAATCCCGATGAAGGCCACATCCAACCCCTCGGGCGACACCGCCGCAGGCAACCGCATCATCGTGGCCGGCCCGCCAAAGCGTGCCATCTCGTTCCCGCCAAGGGGTTGGTTGAACGTCCTCATCTGCCTTTTCCTTCCAGCCACTCCCGGATGATCGTCCGGTGCTGTTCTCCTGAATAGCTCGGGAAATGCCCGCCATGCACCACCCGCACGGGCAGCGCCAGCAGCCGCTCCATCGACCGGATATACTGCGCCTGCTCCTGCGCCGAGGTGCCTTCGATCAACTCGCCATCATAGACGATATCGCCTGAGAACAGCACGCCCGTCACCGCCTCCCACAGCGCGATGCCGCCAGGCGAATGCCCCGGCGTGTGGATCACCTCGAACCGCCGATCCCCCAGATCGACCACGTCCCCGTCCCACAGCAGCCGCGTCGCGGGCGCGGCCTCTACCGCATAGGTCGCAGAAACATAAGGCGCCGGTGGCTTCGCGGTGAAGATGTCGTCCGTCACGTACTTGTCGGCAAAGGTGTTCTCCCGCGTCGGCGCGCGCAAAAGATGCGCCTCCGCGCCGTGACAAGATCGGCAAGGAAACTCGTGATGGCATCCCACATGGTCGAAATGCGTATGGCTCGCCACCGCCTCCAAGGGCCGCTCCGTCACCAGGGGAACCCATTCCCGCAAGGAAACGACCCCCATCCCGCTGTCCACCAGCATGTCGCGGTCCCGCCCCCGCACATGCCAGACGTTGCAGCGATAGAATTCCCGCACATGCGGCTCGTCGATCCATGTGACGCCATCGCCCACGGACCGAACACGCCACCAATCCCCCGGCCCTGCCCGTTCCATCACGCCTCCAGCACCACGAAATCCTCCGCCCCAAGGTCCATAATAGCCCCCGCCTCGGGCGCGGCCCCCTGCGGCAGATGCACCACCAGCCGCAACCCCGGCGCAGCCACCGGGGCCACATGCGCCCGCAGATGCGTGCCGAAGAACACCGTCTCCACCACCCGACAGGGACCCAGCCGCAACCGGCCCCCCTCCGAAATCGCCTCGGGCCGGATGCACAACACCCCGTCTGGCACCGCCACTGGGCCAAAGGCCGCCTCGCCCCCTGTTACGGGAACCTTGTTTACCTCGCCCATGAACCCTGCCGAGAACAGGCTCTTCGGGCGCAGATAAACCTCCCGCGGTGGCCCCTGATCCGCGATCCGCCCGCCGTTCATCACCACGATCCGGTCGGCAATCGCCATCGCCTCTTCCTGATCATGCGTCACATGCACAAAGGTCGTCCCGACGCGCCGCTGAATGGCCTTCAACTCATCCTGCATCGCCCGTCGCAGCTTCAAATCCAGCGCCCCCAGCGGCTCATCCAGCAGCAGCACATCCGGCTCCACCGCCAAGGCCCGCGCCAGCGCCACCCGCTGCCTTTGCCCCCCGCTCAATTCATGCGGCCGCCGCGCCCCGCGCCCTTCCAGCCCCACCAGCGCCAGCATCTCCTCGGCCTTCGCCTCCCGCGCGCCCTTCGCTACCCGCCGCATGCGCAGGCCAAAGCCCACATTCTCGGCCAGCGTCATATGCGGAAACAGCGCATAATCCTGAAACACGGTCGTCGTGGGCCGATCCTTCGGCGCAACCCCCGCCATATCCCGCCCGCCGATCAGCACCGCGCCGGATGTCGGCTCCGCAAACCCCCCGATGATGTTCAACAGCGTGGTCTTCCCGCATCCCGACGGGCCCAGCAGCACCACGAACTCCCCCGCCGCGATCTCCAGATCGACGGCATCCAGCGCCAGCGCGCTCCCATAGCGCTGTGTCACCTCGCGGATCGACACGCCCGCCGTCATTTCACCCTCCGGAACACGAAAACCTCCAGCAGAACCACCAGCGTGACGGAAACCAGAAACACCAGTGACCCGACCGCATTCGTCGCAGGCGAAATCCCCGACCGCAGCATCGACCAGATCTCCACAGGCAGCGTCACATCGAACCGCGTCAGCAAGAATGCGATGATGAACTCATCCCAGCTGAACGTAACCGACAGGAAGAAGGCCGCCGCCAAGGGCGCCGCCAGCATCGGCGCCGATACCAGAAGCAACACCTTCCACTCCGGCGCGCCAAGGTCACGCGCCGCCCGCTCCGCGCTCTTCTGGTGATCCCCCATCGCCGCATAGGTGATGGCGAAACACAGCGGCAGGTTGATCACCACATGCCCCACCCCCGCCGTCCACAGCGACAAGCGCACCCCCGCCTGATTGAACACGGTCAGCAGGCCCAGCGCGATGATCAGATAGCTCACCGTCATCGGTGCGATCAGCACCCCGCGCATCAGAACCGATCCCGGCAGCCGCACGCGGGCCAGCGCATGCGCCGCCAGAAACCCCAAAATCAGCGCGGTTAGAGACGAAATCCCCGCCACCAGTGCTGAATTCACCAGCGCCTCCATCAGGTCCCGCTCACCCAATACCCGCCCGTACCACTGCAGCGTAAAGCCCTGAAACGGCGGCACGGGCAGTCGGCCATCCTGAAAGGAAAAGGCCACCAGCACCACCACGGGCAAGAAGATGAAGGCATAGGCGATGGCCAGATAGGCCCAGGACAGCGCGCGCATCGCTACACCCGATCCAGCCGCAGCCACCGGCTGGACGCGAAATAGGCCAGCGTCACCACCGCCATCAGAACCACCGACAATGCCGAGGCCAGCGGGAAATTCCCGCTCCGTCCCATCTGCAGCATGATCAGCTGCGGCAGCGTCAGTTCCGCATTCCCGCCCAAAATCTGCGGCGTGATGTAATCCCCGATGCACAGGACAAAGGTTAGAAACGCCCCCGTTACCACCCCCGGCAGTGTCAGCGGCAGGATCACATGCCGGAAGGTCTGCCACCGCCCCGCCCCAAGGTCCGCCGCCGCCCGCGCATAGTTGGGCGACAGTTGGATCAGGTTGGCATAGATCGTCAGCGTCAGCAGCATCACGAAAAAATGGACGAAGCCGATCACCGTCGCCGTCCGCGTCGCCGCAATCTCCAACGGCTCGGCGATCAGTCCGAGGCCCAGCAGTGCCTTGTTCACCACGCCGTTCTGCCCCAGCACCAGCAGCCACGCATAGGACCGCACCACATAGGATGTCCAGAACGGCAGCACCGCCAACAACAGCGCCAGCCGCTGCCACTGCGCGGGTACGCGAAAGGCGATGATCGCAGCCAGCGGGTAGGCCAGCACGACGGAAACCACCGTCACCACCACTGTGATCTCAAGGCTGTTCAGCAGCGCCTTCAGCATCGTCCAATCGGTGAAGATTCGGACATAATTGCCGGGATCAAACCCCTGCACCACCTCGCGCCCCTCCATCCGCGCGAAGGACAGCGCCACCATCGCGGCAAAGGGCAGCACGAAAAAGGCCGCGGTCCAAAGCAGGGCAGGGGCCGCAAGGCCCCAACCCATCCGCCGTTCCGCTGCCGCCAGTGTCACGACGTCACTGGTTCAGCATTTCCGTCCACATGTCCTGCATCGCCGTGTCCAGCGCGGCATCCGGGATCGGGTACAGCTGCGCACGCTTCAGGAACTCCGGCTGTTCGTTCCAGCGCAGCATTTCCCGCTGCTCCAGCGACAGCGCATCCCCGGCCCGCGCATTGGCAGGCATCCCCCAATAGCAGGACGA
This sequence comes from Paracoccaceae bacterium, assembly GCA_014654775.1. Taxonomy (GTDB): domain Bacteria; phylum Pseudomonadota; class Alphaproteobacteria; order Rhodobacterales; family Rhodobacteraceae; genus Paragemmobacter. The sequence continues at coordinate 120,438 of JACVZW010000075.1, read as the reverse complement.
GGTTGCCAGTCGCGCCTGACCTTCCGGCGAAACGATGTATTTGACGAATTCCAGCGCCAGATCCGGCTGGGTGGACCCCGCCACCACACCAATCGACTGCGCCCAGCGCAGACCGCCCTGCTTCGGGATCGTCCAGTCAAGGTTCGGGTTGTCTGCCGCCAGCACCGCCGTCAGCCATTCGCCTCCGCCCACGACGATATCCACCTCTCCCGTCGCCAGCGCCGTCTGCGCCGACACCACGTCCGACACCTGCTTCGACGCCGCCCGCAGCGCCATCAGCGGCTCCTTCAGGGTGCCAAGGTTCTCTGCCGTGATGTCAGCCGTGTTGATCCCCTGACCCAGCGCCACCAGCCCAAGCACCGGCAGGTAATAGTCATAGATCCCGATCCGCCCGTCATACTTGCCGCTCGTCAGCGCCGCCATGTCCTGCATGTCGGCCGGGTCGACCTTCGTCTTGTCAAAGGAAATGGTGTTGTACCCAAACTTCTCGGTCACGGCATAGGTCTTGCCGTCCACCATATTGTTCTCGGCCATCACCACTTCGGGAAAGAAATCCCGCGTCGGCAGATCGTCCGCCGGCAGTTCGGCAAGGAACCCGCCTTCGACGGCCCGTTTCACATCCACCGCATCGATCACCAGCACGTCCCATTCGCCCGGCTGCGACTGTTCAAGGATCTGCAGCCCTGCCGCCGTGCCCTCATATTCCTTCAGGTTCACCGTCACGCCGAACTTTTCCTCGAACGGCTCGATCAGCGCCGGATCGGTATGGTCACACCAGACCAGCGCATTAAGTTCCTGCGCGAAGGACGGACTCGCCGCTGCCAGCAAGGCAAGGGCAGTCAACGGAAGGGTCGCGGTCTGGGCCATTCTCATCTCCATGTCGGGTCACATCGCACCTCTGCCGGGCGCATCCAGAAAAGAATTGAGTTCGTTCAAATTTGAAGTCAATGTTAAAAAACTGGCGATTTGCGAACGGGTGCCATGACAGGACTGCGCGAAAGACAGAAGGCCGACAGGACCAGCCGTATCCTCGCCGCCGCCACGCGGCTCTTCCGTGAAACCGGCTATGGCGCGATCCGCATCGAAGACATCGCGCAGGCAGCCGAAGTCTCTGTCGGCACACTCTACAACTACTTTGCCAACAAGGGCGACCTCCTCCTCGCCATCGTCTCGATGGAAGTGGAAGAGGTGGTTCAGGCCGGCAAGGCCGTCGTCGCCAATCCCCCTCGGGATATCGGGCAGGCCTTCGCCACGCTGATCGGGATCTACTACGACCACTCCCTTCACTACCTGTCGAAAGAGATGTGGCGCACCGCCATGGCCATCTCGATCGAAGCGCCCGGAACGCCCTTCTCTATTCGATACACAGAACTGGACTCCTCGCTTGCCCGGCAGGTGCTCGATCTTCTCCGCCGCTTGCAGGCCCTCGGCTATGCGCGCTCTGATGTGGATGCCGAAGCCGTCAGCCAGCTCGTCTTTCACAATCTCAACCAGATGTTCACCGAATTCGTGAAGCAGGACGCCATGCCCATGGCGACGCTCCACGCTGCCACGGCGCGGCAGAACGCCCCCCTCGCCGATTACCTGACCCGGCGCTGACTCCCCTCCCCCGCAGAGGGGGGGAGGGGTTGGGGGAGGGGGTCGCTTCCCCAAAAGGCGCGCCGCTCAGATATCCTTCACCAACCGCAGCGCGTCATAGATCGCCGCATGGATGTTGCGCGACTCGACCGCATCCCCGATCCGGTACAGGCGGAACCCGTTCGGCCCTCCGTTCAAATCCTGCGGCCGCCCCGCGACCAGCGCCTCGTAATCCACCGCGCCAAGGTTTTCCGACTGCGGCTTCAGATCGAAATACAGATCCGCCAAGGGCTGTGTCCCATGGTTCACCACGATCTGGTCGAACACCCGCTCCTGCCGCAGATCGCGCCGGTAATCCGACCCGATCACCGCCTTCAGCCGGTTCCCCTCGCGCTCTGCCGCCAGCAGCCGATAGGTGACGGTAAAGGTCACCGCCTTGTCCTGCATCGCCCGCATATAGGGGACAAGGTTCATCCCCATCACCTCGGGCGCAAAGGTCCGGTCCGGCGTCATCACCTCCACCACCGCCCCCGCCTCGGTCAGCATCTGCGCCGCCTGCATCGCCGTGTGGTCGCCTGCATCATCGTATAGCAGCACATTCGCCCCCGGCTTCGCATCGCCCGACAGGATATCCCATGCGCTCACCACCAGATCGTTGCCGCGCTCCAGCACCGCCGTCTCGGGCAACCCCCCCGTCGCCACGATCACCACATCCGGGGTCAGCGCCAGCACATCCCCCGCTTCCGCCCATGTGTTGAACCGGAACTCCACATCCCGCGCCGCGCATTGCGCCATGCGCCAGTCGATGATCCCGATCATCTCGGCCCGCCGCTTCTGCTGCGCCAGCAGCCGCACCTGCCCGCCGGGCTGCGCCGCCGCCTCTAGGACCGTCACCGCATGCCCGCGCTCCGCCGCCACCCGCGCTGCCTCCAGCCCCGCAGGCCCGGCCCCGACCACGACCACCCGCTTCCTACTCGCGGCAGGCACCACCACATGCGGCATCGTCTCTTCCCGCCCCGTCGCCGGGTTGTGGATGCACAGCGCCATGCCCCCCTGATAAATCCGGTCCAGACAATAGGTCGCCCCCACACAGGGCCGGATATCGTCCTCCCGCCCCTCCATCACCTTCCGCACGATATGCGGGTCTGCCATATGCGCCCGCGTCATCCCCACCATGTCCAACTGCCCGGTCGCCACCGCATGCCGCGCCGTCGCCACATCCGGTATCCGCGCCGCATGGAAGGTGGGCATCCCCACCTCGGCCCGCACGCGGCCCGCGAAATCCAGATGCGGGGCCGACCGCATCCCCTGCACCGGGATCACGTCCGTTAGCGCCGCATCCGTGTGAATCCGCCCCTTTATGATGTTCAGGAAATCCACCAACCCCGAATCCCGGAACCGCCGCGCGATCTCCAGCCCCTCCTCGGGCGGTATCCCCCCGGGCTCATCCTCATCCGCTACAAACCGCACGCCCAGCAGGAAGTCATCCCCAACCCGCTTGCGGCACGCCGCCAGCACCTCCATCGCGAACCGCAACCGGTTCTCCAGCGGCCCGCCATAGGGCCCCGCCTCCGCCGCAGTCAGCGGGCTGATGAACTGGTCCATCAGGTGGCCGTAACACTCGAACTCCATCCCATCGAGTCCACCCGCCTTGATCCGCTCCGCCGCATCCGCATAGTCAGACACGATCCGCGCGATGTCCCAATCCTCCATCACCTTGGGAAAGGCCCGGTGCGACGGCTCGCGCGATTTGTTCGGCGCCACCACTGGCAGCCAATCGCCCTTGTCCCACCGCGTCCGTCGGCCCAGATGGCTGACCTGAATCATCACCGCCGCGCCCGCCTCGTGGCAGTCATCCGCCATCCGCCGCAGCCACGGCACCACTTCGTCCTTCCAGACCAGCAGGTTGTTGAATACGGGCGGGCTGTCACGGCTGACGCTCGCTGACCCCGCCGTCATCACCATCGCCACCCCGGCCTTGGCCCGTTCGACGTGATACAGCCGATAGCGATCCTTCGGCATCCCATCCTCGCCATAGGCCGGTTCATGGCTCGTCGTCATGATCCGGTTGCGTAGGGTCAGATGCTTCAGCTGGTAAGGCTGCAACAGCGGATCGTTCGACATGGGCTATGCTCCGGGCTTGGCGTCGCAACAGTCTTCCCGCAGAATGTTCACCACTGTCAAGTTTACATCCACCTCTGAACATTCCCTTGCGACCACCCCGCCACCCCGCTACCCTTCCCCCATGACCGAAGGCACACCCCCCGATACCGGCTGGCGCGGCTCGCGCGAGGTTTGGCTTGATGCCGCCCTCGCCCTGCTTGTCGAAGGGGGGATCGATGCCGTCCGCATCCAGCCGCTGGCGAAACGGCTCCGCATCGCCCGCACCAGCTTCTACTGGCACTTCACCGACCGCGAAACGCTGCTCGCGGCACTGGCCGAGGCATGGGTCACCCGCACCACCACGGGCCTCGTCGCCGCCTGTGCCGACTATGCCGACAGCCGGGCCGAGGCGATGCTGAACGTCATCTCCTGCTTCCTCTCCGACACCGCCTTCGACAGCCGCCTCGAACATGCCGTCCGCGCCTGGGCGCTTCAGGATGCCACCATCACCGCCCGCCTCCATGCCGAGGATGACACCCGCATCGCCGCCCTCACCGCGCTCTATCACCGCTGGGGTGTTCATGGGGTCGAAGCCGACACCCGCGCCCGCGCCGTCTACCTCACCCAGATCGGCTACATCTCCATGCAGGTGACGGAATCCCTCGCCACCCGCATGGCCCGCATCCCCTCTTACGTGGAACTCTTCACCGACGCCGCCCCGTCCCCCCGCGAACTTGCGCGCTTCCACGCCCGCCACGGCTTCACCGGCTGACGCTCGCCTTGCGGCAATGCCGCCGCCCGCCTAACCTCCGCGCGCCGCAGCCAAGGGGTCCGCCATGCTCACCGCCTACCGTGAGGCCGAAGGCCGCCTGATCCGTCTCGCCCCCGAGGCATCGCTGACCTCCGCCCTCTGGATCGACCTCAACCGCCCAACCGAGGAAGAGTCCACCGCCGTCGCCGCCCTCGGCATCGATGTCCCCACGCTCGAGGATATGGAGGAAATCGAAATCTCGAACCGCCTCTATCGCGAAGGCGGCACCGATTACCTCACCGTCCAACTCACCGGCCATTCCGAAACCAACGGCCCCCTCTCCGGCCCCATCACCTTCATCCTCTCACCCAGCCGCCTTGTCACCGTGCGCCACCACGACTCGCGGCCTTTCGACACCTACCCAACCCGCGCCGACAAGGTCGGTCCCGGCTGCACCAATCCCAACAGCATCTTCCTCTCCCTGATCGAGGAAATCGTCGGCCGTCTCGCCGATCTTCTGGAATCCGCAGGCCGCAGCCTCGATCACGTCTCGCGCACCGTCTACGTCCCCGGCAAGCGTGGCCAGAACCAGAAACGGCTCGAAGTCGCCCTGCGCCAGATCGGGCGCGAGGCGGAACTCCTCGGCAACATTCGCCTTGCCCTCCTGACGCTGAACCGCGCGCTGGGCTTCTACGCCCAGACCGCCCGCGAAAGGATCGGGGACGAAGGCCTCTCCGGAATCGTCGCCAACCTCATGCGCGACATGGACGCGCTCGAAGTGCACACTGACTTTCTGTCACAGCGGGTCGGCCTCGCCTCTGACGCCACACTGGGCATGATCAACCTGCAACAGAACTCCACCGTCCGGATCGTCTCGGTCGTGGCGGTGCTGTTCTCGCCCCCCACCCTAATCGCGTCCATCTACGGGATGAATTTCGACCGCATGCCCGAATTACAGCAGCCATGGGGCTACCCCGCCGCGCTCCTCTCCATGCTCGCGGCCTCGCTGATCGCCTATCTCTACTTCCGTTGGAAGAACTGGCTCTAGACAGCCACGCCGCCGCGCCACACGCCCCTAAGGGACCAATCCGCCCCCAGATGCACCATGTCGGCCATGGCCCCGGGTCGCAGATGGCCCAGATCACCCCGCCCGATCACCGCCGCCGGAATCGATGACGCCATCGCCAAGGCGCGCTCCGCCGCGATCCCGACATCCTCCACCAACACCTTCACCGCATGCGGCAGCGTCAGATCCGCCCCCGCCAAGGTGCCATCCTCCAGCGTCAAACGACCCTGTTCACGCAGAATCCGCCGCCCGCCCAGCCGAAACTCCGTCCCCGTCGTGCCCGCCAGCGCCATGCAATCCGACACAAGGAACACCCCCTCGCGCTTTGCTGCCAGCGCTACCCGCAGGGTCAACGGGTCCACATGGATGCCATCCGCGATCAACCCGGCAAAGCCGCCCGATCCCAGCACCGCCCCCACCATCCCCGGTTCGCGATTGCCCATCTGGCTCATCGCGTTGAACAGATGCGTCGCACAGCGCGCCCCCGCCGCCATCGCCTCCCGCGCCACTCCCGCGCTGCACTCCGTATGGCCCAGCGACACCACCACCCCTGCCGCTGCCATCGTCCCGATCTGCTCAAGGCTCACCGACTCTGGCGCCACCGTCACCATCAGCGCGGGCAACTCCGCCGCCGCCTCAAGGATCAGGTCCAGATCGCGCCCCTCCATCGGCCGAATCAGCCCCGCCTCATGTGCCCCCTTCCGGCGCGGGTCCAGATGCGGCCCCTCCAGATGCAGGCCCAGAAACCCCGGCACCTGCGCCTTCGTCGCCGCGATCCCCGCCTGCACGACCCGCACTGTTGCCTCCCGGGTATCGGTGATCAGCGTGGGCAGGCATCCCGTCGCCCCCAAACGGCCTTGAACCGCACAAACCGTCTCTAACACGGCCAAATCGGTGGCCCCTCCAATGGCCACCCCCCCCGATCCATTCACCTGAAGATCAAGGAAACCGGGTGCCAGAACCCCGCCGCCCAGATCGACAACCCGCCCCTCCGGCGCGCCAAACTCGGCCACCCGTCCCTCTTCCACCACCAGCGCGCCCTCGCGGAACTGCGCCCCGTCGAATACCCGCGCTCCGGTGAATGACACCCGTCCCATCACACTGTCTCCGTCACCTTGCGCAGATGGGGCGGCGTGTCCGGATCAAACCCCCGCCGCCGCGCCAAGGCCTCCACGAACCCATAAAACCCAACGGCCAGCACCAAAGGCGCCACCAGCGGATGCAGCCCCCCCACCGAAGGCAGCGTCACGCAGCCCTTCGCCTCGGTCCCGGTAACGAAAACATCCGCCCCCTGCGCCGCCAGTCGCTCTGCCGTCTGCACCACACCCGCCTGCGCCGCATCCTCCACCGCCAGAGCCAGCACCGGAAACTGCGCCTGCACAATCGCCGCCGGACCATGCAGCACCTCAGCCGCCGAATAAGCTTCGGCATGCAACCCGCAGGTTTCCTTCAGTTTCAGCGCACATTCGCTCGCAATCGCGAAGGCAGGCCCCCGGCCCAGCACGAAACCCGATTGCGCCCGGGACATCCGCGCCGCCAGAGGCGACCAATCCAGACGCAACGCTTCGTCAAAGGCTTCCGGCAATTCCGCCACGGCGGCGCGCAGGGCGAAATCCTGCTGCCACTCCGCCACCAGCGCCAGCCCGGCCAGAACCGATGTCACGAAGGTCTTCGTCGCTGCAACCGATTGCTCCACCCCCGCCCGCAGCGGCAGGCAATGCGCCGACACCTGCGCCATCGGGCTGTCGTCGAAATTGGTGATCGCCACGGTCAGCGCCCCGCCTGCGCCCGCCGCCCGCATCATCTCCACGATATCCGGGCTGCGCCCCGACTGCGAAATCCCCACACAGGCCGCCCCGTCCAACCGCAATGGCCGCCCATAGACCGACGCCACCGATGGCCCGACCGAGGCAACAGGAACCCCCGCCAGCAGTTCAACCGCGTATTTCAGATAGGTCGCCGCATGGTCCGAAGACCCCCGCGCCACGGTCGCGATCAACCTCGGATCGACAGCCCGCATCGCCGCCGCCGCCGCCTCCAGCGCGCCATGCGATTCCATAAGAAAGCGTCTCGAAACATGCGGAATCTCGCCCACTTCGCGCGCCATATGACTGGTCATCATCAGTTCCTTTCCGCTTCCGGCGATAGCTTAAGCTCCACCGCGAAATCATAGGCGTCACCCCGATAAAGCGACCTTGTGAATTCCACCACTCGCCCGTCCGGCAGGTATCCGATCCGTTCGATCCGCAGCCCCGCCGCCCCGGGTGGCACATGCAACAGGTCAGCATCCCGCGCGCCCAGATTGGCCGCCGAAATGCGCTGTACCGCCCGCACGGGGCGCAGCCCCCGCCCCTCCAGCACCGCGTATAGCGACGCCTCCACCGCCTCCGGTTCGGGCAGCACCGCCGCCGACAGCGAAGCGCGTTCGATTGCCAGCGGCACCCCGTCCGACCGCCGCACCCGCTCCAGCCGCGCCACGCGATCCCCCGCGCCAAGGCCCAGCGCCATCACCTCTTCCGGCGCAGGCGCATGCAGCCCGCGCGTCAGCCAGACGGATTCCACGCTTTTGCCCCGCCGCGCCATATCCTCGGTAAAGCTCGTCAGCAGGCTCAGCGCCTGCTCCAGCCGCTCCACCCGCGCCGCGACAAAGGTGCCCGATCCCCGCTTCTGCACCAATTGGCCCGACCCGACCAACCCCTCCACCGCCTTGCGCACCGTCACCCGGCTCAGCCCCGTCATCGCCGCCATATCTCGCTCCGGCGGTAGGCTATCCCCGGGGCGCAAACGGGCCGAGGCGATCGCCTCCCCGATCCGCCGCTGAAGCTGCAGGTAAAGCGGGCCGCCGCCGATCTCCTCGAACCCATCCGGCGAAAAGATCTCCTCCATCAACCCGCCTCCCGCGCCAGCATCAACGCCCCGTCCAGCGCCGTGCCCTGCGCCGGCTGGATTGGAAACAGGCCCGCCATCCGCGTGGCAAAAACAGTCCCTAAACCGCCCAAAAACACCACTGGAAGGTCGTCGCCCGCCTGCAGCAGACCAACCGCCTCCGCCACATCCGCCTCGGCCCGCGCGATCACCGCTTGCGCTGCCGGATCGCCGCTTTCCACCACGCGCGGGGCCAGCGCCGCGAAATCCGCAGGCCGGGCGCGTAAGGAAAAGGCAACCACCCCATCCGGCCCGCCCATCTCCTCCACCAAGGCCGCCAGCAAGGGCGTCATCGGCGTGAACCCGTCCACCGCCCGCAGACTGGCCGCCAGCACCGTCCGCCCGATCCACGCCCCGCTCGCCTCATCCCCCAGCACCAGCCCGCGCCCGCCGATCTGCCGGATGATGCCCGCCCGCTGCACCGCAAAGACCGACCCCGTCCCCAGTGCGGCCACCACACCATCCTCCGGGCCCAGCGCGCCCTTCACCGCCGTGATGCCGTCCGTCACCACAGCGATCCGCCGCCATGGCAGCGCGTCGCGCAGCCGCTCCGCCGCCCCCGCCGCATTCGCCCCCGCCAGACCCAGACCGGCCGCCCGAACCTCACCCCCGCCCGCTGCCGCTACGGCACTTTCCGCCGCCGCAAGGATGTTCGCCGCCGCCCCCTCCGGGTCCGAGGCGATGTTCGCAGGCCCCGCTTCCCCCCGCCCCAGCACCCGGCCAGCGGCATCCGCGACCGCCGCGCGGCATCCCGTGCCGCCCCCATCGATGCCCAAGAACAGCTGCATGGCGAATCCCCTCCCTCACAAAGATACCAAAACAATACCAAATGGAAAGAACCTTTGCGAAAACGGGCAAAAAAGCCATGCTGCACCTGCAAAATGACAAGAGGCTTTACAATTGGTATTATTTTGGCATTGTCAGGGAAACAGGAGGGGAATCACATGGCCGACCGCCCGACAGAGGCACGTCATCCCCATTCGGCAGGGCTGCACAGCCTGCCGGGGCCGACCGCGCTGTCGCACCTGCTCGATGCCCAACTGGCCGCGCTGGCCACCGTGCGCCCGGCCATCCCGATGATCGATCAAGCCGCCACCGCCGCCACCGAAAGCCTGCGCGCAGGCGGCAAACTCGCCTATGCCGGGGCCGGATCATCCGGCCTGATGGCGCTGGCCGATGCGCTGGAACTCGCGGGCACTTTCGGCATCATGCCGGACCGCACACCCATCCTCTTCGCAGGCGGCACCGCCGCCCTTCTGCACATGACCGGCGGGGTAGAGGATGATCCCGCACTGGCCGAGGCCGACTTTCACCGCGCGGCCCTTTCAAGGGGCGACACCATCCTCTGCCTCTCCGCCTCCGGCAGCACGCCCTACACGCTTGTGCTTGCCGATCTTGCCCGGAAACACGGGCTCACGGTCGTGGGCTTCGCCAATGTCGCGGGCTCCAAACTGCTGGAACAGAGCCACATTTCGATCCTTCTCGACACCGGCCCCGAGGTGGTGAACGGCTCCACCCGCATGGGGGCAGCCACGGCGCAGAAGGTCGCACTTAACATGCTGTCGGTCCGCATGGGCGTCCTGCTGGGCCATGTCCATGACGGCTACATGGTCAATGTCGTGGCCGACAACGCAAAGCTGATCGATCGCGCCGCCCGCATCGTGGCGGGCCTTTCGGCGCGCGACATCGAAACCGCGAAACACGCGCTGGCCCAAACCGCCGGCGCCGTGAAACCGGCCGTGCTCATTGCCGCCGGGGCCTCGCCCGAACGGGCCGGGGCACTTCTCAAGGACAGCGACGGGGCACTCGGCCCGGCCCTCGCCGCTTTGAACGCATAAGGCCACCAACAGGGAGACACTCCATGACGAAAACCTTCCGCTTCGCCCTCCTCGCCAGCACCCTTCTTGGCGGTGCAGCCTCGGCGCAGGACGTGACGCTGACCATCGAAAGCTGGCGCAACGACGACCTGACCATCTGGCAGGACACCATCATCCCGGCGTTCGAGGCGCAGAACCCCGGCATCAAGGTCGTCTTCGCCCCCACCGCCCCTGCCGAATACAACGCGGCGCTGAATTCCAAGCTCGCGGCAGGCAGCGCCGGTGACCTGATCACCTGCCGCCCCTTCGACGCCTCGCTCGAGCTTTACAATCAGGGCCATCTGGCCGATCTCTCGGGTCTCGCCTCGATGGCGAACTTCTCGCCCGTCGCCAAATCGGCATGGCAGACGGATGACGGCGCGGCCACATTCTGCGTGCCCATGGCATCCGTGATCCACGGCTTCATCTACAACAAGGACGCCTTCGATGCCCTCGGCATCGCCGTCCCCACCACCCGTGATGAATTCTTCGCGGCGCTCGACACGATCAAGGCCGATGGCACCTACATCCCGATGGCGATGGGCACCAACGACCAGTGGGAAGCCGCTACGATGGGCTACAACAACATCGGCCCGAACTACTGGAAAGGCGAAGAAGGCCGCCTCGCCCTGATCGCGGGCGAACAGAAGCTGACCGATGCGCAATGGGTCGCCCCGTTCGAAGAACTCGCCCGCTGGAAGGACTATCTGGGTGACGGGTTCGAAGCGCAAACCTACCCTGACAGCCAGAACCTCTTCACCCTCGGCCGCGCCGCCATCTACCCGGCCGGTTCGTGGGAAATCTCGGGCTTCAACGCGCAGGCGCAATTCGCCATGGGCGCCTTCCCGCCCCCGGTCGCGGCGGCCGGTGACACCTGCTACATCTCCGACCACACCGACATCGCCATCGGCATGAACGCCAAGTCGCCCAATGCCGAAGCGGCGAAGACCTTCCTCGAATGGGTCGGCAGCCCGGAATTCGCGACTCTCTACGCAAACGCCCTGCCGGGCTTCTTCAGCCTGAACTCCACCCCGGTGGAAATGCAGGACCCGCTGGCGCAGGAATTCGTGTCCTGGCGCGGCAAGTGCCAGTCGACGATCCGGTCCACCTACCAGATCCTGTCGCGCGGCACGCCGAACCTGGAAAACGAAACGTGGAACGCCTCCGCCAACGTGATCCGCGGCAGCGAAGCCCCAGCAGATGCGGGCAAGCGTCTGCAGGACGGTCTGGCCGGCTGGTACGAACCGCAGAAGTGACCTGACCAAGGCCGGGGGGCCGCATCGGCCCCCCGGACCCCCCCGCTTTCCCTCGCCCTGTCGTTGCGCGGCTCTCGGGCCGGGGAAGATGAGTATTTTCGCCAAGATGAAGGAGGCAGGCCGATGGCTTCAAAGAGGCCCATCCGTTGGCATATCGGCGTGTTCCTTGCGCCCGCCGTGCTGGTCTATACCGCCATCATGATTGTCCCGCTGTTCGGGACACTCAACCTGTCGCTCTACAATCTGGATGGTCAGAACCGCATCTTCGTCGGTTTGACCAATTTCGTGACGCTTTTTGGCGATCCGCGCTGGTCCGATGCCTTCTGGAACGCGCTCTGGAACAACTGCTGGTTTTTCATCATCCACATGCTTGTACAGAACCCCATCGGCATCCTGCTGGCGGCGCTGCTGTCCAGCCCGCGCTTGCGGATGGCCGCCTTCTACCGCACCGCGATCTTCATCCCCACGATCCTGTCCTTCGTCATCGTGGGCTTCGTCTGGAAGCTGATCCTGTCCCCCATCTGGGGCATCGCGCCCGGCATGCTTGATGCCGTGGGCCTGAAGTTCCTCTTCGCCCCATGGCTGGGGAAAGAGGAATACGCGCTGACCACCCTCGCCCTCATCTCCGTCTGGCAATTCGTCGGCATCCCGATGATGCTGATCTACGCCGCCCTGCTGTCGATCCCCGATGACGTGATCGAGGCGGCGGAAATGGACGGCCTGACAGGGTGGTCACAGTTCTGGAAGATCAAGCTGCCCCTCATCCTGCCCTCGATCGGGATCATCTCCATCCTCACCTTCGTGGGCAACTTCAACGCCTTCGACCTGATCTACGTGGCCCAGGGCGCGCTGGCGGGGCCGGATTTCTCGACCGACATCCTCGGCACCTTCCTCTATCGCACCTTCTTTGGCTTCCAGCTGCAGCTGGGCGATCCCTACATGGGCTCGGCCATCGCCACGGCCATGTTCGGCATCATCCTGCTCGGGGTCTGCATCTACCTCTTCGGCATCCAGACGCGGCTGCGCCGCTATCAGTTCTGAGGAGGCAACGATGGCCAACACCCGCAGCCACACCGGACGGAGCATCGCGGCCCATGCGATCCTGCTAACCTACACGTTGATCGCGCTGTTTCCCGTCTTTGTCATCGTCATCAACAGTTTCAAATCCCGCCGCGCGATCTTTGCCGAACCCTTGATGCCGCCGATGCCCGGCAACTGGGACCTGGTCGGGTACACCACGGTGCTGGAGCAGGGGGATTTCTTCCAATACTTCCTCAACTCCATGACCGTGACGGTGGCGAGCCTGTTCTTCGTCCTCCTCTTCGGCGCGATGGCGGCCTTCGCGCTCTCGGAATACCGCTTCCGCGGGAACTTGCTGATGGGCCTCTACCTCGCGCTGGGCATCATGATCCCCATCCGCCTTGGCACGGTGGCGATCCTCGAGATGATGGTTTCGGCTGGTTTAGTGAATACTTTGACGGCGCTGGTCCTCGTCTACACTGCCCAAGGCCTGCCCTTGGCCGTCTTCATCCTGTCCGAATTCATGCGAACGGTCTCGGACGACCTGAAGAACGCAGGCAGGATCGACGGCCTGTCCGAATACCGCATCTTCTTCACCCTCGTCCTGCCGCTCGTCCGCCCGGCGATGGCCACCGTCGCGGTCTTCACCATGATCCCGATCTGGAACGACCTCTGGTTCCCCCTGATCCTTGCCCCATCCGAGGAAACCAAGACCATTACGCTGGGCAGTCAGGTCTTCATCGGCCAGTTCGTCACCAACTGGAACGCTGTCCTCGCCGCCCTCTCCCTCGCCATCGTCCCGGTGCTGGTGCTGTATCTGATCTTCTCGCGCCAGCTTATCCGCGGCATCACCGCAGGAGCCGTCAAATGACCATCCGCACCCTCGTCGCCGGTCTTGGCACCATGGGGCGCAGCCACGCGCTGGCCTATCACCGCAACCCGGCCTTCGATCTGGTCGGTCTGGTCAACAGGTCCGAACCGCGGCTTGACCCCGCCTTGGCGGGATACAGCATCGAACCCGATTACAAAACGGCTCTAAGACGGCTGAAACCGGATCTTGTGAACATCTCCACCTATTCCGACAGCCATGCCGATTACGCCTGCATGGCGATGGAACAGGGCGCACATGTCTTCGTCGAAAAGCCGCTCGCGACGACGGTCGAAGATGCCCGCCGCGTGGTCGATTGCGCCAAGGCGAACAACCGCAAGGTCGTGGTGGGCTACATCCTGCGCCACCACACCTCATGGATGCGCCTGATATCCGAGGCGCGCGCGCTGGGCGGCCCCTATGTTTTCCGCCTGAACCTCAACCAGCAATCCTCCGGTCCCACATGGGAGGTGCACAAGACTCTGATGCAGACCACCTCGCCCATCGTCGATTGCGGGGTCCATTACGTCGATGTCATGTGCCAGATCACCGACGCCAAACCGGTCGAGGTGCGCGGCATGGGCCTGCGCCTGTCGAACGAAATCGCGCCCGACATGTACAATTACGGCCATTTCCAGGTGCTCTTCGCCGATGGCAGCGTCGGGTGGTACGAGGCAGGCTGGGGCCCCATGATGTCCGACACCGCCTTCTTCGTGAAGGATGTGGTCAGCCCCAATGGCGCCGTCTCCATCCGCATGCCCGAAAGCGCGCGGTCCGACGATCACGACACCCACACCAAAACCTCCACCATCCGCGTCCACCGTGTCGGCCAGCCCGATGAGGATCTCAGCATGGCCGACGAACCGGGCCATCAGGATCTCTGCGAACGCGAACAGGCCTACATGGCCCGTGCCATCACCGAAGATATCGACCTGACCCGCCACATGGAAGACGCGGTCCAATCCCTCGCCATCTGCCTTGCCGCCGACGAAAGCGTCCGGTCCGGCCAGCCCGTCAAACTGTAAAGGGGTCACCCATGGGTGCGCTGACGCTGTCCAAAGTCACCAAATCCTTCGGCAAGACCGATGTCATCAAGGGCGTCGACCTGCATGTCGAAGAAGGCGAATTCTGCGTCTTCGTCGGCCCCTCCGGCTGCGGGAAATCCACCCTCCTGCGCATGATCGCAGGGCTGGAGGATGTGACCGAAGGCACGGTCACCCTCGACAAGCGCGACATCACCACCGAGGCTCCCGCGAAACGCGAAATCGCCATGGTCTTCCAGACCTACGCCCTCTACCCCCACCTCACCGTGCGCGACAACATGAGCCTTGCCCTCAAACAAGCGGGCGAATCCCGGGCCAAGATCGACCAATCCACCGCCCGCGCTGCCGCCATGCTCGCGCTTGAACCCTATCTCGACCGCCGCCCCGCCGAACTTTCCGGCGGCCAACGTCAGCGTGTCGCCATCGGCCGCGCCATCGTCCGCACGCCAAAGCTCTTTCTCTTCGACGAACCGCTGTCGAACCTCGACGCCGCCCTGCGCGTGGCCACCCGGATCGAAATCGCCCGCCTCCACCGCGAACTGGGCGCCACGATGATCTACGTCACCCATGATCAGGTCGAAGCGATGACCCTCGCCGACAAGATCGTCGTCCTGCGCGCCGGGATCGTGGAACAGACGGGCAGCCCGATGGAACTTTACAACAACCCCGCCAACACCTTCGTCGCAGGCTTCATCGGCAGCCCGCAGATGAACTTCCTGAAATCCGCCGCCCTTGGCGAACGCGGCGAAACGACCGGCATCCGCCCCGAACATCTGACCCTGTCCCGCGATCGCGGCACACTTCCCGGCACCGTCTCCCATGTGGAAAAGCTGGGCGGCGAAACCCTCGTCTATGTCCGCGCCGAACCGCACGGTCTGCTGACCATCCGCCTGTTCGGCGAACATGATTACGCGGTGGATGAACCCGTCCACGTCACCCCCGATGGCACCCGCGCCTTCCATTTCGATGCCGCCGGACAACGCCTGCGCTGATTCCAAACCGCCACATTCGGCCCCCTATTCCGGCCCTCCCGCATCATCTTGATCGAAAGGGGCTGGAATCCGGGGCCGTTTGCGGCTATGCATTTTTGCAAGGCCCGCCAAAAGGGCCAGTCGAGAGCGGTGCGCCGGCACATTTTTCCGGCGGTTGAGGCGGAGTAGTGTCATGAGTTCGGCGATCGATTTCGCCGTCCGCGGCTTTGCGGGCGGAACCCAATATGGTCAGGTTTCAGGCCCGGACCAAAGCACCTTCATCCAGACAGCCGCCGGGGACAGCCTCTCGCTGAATCTCGATCCCACAAGCGTCCTCGGCTACACCCGCGATGGTGCCGATCTGGTGATCGAACTTGCGGATGGCCGCATCATCACACTGGCCGACTGGTTCCACGCCGATGGCGACGCGCCCAACCGCCTCTACCTCTCCACCAACGGCGCGATCACCGAAGTGGCGCTCACCGATCCGGGCGACGGCTTCCTCGCCGCAAGCTTCATCCCCGCCCCCTCGGCCGAGAAATGGAGCCCGCTCGACGATCTCCGGTTTACGCAGGAGGACCCGGTCGTCGCCCTCGCCGGAACGGGCGAAGATGATCCCGCCGGCATGGGCCTCTTCGCACCTGCCCTCATGGGTGCCGGTGGCACCGGCCTCGGCGCCGCAGCACTCCTCGGCGGCGCAGCCCTGCTTGGCGGCGGCGGCGGCAGCGGCGGTAGTGGTGGCGGTGGTGGCGGTGGCGGGACCGACACTCCCGTCGGACCGGGCGACGACGATGATACTGGCGGCGACGACGACGACGATGACACCGGCGGCGATGATGACGACGACGACACCGGCGACGACGACGACACTGGCGGCGACGATGACGACGACGACACCGGCGGCGACGACGACGACGATGACACCGGCGGCGACGACGACGACGATGACACCGGCGGCGACGACGACGATGATGACACCGACGGCGACGACGACGACGACGACACGGGTGGCGATGACGACGACGACGACACCGGCGGCGACGACGACGATGATGACACCGACGGCGACGACGACGACGACGACGACACCGGCGGCGATGATGACGACGACGACACGGGCGGCGACGACGACGACGACGATGACACGGGCGGCGATGATGACGACGACGACACCGACGGTGATGACGACGACGACGACACCGGCGGGGACGATGACGACGATGACACCGGCAGCGATGATGACGACGACGATGACACCGACGGTGACGATGACGACGACGATGATGACACCGATGGCGACGATGACGATGTGACCCACACCCGCGCCATCGACGGCGCGGGGACCACGACCACCCTCACCACCAACACCACGGACCCCTCCATCACCCTCACCGGCACGGGGCGGCCCGGCGACAGCGTCGCCGTCACCATCGGCGACCGCAGCCAGACCACAACGGTCGGCACCGATGGGAAATGGACGGCCACCTTCCCCGCCACCGGCCTTCCCGGCGATGGCAGCCACACGGCCACCGCCACCTTCACAGGCGGCACATCCGCCCCCGAAACCCGCACCGGTCCGGGCTTCGTCATCGACATGACGCGCCCCGTACTCGAGGTCACGGATGGAACCCAGTCCACAGGCGACATCGTCAACCGGCTGGAGCATGGCGAAGGCGTCACCCTGACCGGCACCACCGAACCCGGCGCTAAGGTCAAGGTCACCATCGACGGCACCACCCGCGACGCCACCGTCGCAACGGATGGCACATGGACCGTCACCTTCACCGGGACAGAAGTGTCGGGCGGCGACCGCACGACCTCCGTCACCATCACCGCGACGGACCCCCTCCTGAACACCACCACCCGGACCGAAGTGCTGGTCCTCGACACGATCGACCCACCTCTCACCCTTCAGCCGATGGCCAGCGACGACACGGTCAACCGCGTCGAGTCGCTCAACGACCTCGTCATCGGCGGCACCGCCGCCCCCAACAGCACGGTCACCATCACGATCGAAGGTTTGGGTAACCCCGTCACCCGCCTTGCGGATGCCAATGGCAACTGGACACTACCCCTCTCCGGCGGCACCTTCCCCTTGGGCATCGACAGCCGCACCGTCACCGTGACGACAAGCGATGCCGCAGGCAACGTCACCACCCTCAGCCGCGAATTGCGCATCGATACCGAACTGGGCCTCACCTTCGGCTCCGCTCCAATCGCGGGTGACAACACCGTCAACCTCCAGGAATCGCGCGGCACGATCACCCTCACCGGCACCACCGATCTGGATGCCCAGCAGGTGACGCTGCGCCTTGGCACCACCGATCACCCGGCCACGCTGGCCGGGGACGGCACATGGTCCGTCACCCTGCCTGCAGGCGCCTTCGACGGTCTGCGCGACAGCGCCTTCCTCACCATTTCTGCCCGTGACGCGGCGGGCAACACCGCCAGCGCCACCCGCACGGTCAAGATCGACCTCGAAAGCGCGCTCACCGTCGAAACCGCCCCCGTCGGACCCGAAGGCATCCTCTCCGGCCCCGAACGCGCGGCAGGCTTCACCCTCGACGGCACGGCCGAAGCAGGCTCACAGATCTTTCTTTCCCTGAACGGCACCGCCTTCGGCCCCATCACCGCGAATGCCGACGGCATCTGGGCGCATGGCTTCTCCGCCACCGATCTCGCCGCACTTAACGCGCAAACGGGCGGCACCATCACGGCCTATGCCATCGACCCGGCCGGAAACCGCAGCGACACCGTCACCCGCAGCTTCGCCGTCGACACCGGCGTGGATGGCTTCACCTTCACCAGCCCCGACCTGCGCGGCACAGTCAACGACGGCCCGCGCGACCCCAGCGTGTTGAACGCCATCGAACGCGAACAGGGCATCGTCCTGCAGGGCAGCGTGGAACCCGGCTCCGCCGTCACCCTCCAAGTTGGCACATGGTCCACCACCATCCCCGGCAGCGCCACCGCGTCCGGCAGCTGGACCTTCCGGCTTCCCGCCGAGGCACTGCCCCAAGGGGCGGCGACAACTGCCACGATCATCGCCACAGCGACCGATCCGCAGGGAAACATCTCGGCCCCGATCAGCCAGACCATCGCCATCGACACCACCGTGACAGGCTTCGATCCCACCCAGATCCGCCTTGGAACGGGCGGCGACGGCATCCTCAACGCCCGCGAACATCTGGGTGGCCTGCCCGTCTCGGGTCTTGCCGAACCCGGCGCCACCGTTCAGGTCATCGTCAACGGCCACACCCGAAGCGCCGTTGCGGCGGAGAACGGCACATGGTCCGTCACCTTCACCTCGTCCCAAATCCCGACGGGAGAGGTGGACGACATCCCCGTCCGCGTCTCCGTCACGGATACGGCTGGGAACACGCGCGGCCCGTATGATCTCTCCTTCGGCGTCGATACCATCGCCCCCGACACGCCCACCGTGATCGAGGCGCAGGATGTCGCCGGGGCGATGCGCGGCTTCACCACGCTCGCCAGCGATGACAGCTACGTCTTCCACCGGGTCGACGCGACCGGCGCCCCCGTCACCCTGCGGGCGACCGAATTCCGCGATGCCGAACCGGGCGAAGATCTCTTCCGCTTCGCCAATGGCCAGACCGTCCCCGATGGCAGCTATCTCGTCATCAACACGACCGATACCGCCGGGAACGAGGCAAACACCCTCTTTATCAAGAACACCACCACGGGGGTGGAGGTGGACCTTGATCGCGAAGGGCTCGCCGCCTTCGACCTTGCCGCGATCGACCTGACCCGCGCGCCTGATGCCCGCCTCACGATCACCGAAGACCAACTCCTTGCCCTCACCGGCCCAGACAAGACGCTTCTGATCAAGGGCGAGGATACCGATCAGGTCACCATCGCCGACGTGACGCGTGTCCAGCACAATCAGTTGATCAATGGCACGCTCTACGATGTCTACACTCTCGGCACTTCGGGCGCGCAGATCCTGCTCGAGGATGATGTCTCCCGCAACACGATCTAGGGGCAGGCCCATGCAGCCTGCCCGCCTTCCTTCCAGATCGGTCAGGGCACCCCATCTCGGCCCCTTGGGTGCTATCCTGACCGTCGCGGTGCTGCTTTCGGGATGCGTGGGCGGGTTGCAGCCGCCCGCCATGCTGGCCTTCGCGCCGGGCACCCCACCCGCAGACCTTCAGACGCGCCAGCGTCTTTCGCCCGAAGGCAGCACCGCCTCCCCTCTCGTGGCCGATCTCGCCGCCCGCCGCTCCGTCCTGCCTGAGGGTGGCGCCTTCGCCCGCATCGCCACCGCCACCCACGCCGCCGCCCCTCAGGTCGAGGCGGCCGAACTTGGTCTCGCCCGACTGAAGGCCGAGGCCGCCGCCCGCAACGGCTGGCCCACCATCACCCCCAGCCTCTCGCTCGACGGCATCGCAGGCCTTGCCGCCCGCCTTGTGGTGGACCAACCGCTTTTCGATCATGGCCGCCGCGACGCCCAGCGCGACCGCGCCACGGCCGAGCTTGATCTTGCCGCCGTCACCCTCTCGGCCCGCCAGAACCAGCGCGCCTTCGATGCCGTCGCCCGCTATCTTGATGCCGAACGCGCCCGCCATCAGGCCACCATCGCGGAAACCGCTACCGCCCGGCTTGCCGAATTCCACCGCATCGTCACCGCCCGCATCAAGGGCGGGCTCTCTGACCGGACCGAAGAACAGATCATCGCCCAGACCATCGCCGAAATGCAGGCCACGCTTGCCGCAGACCGACAGACGCGCCTGCAGGCCTTGGCCGATCTGCAGGTTCAAACAGGCTCTAACATTGCGGAAACGCTGTCCGGTCTGGACCCACTCCCCCCCTTGCCACAGGCCGAACCCCTTGCCGTTCTGCGTCAGCAGGCTGCGGGCACTCGCGATCTGGCCGAGGCGCGCATCACCCGCGCCAATGCCCTTCCCGGCCTGTCAGCCTCTGCAACCGTCACGGAACAGGCCGCCACCCCCGGCCTTACACTCGGCGGCGTCACCTTGGGCCTTGGCAGCCCCGCCACGCTGGCCGCCGCCGCCGCAACCCCCGACCTCGTCGCCCGCCAAACGGAAGAGGCCCGCCGCAGCGCGCTGCGCACCCGCACCGAAGCCGAGGGCCGCATCGCAACCCTCCGCACCCGGCAGGCACAAGGGGCCGAGGTACTGCGCCAAACCCTCGCCAATCTCGACCTCTACGCCGAACAATACCGCCTTGGTCGCCGCAGCCTGACAGACCTTACCGCCCAAACCGCCGCCGCCGCGCGGTTGGAACGCGATCAGGCCGCGCTCGCATATGATATCGCGCGCCTCGAACTGGAAATCGCCCGCGATGCCGGGCTTCTGCTGGACGGGGCGCGCCTGTGACGAATGCCGCGACGAACGCCGCGCCGCAACCGCGCGTCCTCGCCTTCGATCTGCACCCCGCCCGCACCACCCCGCAGGCGGCCGTCGCGGTCACCCCGGCCCCGCCCGCCGCCCCCTCCGCCCTGCGCGCCCGGGCCGAACTGGCCGCCGTCCTCTCCGCCCGCCTCGGTGGCCGCCTCCTGCCGTCCGACCTGCTCGACCACCTCGCCGCCATCGGCGCGCCCGAACGCCCCGGGCTTGACCACTTCTCCGCCGCCTTCCGCCGCGCGGGCTATTCCGTCTCCCTCGACCAGGACCCCGATCTCGCCACACTGCCCGCCTTGGCCGAAATGCAGACAGGCCAACTCCTCCTCATCCTGTCGCGCCATGCCGACCGGATCACGATCTACGATCCCACCACCCCCGACCGCTCTGCCGACATCCCGCTCAAGGACTTCACCCCCCATTTCGCAGGCTGGCTGCTCCGCGTCCGCCTTCCCTTTGCCGATGTGGCCGCCCGCCACGCCGAACCCGGCGAAGAACCGCATTGGTTCTGGTCCGAATTCCGCCACCACCGCCGCGCCTTCGCCGAAGTCGCCGCCGCCTCGCTCACCGCCAATCTTCTGGCCACAGCCGTCGCCCTTTACGCGCTGCAGATCTATGACCGCGTCATCCCGAACCAATCCGAACCAACGCTCTGGGTCCTAACCCTCGGCGCGCTGCTGGCCATCGCCTTCGACGCCGCCCTCCGCATCGCCCGCGCCTCCCTGATGGACAATGCCGGTCGCCGCATCGAAACCGCCGTGCAGGACAGGCTGATGACCCGCCTCTTGCATCTGCGCCCTGCGCCGGGACAGCGTCAGCCCAGCCAGATCTTCGCCGCCATGCGCGATTTCGGCTCGGTCCGCGAATTCTTCACCGCCGCCACCATCGGCACTCTGGCCGACCTGCCCTTCCTCGTCATCTTCCTCGCCCTAGTGGCGATGATCGGCGGCAACCTCGTCTGGGTCCTCATCCTCGGCGGGGTGCTGATGGTCGTTCCGGGACTACTGCTGCAAAAGCGCATGATCGCCATCACGCAGGCGGGGCAGGGGGCCAATATCCGCGCCGCCCGCCTGCTGTTCGAAGCGGTGTTCGAACAGGAAACCGTCGCCACCCTGCGCGGGCAGGATCGCTTCATCCGGCTCTGGAACGAACTTGTCACCCTTTCCGCCCTCCGCGCCTCGGACCAGCGCCACCTGACGACCCTCCTCTCCGCCTGGGCGCAGGGCGTTCAACAGGCCACGGGCATCGCCGCCATCCTGATTGGCACCTATCTCGTCTTCGCGGGCAGCTTCACGGTGGGCACCATCATCGCCGTCTCGCTCCTCACCGCCCGCACCCTCGGCCCGCTGTCGCAGCTCTCCTCCACGCTGGCCCGCTGGTCGCAAGTCCGCGCCGCGCTCACGGCCCTCGACGCCATCGCCACGGCCCCCCAGACCGAAGACCCCGCCCGCCGCTACCTGCGCCGCGAAACCCTGACGGGCCGCTACGATCTGCGCGACCTCACCTTCCGCTACAGCCCCGACGCCGCCCCCGTCCTCGACATCCCCGCCCTCGCCATCCCAGCCGGGCAGCACGCGGCGATCCTCGGCGCCAATGGATCGGGCAAATCCACCCTCCTGCGCTGCCTCGCGGGCCTTGCCGATCCCAGCCATGGCCGCATCCAGATCGACGGGGCCGACATGGGCCAGATCCACCCCCGCGACCTGCGCCGCAACATCGGCTATCTCGGGCAAGAGGTGCGTCTCTTCTCCGGGACCCTGCGCGAAAACCTCGTGCTCTCCGATCTCGAACCCGACGATGACCGCCTCTTCGCCGCGCTCGATTTCGCGGGGCTCGGCGCCTTCCTGCGCGGCCATCCCCGTGGTCTCGATCTGGAAATCCGCGAGATGGGCGAAGGCCTCTCCTTCGGTCAGCGCCAATCGATCGGCTGGGCCCGGCTCTGGCTGCAGGACCCCCGCATCGTCCTCCTCGACGAACCCACCGCCGCATTAGATCAGACGCTCGAATCCACCCTCGTCTCGCGGCTCGGCCCGTGGCTGCAGGGCCGCACCGCGCTCATCGCCACGCACCGCCTGCCCATCCTTGGCCTCACCTCCCGCACCCTCATCCTGCAAAACGGCCGCCTCGCGGTGGATGGCCCGCGCGAGGCCGTCCTTGCCCATCTCGCGCGGGGCACCTCATGACGCTCTCCACCTTCGATCCGCCGCTCGACACCCGCGCCCGCACGCCCTCGCGCATCATCCGCCTGATCGCGGTCACCGTCGCCGCCTTCCTCCTCTGGGCCGCCTTCGCTTGGGTCGAGGAGATCGTCCGCGCCCCCGGCCAGATCGTCCCCTCCTCGCGCCCGCAGATCATCCAGAACCTCGAAGGTGGCATCCTCGCCGCGCTCCACGTTGCCGAAGGCGACACGGTCGAGGCAGGCCAGACCCTCGCCCAACTGCACGGCACCCAGTATCAGGCCACGGTCGATGACCTGACCGACCAGATCGCCGCGCTGGATATCCGCCGCCTGCGCCTTCAGGCCGAATTCGACGGACAGGACAACTTCACCGCCCCGCCAGACCTCGCCGCCCGCGTCCCCGATATCCTCGCCTCGGAACAGGCCCTGCTCGCCGCGCGCCTTTCCGATCTCACCTCGCGCCGGGCAGGCGCGCAGGCCGTGCTGGATCAGGCGCTGGAAGAAGAAGACATGATCCGCCGCATGGCCGATCAGGGCCTCGCCCCGGAAATCGAACGCACCCGCGCCGAAAAGGCCCGCGCCGATGCCCAATCGCGTCTGGACGACATCGAAACGCAGGCCCGTCTGGAACGCGCCGATGCCTTCGCCACCACGGAAGGAGAACTCGCCTCGCTGCGCCAGCGCCTTCGCCTGTCTCAGGATCAACTGGCCCGCACCACGCTCACCGCGCCCATGCGCGGGGTGGTCAACCGCATTGCCGTCACGACCATCGGCGGCGTCGTCCGGCCCGGCGAGGAAATCCTTCAGATCATCCCGCTCGACTCCGGCCTCTTCATCGAGGCGCGCGTCAGGCCCGCCGACATCGCCGCCCTGCGCGAAGGCCAGCGCGCGACGGTCAAGCTTTCGGCCTATGATTACACGATCTACGGCACCCTGCCCGCCACGGTGACCTTCGTCTCGGCCGACACCTTCCGCGACGAAACCACGCGCGAGGCAGAGCCGCATTATCGCGTCACGCTGCGGGTGGACCTGACCGAATTGACCGAACGTCAGCAAACCCTCGCCATCCGCCCCGGCATGCAGGCGGAGGTAGAGTTTCAAACAGGTGGCAAAACCATCCTGCGCTACCTGACCCGCCCCCTCTGGCGCGGGTCAGAAGCCTTGCGCGAACGCTGATCAGGCCAGCGCCGCTTTCGCCCGCCGCCGCATCACCAGCGCCCCAAGACCCAGCGCCGACAGCATTAGCGGCAGCGTGCCGCCGATCGGGACGGGGGTCGGGTTAATCGCTGCCAGACGCAGGTTTGCGTCGAGCGGGTCGATCTTCTGCGTTACGAAGCTCGTACCCACGAAAGGCCCAATCGTGTCGCCCGTCACGACGGTTCCTGTCGTTTTACCGTTCAGGTATCGCAAAAGGGTGCCATCCTTGAACTGGAAGTCCGTCAGTCCGTTGGCCTCCCAGATCCATTGGTACCAGTAGGTCAACCCGGACCCCAAGACCATCCCGGAACTGCTTTGCGTTTTCCCCTGACCTGAGATGGTCATTTGTAGCCTAGAACCAACGACAGCCCCCTGGGTCAACCCGTTTGGCAAGGGCTCAAGATCAGCGTTATCAAGCGTTATCGAAAAATAGTATGTTTGCCCGGCCTGAGGGTTGTCGACCAACCCACCACCAAGAGCGAATAACCCATCCACCGTCGCCGCCTGCGCACCTGTTGCCAGCAGCATCACTGCCGCCACTGCCCTCATTATCTTTATCATTTTTTTCCTCGCTCGCCCCTCTCCCGTCTTTAGCATGACAGAGGGCAATCCAACCCTGCAACATCTATTCAGATGAATTACGTAATGTATGGGCACAAAATGGGGGAAATCCCCCAAACCCCATGAAGATGCGACGCAGTCGCACTGCGCACATGTTTTCCACAGGTTTTTCCACACCCCCCCCACGGGCAAGATCGCGTCTCTCACGCCCGAATCGTGAAGCCCCGCGCGATGTGGTTGCGCACGAACCAGATCATCCCCACACCGGGGATCAGCGATACAACCGTCATCGCCATGACCAGCCCGGTATCCGTTTGAAAGGTGAACAGCGCGTTGATCGCCATGGTGATCGGCTTGCCCGCCGTCACCGTCAGGATGCGCGCAAACACCACCTCCACCCATGAAAAGACGAAACAGAAGAACGCCGCCACCCCGATCCCCGGCGCAATCGCCGGGATCAACCGCTTCACCATGAACCCCGGCAGGGAATGCCCGTCCAAAAAGGCCGTCTCGTCAAACTCCCTCGGCACGGCGCGGATGAAGCTTTCCAGAATCCAGATCGCGATGGGCAGGTTGAACAGGCAATGCACCAGCGCAATCCCTAAGGGCCGGTTCACCAGCCCCATCTGCGCAAAC
Organism: Paracoccaceae bacterium; assembly: GCA_014654775.1. GTDB lineage: Bacteria > Pseudomonadota > Alphaproteobacteria > Rhodobacterales > Rhodobacteraceae > Paragemmobacter. The sequence goes on along the minus strand of JACVZW010000075.1, from coordinate 95,047 downwards.
AGGATGAAAATCGGCAGCGACAGAACCACCGGCGGCGTCACCCGGAAGGCCAGCATCAGGAACAGGAAATGCCGGTCCCCCACGAACCGATACCGCGCCAGCGCATAGGCCGCAGGCAGCCCCGCGGCCAGACATAAGCCCACATTCAGCAGCACATAGGTCAGCGAATTGAAGATCGACTCCACCAGCACCGGGTCCGCCGCGATGTTGCGATAGTTGATCAGGCTCCACTCCCCCTCCACCATCCCGTCCCGCGGCAGGGTGGACATGAAGCTCAACGCAAAGGTCTGCACCAAGGGCAGCAGGATGAACAATGCCAGCGCCGCGAACACCGCTCCGCGCAGCAAGACCCTCCTCATACCCCCTCCTCTTGCCGCGACAGGCCCGCGATGCGGACAAAGGCCCAGACCACCGAGATCACGATCAGGAAATACACCATCGACCGCGCCGCCGCCGACCCATAGCTGAACCCCTTAATCTCTTCCCCAAGGTCGATGGCCAGAAAATGCGTGGCCATGTCCGGCCCACCCGCATTGATGGTGAAGGCCTCGGTGTAAATCATGAAACTGTCGACGAACCGCAGCAGCAGCACGATCCCCATCGGCGCGGCGATGCGTGGCACCTCGATATGCCGGAACACCGCCCAGCGCGACGCCCCGTCGATGGCCGCCGCCCGATAGTATTCCGCCGATATCCCCGACAGCCCCGCATAGGCAAGGATCACCACCAGCCCCAGCCAGTGCCACGTATCGATCACCACCAGCAGCAGCCACGTCTGCCACGCGGTGAACTTCCAGTCGAACACCACCCCCGCCGCCGCCAGCGCCTGCCCCACGATCCCCGTCGCAGGGTCGATCAGCCCCAGCCACATCATTCCGATCATGTTCCACGGCACGACCAGCGGCAGCGCCACCAGCATCAGCACCAGCACCGCCCCCCGCGCCCCCCGCAGCAGCAGCGCAATCCCCACCCCCAACGGCACCTGCACCGACAGGACCACGGCGGAAAACATCAGGCTCCGCAGCAGGCTCTCATGAAACCGGGAAGAGGTGACGATCTCCTCATACCACTCCACCCCCACCCAATGCACATCGGCCAGAGAAAAGATGTCGTGCAGCGCATAGTTGAACACCGCGATCAGCGGCAGCACCCCAACGAAGGCCATCACCGCCGCCGCAGGCAGCATCAACAGCCACGCCCCGTTCCGCATCCCCGCGCCCCCGCCCATTCCACCCGATAACCGCACGTTCGGCACGCCCGCGCAACGCTGCAGAATGGCGACCTACGACTTATGTCTCATTCCCGCGCGCCTTGCCTTGCCGCCTGCGCTCCCGCTTTACTTGAATGACCATCCCCCCCACCGACGGAGGGACACCAAAAGGGAGGATCAACCATGTGCCAGGTCTTCGCGGGGCAAGACCCCACCCGTTACGAAAGTATAACCCGACGCCTGCGCCTGAACGGCCAAAGCACCAGCATCCGGCTGGAACGCGCGTTCTGGGAAATCATTGATGACATCGCTACGACGGAAGGGACCACCACCCCCGCCTTCGTATCCAAGCTGCACTCCGAAGTGCTGGAACAACGCGGTGAACCGGAAAACTTCACCTCGCTCCTGCGCTGCGCCTGCCTCATCCACATGGACGCCCGCGCCGCCGCCCGCAGCGCCCACGCCCTCGCGGCCGAGTGAAAATCAAAGCGTAGTATAGACCTACTACCCGCCCCCGCCGGATCGATTCCACACTTCTCCTCAGGACAGTCCAGCAAGACCTGACGGAGGAAGACGGTGGCGAAGGCCATACACAGCATGATCCGCGTGCTCGACGAGGCACGCTCAGTGTCGTTCTACGATCAGGCCTTCGGGCTCAAGGTCGCGGATCGGCTCGATTTCGACAGTTTCACCCTGATTTACCTCTCGAATCCGGAAACCGGCTTCGAACTGGAACTCACGGTCAACAAGGGCCGGACAGAGCCCTACAACCTCGGCGATGGCTACGGCCACCTCGCCTTCTCCGTTACCGATCTCGATGCCGAACATGCCCGCCTCACCGCGGCTGGCCTCGCCCCGCGCAAGCTGGTGGATTTCGCCCCCGGCGGCACGGTGATCGCCCGCTTCTTCTTCATCGCCGATCCCGATGGCTACCAGATCGAGGTGCTGCAAAGGGCCGGTCGCTACCTCTGAACCAAATCGGGCACAGGCGGCAGGAGGAGCCGCCCGCGCCCGCACCGCAAAACGTCATGCTCAGGGAGGAGACAATGACACAACCACTGAAAAGCCGGGGCCTGACGCGCCGCCAGCTGCTGTCGCGCTCGGTCGCGGCGGGGGCCAGCCTTGTCGTCGGCGCGGGCTTCGTCGCATCCGGCAATGCCGCTTGGGCGATGGAAACCACCGCAATCAAACCGGAATCGATGGCCACGCTCATCCAGATGGCGCGGGACATCTACCCCCACGATCAGGTCGCCGACCAGTTCTACGCTGTCGCCGTCAAAGGCTATGACAGCGCCGAGAACGCCGAAAAGGTCGAGGCAGGCATCGCCGAACTCAACGCCGCGGCCGTTGCCGCAGGCCATGCCGATTACCTGTCGATCGGCTGGGAAGAAGACCGCGTCGCCGTCCTCAAGGCCATCGAAGGCGGGGCCTTCTTCCAGACGGTCCGCGCGGGCCTCGTGACCGGCCTCTACAACCAGAAGGACCTCTGGCCGATCTTCGGCTACGAGGGCGAAAGCTTCTCGCTCGGCGGCTATATCGAGCGCGGCTTCGACGACATCAACTGGCTGTAAGGGGAGGCGGACCAATGGTTGCGAAATTCGACCTGAACGACGACTCCGTTGTCGTCATCATCGGCACCGGCGCGGGCGGCGGTGTTCTGGCCAACGAACTGGCGCAAAAGGGCGTCAAGGTCGTGGCCCTCGAAGCGGGGGGTCGCTACCTCCCCGAGGATTACATCAACGATGAATGGGAAAGCTTCACCCAGCTCGCTTGGCTCGACGCCCGCACCACCAGCGGCTCGTGGCGCGTGGCCAAGGACTTCGGCGGACTTCCGGCATGGATCGTCAAGGCCGTCGGCGGCACCACCACCCACTGGGCGGGCGCCTCGATCCGCTTCCAGGACCATGAATGGAAGGCGCTCACCACCTATGGCGCGGTCGAAGGGGCCTCGCTCCTCGACTGGCCGATCGACGCCGCCGAAATGGCGCCGTGGTATGAAAAGGCCGAAACCAAGCTGGGTGTGACGCGCACGGGCGACCGCGCCGGTCTGCCGGGCAACAACAACTACAAGGTCTTCGAAAAGGGCGCACAGGCGCTGGGCTATAAGGAAGTCCACACCGGGCGCATGGCCATCAACTCGACCGATTACGATGGCCGCATGGCCTGCCAGCAGACAGGTTTCTGCTTTCAGGGCTGCAAATGGGGCGCGAAATGGTCCGCTGCCTATACCGACATCCCGGCGGGCGAAGCGACGGGCAATCTCGAAGTGCGCGAACGCGCCCATGTCGCCCGCATCCTTCACAATGACGAAGGCAAGGCGACCGGGGTCGAATACTTCGACAAGGACGGCAACCTGCAATTCCAAGCGGCGCGCATCGTCTGCGTGGCGGGCAACAGCTTCGAATCGCCCCGCCTCCTCCTGAACTCGGCCTCCAGCATGTTCCCGAACGGGCTCGCGAACTCTTCCGATCAGGTCGGCCGCAACTACATGCGCCACACCACCGGATCGGTCTACGCGATCTTCGACAAGCCGGTGCGCATGTGGCGCGGCACCACCATGGCCGGCATCATTCAGGATGAGTCGCGCCATGATCCGTCGCGCGGCTTCGTCGGCGGGTACGAACTGGAAACCCTCGCCCTCGGCCTGCCCTTCATGGCGGCCTTCCTCAACCCCGGTGCATGGGGCCGCGGCTTCACCACCGCGCTCGACCATTACGAAAACATGGCGGGCATGTGGATCGTGGGCGAGGACATGCCGCAGGCCACCAACCGCGTCACCCTTTCGGATGCGACAGACCAGTATGGGCTGAAGGTGGCGAACGTGCATTTCGACGATCACCCAAATGACGTCGCCATGCGCAACCACGCCTTCAAGCAGGGCGTGGCGATCTACGAGGCGGTCGGGGCCACCCGCGCCTTCCCGACGCCGCCCTATCCCAGCACGCACAACCTCGGCACCAACCGCATGTCGGAAAAGCCCGAGGATGGCGTCGTCAACAAATGGGGTCAGACCCATGATGTGGCGAACCTCTTCATCTCGGACGGGTCGCAATTCACCACGGGCGCTGCAGAAAACCCGACGCTGACGATCGTCGCGCTTGCCATCCGGCAGGCCGACCACATCGCCCGCGAAATGTCGGCGGGCAACATCTGACAGCCGACCGAACAAAGGAAAGGGCGGCCCCGAAACGGGCCGCCCTTTTCCGTCGCCTCATCTCCGCCGCGTGCTTTCGATGATCCAGTCCGATCCGGCATAGCCGATGACATGGACCAGAACCTCGCGCCGCTCCTCGTCCACCGTGAAGGCGATCACCGCTTTCCTTCCCGCCGGGACCGCCCGCAGCCCCGCCGCGATCTCCGATCTCAGGCTGCCTTTCAGCGGCGTCTCGGCCAGCCGCATCACCGCTGCCTCGATCTCGCGCAATTTCCGCTCGGCTGCCTCGGGCCCGGCATAGCGCGCGATCATCTCGGCGATGGCCGTCAGATCATCCGCCACCGCCGGATGCAGCCGGACGCGAAAACTCATTCTCCTTTCGTCTTGCCGATACGCGCGCGCGCCGCCGCAAAGCCCTGTGCCGCGTCCACATAATCCGCCCTTGCCGTCTGCATCCGCGACCGGATCTCGTCAGACATCGCTTCCAGCGCGACCGACCGTTCCTCCTCGTCGCGGATCATTTGCTCCAGCGCCGCCGCTACCGCCGCACTTTGCGAAGCGAAGACCCCTTCCGCGACCTTCTCGGTCAGAAAGCTGTGGTGTCGGTCGGTGAAGCTCAGGGTCGTCTTGACGGTCATGCGCGCGCCTCCGGTATGACTTGGTAATCTACGTCGCACCCCGCCGTCCCGCAACGGCCCACTTATCGCTTGGTTAACACATCCCACCCCACCGTGCGCTGCGTGCCCACAGTTTGCTGCACAAAAGGCGGCACAACATCCGGCACAGCCATTGCCGTGGTTACCCCGCCCGCCGCTTCACGCTGGCGGTGACGTAATTGCACGACAGATCCCGCGCCGACAGCGACCAGGACCAGCTTATAGGGTTGAAAACCATGCCCTTTTTGTCCACCGGCTCCAGCCCCGCCTTGCGGATCAGATCATAGAGCTCGTCCGGCGTGATGAACTTCGCCCAGTCATGGGTCCCCTTCGGCAACCACCGCATCACATACTCCGCCCCAATGATCGCCATGACAAAACTCTTCGGGTTCCTGTTCAGCGTGGAACAGACCATCAACCCGTTGTCTTTCAACAACATCTGGCAGGCCGTCAAATAGGCCTGCGGGTCTGAAACATGCTCCACCACTTCCATATTGAGAACGACATCGAATCGTTCCCCCGCTTCGGCCAGCGCCTCTGCCGTGGTATGCCGATAATCGATCTCCAGCCCCGACTGCGCCGCATGGACCTGCGCCACCGGAATGTTCCGCGCCGCCGCATCCGCCCCCACGACCGTCGCCCCCAACCGCGCCATGGGTTCCGACAACAACCCGCCCCCGCAGCCGATATCCAGCAATCTCAATCCCTTGAAGGGCATCGGCTGTGTCAGATCCCGGTCGAACTCCGCCGCGATCTGGGCTGTGATGTAATCCAATCGGCAGGGGTTCAGCATGTGCAGCGGCTTGAACTTCCCGTTTGGGTCCCACCATTCCGCTGCCATCGCCTCGAATTTTGCCACTTCGGCGGGGTCTACCGTGGTCGTTACCATCTGCCGTCCTCTTCTTTAACTTTGGCGCAAGCTTTTTAGGCGTTATATAGGGCGTCGATGGACATAAGATCAGGCCAAAAGCGCGCAGTCGAATTCCTCTACCCGCCGATCGACCCCTTCGATCAGCGGATCATCGACATGCGTGATGGTCACCGCATCTATGTCGAACAATGCGGCAATCCAGACGGCATTCCCGTCGTCGTCTTGCATGGCGGCCCGGGCGGCGGGTGCAGCCCCGCCATGCGCCGCTACTTCGATCCCTCCGCCTTCCGCGTGATCCTCTTCGATCAACGCGGCTGTGGCCGGTCCCGCCCCCATGCCAGCGTGCTGCAGAACACCACATGGCACCTCGTCAATGATATCGAGGTGATCCGAAAGGAACTCGGCATCTCGCGCTGGATCTGCTTCGGCGGCAGCTGGGGCGCTACCCTCGCCCTCGTCTATGCCATCACCTATCCCGACCGCGTGGCCCACATGGTCTTGCGCGGCGTGTTCCTGATGACGCGGGCGGAACTCGACTGGTTCTATGGCGGCGGGGCAGGGGCCTTCTTTCCCGAACTCTGGTCACGTTTCGTTAACTCTATTCCGCAGGACGAACGCGGCGACCTGATCGCCGCCTATCACCGCCGCCTCTTCTCCGGCAACGTGATGGAGGAGACGCGCTTCGGTCGCATCTGGGCGAACTGGGAAAACGCGCTGGCCTCCATCCACAATGACGGCCCCTTGGGGGAAAGCCCCGCCGAATACGCCCGCGCCTTCGCGCGCCTCGAAAACCACTACTTCCACAATGGCGGGTTCCTTGAGGAAGACGGCTGGATCCTCCGCGAACGCGCAAGGATCAAGAACATCCCCGCCACCATCATCCAAGGCCGCTACGACATGATCTGCCCCCCCGTCTCGGCGTGGAAACTCGCCCAAGGATGGGAGTCCTGCGATCTGCGCATCATCCCCTTCGCGGGTCACGCCCTCTCAGAACCCGGCATCAGCGAAGGTCTTGTCCGCGCGATGGACGGCCTCCGCCGCCCCTGATCCTCCGCCGGACCAAAGCCCTTGCAGACTCGCCCCCCGGCGCGTATATGCCCTTGCAACAGCGGTGTCGGGGTCCAAACCCGGCCCCACCGAACCTGACACGCGGGCCGCTGAGCCCGCTTTTTTGTTTCCATCGGAACCCGAATGACCGACCTGATCGCCAAGACCGCCATCGACCGCCGCCTTGCGGCCATCGTCGGCCCCGTCATCGAAGGGCTGGGCTTCGAACTGGTCCGCATTCGCCTTATGGGCGGCAGGACCCGCATCCTGCAGATCATGGCCGACCGTCCCGAAGGCGGGATCGAAGTGGACGATTGCGCCGCCATCTCCACCGCCGTCTCCGCCGTGCTCGACGTCGAAGACCCGATCGAAGAGAATTACGTCCTTGAAGTCTCCTCCCCCGGCATCGACCGCCCGCTGACCCGGCTCAAGGATTTCGACATGTGGGTCGATTACGAAGCCCGGATTGAGACGACCGAACTCATCGACGGTCGCCGCCGCTTCAAGGGCACGCTGCAAGGCACCGAAGGCGACGAAGTGCTGATCGAAATCGAAGAGGGCGGCGAAGCCCTCACCATCGGCCTGAAATTCGACTGGCTGTCGGATGCCAAGCTGATCCTGACCGACGACCTGATCGCCGAGATGCTGCGTCAGCGCAAAGCCTCGGGCGTGATCGACGAATCGAAATTCACCGACATCGAAGAATTCGAAGGCGAAGAGGGGGGCGACACCGCCCCCGACGCGTCTGACACCAAACACTGACCTCGGGAGGCCACCATGGCAATCACCTCTGCGAACCAGCTTGAACTCCTGCAAACGGCCGAGGCCGTGGCGCGGGAAAAGATGATCGATCCCGATCTCGTCATTCAGGCGATGGAGGAATCGCTCGCCCGCGCGGCCAAGTCCCGCTATGGCAGCGACCTCGACATCCGCGTCAAGATCGACCGCAAGACGGGCCGCGCCACCTTCGCCCGCATCCGCACCGTGGTGGAAGATGAGGCCGTGGAAAACCACCACGCCCAACTGACCGTCAAGCAGGCCAAGGCCTACAAGGCCGACGCCGCCGTGGGCGACGAAATCATCGACGAAGTGCCCCCCGTCGATCTGGGCCGCATCGCCGCGCAATCGGCCAAGCAGGTCATCCTGCAAAAGGTGCGCGAAGCCGAACGCGATCGTCAGTTTGAAGAATTCAAGGACCGCAAGGGGTCCATCATCAACGGCGTGGTCAAGCGCGAAGAATACGGCAACCTCATCGTCGATATCGGCCGGGGCGAAGCCATTCTCCGCCGCAACGAAAAGATCGGTCGCGAAGCCTATCGCCCGAACGACCGCATCCGCTGCTACATCAAGGATGTCCGGCGCGAGGCGCGGGGTCCGCAGGTCTTCCTGTCGCGGACCGACCCGCAATTCATGGCCGAACTCTTCAAGATGGAAGTGCCCGAAATCTACGACGGGATCATTGAAATCAAGGCCGTCGCCCGCGACCCCGGCTCGCGCGCCAAGATCGCTGTCATCTCTTATGACAACTCCATCGACCCGGTCGGGGCCTGCGTCGGTATGCGCGGCAGCCGCGTTCAGGCCGTGGTGAACGAACTGCAGGGCGAAAAGATCGACATCATCCCGTGGAATCAGGACCAGGCGACCTTCCTCGTCAACGCGCTGCAGCCTGCCGAAGTCTCCAAGGTCGTGATCGACGAAGAGGCCGGCAAGATCGAAGTCGTGGTCCCCGATGAACAGCTCTCGCTCGCCATCGGTCGCCGTGGCCAGAACGTCCGCCTCGCCAGCCAACTCACCGGTCTCGACATCGACATCATGACCGAGGCCGAGGAATCGCAGCGCCGTCAGGCCGAATTCGCCGAACGCACCAAGCTCTTCATGGACACGCTCGATGTCGATGAGATGATGGCGCAACTTCTCGTTTCGGAAGGGTTCACCAACCTCGAAGAAGTGGCCTATGTGGATGTGGACGAACTGCTCTCCATCGACGGCTTTGACGAAGACACCGCCGCCGAACTGCAGGCCCGTGCTCGCGACTTCCTCGAAGAACAGAACCGCAAGGCACTGGAAAACGCTCGCGCCATGGGTGTGGAAGACAGCCTCATTGATTTCGAAGGGCTCACCCCCCAGATGATCGAGGCGCTGGCCCATGACGGCATCAAGACGCTGGAAGATTTCGCCACCTGCGCCGACTGGGAACTCGCAGGCGGCTGGACGACGGAAAACGGCCAGCGCAAGAAAGACGAAGGCGTTCTCGAAAAGTTTGAAATGTCGCTTGAAGAGGCGCAGCATCTGATCATGACCGCACGCGTCATGCTGGGCTGGGTCGATCCGACGGAACTTGAAACCGCCGAGGTCGCCGACACCGAAGAGGAGGCCGAGGCCTGATCGCAGGTCTCGGACAACAGCAGCCATGGCGCGGGGCGGGCGGCAGACAGATCAGGACGAACCGGAACGCAAATGCATCGTTTCCGGTGAAAGCCAGCCGAAGGCCGGCCTGATCCGTTTCGTCATCGGCCCCGACGCGATGGTCGTGCCCGATGTTCTGGCCCGCCTTCCGGGGCGCGGCATTTACGTGGCGGCAGATCGAGCCGCCATTGACAAGGCGGCCGCAAAGGGTCTTTTCTCCCGCGCGGCACGCCAGCCGGTGAAGGCACCCGACGCCCTGTCGGACCTGATCGAGGCGCAGCTGCTGCGCCGTGTGGTCGACTTTCTGTCGATGGCCCGCAAGGCAGGCGAAGCTGTCACCGGCTATGAAAAGGTGAAGGACTGGCTGGAAAAGGGGCAGGCTGCTGTTCTTCTTCAGGCCAGCGACGGATCGGAACGCGGCAAGACCAAGCTGCACCCGCCGCAAGGGAAAGACAGCTTCATAGGCTGCCTTTCCTCGGGGGAATTGGGTTTGGCTTTCGGACGTGAACGTGCCATACACGCCGCGCTTGCGGCTGGTGGACTCGAACGACGTGTTGTAGAGGAAGCGGCAAGGCTCGCGGGCCTGCGCGGGCATATCGGCGGAATTTCCGCCGGAGAGGAAACGAAGACGGCATGAGCGATACTGACGGCAAGAAACCCCTCGGCTTGGGTGGCGGCGCGCGTGGACCCGGACAGGTGAAGCAAAGCTTCAGCCACGGCCGCACCAAGAGCGTGGCGGTGGAGGTCAAGCGCAAGCGCGTGGTGGTCCCCACGAAACCCGGCACCCCGGGAGCGACCGGTGGTGCCTCGGGCACGGCCACCCATCTCGGCGATCCGTCCAAACGTCCCGCAGGCATCACCGATGCCGAAATGGAACGGCGTCTCGCCGCCCTGCGTGCCGCCAAGGCGCGTGAGCAGGAAGACGCGGTCCGCCGCGCCGAGGAAGAGAAGGCGCGCGAAGAAGACCGCCAGCGCCGCCGCGAAGAGTTGGAAGCCAAGGAACGCGAAGAACGCGAACGCGAAGCCGCGCTCCGCGCCAAGGCCGAAGAAGAAGAACGCGCTGCCCGCGCCGCGGAAGAGGCGAAAATCGCCGCTGCCGCTGCCCGCAAGGCGGATGTTCTGGGCACCCGGCCAAAGGCCGCCCCTGCCCCCGAGGCCCCCGTCGCCGCCAAGGCAGCACCCGCCGCCCCGGCTGAGGACACCACCCGTGGCGGTGCTGCACCCCGCGCGCCGCTTGCCCCGCGCAAGTCCGAACGTGAACGCGACGAACGCGCCACCGACCGCGACCGCGGCAAGGTAAAGGGCGACGAAGGTCGCCGCGCCGGCAAGCTGACGCTGTCCGACGCCATCTCGGATGAAGGCGGGCGTCAGCGCTCGCTCGCCGCGATGAAGCGGAAACAGGAAAAGGCCCGCCAAAAGGCGATGGGCTTCGGCCAGAAGGCCGAAAAGCAGGTGCGCGACGTGCAGCTGCCCGAAACCATCGTTGTGTCGGAACTTGCCAACCGGATGGCCGAACGCGCCGCCGATGTGGTCAAGGCGCTGATGAAGATGGGCATGATGGTCACCATGAACCAGACCATCGATGCCGACACCGCCGAACTGGTGATCGAAGAATTCGGCCACAAGGCCGTCCGCGTGTCGGACAGCGACGTAGAACAGGCCATCGAAACGGTCGCCGACCGCTCCGAAGACCTCCGCTCGCGCCCGCCGATCGTTACGATCATGGGCCATGTCGACCACGGCAAGACCTCGCTCCTCGACGCCATCCGCAAGGCCAATGTCGTCTCGGGCGAAGCGGGCGGGATCACCCAGCATATCGGGGCCTATCAGGTCACGACGCCGAACGGCTCGCTGGTCTCCTTCCTCGACACGCCCGGTCACGCTGCCTTCACCTCCATGCGCGCCCGTGGCGCGCAGGTGACGGATATCGTGGTGCTGGTCGTCGCCGCCGATGACGCGGTCATGCCGCAGACGATCGAGGCGATCAACCACGCGAAAGCGGCCAAGGTGCCGATGATCGTGGCGATCAACAAGTGCGACAAGCCTGATGCGAACCCGCAAAAGGTCCGCACCGACCTGCTCCAGCATGAAGTCGTCGTCGAACAGATGTCCGGCGAAGTGCAGGATGTCGAGGTTTCGGCCAAGACGGGCAAAGGGCTCGACAACCTGCTCGAGGCCATCGCGCTTCAGGCGGAACTCCTTGAACTCCGGGCCAACCCGAACCGCGCCGCTTCTGGCGCTGTCATCGAAGCCAAGCTTGATGTTGGTCGCGGCCCTGTAGCCACCGTTCTCGTGCAAAACGGCACGCTCAAGAAGGGCGACATCTTCGTTGTCGGCGAAAAGTGGGGCAAGGTCCGCGCCCTCATCAACGACAAGGGCGAAACCGTCCCCGAAGCGGGTCCCTCCGTCCCGGTCGAAGTGCTGGGTCTGAACGGCACACCCGAAGCGGGTGACGTGCTGAACGTCGTCGAAACCGAAGCGCAGGCCCGCGAAATCGCCGACTACCGCGAAAAGGCGGCCAAGGACAAACGCGCCGCTGCCGGTGCCGCGACCACGCTGGAACAGCTTATGGCCAAGGCCAAGGCCGATCTGGACGTGTCCGAACTGCCGGTTCTGGTCAAGGCCGACGTGCAGGGTTCTGCCGAGGCGATCATCCAAGCCCTCGAAAAGGTCGGCAACGACGAGGTGCGCGTCCGCGTCCTGCACTACGGCGTCGGTGCCATCACCGATTCCGACGTCGGCCTGGCCGAGGCGTCCAAGGCCCCGATCATCGGCTTCAACGTCCGCGCCAATGCCACGGCCCGCAACTCTGCACAGCAGAAGGGTGTCGAAATCCGCTACTATTCGATCATCTACGACCTGATCGACGACATCAAGAAAGCGGCCTCCGGTCTTCTCAAGGCCGAAGTGCGCGAAAACTTCATCGGCTACGCCCGTATCCAAGAAGTCTTCCGCATCACCGGCGTGGGCAATGTCGCAGGCTGCCTCGTCACCGAAGGCGTCGCCCGTCGCTCGGCTGGCGTGCGTCTGTTGCGCGACAACGTGGTCATCCACGAAGGCACGCTCAAGACGCTCAAGCGCTTTAAGGACGAGGTCAAGGAAGTCCAGTCCGGTCAGGAATGCGGCATGGCCTTCGAACGCTATGACGATGTCCGCGCGGGCGACGTCATCGAAATCTTCGAACGCGAGGAAGTCCAGCGCACGCTGGCCTGATCGCCCTCCCCGAAATCGAAAGAGCCGGACCGCAAGGCCCGGCTCTTTTCTTTTCCTCCAGGACAGCGCCCGTCAGGCGGCGCGCAACTGGGCCACAGGATACCCGACAAAGGTCTTCTCATCGACCTTCACCACGATCTTCCCATCCGCCAGCTGACCCACCACGATTCCCTGAACGGAAACGCAGCTGCCCAGCGTGATCGTTCTCAACATGCTCTAGCTCCTCCCCGAGCTGTCAATGAACAAACGTTAATGCAGATCAATGGTAAGGCCAGCGAAAATCGCACAACCTAGGGTTATCTTGTGGATAAGTGCGACCGAAAAGAATCAGAGCCAATCCCGAAGTATGGGGATCAAAGGCACATCGGCTGGGGGCATCGGGTAATCTTTCAGGTTCTGCGCCCTCACCCAAGCCAGATTCTGCCCTTCGCGTCCCTGCACGATGCCCTGCCATTTGCGGCAGGCGAACAGCGGCATCAGCAGATGGAATCCCTCATAGCTGTGGCTGGCAAAGGTCAGCGGGGCCAGACAACTCGCCCATGTGTCGATGCCCAACTCTTCCTTCAACTCGCGGATCAACGCCACCTCTGGCGTCTCGCCCGGTTCCACCTTACCACCCGGAAATTCCCACAGTCCCGCCAAGGACTTGCCCTCGGGCCGCTGCGCCAGCAGCACCCGCCCCTCGACATCGATCAGGGCGACCGCCGAAACGAGGACGATCTTCACGATCGGTAATCCGCGTTGATCTCCACATAGCGGTTGGTCAAATCACAGGTCCAGACCGACCGCTTGCCACGGCCAAGGCCCAGATCGACCCCGATCACCAACTCCTCGCCCAGCATATAGGCCGCGCCGTCCTCTTCCCGATAATCCGGGTTGCGCCAGCCCTTCTCGGCCACAAGGATGTCCCCGAACCGGATGGTCAACCGATCCCGGTCCGCCTCTGCCCCCGATTTCCCCACGGCGGCGACGATCCGGCCCCAGTTCGGGTCCTGCCCGGCGATGGCGGTCTTCACCAGCGGCGAATTGGCCACCGCGAAAGCCACCTTCGCGGCATCCGAATCATCCTTGGCCCCCGTCACGCGAATCTCCACGAACTTCGTCGCCCCTTCGCCATCGCGGATCACCTGATGGGCAAGGGTTATCATCACGCCCCGCAGCGCCGCCTCAAAGGCCTTCGCCACCGGACCCTTCACCTCAGCCGCCGCCGACTGCCCCGTCGCCGCCACCAGCAGCGTGTCCGAGGTCGATGTATCGCTGTCCACCGTGATGGAATTGAAGGTCGCATCCACATTCCGCGACAGCATCTTCTGCAGGGCCGCCGCCGAAATCTTTGCGTCGGTAAAGATGTAGACCAGCATGGTTGCCATATCGGGCGCGATCATCCCCGATCCTTTGGCGATCCCGGCAATGCGGATCTCGCCGCCTTCGCCCTGCACCACCGCCGCCGCGCCCTTGGGGAAGGTGTCCGTCGTCATCATCGCATGGGCCGCCATCTCGATGGCGTCTTCACGCAGATCCGCCACCAGATCGGAGATCTTCGCCGTGATCTTCTCATAGGGCAGCGGCTCGCCGATTACCCCGGTGGACGACGAAAACACCCGGCTCCCCGGTATGCCCAACGCCTCGGCCACACCGCCCGTCACCGCCACCACGGCCGCGTCCCCCACCTTCCCGGTGAAGGCGTTGGAATTTCCGGAATTTACGATAATTGCCGCGCCCGCGCCCGCAGGCACCTTCATCGCCAGTTTCGCCTGACAGTCCCGTACACAGCCCGACCGCGTCGATGACCGCGTAAACACCCCTGCCATCGCCGTATCCGGCGCAAGACGCACCAGCATCACGTCCTTGCGGTTCTGATAGCGCACCCCCGCCTCGACGGCGGCGAACTCCACCCCCGCGATCACCGGCAGCGCGGGGAACCCGTCCTTGGGCGCCAGCGGCGACACCGCTTTCGCCTTCTTTGCCGGGACGGCGGCCACCGCCGCCCCGATCTCTTCACCCATGATCCGGGCCTTGAGCTTCCGGACCTTCTTCTTCAGCGTCTTCGCTTCGGATTTCCAATCTGTCTTCGCCATCAGCCCGTCTCCCGGTTACTTGTCCAGCAGAGTTGCATCCCGGATCAGGGCCGGGTCAAGCCCTTCGCCGGGCCGCGCGATCTCGGCCGCGCCGGTCAACTCGGTCAGCTTGGCCTCCACCGCCACCTGTTCGATCTCGGCGGCCAGTTCGTCGCGCACCTCGTCGATCGTCGGCTTCGCCGCGTCGCGCACTTCGTTCACCTTGATCAGATGCCAGCCGAAATCGGTCTGCACCGGTGCGGTCACCGTGCCCGGCGTCGCCGCGACCACGGCCTCCTCGAAGGGCGCCACCATCATGCCCAGCCCGAACCAGCCCAGATCGCCGCCATTCACCGCCGACCCCGTGTCGCTGGAATTGGCCTTGGCCAACTCGCCGAAATCCGCGCCGCCATCGATCTGCGCCTTCAACTCGTTCGCCTTCTCCTCGGTATCCACAAGGATGTGCTGTGCCGAATACTCCTTCGCCGCCGGGGCATTGGCGTATTTCTCATCATAGGCCGCCTGCAGCGCCGCATCCGTCACCGCTTCCTGCACCACCGATTGCAGCGCCTTGCCCGCCAGATAGCTGCGCCGATCCGTCCGCATCCACAGCTCGTCGCGCTTGGTGGTCGTCTCGGCGACCGATTGCTCCAGCGCGGTCTGCTGGATCGCCTGATCGATCAGCCCCTTGAACAGCATGTCATCCGGCAGCGCCTGATACTGCGCCGGCAGCTTCTCGCGCAGGATGATCAACTCGCCCAGCGTGATGTCGGTCCCGTTCACCGTGGCCACCACGGTATCCGCCGTCGCGGTCTCGTCCTGCGCCAGCACAGGCACGGCCAGCCCGCAGGTCATCACCAACCCGGCCAGAAAGCCCCCCAGGGCTCTGCCATGTTTCGCCATATCACCTTCTCCTGATCGGGCCGCTTGCCTAAGCGACGTTGACTATACCCGGCCTCTCCCTTATTTCGCGGGGGTCGCGTGCGACGGGGCCGCCGGGCCACTTGGCTCTTCTATGGAAGGCGTTGGGGGCGGGCAAGGCCACAGCCTCACACGATGATGTCAGGTAGGCGGAGAAAACATGCTGGGTCTCGGAACACTTGCGAAGAAGGTCTTCGGAACGCCGAATGACCGCAAGGTAAAGTCGGTGCGCCCGCTGGTCGCGAAGATCAACGCGCTAGAGCCTGAATTCGCCGCCCTCAGCGACGACGGCATCAAGGCCAAGACCGCCGAATTCCAAAAGCGCGTGCAGGAAGGCGGCGAAAGCCTTGACGCGATCCTGCCCGAAGCCTTTGCCAACTGCCGCGAAGGGGCCAAGCGCGCACTCGGCCTGCGCGCCTTCGACGTGCAGTTGAAGGGCGGCATCTTCCTGCATCAGGGCAATATCTCGGAAATGAAGACGGGCGAGGGCAAAACCCTCATGGCCACCTTCCCCGCCTATCTCAACGCCCTAACCGGGAAGGGCGTCCATGTCGTCACCGTCAACGACTACCTCGCCAAGCGCGACGCCGAATGGATGGGCAAGGTCTATGCCCAGCTCGGCCTGACCTGCGGCGTGGTCTATCCCTATCAGCCCGATGTCGAAAAGCGCGCCGCCTATCGCTGCGACATCACCTATGCCACGAACAACGAACTGGGCTTCGATTACCTCCGCGACAACATGAAGATGTCGATCGAAGACATGTCCCAGCGCGGCCACTTCTTCGCCATCGTGGACGAGGTGGACAGCATCCTGATCGATGAGGCACGCACCCCCCTCATCATCTCCGGCCCCTCGCAGGATCGCAGCGATCTGTATCAGAAGGTGGACCGCCTTATCCCCCTCCTGCGGGAAGAGGATTACAAGATCGACGAAAAGACCCGCTCGGTCACCTACACCGAAGACGGCAACGAACATATCGAACAGCTGCTGCAAGAGGCGGGCCTTCTGCCCGAAGGCCAGTCGCTTTACGATCCCGAAAGCACCTCGCTCGTCCATCACGTGACGCAGGCGCTCAAGGCGCACAAGCTCTTCCACAAGGATCAGCAATACATCGTCCGCGACGGCGAGGTGATGCTGATCGACGAATTCACGGGCCGAATGATGCGTGGCCGCCGCCTTTCCGAAGGCCTGCATCAGGCGATCGAGGCGAAGGAACGCGTCTCGATCCAACCCGAAAACGTCACGCTCGCCAGCGTGACCTTCCAAAACTACTTCCGCCTCTATGACAAGCTCTCGGGCATGACCGGCACCGCCCAGACCGAGGCCGAGGAATTCATGGAAATCTACGGTCTCGGCGTGGTCGAAGTGCCCACGAACCGCCCCGTCGCCCGGATCGACGAACACGATCAGGTCTACCGCACCGCCAAGGAAAAATACCAAGGCATCGTCGTGGCGATCAAAGAGGCCCACACCAAGGGCCAGCCGATGCTGGTGGGCACGACCTCCATCGAAAAGTCGGAAATCTTGTCGTCCATGCTGAAACAGGATGGCATCGTCCACAACGTGCTGAACGCCCGGCACCACGAACAGGAAGCCAAGATCGTGGCCGATGCGGGCCGTTTCGGTGCCGTCACCATCGCCACCAACATGGCCGGTCGCGGCACCGACATTCAGCTTGGCGGCAATGTCGAGATGAAGGTGATGGAGGCCATCGCCGCCGACCCCCACCTCCACCCCGACGAGGTGCGCGCCCGCATCGAAGCGGAACATGCCGAAGAAAAGGCCAAGGTCATCGCCGCTGGCGGACTTTACGTCCTTGGCACCGAACGCCACGAATCCCGCCGCATCGACAACCAGTTGCGCGGCCGCTCGGGCCGTCAGGGCGACCCGGGGCGGTCCTCCTTCTTCCTGTCGCTCGAAGACGATCTGATGCGCATCTTCGGGTCGGATCGGCTTGAATCCGTCCTGTCCAAACTGGGCATGAAGGAAGGCGAAGCGATCGTTCACCCTTGGGTCAACAAGTCGCTGGAACGCGCGCAGGCCAAGGTCGAAGGCCGCAACTTCGACATCCGCAAACAGCTTCTGAAATTCGACGACGTCATGAACGACCAGCGCAAGGCCATCTTCGGCCAGCGGCTGGAGATCATGCAGACGCAGGAAATCGGCGACATCGCCAATGATATGCGCCTGCAGGTGATCGAGGATCTCGTCGATTTCTACATGCCGCCCAAGACCTATTCCGATCAATGGGATGCCGCCGGTCTGGCCGCCGCGGTAAAGGACAAGCTCAACCTTGACCTGCCCGTCGAAGACTGGGCCGCCGAGGAAGGCGTCGATCAGGACGCCATGCGCGAACGCCTGACCGAAAAATCCGATGCGATGATGGCCGAGAAACTGGCCGCCTTCGGCCCCGACACGATGCGCAACATCGAAAAGCAGGTCCTTCTGCAGGCCATCGACACCAAATGGCGCGAACACCTGCTGAAACTGGAACATCTCCGCTCCGTCGTGGGCTTCCGCGGCTATGCCCAGCGCGACCCGCTGTCGGAATTCAAGAACGAGGCCTTCACCCTCTTCGAAACCATGCTCAACTCGCTCCGTCAGGACGTGTCGCAGAAGCTTTCGCTCATCCGCCCGATGACGAAGGAAGAGCAGGACGCCATGATGCAGCAGATCCTCGCCCAGCAGCGCACGGCACAGACGACGGCCGATGCGGCCAAGGTCGCCGCTCCCGCCGCCGCCGCCGCTGCGGTTCCCGTCGCGGCCGAGGCTGCCGCCACGGCAAGTGCCGCGCGTCCCGGCTTTGTCGAAGCGGATCGCAGCACTTGGGGCAACCCCTCGCGCAACGATCCCTGCCCCTGCGGTTCGGGTCAGCGCTACAAACATTGCCACGGCGTAAACGACTGAACCTTCGGTCGTTTCCGTTCTTGCCACAATCCTGCCTTCGGCTGGCCGATTTCGGATGCCATCAGGCATCCTGTATAGGTGCGGCAGGAGTACGACATGGAACGCAAGAGCAATCTGGGGATGATCGCGGCAACGGTGGTCCTCGCTCTCGGGGCCGGGCAATATCTGCAAACGTCCACGGCGCAATCCGCCGCCTCCCAGACTCCCATCCCCAAGGCCGACCCGCCGCCGCCCCTGCGCCTCGCCGCCGGAACGCCGCTTACCGCCCATGACCCGCAGCCGATCCCCGTCATGGTCAAGGCCGATCCCCCGCCTGCACCGGCCCCCGCCGTGCTGTCGGAACCCGCCCCCGTGGCCAAGGCCCCCGATTGCCCCGTCACCCTCGATGCCTTTGCCGCCGACGGGGCCATCCTGTCGCTCAGCCTGACTGCGCCCTGCCGCGCCGATCAGGGCTTCGTCCTGCGCCATGGCGGCATCGCCGTGACCTACGCCACGAATGCCGCCGGCTCCTTCTTCCTCGACCTCCCCGCGCTTGATGCGGCGGGCGAGGTGTCGCTCCGCTTTGCCGACGGCACCGAAACCGCCACCGCCGCGCCCCTGCCCGACATGGCCGATCACCAGCGCCTTGCCCTGCAATGGCTTGATGGCGACAGCTTCACCCTCTCGGGTGACGGCGCCGTCACCACGCTCGGCACAAAGGCCACGGTCCTCCCGATGTATGCCCAGATCATCACCCTGCCCGCGCCCGACGCCCCCCACAGCATCGAGGCCCCGGTCACCCCCCTCACCTGCGGGCGCGAGATGATGGCACTCGCCGTCTATTCCGAAGCGGGAAATCTCACCTTGTCCGACCTCTCCGTCGCCATGCCGGACTGCGACGCCGAGGGTGGTTTTGTGGTCTTGAATAATCCCGTCCCCGACATGAAACTCGCCGCCCAGAACTAGGGTCAGGCGGGGGTTCATGCGTCTAGGATTGTGCCGCGTGGCGATCTTCGCCGCGCTTCTGTTGCCAGTGACCGCCCAAGCGCAGGATGTCACCCTGACAGCCCGCGACGGCGGCCTCTCTCTGACGGGCACCCTGCAGGGCTGGGATGGCGAATTCTACCGCATCGACACCTCTTACGGCCTTCTCACCGTCGATGGGCAGGGCGTCATCTGCGAAGGTCCCGGCTGCCCCGATCTGACCGCCCCCCGCATCCCCGTCCGCATCGTGGGCGAATCCGATCCCGGCCAAAGCCTGATCCCGCCCCTCGTCGCGGCCTTCGCCGCCTCCCGTGGCCTTGACCATGCCGTCACCGACGGCATCGCCCGCCTGACCGATCCCACCACGGGCCAGATCCTTGCCGAGTTTTCCTTCACCCCCCTGCCGCAGGATCGCGCCCGCGCCGAACTCATGGCAGGCCGCGCCGAACTGATCCTCTCCGCTGGCACCGAACCCGATCTCGGCTTCCGCCCCCTTGCGCTTGATGCGCTTGTTCCCATCGCCGCTGCCGACAATCCGGTCGCACAGATATCCTCCTCCGATCTTGCGCGCGTGCTGGCGGGCGAAGTGGCGAATTGGGCCGAAATCGGCGGTCCCGACATGCCCCTCGTCCTGCACGGCCTTGGTCCTGAAAGCGGCCTGCAGCGCGCCTTGGCCGAACGGCTTGGCCGCGACATCGCCGCGACCGAGGTGCATCCCGATCTCTCCACCCTCGCTGCCGCCGTTGCGCGCGATCCTTGGGCGCTGGCCGTCACGGGCCGGGCGATGGCGGGCAAGGCCCGCGTCCTGACCCTGACCGACAGTTGCGGCTTTCCCCTCCTGCCCAACGCTTTGGCGGTGAAGGCCGAGGATTACCCCCTCGCGCTGCCCCTCCACCTCCTGACCCCACGCCGCCGCCTGCCGCTCATGGCGCGCGAATTCCTTGAATTCCTCACCCTACCTCAGGCCCAGACGGTGATCGCCGCCGCCGGTTACGTCGACCGCGACCCCGAACGCCAGCCAATGACGGCCGATGGCCTGCGCCTCATCAACGCCATTCAGGGCGCGGGCGAGGAAACCACGCTCGACGATCTGAAACGCCTCGTCGACGTGATGGATGGGGCCGACCGCCTCTCCCTCACCTTCCGGTTCGAAGACGGCTCCAGCACCCTTGACGCCCATTCCCAAGGCAACCTCGCCGATCTGGCCCGCCTGCTGCAATCGGGCGGCTTCCGGGGCGAAGCCCTCATCCTCGCCGGGTTCTCCGATGGTTCTGGCGTCGCCTCCGCCAACCTTGCCCTGTCCGAAGACCGCGCCACCGCTGTCCTCGCCGCCCTCACCGCCGCCGCACCCGACCTGCCCCCCGACCGTCTGCCCGCCGTCTTGGCCTTCGGCGAGGCGCTGCCCATGGCCTGCGACGAAACCGCCGCCGGCCGCCGTCTCAACCGCCGCGTCGAACTCTGGCTGCGCCCCGATTTCCTTAGATCAGACGCTCCGACCGCAGACTGACCTCGCGGCTTTTGCCGATGATCAGATGGTCATGCAGCGTGATGCCCAGAACGCCGCACGCCTCCGCAATCTTGCGCGTCATCTCGATATCCGCAGCCGAAGGCGTGGGGTCCCCCGATGGATGATTATGCACAAGGATCAGCGCCGAAGATCCCAGTTCCAGCGCCCGCCGCACCACCTCGCGCGGATAGACGGGCACATGGTCCACCGTGCCCTGCGCCTGCTCCTCATCCGCGATCAGCACATTCTTGCGGTCCAGAAACAGGATGCGGAAATGCTCCCGCTCCGCATGGGCCATCACCGTGTGACAATAGTCCAAAAGCGCCGTCCACGAGGAAAGCACAGGCCGCTGGATCACCCGCGACCGCGCCATCTTCTGCGCCACCGCCTCCATCAGCTTCAACTCCAGCACCACCGCAGGCCCGACCCCATGCACCTGCGCCAGACGCGCGGGCGAGGCCGCCACCACCCGCGCCAGATCGCCGAAAGCATCGATCAACCGCCGTGCCAAGGGCTTCACATCCTGCCGTGGGATCGCGCGGAACAGGATCATCTCCAGCAACTCGTATTCCGGCAGGCCTTGCCCCTCGCTTTCCATGAACCGGGCGCGCAGCCGCTGGCGATGATCGACGATATAGCTGGGCAGCCGTCCCCCGGCCGAAACTGGCGCGGCCATGACCGCCTCATCCTCGTCCCCGGCGGGGAACAAGGGCAGGGTCTCCTCTCGGAAATGGGATGCGTTTCTCATGCGCGCATCATCGCGCGAAGCTGTAAACAGCCGCTTAACGCCAAGCCGCACAGGGCAGGGGCCCGCCCAACCGGGCAGGCCCCATCCCCATCAGCTCTTCATCCCGTCCCAAAAGCCCTTCACCTTGGAGAAGAAGCTCTTGCCTTCGGGGTTGTTCTCTTCGCTCAACTTTTCGAACTCGATCAGCAATTCGCGCTGCCGTGCCGTCAGGTTCACCGGGGTTTCCACCGCCAGTTCCAGCACCATGTCGCCGCTGCCGCCCCCGCGCAGCGCGGGCATGCCCTTGGCGCGCAGCCGCAACTGCTTGCCCGTCTGCGCGCCCACAGGCACCTTCACGCGGCTGCGCCCGCCATCGATCGTGGGCACCTCCACCTCGCCGCCCAAGGCCGCCGTTGTGATGCTGATCGGCACGCGGCAGAACAGATGCACCCCGTCACGCTGAAAGATCGGATGCTCCCGCACCTCGATGAAGATATAGAGATCGCCCGAAGGCCCGCCGCGCAGACCCGCCTCGCCCTCTCCGGCCAGCCGGATGCGCGTGCCCGTCTCCACCCCGGCGGGGATGTTCACCGACAGCGCGCGCTCCTTCTCCACCCGACCCGCGCCACCGCAGGAGCGGCAGGGATTCTTCACGATCTGGCCCATGCCATTGCAGGTGGGGCAGGTCCGTTCCACGGTGAAGAAACCCTGCTGCGCCCGCACCTTACCCATGCCCGAACAGGTCGGGCAGGTGACCGGCTCCGCGCCCCCCTCTGCCCCGGTTCCGCGGCAGGTCTCGCAGGACACCGACGTCGGCACGTTGATCGTCTTCTGAACGCCCTGAAAGGCCTCTTCCAAGGACACCCGCAGATTATAGCGCAGGTCCGACCCGCGCTGCGCGCGCGACCGACCGCCGCTGCCACCCCGGCCACCCATGAAATCGCCGAACAGATCCTCGAACACATCCGAAAAGGCACTGGCGAAATCGGCATTCCCGCCGCCGCCAAACCCCTGCGGCCCGCGTCCACCGCCACCGCCGCCTTCAAAGGCGGCATGGCCAAAGCGATCATAGGCCGCCTTGCGATCGGCGTCCTTCAGAACGTCATAGGCCTCGTTCACTTCCTTGAACTGCGCCTCGGCATTCGGGTTGTCGGCATTGCGGTCCGGATGCAGCTCTTTCGCCTTCTGGCGATAGGCTTTCTTAAGCTCGTCCGCCGAAGCGCCGCGCGTCACACCGAGGACATCGTAATAATCACGTTTTGCCATTCGGGACAAAACCCCCTCTCAGAACCGGGTGGGGGCGGCTCGTTCCCGAACCGCCCCCTCTTCCGATTCACGCGGTGTCACTTCCGCTTGTTTTCGCCCAAATCCTCGAAATCGGCATCGACGATGTCGTCATCCACCGGCCGAGGTGCATCCTCGTCCTTGCCGTCGGCTTCCGACTGGCTGGCCTTGTAGATCGCCTCGCCCAGTTTCATCGCCGCCTCGGTCAGGTTCTGGATCGCGCCCTTGATCTTGCCCGCATCCTCGCCCTTCAGCGCGTCTTCAAGCGGAGACATGGCAAATTCGATGGCTTCCACCGTGGACGGATCGACCTTGTCGCCATGTTCGGCCAAGGACTTCTTGGTCGAATGCAACAGGCTCTCGCCCTGGTTCTTGGTTTCCACCAATTCCTTGCGGGCGCGGTCCGCCTCGGCATTCGCCTCGGCATCCTTGATCATCTTCTCGATGTCGTCGTCCGACAGACCGCCCGACGCCTGAATGGTGATCTGCTGCGACTTGCCGGTGCCCTTGTCCTTCGCCGAAACGGACACGATGCCGTTCGCGTCGATGTCGAAGGTCACCTCGATCTGCGGCATGCCACGCGGGGCCGGGGGGATGTTCTCAAGGTTGAACTGGCCCAGCATCTTATTGTCGGCAGCCATCTCGCGCTCGCCCTGGAACACTCGGATCGTCACGGCGTTCTGGTTGTCCTCGGCGGTCGAGAAGATCTGGCTCTTCTTCGTCGGGATCGTCGTGTTGCGGTCGATCAGGCGTGTGAACACGCCACCCAGCGTCTCGATGCCCAGCGACAGCGGCGTCACGTCCAGCAGCACGACGTCCTTCACGTCACCCTGCAGGACGCCCGCCTGAATCGCGGCCCCGGCGGCCACGACTTCATCCGGGTTCACGCCCTTGTGGGGTTCCTTGCCGAAGAACTTGGTGACCTCTTCGATCACCCGCGGCATCCGCGTCATCCCGCCGACCAGCACCACCTCGTCGATGTCGGACGTGGACAGTCCGGCGTCCTTCAACGCCGCCGCGCAGGGCTTCATCGACTTCTTGATCAGGTCATCGACCAGCGATTCCAGCTTCGCGCGCGTCAGCTTCACCACAAGGTGCAGCGGCTGCCCGGTGTTCTTGTCCATCGAAATGAACGGCTGGTTGATCTCGGTCTGCTGGCTGGAGGACAGCTCGATCTTCGCCTTTTCCGCCGCTTCCTTCAGGCGCTGCAGCGCCATCTTGTCCAGCGTCAGGTCGACGCCGTGCTCTTTCTTGAACTCGTCGGCCAGATAGGTGACGATCCGCATGTCGAAGTCTTCACCGCCAAGGAAGGTGTCCCCGTTGGTGGATTTCACTTCGAACAGGCCGTCGTCGATCTCAAGGATCGTGATGTCAAAGGTGCCGCCGCCAAGGTCATAGACCGCGATCGTGCGGGTTTCCTTCTTGTCCAGACCATAGGCCAGCGCGGCCGCCGTCGGTTCGTTGATGATCCGCAGCACTTCCAGACCGGCGATCTTGCCCGCGTCCTTGGTCGCCTGACGCTGCGCGTCGTTGAAATAGGCAGGCACCGTAATCACGGCCTGCGTCACCGTCTCGCCCAGATAGGACTCAGCGGTTTCCTTCATCTTCTGCAGGATGAAGGCCGAGATTTGCGACGGCGAATACTTCTCGCCCCGCACCTCGACCCAGGCGTCGCCATTGCCGCCATTCACCACCTTGTAGGGGATGTTCTTCTGATCCTTCGTCACCGCCGGATCGTCATGCCGGCGCCCGATCAGGCGCTTGACGGCAAAGACGGTGTTGGCGGCATTCGTCACGGCCTGCCGCTTTGCCGGCTGACCCACCAGTCGTTCGCTTTCGGTGAAGGCGACGATCGAGGGCGTGGTGCGCGCCCCTTCCGAGTTTTCGATGATCCGGGGCTGCGACCCATCCATGATGGCGACGCAAGAATTCGTGGTCCCGAGGTCAATCCCGATGACTTTGGCCATGATGTGCTACCTCTTCATTCGGCGATGTTAGGGGGCTGGACCCTGGCAAGGCATCCGGCCCCGATCCCAATGGCAACCGGGGCGGGCGGCCAGCCCGTCACGCGGTGTCCGGCTGTATATAAGGGGGGGTGAGGGGGGCTGCAAGCGCCGCAAAGGGTGGAATTTAGGCAGATGACAGGGACCGGACCGATGATCGAACCACAGGAAATCCGCGGCTGCCTGCACTGGCCGGGCCTGCTCGACGCCTATGCGCAGCAGACGCTGGTGGCTGATCTGCGCGCCGTCGTCGCCGCTGCGCCGCTGATGTCGCCCGTCACGCCGGGCGGCCGCCCCATGTCGGTGCGGATGACGGCGGCGGGTCGTCTCGGCTGGGTCACCGATGCTACGGGCTACCGCTACGCTCCGCGCCACCCCGCTGGCCGTCCGTGGCCGCCGATCCCGCCTGCCGTCCTCGCCCTCTGGCACCGCCTCACGGGGCTTGACCGCGCCCCCGACTGCTGCCTCGTCAACTTCTACGGGGAGGGCGCGCGCATGGGCCTGCATCAGGACCGCGACGAAGGCGATTTCTCCTTTCCGGTCCTGTCGATCAGCCTTGGAGACGAGGCGCTCTTCCGCATCGGCGGCCCAAACCGCCGCGACCCGACAACCAGCCTCTGGCTGAAATCCGGTGACGCGCTGCTGATGGGCGGCCCCGCCCGCCTTGCCTTCCACGGGATCGACCGCACGCGCTTCGGCTCCTCGCGCCTCTTGCCGCAGGGCGGGCGCATCAATCTGACGCTTCGGGTGGTGGCCTGACGCCTACTTGCCCATCGACCAGCTCAGGCTGACCCGCTTGCTGGTGTAATACTCCCCGATCAACCCGATCGTCATGCAGACCAGCATCACGTAGACCGGGTATTCAAGGTTCGAATAGCGCGGCGCATAGTTCAGGAAGATATAGCCCCGCCCCTGATCGATGACATGGAACAGCGGGTTCCAGTCGAAAAAGGCCAGCACCGCCGTGGGCATCATATTGGCCACGAACATCTTGCCCGAAGCGATCATGTTCACCCGCGCATAGATCTGCGCCACCGTCCCAAAGAACCGCGGCTGCCACGGCATCACCGCCCGGAACATCATCCCGATGGCCAGCCCCGATCCCCATGCCAGCAGCAGCATGCCCATCATTCCCACCGGCTGATCAATGGTCAACGGCACCATCACGGCGTGATAAACATAAAGCACGATCGACGCCGCGAAGATCTGCGTGTACAGCGCCCCAAGCGACGCCGCCCCCACCGCGATCAGCGTGTTCATCGGCGCGTGCTTCATGATGGCCGATGTCGGCCCTTCCGCCCCCATCACTGCCCGCATCGTCTTCACATGCGTCATGAACATGAAGATGCCCGACATCAGGAACAGGATGAAATCGCCCCGGATCGTGATCCCCCGCATCCCCGCGAAGGTCATCATCAGGTAGAAGAAGGCGATCATGATCACCATCTGCACAAGGTTCAGCAGCAGCCCGATCACCGCGCTCGTATGGCTTTTGCGCACATTGTGCACCGCGCCGTGGAACACCAGTTCCAGCATGCCCAACGCCGTCCGCGCCCGCGTCCGCTTGACTTCTGCGTGAAAACGCACCTGCCGCCACCTCATGCTGCGGGGCATAGGCGCCCCGGTACCGCTCAATCTTGCCGTTTTCTCTTTCCCGCATGATAAGGCGGCGGTGTGTTTCGTTCAACTGCGGCGGAAATTCCGCCCGATGCGAGGGTTCTGATGGATTTCGATACGCTTATCCCCGTCTTCCGCCGTCTGGCGCTTCAGGCGGGCGAAAGGATCCTCGCTGTCTACAACAGCCCCGATTTCGAGGTGAAATCGAAATCCGACGCCTCCCCGGTGACCGAGGCGGACGAGGCCGCAGATGCCCTCATCTCTGCAGGCCTGCGCGCGGCCTTCCCCGACCTGCCCCTCATCACCGAAGAACAGGCCGACAGCCATGCCCTCTCGGCCCGCACCTTTCTGATCGTCGATCCGCTGGATGGCACCAAGGAATTCGTCCAGCGGCGCGGCGATTTCACCGTCAACATCGCCTATGTCGAAGACGGCATCCCCCGGCGCGGCGTGGTCTATGCCCCGGCGCAGGGCCGCCTTTTCTACACCTTGCCCGACGGCACCGCAGTCGAAGAGACGGGTCCCTTCGACGAAGCCCGCCCCGGCGCAACCCGCCCGATCCGCGTCGCCACCCCCGACAATTCCGCGCTCATGGTCGTGGCGTCCAAATCCCACCGCGATCAGGCGACCGATGACTACATCGGCAAATACGCGGTCAAGGATTCCAAAAGCGCTGGCTCCAGCCTGAAATTCTGCCTCGTCGCCACAGGTGAGGCCGATCTCTACCCCCGCCTCGGCCGCACCATGGAATGGGACACGGCGGCAGGCGATGCCGTCCTGCGCGGCGCGGGCGGCCATGTCGTCCGCTTCGACACGCATGAACCGCTCACCTATGGCAAGCCGGGCTGGGACAACCCCTTCTTCATCGCCTACGCGCCCGGAGTGCAGCTCAGGAAATGACCGTCCTCATCGCCATCCCCGCCCGCTACGCCTCCACCCGCTATCCCGGCAAACCGCTGGTGGAGTTGAACGGCCCCGACGGAAAGAAGACCCTCATCCGCCGGTCATGGGAGGCGGCGATGGCCGTCCGTGGTGCCGACCGCGTGGTGGTGGCCACCGATGATGCCCGCATCGCCGATCACGCGGCCGCCTTCGGGGCCGAGGTGGTGATGACCTCGTCCGATTGCCAGAACGGCACCGAACGCTGCGCGGAAGTGGCGGCGAAACTGCCCGGCTTCGACATCGTGGTGAACCTGCAGGGCGACGCCCCCCTGACGCCCGCTTGGTTCATCGAGGATCTCGTCGCAGGCCTCATCTCCGATCCGGGGGCCGAGGTTGCCACCCCCGTCCTGCGCTGCGAAGGCGCGATGCTTTCCAAGCTGCTGGAAGACCGCCGCCATGGCCGCGTCGGCGGCACCACAGCCGTCTTCGGCTCGGGCGGGCGCGGGCTCTATTTTTCCAAGGAAGTCATCCCCTATACCGGGCGCAGCTATGGCGATGACGAAGCCACGCCCGTCTTCCACCATGTCGGCGTCTACGCCTATCGCCCTGCCGCACTCGCCGCCTATCCCGGCTGGCAGACCGGCCCGCTCGAGAAACTCGAAGGGCTCGAACAGCTCCGCTTCCTTGAAAATGGCCGCTCCGTCCTCTGCGTCGAGGTGGCCGCGCGCGGCCGCCAGTTCTGGGAACTCAACAACCCCTCCGACGTGCCCGTGATCGAAGGAATGCTCGCCGCGATGGCGTGATGCCCTGTGGTGGGCATTCCGTCATGCCCTTTTGCACAAGCATGCCATAAAACTGCCATTCAGCCCTGCTCTAGACATCCGGCAGCTTGCCTTGGGGCAAATGCCGCGTTACCGCAAAACGCATTCGTTCCTTCGTAACGGGAACGCTGCTATCCTGCGCGAGGTTGGTGACCTGCGATGGAACAGAGGGTAACGGTACAGTGGGGTTCCCGTCGCAGAACGGGGTTAGAATTGGGTGAATGAAATGAAGGTCCGCAAGGTCACAAAGGCTGTCTTCCCTGTCGCAGGTCTGGGGACGCGCTTCCTCCCAGCCACGAAGTCGATCCCGAAAGAGATCATGACGCTGGTCGACCGCCCCCTGATCCAATACGCGATCGACGAGGCGCGCGCCGCCGGCATCAAGGAATTCATTTTCGTGACCTCGCGCGGGAAATCCGCGCTCGAGGATTACTTCGACAACGCGCCCGAACTTGAAAACGCGCTGCGCAAGTCCGGCAAGGAAGACCTTCTGGAAATCCTCAAGGAAACCAACATGGATAGCGGCGCCATCGCCTATATCCGCCAGAACCGCCCGCTCGGCCTCGGCCATGCGGTCTGGTGCGCGCGCCGCCTGATCGGGAACGAACCCTTCGCCGTGCTGCTGCCCGACGACGTCATCGCCGCCGAAAAGCCCTGCCTCCAGCAGATGGTCGAGGCTTATGAACAGACCGGCGGCAACATGGTCGCCGCGATGGAGGTCGCGCCCGAAAAGACCAAATCCTACGGCATCCTCGACATCGGCGAAGACATGGGCGCCATCGTCAAGGCCAAGGGAATGGTGGAAAAGCCCGCGCTCGGCACGGCGCCCTCCAACCTCGCCGTGATCGGCCGCTACATCCTGTCGCCGCAGGTCCTGACCAACCTCAACCGCATGAAGCAAGGCGCAGGTGGCGAGATTCAGTTGACCGACGCCATTGCCGAGGAAACGGCAGCAGGCAAGGTCTACGGCTACCGCTTCCGCGGCCAGCGCTATGATTGCGGCTCCAAGGCGGGCTTCCTGCAAGCCACCGTCGCCTTCGGCCTCTCGCGTCCCGATCTGCGCGACGAATTCGCGACCTATCTCAACGATATGGTCGCCCTCCAGAAGGCTGCCCAATAGGCGGCATCGGGGGCAGGGTGGCCACCACGCCCGATGATCTCTGGCAGGCCTATCGCCTGCGCTGGAAACGGCGCAGGTATCTGGCCCGCGCCCTGCGCCGCCGCCACGAACTGACCCCCCGCCGCGACCGCACCGCCGCGATCCGCAAGGGCGACATCCTCGCCTTCGCCACCATAAGGAACGAGGCGATCCGCCTGCCGTGGTTTCTTGATCACCACCGTCGCCTCGGCGTCAGCCATTTCCTGATCGTCGACAACGGCAGCGACGACGGCTCCACCGACCTGCTCGCCGCCCAGCCCGACGTGTCGCTTTGGACGACCGCCGCCTCCTACAAGGCCTCGCGCTTCGGGATGGACTGGCTCAACTGGCTTCTGATGCGCCACGGCCACGGCCATTGGTGCCTGACCCTCGATGCGGACGAATTGCTGATCTACCCCTATTGGGACAGCCGCGATCTGCGCGCCCTCACCCATTGGCTCGATGCACAGGGCCGCCCCATGTTCGGCGCCATGATGCTCGATCTCTATCCCAAGGGGCCGGTCGGCGATTTCCCCTATCATGCGGGCGACGACCCGCTCGCTTCCCTTCACTGGTTCGATCCGGCGGGCTACGGCCTGCGGGTGCAGCAGCCGATGGGAAATCTCTGGATCCAAGGCGGCCCCCGCGCCCGCGCCTTCT
This sequence comes from Paracoccaceae bacterium, assembly GCA_014654775.1. Classification (GTDB taxonomy): domain Bacteria; phylum Pseudomonadota; class Alphaproteobacteria; order Rhodobacterales; family Rhodobacteraceae; genus Paragemmobacter. The sequence continues at coordinate 65,002 of JACVZW010000075.1, read as the reverse complement.
TCGCCGCCGATCCGCGCCGCGCCCCCACGCTCAACAAGGTGCCCTTGGTCAAATGGCACTGGCGGCATGCCTATGTGAACTCCACCCATTCCCTGCTGCCCCCCCGCCTGAACCGCATCTACGACCGCGACGGAGGCGAGGCGCCCTCGGGCCTTCTCCTACACACCAAGTTCCTTCACACCATCATCGACCGCGCCCGCGTGGAACAGCAGCGGGGCGAACATTTCTCCAACTCCGCCCTCTATGACCGCTACTACGACGCGCTGACCGAAAACCCCGATCTCTGGACGCCGCATTCCCGCCGCCTCACCACATGGCGCGCGCTCGAAGGCCTTGGCCTCATGTCGCGCGGCGGTTGGGTCTGACGGCCCGCAGCCCGGCAAATCCACCCGGCAAATCCAATTGTACCGCCGTCCAGCAATTGTTTACTTGACCCATGCCACATACTAGACTGTCGCAAAATGCGCAGCGGGCGCCTTCGGGCGGATCGCAGCGCAATGATGCAGAGGCACGGCATTTTCGGGAAACGCGGTCGCTGCGGCGGGATGGCGGCGAACGATCAGGGTAAGGACGGGCAGGGCCAGTGGGGATTGTCGGGGCATATCGGCTGAGGCTGCGCCGCAGACGCTTGCACCTGCGCGCTTGGGCCAAGCGGCGCGAACTGTCGTCCGTCGTCAACCGCACCGGGGCGATCCGCGGCGACTCCATCCTCCTGCTCTCCACCCTCAGGAACGAACGCATTCGCCTGCCCTTCTTCCTGCGCTATTACCGCGATCTGGGGGTCAACCACTTCCTGATCGTCGACAACGGCTCTGACGACGGCTCGCGCGAATACCTGCAGGCGCAGCCCGATGTCTCGCTCTGGTTCACCAATGGCAGCTACAAGCGGTCCCGCTTCGGGATGGACTGGATCACCGCGCTGCAACGCAAATACTGCCACGGCCACTGGACGCTCGTCGTCGATCCGGACGAATTCCTCGTTTACCCCTTCTGCGAAACCCGCCCCCTGCGTGCGCTGACGGATTGGCTGGAAAGCTCGGGGATACGGTCCTTCTCGGCCATGCTGCTCGACATGTATCCCAAAGGGCCGATGGACGCGCAGCCCTATCACGAAGGTCAGGACCCGTTCGAAATCGCCCATTGGTTCGACAGCGCCAACTACTCGGTCAAGCGCAATCCCGGCGACGGCAATCTCTGGATTCAGGGCGGCCCCCGTGCCCGCGTCTTTTTCGCCGACGAACCGAAGAAGGCCCCCGCGCTCAACAAGATTCCGCTCGTCAAATGGCATCGCTCCTATGCCTACAAAAGCTCCACGCACAGCCTGCTGCCGCGCGGCCTGAACCTCGTCTATGATGAATGGGGGGGCGAAAAGGCTTCCGGCTGCCTGCTGCATGCCAAATTCCTCGACACCTTCGCCCTCAAGGCCGAAGAGGAACTCGCCCGCCACCAGCATTACGCCGACAGCCTCGAATACCGCGCCTATCTGGACGGGGTGAAGAACCAGCCCGACCTGTGGTGCAAGTGGTCCGAGAAATACATCAACTGGCGCCAGCTCGAAATCCTCGGGCTCATGTCCAAGGGGAACTGGGCATGACCGCCGTCACCCCCGCCGACAGCCCGCTTCCCACCGCCCTCACGCGGCAGAACGGCACGCTGGGCTTTGTCATGCTCTGCCACACCGCGCTGCACCGCGCCGCCGACACTGCGCGCCACTGGGCCGAACGCGGCTGTCCCGTCGTGATCCATGTCGACAAGCGCGTCGGCAAGTGGAGCGTGGACAAACTCCAGTCCGACCTTGCCGATCTGCCCAATGTCCGCTTCTCGGAACGCTTCGCCTGCGAATGGGGCACATGGGGCATCGTCGCCGCCACGCAATCCGCATCCGAAGTGATGCTGGCCGAATTCCCCTCCGTCCGGCATGTCTACCTCGCCTCCGGCTCCTGCCTGCCGCTGCGGCCCGTGCGCGAACTCATGGCCTATCTCGACGAACGCCCCCGCACCGATTTCATCGAATCCGTCACGACAGAAGAGGTGGGCTGGACGATCGGCGGGCTGAACATGGAACGCTTCACCCTGCGTTTTCCCTTCTCGTGGCGCACGCAGCGCTGGCTCTTCGACCGCTATGTCCGACTGCAGCGCTCCGTCGGGTTCAAGCGCACCATCCCCAACGGCATCGTCCCGCATCTGGGCAGCCAATGGTGGTGCCTCACCCGCCAGACCCTGTCGGCCATCCTGCAAGGCCCCGACCGCGCCACCTATGACCGCTACTTCCGCCGCGTCTGGATCCCGGACGAAAGCTATTTCCAGACGCTCGTCCGTCAGGTGTCCTCGAACGTCGAAAGCCGCTCGCTCACCCTCTCCAAGTTCGATTTTCAGGGCAAGCCGCACATCTTCTACGACGACCACCTCCAACTCCTGCGCCGCTCCGACTGTTTCGTCGCGCGCAAGATCTGGCCGCATGCGACCAAGCTTTATTCGACCTTCCTCTCCGACGATGCCGAAGGGCAGGCGGGCGGCGAACCCAATCCCGGCAAGATCGACCGGCTCTTTTCCAAGGCCGTGGAACGCCGCGTGAAGGGCCGCCCCGGCCTTTACATGCAAAGCCGCTTTCCAAACGAACACTGGGAAAACGGCCGCACCGCCGCCGCCTATTCCGTCTTTCAAGGCTTCTCCGATGTCTTCGAAGGCTTCGAAGGCTGGCTGGCCAAGGTCACGGGCACCCGCGTCCACGGTCACCTCTTCGCCCCCGACCGGGTGGAATTCGCGGGGGGCGAGGCGGTCTTCAACGGCGCCCTCTCCGACAGCGCCGCCCTGCGCGACTACAACCCGAAATCCTTCCTTGCCAACCTGATCTGGGCCACCCGGGGCGAACGCCAGTGCTTCCAGTTCGGCCCTGCCGACAATCAGCAACTCACCGCCTTCATGGCGCTCGACTCCAACGCCCAGATTTCCGTCGTCTCGGGCGCATGGGCCATCCCGCTCTTCAAATCCAACCGCAACTTCGCCGACATCCGCCGCGATGCCGCCCGCCTCCAGAAGATCGAGATCGACCATCTCGCCATCCTCCGCCATTCCACCTCCAAGGCCCGCATCCGCGTCTGGAACCTTGCCGAATTCATCGAAAACCCGATGGAACCGCTGCAAACCATCGTGGATGAGATCAGCCCCCGCTCGCTCCGCCGCCTGACCGAAGCCCCGCGCCTGACCGATCTCACCGGGTTCGGCCAGTTCCTGCAGAACCTGCGCAACCAAGGCATGCAACCCGTCCTGATGGGCGATTTCCCCGCCACGGGCGACCCGCGTCCCTCCGAATCCCGTCGGGGCCGCCCCTACCTAGTGAAGTGAACCAGTGACCCGTCCGTTCGTTTCCTTCGTCATGTTCGCCGAAATGCGGACTGGCTCCAACTTCCTCGAAGCCAATCTGAACGCCATCCCCGGCCTTGCCTGCCACGGCGAGGCGTTCAATCCCTACTTCATCGGCAAGAAGGACCAGACCGAGATGTTCGGGGTCACCTTCGCCGAACGCGAGGCTGATCCCGCCCTTCTCCTGCGCCGCATGCGCGACCGCACGCCGGGCCTTGCGGGGTTCCGCTATTTCCACGACCACGATCCGCGCATCTTCGATCTGGTGATGGATGATCCCCGCTGCGCCAAGATCGTCCTCACCCGCAACCCGCTGGAAAGCTATGTCAGCCTCAAGATCGCGCAGGCCACCGGCCAGTGGAAGCTGACCAATCCCAAGAACCTCAAACAGGCCAAAGCGCGTTTCGACGCGGCCGAATTCACCGCCCATCTCGACCAGGTGCAGCAGGCCCAGATCCGCCTCCTGCGCGCGCTGCAGGTGCGCGGGCAGACGGCCTTCTGGATCGATTACGAAGACATCCCCGATCTCGATGTCCTCAACGGCCTTGCCGCCTTCCTCGGGGTAGAGGGGCGGCTTGACGCGGTCGATGCCTCTCTCACCGTGCAAAACCCCGAACCGCTGGCGGACAAGGTCACCAACCCGGCGGCGATGGAACAGGCCCTCGCGCGGCTTGATCGTTTCAACCTCGCGCGCACGCCGAATTTCGAACCCCGTCGCGCCGCCGCCGTGCCCGGCTACATCGCCGCCCGCACCGCGCCGCTCCTCTTCCTGCCTGTGCGGGGCGCCCCAGTGCAGCCAATCCTTGGCTGGTTCGCCACCCTCGGCGGAACCGAGACGGATTTCACCCACAAGACGCTCCGCCTCTGGCGCCGCGCCAATCCCGGCAACCGCAGCTTCACGGTGCTGCGCCACCCGCTGAACCGCGCCCACCACGCCTTCTGCGCGCTGGAACAGGGCACGCTTCCCGGCGATCAGCGCCGCCAGCTCGCGCGCCTCTATGGCATCGATCTACCTGCGCCGGGGCAGCCCTTCACCGATCCTGCCGAACGCCGCTTGGCCTTCCTCGCCTTCCTGCGCTTCCTCAAGCGCAACCTCGCGGGCCAGACCTCCTTCAAGACCGATCCGTCATGGGCCAGCCAATCCGCCCTCTTGCAGGGCTTCGCCACGCTGCAATCACCTGACCTGATCCTGCGCGAAGACCGCCTCGCTGAAGGCATGGCCTTCCTCGCCGCCGAATTCGGCCTGCCCGCGCCGCCGCCCCTGCCCGCGCAAGACCCAGAAGATGCCCTCCTCGACACCATCCGCGATGGCGAACTGGAAGAGGCCGCGCGCGACGCCTACGCCCGCGATTATCAGGGATTGGGCTTCTACCCCCTGCGCTAGGCCGCCTGAGTCGTCCGCGCCTCGGTCAGGATTGCGTAGATCTTCGCCGGGTCGCTATTGGCCCGCAGCTTGCCCACCACCGCCTGATCCCGCATCGTCCGGCTGACCAAGGCCAGCGCCTTCAGATGATCCACGCCCGAATCCTTCGGCGCAAACAGCCCAAAGACAAGGTCCACCGGCTGCCGGTCCACGCTGTCATAATCCAAGGGCTTCTCCAGCCGGATGAACACCCCGCGGATCTGCGCCAGATCCTCCAGCCGCGCATGGGGCAGGGCGATGCCATGCCCCACACCGGTGGGCCCCAGACTTTCGCGCTCCTGCAGCCCGTCGATGGCGGTCGCCCCGCTCATCCCATAGGCCTGCGCCGCAAGCTCGCCCAGTTCCTGGAAAAGCCGTTTCTTGCTGGTCAGCTGTCCAACGACGCGCACGGCGCCGGGGATCAAAAGCTTGGAAAGGTCCATGCCTTATGTCGTTCCTATACGCCGCAGGGGCGTCATTTACTGTTGCGCGGATCGATCCAGCCGATGTTCCCGTCATCCCGACGGTACACGACATTCACGCCGCCATGTCCCTCATTCCGGAACACGAGCATCTTCTGACCCCCCAGTTCCAGCTGCATCACCGCCTCACCGACGGTGATCGAAGGAATCTTCGTCTCCATTTCGGCAATCACGATGGGCTGGGTATCGGTGCTGTGGTCGTCGTCCTCGGGCTCCTCGCTTGGCGCGAGGATATATGCGGACCCGGCGCCGAATTCAACAGGGGCCGTCCGGGCCGTATGATGGCTGCGCAGACGCCGCTTATAGCGGCGCAACTGCTTGTCCATCTTCTCGCGGCAGGATTCGAAGGCGGCATAGATTTCCGGGGCATGGCCCTTGGCCTGCGCCGTCAGCCCGGTGGACAGATGGATCGTCGCCTCGCAGACATGCTCATGCGCCACGCGCGAAAAGATCACCACGGCATCGGTCGGGCGCTGGGCGTATTTCTCCACCACCTCGCCCATTTCCGCCTTTACATGCGTTTGCAGCGCCTCTCCGATGTCGATCTGTTTTCCGGTGATCTGGTAACGCATGCTGGGTCCTCCACGTGAATCCGGCCCACCCGCCCCGGTTGTGGCAGCGGCTGGTGCCTCCTGAAACTGACTTGGGTCCGAAGGTCCGATCTCGCAAGGCAACCTGCCGTCATGGCGGCGGTCCGGGCAGGATCGACAAGGGCGATTTGCACACGCATCCCGGACATTTGGCATCCGCCGCGGCCCGCTTGTCAACCGAGTCTTGCGGATGGGGGGAAAGCCGCCTTTCCGGCCCCGCGCTTCAACTGATCCGGAAGTTCTGGCCCAGATAGACGCGGCGCACCATCTCGTCGCGGACAACCTCGTCGGTCGTCCCGCTCATCAGCACCTTGCCGTCATGCAGGATATAGGCGCGGTCCACGATCTCCAGCGTCTCGCGCACATTGTGATCGGTGATCAGCACCCCGATCCCCCGCGCCTTCAGATCTTGCACCAACGACCGGATCTCGCCCACCGCGATAGGGTCCACCCCGGCAAAGGGCTCGTCCAGCAGCAGGTATTTCGGGTCCGCCGCCAGACAGCGCGCGATCTCCACCCGCCGCCGTTCCCCGCCCGACAGGGCCAGCGCAGGCGCCCGCCGCAGATGGGTGATGGAAAACTCCGACAGCAGTTCCTCCAGCCGCTCGCGCTGCTTGTGGCGGTCGGAATGGGTGATCTCCAGCACGGCCAGAATGTTGTCCTCGACCGAAAGCCCGCGAAAGATCGACACTTCCTGCGGCAGATAGCCGATCCCCAGCCGTGCCCGGCGATACATCGGCAGCACGGTCACGTCCCGCCCGTCGATCAGCACCTCGCCGCCTTCCGGCGTCACCAGCCCCGCGATGGCGTAGAAACACGTCGTCTTGCCCGAACCGTTGGGGCCAAGCAGCGCCACCACCTCGCCCCGGTTCAGATGCATGGAAACGTCGCGGATCACCGGCCGCCGCTTATAGCTCTTGCGCAGCGACCGCACCGCCAGCCCGGCAGACCCTTGCGTGACAGTCAGGTCTGGCCCCGCCCTCACGGCGTGCCACTGCCGGGGACGAAGACGGTCTGCACCCGCCCTTCCATCACCCCGGTCCCGGCGTCCAGATTATAGACCAACCGCGATCCCGAGATCGTCGTCGCCCCCTGCGTCAGCAGCACATTGCCCGTGATCACCACTTCGCCCGAGGCCAGCGTATAGACCGCTTCCTCGCCCTCCGCCGCATCCGTCGGGCTGGTGAACAGCACGCCGCCATAGAAGAAGACCTTGTTCACCTCGTTGCCGCCCGGCGTGTATTCCACCCGCGCCCGGTCCGAAGAGATGGTCATCTCGCCCTGCACGACCTTCACATTGCCGGTAAAGACCGCCTCGCCCGTGGCCTGATCCACCTCCAGCGAGTCGCTCTCCACCTGAACGGGAAGGGTCGGGTCCTGCTGCAGCCCCGACAAGGCCACCGTCGTCTCGGCATGGGCCGCCGCCGCGATCATCGTCGCTGCCGCCCATATCGCCACCGGGACGATCATCGCTTGCAAGGGCAGCCGCATCAGGTCCTCAATACATCCACGTCATTTCGGGGGTTGGTATATCAGCTTAACGTTTCCGTTGAAAACCAGAAGATATCCACCGCCGCCAGCCCTGTCCTGTGTCAGGCGCATCCGATCGGCGGTGATTTGCCCCACCGGCCCATCCGCCACCACCGGCAGGTCCGACCGCACATCGGTGCGCTGCAGGCTCGCCGTCATCGCATCGCTGCGGACGCGGTAGCCCGTCGCGTGATCCAGCACGACATGCCCGCTGAAGGTGACCTCGCTCTGATCCGACGGCAGGTCCGCCGCATCCGCCACCAGCCGCGTCACCACCCCGTCAGGCGTCGTCATCACGCCCGTCACATCCACCGCCGACGGGCCTGTTCCGCCCTGCTGCGCTGGGCGCGCCTCGCCCGCCGTCACCTCTATGGCGCTGCCATCCTCCGTGATCCCGGCATAGGCGGGCAGCGTCATGCGCGGCTCGCGCAGTCGCTCCTCCACATCGACCTCGGCAAAGGGCAGCGCGTCCTCGGGATTGATCCGGTCCGACAGCAGGAACAGCGTCGACAGGGCACCCAGCGCGGCAAGCGGCAGCACGACCTTCAGCCACGCCACCAGCCGCGACCAGCCATCCCCGCCCGCCGCCCGCGCCATCACGCGATCCCGGCCCGAAGGCAATCGTGGATATGCAGCACGCCCGCCACGCTCTGGCTTCCCTCCGGGTCCACCACGAACAGACAGGTGATCTTCTTCTCGTTCATCACCCTGACCGCCGTCTCGGCAAGCGCCTGCGGCCCGATGGTGCGCGGCCCCGCCGTCATCACATCCCCCGCCGACAGGTCCAGAAGGCCCGCCATGTGCCGCCGCAGGTCGCCATCGGTGATGATGCCCTGCAGATACCCGTCCGCATCCGTCACGCCCACCACGCCGAACCCCTTGGACGACATCGCCAGCAAGGCCTCGCTCATCGGCGCATCGTGGGAAATCAGCGGTGCATCCGCATGCATCAGATCGCGCACCTTCGCCAACCGCGCGCCCAGCTTGCCGCCCGGATGGAACACGCGGAACTGATCCGGCGTAAAGGCCCGATGCTCCATCAACGCCACCGCCAGCGCATCCCCCAGCGCCAGCGTCATGGTGGTGGATGTCGTCGGCACGATCCCCTGCTCGCAGGCCTCCGGGGCCGCAGGCAGCACGATCGCCACATCCGCCGCCCGCATCAGGGTGGAGTCTGCCCTCCCCGCCACGCCGATCAGCGGAATGTCGAACCGCCGCGTATGGGCGATGATGTCGGCCAGTTCCGGCGTCTCGCCGCTGTTCGACAGCACCAGCGCCACGTCGCCCCGCATCACCATGCCAAGGTCCCCATGGCTCGCCTCTGCCGGATGCACGAATTGCGCGGGCGTCCCGGTCGAGGCGAAGGTCGCCGCGATCTTCCGCGCGATATGGCCCGACTTGCCCATCCCCGACACGATCACGCGGCCCTCCGCGCGCAGGATCATCTCCACCGCCGCCGTAAAGGCCCCATCGATGCTGTCGGCCAGCATCATCAACGCCTCCGCCTCGCGTCGGATCACGCGCTGCCCGGTGGTCAGAAAATCAGTGGTGGAAGAGGTCATTGGGTTCTTCCCATCCCAGCAGGTCCAACTCCGCCCGCGCGGGCAGGAAATCGAAACAGCGCTGCGCCAGTGCCATCCGCCCCTCGCGGATCAGCCGCGCCTCCAGCGCCTCCTTCAACGGGTGCAGATACAGCACGTCCGACGCCGCATATTCCTTCTGCGCCTCGGTCAGAACCTCCGACCCCCAGTCGCTCGTCTGCTGCTGCTTGGACACGTCCACCCCCACCAGTTCCAGCAGAAGGTACTTCAACCCGTGCCGATCCGTGAACGTCCGGATCAGTTTCGACGCGATCTTCGTGCACCACACGGGTGCCGTCACCACGCCGAAGGCGTTCTGCAACGCCGCGATATCAAACCGCCCGAAATGGAACAGCTTCAACGTGGCAGGGTCCGTCAACAACCGCTCCAGATTCGGCGCCGAGGTCTGCCCCCGCGCGATCTGCACCAGATGCGCATCGCCATTCCCGTCTGACAACTGCACCAGACACAGCCGATCCCGCCGCGGGTCCAACCCCATCGTCTCGGTATCGATGGCCACGATCGGGCCAAAGGTCAGGCCATCGGGCAAGTCGTTCTGGTAAAGGAAAATGGCCAAGGCAGGCGTCCTTTCGGCAGGGGTTGGGCTGCATTACCGACGCCCCGCGCAGGGGTCAACGGAAAGGGGCGGCGAAACGCCAAAGGGCGCGGGTTTCCCCGCGCCCTTGGTAAGATCGACATGGTGCCCAGAAGAGGACTCGAACCTCCACGCCTTGCGGCGCTGGTACCTGAAACCAGTGCGTCTACCAATTCCGCCATCTGGGCCCAAGTCGATGGAGGGCGATGTAAAGAAGCCCCAAGGCACTGTCAACGGTCGCCAAAAAGAATCTTCCGCCCCACTCTGCGCCCCTGCGGCGCAGCGGATGCTTGGCCTTCGCGGCACAAGAGTGTAATCACCACCGCAACAAGAATTGGGGAACCGGACATGAACAAGCTTGTCACGATCTACGGCGGTTCGGGCTTCGTCGGCCGCTACATCGCGCGCCGCATGGCCAAGGAAGGCTGGCGCGTCCGCGTCGCCGTCCGCCGCCCCAATGACGCGCTCTTCGTCAAACCCTACGGCGTCGTGGGGCAGGTCGAACCCGTGCCCTGCAACATCCGCGACGATGCAAGCGTGCGCGCCGCGATGAAAGGCGCCGATGCGGTGGTGAACTGCGTGGGCATCCTCAACCGCTCTGGCAAGAACACCTTCGATTCCGTTCAGGCTGACGGCGCCGCCCGCATCGCCCGCCTCGCGGCAGAGGAAGGCGTGGCAACCCTCGTCCACCTCTCCGCCATCGGCGCGGATGAAAACAGCCCCTCGGTCTATCAGCAGACCAAGGCCGCCGGCGAAAAGGCGATCCTCGCCGCCTTCCCCAATGCCGTGATCCTGCGCCCCTCGGTCATCTTCGGCAACGAAGACGGCTTCTTCAACCGCTTCGCCGCCATGGCCCGCTTCGGCCCGATCCTGCCGGTGGTCGGTGCCAACACCCGCTTCCAGCCCGTCTTCGTCGATGACGTGGCGCAGGCCGCCGTCCTTGGCATCACCGGGCAGGCCGCACTGGGCATCTACGAACTCGGCGGCCCCGATGTGGAAACCTTCCGCGATCTGATGCGCCGGATGCTGCATGTGATCCGCCGCCGCCGCCTGATCATCAACATCCCCTTCTTTGCCGCCTCGATCATGGGCGGGGCCTTCGACCTGCTGCAGGCCGTCACGCTCGGCCTCTTCCAGAACGGCATGGTCACCCGCGATCAGGTCCGCAACCTGCGCGCCGACAACGTGGTCCCCCCCGGCGCCAAGGGCTTTGCCGATCTCGGCATCACCCCCACCGCGATGGAGGCGGTGCTGCCCGAATATCTCTGGCGCTACCGCCCCTCGGGCCAATACGCCGCCATCAAGGAATCGGCCAAGAACCTGCGCAAGGTCTGACGCCGATGCGTGCCGCGCTGGTCTTTCTGCTCATGGCCGGCGCGGGTCAGGCTCAGGACACCCCCGATTTCGCCGCAATAGGCACGCTTTTCGCCGACCGCTGCGTGATCTGCCATTCCGGCACGGATGCCCCCTTGGGCCTGCATCTCGACACCTATCAAGGCGTGCTGAACGGGTCCGACAACGGCCCGGTCGTCATCGCGGGCGATGCGCAAAGCCCCCTCCTGCAACGCCTGCGCGGGCAGGCCGAACCTCAGATGCCCCTCGATGGCCCCCCCTTCCTGTCCGAGGCCGAGATCACCCTCGTCGCCAACTGGGTCGCCGCTGGGATGCCCGAAGGCACCGCCACCTTTGCCGCCCTGCCCGAACGCCCCCGCCCCGCCCCCGGCGCGGATGTGCTCTGGTCCGATGTGGAACCCATCTTCCTCAAGGTCTGCGCCAAGTGCCATTCCGACAACTCCAAGGTCGGCGGCCCGCCCGAAGGCCTGCGCCTCGACACCTGGGAACATGCGCTTGCCGCCGATGAACGCGTGGCCGTGGTCCCCGGCAACCCCGAGATGTCGGAAATCTGGCGCCGCATCACCGGCCTTGCCGATCCCCGCATGCCGCATGACGGCCCGCCATGGCTGCCGGAAGACGACATCCGCCTCATCCGCGACTGGATCGCCCAAGGCGCGCGTGCCGCCGACGGCACCCTCGCCCCCATCCCCGTCGGCGCGCGCATCCGCCTGCGCGGCGTCCTGACCGGCGAGACCGAGATTGACGGCGCCCGCTTCACCGTGGACGGCGGCACCCGGATCGACGACCTCCCCGCCATCGGCGGGCAGGCCGAGATGCGCGGCGAGGTGCAACCCGACGGCACCGTCCGCGCCACCCGCCTGCGCGACCGCTAGGATATCCCTATGGACATGAACACATTCGTCGCCGCGATCCTCGGCCTTGTCGAAGGGCTGACAGAGTTCATCCCCGTCTCCTCCACGGGCCACCTCTTGCTGATCGGCCATTTCCTCGGCTTCGACAGCCCCGGTCGCACTTTCGAGGTGGTCATCCAGCTTGGCGCGGTGCTGGCCATCCTCACCGTCTATGCCGCGCGCCTCTGGCAGGTCGCCTCCACCATACACACCGACCCCGCCTCGGCCCGCTTCGTGGCCTCCGTCCTTCTGGCCTTCTTCCCCGCCGCGCTCGTCGGCGTGCTGGCCCATGACATCATCAAGACCGTCCTTTTCGAAACCCCGGTCCTGATCGCCGTCATGCTGATCCTCGGCGGCTTCGTCCTTCTGGTGATCGACCGCATCGCCCCCGAACCCATCCATGACGACGCAATGCAGCTTCCCTTCCGCAAGGCGCTCTCCATCGGTTTGATCCAGTGCCTTGCCATGATCCCCGGCGTCAGCCGCTCGGGCGCGACCATCGTCGGGGCGCGGCTGATGGGCGTGGGCAAGCGCGCTTCGGCCGAGTTTTCCTTCTTCCTCTCCATGCCCACCATGGCCGGGGCCTTCACCTATGACCTGTGGAAAAGCCGCGACATCCTCGACTTCTCCGCCCTTACGGACATCGCCGTCGGCTTCGCGCTGGCCTTCCTCTCCGCCGTCCTCGTGGTGCGCTGGACGCTGGATTTCGTCTCGCGCCACGGCTTCGCGATCTTCGGCTGGTGGCGAATCATCGTCGGATCGGTCGCCCTGATCCTGCTGTCGCTCGGTTTCTAGGCCATTAGGGAAAACATACTGACCCAATTTTCGCCAAATCGGACAGCATAATTGACCCAACCTGCGGAAAACCGCTATTTAGGTCACGTATACTGACTTTTATTCCCCGCATCCCCAAAGTATGAAGGCGCACCCAGGTAACCCCGGTCGGAAAGGGCGCCCTCATGGCAAAGAACCGCATGCTCCAATTCGTCACCGTCGAAAAGGAGACGCCCGAGAAGCGGCCCGCCAACCTGCGCGCGCAGGATTTCCACGAAATCTACCGCGAATACGCCGCCGAAAAGGCCGCCGAACAGGCCGGGCGCTGCAGCCAATGCGGCGTCCCCTACTGCCAATCGCATTGCCCGCTGCACAACAACATCCCCGACTGGCTGCGCCTCACCGCCGAAGGCCGCCTGCAAGAGGCCTATGAGATCAGCCAAGCCACCAACACCTTCCCCGAAATCTGCGGCCGCATCTGCCCGCAGGACCGTCTCTGCGAAGGCAATTGCGTGATCGAACAATCCGGCCACGGCACCGTCACCATCGGCTCGGTCGAGAAGTACATCACCGACACCGCATGGGAAAACGGCTGGGTCCAGCCGATCCGCCCCCATGCCGAACGCACCGAATCCGTGGGCATCATCGGCGCGGGCCCCGGTGGCCTCGCCGCCGCCGACATGCTCCGCCGCAAGGGCGTGCAGGTTACCGTCTATGACCGCTACGATCGCGCCGGCGGCCTCCTCACCTACGGCATCCCGGGGTTCAAGCTGGAAAAGCCCGTCGTCATGCAGCGCATCGACCAGCTGGCCGAGGCGGGCGTCCAATTCGTCATGAACTGCACTGTCGGCGAAACCCTCAGCTTCGACGCCATCCGTGGCCAGCATGACGCCGTCCTCATCGCCACCGGCGTCTACAAGGCGCGCGACATTTCCGCCCCCGGCGTGGGCGCCAAGGGCATCGTCAAGGCGCTCGACTACCTCACCGCCTCCAACCGCAAATCCTTTGGCGATGACGTGGTCGAATTCGACAGCGGCGAACTCAACGCCCAAGGCAAGCGCGTCGTCGTCATCGGCGGCGGCGACACGGCCATGGACTGCGTCCGCACCGCCATTCGTCAGGGCGCGACCTCCGTCAAATGCCTCTACCGCCGCGACCGTGCCAACATGCCGGGCAGCCAGCGCGAGGTTCAGAACGCCGAAGAAGAAGGCGTCGAATTCGTCTGGCTCACCGCCCCCAAGGGCTTCACCGGCGGCGAGACCGTCGAAGGCGTCATGGTCCAACGCATGCGCCTCGGCGCGCCCGATGCCACGGGCCGCCAGTCGCCCGAACTGATCGACGGCGCCGATTATATCGAACCCGCCGATCTGGTCGTGCAGGCGCTTGGCTTTGAACCCGAGGAAATCCCCACCCTCTGGGGCGTGCCGGAACTGGCCGTCACCCGCTGGGGCACGATCAAGGCCGACTTCCTCACCCACGCCACCAGCCTTCCGGGCGTCTATGCGGCGGGCGACATCGTGCGCGGGGCCTCCCTTGTCGTCTGGGCCATCCGTGACGGGCGCGAGGCAGCCGATGCCATCCTCGCCTATCTCGCCCAACCCGCACAGGTCGCGGCGGAGTGACCGCCCGAAAAAAAGGACAGCCCGCATGATCCGCGTCCTCTTGCCCTTGCTTGCCCTCCCGCTCGCCACCCCGGCGCTGGCGCAGGGCACCTTCACGCCGCCCGAAGGCTGCACCACCTTCATGACCGTGCAATCCAAGGGCTGCCGCGTATCGAACCACTTCAAATGCACCGCCGATGCGCAGGGCGACCAGTGGCGCACCGATTTCGATCAAGAAGGCCCCTTCTTCTCCTCCCGCATCAACTTCGAGGCGGAATGGGTCGAAAGTTATGAAATCGACCCCCCCGTCCGCCAGACGCTGGACCCGAACCCCGCCGATCCGGCCTCCTTCTCGGACCTCCTCGCCACGGGCAGCGACAATTACATCTTCGGCCTGTCCGATGACACGGGCGAACGCACCCGCGTCCGCGGGGCCGACACGCTGACGGGCCGCGTCGTCGTCATCGACGGGATCGAACTGCAGGAAACCGCCTTCAACTTCACCGAGACGGACCTCGCCGGAAACATCCTGCGCCGGTCGCGCGGCAACGAATACATCCATCCCGATTGGCGGCTGTTCTTCTCCGGCCCCTCGCAATGGGATGGCGGCGACGGGACCTATGTCCCCATCGACGGCTCGCCCATCCAGTTCATCTTCCCCGGCGAGTCAGGCTTCGCCAGCACCCAACCGCTCTTCGACTGCGACGCCGTGATGTCCTTCGTCCCGCACGAAGGATCGAAAGGGTGACCGCGCTCTCCGGACATTGCCTATGCGGCGCCGTCACGATCGACGCGACCGACCATCGCGGCTTCCTCGCGGCCTGCCATTGCCGCATGTGCCAACGCTGGACGGGCGGCATCTTTGTCTGCGTTCCGGTCGAAGCGGATGGCGTGGCTGTTTCCGGTCCGGTGGCGCGCTACGCCTCCTCCGACTTCGCGGAACGCGCCTTCTGCTCTGTCTGCGGGTCGCATCTGTGGTTCCGCATGAACGAAGGCGACGGCCATTACGCCATGATGCCCGGCCTGTTCGATCCGGTGCAGGACCTGCCGCTCAAAAGTGAAATCTACCATGATCGCGCCCTTTCGGGGCTGGTCCTTGCAGGCGACCACCGCCGTGCGACCCGCGCCGAATACGAGGCAAGGAATGCCCATCTCGAAGGAGACCAGCCATGACGATCTATGACGAAGCTTGGGTCAAGGCCGAAGAAGCCAAGCGCCAGTCGATGCACGACAACGGCCTCTACAAGCAGGATGACGAGCATTCCTCCTGCGGTGTGGGCCTCGTGGTCGCCATCTCCGGCAAGCCGTCGCGCAAGGTCGTGGAAAACGGCATCAACGCGCTCAAGGCCGTCTGGCATCGCGGCGCGGTCGATGCCGATGGCAAAACAGGCGATGGCGCGGGCATCCATGTGCAGATCCCGGTCAAGTTCTTCTACGATGTGATCCGCCGCACGGGCCACGAACCCGATCTGAACAAGCTCGTCGCCGTGGGTCAGGTCTTCCTGCCCCGCACCGATTTCGGCGCGCAGGAACGCTGCCGGACCATCGTGGAAACCGAAGTCCTCCGCATGGGCCATTATATCTATGGCTGGCGCCACGTCCCGGTGAACACCGAAGTGCTGGGCGACAAGGCCAACGCGACGCGCCCCGAGATCGAACAGATCCTCATCCGCAACGAAAAGGACATCGATCAGGAACAGTTCGAACGCGAACTGTACATCATCCGCCGCCGCATCGAAAAAGCGGCGATAGCGGCGCAGATTCAGGGTCTCTACCTCTGCTCGCTCTCCTGCCGGTCGATCATCTACAAGGGCATGATGCTGGCCGAACAGGTCGCCGTCTTCTACCCCGACCTGATGGATGACCGCTTCGAATCCTCCTTCGCGATCTACCATCAGCGCTATTCGACCAACACCTTCCCGCAATGGTGGCTGGCCCAGCCCTTCCGCATGCTCGCCCATAACGGCGAGATCAACACGCTGAAGGGCAACGTCAACTGGATGCGCAGCCACGAAATCCGCATGGCCTCCAACAACTTCGGCGACGCCGCCGAAGACATCAAGCCGATCATCCCGTCGGGCACCTCCGACTCGGGCGCGCTTGATGCGGTGTTCGAGGTACTGGTGCGCTCCGGCCGCTCCGCCCCCATGGCCAAGACGATGCTGGTGCCCGAAGCGTGGTCCAAAACCACCACCGACATGCCGCAGGCTTGGGCGGACATGTATGCCTATTGCAACTCCGTCATGGAACCGTGGGACGGCCCCGCCGCCCTTGCCATGACCGATGGCCGCTGGGTCTGCGGCGGGCTGGATCGCAACGGCCTGCGCCCCATGCGCTATGTCATCACAGGCGACGGCCTTCTCATCGCAGGGTCCGAGGCGGGCATGGTCCCCGTCGATGAAACCACGATCCGCGAAAAAGGGGCGCTTGGCCCCGGCCAGATGATCGCCGTCGATATGGGCGAAGGCAAACTCTACCACGACGCCGAAATGAAGGACAAACTGGCCTCCAGCCAGCCTTATGGCGAATGGATCGAAAAGATCGTCGATCTGAACAGCCTCCTGCGCGACGTGCCGGAAGGCGCCCTCTTCGCAGGTGCCGACCTCCGCCGCCGCCAGATCGCGGCGGGCTACACGGTCGAGGAACTGGAACAGATCCTCGCCCCTATGGCCGAAGACGGCAAGGAAATGGTCGCCTCCATGGGCGACGACACCCCCGCGGCGGTCCTGTCCAAGGTCTACCGCCCGCTCTCGCATTTCTTCCGCCAGAACTTCAGCCAAGTC
The DNA here is from genome assembly GCA_014654775.1 of Paracoccaceae bacterium. Classification (GTDB taxonomy): domain Bacteria; phylum Pseudomonadota; class Alphaproteobacteria; order Rhodobacterales; family Rhodobacteraceae; genus Paragemmobacter. Next base: position 48,056 of record JACVZW010000075.1, on the reverse strand, counting down.
ACCAACCCGCCCATCGACAGCTTGCGCGAAGGCCGGGTGATGTCGCTCAAGACCCGCTTTGGCAACCTGCGCAACGTGCTGGATGAAAACAGCAGCCAGACCGAAATCCTCGTTCTGGAAAGCCCCTTCATCGCCAACGCCGAATTCGACGTCATGGTGCAGCAATTCGGCGATCAGGTCGCCTTCATCGACTGCACCTTCCCCGTCTCCCCCGGCCTCGACGACCTGCGGCAGGGGCTGGAGCGTATCCGCGCCGAGGCCGAGGATGCCGTCCGCTCCGGCGCGGGCCACCTCGTTCTGACCGATCAGCATCAGGGGCCGGACCGCGTGCCCATGCCCATGATCCTTGCCACCAGCGCGGTTCATTCATGGCTGACGCGCAAGGGCCTGCGGACCTTCTGCTCCGTCAACGTCCGCTCCGCCGAATGCATCGACCCGCATTACTTCGCCGTCCTCATCGGCTGCGGGGCCACCACCGTGAACGCCTATCTCGCGCAGGACAGCATCGCCGACCGCATTTCGCGCGGCCTGCTCGACGGCACCCTCACCGATGCCATGCGCCGCTACCGCGATGCCATCGACGCAGGGCTTCTGAAAATCATGTCCAAGATGGGCATCTCGGTCATCTCCTCCTATCGCGGCGGCCTCAACTTCGAAGCCGTCGGCCTCTCCCGCGCCATGGTGGCCGAATACTTCCCCGGCATGCACAGCCGCATCTCCGGCATCGGCCTCACCGGCATCGAACAGAAACTGGAAGAGGTCCACGCCAAGGGCTGGCTCGGCGGCGCCGATGTCCTGCCGATCGGCGGCTTCTACAAGGCCCGCCGGTCTGGCGAAAAGCACGCATGGGAAGCGCAGACGATGCACATGCTGCAATCCGCCTGCGACCGCGCCAGCTATGACATCTGGAAGCAATACTCCGCCGCGATGCGCGCCAACCCGCCCATCCACATCCGCGACCTTCTGGACATCAAACCGCTGGGCAAGCCCGTCCCGATCGAAGAGGTGGAATCCATCACCTCGATCCGCAAGCGCTTCGTCACCCCCGGCATGTCGCTGGGCGCCCTCAGCCCTGAGGCGCACAAAACCCTCAACGTTGCCATGAACCGCATCGGCGCGAAATCCGACAGCGGCGAAGGCGGCGAAGACCCGGCCCACTTCACCCCGGAACCCAACGGCGACAACCCGTCGGCCAAGATCAAGCAGGTCGCCTCCGGCCGCTTCGGCGTCACCGCCGAATACCTGAACGCCTGCGAGGAATTGGAGATCAAGGTCGCCCAAGGCGCCAAGCCCGGCGAAGGTGGCCAGTTGCCGGGGATGAAGGTCACCGCCCTCATCGCCCGCCTGCGCCACTCCACCCCCGGCGTGACGCTGATCTCGCCGCCCCCGCATCACGACATCTATTCGATCGAAGACCTCGCCCAGCTGATCTACGACCTCAAGCAGATCAACCCGCGCGCCAAGGTCTGCGTGAAGCTGGTCTCCGCCTCCGGCGTGGGCACCATCGCGGCGGGCGTGGCCAAGGCCAAGGCCGACGTCATCCTCATCTCGGGCCACAATGGCGGCACCGGGGCCTCCCCGGCCACCTCGATCAAATATGCGGGCCTGCCGTGGGAAATGGGGCTGACCGAGGCGCATCAGGTCCTCGCCATGAACAACCTGCGCGAACGCGTCACGCTGCGCACCGATGGCGGCCTGCGCACCGGGCGCGACGTGGTCATGGCCGCCATGATGGGGGCCGAGGAATACGGCATCGGCACCGCCGCCCTGATCGCCATGGGCTGCATCATGGTCCGCCAGTGCCAGTCCAACACCTGCCCCGTCGGCGTCTGCACCCAGAACGAGGCGCTGCGCCAAAAGTTCACGGGCTCTGCCGACAAGGTGGTCAACCTGATCACCTTCTACGCGCAAGAGGTGCGGGAAATCCTCAGCCAGATCGGCGCGCGGTCGATGGATGAAATCATCGGCCGGGCCGATCTTCTGACCCAGGTCAGCCGGGGCCACGCGGCACTCGATGACCTCGATCTCAACCCGCTTCTCATCACTGTCGATGGCGCGTCCAAGATCACCTACGACCGGTCCAAGCCGCGCAATGCGGTGCCCGACACGCTGGATGCCGAGATCATCAAGGACGGCCACCGCTTCTTCGAAGACGGCGAAAAGATGCAGCTCTCCTATGCCGTGCGGAACACCCACCGCACCATCGGAACCCGCGCCTCCTCGCATATCGTCAAGAAGTTCGGGATGCGGAACAGCCTGCAACCCGATCACCTGACCGTCAAACTCACCGGCTCCTGCGGCCAGTCGCTCGGCGCCTTCTCCGTGCGCGGCCTCAAGATCGAAGTGCAGGGCGACGCCAACGACTATGTGGGCAAGGGCCTCTCGGGCGGCACGATCACCGTGCGCCCGCTCATGTCCTCGCCGCTCCGGGCCGAAGAGAACACGATCATCGGCAACACCGTCCTCTACGGCGCGACCGACGGCTTCCTCTTCGCCTCCGGTCGCGCGGGCGAACGTTTCGCGGTGCGGAACTCCGGCGCCAAGGTGGTGGTCGAAGGCTGCGGCTCCAACGGCTGCGAATACATGACGGGCGGCGTCGCCGTGATCCTTGGCCGGATCGGCGCGAATTTCGGCGCGGGCATGACGGGCGGCATGGCCTATGTCTACGATCCCGACGGTCTGGCCGAGGATTTCATGAACCTCGAATCCATCCTCACCTGCGGCATCGGCCACCCCCATTGGGAGGCACAGCTGCGCGGCCTGATCGAACGCCACCACGCCGAGACGGGGTCCCGCATCGCCGAACGCATCCTCGCGAACTGGGACGTGGAAAAGCGCAACTTCCTGCAGGTCTGCCCGAAAGAGATGCTCCCCCATCTGGCGCATCCCCTGTCGGACGAGGCGGCAAAGGTCCCGGCCGAATGACATGAAGATCTGCCCCCGCGAAACCGGGGGCAGTCTGTTCGGTAGGACAGTGCAACAAAAGCAACAGGCTGCGCGAAGAACGTGCCGCAGTCCAGCCAGCGGCATAGTGCTGGCTGGCTGCCCCCCTTTGCTCTTGCCGCCTCCACGACCTGTGAAGAAAAGCTGCCCGCCCTTCGATTACAGCTTTCCCAAAAGCGGCCCCTCACGCTTACGCCCATGCAGGATGAACGCGTTCAATCCGATCCGTGCAAGTGATGGTCAAAGAGATTGTTTGACGCGAAACTGAACGTCAGCATTATGGCTCTTACTGTGTCCTTCGTAACGTTGATGTCGGTTATCCCACTCAGATGTCAAAGGGGCCGAAATGGTCACAGTCCTCGCGTTTGTTACGATTTCCGAAGATGCTCCTGACGCTCTTGCAGCCTACTTTCGTGTCACAGATCCGCTGCTCAAGCGGGCCGGAGCACGTATCGTCAAGCGCTTTGCAGTGAATGATGTCGTCGTCGGCATTCACCCGTCCCAAACCGTGGTGATGGTCGAATACCCATCGAGAGAGGCGGTCGACTCCGTCTTCAAAAGCCCGGAATACGCTGCAGTCAAGGCGACGCGGGATCGCGCATTCAGCACCTATTCGATCACGATCGTCGATGATCTCTCGTCGCCGCCTGCGGTCGAGCAATCGAGCCAATAGGCCGACAGCATCGCCTAGATCCAAAAGGCTGCGACCGCGCAGAGTCGGTTTTGCACAAACATGCCTCGTCCCCGCGACGCTCAAACCGAAGCGCCCTCAGTTCGTCGCAGACCCTCGGCATCGCGCAACGCGCCAAAATGAAGCCCGCCGCAACAGTCCGAATGGCTTTGTCCGATTGCCCAAGGACCAAGCCCTGTCCTACCCGTCGGAATGCGTCCCGCGAACCCGGGGGCCTTCTGTCTGGTAGGACAGGACTCAGGCGTCGGACAATCCTGCGCGGTCCGACGCAATGCTGCTGCGGGATTGGTCTTGGCCCATTGCGCCCTGTCGGAGGTCCATAAAGGGCGGAATTCACCCCTTCACGGCGTTGAGCACCAAGGTCTGAATTGGGCCGAACGCGTTCTATTGCATCTGAAAAAGAACCGGCGCGCCGCGCTATGGACCAACGGCACCCGAGGACTCACTGCCGCCCAGATGCGACCCCATCCAGAGAGGCGCAGAAGGACCCGTCGAACATGGACAGGGGAACAGGATCGGCGGCCTGCAGCTTCGCCCGCAGGCCTTTGCCCCCCCGCTCCCGCTTAACCAACCCCTTACGAACCCTTGCTCCAGCGCCCGCAGCGTGACCACAGTTTGCTGCACAGAATACGGCACAAAACAGGGCACAGCCGTTGCGGCCCTTTTCGCCCCTCCCCCCGCGCCGTGCCTTGACCCGGCTACCCCGCCCGTGGTTCTTGTCCCCGCCATGACCGACAGCCCCGAGAAACCCAAAGCCAAGCCGAAGAAGACCGCCGTCAAGGCCGCGCCCGCTCCCGTGGCGCAGCCCTTGCCGCGCCGTGTTCTGCGCTGGGCGGGCCGGATTGCGGCAGGCATTGCCGGGCTTTACCTCCTCCTGATCCTCCTCTTCTCTTTCCTCCCGCCGCCCATCAACTTCTACCAGCTGGGCGAGAGCTTCCGCCTCGGCGGGATCGAAAAAGACTGGGTCCCGATGGAAGAGATCGCCCCCGTCATGGCCCGTGCCGCCGTCGCGGCCGAGGATGCAAACTATTGTCTTCACTGGGGTTTCGACATGGCCGCCATCCGCGAGGCCGTGGCCGAAGGCTCCAACCGCGGGGCCTCGACGATCAGCCAGCAGACGGTGAAGAACGTCTTCCTCTGGCATGGCCGATCCTGGGCGCGGAAGGCGATGGAGGCCGCGCTGACCCCCGTCGTGGAAACCCTCTGGTCCAAAAGCCGCATCCTAGAGGTTTATCTCAACGTCGCCGAGTTCGACGAAGGCGTCTTCGGCGTGCAGGCCGCCGCGCAGCATCATTTCGGCGTCGATGCGAAAGACCTCAGCCCGACGCAAGCCGCCCGCCTCGCCGCCGTCCTGCCCGATCCGAAGAACCGTTCCGCCTCCAACCCCTCCAACTTCGTCCGGAACCGCACCCGCGCCATCCTCTCCGGCGCCGAAACCATCGCCGCCGACGGCCGCGCCGCCTGTTTTCAGGAATGACCGTTGAATTCCGCCCCCCGAAGGGGCAAGAGACTCCAAACAGTTACAAGACCCGCAGGGGTATGCCGTCCTAATGATCCGTCTCTATCATTTCCCCCTCTCGCCCTTTTGTCGCAAGGTCCGTCTGACGCTTGCCGAAAAGCGGCTTGAGGTGGAGCTGGTCGAAGAGCGCTATTGGGAACCCACCCCCGATTTCCTGCGCCGCAACCCTGCTGGCAAGATCCCCGTCCTGCGCTGGGACACGCGCGTGATGTCGGAAAGCCAGGCGATCTGCGAGTTTCTTGAGGAAACCGTTCCCACCCCGCAACTCATGCCCCGCGACCCCGAACAGCGCTACGAAGTCCGCCGCCTCTGCGCCTGGTTCGATGACAAGTTCCATGGCGAGGTCACCTCGAAACTTCTTTATGAACGGGTCAACAAGAAGGTGATGGGGCAGGGCTATCCCGACAGCAAGAACGTCAAATTCGGGGCCAGCCGCATCAAATACCATATCGACTATCTGGGATGGCTTTTGGATCAGCGTCGCTGGCTTGCCGGTGACGTGATGACGCTGGCCGATTTCACCGCCGCTGCCCATCTGTCCTGTCTCGACTACATCTCGGATGTGGACTGGAACCGCTCGGCCACGGTCAAGGACTGGTACGCCAAGGTGAAATCCCGGCCCAGCTTCCGGACCCTGCTGGCTGATCAGGTGCCGGGCTTCCCGCCGCCGCAGCATTATGCGGACCTCGATTTCTAGGCCCCAGCCGGGCAGGGGGGTCTCGGCCCCCCCACGGCGCGTGCCGCGCCTCCCCCCGAGGATATTTGAGGACAGAAGATGACAGCCGATCTGAAGGAACGGTTGTCCGCACAGGCCCGCGCCGAAGGCTTTGCCGCGATGGGCATTTGCGCGCCCGATGCCATCCCCGAGGCCGCGCCCCGCCTGATGCAGTTTCTCGCCGACGGCCATCACGGCCAGATGCAGTGGATGGCCGACCGCTCCGACTGGCGCGGCAACCCTGCGGCACTCTGGCCCGAAGCGCGGTCCGTCATCATGCTGGCCGAGGTCTATACGCCTGAAACCGACCCGCTCGCCATCCTCGCCCAGCCCGACCGTGCCGCGATCTCGGTCTATGCGCAGGGGAAGGATTACCACGATCTGGTCAAGCGGCGGCTGAAACGGCTGGGTCGCTGGCTGCTGGAACAGGCGGCGAAAGGCGGGGCAGGGCAGGGCGCCGCGATCAAGGTCTTCGTCGACACCGCCCCCGTGATGGAAAAGCCCTTGGCACAGGCCGCAGGCCTTGGCTGGCAGGGCAAGCATACCAACCTTCTGTCGCGGGATCTGGGGAACTGGGTCTTCCTCGGTGCGATCTTCACCACGCTTGATCTGCCCAAGGACAGCGCTGAAACCTCGCATTGCGGCAGCTGCACGGCCTGCCTCGACATCTGCCCGACGGGTGCCTTCCCCGCGCCCTACCGGCTGGATGCGCGGCGCTGCATTTCCTACCTCACAATCGAACACAAGGGCCCGGTCGACCCCGACCTTCGCCCCCTGATGGGCAATCGCATCTATGGCTGCGACGATTGCCTCGCCATCTGCCCGTGGAACAAGTTCGCGCGTGCCGCCTCCGAGATCGGGTATCAACCCCGCATCGGCGCGCCGGAACTGGCCGAGCTTGCCGCGCTGGAAGATGACGCCTTCCGCGCCCGTTTCGCGGGTAGCCCGATCAAGCGGATCGGGCGTGATCGCTTCATCCGCAATGTCCTTTACGCCATCGGCAATTCCGGCCTGCCCACCCTGCGCCCTGTTGCCGAAGCGCTGACCACCGACCCCGATCCCACTGTCGCCGATGCGGCGATCTGGGCGGTCTCTCGCCTGTCCTGAGGCGGGGTTTGGGCATATGCCCGCAACCCGCACTTCCTGCCGCTAGGGCGCCCCGTGATTCCCTGCTAGCATCCCCCTCCACCCAGCACAGGAGGACGACATGACCAAGCATATCGCCGACAAGCGCACCCCCTCCACCGGCAGCCGCGTACAACAATTCCTGCGCCTCTCGCGCAGCCCGCGCGATACTTGGCACCGCTCGCGCCCCGCCGCCGGGTCCAGCCGTCTGGTCCACTTCCTCCGCATCGCGCGGGGTCGCACCGTTTAGCGCGGGCGCTTGCGGCTCTGCATGGTGCAGGCATAGGCTGGCCCCGAACATCACTCGGGGCCGCCATGACCAATCCGCACTGGATCTACACCCAGACGATCAAGACCTTCGCCGCCGGGGCCGAACCCGGCTTCGAAGACCCGGCCGAGCTTGCCTCGACCTGGGGCAAGGCCTGGGGCATCGACAATGACGTGGGCCGCATCCGCGAAATCCTGATGCACCGCCCCGGCCCCGAGATGGCCGTCGTCGACCCCGCCAAGCGCCTGCCGGAAATCGGGTCCTTCGGCGATCCCGCCGTCGGCTGGTACTTCCAGTCCGACACCCCGCCCGACATCCCCTTGATGCAGCGCCAGCATGCCGCCTTCGTCGCCGCGCTGGAGGCGGAAGGGGTCATCGTCCACTATCTGGAGGGAGAGGCAGGCAACCGCCTGAAACAGGTCTATACCCGCGACCCGCTGATCATGGTCAAGGGCGGCGCCATCATCTGCCGCATGGGGGCCCGCATCCGGCGGGGCGAGGAACTGGCCGTCACCCGCACGCTCGCCCGCCTCGGCATTCCGATCCTGCGCACGATCAACGGCACCGGCGTCATGGAAGGCGGCAGCTTCGCCTGGCTGAACGAAAAGACCTGCGCCATCGGCGTGGGCGTCCGCGTCAACCGCGACGGGGCTGAACAGGTGCGCGAGGTGCTGGCGCGTCAGGGGGTGGAACTGCTGATCGTCGATCTGGTGGGCTACGACATCCACCTCGATGTCAGCTTCCTGATGATCGACCGCGATCTGGCGATCCTCAACCCGATGGGCCTGCCCTTCTCCTTTTTGGAGGAGTTGAAGGCACGCGGCATCCGCTGGATCGAAACCGATCCCGCCGATGATGGCTGGATCGTCAATTCGCTGGCCATCGCCCCGGGCAAGGTGCTGATGCCCGAAGGGGCCACCAACCGCACGCTCGACCGTCTGGCGGCGGCAGGGGTGTCATGGGTGACCATCCCCTATGCCGAGGTGCAAAAGAACGGCGGCGGCCTGCATTGTTCCACCACGCCCCTGATCCGCGACAGGCTATGAACCTAATCGAAACAGTTCCGGCCGCATGATCCCCGGCATGGGAATGGGGGCAGGACAATGGACAGAGCTCTGATCGCCGGATTGGTGCGCCGCGCGCTGGCAAAGCATCTTCCGCCGGGCGCAAGGCTGCGCGTGGCGGTGCAGGGCGGGCCGATGACCCCCTTCCACGTGGCTGTTGATCTTCCCGGGTCCATCGCCCCCGATGGCGGCACCATCCTCGCTCTGGCCCGCAGCCTGCGGGAACGGACGGCGCGCCGCGGAATCGCCGCGCTGCCGATCCTCACGCTGCGCCTGACCGATGGCACAAAGGAAAAGGGGCACCGCCACCCAAAGTAGCGGTGCCCCGTCCGGGCCGTCGGTTCCGATGTCGCGCCTTAGGCGCGCACTTTCCGTTCGTATTCGGTGGCGACGCGCTTCGTCAGTTCGCCCACTTCGAAATTGTAATCCCCGATCTGACCCACCGGCGTCACTTCCGCCGCAGTCCCGGTCAGGAAGCACTGCTGGAACCCTTCCAACTCATGCGCCTCAATCCGGCGCTCGTGCACCTTGATCTGCATGTCCTTCAGCATTCCGATCACCGTCTGCCGCGTGATCCCGTTCAGGATCGCGTCCGGAATCGGCGTATGCACTTCCCCGTCCTTCACGAAGAAGATGTTCGCCCCGGTCGCCTCGGCCACATAGCCGCGATAGTCGAACATCATCGCGTCGCTGCAGCCCTTCGCCTCGGCTGCGTGCTTGGACATGGTGCAGATCATGTAGAGACCTGCCGCCTTGGCCGCATGCGGGATCGTCTCGGGCGAGGGACGCTTCCACTTTGCGATGTCCAGCTTCGCGCCCTTGAACTTCGCATCGCCATAGTAGTTGCCCCAGGTCCAGGCCGCCACGGCCAGACGGATCGGGTTCCGCTTCGACGCGACCCCCATATCCTCGCCCGCCCCGCGCCACGCGATGGCGCGCACATAGGCATCGGTCAGGTTGTTGGCCTTCAGCACCGCTTCCTTCGCGGCATTGATCTCTTCCACCGAAAACGGCAGCGGCATGTCCAAAAGCTCGCCCGACATGCGCAGCCGCTCCGAATGCTCGGTCGATTTGAAGATCTTGCCGTTATAGCAGCGCTCGCCCTCGAACACCGCGCTCGCATAATGCAGCGCATGGGTCAGGATGTGGACATTCGCGCCGCGCCACTCCACCAGCTTGCCATCCATCCAGATGAACCCGTCGCGATCATCGTAACCAGCCATGTCCCACTCCCAAGGGCAGAATTTCCGATTGTTGCGCCGTTTAGGTCCGCATCGGACATAATATTGCGCAAAAGCGAGGCTGAGCTAACAGTTGTGACTTGGAAAGTCAACAAGGCTGACGTAAATTCCTCGCCAACGAAGGGAGGCGCGGATGGCAGAGGGCAATACCGGCGGCGAAAGCCTGCTCTTCCTCACCGATGAGCAGCTCCGCAAGGGGATCGAGGCGATGTTCTTCGCCTATCGCGGCTTCACCGCCGATCCTGACCGCATCCTTGAAACCATGGATTACGGCCGCGCCCACCACCGCGCCATCCATTTCATCCACCGCTCGCCCGGCACCACGGTCTCGAACCTCCTGACCATCCTCGGTGTCACGAAGCAAAGCCTGAACCGCGTGCTGCGCAGCCTGATCGACGACGGCCTCGTCGAGGCGCGCGTCGGTAAATCCGACAAGCGCGAGCGGAATCTCTACCTCACCCCCAAGGGGCAGGACCTCGAACGCCAGCTTTCCGATGCCCAACGCGCCCGCATGCGCGCCGCCTATCGCGCGGCAGGCCCCGCCGCCGTGCAGGGCTTCCGCACGGTCCTTGAGGCGATGATGGACCCCGAGATGCGGAGACAGTATCAATCCCTCCGCGAGGGAGAGAAATGACCGAACCGCAAGCGCATCTTCTGGTCGTCGACGACGACGAACGCATCCGTGGCCTGTTGCAGAAATTCCTGATGCGCAACGGCTATCTGGTGACCGTCGCCCGCGATTCCGCGCAGGCCCGTCGCCTGCTGGCCGGGCTGGAATTCGACATGATCGTCCTCGATGTGATGATGCCGGGCGAAGACGGCATCTCCCTGACGCGCGAATTGCGCACCCGCAACGGGGTGCCGATCCTGCTCCTCACCGCGCGCGGCGAAACCCAGAACCGCATCGAAGGGTTCGAGGCCGGCGCCGATGACTACCTCGCCAAACCTTTCGAACCGAAAGAGCTTCTTCTGCGGATCAACGCCATCCTGCGCCGCGTCCCGCAGGCCCAGCCTGCGCCGCAAGTGCCCAAGGTGCTGCATATGGGCGCGGTCCGCTACGACATGGATCGCGGAGAGCTCTGGCGTGGCCCCGATCCCGTCCGCCTAACGGCCACCGAATCCGCGCTGATGCGCCTCTTCGCCGCGCAGCCCGGCCAGCCCATCCCGCGCGAGAAACTGGTGGGCGACCTTGGCCGTGGCGGCGAGGATGGCGCACAGGAACGCGCCGTGGACGTCCAGATCACCCGCCTGCGCCGCAAGATCGAGGATGACCCCCGTCAGCCCCGCTATCTGCAGACGGTGCGTGGCGAAGGCTACATGCTTCAGCCAGATTGATCTGATTTCCACGCATTTGCCCGTTGACCCCTGTCACGCCTTGGCTAGTGTCCCGTCGCCCCGCACGGGGGCACGGTATGTGGAGTAAATGATGAAGACGTTTTGGACGGCTGCCGTTGCAGCCATGGTTCTTGCACTTCCTGCTTTGGCCGAAGAGGAGTTGCAGGATTACGCCGAGGCGGGCGGCTGGGCCATCGCCATCGATCCGACCCTGAACAACGGCTGCCTGATGTATGGCGAGTTCGACGACAATTCGGTTGTCCGCATCGGCATCGATATGACCACGGGTTTCGGCTACATCCTGTCGGCCAATCCCGCCTGGGCCGACATCGTGGAAGGCCAGTCCTACCCGGTGACGATCACCCTCGACGATCAGTCCTTCGACGGCGAAGCGGTCGGTTACCCCATCGACGGCCTTCCGGGCGCGAATGTGGATTTCGACAATCCCGACTTCCTTGCCCTGCTCGTGGCTGCCGAGAACCTGACGCTGTCCCATGATGGGACAGAGGTGATGTCGCTTGATGTCAGCGGGTCCGCCGATGCGGTGAAGACCCTGATCGAATGCCAAGACAAGCAGAACGCCGCTTCGGCCGGTTGACCTGCCGCCCCTCCCGCGCCTTGGGTCCGCGCCCTGTCGGGAAACCAAGGATCACGACGTCGCGGGATATGTCACCCCACCGGGCCATCCCGATCCGATGGCCCGGTGGTCGGCAATCCGCCTCGCTGCCGGGAAAACACTAAGACCGCGGTGGCCAAGGATTCCGAATGGATTTTCCGGTCGCAAAGGCGCTGCAGACTGCTAATCTGCCGCCACGGTGTTTGGTGTGTGTGTAGGAGGTCACCATGTTGAAAAGAACGGCCGCAGCCCTGTCTCTTGCTGCCATCTGCGCGGGTGGCGCAGCGCAGGCGCAAGACCTGCAACAATGGGGGGCGTCCGATTACTGGGACGTGCTGATCGATCCCTCGCTCGGAAACGGCTGCCTGATTCAAAGCTATTTCTCCGATGGCTCCATCGTGCGCATCGGTCTGGATCGGCGGGATAACACCGGCTATGTCACCGCCTTCAACGATGCCTGGGGCGATATCGAAGAAGGAGCCTACTATCCGATCAGCTTCTCGCTGGACGGTGAAGGCTTCGAAGGCGAGGCGCGGGGCATGTATCTTGAAGGCGTCCCGGGTGCGGACATCGTTTTCGACAACGTGGACTTCTTCATGTCGATCGCCGAACGTCAGACCATGACAATGTATCACGACGGGGCAGAGGTCATGTCGATCGACTTAACCGGCACGATGCGCGGACTGGAAGCCGTGCTGGAATGCCAAGACGAACAGGGCTGAGATCGCGGCAAGGCTCGGCAGCGGGGCGAAAGCTCCGCTCCTCCTTCGCTGCGGCGGAAACCGAAGGGAAGGGCGGGGGCAGTGCTGGTATTCACCCATGAGGATTGCGCGCAGCATGTGACGCCGCCGGGCCACCCGGAAAGCGTGGATCGGCTGCTGGCCGTGAACCGCGCTTTGGCCCAACTGCCGGTGGTCCGGGCAAAGTCACCTTTGGCCGAGGATGCCGAAATCCTCCGCTGCCACCCGGCCGCCTACCTTGCCAAGGTCCGCCGCGCCGTGCCCGCCGAAGGCTGGGTCGCCCTTGATGGCGACACGATCCTGTCCCCGGGCTCCCTCACCGCTGCTCTCCGTGCCGTAGGCGGGATTGCCGCCGCCGTGGATGCCGTGATGGCGGGTCAGGAACGCACCGCCTTCATCGCCGCCCGCCCCCCAGGCCACCATGCCGAAACCGCCACCGCCATGGGCTTTTGCCTCTTTGGCACCGTCGCCATCGCGGCCAAGCGGCTGCTTGACCATCACGGCCTGTCCCGCGTCGCCATCGTCGATTTTGACGTCCACCACGGCAATGGCACGCAGGACCTGCTCTGGGACGAACCCCGCATCCTCTTCGCCTCCACCCATCAGATGCCGCTCTATCCCGGCAGCGGCAGCGCGCAGGAACGCGGCGCGCATGGCCAGATCCTCAACCACCCCCTCCGCCCCGGCACCGGCAGCGCCGCCATGCGCACAGCCTATGAAACCCACATCCTCCCCGCCCTCGACGCCTACGCCCCCGAATTCCTGCTGATCTCCGCAGGCTTCGACGCGCATGAATCCGACCCCCTCGCCTCCCTGAACTGGCAGACCGAGGATTTCGCATGGCTCACCCGCCGCCTCTGCGACATCGCGGATGCCCATGCCCATGGCCGCATCGTCTCGACACTCGAAGGCGGATATGATCTTCCTGCGCTTCAGGCCTCGGTGGCCGCGCATGTGGGCGTGTTGGAGGAACGTGGCAGATGACCGCAAAACCCGTATCCGAAATGACCTTCGAAGAGGCGATGGCCGCGCTGGAGCAGGTCGTGAACCAACTCGAACGCGGCGAGGTCGCGCTCGAGGAATCCATCGCCCTCTACGAACGCGGCGCGGCGCTCAAGGCGCATTGCGGGGCCAAGCTGAAGGCGGCCGAAGAAAAGGTCGAACTCATCCGCGCGCAGGAAGGCCGCGCCACCGGCACCACCCCGGCGGAGGGGATGTGACCTTTCCCGAAACCCTGACCCACGATGCCGCCGCGATTGAGGCGCATCTGATGGCGGCCCTCGCCCACAGCGCCGACCAGCCGGTCGTCCACGCCATGCGCTACGCCCTGCGCGGCGGCAAACGCCTGCGCGGCTTCCTCGTTCTGGAAGGCGCGCGGATGCATGGGCTCTCTACCGCGCAGGCCCTGTCCGCCGCAGCGGCGGTCGAATCCCTGCATGCCTATTCCCTCGTCCATGACGACATGCCCTGTATGGATGACGATGACCTGCGCCGCGGTCAGCCCACCGTCCATGTGAAATGGGACGAGGCGACGGCGGTCCTCGCGGGTGACGCGCTGCAGACGCTGGCCTTCGAACTCCTCGCCGACCCGCGGCTCGGCAACGGCGACACCCGCATCGCCCTTGTAGCGGGTCTGGCCAAGGCTTCCGGGGCCGAAGGCATGGTCCTTGGTCAGGCGCTCGACATCGCCGCCGAAACCGCCACCGCGCCCCTGACGCTGGACCAGATCACAGAGTTGCAGGCGGGCAAGACCGGCGCCCTCATCCGCTGGTCGGCCGAGGCCGGGGCCATCCTCGCCGGGGCCGACCCGAAGCCGCTCTTCAACTATGCCACCGCGCTGGGCCTCGCCTTCCAGATTTGGGACGATGTGCTGGATGTCGAAGGCGACCCGTCCAAGACCGGCAAGCGCCTGCACAAGGATGCCGAGGCGGGCAAAGCGACCTTCGTTTCGCTCCTTGGCCTTGATGCAGCAAAGACGCGCGCCCGGGCTTTGATTTCCGAAGCGGAAAGCCACCTTTCCCCCTATGGCGACAAGGCGGCGAACTTGATCGCCTGCGCCCGCTTCGTTATCAGCCGCGACACCTGAGACGCCCTTTTCGCCCGACCGGAGGGCCGCATGACCGACCGACCCAAGACCCCGCTTCTCGACCGCATCACCGCGCCTTCGGACATGAAGGCGCTGTCCGACCGTGAATTGCGTCAGGTCGCGGATGAGTTGCGCGCGGAAACCATCAGCGCCGTCTCGGTGACGGGCGGGCATCTCGGCGCGGGTCTGGGCGTGGTGGAACTGACGGTGGCGATCCATGCCGTCTTCGACACCCCGCGCGACAAGCTGATCTGGGACGTCGGCCACCAGTGCTATCCGCACAAGATCCTGACGGGCCGCCGCGACCGCATCCGTACCCTCCGCACCGAAGGCGGCCTGTCGGGTTTCACCAAGCGCAGCGAAAGCCCGTATGATCCCTTCGGCGCGGCGCACAGCTCCACCTCCATCTCCGCCGCGCTAGGCTTTGCCGCCGCGCGTGACCTTGGCGGCGATCCGGGCGATGCCATCGCGGTGATCGGCGACGGCTCCATGTCCGCCGGCATGGCGTTTGAGGCGATGAACAACGCGGGTCACCTCAAGACCCGTCTCTTCGTCATCCTCAATGACAACGAAATGTCCATCGCGCCCCCCGTGGGCGCGCTGTCCTCCTATCTCTCCCGCCTTTATGCCGAGGCCCCGTTTCAGGATTTCAAGGCCGCCGCCAAAAGCGCGGTCAGCTTCCTGCCCGAACCCTTTCAGGAAGGCGCGCGGCGGGCGAAGGAAATGCTCAAAGGCATGGCTGTCGGCGGCACCTTGTTTGAGGAATTGGGGTTCAACTACATCGGCCCCATCGACGGCCACGACCTTGACCAGCTTCTTCCCGTCCTGCGCACCGCCCGCGCCCGCGCCACCGGGCCAACCCTGATCCATGTGCTGACGAAAAAGGGCAAAGGCTACGCCCCGGCCGAGGCCGCGCGCGACAAGGGCCACGCCACAGGCAAATTCGACGTGTTGACGGGCGTGCAGGCCAAGGCGCAGTCGAACGCACCCGCCTATACCAAGGTCTTCGCCCAAGGCCTGATCGCCGAGGCGGAGCGCGATGAAAAGATCGTCGCCGTCACCGCCGCCATGCCCGATGGCACGGGGCTGAACCTTTTCGCCGACCGCTTTCCCCGCCGCACCTTCGACGTGGGCATCGCCGAACAGCACGCCGTCACCTTCTCGGCGGGCCTTGCCGCAGGCGGGATGCGGCCCTTTTGCGCCATCTACTCCACCTTCCTGCAGCGCGGCTATGATCAGGTCGTCCATGACGTGGCGATTCAGCGCCTGCCCGTCCGCTTCGCGATCGACCGCGCGGGGCTTGTGGGGGCCGACGGCGCCACCCATGCGGGCAGCTTCGACGTCGCCTTCCTCGCCAACCTGCCCGGCATCGTGGTCATGGCCGCGGCGGATGAGGCGGACCTGATGCACATGGTCGCCACCGCCGCCGCCCATGACGACGGCCCCATCGCCTTCCGCTACCCGCGCGGCGAAGGCGTCGGCTGCGACCTGCCCGCCCGTGGCACGCCGCTCACCATCGGCAAGGGCCGGGTCATCCGCGAAGGCGGCCGCGCCGCGATCCTCTCCTTCGGCACCCGCCTGTCCGAGGTCCTCAAGGCAGCCGAGGCGCTTGCCCAGCGCGGCCTTGCCCCCACGGTGATCGACGCGCGCTTTGCCAAACCGCTTGACCGCGACCTGATCCTTCACGCCGCCCGCCACCACGAGGCGGTGATCACGGTCGAAGAAGGCGCCGTTGGCGGCTTCGGCAGCCATGTTGCGCAACTGCTGGCCGACGAAGGCGTCTTCGACACCGGGCTGAAGTTCCGCAGCATGGTCCTGCCCGACATCTTCATCGATCAGGCCAGCCCGGAACGGATGTATCAGGTCGCCGGCATGGACGCCGCCCAGATTGAGGCGAAGGTCCTCTCCACCCTCGGCGTCGCCGTGGTGGGGCTGCGGGCCTGACGCCGTCCGCACTGCGTCCGGGCGGTCCCCCTGCCCGGATGAATTCAGGAGTAACGAGTGATGCGCCTTGCCTGCCTTGCCCTTGTGGTGACCCCCTTCCCCGCCCTTGCCGAACCGCAAATCCCCGCCGTGGATGAGGCCGTCGCCCATGTCATCGGCAGCGAAACCCCGGGCCTCGCCGTCCTCGTCACCCGCGAGGGTGCGGTGATCCACGCCGCAGGCTACGGCCTCGCCGATCTCGACAGCGAAACCCCCGTCGCGCCGCGCTCGCTCTTCGACCTCGCCTCGGTGTCCAAGCAGATGACGGCGATGGCCGCCCATCTGCAGATGCTGGACGGCCTCTACGCCCCCGAAACCACCATCGGCGAGATCCTCCCCGCCTTTGCCGGTGACCTGTCCGCAGACCGTCCAATCACTGTGGGCGACCTGATCCACCACCTTTCGGGCCTGACCGATTACCTCAACGGCTACGAAGACTACGGCGCCGAAACCCCCAATGCCGAGGTGATCGACTGGCTCGCCTCCGCCGACCGCGACGAAGACCCCGGCATGACCTTCGCCTATTCCAACAGCGGCTACCTCACCCTCGGCACGCTCGTGGCGACGGCGGACGCGCAATCATCGCTTGCCGATGTGCTTCAGGCCCGCCTCTGGGGGCCTCTGGGGATGGAGAACACGACCCTCGCCTCCCCGGCCACCCCCGCCGACGCTGTGACTGGCTACGCGGGCACCGACGGCGACTTCACCCCCGCCCACGATCCCAACATCTCCGAAGGCGACGGAAACGTCTTTTCCTCCATCGCCGACCTCGCGCTCTACGAGGCGTGGCTCACCGAAAACGGCATGCTTCCCGACTTCCGCCCCGTTTTCCGCAATGGCTCTACCGATGACGGCACGCCCATCGATTATGGCGACGGCGCAGGCTACGGCTATGGCTGGTCCCTCGCCGAAACGGACGGGTCGGATTACGCCTACCACTCGGGCAGCTGGACAGGCACCTCCACCTATTACCAGCGCAACCTGACCACCGGGGTCAGCGTCATCCTTCTGGCCAATGGCGAGGATATCGACCTCGACACCCTCGCCCTCGATGTGGAAACGGCGGTGGACTGACCGGCCTACCTCGCCGCTTTCTCCAGCCGCTCCTCCAGCGCCGCGATCCGCGCCATCAGTTCCGCATGCCGCGCCGCGGCCTCATCCGGCTTGTCGGCCTCCGCCGCCTCTTGCATGGCATTCACGACGAGGCCGACCAGCAAGTTGATAACGGCGAAGGTCGTCACCAGAATGAACCCGATGAAGAAGATCCACGCATAGGGGTAAACCTCCATCACCGGTCGCACCACGGCATCGGCCCACCCTTCCAGCGTCATCACCTGAAACAGCGTCAGCGCCGTCGCCCCCAGATCGCCGAACCGGTCAGGAAAGCTTGCCCCGAACAGTTTCGTCGCCATCACGGCGGAAACGTAGAACAGGATCAGCGTCAGCAGCACCACCGACCCCATCCCCGGCAGCGCCCGCATGAACCCTTCCACCACCCGCCGCAGGCTGGGCGCCATGGAAATGACCCGCAACACCCGCAGCACGCGCAGCGCCCGCAGCACCGACAGGCCCCCTGTCGCAGGCAGCAATGCCACCCCCACGACGGCCAGATCGAACAGGTTCCACCCTGACCGGAAGAACCGCCCTCCCAGCGCGAACAGCTTCAGCGCGATTTCCACCACGAAGATCGCCAGACAGATGCGGTCCAGCGTCAGGATCACGCCCCCCGCCGCGGCCATCACGGGCTTGGATGTCTCCAGCCCCAGCAGCACCGCATTGAACAGGATCACGCCCATGATGAACCGTGTCACCCCGGGCCGCTCCAGAAACTCCGCCACACGCGCTCGCATCGTCATATTCCGTCCCTCACGTCACAATGCAGGACGCCCGGGCCTTTCAGCCCGGGCGCACCCGATCCGATCTACCCGTCATTCCGCGGGTTTGACCAACTCATTTCTCTCATCCTTCGTCTTCCACAGCGAAAAGATCACCCCCGCCCCAAGGATCGCAAAGGTGATGCCCAGCGACCAGCTCGGCGGGAACTTCTCCCAGCCCATGATATCCGCGATGAAGATCTTCGACCCGATGAAAACCAGCAGCAAGGACAGCGCATATTTCAGATAGGCGAAACGGTGCAGGATCGCCGCCAGCGCGAAATACAGCGCCCGCAGGCCAAGGATGGCAAAGATGTTCGACGTATAGACGATGTAGGGGTCCGTCGTGATCGTGAACACCGCCGGAACCGAATCCACCGCGAACACCAGATCCGCGATTTCGATCAGGATCAGCGCGATGAACAAGGGCGTTGCAAAACGCACCATCTTGCCGCCCGCATCCGCCTTCTGCACGAAAAAGCTGTTGCCGTGCAGCTCTTCCGTCACCCGGAACCGCCGCTTGATGAACTTCAGCACGGGGTTGCCCGCGATGTCATGCTCGCCTTCGCCCACGAACAGCATCTTGATGCCGGTAAAGATCAGGAACACCGCGAAGATGTAGAGAACCCAAGAATAGGACGCGACAATCGTCGCCCCCAACCCGATCATGATGCCCCGCAGCACGATCACGCCAAGGATACCCCAGAACAGCACCCGGTGCTGATAGGCGCGCGGAATCGCGAAATAGGTGAAGATCAGCGCGATGACGAACACGTTGTCCATCGCCAACGTCTTTTCCACCACAAAGGCCGTCAGGTAATGCGCGGTGCTTTCCCACCCCATCTGCCAATAGACAAAGCCCGAAAAGCTTATGCCCAGCGCAATATACATCGCCGAAAGCTTCAGGCTCTCGGCCACGCCAATCTCGTGATTTCCGTCCTTGTGAAGAACCCCAAGGTCGAACGCCAAAAGCGAAATGACCAAGGTGATGAACAGCAGCCACATCCACAGCGGCTTGCCCAAAAACAGTAGGTAGAGAAATTCCATTCCCCGTCGACCTCTCTTGCACACATCCAAGCGCCGCAAGGTCAGCCGATCAGGTCCGGGCATGACATCGAGGCGCACTCGATGCGGTCCGACATGGCGCTTTCGCGTCAGAGGGGCCCGGCCCGCCCGCAAAAGGTGGGTAAGGGACTCACGAATTCAAGTCTCTGCACTGCAGAATTTTCACGCTCCCGTGATCCGCGCGTGATCGCCCTCAGCGGCCAACAGGGCTGCAAGCCCTTCGCGATAGGTGGGAAACAGCAGCCGCACGCCAAGCTCTGCCTTGATGCGGTCATTCCGCACCCGCTTGCTTTCGGCATAAAAGCTGCGCGCCATCGGCGTCATCTCTGCCTCGTCATAGGGGATCGCAGGCGGCAAGGGCAGGCCCAGCAGGTCCGCCGCATGGCCAATCACATCCTCGGGCGGGGCAGGGTCGTCGTCGCAGACATTGTAGATGCCTCCCGGACGGGGCCGCGCGATCGACGCCTCCAGAACCTGCGCGATATCCTCCACATGGATACGGCTGAAAATCTGCCCCGGCTTGATGATCCGCCGTGCCGTGCCGTCGCGCACCTTCTCGAACGGCCCGCGCCCCGGCCCATAAATCCCCGCCAGCCGAAAGATCTGCAAGGGCAGCCCAAGGCCGGACCAGCCGTGCTCTGCCGCAACCCGTGCATGGCCCCGCGCCGTGCTGGGCGTCAGCGCCGTCTCCTCATCCACCCAGCCGCCCGCATGATCGCCATAGACGGCGGTCGTCGACAGATAGCCCACCCAAACGGGCCGCGCCGCGCGCAACTCTTCCAGATGATCCCGCAGGATCGGATCACCCGCCTCCTCCGGCGCGACGGACACCAGCACATGCGTCGCCTCCGCCAGCGCAGGCGCCAGCGGGCCGGGCAGAAGCAGCGCCTCCACCCCCGCCGCCGCCATGCGCCGCGCCTTCTCGGGCCGCCGCGTGGTCCCGATCACCCGCCAACCCTGCGGCAGCAACCGCCGCGCCAGCGCCTCGGCCGAATAGCCATGTCCGATGGAAAGAAGCGTGTTCATGGCGCCAACTATCCCCCGCCTGCGCGCCCGCCGCAAGGCCAGCCGCCCACGCGTCGCAAAGCCTTCACTTGCCCTCGCCCCCCGGTTTCGGATTAGATGCCGGATCAAATCGACGACGCAGAAAGAACAAGAACGAATGAATGACGACGCCCTTCCCCTTCTGACCCCCGACATGCCCGCGCCCGAGTCCTTCACAGACCCCGCCGCCGCTGTCGCCCGTCTGGAAGAGCTTTATTTCACCGCCACAGGCTTCCTCTCGCAGCATTTCACCGCCGCCGTGACCGGGGGCAAACCCCATGCCCGCATCCGCGCCTTCTACCCCGAGATCCGCCTGACCACGACCAGCCATGTGAAGACCGACTCGCGCCTCTCCTTTGGCCATGTCGCGGAACCCGGGACCTATTCCACCACCGTCACCCGCCCCGACCTCTTCCGCAACTACCTGACCCAGCAGCTCGAACTCCTGATCCGCCACCATGGCCAGCCCATCGTGATCGGCCCCTCCGAAACCCCCATCCCCGTGCATTTCGCCGTGGCCGGAAACCCCAAGGTCTCCGTCCCGCAGGAAGGCGTGTTGGAGTTTTCGCTGCGCGACATTTTCGATGTGCCCGATCTCGCCACCACCAATGACGACATCGTCAACGGCACCCGTCAGGTGCATGCCGACGGCTCCCGCCCGCTGGCCCCCTTCACGGCGCAGCGCGTGGATTACTCCCTCGCGCGGTTGTCGCATTACACCGCCACCGATGCGGCGCATTTCCAGAACCACGTTCTCTTCACCAACTACCAGTTCTATGTCGATGAATTCGAAGCCTATGCCCGCCACGTGCTGGCCGATCCCGCCTCGGGCTATACCGAATTCGTCGCCCCCGGAAACCACGTCCTGACGTCCCCCGACGGCGCGCTTTTGCCCCCCGCCAAGATGCCCCAGATGCCCAGCTACCACCTGAAGCGGGCCGATGGGAACGGCATCACGCTGGTCAATATCGGCGTGGGCCCCTCCAACGCCAAGACGGCCACCGACCACATCGCCGTCCTGCGCCCCCATGCCTGGTTGATGGTCGGCCATTGCGCGGGCCTCCGGAACTCGCAGTCGCTCGGCGACTTTGTCCTCGCCCATGCCTATCTGCGCGAAGATCACGTGCTGGACGATGACCTCCCCGTCTGGGTCCCGATCCCGGCGCTGGCCGAGATTCAGATCGCGCTGGAAGACGCGGTCGAGGAAATCACCCAACTCGAAGGCTATGAACTCAAGCGCATCATGCGCACCGGCACCGTCGCCACCATCGACAACCGCAACTGGGAACTGCGCGATCAGTCCGGCCCTGTCCAACGCCTCTCGCAGTCCCGCGCCATCGCGCTCGACATGGAATCTGCCACCATCGCGGCGAACGGCTTCCGCTTCCGCGTCCCCTACGGCACGCTCCTCTGCGTCTCCGACAAACCCTTGCACGGAGAGCTGAAACTCCCCGGCATGGCGTCCGAGTTCTACAAGACGCAGGTCGCCCGCCACCTGCAGATCGGGATCAACGCGATGGAGCGGTTGCGCGCCATGCCCATAGAACGTATCCACAGCCGCAAGCTGCGCAGCTTTGACGAAACTGCCTTCCTCTAGGGCACAATCGGACGGCCCACGCAGCGTAAACCGGGCAAGTCCGTCAGAATGGGCTTGATTTGTTCGGCAAAACAGAATTTAGCGACAACCAGTCGCTTCATGGACAGGGAAAGCCCCGCACCATAACGGGGCCCGCAAACGAAGGAACATGACATGTCGAAACCGATGACCAAGACCCAGCTCGTCGCCGCCCTCGCCGAAACGATGGGCTCGGACAAGAAGACGGCCAATGCCGCGCTGGACGCCATCGCCGCCGTCGTGGCGCGTGAGGTTGCCGCCGGTGGTGCCGTGACGCTGCCCGGTCTGGGCAAGGTCGTCTGCCGCGCCCGGCCCGAGCGTCAGGTGCGTAACCCCGCCACCGGCGAGACCGTGACCAAGCCCGCCGACAAGCAGGTGAAGTTCTCGATCGCCAAGGCGCTGAAGGACAGCGTCAACGCCTGATCTCAGGCAAAGGCCGAACACAGGGCCGCCCCGCAAAGGGCGGCCTTTTTCTTGGAAGATGCCGATGGACCTGCGCGCCCTTGTGATGGGCCTGATCTTCGCCCTGATGTGGTCCTCGGCCTTCGCCACGGCCCGCATCATCGTGGCCGATGCCGCGCCTCTGGCCACGCTGGCGGCCCGCTTCCTGATCTCGGGCCTTCTGGCGGTGGGCGTGGCCCTTGCGCTGGGCGCGCGCCTCACCCTCACCCGCGCGCAATGGCGCTCCGTCGCGGCCTTCGGCCTTTTGCAGAACGCGGCCTATCTCGGCCTCAACTTCATCGCCCTGCAATGGGTAGAGGCCTCGCTCGCCGTCATCATCGCCGCCTCTATGCCGCTGATGGTCGCTGCCCTCTCTTGGGCCTTCCGGGGCGAACGCCTGCCCGCGCTCGGCATCGCAGGCCTCATCGCGGGCTTCGCGGGCACCGCCCTCATCATGGGCACCCGCCTCTCCGGCGGGGCCGATCCGCTGGGAACCCTGCTCTGCGTCATGGGCGCTCTGGCGCTGGCCATCGCCACACTCACCCTGCGCTCCGCCTCCGGCGCACAGGCGGGGCTCGGCCCGCTTCTCCTGATCGTGGGCCTGCAGATGCTGGCAGGCTCCGCCGCCTTGGCCGTCATCGCCGCGCTGACGGAACCCTTCCGCCTGACGCCCACCCTGCCCCTCGCGCTGGCCTTCACCTACCAGATCTTCATCCCCGGCCTTGCCGCGACACTGATCTGGTTCGCCCTCGTCCGCCGCATCGGCCCCACCCGCGCGGCGACCTACCACTTCCTCAACCCGGCCTTCGGCACGGCCATCGCGGCGCTGTTGCTGAACGAGACCCTCCGCCCGACCGATATCCTCGGCGCGACCGTCGTCGCCGCAGGCATCCTCGCCGTGCAGCTGTCGCGCAAACCGAGCTGAGGCTCAGCCGATCGCCCCGCGCACCCCGCCCGTCTGCCCGCGATCCAGCAGCAGATGGTCAAGGATCACGCAGGCCATCATCGCCTCGCCCACCGGCACGGCGCGGATGCCCACGCAGGGGTCATGCCGCCCCTTGGTGATCAGGTCGATCTCCTCGCCCTTCACATTCACCGTCCGCCGCGGCGTCAGGATCGAGGATGTCGGCTTCACCGCGAACCGGCACACCACCGGCTGACCCGTCGAAATCCCGCCCAGAATCCCCCCGGCATGGTTCGACAGGAACTCTGGCCCCGCCGCCCCCATGCGGATTTCGTCCGCATTCTCCACCCCGGTCAGCGCGGCCGAGGCCATGCCATCCCCGATCTCCACGCCCTTTACCGCGTTGATCGACATCATCGCCGCCGCCAGATCGCTGTCCAGCTTGCCGTACAAAGGCGCCCCCAGCCCCGCCGGAACGCCATCGGCCACCACCTCGATCACAGCGCCCACCGAGTTATGCGACAGCCGCAGCTCATCCAGATAGGCCGCCCATTCCCCGGCCGCGATCGGGTCCGGGCACCAGAACGGGTTCCGCTCCACCTCCGCCAGATCGATCCGCGCCCGGTCGATCCCCTTCACACCCATCTGAACCATATAGCCGGTGATCCGCAGCCCCGGCACCAGCCGCGCCAGCACCGCCCGCGCCACGGCCCCCGCCGCCACCCGCGCCGCCGTCTCGCGCGCCGACGACCGCCCGCCGCCGCGATAATCCCGCACCCCGTATTTCTGGTGATAGGTGATGTCGGCATGCCCCGGCCGGAAGGCCTGCGCGATCTCGCCGTAATCCTTCGACCGCTGGTCGGTATTCTCGATCATCAACTGGATCGGCGTGCCCGTCGTCACCCCTTCAAAGACACCCGACAGGATGCGCACCTCATCGGGTTCCTTGCGCTGGGTGGTGAACTTGTTCTGCCCGGGTTTCCGCTTGTCCATCCACGGCTGGATATCGGCTTCCGTCAGCGCCACCCCCGGCGGCACCCCATCCACCGTGCAACCCAGCGCGGGCCCATGGCTCTCGCCCCAAGTCGTCACGCGGAAGATATGGCCGAAGGTGTTGAAGGACATCGCGAAGGCTCCCTGATCCGGCCCCGTCCATAGGCCAAAGCGGGGCAGGGCGCAAAGGGGTTTGCGGACGACGCCGGATCGCAGTTCGCATTCCGCGTTGCCACGCGAATCCTGTACGACGCTTCCGTCTTGACCTTTACCTCAAGGATATCGACGAACTGAGGGGCAAACACGCCGCAATATCAAGCTGGTTCCCGGCATGTCATTCTTCCTCTCTTTTGGGAACCTCCGTAATTCTTTCCTCGAAAGCGCGTAGCGCACCAATAAATCCATGTGGGTCGGAAATGCCGGTGATCCTGATAGAAACGTTCTTCTTGAATCTCAGAAATATGAAAGGAACCCAATAGAACGATTCATCATGCATTTCGACACTAAGGCGATTTAATTCTCCCCTCTGCAGAAAGACCTCCGGATAGGTAATCTTGATCTCAGATATCTGTTCCTTTGGCAGCTTTACCCCTTCTGGAAGCAAAATGATGCCCTCCTCGTTGATCACGATCCTCGTTACCCGACGGCAGGAGAAAACAAGAAGAAAAGCTGCAGAAGCCAGAAAAACCGAAGCAAATACGTCGCCTAAATTAAAATCATTCCCGCCGAAAAACAGGAAAGAACCAAAGACGGCCAAAAGCAAAAAAAGACACAAAGCGATTGCGAGATCAGCTCTTCTGCTAATTTTGAACTCCATAACACACCATCATGCCTTAAGCACCGATCAAGCCAAAACAACCGAAGGATTACAACATGCAGTCGCGCGCATGTCAATTCAACCTTAAAGAGACGTATTGGTCGTGCTTTCCTGCTGTCTCGGGATATCCAGCCATCATCGATAAATGAATTGACGATGAAATGATCTGGTTGCGCCTTTTGTGGCGTTCTCCTTAATGACCCTCAGTCCTCTGGAAATCTAGCTTGCCGGATGCAAATGCCAACCAGGCGCGCCCCGATTCCCCCAACCTGCCCAAGCACCCCCCTGGGCGGTCTTCCTTCGCCTTCCACCTTATTAATCTCCAGGCGCCACATTAACCCTAACGCGCCCCGACCAACCCCCTGCAACCCCTCTTCATCTGTTCTCAAATATCCCACGGGGGTCCGGGGGTGTGAAACCCCCGGTCCGACGCCGAAGCCCGCGCCAACGATCCCCCTTGCACCCGCCGCCTCAGCCCTTATGTTCACCCCCACCTCGGGGTGCCCATAGGGCTGAGATGCGAAAGCGGACCCGTTGAACCTGAACCGGATCATACCGGCGGAGGGAAGGTGCATGGAATTCGCTCTCCATCTCCGACCACCCGTCGCACATGGAGAGAAACATGAAGACTTCGATCCTTGCGCTGGGCCTTGCCACTGCTGCCACCGCTGCCGTGGCACAGGACAAACCCGTGCTCACCGTCCTGACCTATGACAGCTTCACCGCCGAATGGGGCCCCGGCCCGGCGGTCGAAAAGGCCTTCGAGGAAAGCTGCGCCTGCGACCTGCAATTCGTCGCCGCAGGCGATGGCGCGGCGCTCCTGTCCCGCATCCAGATGGAAGGCGCGGCCTCCGATGCCGACATCCTCCTCGGCCTCGACACCAACCTTACCGCCGCCGCGACTGCCACGGGCCTCTTCGCGCCGCACGGCCAGACATGGCAAAACACCCTACCCGTCCCCTTCGCCGACCCCAACTTCGTCCCCTTCGACTGGGGCTGGTTCGCCTTCGTCCATGACAAGGCGAAGCTCCCCGAACCCCCCACCTCTTTCGAAGACCTCGCCGCCTCCGACGTGAAGATCCTTATTCAGGACCCGCGCTCCTCCACCCCCGGTCTCGGCCTCCTGATGTGGGTCAAGGCCGCCTATGGCGACCGCGCCCCAGACATCTGGGCAGGGCTGGCCGACAACATCGTCACCGTCACCCCCGGCTGGTCCGAAGCCTACGGCCTCTTTCTGGAAGGCGAGGCTGACATGGTCCTCTCCTACACCACCTCCCCCGCCTATCACCTGATCGCCGAGGAAGACGCGTCGAAAGCCGCCGCCCCCTTCACCGAAGGCCATTATCTGCAGGTCGAGGTGGCCGGAAAACTCGCCGCGACCGATCAGCCCGAACTGGCCGATGCCTTCCTGGCCTTCATCGGGACCGACGCCTTCCAATCCGTGATCCCCACCACGAACTGGATGTATCCCGCCGTCACCCCCGCTGCGGGCCTGCCGGCAGGCTTCGAAACCCTGATCCAGCCCGAGACATCCCTCCTCCTCACCCCGGACGAGGCGGCCTCCGCCCGTGACGCGGCTCTGGCCGAATGGCAAGCCGCGCTCGCCCGCTGACCCTGCCCGTGGGGGCGGCGCTCGCCGCCGCTCTCCTTGGGGCGATGACGCTCGGCACGGTCGGTGCCGTGGCGCTTCATGCGGGCACGGCCCCCATCGGCCCCGCCGATTGGTCCGCTCTCCGCTTCACCCTGCTGCAGGCCGCCCTCTCGGCGCTCCTCTCCACCGCCCTCGCCATCCCCGTGGCCCGCGCGCTCGCCCGCCGTCGCTTTCCCGGGCGCGGCCTCCTCATCACCCTGATGGGCGCGCCCTTCCTGCTGCCCGTCATCGTGGCCATCCTCGGCCTTCTCGCCATCTTCGGCCGGGGCGGCACCCTCAACCAGCTTCTCACCTCCGCAGGCCTCCCCCCCATTTCCCCTTACGGCCTGCACGGCGTCCTGCTGGCGCATGTCTTCCTCAACCTGCCCCTCGCCACCCGCATGCTGCTGCAAGGCTGGCAGGCCATCCCCGCCGAACGGTTCCGCCTCGCCCGCGCCCTCGCCCTCACCCCCGCCGCGCAATTCCGCCACCTCGAACTCCCCATGCTCCGCGCCACCCTGCCCGGCGCGTTCCTCACCATCTTCACCCTCTGCCTTGCCAGCTTCGCCACCGCCCTCACCCTCGGCGGCGGCCCTGCCGCCACGACGGTGGAACTGGCCATCTACCAGGCCCTCCGTTTCGACTTCGCCCCTGATCGCGCCGCCACCCTTGCCCTGATCCAATTCGCCCTGACCACCGCCGCCCTCCTCGCAGGCTGGGCGCTGATCCGCGACACGAGCTTCGGCGCGGGCCTCGGCCGCCTCCCGGAACTCCCGGCCCCCAAAGGCTGGCGCAAGGCGCTGGATGCCACCGCCATTACCCTCGCCGCTGCCTTCCTGATCCTGCCCCTTGCCGCCCTTGTCGCCCGTGGCCTGCCCGGGCTGACCACCCTCCCGCAGGGGCTGATCGAGGCGACGGCCCGCTCCCTCGCCATTGCGCTGGCCTCCACGGCCCTCGCCACCACCGCCGCGCTGGCCCTTGCGCTGGCCACCGCCCGCCGCGCGCCGGGTCACCGCCTCTATGACACCGCCGCCACCTTCCCCCTTGCGGCCTCCTCCCTTGTCATCGGCACGGGCCTCTTCCTCGCCCTGCGCCCCTATGCCTCGCCCTCAGACCTCGCCATCCCCGTCACCATCGCCACCAACGGCACCCTCGCGCTGCCCTACAGCTATCGCCTCCTTGCCCCGCCCGCCCGCGCCCTCCATGCCGATTACAGCCGCCTGACCGCCTCCCTCGCCCTCACCCCCATGGCCCGCCTCCGCCTCGTCACCCTGCCACAACTTGCGCGGCCCTTGGGCTTTGGCGCGGGCATCACTGCGGCGCTCTCCCTGGGCGATCTGGGCGTCATCACCCTGTTCGCAGGGCAGACCAACGCCACCCTGCCGCTCTACATCCACAGCCTGATGGGCAGCTACCGGATGGAACAGGCCGCCGCCGCCTCCCTCCTCCTGCTCGCGCTCTCCTTCACCCTCTTCGCCCTCTTCGACGGGATCGGTCGCCGCCATGCTCCAGCTTGACCACCTTGTCCTCGCGGCACCGGGCTTCCGCCTCGCCGCCGACCTGACCGTCCCGCAGGGCGCGCGCACGGCCCTCATCGGCCCCTCGGGCGCAGGCAAGTCCACGCTTCTGAACGCCATCGCAGGCTTCACCGCCCCGCAATCGGGGCGCATCCTCTGGCAGGTGCAGGACATCACCGCCAAAGACCCCGGCCAGCGCCCGGTCACCATCCTGTTTCAGGATCAGAACCTCTTTCCCCATCTAACGCTGGAACGGAACCTCGCCCTCGGCCTCGCGCCAGATGGCAGCCTGTCACCCGACATCCGCGCCCGGGTAGAGCAGGCCCTTCACCGCACCGGCCTCGACGGCCTTGCCCAAAGAAAACCGGCGCAGCTTTCAGGGGGCCAGCAGGGCAGGGCGGCACTGGCCCGCGCGCTTCTGCGCGCCCGCCCGCTCCTCTTGTTGGACGAACCCTTTGCCGCGCTCGGGCCTGCGCTGAAACAAGACATGCTCGCCCTCGTGGCCGAAGTGGCGGCGGAAACCGGCGCCACCGTGCTGATGGTCACTCATGATCCGCAGGATGCGAAGGCCTTCGCCGACCTGACGATCCTTGTCGCCGATGGGCAGGCCCATCCCCCGCAGGGCACCGCCGCCCTTTTCGCCCATCCGCCACAGGCGCTGGCCGATTACCTCGGTCAAGGCGGTTCGTGACGCACGAACCGCGCCGGAATCTGCCGCAAATTCCGCCTGCCCCCGACCCGCCGCCAAAGAAAAACCCCGCCCTTTCAGGCGGGGTCATTCCGTTTCTCGGGGCGGTTTGCTTAGGCCGTCTTGCCCTTCACGCCCGCCCAGATCCGCTTGTTCGTCAGATACAGCAGCGACGCAAGGATCAGCAGGAACACCACCGCCTTAAAGCCCGACTCGCGCCGGTCCATCAGCTTCGGTTCCGCCGTCCACATCAGGAAGGACGACACATCCTCCGCCATCTGGCTCGTCGTTGCCGCGGTGCCATCGGCATAGGTCACCAGATCATCCATGAGCGGAGGCGGCATCGCGATCCAGCTGCCCGGCACGGTCGAAACCCCGTGCTCGTCCTTGCAGCTGTCCGGAACCGACCCGTTCGGGAAAGAGCTGTTGTAATAGAACCCGTCCACGCCATCGGGGGCGCATTCCGGGTTGTCCTTGTAGTGGGTCAGGATGGAATACATGTATTCCGCCCCGCCCATGCCGTTGAACAGCTGGCTCATGCCGGAACCGTAAGGACCCGAGAAACCCGCCCGCGCCTTGGTCATCAGCGACAGGTCGGGTGCCCCTTCCATGCCCGAAACCGGGAAGTGGTCGGTCGGCTTGCCTTCCCGATCCTCGCCCGTCTCTGCATCCGTCACGGTGAACTGCGTGGCGAAGGCGCGGACCTGATCCTCGGGCAGCTGCGGGCCACCCTCGTCGGCCAGCGTGCGGATCGGCACGTATTTCAGACCGTGGCAGGCCGAGCAGACTTCCATATAGACCTGCAACCCGCGCTGCAGCTGGAACTGGTCGAACCGTCCGAACGGGCCTTCATGCGCGAAGTCCACATCGGTGATTTCCTTCTTCCCGCCTGCCGCCAGCGCCGCCCCGGAGGTCAGCGCCAGAACGGCGGCGGTCGTAAGAGCGATCTTCCTGATCATCTTGGTCGGTTCCCTTCTCACTCGGCCGGTTGCGCCACGGCGTTGCCGCCGGACTTGCCGTAGTGGGCATTGAAGTCATCCTCGATCGTGGCCGGCTGCGGCAGCGGCTTCTCGATCACCCCCAGAAGCGGCAGGATCACGAGGAAGTAGGCGAACCAGTAGGCCGACGCGATCAACGAGATGGTCGCATAAGGCTCTTCCGCGGGCATCGCACCGACCCACATCAGGACCAGGAAATCGACCACCAGCAGCGCGAACCACCACTTGAACATCGGGCGATAGCGGCCCGACCGGACGGACGACGTGTCCAGCCACGGCGCCAGCGCCATCACCGCGATCGCCCCGAACATCGCCAGCACGCCGAAGAACTTGGCGTCGACGATCCCGAAGGTGATCCACTCGGCCGCGATCACCACCCAGACATCGGCGGTGAAGGCGCGCAGGATCGCGTAGAAGGGCAGGAAGTACCATTCCGGCACGATATGCGCAGGCGTGGCCAGCGGGTTCGCCTCGATGTAGTTGTCGGGGTGACCCAGATAGTTCGGCATGAAGCCCACGATGGCGAAGAACACCGCAAGGATGACCGCCAGCGCAAAGAGGTCCTTGATCACGTAGTACGGCCAGAACGGAACCGTGTCCTTCGCCGCCTCTTCCTTCGACCCACGGCGCACTTCCACGCCGGTCGGGTTGTTGTTGCCCGTGGTGTGGAAAGCCCAGATATGCACGGCCACAAGGCCCGCGATCACGAAGGGCAGCAGGTAATGCAAGCTGAAGAAGCGGTTCAGCGTGGCATTGTCCACCGCAGGCCCGC
The DNA here is from genome assembly GCA_014654775.1 of Paracoccaceae bacterium. Taxonomy (GTDB): domain Bacteria; phylum Pseudomonadota; class Alphaproteobacteria; order Rhodobacterales; family Rhodobacteraceae; genus Paragemmobacter. Next base: position 17,372 of record JACVZW010000075.1, on the reverse strand, counting down.
CCAGCAGCCATGTCTGGATCGCCGGGCCCACGCCGGGGATCGCCCCGAACAGGCCGGTGATGACGGTCGCGCCCCAGAAGGACATCTGACCCCAGGGCAGCACATAGCCCATGAAGGCCGTGCCCATCATCAGCAGGTAGATCAGCATGCCGATGATCCACGTGATCTCGCGCGGGGCCTTGTAGGACCCGTAATAGAGACCGCGGAAGATGTGCAGATAGACCGCCACAAAGAACAGCGACGCGCCGTTCTGGTGCAGGTAGCGGATCATGTAGCCGCCATTCACGTTGCGCATGATGTGTTCGACCGACGCGAAGGCATGGTCCACATGCGGCGTGTAATGCATCACAAGGATGATGCCCGTGATGATCTGCAGCGCAAGGCAGAACGTCAGGATGATCCCCCAGATCCACATCCAATTCAGGTTCTTGGGCGTGGGGATCATGATCGTGTCATACATCAGCCCAGCAATGGGCAGGCGCTTGTGAAGCCACTTTTCGCCTGCGCTCTTGGGCTCGTAATGGTCGTGCGGAATTCCGGCCATCTGTTCTGTTCCTTACCCGAGCTTGATCGTGGTTTCGTCTTCGAAGGTCGCCACCGGCACCGGCAGGTTGCGCGGCGCAGGCCCTTTGCGGATGCGGCCCGACGTATCGTAATGCGACCCGTGGCAGGGGCAGAACCAGCCGCCGAACTCCCCGGCGCCATCCCCCAGCGGCACGCAGCCCAGATGGGTGCACACCCCCATCATCACCAGCCACTCGCCCGCCTCGTCCAGCGAGCGGTTCTCGTCCGCGGCGTCAGACCCCGGCTTGTTGGCATTGTCCGACAGCGGATCAACCAGATCGGTCAGCGCCACGGCGCGCGCCGCCTCAATCTCTTCCGGCGTCCGGCGACGGATGAAGACGGGCTTGCCCAGCCACTTCACCGTCAACTGCGTGCCGACCTCGACGCCCGACACGTCGACGAAGATCGACGACAGCGCCTGAACATCGGCCGAGGGGTTCATCTGGTTGATCAGCGGCCAGACCGCGGCGCCCGTGGCAACCGCACCGGCCCCTGCCGTCGCATAGTACAGGAAATCCCGCCGGGTACCTGCGTTCTCTTCAGCGTGGGACACGAGATCTTCTCCCTTTCACAGGCGCGGGGGCGTCCCGCGACCCATTGTCGATGGGGCCGCAGTCACCTGCAGCCTTGCCGGGCGGCTTTTAGACAAGGCGCGCCGGATCGTCCAGCGGACAAACGGGCGCAGACCGGGCCAAAGCCTGCGGAAATGCACGTTCTGTGGCCGCTTTGGCGCGCTAACGACGCCTTCACCTGCCACGGGCATGCCGCAGAGGATGGAACGGCAGCTTTTCCGCTCAACCCCCTGCGACAAGTCGTAGCGCAAACCCTGCGAACAGAACCCCTGCCGCCGCCTGCAACAGCCATCCCGCCCGCAGATAGAACCGCAATGCCGGGGCAGTTGAGAAGAGAATCATGTAGATGCCGTGAATCGAAAAGGACAGCAGGCACGCGCCGGCACACAAGATCGCCACATCCCCCGCCCCGGCCTCGGCCACGGGGAACATCCCCATCACCGCCAGCCAGCTGGTCAGGGCCTTGGGATTGACCGCGATCACCGCCAGCGCCCGCCGGAACCCAGTGGCAAAGCCTGCGCCCCGCTGTCCTTCTGGCAAGGGCATCCCCCGCGCCCGGTATCCGGCCCACGCGCCGCGCAGATAGCGGATCGAGAACAGCAGCAGCAGCCCCACCGCCGTCCAGCGCAGCGCCTCCGCCGCCCAAGGCAGAAGTGCAATCACCGCCGCAAGCCCCAGCAGCATCGACAGGCACCACAGCCCGATGCCCAGCCCCACCCCGCAGGCCGATCCGAACCCCGCCCGCCGCCCCGATCCCATCGCCAGCGCCACGGTGTTCAACACATTCGGCCCCGGCGAGGCGATGTTGGCCGCCAGAAACAGCCAGACCGTGACGAAGGCGCCGAAAGGCAGGCTCATGTCAGACGGGCAGCGTCGCCATGATCGAAGGCCGCGCCGCAAAGCTGTCGAACCACGCCGCCAGCCCCGGCCGCCCCGCCCGCCAGCCCCGCGCGCCGTGGCGGAAATCCAGATACCCCAACGCGCAACCCACGGCGATCTGTCCGGCATCCAGCGGCCCCCGCAGATGCGCCAGCCAGCGCGTCTCCAGCACATCCAGCGCCCGGTCCACCTTGGCCCATTGCCCCTCCACCCAAGGGGCAAAGCGCAGCTCTTCCGGGCGCAGCCGCCCCTCATAAACCATCAGCAGTGCCGCATCGAGGATGCCGTCCCCCGTCGCCTCCACCGTCAGCGTGTCCCAAAGTCGCGCGCCTTCGGGGTAAAGCCCCGCGTCCGCCCTTGCATCGAGGTATCGGCAAATCACCCGGCTGTCATACAGCGCAGGCCCATCCGGCCGCTCCAGCGCGGGCACCTTGCCAAGGGGATTGGCCTCCAACGGCGCCGTGCCGGGATCGACCGGGCTGCCCGATCCCGTGACAAGCTCCACCTGAGGCAATTGCCCGGTCTCATGCAGCAGGACCATGACCTTCCGCACATAGGGCGAGGTGGGCGAGAAATAGAGACGCATGTCACAGGCTCCGTCGATTTTGCCCCGACCCTAGGCCCGCCCTGCCTTCGGGCAAAGCGATTTCCACAGCCAGACGCCGCCAGTCCACCCCCAGCGCGCGCCCGGCCCGCAAGGCCAGACCGACCTTACCCCTTCATCTTGGCCCAAATACTCACAGCCCCGGCTGAACCGGGTGCAAGGTCACAAGGTCATGCATGGGGACGTAGGATGGGCCATCCGGCCCATCTCGCGCGATCCCTCACCCGTCCCAACCCGTGGGGCGGGGTTCACCCCGCCGCCACGTCCCGCATCAACCGCGCCATCTCCGCCGCCATGCCGCCTTGCGCCTCCAGCGCCGCGATCACCCCCGCCCGCGCCTCTGCTGTCTTGTTCTGGTTCAGCTTCCACGTCCCTTCAACCTCCGTCACCTCGAGACGGAAAGGCAGGATGCCCCGCATCATCCGCTCCATCACCCCGTCGCCCATCTTGTGCTTGGTCCAAGGCCGCTTGCCCGCGATCCGCCCCTCGAACTCCGCCGACAGCGCATCCACCTGCGGCTCCAATTCCGCCCCCGGCATCGGTGACAGGACGCCCCGCAGATGCACCGCCACGTAATTCCACGTCGGCACCTGATCCGGCACCCCGTACCAGTCGGGCGAGACATAGGCATCCGGCCCTTGCACGGCCAGCAGCGCAGGCGCAGGCAAAGCCATCCGCGCCACGGCATTGGACCGCGCCAGATGCACCTCCACCACCCGCGCCCCTGCCATCACAAAGGGCACATGCGCGGCCACCGGCCCCGCCGTGCCATTCACGCACAGCATGCCAAAGCCCCGTGCGGCCGCGAACCGCAGATTCTCCTCCTCAGGCGTGCCCCGAAAGGCGGGATTGGGATGCATTTCGGGGTCCTCCAAACGATTCGCGCTGTTTAACTTAACGCGCACCCCACCGTGCGCTGCGTGCCCACAGTTTGCTGCACAAAAGGCGGCACAAAACAGGGCACAGCCGTTTTCGGTCTTTGGTCCGGATTAATGCAGCGTTCCCAGTCACTTGCAACGGGCAAAACAAAAGGCCGCCCACCGGGCGGCCCTGTCCTCCGGTCACCCGGAAAAGATCAGCCCTGACGGGCCTTGTACCGCTTCTGCGTCTTGTTGATCACATAGACGCGGCCTTTGCGGCGCACGACCTGGCAATCGCGATGACGCGTCTTGAGCGAGCGGAGCGAGTTCGCAACCTTCATCGTTCTTCTCCCATTCGCGGCGCGCAGCGCCTTGAAATCCTTGATGTTTCCCTTGCGGAAAACGGCGAAATGGTGGGCGGTACTGGGATCGAACCAGTGGCCACTACGATGTCAACGTAGTGCTCTACCGCTGAGCTAACCGCCCACGTTCCTTCACATATCCGCCCGTTCCCAAAACAAAAGGACGCGGGCGGGTCCGCGTCGGTCGTGGGGTCTATAAAAGGAGTCGCCCATAGGTTCAAGGGGTTTTGGCATCCGGGAAAACACGGCTATATCTGAGACATGCAAAGCGACGCCTACACCCTGCACCTCCCCCGCCGCCGGACCACCCCGGTGGTCTTCTCGTCGCCCCATTCCGGGGCTGACTACCCGCAAAGCTTTGTTTCGCAAAGCCTTCTGGATCGCCACACGATCCGCTCCTCGGAAGATGCCTTCGTCGACCACCTGTTCGCCGCCGCCCCGTCGCATGGCGCGCCGCTCCTCGCCGCCCGCATCCCGCGCGCCTATATCGACCTCAACCGCGCCGCGGACGAACTTGATCCGGCCGTGATCGAAGGCATCGACCGCGCCCCCCACAACCCCCGCGTCTCCTCCGGCCTTGGGGTGATCCCCCGCGTCGTCGCAGGCGGCCGCGCCATCTATCGTGGCAAACTCCCGCGGGCCGAGGCAGAGCGGCGCATCCAGACTGTCTGGAACCCCTATCACGCCGCACTGAAAATCCTTCTGGATGAAAGCCTTGCGCAATTCGGTCACGCCATCCTGATCGATTGCCACTCCATGCCGCATGAGGCGATCGAGGCACATTCCCGCCCCGGCTATCCCCGCCCGGACGTGGTGCTGGGCGACCGTTTCGGTGCCGCCGCCGCCCGCGATGTGGTGGACCGTATCGAACAGGCCTTCGCTGCTGCAGGGCTGCGCACTGCCCGCAACGCCCCCTTCGCCGGGGCCTATATCGCCCAAGCCTATGGCCGCCCCTCGCGCCAGCAGCACGTCGTTCAGATCGAGATCGACCGCGCCCTCTATATGGACGAATCCCGTATCGAGCCGAAATCGGATTTCAAGGATTTCCAACGGCTTATGACCCGCGTCATCGCCGACATCACCGCCCCGCAGGCGGGCCGCATGTCGCTTGCGGCAGAGTAAGGCGCGGCTTCAGCGCAGGCTTCGCCCCTTGATGATCGCATCCTTCCCGAACCTCGCGCGGATCGCATCCGCCGCCCGTTCCGCCTTTGCGCGCCTGCCTGCCTCCGGGTCCAGCAGGTCGCCCGACCGATCCGCCTGATCCTCGTCCACCAGATCCGCGATCCCCACCCCGATCAGCCGGAATGGCCCCTTCGCCCCCGCGTGATCGAACAAGTCCCGCGCCGCGCGATAGATGCGGTCCGCCATCTGCGTCGCATCGCCCAAGGCGTGCCGCCGCGTAACCGTCTGGAAATCATCACGTTTCAGCTTCAGCACCACCACCCGCCCGGCCAATGCCTTGGCCTTCGCCCGATCCGCCACCTGTTCCGCCAGCCGCCAGATATGGCCGTCCAAGATATCCGGATCGCCGGTATCTTCGTTGAACGTCGTCTCCTTGCTGATCGACTTCGGCACCTCGTCCCGGCTGACGCGACGCTGATCTTGTCCGCGCGCCAAATGATAAAGCCGGTCCCCCATGCTTCCGAACCGCGCCACCAGATCAACCCGTTCCCAACGCAGCAGGTCCGCGATGGTCCGTATCCCAGCCGCCTCCAGCGCGGCCTGCGTGGCCGTCCCGACCCCCCAGATGATCCGAACCGGTTTCGCCGTCAGAAAGGCCTGCGTCTCCGCCCGCCCGATCACCGAAAACCCCTTGGGCTTGTCGAGGTCCGAGGCAATCTTCGCCAGAAACTTGTTATGACTCAGACCGATAGACCCGGTCAGCCCCAACTCCTCCTCCATCCGCCGCACCAGCCGCGCCAGCATCACGGCAGGCGGCGCCCCATGCAGCCGCGCTGTCCCCGACAGGTCGAGAAACGCCTCGTCCAGCGACAGCGGTTCGATGTCGGGCGTCAATTCCTCCATCATCGCCCGTATTTTCCGGCTTTCCGCCGCATAGACCGCCATCCGCGGTTTCACCACCACCGCCTCCGGGCACAGCTTCAGCGCCTGAAACATCGGCATCGCCGACCGCACGCCCGAAATTCGCGCGATATAACAGCAGGTTGAAACAACCCCCCGCGTGCCGCCCCCCACGATCAGCGCCTTGTCGCGCAGGTCGGGATTGTCCCGCTTTTCCACGCTCGCATAAAAGGCATCGCAATCCATATGCGCGATCGACAGATCAAACAGCTCGGGATGCGCCAATACGCGCGGGCTGCGGCAGGCCGGGCAGCGCGCACCGGCATCGAAAGTGGTCAGGCAATCGCGGCAAAGGGCAGGCATGGCCACAGTATGCGCCGCAGCGCGCAGCCCGTCCATGGCCGCCACTTGCGCGCCGCCCGCCAAACCCCCATGATTCGCCCATGGTTTTTCAGGAGGCAGCGGGCATGGAGCCTGAACTTTTCGGCGGCAACGCCATCTTTCTTGCGATCGCGATCTTCATCATCCTCTGCATCTTCCTCGGCGTGCGGATCGTCCCGCAATCCGAAAAGCATGTGGTCGAACGCTTCGGCCGCCTGCGCGCGGTCCTTGGGCCGGGGATCAACTTCGTCGTCCCCTTCCTCGATCGCGTGCCGCACAAGATCTCCATCCTCGAACGGCAGTTGCCCAATGCCTCGCAGGACGCCATCACCGCGGACAACGTGTTGGTGAAGGTGGAAACCTCTGTTTTCTACCGCATCACCGAACCGGAAAAGACCGTCTACCGTATCCGGGACGTGGATGCCGCCATCGCCACCACCGTGGCCGGGATCGTGCGGTCGGAAATCGGGAAACTTGAACTCGATCAGGTCCAGTCGGGGCGCGCGCAACTCATCGAACGGGTGCGTGAACAGGTCCGCATGATGGTGGATGACTGGGGGGTGGAGGTGACGCGCGCCGAAATCCTCGACGTCAATCTCGACGATGCCACCCGCGCCGCGATGCTTCAGCAGCTCAACGCCGAACGCGCCCGCCGCGCGCAGGTGACCGAGGCGGAAGGAAAGAAGCGCGCCGTCGAACTCGCCGCCGACGGTGATCTCTACGCCGCCGAACAGGCCGCCAAGGCAAAACGCATCACCGCAGATGCCGAAGCTTACGCCACGGGCGTGATCGCAGGCGCCATCACCGCAAACGGGCTGGAAGCCGCGCAGTATCAGATCGCCATGAAGCAGGTGGAAGCGCTCTCACAGGTCGCCGTGGGTGAAGGCAAGCAAACCATACTCTTGCCCGTCAGCGCGCTTGAGGCCTTCTCTGACGCGTTCAAGCTGGTCCGGGGGAAAGCCTGATGTGGTGGTCCATCTGGTGGATCTGGGTCGTCGCGGGCTTTCTGATCGGTGTGCTCGAGGTGGTGGTCCCCGGCTACATCTTCCTCGGCTTTGCCATCGGTGCGGTGATGACAGGCATCTTCCTCGGCCTTGATATCCTCTCCGGCGGCCCGGCCTTCCTGTTCCTGACCTTCGCGCTCTGTTCCCTCGTTGCATGGGTCGCGCTGCGCCGCACCATGGGGGTACGTCGCGGTCAGGTGAAGGTCTGGGACCGCGATATCAATGATAACTGAGGCAGGCTTTGCCGGGGCCAAGGCCGCGCTCTTCTGCGGCGACGCGCTTCTTGCCTGCTTGCGCGACACCCATCCCGGCCTGCCTTGGCCGGGGATGTGGGACTTGCCCGGCGGCGGCCGCGACGGTGGCGAAACGCCCGAAGCCTGCCTCCTGCGCGAGGTGGAGGAGGAATTCGGTCTCCGCCTGACCGTCGATCGCCTGACCTTCCGCATCGTCCAGCCCGCGCTGCTGAACCCCACAGAATGGTCGGTCTTTTTCGCCGGTCACATCACGCGAGACGAGGTTTCGCAGGTCCGCTTCGGCAGCGAAGGGCAGGGATGGGCCTTGATGCCCATCGACGATTTTCTCAACCATCCCATGGCGATACCCGGCCTTCAGGCCCGTGTCCGCCTTGCCCTCAGCGCGCAGGCAGTTCCGCAATGACGGCCCGCGCCGCTGCGGCTGGGTCCGCCGCCTGCCAGATCGGGCGCCCCACCACGATGTGATCCGCTCCGTCCCCGATGGCCTGCGCAGGCGTGGCGATGCGTTTTTGATCCCCCGCCGCTGCGCCCATGGGCCGAACCCCCGGCGTCACGATCAGCTTGCCCTGCGCCTGTGGCAGCGCCCGGATCATCGCGGCCTCCTGCGGGCTGGCGATCACGCCATCCGCCCCGGCCTCCAGCGCGCGGGCCGCCCGTTCCAGCGTGATATCATGGATATCGCCCGCCTTGATCAGGTTCGCATCCAGATCCGCACGGTCTAGCGAGGTCAGCACCGTCACCGCCATGATCTTCAGCCCTGTGCCCGCTTTCCCTTCGGCAGCCGCCCGCACCACCTGCGGGTCGCCATGCACCGTCAGCAGGTCCAGATCATAGCGCGCGATCCCCCGCACCGCTGCCTCGATCGTCGCGCCGATGTCGAACAGCTTCAGGTCCAGAAAGACCCGCTTGCCCATCTCACCCTTGATCTCATTGGCCAAGGCCAGCCCGCCCCCGGTCAGCATGCCGAGGCCGATCTTGTAGAAGCTCGCCGCCTCTCCGATGCGCGCGACAAGGTCCAGCCCCTGCACCACGTTTGGCACGTCCAGCGCCACGATCAGACGGTCGTCCGACATTCCCAATCCCCCGATGAAGGCCCGCGCCAGATGATCCGCACGGGCGGGGCTGTCAAGCCGCGCGAAGCCCGCTAATCTGGGCCAAAACCGCAGGGACGGCGCATGATCCTCTGTTTCGATATCGGCGGCAGCCGGATCAAGGCCGCCAACTTCACCGACGGCAGCCTCGTGCCGCTGGGCGATACGCCCACCCCGACAGGTGACTTCACGGCCTTTACCGCCGCCATCGCTCGCTTTGCCGAAGGGCTGCGCCCCAAGGCCGTTGCCATCTCCATCGCCGGAGTGGTGGACCCGGATACGCAGCGCCTGCGTGTTGCCAACATCCCTTGCGCCGATGGCCGCCGACTCGGGCCTGAGTTGCAGGATGCGCTGCGCGTCCCCGTCCTCATCCTCAATGATGCCGATTGCTTCGCGATGGCCGAGGCCACGCAGGGCGCAGGGCAGGGGCATCGCACCGTATTCGGCATCATCCTCGGCACTGGGGTGGGCGGCGGGCTGGTGATCGACGGCAGACCCGTCTCCGGCCCCGGCGGCTTTGCTGGGGAATGGGGCCACGGCCCCGTGGCCCGGACACAGGTCGAAGGCGTCACCCTGCCTGAGTTTCCCTGTGGCTGCGGCCTGACGGGTTGCCTTGACGCCGTCTGTTCGGCGCGTGGCATCGAGAAGCTGCATTTCGCCCTTCATGGGGCGACGGCCACCTCCGAATCCCTTCTGCACGGCTGGCAATCCGGTGACCCACAAGCGGCGCAGACGGTGGATGTCTGGCGCGCGATCCTCGCCCCGCCGCTTGCCATGATCCTGAACACCGTGGGCGCCTCCATCGTGCCCGTCGGCGGCGGCCTGTCGAACGTACCCGCCCTCATCGCCCATCTCGACGCCGCCGTCCGCAACATGATCCTGCGCGGGACCGACCGCCCCCTCGTCGTGCCCGCGCTCTGCCGCATCGAACCCGGCCTAATCGGGGCCGCCGCCGCCGCCGAGGTGGCCTTTGCCTGACATCTTGCTTGAGGTCTGCGTCGAAGATGCCACTGGCCTTGCCGCCGCTCTGCGTGGCGGGGCAGGCCGGATCGAACTCTGCTCCGCACTCGCACTTGGCGGGCTCTCTCCCTCGCCCGGCCTGATGGCCGAGGCCGCCCGCAGCCCGATCCCGGCCATGGCCATGATCCGCCCCCGCGCGGGTGGTTTCCTCTGGTCCAGCGAAGACCTTCGCCAGATGAAGGCCGACATCGCCGCCGCCCGCACCGCAGGCCTTGCGGGAGTCGTCCTTGGGGCCTCGCGTCCCGACGGGCGGCTGGATGAATGGATGCTCGCCACCTTGCTCGCCGAAGCCGAGGGGATGGACACCACCCTGCACCGCTGCTTCGACCTTACGCCCGACAAGGGGCAGGCGCTGGAAACCGCCATCGCGTTGGGTTTCCGCCGCATCCTCACCTCAGGCGGGGCGCCCACGGCGCCCGAAGGTGCGGAAACGCTTGCCCGGCTCATGGATCAGGCCGCGGGGCGGATCATCCTGTTGCCCGGATCGGGCATCCGTCCCGAAACCCTGCCTGCCATCGCCCATCTGCCCTTGCGCGAAATCCACGCCTCCTGTTCCATGCCAGAGGCCGAAGGGGCCGCCATCGCCGCCTTCGGCTTCGGCCCGCCCGAACGGCGCATCACCTCGGAACTCGCGGTGCGCGCGCTGAAGGCGGCTCTGAGGTTGCTGTAGAACAAAGGTTGGACCCGTGCAGATCACCGTTACCTATGACCGTCCCGACGAAGGCCCCCGCTCCGGCCCCGTGCAGGTGGGCTGGTTCCTGTCCTCGGACAAAGGCGCCGTCCTCTATGACCCACCCGAACGGCTGGTCTCTCGTCAGGTCAACCGCCAGCACGCGAAAAGCGCCAGCCGCTGCCCGGCGGTCATCCAGATGGAAAGCCGCTACTTCGTCATCAAATGCCCCTTCGACCTGCAGATCGGCTTTGCCCGCGACGACAAAGGCAAAGCCGTTCTTGTCAACCGCGCCGGCAGCGCCTCGCCCATCAGGTCCAACAAACTGAACGAGGTCCTCACCCTCGTCTCCGAGGTGGAATGGCGTTATCCCGACCGCCCGACGGTCCAGTTGCAGCTTCCCTATACCTTCATTGCCGACGAACCCGTCTGGATGACGCAGGTCGGCACCTTCGCCCATTACCGCAAGGACCCGCTCCCCGGCACAATCTTCGGCGGCCGCTTCCAACTGAACCTTTGGCCGCGACCCATCATGTGGGCGTTCGAATGGCACGAACCCGAAAAGGACATCATCCTGAAACGGGGCGAGCCGCTTTTCTACTGCCAGTTCGAACATGAAGGTCCCGACCGCCCCGTCCAGATGGTTGAGGCCGACAAAACCCCGGAACTCACCGCCTACATGGAACAGATTTCGGGCGTCGTGAACTACGTCAACCAGACCTTCAGCCTGATGCGTGACGCGGAACGCCTGCGCCCGCCCAAGCTGCTCAAGGCCAAGGAGAGGTGAAATCCCACCTCTCCCTCTGGGACATCGCCGAAGGCCGCGCCCGCACCATCCTGACGGTCGATCACCGGATCGAGGCGCCGAACTGGTATCCTTCGGGTAACGCGCTGCTGGTGAACGGCGACGGTCGGCTCTACCGCGTGCCGCTGGATCGGCCCGCGCTGGAACCGCTGGATATCGGCTTTGACGCGCGCTGCAACAACGACCATGGCATCAGCCCCGACGGCAGGACGATCGTGTTCTGCGCGCACCGTGGGCACGGGGCGGAGATGTTCATGATCCCAGCAACCGGTGGAACCGCGCGCCTGATCAACGACAAGGCACCCAGCTGGTGGCATGGCTGGTCCCCCGATGGCCGGACATTGGCCTTTGTCGCGGCCCGTGGCGGCAGCCGGGTCGTTGATGTCTACACCATGCCCGCTGCAGGCGGCCCCGAAACCCGCCTCACCTTCGGCGAAGGCCATTCCGATGGCCCGGATTTCAGCTATGACGGGCGGCTCATCTACTGGAACTGTGACCGCGACGGTCACGCCCAGATATGGGTCATGCAGGCCGACGGATCGGATCAGCGCAAGCTTTTCGCCGATGATCGCGTCAACTGGTTCCCGCATCCTTCGCCCTGCGGCACCCACCTCATCTACCTCTCCTATTCGCCCGGGACCCAAGGCCACCCGGCGGACTTGCCCGTCGCCCTCGTCCTCTGTCGACCCGATGGGAGTGATCGCCGCCGCATCCTTGAATGCATCGGCGGGCAGGGCACGATGAACGTTCCGAACTGGGCCCCCGACGGCCACGCCTTCGCCTTCGTCCGCTACACGCCCTGAAGACGGGAAAAGTTGACGCATTCACGACTTGCAATCTTGCAGCGCGGGGCAAGCCGTCCCATCTTTCCTTCAAGGCCGGGGCGGGCGTGCCTTTTCAGGGCGTTCGCGGGACGGTGCTATGAAAAGGAGATACGCCGATGAACCTTGAAAAGTTCACGGAACGCTCGCGCGGGTTCTTGCAGGCCGCGCAGACCATCGCGATGCGGGAAAGCCATCAGCGGCTTGCGCCCGAACATTTGCTGAAGGCGATCATGGATGACGAACAGGGGTTGGCCTCCAACCTCATCCGCCGCGCCGGGGGTGAACCCGCCCGCGTGGTGGAGGCGGTCAATCTGGCGCTGGCGAAACTGCCGAAAGTGTCGGGCGACGCGCAGCCCTTCACCGATCCGGGCCTCGTGAAGGTTCTGGACGAGGCCGAGAAGGTGGCAAAAAAGGCGGGCGACAGCTTTGTTCCCGTCGAACGCATCCTCATGGCGCTGGCCATGGTGCCCGGCAATGCCAAGCAGGCGCTCGATGCCGGGGCCGTCACCGCTCAGAAACTCAACGCCGCAATCAACGACATCCGCAAGGGCCGGACTGCCGACACGGCCAGTGCCGAAGAAGGCTATGACGCGCTGAAGAAATTCGCGCGTGATCTGACCGAGGCCGCGGAACAGGGCAAGATCGACCCCATCATCGGCCGCGACGAAGAGATCCGCCGTGCGATGCAGGTCCTGTCCCGCCGCACCAAGAACAACCCCGTCCTCATCGGCGAACCCGGCGTCGGCAAGACGGCCATCGCGGAAGGTCTCGCCCTGCGCATCGTCAACGGCGATGTGCCGGAATCCTTGCGCAACAAGAAGCTCATGGCGCTCGACATGGGCGCGCTGATCGCAGGCGCGAAGTATCGCGGCGAATTCGAGGAACGGCTGAAATCCGTCCTGAACGAGGTGACCTCTGCCAATGGCGAGATCATCCTTTTCATCGACGAGATGCACACCCTCGTCGGCGCGGGTAAATCCGACGGCGCGATGGATGCCGCCAACCTCATCAAACCCGCGCTTGCGCGGGGTGAGTTGCACTGCGTTGGTGCCACCACGCTGGATGAGTACCGCAAATACGTGGAAAAGGACGCCGCCCTCGCCCGCCGGTTCCAACCGGTGATGGTGAACGAACCCACGGTCGAAGACACCATCTCCATCCTGCGCGGGATCAAAGAGAAATACGAACTCCACCACGGCGTCCGCATCTCGGATTCGGCCCTCGTCGCGGCGGCCACCCTCTCGCACCGCTACATCACCGACCGCTTCCTTCCTGACAAGGCGATCGACCTTGTGGATGAAGCCGCCTCCCGCCTGAGGATGGAGGTGGATTCAAAGCCCGAGGAACTCGACGCGCTTGACCGCCAGATCCTGCAATTCCAGATCGAGTCGGAGGCGCTGAAGAAAGAAGACGATGCCGCCTCCCGCGACCGTCTGGAAAAGCTGGAAAAGGAACTCTCGGACCTGCAGCAGCAGTCGGCCGAGATGACCGCCAAATGGCAGGCGGAACGCGACAGTCTGGAACAGGCGCGGGAGCTGAAGGAACAGCTCGACCGCGCCCGCGCCGAACTGGAACAGGCCAAGAGGGAAGGCGATTTCGCCAAGGCGGGCGAACTGCAATACGGGCGTATCCCTGGGCTGGAGAAATCCTTGGCCGAGGCAGAGGCCCGCGAGGGCGACGCCCTTGTCTCCGAAGCCGTCCGCCCTGAACAAATCGCCGAAGTGGTAGAACGCTGGACTGGCATCCCCACCACCAAAATGCTGGAAGGCGAACGCGAGAAACTCCTCCGGATGGAGGATGAACTCGGCCGCCGTGTGGTGGGCCAACGTCAGGCAGTGGAAGCCGTGTCCAAAGCCGTCCGCCGCGCCCGCGCCGGGCTGAACGACGAAGGCCGCCCGCTGGGGTCCTTCCTGTTCCTCGGCCCGACCGGGGTCGGCAAAACGGAACTGACCAAGGCGCTCGCCGAATACCTCTTCGACGATGAAACCGCGATGGTCCGCATCGACATGTCCGAATTCATGGAGAAACACGCCGTGGCCCGCCTGATCGGCGCGCCCCCCGGCTATGTCGGCTATGACGAAGGCGGCGTGCTGACCGAAGCGGTGCGCAGAAGGCCTTATCAGGTCGTCCTGTTCGACGAGGTGGAAAAGGCCCACCCGGATGTCTTCAACGTGCTGCTGCAAGTCCTCGATGATGGCATCCTGACCGATGGTCAGGGCCGCACCGTGGACTTCAAGCAAACGATCATCGTCCTGACGTCCAACCTCGGGTCGCAAGCGCTCTCGCTTCTGCCCGACGGATCGGATGCCGCAACGGCCAAGCGCGAGGTGATGGAGGCGGTGCGCGCCCATTTCCGCCCCGAATTCCTGAACCGTCTGGACGAGACGATCATCTTCGATCGCCTCGGTCGCGCCGACATGACCGGGATCGTAGAGATCCAGCTTCGCCGCCTCGAAAAGCGGCTGGCGCAGCGCAAGATCACGCTCGACCTTGCCGCCGATGCCAAGGCTTGGCTGGCCGAGGAAGGCTATGATCCGGTCTATGGCGCGCGGCCCCTGAAACGGGTGATCCAGCGCCAGTTGCAGGACCCGCTGGCCGAGATGCTGCTTGCGGGCGATATCCTCGACGGGGCGACGATCCATGTCACCGCCGGGGCTGACGGCTTGATTGTTGGCGACCGCGTCATCGCCTCGCGCCGGGATCGTCCCGCGCAGGCGGTGGTGCATTAAAGAAAAAGGGGGCGCAGCCATCGCTGCGCCCCCCGTTTCCGACAGGGAAGCGGAAAATCAGCCTTCCGGCGGAAGGATGACCGAGTCGATCACGTGGATCACGCCGTTGGTCGCTTCGATATCGGCGGTCGAAATGACCGCACCATTTACCTTGGCGCCGCCATCCAGCGTGATGGTCACTTCGGCACCCTGCACCGTCGCGGCCTTCAGGCCTTCGGACAGGTCGGTCGACATCACTTTGCCCGGAACCACGTGATAGGTCAGGATCGCGGTCAGCTTGTCCTTGTTCTCGGGCTTCAGCAGGTCTTCCACTGTGCCAGCGGGCAGCGCAGCAAAGGCGGCGTCGGTCGGCGCAAAGACGGTGAACGGGCCTTCGCCCTTCAGCGTCTCGACAAGGCCGGCCGCTTCGACTGCGGCGACCAGCGTTGTAAAGGTGCCCGCGCCCACGGCGGTATCGACGATGTCCTTGGCATCCTGCGCAAAGGCCGGGGCCGACAGGGCCATCGCGGTGGTCAGGGCAAGAAAGGTTCTGCGGATCATTGGCGTCACTCCCATTTGATCTGTCGCCAGTATTGGCCTCCCTCATATGGGGCGCGAAACGGATCGGATGACGCTGACAGATGCGTTATGCCGCCTTGTCGGCAGGGCTGCAGGCCCTAAGCCCCGCCCGGTTTTCCATTCAACTCAAAAACCTGTGACGCAGATTTACCTATCGTGACTGAAACTGATTGCCCCTTCCGCACGTAAAGCCAAGGTGAAGGGCACCCCCGTTGTCTTTTGCGCGAACAGGCGCACACTCCCTGTCCATAGGCTGCGAAGGAGAACGAGATGAAGAAAACCGCCCTCGGCTGGTCGGACGTGACGCCGAAACACCTCTGGCTCAACCGCCGCGCCGTGATCGCTGGCGCTGGTGCGGCCCTCGTCGCGGCCCCGGCAGCCGCGAAGCTCACCTATTCCCCCAGCGCCTTCTCGACGACGGACGAACCCAACAGCTTCGAAGACATCACCAGCTACAACAACTTCTACGAATTCGGCACTGGCAAGGAAGACCCCGCCCGCAACGCAGGCGCCCTGACAACCGATCCATGGTCCATCGTGATCGATGGCCTTGTCGACAAGCCCGGCACCTATGACATCGCCGATGTTCTGAAGGATCAGCCGCTGGAGGAACGTATCTACCGCTTCCGCTGCGTCGAGGCGTGGTCGATGATCATCCCCTGGATCGGCTTCGAACTCTCCGGCCTGCTCAACCGCGTGGGCGTGCAGCCCGGGGCGAAATACGTCGCCTTCGAAACCCTCGTCCGCCCCGAAGAGATGGTGGGCCAGCAATCCCCCATCCTCGATTGGCCATACCGCGAGGGTTTGCGTCTGGACGAGGCGATGAATCCCCTCACCATCATGGCGACGGGCCTCTATGGCGAAGAGATGCCCAATCAGAACGGCGCACCCATCCGCCTTGTCGTGCCATGGAAGTATGGCTTCAAATCGATCAAGAGCATCGTCCGCATCAGCCTTGTCGCCGAAGAACCGCCGACGACATGGAACATGCTTCAGCCGTCCGAATACGGCTTCTATGCCAACGTGAACCCCACGGTGGATCATCCCCGCTGGTCGCAGGCCACCGAACGCCGCGTCGGCGCGGGCCTCTTTGCCGGGCGTCAGGACACGCTCATGTTCAACGGCTATGAGGCCGAGGTCGCCTCGCTCTACGCTGGCATGGATCTCGCGAAGTTTTACTGATGGACCAGATCAACGCCCTTGCCCGCCGGGTGCCTGTGTATGCCGTCTATCTGGCGGGCGTTCTGCCCTTTCTTTGGATCGTCTGGTTGGCCGTCACCAACGGGCTCGGTCCCGATCCCGTCAAGGCGATCGAACTTCGGCTGGGCGAGCTCGGCCTGCAACTCCTCGTCGCGGGCCTCCTCGTCACGCCGTTGCGTTGGGTGGGCCTTAATCTCATCCGCTTCCGCCGCGCCATCGGCCTTCTCGCCTTCTTCTATGTTACCATGCACCTGCTCACATGGGTGATCCTCGACATGGGTCTACGCTGGGATCAGATGGCCGCCGATCTGGTGAAACGCTGGTACATCATCATCGGCATGCTGGCCTTCGCCGCAATGGTGCCACTGGCCCTCACCTCGAACAACGCATCCATCCGGCGACTCGGCGCGGCCACATGGAATCGGCTTCACCGTCTCACCTATGTCGCGGCCTTGGGTGGGGCTGCGCATTACCTGATGCTGGTAAAGGCATGGCCGATAGAGCCGCTTTTCTACCTTGGTGCCATCACTGCCTTGCTTCTGGCGCGAGTCTGGCACAACCGCCGCCGGATCACGGCCCGAACCGCCTGATTTACCGCCGCGCCACGTCATAAAATTGCCAAGACAGTACGACTCTGGTGCCCAATATTGCGCCAACCCCAAGATTTTGTGGATTAATCCGGCTGATGGAAAAAAATCGCCACTTTCGTATTTTTCCCTCTTGCGGCCCCCGGCGCACCTCCGTAAATACCCCCTCACCGAAGCGGAACGGCGACGGTGGCGGTCGGAAGCGGCGCTGAAGCGAAAGCTGAAACGAAGCAGAAAGCCGGAACATCTGAAGACAAGGCGGACGGGGATACGCTAGGAAGCTGGCGCCCTGATTGTTTTTGTCCTTGGGTAGCTCTTTGACATTGCTAATTGATGAAGGGATATGCGGGCGGTTTGGGCGCATCGGCGTTTGGATCGCAGCATAT
>JACVZW010000074.1:15525-24714 GCA_014654775.1 Paracoccaceae bacterium | reverse complement strand
GGTCGCCGCCGCCTCCGGCGCGATCCCGTCCGGCAGCCGCGCCGCCAGATCCGCCTTCACTGTCACATGCGACGCAAAGGAGGACGGCCCGAAGGTCAGCACCGCATCCCCCGGCGCAAGCCCCGACACCCCCGGACCGCAGCGGAGCACGCGCCCCGCGCATTCAAGCCCGATGGTGGGCCCGGCGAAACCTCGCTCCAGCGCCTCTTCTGGCAGCACGCCCATCGACCACATCACGTCGCGATAGTTCAGCCCCGTCGCCGCGACCGCGATCTCCACCTCGCCCGGTCCCGGCTCTCGTCTGGGCTCCCGCTGCCAGCGCAGATCGTCGAGGCCACCCGCCGCCGCCGCCCGCAGCACCGCACGCGCGCCTTCCGCATCCGCCATACGCTGCCCTGTATCCACCACCCCTTGCATCACGCGAAGGGCGGTCGCCCCTTCCGGCCGGATCACAATTTCCGTCTCGGCTGTTCCCGCAGCGATCAGCGCCACAAGCCGTGCAGCCGCCGCGTCGGGAGCCAGCCCCGGCACAGGATCGCGGCGCAGCATCGGCACCGTCGGATGCTCGTTCGCAGCCGACCGGATCAGCGCCCAGACCGCCGCCTGCCCCGGATCGGCCTCGGCCTCGGCAAGACCGCTGCCGCCCGGAACCACGAACAGAAGCCGCGCCCCTTCAGCACCTGCCGCCTTCGTCACGACATCCCGAAGCAGCAGCACCCGCGCGGCAAGGGCCGCCACTGGATCGTCACCCGCGCCACCTGGCGGAAAGGCCGCGATGCGCCATCCCGCCGCGTCCAGAACCGCATCAACCTGACCCTTCATGGTCTGCGCGACAGCCCCGGCCAACGCGGCATCGCCGCCCGCAACCTGTCCCGCGGCAGAAGCGGCACGTGCCACACTCACCAATTGCGCCGCGCCGCAGGCGTCTGGAAGGGCCACGCTCTCGCCCGCCAGCCCCGCGATCTGCGCCGCCGCGATCCAGTCCGCCCCCGTCTGCAGCGCCGAGAGCGGCCCCTCTGCCGTCACCCCGCCCGAGAACCAGCCCTCTTCCAGCCCCAGAACCAGATCGGCGAAATCCGACGGCTCCGCCTCGATCGCCGCGATGCGCCCCTCCGGTGCCAATCCCTCCGCCAGACGCAAAAGCGGCAGGCCCGTGGCTGACAAGGCCCCGTCTGAAAGGATCAGGTCATACCCTCCAGCCGCCCGCAGCGCCTGCACCGTCGCCTCCACCCGGATCAGGCGGTCCGGATGGCTGATCGGCCCATCTTCTGCCCCCGGCGACACGATCTCGGCAAAGACCGCCCGCCCCGGCGCGATCCCCGCCATCAGCCGGGGCAACAGCCGCGCCGTGTCCTCCACCACCTCGGCAATCCGCAAAAGCGCCCCTGCGGGCTGCGCCGCCACCGCCGCTTGCACCGCCTCCACCAGCGCCGCCCTGCGCCGCTGCCGGAACACAGAGCCCTTCCGCAGCCCGTCCAGCGCCGCACGACCGAACAGGTCTTCCGGTCGCGGAAGCTCCGCATCCAACACCGTGGCCAAACTCGGAACACGCGTCGCAAGGTGGGCTAGGATCGCCGCCTCGGGTGCAAGCTCGGGATGCTCCGTCCCGATCAACGCGATCAAAGGTGCGGCCGAGGCCGCCTTCCCCGCTGCCGTCAGACGCCAGCCGCGCGTTGCAGGCTCTACCATTCCCGCCCGCAGCGCGATGCCGAGCATCCCCTCAGCCCAAAGCGAAGGCAGCGGGGCAGTCACCAGCCCATCGCGCGCCAGAACCCGCATCCCTTCCGCCGCCAGCGCCTGCGCTGCCGCCTCGATCAGGAAATACCCATCATCCGCCGGGAACGACATCGCCTCCAGCGCCGCACGCAGGCCATCCAGCATCTCTGCGCCGGACCCCCGCTGCGCCATCGGCAGCGCGATCTGGCGGAACCCGTGCAACGGCAGCGCCACCTCCCGCTGCAAACGCGCCGCTTGGAACCGCGCCGCCTCGATCTGCGCGATAACGCGCCCTTCGGCGTCGAACAGCAGGAAATCCGCCAGCACCGTCCGCACGCCCTTGCGCCGAAGCGTTACTCGGGCCGAGGCGACCTGTGCCGCCGCTCGGTGCAGCACCAGCCGCCCGATCCGAACCGGCACGAAACCAAGTCCCGCCCGTTCGAACTCTGTTTCCTCCAGCGCCGGGATCAGGGCATGGAACGCCGCATCCGCCCCGACCACGTCCCAAAGCAGCCGTGTCTCAGTGCCGTCCAGTGGCGGATGGTCCCGTAGGAACACCTCCACTACCCCGGGCGCGATCCGCCGCTCCCGCTCCACCAAAGCAAAGCTTGGCCCGTAATGCAGCCCCAGACGCCGCGCGGTGACATATAGGCGGGCACCCGGACGGTCACCCGGCTGCGGTGCAGGGTCTGGCGCCTCCACTGCGATCTCCGCCGCCGGGCCACGCTCCATCCGCCCCTGCGCCTGTACTCGGTAGCCACCCGACTCGCCTCGGGTGCGGACGCCGATGGTCACCCGCCCCTGCTCGGGCAGGGCGCGCACCTGTACCTCGGTCAGGCTCTGCCGCGACAACACTATTGGTGCCAGAAAATCCACATCCTGCAGCGCAACGCCATCCGTCCCTGTCACCTCGGCCGAGGCGGCCAGCATCAACTCCGTGAGCCAGGTTCCAGGCAGGATCACCCGCCCCCCAGGCTGGTGATCGACGAGCGCAGGCACC
Source organism: Paracoccaceae bacterium (assembly GCA_014654775.1). Classification (GTDB taxonomy): domain Bacteria; phylum Pseudomonadota; class Alphaproteobacteria; order Rhodobacterales; family Rhodobacteraceae; genus Paragemmobacter. Next base: position 21,998 of record JACVZW010000074.1, on the reverse strand, counting down.
ATTACCGAATCGATGTTCGAATACCAGACTCGCGCCTCGACCCCTTCCTCGCGACCCAGAAGGGGATGCTGCCGCAGACCATCGCCATAGCGGTTTAGGATGCCCGGCGTGCGGTCAATCCGCACCTCCTCCGGTTCCCAAGGATAGGTCGGAAGATCGCCCCGATGGCCCGTCGCGCGGGGCAGGACGCCGCTCCCCTGCAGCCCGATCCCTGCCACCACCGCCCGCGCCACCACCTTGGCGACTGGATTCACCCCGCCCGTAGCCGTGCCGTCCTCGGCTCGGTCCAAACCGGGCAGCACGACGCAACCCGCCCCCTCTAGACAGCCTGTCATATAGGCCTGCAGCACGGGCGATGGGCCGATCTCCAGATAGGCGCTGATCCCCCGCTCACGCAGCACTTGCATCGCCGGAGCAAAGGCCACCGGCTGGCGCACATTGGCACTCCAGTGATCGGCGTTCAGGTCTTCCCCCGTCATTTCCCGTCCCGTGACGGAAGAGATAAAGGCAATCCGCGCCGCCGACGGGCGCAGGTCGCGCAACTGCAGACGCAGCGCCTCGGCCACCGGGGCAAAGGCGCGGCTGTGATAAGGATAGTCGATTGCCAGCTTCACCGCAGGCCAGCGCAGCACACGCCGCACATGGCGCAAAAAGGCATCCAGCGCCTCTCCCTTGCCCACGACCGACACGCTGCGCGGGCTGTTCTCGGCCGCAAGCTCCACCCCGCCCCCAAAGGTGGCCATAGCTTCGCGCACGTCCTCGGCCGACGCCTGCACGGCAATCATCCCGCCTGTCCCGCGCAACCTCTGCGACGCAACGCTGCGCAGATGGGTCACCCGCAGCGCTTGCTCCAGCGACAGCGCCCCCGCCGCGCAGGCCGCCGCAACCTCGCCCCCCGAATGGCCCATCACCGCCGCAGGCCGCAGCCCACGCGCCGCGAGGGACCGGAATTGCGCCAACTGGTCGGCAAACAGGAGAGGCTGCGCCACCACCGCATCGCCCAGCTGCTGGTCAAGGTCGGCCGCTGTCAGCTTCTCGATGATCGACCATCCCGCCACCTTGCGGAACGCCCGGTCGATCTGCCGCATGGCCCGCGCATAGGCGGAATCATGTGCCATCGCCGCCAGCCCCATCCCCGCATATTGCGACCCGTTGCCCGAAAAGACGAAGGCCACATCAGCATCGACAAGCTCCGACCGCCCGGTCACCAACCGTGCGTCCGCCTTCCCCGCCGCCCCATTCGCAAGGGCCGTCGCCGCCGCCGCCGGATCGTCACAGATCACCGCTGCCCGCTGCGGCATGCGGCCCCGATAGGCCGCCGCCTGCCCGCACAATTCGCTCAACCCCGAAGCATCCTCCGCCGCGACGAGCGGCTGCCAGTCGGCCATCATCCGCCCCAGCGCCGCCTCCCCCGCAGCCGTTAGCAGCAGCACCGGCGCAGCACCGTCCGCTGCCGCTCCGGGCGCGGCGACAGGCCGCGCCTCCGCCCGCTCCAAAATCGCATGGGCATTGGCACCACCGAACCCAAAGGAACTCAGCCCTGCCAACAGCGGCCCCTCGCCCAGCGGCAGCGCCGCCTGCGCGACAGTCAGGTTCAGCCCCTCGAAGTCGATCCCGGGATTAAGCGTCTGGGCATGCAGGCTTGGCGGCAGGACCCGATGCTCCAGCGCGATCAGCGCCTTCAGCATCCCCGCCACACCCGAGGCCGGTTCCAGATGCCCGATGTTCGACTTGACCGATCCGATCGGCAGGGGCGCTGTCCGCGCCTGCCCCAGCACCCGGCCTAGCGCGCCCGCCTCCACCGGATCCCCCGCCAGCGTGCCCGTCCCATGCGCCTCCACGAAGGCCAGCGCGGCAGGGTCGATCTCCGCCCGCTCATAGACCTTCCTCAAAAGCGCCGCCTGCCCCTCCAGCGACGGCAGCGCCACGTTCAGCGTGCGGCCATCGGTGTTCACCCCCACCGCACGGAGCACGCCATGCGACCGGCGCGGCCCAAGCTCCCGATCCGAGCGGCGCTCCAGCACAAAGGCCACCGCCCCTTCCGCCCGCACATAGCCATCCGCCGTGGCCGAAAAGGGCTGGCACCGCCCCTTGGGCGACAACATACGCGCCGCCGAAAAGCCGATGTAATGGATCGGGTCAAGCAGCGCGTTCACCGCCGCCACAACGGCCACATCGATCTCGCCGCGCAGCAATGCCTCTTCTGCCAGCCGCAGCGCCACGATGGACGAGGAACAGGCCGTGTCCACCGTCATCGACGGCCCGCGCAGGTCCAGCACATGCGATATCCGGTTGGAGATCAGCGCCAGCGTGTTCCCGGTCATCAGATGCGCATCGGTGATCGCCGCATCCTGCGCCAGCCGTGCCGCATGGGCCATGGCCGAACAGCCCGCATAGACGCCAATATGCTGCCCCGCCAGACGATCGGGCGGCAGGCCCGCATCCTCCAGCGCCTCCCAGACCACCTGCAGCAGCAGCCGCTGCTGCGGGTCCATCTGCCCCGCCTCGCGCGGCGAGATGCCGAACGGCGCGGCATCGAAGGACCACAGGTCCTCCACAATCCCCGCCGCAAAGGTGTAGGATTTTCCCTTTGTTCCCGGCACGGGATGCAGAAAGAACTCCCGCGTCCAGCGGTCCGCCGGAATCTCCGTGACGGTATCACGGCCAGAAAACAGCACCGATGCAAGTTGCTGCACAGATGCGGCACCCGGCAGGCGGCAGGCCCGCCCCGTGACATGAGTCTTTTTCGCCACGCCGCTCACTCGTTAATAAATGTAACCAAAACAGCGCCTTGCACGCCGGCCCCAATTGATGCCTAATCCCTATAAATGCATCGGTCAACAATCGGCGCGGTTAAAGGGTTCGGGTTTGAGAGTAAAATCGCCGCAACTGCCTCATGCTTGGGCAGAGAACGGATGCTTGTGCGCCTCGTCTGACTGCGCATTCCGCCCGTTTCTCCCGGGAAAGACCGCACGGCAGGCGCTGTCACCATGACGGTGACCCTCAGTCGCGAACTGGCCGAATGCCGGATCGGGGGGCATACCTTCCTGCGTTCCGTCTTCGCCCTCATCCTGCGCGAGGCGCGGGTGCGCCACGGACGCTCGCGGATAGGCTATGCATGGGCCGTGCTGGAACCCTTTGTGGTGACAGCAGCGATGATCTCCTTCTTCGTCGCCATCGGTCGGCGAAGCGGACTGGATTACGCACCCTTTTACGCCTCGGGTATCCTCGCCTTCGCCTATTTCCGCCATGCCTCTTCCTTCATCGGCATGTCGCTCGAGGCGAACACGCCCCTCTTCAGCTATCCGCGCGTGCGCGAATTCGACGCGGCCGTCGCCCGGCTGGCGCTCGACACCATCACCTCAATGATCATCTGCGTGCTGGTCCTTACTTTCCTCTTCTTCGTCTTCGGAACGAACCCGCCGCATGACCTCGGCCGGATGCTGATCGCCTATTTCGGCCTCGGCCTTCTTGCGCTCGGCGTCGGGCTGAACATCGCCGCCCTGCAACGGCGCTTCAACATGACGAACTACGTCTACAACATGCTGATGGCACCCGCCTTCTTCCTGTCGGGCGTCTTCTTCAGTCTGCAATCCATGCCCTACGAACTGCGCCACATCCTCGCGTGGAACCCGATCCTGCACGGGGTGGAAACTTTCCGCGCAGGCTATCTTAAGGGCTACCCCGATCACCATCTCGACCTGCCCTATCTCTATTTCATGGGCCTGCTCTTTACCTGCAGCGGCCTGGTCCAGATCATCCTCAGCAAACGGGGGATGGAGTGATCGCCTTCGAAACCGTCACCAAGACCTACCGCCTCCGCGGGGGGGCGCGGCGCATCGTCCTGCAGGACTTCACGCAATCCCTGCCCTACCGCAACATCGCCGTGCTGGGGCGCAACGGGGCGGGGAAATCCACGCTGCTGCGGCTGATCTCGGGCCTGATCGATCCGGATTACGGCCATATCACGCGCTCTGTCTCGGTCTCTTGGCCGATCGGTCTGCGCGCATCTTTCCATGGCATGCTGACCGGGATCGAGAACATCCGCTTCGTCGCCCGCGTCTATGGGGCCGACGAACAGGCCGTGATCGACTATGTTACGGATTTCGCCGAACTCGGCCCCTTCCTGCATGAACCGGTCCGCACCTACTCCTCGGGGATGGCGGCACGCATCGGCTTCGGCCTTTCCATGGCGCTGAAATTCGATCTCTATCTTGTAGATGAGTTGCTCAGCGTCGGCGACGCAAGTTTCCGCGCCAAGTCCCGCCGCGCCTTCGAAGACCTCATGGGTCGGTCGCGCATCATCCTCGTCTCGCATTCCATGGGGTCGCTCCGCGACCATTGCGATTGCGGCCTGCTCGTCGCCAACGGGACGGCATGGTTTTACGACGACATAGAAGAGGCAATCGAAGCCTATGGCGAAATCAATGCCTGAAACAAACGTCACGCCTCTGCAAAAGCCATCCGTCGCCGCTGCAGCAGCGCCGACCGTCCCTCCGGTCGAAACCGAAAAGACGACCGAGACGCCGATCCCTGGTCCCGCCGCGCGCGATCCTGCGGCCCGCAAACAGAGGCTGAAGGAAAAACGCGCGGCCGAACGGGCACGTCTGCAAAAGGCGCGCGTCGCGCGTGGGCTGCGCCCCGTGCCCGACCCGACACCTGACCAAGCCAGCCCCCCCGCTACACCATCCGCCGCACCTGCCGCCCCGACGCTGCCCAAACCCGACCGCGACACCTTCGCCGCTGGTCCGGTCGCCGTGCCGACAGCCACGCAGCGCCGCCTTTTCAGCCGGATCACCGTTCTTTCCTTCGTCCTCTGCGTCATCCTTCCGATACTGGCCAGCGCCGCCTATTTCGCCTTTCTCGCCGTCGACCGCTACGCAGTCGAGATCAAGTTCGCGATCCGCTCGCCCAGCGGCACCACCTCAAGCGATCTGCTCGGCCTTGTCTCGGGCACCGCGAATTCGAACAGTACGGTCGCGGATTCCTGGATGGTGGTGGAATATCTCGAAAGCCGCGAATTCCTCGAGGCGCTCTCCCGGCAGGTCGATCTGAAAGACCTCTACGCCGCGCCTAGGGGCGACATACTCACCCAACTGCCCGTCGATGCCACGACCGAAGACATGGTCGATTTCCTTCCCTCCGTGGTCTCGGCAAGCTTCGAATCCGCCACCCAGATCATCACCGTCGAAACTCAGGCCTTCACCCCCGACGGCGCCACCCGCATGGCGCAGGTGGTGCTGGAGGCCAGTTCCACCCTGATCAACGCCGTTTCGGAAAAGGCGCGGCAGGACACCGTCCGTCTTGCCGAACAAGAAGTCATCCGCGCCGAAGAGGCGCTGCGCGCCCAGCGCGCTGCCATCGCCACCTTCCGCGAAACGGAACAGAAGATCGACCCAACCGCCAGCGTCGCCACGCAGGAGGGCGTCCTCGCGCAATTGCAGAACCGTCTGGCCAGCACCCGTACCGAACTCAGCAGCCTGCGCGAATTCCTCGCACCCGAGGCTCCCAGCGTGCGCGTTCTGCAAAGTCAGATCGACTCGCTCGAACGCCAGATCGACGCCGAACGCGCCCGTCTCGGCATCGGCAACGGCGAGGCGAAGGCGACCCCCGGTACGGGCACGTCGGTCACGGACTCCCTCAACCGATCCGTCACGCTTTACGAGGCGCTCAAGGTCGACCTCGACTTCCGCGAACGCGCCTACCTCTCTGCGCTCTCCTCGCTCGAGGCCGCGCGGATCGAAGCCGACCGCCAGCAGCGCTATGTCGCGACCTTCGTCACCCCGTCACAGCCCCAATCCGCCCGCTACCCGCAGGTCACGCTCTCCATGATTCTGATCGGGACGGTCGCCTTCCTGATCTGGGGTGTCCTCGCCATGTTCCTGCATATCCTGCGCGAGCATCTGACATGACCAGCGCCCGCTCAATCCGGCCCCAGCGCGCGGATCAACTGCGCCTGTCGCCATCGCAGAAAAGCCCCGGCGATGGGGCCAAACCCGTGCAGCAAACGGACGGACAGCCCCGGCAGGGCGTGAAAACGGTCCGTCTCCATAGCCCGGATCAGGCAATCGGCCACGGCTGCGGGCGACAGAGCGCGCGGGCCTGCAATCGCCTCGGTCACGGCGGGGCGGTTGCCACGCTCCGCCTGCAGCATCGCCGTCTCGGTATCGGGCGGCTGGCACAACGTCACCCCGATGCCCTGCGCCGACAACTCCACCCGCAACACCTCGGCCAGCCCGCGAAGGGCGAACTTGGACGGCGCGTAGCCGCCATAACCATGAATGCCCGCCATCCCGGCCGCCGATCCAATCAGCCCGATCCGCGATCCGGCCTCCAGCCGCGGCAGCAGCGCCTGCAGCACATGCACGGCCCCGAAGTAATTCACCTCCATCACCCGGCGCTGCGCCGCGACCTCCAGCCCCTCGAACCGCCCCGGCAAGGTCACGCCTGCAGACAGGATCACCCGCTGCGGC
>JACVZW010000074.1:0-15425 GCA_014654775.1 Paracoccaceae bacterium | reverse complement strand
GTCACGAAGACGGTCCGCACCGCGTTTCCCATGGCACTCGCACCCACCTGTTCAAATCAAGGCCCCACCATGCCCCTCCCCGGCACGCCGCGCAATCCATCCCGCTGCGCGGCCCTCACCCGCCGCAGCCTCCTGCTCGGCGGCATCGCCGCCCTCTCCGCCTGCGGCCTGCCGCAGCAAGGACCGACCACGACCGCAGTCCTCGAAGCGGCCGAGGAAAAGACCTTCCTGATGATCGAGGTGGATGACGCCATCGCCCGCACCTTGGGCGATCCGCCCGCCACCTCCGTCGCGGACCTCTCGCTTGATCCTTCCGCCGCCCCGTCCGAGGCGGTGGGAATCGGTGACGTTCTTAACATCCGCATCCTCGAAGCCGGGTCAGGCGGCCTCTTCGCCACCGCCAACGGCGGCGCAGGCGGCACTGATTTCCAAGATGTCACCGTCGGGCGCAGCGGGCGCATCGCGCTGCCCTATGTCGGCGAGATTCCCGTCGTCGGCCGCACGCCCGTACAGATCGAAGACCTGATCGTGGAAAACCTTCGGGGCAAAGCGATCGAGCCGCAGGCCCTCGTTCGCATCGCCATGTCCAGCGGCAACCGCGCCGTCATCTCGGGCACGGTCGGCTCGCCTGGCCCCTTCCAACTGTCGCTCAGCGGGGATCGCCTCTCCGCCGCCATCGCGGCCGCAGGCGGCAGCACCCATCCCGCGCATGAAACCACCGTGACCATCCTGCGCAACGCCCGGCAGGCCCGGGCACGCCTCTCCGACATTCTGCTTCGTCCGGGCAATGACATTCCGCTCCAACGCGACGATCTGGTGGTCCTGTCCCACGAACCGCCCCGCTACACTCTATCGGGCGCGGTTGGCCAGCCCGATACCTACCGGATCGAAACGCCCCGTTACTCGCTTCTCGAAGCCATCACAGCCGCAGGCGGGGCACGAGATGAACGCGCCAATCCGGCTGGCGTCTTCCTTTTCCGCCACGAAAGCCGTCGTCGCCTTGGTCGTGCGGGCATCCCCGCTCTCGACACCTATCCCATCACCGACGCAGGCTTGCCCACCGTCTACCGCTTCGACATGTCCCGCCCCGAAACCCAGTTCATCGCTCAGCGCTTTCTTCTGGCCGATGGCGACGCGATTTTCGTGACGAATGCCGCTTCCATCTCGCTCGGCAAGCTGCTGTCGCTCTTTGATCTGGGGGCGGGGGCGGTGAACCGCGCGCAATCAATCACGGAATGACCGTCCAACGCCTTCCCCCGCACTGGACGGAAGACGACCTCCAGGCCGAGCTGCGCGCCCTCTGCGCGATCTATCGGCGCATCTGGCCCTCCGCCGCGCTCGACTTTTGCCTGTCGCAGGCGACAGGATGGTGGGGCGCCCCCCACGTCACCCCCACCCCCGGTGAGGAGCCCGATCCAACCGCACTTGTCGCGCGCATCCGCCTGCCCGGCACCGCGCCCGGCCTGCGCATCGAAGCCGCGCTTCCGCCGCCCGCGCGCCTTGGCCATGCGCCGACGCCGGAACGCCCCCTCGAACCCGGACCGCTTCTGCGCGGCCTGATCGCCCTGCACCCGATCCTCCCCGAATTGCCCCGCCACCTGCATGACCGCTGGTCGGCGCACACCGCCCATCTGCGCCACGGCACTAGACCGGTCGCACCGTCCTCCGCCGCGTGGCTGCCCCCGCCCCTCGACACGCATCGCAGCCCCGCCATCCTCATCGGGATGCACTGGCTCGAGGTGGGCGGGGCCGAACGCCTCGCCTTTGACTGCATCCGCTGGGCCCGCGCGGCAGGGCTGCGGGTTATACTCCTCGCTTCCGTCCCCGCCCCCCAGTCCCTCGCCACCGAGATCGAGGGCGATCCCGGGATCCTCTTCCTGCGGACAGACCGGTATCTTCCCCGCACCCTCTGGTCCGATCTCGTCACCGCCCTCGTCACGGCAGAGAATGTCCGCATCCTGCACATCCATCACTGCCATCCGCTCTACGACTGCCTGCCGCGCCTGCGCGCCGCCAAGCCCGACCTGACCGTGATCGACAGCACCCATATCGTGGAACATGCCGATGGCGGCTACCCGCGCATCTCGGGCGTCTGGACGCATCACATCGACCACCACCATGTCATCAGCACGAACCTCGCTGCCTACTTCCGTCGCCGCTTCCCGGTGGGCGACCGCCTCCTCCTTGGCCGCATGTTCGACCGCCGCGCCGTTCCGCACCGCCTTGTCCCGCCGAACCTGCGGCCGGAAACGCGCATGCTGCGCCTTGCTTTCGTCGGCCGCCTCAGCCATCAGAAGCGGCCTCTTCTGCTCTTCGCCCTCCTGCGCGCGCTGATCCGCCACTTCACCCGCAAGGGCATCGAAGTGAGCGCCACGATCCTTGGCCATGGCGCCTACCGCCCGCTTTTCGAAGACCTAATCCAGCGCCACCATCTAACCGACAGCATCCACCTGCTGCCGCCCGATGCCGATGTGCCTGCCGTGATGGAAAGCAGCGACTTTCTCCTTCTTCCGTCCGCCAACGAAGGCCTTGCCCTCGTGGGAATCGAGGCGTTGCGACATGGCTGCCTGCCCATCGCCACCGATGTCGGCGGGCAATCCGAACTCCTGCCCCCTGCCCTTCTCGTGCCCGCCGCGCCCATCGCCTGCCTCCGCCACAGCCTGCGCCGCATCGATCGCCTCTGGCACGACCCCGCCTTCCTCGAAAGCACCCGCCGCGCTCTGCAGGATCGGTGGCAGGCGATGACTTCCGATCCCACCGCGGAAGAGGTGCTCACCCCCCTCTACCGCAGGGCCGCAGGACATCGGGCATGACCTGTCTGGCCGCCGTTCTGGTCACCCGCAACCGGGTGCCGCTCCTGATGCAGGTGCTCGACGCGCTGGACAGCCAGACCCGCCGCCCAGACCTGATCGTGGTGGTCGACAACGGCTCCACAGATGACACCGCCGCCCAGCTCGCCATACGCGCCGCCGCCGATGCCCGGCTGCACCCGCTGCGGCTGGACCGCAATCTCGGCGGGGCGGGCGGCTTTGCCGAAGGCATCCGCAGGGCCTGCGCCCTTGGGGCCGATCATCTCTGGCTCTCCGACGATGATGCGATCCCCCGCCCCGACACCATCGCCACTCTCATCTCCGCGCTGGAGCGTTTCGAACAGGACCAAGACCGCCGCCCCCCCTTCGCCTGTTCCCGCGTGGTCTGGAAGGATGGCAGTCTGTGCGAGATGAACACCCCCCGCCCGGTCTGGGACTGGCCGCGCTTCCTCACCGCCACCGATGGCTTGGCGCTCGTGGACTCCTGCTCCTTCGTCTCTGTCCTCATCCCCCGCTGGGCGGTGGAACGCCACGGCCTGCCCATCGCGGAATACTTCATCTGGTTCGACGATGCCGAATACACCCGCCGCCTCTCGGTCGACCATCCGGGTCTGCATGTTCCCGCCAGCGTGATCCTCCACGACATCGCGCTGAACCGGGGCGTGAACTTCGGCCTTGTCACGCCGGATGACCTGTGGAAATTCCGCTTCGGCGCCCGCAACGAAGCCTCCTTCCACCTCCATCGCGAAGGCTGGATCAGCTACCTCCTCTTCATTGACCACGTCCTGCGCCAACTCCGGGCGGCCAAGGTGCCTTTTCGCCTGCGCTGGCCCATCTGGCGCAGCCTAGTCGCGGCCCTGACCTTCAACCCAAAGATCCAACGGCTCAATGACCGCGATACGGCACAGCCGCCCCCGGATCAATCCGCATCGCGGCAGCCCCGTCCCTAGCGGGGCGACAGCCGCGCCACCAGCGGCGCAACCGCCGCAGCCCAATCCCGGCCCACCATGTCCGCTTGCGCCCGCGCCGACAGCCGCGCCAGCAGCGCTGCATCACCGGCCAGCCGCTGCAGCGCCTCCACCGCCTGCCCGACCACGTCCTCCCCGCGCAACAGCACCCCGTTCTCGCCATCGCGCAGCACCTCGGCCACCGCGCCCACATCCGTCGCGATCGGCACCACGCCGGACCGCATCGCCTCCAGTACGGTCAGCGGCAAGCCCTCGAAATAGGACGGCAGGAAGAACACATCCGCCTCAGCCAACGCCTTGGCCAGCGCCTCCCCAGCATGGAGAGGCGGTTCCAGCATCGCCGCGACGTCCTCTGGCAGCGCGCCGCCCCCGTCCGTCACCGCCTTCCCGATCAGCCGCCAGCGCAGCGGCACGCCCTCCACCCGCGCGCGCCGCAACGTAGCGATCAGGCGATCCAGCCCCTTCTGCCCGTCCAGCCGACCCAGATAGATCACCCGCAACGGCGCACCCGCAGCGCGCACCGGGCGCGACACTGGCGCGCTCAGGGCAAAGGAGGGCGCATTCGGCACCACGACGATCTTCTCCTCCGGCACGCCCATTGCATGGCACCAGCCGCCCAGCTGATGCGAACAGGGCAGATAGAGATCATAGGCATGCTCATATGCCAGCCCGAGATAGGTGTTCCCGACCGGTCGCCCGAAGGGACTCAGATCATTCAGATGCAATGACAGCCCGGTCTTCACGCCGAACCGCCGCAGCTTGCCCATCAGCCCGGATATCGCCCCGCCATGAAAGTTCAGCGCCGCATCCAGCCAGGCCAGCATGGCCAGCGCATCCCCATGGTCGCCCCATCGCGCCCAATCCGAAATCACGGTCCCGTCGAACAGCGTCTCGCCCGGCCCCCATGTCGCAAAGGCCGGATCGCACAAGAAAGTCACGCTTTCGAAAACCTCCCGCCACTCTGTCCCGAACTGGATCTCGGGCGCGTCCAGAACAAAGAGATGCGGCACCAACCCCGCCGCCTTCAGCGCCGCCGCGACATTCAGCGCCACCCGCTCTACACCGCCGAATTCTACCAGAGGCAGCAAGAACCCGACATGGAACCGCCCATCCGTCCCACGCGGAAAGGCAGCCTTGCCACCCGTCGGGATCCGGGCCACCTCATGGCTGCGCGCCCGCCAACCAATGTCGGGATGCCGCCACTCCCAGCGCAGGTCCGCCGCCGCGCGATAGGGTGACCGCTGCATCCGCTGCGCCAGCGCGATCAGCGCCTTCGCCGCCGACCATGGCGAGGCGATGGCCACATCCGGCAGAAATCGCCGCAGATGGGCGATGAACCCTTCCAGCCGCTTCACCGGCATGAATGCCCCCGGCACCTCCAGCCGGAGTATGCCCGCAGGCCCGATGCTGGTCTCGGCCGATCCGTCCACGGCCGTCCGGCGGAACAGATCCCGCTGCAGCGACGGCCGCGCCGTCACCATGTCCACCCGCAGACGGCTGCCCTCCGGCATCGTCTCCACCTCCACGCCCAGTCGATCGGCCTTCCCCTGCTCCAACACCAGCCCGGCAAGGCCGCAGTCCGCGAGCCGCCGTTCCAGAAACCACAGCGCGAAATGCACCAATCCCGCCGCCTGCAACGCCTCCAGCACGGCGCTGCGCGTTACCACAAGGAAGGGAGGCACATGGAACCTGCTGCTTCCCATCTGGCCCCGCCACCAGCAGGCTTCGAACTCCTCCGGCGTCATGCGCGCCACCGGCCCCTTGGCCGGGTCCAGCATCACCAGAACCTCGTCCCGATCACTCAGATAAAGGGCAAAGCGCGGAGCCTCCGCCTGCTCCAGATCGACCAATCGCTTCGGCTGGAAAAGCGACCTGTGCTTGCGCTCCATCTCTCCCCGGATCACCGCCGCGTCGCGCTCAGACTCCGCCAGCATGCTTTCTCCGCGCTTTCGGTAGAGAAAGCCGAAATTCTCGATGTTGCGCCCCCGGAACCCGCGCTCCGCCGCCTGCAGGAAGAATTCCCAATCCTCGAATCCCTGCCGGAACTCTGTGTCGAAAAAGACCCCCGCCTCGAAGACCCGCCGCCGGATCAGGCTTCCCGCCTCGCACAGGTTCATCCGGCTGTGCAGAAGCAACGAATAGTCCCCCCCGTAGTCTCCCGCCCATGTCAGGCCGAACATGTCGATATTGGGATAGATCCAGTCCGCCTGCGGATGCGCGTCCAACTCCGCCGCGGCCCGCGCAAGCGCGCCGGGCCGCAATCTGTTGTCGGCATCCATCATGTAGATAGCCTCCGCATCCGGCACCTCGGCCAGCACATGCCGGATGCCCGCATTGCGCGCATCGCTCAGCCCGCCATTCGGCTTGCGGACATAGCGGATGCGCTCCGGCCAAGCCTCGGCATAGGCGCGGCAGACGGCCTCCGTCTCACGATGCGGGCAGCCATCATTCACGATGACGATCCGGACCGCGATCCCGTGCCCCTGCTCCAACGCGCTTTCCACGGCCTCCGCCAGCAGGACGGAATGCCGGAAGACCGGAATCACGACCGCCACAGCACGCACCGGCCGCGCCCCGCGTCCCGCAGGGGCCGCCAAGCGGATCACCCCTTCGCGCAGCCCCATGTCAGACATGGAACACCACACCAGAGAACCCGCTCCACCCATAGTCGTTGCGCGTGTCGCCGGGCGGCAGGCGCGTCATGAGGTACAGGTCATGCGCTTCCCCCGGCAGGTCCGGCAGAATTAAGGTCACCTGCCCTGCCCGCATCGGCTTCAACCGCGTCCAGCCTGAATGATACTCGGGCGGAAACTCAGGCAGGGCGCGCGGCGACTTCGGGCGCAGGGCGGCGGGCAGAACCGCGATGGCATAATCCACCACAGGCCCCTTGGCATTCGATGTCAGGACATTGACGGAAATCCTCCGCACTCCAGCCACTGCCGCCGGCAGGATGGCACAGGCCACCCGATCCGGCAGGACATGCACCAGCAGCCCATCTCCGCCATGCACCGGCCCCATATCCTGCGTCAGCGTTTCAAGATTGATCGCGCGAAGAAGATCACGCTCCTCCACCCGCCGCAGCGGCGAGTCCGCCTCCGCCGCATCATCCTGCAGGTATCCTTTCGCCGAGGCAGGGGCCCGCACCCCCGGCAGATAATGCCAGACCTCCATCGCCAGCACATGCCGCCCGCCGTCGGCACCATCCGTCTTGACGGGACGGAAGCGCGGGTCGGGATGCGCGACCGCCGTGGCCAAACGCAGCGCCGCCGCCCCGTCCCACTCCAGCCGCAGGTCAAGGCCGACGGGGTCCTCCTCCAGCCCCCGCACCAGCGACAGCCGCAGCCAGCCCGCCTGCATCCGCGCCGCAGGCAGCGTCCACTCGGCGATCACCACGCCCTTGTCGGGGCTTTCCAGTCGGCAGCGCAGCACCCCTTGCTGCGACGGCGGCGGTTCCGCGATACGGATCGCGACATCGGACAGGCCTACGCTTCCGCCCGGAAGCCGCTGCACCACGCTCACCCCCGACGACAGGACCAGTTCGGGGCTGCCCTCGACCGGCATCAGCGACAGCGACAGCGACAGTTTCCGTTCGGACAGGCGATGCTGCAACGCATGTGCCTCAAGCCGGGCAAAGGCCGCCTGCATCGCCTCATGCTCCTGCCGAAGCCGCGCCATGCCGTGCATCAGTGTGACCATGCGTCTGGCCGCATCCTTGCGCTGCACCAGCATCAGTCCCGCCAGCCAGTCCAGCGCCGCCTCACGCCGCGTGCCCTCTGCCGCAGCCGTCAGATCGATCCGCTCGGGCAGGTCGCTCCCAAATCGCGCGGTCCAATCCGCAGCCAGCCGCGCCACCTCTTCTCCGCCGCCGCGCGACAGCACCAGAACGCCCAGCACTGCCACAAAGACCCGGTCCGGAGACAGGCGCCGCCCGCCACGCACAAAGCCGTCCGCTAACGCGCTTACCACCTCGACAGGCAGGCCAAGGGCAATAGCCGCATCCAGATCGCAGTCGCTGACAAGGATCACGGCGGCAGGCGCATCGACCTCGGCAAGGCGATCGCGCATTTCTTCAGGTCCGGTCATCTCCACCGATAACAGCCCCACCACTTACACACAGGATGACAGGAAGACCCCTGACGGCGCGGATCATAGGAACCCGGTCCCCCCCCGTCAATCGCGCCCCCCACGGGGGCGACTAGGCCAGCCGCACCATCCGCGCCGTCACGCGCAACGCATGCGCCGGATCCTGCGCCACCCCCGGCAGAACGGGATCATAGACCGCCCGGATCACCCCCGCGATCTCGGGCCGCAGCATCACCGCGCCTCCCTCCGCCACGGCAAGAGGCGAGCGGTCGGTAAAGGCCCGGTCCGACCACAGCAGGATCACCTGCACCGCCTGACTCAGCGCCAGCGTCTCCACCGGCACCGCCACCAGATGCGCGTCCATCCGAACAAAGACAAAGGCCGCGCGGATCGCTCCCACCGCATCGAAACGGAAGATGCGATACTGGTTCGCCTCCGCCGCCTCCAGCTTCGCGCAGAGTTCGGCCAGCCCCGGCACAAGCCGGTCAAGGTTTGGAACCTCCGGCAGTTCCGCCCAGTCGCGGAAGAAGAAGATCATCAGGTTCGCGCCCAGTTCCGGGTCCGTCTCGGCCATCCGGTGGCCCGCCAGCGCCACCACCGCCTCCAGCGCCCCCTTCACGACCGAGAGCGTGGCATCCTCCACGCCAAAGACCACGGGCACGATAGGCCGCCCCCAACGGGCACACAGATATTGCCCATCCGCCCGCGTGAACAACGCCTGCACCTGATCCGGTTCCATCTGCGCTCCCTGCGAAACCCGCAAGCCCCTTACAGTCTCCCCGCCCTCACCTCAACCTCGGGCAAAGGGCCTGCCCCTGCTGCAGGCAGGACGCAGGCCCTTCCCACCCCCTCACAGCCCCAAATGCCCCACCACCGCCGCGATCACGGCGTCATGGATCACCGCGCGATCCGCCCCCACCGGATCGGTGCAGACCGGATCATCCTTTTCCTCTCTCAGGATCGCCGCGCCCTTCTCCGTGCACAGAGGCAGGGCCGAAAAGTGATTGGCCGGTGCCACCTCCACCACCTGCGCCGCTGGCACCAGCGCGGCAAAGCCGCTCCCCGCCGCAGAGACGTCGGTGCTGTCCAGCCGATCCGACCCCACCCCAAGTTGGATCAGCAAGGTGGGAACCGTCAGAGCCGCCACATCCGCCGCCTCCAGCCCCCAAGTCAGACCCGGATCAATCGCCACCACCGCATCCACCCGCGCATCCGCCAGATCGGCATCCCAAAGCGCGTCATCCAGCAGACCCAGATCACCCCCCCGCGCCGCGATGTCCCGGCAATGCCCCGTGGGGGCGGTCGAACAATGCGCCCGATACCCGGCAAGATTTCCCCGCACTCCGCCAAGGCTCAGCGCCGTCCACCCGCCATAGGAAAACCCAGCTGCTGCAATACGCCCCTCATCCACCATCGGCCCCAATCGCGCATCTGCCAGCACATGATCCAGCGCCAGCCGCAGATCCTCGGCCCGAGTCCAGTGCCGCAGCCCCGTCTGCATGTCGAAATCAAAGACCGTGCTTTCGGGATGGTTCACCGCCACCACCACCGCCCCGCGCTCTGCCAGCGCCACCGCCAACCAGCCGAGCGACCGGTAATGCCCGCCCAGCCCATGCGACAGCAGCACCAACGGATAGCGCCCCGCCACGACCTCCGCGTCAGGCGCCACGGCCACCGGCTGGAATACAGGGTTCCCGGCGAAAGGCGCAGTCGCACTGCCCTCCAGCGCAGGATACCAGACGGCAATTTCCATATCCCGCCCATGATGCGGCGCAGGGATCGTACTCTCCTGCAGTCCGGCGATTTGGGCCGCCACTTGGGCAGACAGGGCAGCGGGCATCAGCGACAGGCACAGGCCAAGAAACAAGGTCTTCATCAGGGTCTCTCCATGGGTTGGGCAGGGTTTCGAATACCCTTTCCCTGTCACCGCCAACCCTGCCAGCGCGCCCTGAAACCGGTTCAAGGTTGTGCAAAACCGGTTCGAGGACTACCCCTATCCTCATGATCGCCCTGCCCCTGCCGCTTGTCCTGTCGCTGATCTTCGGCTTCCTCGCGCTGCGTCTTGCACTGCGCGGCAGGCCCGTGCCGATGATCGCGGGCCTCCTCGCCCTCCTCTCACTGCAGGCTTTTCTCAACACGCTCGCCTTGCATTACGGCCATTCCGCCGCCCGCCTTGCCCAGCCCATCACGGCCATGGCGATCCCTGCCCTTGCCTGGCTCGCTTGGAAAACCGATGGCCTCGCCCGCCCCCTCACTCTCCGCGATGCTCTGCATGCCATTGGCCCACTGACTGCCCTCGCCCTGCGCTGGCAGGGCGGACTCCTGCTCGAACTCCTCGTGCCCCTCACCTATGCTGCCTATGCCTCGGCCATCGCCCTCGCGCTTCACCGTTCAGGGCCGGACCTACCGCGCACCCGCCTCGGTCAAGGGGGCAACGCGCACCTGCTCTGGGGGGGCATCGCCGTCGCACTCGCCCTCTCCGCGCTCTCCGACTTCGGCATCGCCTTGGCCATGGCCGCGGGTCAGGCCGCCCGCGTGCCGCTGATCGTCGATGTCGCCACCACCGCCCTCCTTTTGGGCATCGGCACGCTGGCCTTGGCCGCCGAACGCCTCACCGCCCCGCCAGAGGAGGCCGAGGCCACCCCTGCCCCCGCCGCCACCGAAGACGATCACGCCCTCATGGCCCGCCTGCATGACTTGCTGGAAACCCGGCGCCTCTGGCGCGATCCGGACCTGACGCTTTCCCAACTCGCCCGCCGCCTGCAGGTGCCCGCCAAACGCCTCTCCACCGCCGTGAACCGCGCCACTGGCGACAACATCTCGCGCCTTGTGAACGGCTACCGCATCCGCGCCGCTTGCGACGCGCTCGCCAAAGGCACCACGGCGACCGAGGCGATGCTCGACGCGGGCATCCTCACCAAATCCAACTTCAACCGCGAATTCCGCCGCATCACGGGCCAGACGCCGACGGAATGGCAGGCAGCACACCGCCAAGCCTAGGCTTCCGCTCGGCCCATGTTCGTTGTGGGGGAAGGCCACGCGCGGCAGTAGGGGTGCCAAACCCCAAGCAATGCTCACGCCTCGAACAGATCCGCCTGTCCCGGCCCCTTCGGCGCTTCAAGCCCAAGATGCCGCCACGCCTTCGCGGCCAACATCCGCCCGCGCGGCGTCCGCTGGATCAGGCCCTGCTGCAACAGGAAGGGCTCGATCACCTCCTCGATTGCATCCCGCGCCTCCGACAGCGCCGCCGCGATCGTCTCCACCCCGACCGGGCCGCCGCCGTAGTTTTCGGCCAGCAAACTCAGATACCGCCGATCCGCGCCATCCAGCCCCAGATGATCCACCCCCAGCCGCGTCAGCGCCCTGTCAGCGATCCCCTTGGTCAGCCGTCCATCACCCTCCACCAGCACGAAATCCACCACCCGCCGCAGCAACCGCCCCGCCACCCTCGGCGTCCCCCGTGCGCGCCGCGCGATCTCGCGCGTCCCCTCCGGATCGGCCTGCACGCCCAAAAGACGCGCGCCCCGCGCCACGATCAGATCCAACTCCTCTTCGGTGTAGAACTGCAGCCGCGTTGGGATCCCGAACCGGTCGCGCAACGGTGTCGTCAACAGACCCAGCCGCGTCGTCGCCCCCACCAGCGTGAAGGGCTGCAGATCGATCCGCACTGTCCGCGCCGCAGGCCCCTCGCCGATCACCAGATCCAGCGCGAAATCCTCCATCGCGGGATAGAGGACCTCTTCCACCACCGGGCTGAGGCGATGGATCTCGTCGATAAACAGCACGTCGCGCGGTTCCAGATTGGTCAGGATCGCCGCCAGATCGCCCGGTTTGGCAAGCACCGGCCCCGACGTCATTCGAAAACCCACACCCAGTTCTCGCGCCATGATCTGCGCCAGCGTCGTCTTGCCCAACCCCGGCGGCCCGTGGAACAGCGTGTGATCCATCGCCTCGCCCCGCATCCGCGCGCTTTCGATGAAGACGCGCAGGTTGGCCCGCGCCTCCGCCTGCCCTACGAATTCCTCAAGGGCCTGAGGCCGCAGCGCCCGGTCGGTATCTTCCGGCAGCCGTTCAGGCCGCAAAGTGGGATCAGGGGTCATCATGGGCGGAACATTCACAGAACGCCGCCCCTTTGGCAAGTCACGTCCAAGGCCCCCGCGCCTGCACGCCCACCTTGCCCCAGCGCTTTCCCTCCGCCGCCAGTGCCTCCAGCGCCGCCACGCGGTTCGCCGTCGCCGGATGGGTGGAAAACAGCGCGTCCCGCTTGTGGGCGTGCAGCGGGTTGATGATGAACATATGCGCCACCGCCGGATTCCGCTCCGCCTGATCGTTGTCGATACCCTTTGCGAAGGCATCGATCTTCTTCAGGGCCGAAGCCAGCCACATCGGATTGCCGCAGATCGCCGCCCCTGCCTTGTCGGCCTCATATTCCCGCGATCGCGAAATCGCCATCTGCACCAGCGCTGCTGCCAAGGGTGCAAAGATCATCACCGCGATCAGGCCCAGCAT
Source organism: Paracoccaceae bacterium (assembly GCA_014654775.1). Taxonomy (GTDB): domain Bacteria; phylum Pseudomonadota; class Alphaproteobacteria; order Rhodobacterales; family Rhodobacteraceae; genus Paragemmobacter. Next base: position 3,055 of record JACVZW010000074.1, on the reverse strand, counting down.
GCCCCCCGCCCTTTCCCGGTTCCCGAAGAACATCGCGAAGTTGGCCAGCATCCCGATCGCCCCGGCAAAGGTCGCCGTCACGGTCATGATCAACGTGTCGCGGTTCTGGATATGCGCCAGCTCATGCGCCATGACCGCCGCCACCTCCTCGCCCGTCAGCCGCCGCAAGAGCCCCGTCGTCGCCGCCACTGCTGCGTTTTCGGGGTTCCGCCCGGTGGCAAAGGCGTTTGGCTGGTCGCTCTCGATCACATAGACCTTCGGACGCGGCATCCCTGCCCCGTCGGCCAGCCGATGCACCATCCCCACGAAATCCGGCGCCGTCCGCGTATCCACCTCGCGCGCCCCGGTCATCCGCAGCACCGCTTTGTCGGCGTTCCAATAGCCGAACAGGCTCATGCCCGCCGCAAAAACGAAGGCCAGCACGGCCCCACCCGCGCCCCCGATCATCGCGCCAATCCCCATGAACAGCGCCGTCAGCGCCGCCATCAGCATGAATGTCTTCGCATAGCCGCCCATGGCCCGACCCTCCATTACCGCAGGTAAAGATGGTCAAAGTCCGGCGCGGTACAAGTCTTACTTGGGTGCCAGCAGTTTCAGCGCCGCCCGGATCAACGCCGCCGCGTCTGTCTCAGGGCTGTCCGCCGCAGCCGTCGCCACCGCCTGCGCCGCATCCCCCGGCCCATAGCCAAGGTTCGCCAAGGCCGACAACGCATCCGCACTCGCCGCCGCGCGTGCCTGCGCCGCGCCATCCACCTTCGCCACCTTCTTCGGCGCAGGCGCGAAGGGTTCGATCACCGCATCTGCCTCATCCGCCACGGCCGACACCGCCAGCTTACCGCCCATGGCCATCAAGCCAGGGGCCTTCGACTTCAGTTCCAAGATCACCCGCTGCGCCAGCTTCGGCCCCACGCCGGGGGCCGCCTGCACCGCCCGCGCATCGCCCAGACTGATCGCCCGCGCCACCCCCTCCGCACCCAGCGCGCCAAGGATCGCCATCGACGCCTTCGCACCCACGCCCTGCACGGTCATCAGCAGCTTGTGCCACTCCTTCTCCAGCATGGTCGGAAAGCCGAACAGCTGCAGCAAATCCTCCCGCACCAGCAGATCCGTATAGAGGCTGACCGCTTCCCCCACCCCGGGCAGCGCGGCCATCGTCCGTTCGTTCACATAGACGATATAGCCCACGCCACGCACGTCGATCAGCACCGTATCCGACCCGCGCCAATCCAGCCGCCCCGAAATCTTGCCGATCATCCCGCCGCCCTCTTCAGCGCCGCCTGCAGCCGCCCCGCGCTCTGGCAATGATGGGCATGGCAAATCGCCACGGCCAGCGCATCCGCTGCATCCGGCCCCGCCACCTGCACCCCCGGCAATTGAAGCTTCACCATATGGTCCACCTGCACCTTGGCGGCATGGCCCACGCCCACCACCGTCTTCTTCACCGCATTGGGCGCATATTCCCCCACGGTCAGCCCGAATTGCGCGGGCACCAAAAGCGCGATCCCCCGCGCCTGCCCCAGTTTCAGCGTCGCCACCGCATCCTTGTTCACGAAGGTATGCTCCACTGCCGCCGTATCCGGCTGCCACTGGCGCAGGACCTCGGTCAGCTGGGCATGCAGCGACAGCAGGCGCTGCGCCAGATCGCCTTCTGTGTCGCCCGGGGAAGAATGGCAGATCCCGTTCGCGACATGGCTCAGCCGCGCGCCCGCCACATCGATCACCCCCCAGCCAAGGTTTCTCAGACCGGGGTCAATCCCAAGAACGCGCATCCCTGCCCCTTTTCTTTTGCTTACGGGCAGAATTAGCACGAAACGGGAACATCCGGCAAATGCCATTTCCTCTTGCACAGTTTGTAAACGATTTGTTATGCAGCTGCAGAAAGCGACGCTGCCCGTCGACAAAGCGACGACAAAGCAGTCCGAAACCGTATCATCCAATCATTTCAGGGGCATGACGCCCCTTTCTGTCATGCGTCCATTGCAAGGGTGCTTTGCGCTTGCGGCGCTGGCTTTGCACCTGCAGCACGATTATATGGCTACTCGAAGCAAACAGTGCTTCACCCATGAGCAGTTTAAAAAGGATTACCTCCCATGGCCGCCTATGAAACGACCCGCACGGCGCCGTTCGGCGCCATTTCGATCTTCCGCGTTACCCAATTCGTCAGCAATTCCCTCATTGCCTTCTCGAACTGGAACGACGCCCGCGTCACGCGCAAGTCGCTCGCAAAACTTTCGGACCGCGAGCTTGACGATATCGGCCTGTGCCGCGGCGACATCGAAATGATCGGTCGCTGATCCATCAGCACCTTTCCGACATGCCAGAGCCGTCGTCCGTGGGGGACGACGGCTCTTTGCATTTCCGGTCCCATGCACGGCGGGCCCATCGGCAACCGCAGAATCAAAAAGGCGCAGCCCCGCAGACCGCGCCCTCCCAGCCCGTGTCTGACGGGGTCTCTCAGCTCCGGCTGCGTTCGATCACGATCTCGATCCCGGTCGAAACAAAGCGCGTCAACGGTTCGGACCGCATCAGGAAGCCCTGCACAGCATCCAGCCCGCCACGCGCCTCGATTTCTGCGACCCGGCGATCATAGCTTTCCGCGCCCATGTGGTAATGGATCGCGCCTTTCATGCCGAAGCAGAAGAAAATCAGGAATATGCCGATCCGGAACACCGGACGGCGCCGCACGGGTGTCCGGCGATAGAAGGAACGGCCCAATGTCCCTTCCGCTTCGAACCCATAGCCCATGGAATGGGCCTGTTCGATCCGGACCACGCGATTGTAGAAGTCTTTCAAATTCGGGTCGGACATGGAACCGCTCCAGCAATCCAACCCCCACCAAGGGTGTGACCTAAGGAGCAATCATGGCAAAATTGCGGCAAAACAGGCCCTCCGCCACGTTTCTGCCGCATAAAACAATACAACTCCGGTTTATCCGGCCCGCTCAGCCGCGCTTCAGAACCAGCGTCGACCATTCGCCGATGTCCTCGCGCGCCTCCAGCGCGAATCCCTCGGCCACATAAGCCGCCGTCACCGCCTCGGCCTGCACGACCAAAAG
>JACVZW010000073.1 GCA_014654775.1 Paracoccaceae bacterium | reverse complement strand
ATGATGCTCCATCCTACTCAAGAGTTGGAGCCTCCGGCAAACCCGGAGCGGTTCATTCGTCCAGGCATCGGACAGCATGCTGCGCGTCTGACGGGGCCACTGTTCGCCTTTTCAGTCATGGCAGTGAGCCGCGCCGGGGAGATGGCGCGGCTGACTGTGCCTGTGCATTTCCTGCAGCAAAGTCGTGATCCTGATCAGAACGATCGATCACAGCATTTCAGCTATCCGGCGGCAGCAGGCCCAACCCGCGCAGGTAGATGCCGATCCCGCTTTCCAGCAGATCCTCGGGTGTGAAGGGGGATTTCGCGCCCGGTGCGCCGCGCATGTAAAGTTCGACCACGCCGTGGCTCATGGCCCAGACATGGGCGGAGAACATGGTCGCCGGGGGGCGGCGGTCGGGTGGCATTTGTTCGGACAGCTTTTCGGCGGCCTTTTCCAGCACGGACCGCGCCTTGGCCGCGACGAGGGCAAGGTCGGGATGGGCGTTGAAGGACAGCCCGCTTTCGAACATCGCCATGTAATGGCCCGGATATTTGCGCGCGAAGGCGAGGTAGGCGCGCCCCGTCGCCTCGAAGGCCGCCAGAGCCGAGGGCTGGCCATCGGCATAAGCGAATTCCATTAGCGCGGCGAAGATGTCGTAGCCCTGCCGCGCCACTTCGGCGATCAGGTCGTCGCGGCCTGCGAAATGGCGGTAGACAGCCGCGGGGGTGACATCGGCGCGCTTGGCCGCCTCGGAGAGGGTAAAGCCCGAAGGCCCCCGCTCGGCAATCAGCGCCAGTGCCGCCTCGACCAGAGCCTGCCGCAGATTGCCGTGGTGATAGCCGTGCTTCATTTCATCCTTTCGGGCGCAGGTCCGGGCCGCCGCAGATCGCCGCATCCGGCGTTCCGATCAGCGCGTCGTCCTTGCCCGCATAATCCACCGCGCGCAGCACGGTCTGGATCGCCGCGATCCGTGCCCGTTTCTTGTCATCCGACAGGATCACCGTCCAAGGCGCGAAGTCGAAATGGCTGCGCTGCATCGTTTCGTCAATGGCCGTGCAGTAGTCATCCCACTTGCCCAGACCGTTGATGTCGATGGGTGAAAGCTTCCACTGCTTGAGCGGGTCCTGTTCGCGGGCGAGGAAGCGGCGCAGTTGTTCGGCCCGGCCTACCTCGAGCCAGAGTTTCACGAGGGTGAAGCCTTCGTCGACCAGCATGTGTTCGAATTCCGGGAGTTGCCGGAAGAAGGTGTCGCGCTGCGCGGGCGTGCAGAAGCCGAAGACATGTTCCACCATCGCACGGTTGTACCAGCTGCGGTCGAACATCGACATTTCCCCGGCGGCGGGCAGCCAGTCGACATAGCGCTGGAAGTACCAACTGACCGCTTCGCGGTCCGACGGTTTCGACAGGGCCACGACGTTGCAGACGCGCGGGTTTAGGTTTTCGCGCATCACATCGATGGTGCCGCCCTTGCCAGCCGCATCACGCCCTTCGAAGATCACGATGACGCGCTTGCCCGCCGCCTTGATGTCGGCCTGCATCCGCACCAGTTGGCGCTGCAACCCGTCCATCGTCGCGTCGTAATCCTTGCGCTTCATCTCTTCGGTGTAGGGAAAGCCGGGGGTGATGAGGTCGTCCTTCCCGGCCGCCTCGATGGCTTTGCGGATGGCCTTGGGGGCCTCTTTGCGGAAGAAGCGGCTGATCGCGCCGTCGAAGGGAAGGTCGGTCATGATGTCCTCGCATCGGTTGCCCGGCCAGTATGGCGAAGGGCGTCCCTAGCGCAATCCGGCACGCGCGGCGGCACGGTGAATGGCGTCGACGACGGCATCGGGATGGGTGTGGTGGGGCATGTGGCCCGCGCCGTCGATCAGCACGAGGTTGCCGTCGGGAAGCAACCGGGACAGGGGCAGGGCATGGATATCCGCCGGGACCACGGTGTCGGCGGTGCCGTGCAGAATCTCTATGGGCAGGGTCAGCTGCGGATAGGCGTCGGACATCCGCACCACATGCGGGCGCAGGTTCGTGACCTGAAAGGCGTTGTCGCGCAGCGTCGCGCGGCGCATCGTCAGGCCGATGCCGACATAGTCGGCATAGCCGGGGGGCGGGCCGTCCGGGGCAAAGATCGCCTCTACCACCCCGGCGGTCTGACGGTCGGTCGCGAAGGCGGTGATCGCAGGGATCACGGTTGCAGCACCGATCCGGCTGCCCGTCACGGCGTAATAGGGGCCGAGGCCGCCGGGCCATGGCATCGTCGCCCCCGACAGCACGACCAGCGCCGCCACATCGGGCGTGTCGGTCAGGGCCCAGGCCATGGCCACAGCACCCCCATAGGAATGGCCAAGGATGATGGGGCGCTGGACGCCAAGTTGATCGGCCGCCTTCTGGAGGAGGGCCGCCTGCATCATCGGGCTAATGCCCTCTGGTCCTAGGCTGTCGCTCCAGCCCAGACCGGGGCGGTCGAAGGCGATGACGCGGTAATCCTGCGCGAGCCGGTCCACGAGAGCGAAGGTGAAATCCCGCGTGTTCCCGCTGGCCCCGTGGATGAGCACGAGGTCCGGCCCGCTGCCCTGCACATGGGCGTGGATGCGCCGCCCCTCCACCGTGAGGATCTGGCCGGTGGGGGGATAGGCGGCCTCGGCGGCGGTTTCGCGGGCGGTGGCGCGGCGATCGGTCAGAAGGGCGCAGCCGCCGAGTGCGGTGGCGGCGAGGATCAGGCTAAGTGCCAATGTCGGCGATCTCATAGGGCGTGGATTGGTAAATTTCGTTGATCCAGTTGCCATATAGAAGATGCGCGTGACTTCTCCAGCGATTGAGCGGCGGCTTCGCGGGGTTGTCATCGGGATAGTAGTTCAGCGGCACGTTGATCGGGGTGCCGTTGGCCACGTCGCGATCATATTCCTGCTTCAGCGTGTCGCTGTCATATTCGAAATGGTTGAAGATGTAGAGCGCGCGATGCCCTGCATCCTCGACCAGACACGGGCCGACCTCTTCGGAACCAAGAAGTGTGCGCAGGCCGGGGCGCGCGTCGATCTCGGTCTGACGCATCTCGGTCCAGCGGCTGACCGGGATGACGAAGTCATCCGAAAATCCGCGCAGGAAGGGCGAGGTGGGGGCAAGGTTGCGGTGGCGAAAGCAGCCGAAGGCTTTTTTCGGCAGCATATGCTTTTCCACCCCGTGGAAGTGGTTGATCATCGCCATGCCGCCCCAGCAGACGCCGAAGGTGGATTGGACATGGGTCTGCGTCCAGTCGAAGACCTCGGCCAACTCGTCCCAATAGGTGACCTCTTCGAAGGGCAGATGTTCGATCGGGGCACCCGTGATGATCAGCCCGTCGAACTTTTCCGACTTCACCTCCTGAAAGGGGCGGTAGAAGGTTTCCATATGTTCGGCGGCGGTGTTGCGGGTCTGATGTTCGGTCATGCGGATCAGATGCAGGTCGATCTGCAGGGGCGTGGCCCCGATCAGGCGGGCGAATTGGTTTTCGGTCTGGATCTTCTTCGGCATCAGGTTCAAGAGCCCGATGCGCAGGGGCCGGATGTCCTGCCGCGCCGCCCGTTCGGGCGACATGACCATGACGCCTTCGTTCCGCAGAACGTCATAGGCGGGCAGGGTCTCGGGCAGGGTGATCGGCATGGGTTTACTCTTCAGGTCTGAAACAGGCCGCGTATCTAGGCCCTGTCGGCGCGGCGATCAAGCGCTTGCGCGATCAGGTCGTCAAAGCCTGCGGCATCCTTCACGTCGGCCACCTCTTCCGCTGTCACGGTCACGCCCCATTCCGCCATGGCGGCATAGCGCGGCTGGCGGTGGTCCAGAAGCCGAGCATAGCCGAAGCGCAGGAAGGCGTCGGGGTCGACCTGATCCTCGGGCTTGCCTTCCTGGGCTAGGTATTCGGCCCAGAGCGTGGCGAGGAAGTCGGGCTGGTAGTAGATGGGCTTTGGCGCGCGGTCGAAGCGGCGGATGAGGGCGTCGCGATGCGCCTCGGACCCCTTGATCCAGACCATCAGCAGGTTGCCCGACAAGGCCGTCATCACCGGATCGGCGGGATCGGTGGCATCGACCACCTCGCAGATCGATCCGCCGCTGTCGCAGACGAAGCTGGAATAGCCGTAGATGTCGCGCGCCCGGTCGATGAAGCGCAGCGTGTCATGGAGCGCCGCGATCTCGGCCTCGCGGTGCTGGGCCTGCCGGGTGCAGTATTCGGCGAAAGGCACGCCGCCACGGGCGGGATCGCCGGGCTTGCCCAGATAGGTGGAGAGGGGGGCGAGGTTGTCGAAGGTGATGTTGGAGTGGATGTAGACGCTGTCGGTCATCAGGAGTTCCCGCAGCAGGGGAACCTTCATCGCTTCGCGCTTGAAATTGTCGGCGATGTATTCGCCCATGTAGCGCGTGCCGATGCGGTAATCGACCGAGTAGTGGAACCATCCGCCCGCCTCGCGCAGGAGGTTCGACAGATGCGTCTTGCCAAGGCCGGACATGCCAAAGAGCAGCACGCGCTTTTCCCGTGCCGCCCGGAAATCGGCCCCGCTTGCATAGATCATTGCCCGCTCTCTCCCATCCACTGCTTGCGTGATAACGAAGCGGTGCGGGGATTTCACGCGGAAAAGCGAAGGCCCCGCATCGGGGATGCGGGGCCTTTGCCTTGCGTGGTTCAAGATCAGAAGCTGTAACCGAGCGTCAGCCCGAAACCGATTGCCGAGTTGCCTGCGAAGCGCGTGCCCGATCCATCGACGGCATCGCCAAGCTTAACATATTCGAGGCCACCGGTCACTTTCACGCCGTCCTGACGCCATGTCGCGCCAAGGCCAAAGCCCGTGCTGCCATCCGTCGGCGCAAGGCGCGATGCCTCGCCGCCGTTGGCCTTTTCATAGGTGGCGCGCGCAAAGACCGAGAGGTTTTCGTTCAGCCGACGTCCGACACCAAGTTGCCAGGTCACGACGTTGTTGTCGAAATCGGTGATGTTGTCGTTGAAGTTGGCGTTGTAGACGGGCGGGCGCACTTCCCAAACGGTCCATTCGGCGTAGCGCACGGACCCGAAGAGAAGCGTATCCGCTGCGATGCCCGTCTGGAAATCCAGCGTGACGGCATCGGGAATTTCTACATTGGTCACGCCAGCCGCGTTCACGGCACCGGCCGCGACAAAGGTTTCGCGCGTTGCGAAGCTGTGCGAGACGCCGCTTTCATAGGTGAGGCCAACCCGCAGCGCGATGTCGGGCCGTTCATAGGCCGCGCCCACGATCACGCCGACCTGACCATCCTTTGCACCAGTCGCCGAATAGGCAAGGGTTCCTGCCGGTGCCAGACCCGCCAGCGGATTGCCCGCTGCCGCCAGACCGGCACGGATCAACTGGTCCGGCAGTGCGATCTGTGCCTCGGATTCCACGTAACGCAGACCACCATAGACGGAGATGTTCTCGTCGATCTTGTACTTCAGCACGGCCGCGATCTGCTGGCTTTCCCAAGTCGCGGTCAGGCCGGTGTAGAGGCCCTGCGAATAGGAGGCGTCCGCGCCATAGGGCGTGTTGATGAAGATGGCGTAGGACAGGCTGTCGTTGATATCCGCCTTATAGGCGAAGGACAGGTTCGTATAGCTGCCCGCCATATTGCCGGTCTGCGTGCCCAGAGCAGCCGCTGCACCAGTGTAGGTGCCCGTCACCTCGGGCTTCACATTCGAGAAGCTCAGTTCGATATAGCGACCCGCCTCAAACAGGGCAGAATAGGCAATCCGCGACCGATCAATACCACCTGCCTGCGCCGTCAGGGTTCCGACCACCAGCGCGGTGGTTGCCCCCAGCATTGTTTTCATCATGACCATATTCCCTCAACTCCTCCCGCGCCCATCCCCATGAGCACCCTGATGTAACGGTACGTGCGGGCGGAAATACGGTCAATTCATGACGCCACGTCACGGATTTGTGACCTTGCTGACTGTTGCAGGCTTGCGCGTTTCGGCCCGGATATTGGCCCAATTGCCAAGAAAGATGACCGCCGCGCCCAGAAGTACGTAGGGATCAAGCGGTTCGGCATAGAAGAGCATACCGACGGCAGCGATGACGGGCAGGCGGGCAAAGTCGATCGGCACGACATAGCTTGCCGGGGCGAGGGACAGCGCCGTCGTCAGGCACAGATGCGCCAGAACCCCGCAGAATCCGATCAGAATCAGCCAAGGCAGGGTTTGCCCTGTGGGCAGGTGGATGACACCGTCGATCCCCGCCGTCACCAGCCCGAAGACCCCCTGCATCAGCGTCAGCCAGAACAGGATGGAGACGATGCTTTCCCCGCGCGTCAGCTTTTTCGTCAGAAGGCTTGTTGCGGCGAAGCAGAGCGCGCTTGCCGCCGCCGCGAGGACGCCGGGGTCAAGATTGCTGAAATCCGGGCGGGCGACCAGAAGGATGCCGATGAAGCCCATGCCCGCCGCGAAGAGGCGTGCCCGGGTGAGTTTCTCACCCAGAACCAGTGGTGACAGCAGGATCACCCAGATGGGCGAGGTGAATTCCAGCGCAAAGACCTGCGCAAGCGGAATCATGGTCAGCGCCCAGAACCAGAGGTTCTGACCCGTGAAATGCACCACATTGCGCAGCAGGTGCTGGCCCAGACGTTCGCGCCGGATCTCGATCAGACGGCCCAGAGTCCCGGCCACCGCAAGGACGAGGCAGAAACCCACCACCGACCGCCACATCATGATCTCGAATGTGTCATGCACATCTGAGACGGACCGCGCCGCGATGGCCATGGCCGTGAACGAGAAGATGGAGCCGGTCATCCAAACGGCGGCGGCGATGGGACGGTGGGTCGTCATGGGGCGACAGTTCACCCGGCAGGGCCGATTGTCCAGTCCCGTCGTCGCGCTATTGCTCGCCGTCCTTGTCGCGGCAGAGGATGAGGCAGAGCGTCGCCAGCGGCAGCGCGATGAACAGCGTGAGCAGCGCCAGACCGTGCCGACCGGCGAGAAGGGCCATCACGGCGCATCCCGCCGCGACCAGAAGGATCAGGGGGCCCATGACAAGGCGCAGCCATGGCCTGCGGGCAAGCCCGGCACGAAATCGGGCACCCCATTGTCCGAGTGGCGAGGCAAGCCGCACCACCGCTCCGATAATCGCGTCCGTCATCGGTTCCGTTCTATTCGGTCTACGTCCACGTTCTCTACGGTCGGAATGTGGCAGATTTTCGAAGTGATGCCAGCCAATGACGGGCGGGTCCAGCCCGGCTGTTCTTTTGGAGGGGGACATCCGCCGGAGGGCCGGGCGTCAATAGCCCGCTGTCAGGCCGAAATCGACCATGACGCTGGCCCCCGTCACCCCGGCACTGGCTGGGGAGAGCAGGAAGGCGACCTGTGCCGCCACCTCTTCGGGCGAAAGGAACCGCGCGTCTGCGCCTTGCGGATAGTGATCGAGAAGCCGTGCCAGATAGCCATCGGGGTCGCCCCCGCCATAGCGATCGGCCTGATACTGCAGCATCGGGGTGCGGATGTCGGACGGGCAGAGCGCCACCACGCGGATGCCCTTGGGGGCGAGTTCGCGGGCCAAGGCCCGGGTCATCAGCACCACCCCGCCCTTGGAGGCGCAATAGATCGCCGCCCCGGCATTGCCGACGATCCCGGCATCCGAGGCGATGGTCAGGATCGTGCCCCGCGTTTCGCTAAGGGCGGGAATGGCGCGGGAGGACAGGAAGAAGGCGGCCTTCAGGTTCACGTCGATGACGCGGGCCCAATCCTCTTCCTGCGCGGCGTCAGAGGGGCCTTCGACCCAGACGCCTGCCGCGTTCACCAGCGCGTCGATCCGCCCGCAGCCCTGCAAGGCCGCGCTGATCACCTCTTCGCATTGCGCCACCGCACGCAGATCGGCCGGGATGTGCAGCGCGGCGGGCAGGGCCTTTAGCGCCGTCTCCGACAGGTCGGTCGCCACCACTGTGGCGCCGAGGGATGCCAAAAGGCGAGCCACGGCACTGCCGACGCCGCCCGCCGCGCCGGTGACGAGCACCACCTTCCCGGCGAAGAGGCCGGGTGCGAAGAGGCCGTCCATCTCTCTATCCTTTCGGCAGGACGATGGCGCGGATCTCTCCGGGGCGGGCCGGGTTGGCGATGGCGTCCGCCGCCTCTTCCAGCGGCAAGGTGCGCGAGATCAGCGGATCAAGCTGCAGCCGCCCCGCCGCGATCATCGCCGCCGCCCGGTCCTGCGTGAAGGGATTGATGAAGGAGGAGAGGAACTGCACTTCCCGGAACAGAAGGTCGAAGGGTTCGATCTGCACCTTTTGCCCCGCCGCGAGCACGCCAAGGATCACCACCCGCCCGCCATCGCGGGCAAGGCGCGGCGCAGCCTCTACCGTTTCGACGACGCCTGCGCATTCCACCACCAGATCGGCCCCATCGGGCCAGATCGTCCGCGCCGCCGCTTCGGTTCCGGCGGTTTCCGCCGCGCCGAGCCGTCGGCCCAGCGCCTGTTTGCTGTCCTGCCGGGTCACCAGCATGACCTCGGCCCCGGCCAGCGCGCAGAGCTGCAGCGCCAGCATCCCGATCACCCCGCCGCCAAGGATCATCACCCGTTCGCCCGCCAAAGGGGCGCCGATGTCGATGCCATGGATGGTGCAGGCCAATGGTTCGCAGAAGGCCCCGTGCAGCGGATCCAGATCGGCGGGCAGAAGATGGGCCTTATGCGCCGGAAAGGCGCAAAACTCTGCGAAACCGCCATCCCGGCCCAGCCCGGTGGCCACGTTGTTCTGGCACAGGTTCACCCGGCCGCGGCGGCAATTCGCGCAGGTCCCGCACCATGTGTTCGGGTCACAGGTCACCCGCGCGCCTTCGGGCAGGCTGACACCCTCGCCGCAGCCGACCACGATCCCGGCGAATTCATGGCCCAGCGTGAGGGGGGGCTTTGACGGGAATTCGCCGTGCAGAAGGTGACGGTCTGTTCCGCAGATGCCGCAGGCTTCCACCCGGATCAGCACCTCGCCGGGCGCGGGGGTGGGGACTGCCACCTCGGCAGTGCGGATGTCGTTGATGGCAAAGAGACGTGTCGCGCGCATGGGGCCCTTCCTTCGGGGCGAAGGTCGCCCGAATGGTCCTTGCCGGTCAATCCCCCAATGCGCGGCCTATACAGCGCCGTCCTCGGGCGGCGCCTTTGGCGGATCAGCCCCGGCGCATGGGGGGGAAGCTGCCGGGGGCCAGCGGCTCTCCTTGCGCCTGCCGTTCCAGTGCCTCTTCGATCCGCCGGATGCGATGGGCCTGTGTCAACGTGATCTCGACCAATGCATCCAAAAGCCGGTCCTTGATGGCATCGGCATCCGGCTGTCCGGCCAAGGAGCGCCGCCCCTTTTGGCGTGGGTCAAAGCCGCAGATCGTTTCGAGACGGTCGAAGAAGGCTGCATGCTCTTCGACGATGCGCGCCGTTTCCGAATAATCCAGACAGTCCGAGATGACGTCCGAAATCCGGGGCACCTTGTCCAGACCCGACAGGACGGCACGGTTGAAACGCTCGGGCAGGACGGGCGTCTTGAACTGGTCGTTGAAGAGCGCGCGTAGGACGATCTCGGCACTTTCGCCGCGTTCGAGGACCCGTTCATCCGAGGCGGGCAGAACCACCCCGGCCGCCGTGGCGAAATCCATCACGACATCGGGCGCGTCATCGTAGCTGCGCACCTCAAAATGCGGGCCGAACTGATCATGCCACTCTACCAGCCCGTTGTACCAGTTCAGCAATTGGCGCGCCTTGGCCGGATAGGGCCGGATGCGCCCGGGAGACATTTTGTGCCGCACCCCCCATTGCACATAGGCCGAGGGCAGCCAGTCCATCGGATTGCGGACATAGGCGATGATCTTCACCGTCACGCCGAGTGCGATCAGCCGGTCCAGCAGCGGCTTTAGCACTGCAGCCTTGCCCGAGAAGGATTCGTTGGACTGAATGAAGGTCTCGGTTCCCTCGGCTGCCTTGATGGCCTGCATATGGCGGTGCAGATGGTCCCCCGCGGCACTGAGTTCCGCCGGGGTGAGAGCGAAGAACTGCAACTGGTTGTTCAGACCTTTGAACTTTGGATCGACCATGTCGAACCACATCCCAAGATAGCAGGCGGATTGCGTCCGCAGGGCGTCGCCGCTCTCGCTCAGCCTTTTCTGGATGGATGAGGTTCCGGTTTTTCCCATGCCGATGTGAACGACAAGTTTCATTCTTCAACCTTTTACTCTTTGGAACAGGGGGCGTGACCCGATAAGGCGGGCAGCGCTGGGGCGGTCCTGCGCCTTGCGGCTAAGGACGACCTCATGGGTGCGGCATGGAAGGTTCGGGCGCACGGGGCCTTGGCCTGCGCAGGGCAGATCAGTCGCGTCGATCAGGCCGGGCAGGAACATGGGCCACTCGGAACAGGGCCGCAACGGCGCGGCGCGCCCTATCCTTAGCGGGTTCGGCGACAAGACCGCAAGCCGCATCCCTGTCCGTGAGGTTGGTCTTGGATCATGTTTGCGCCTTTTGCGCCCGTGCCGAAGCCGGGGCCGAGGCGCGGTCAGTCCCGCAACTCTTCCACCCGGAAATCGCGCAGGATGCCGCGCGTCGCCTGAAACCATAGGCTGTCGCGGGTGCGGGTTTGATGGGCGTCGAAGGCCGCGCGGTCGCGGAAGCTTTCGAGAACGTCGAAGATCAGGGGATCGTCGGTGTCATCGATGCGGAAGGAGAGACAGCCCGGTTCGGCGCGCGTCGCCGCCTCATGCGCGGGACGGTGGAGGAGGACGGCGGCGCGTTCCTCTTCGCTCATGCAGACGAGGCGACCGGACAGGCGGATCATTCGAGTTCGATCGTCCCCGGCGGTTTGGAGGTGCAGTCATAAAAGACGCGGTTCACGCCCTGCACTTCGTTGATGATGCGGGTGGCGGTTTCGCCCAGAAACTCATGCGTGAAGGGGTAGTAATCCGCCGTCATGCCATCGACCGAGGTCACAGCGCGCAGGGCGAGCGCGTAATCATAGGTGCGCCCGTCGCCCATCACGCCCACGGTGCGCATCGGCAGGATCGCGGCGAAGGCCTGCCAGATCTCGTCATACAGCCCGTGCTTGCGGATCTGGTCGATATAGACGGCATCGGCGCGGCGCAGGATATCCAGCTTTTCGCGCGTGATCTCGCCCGGGCAGCGGATGGCAAGGCCGGGGCCGGGGAAGGGGTGGCGACCGATAAAGGCATCGGGCAGGCCCAGTTCGCGGCCCAAGGCGCGGACCTCGTCCTTGAACAGCTCGCGCAGGGGTTCGACGAGTTTCATGCCCATCTTCTCCGGCAGGCCGCCCACATTGTGGTGCGACTTGATGGTGACAGAGGGGCCGCCCGAGAAGGACACGCTTTCGATCACGTCGGGATAGAGCGTGCCTTGGGCAAGGAAGGTCGCGCCACCCACCGATTTGGCGTGTTTCTCGAAGACCTCAATGAACAGCCGCCCGATGGTTTTGCGTTTGACTTCAGGGTCCGAGATGCCGTCCAGCGCGCCGAGGAAGAGGTCGCTTTCATCCGCGTGGATCAAGGGCATGTTGTAATGGTCGCGGAACATGGTCACGACCTGCTCTGCCTCGCCCAGCCGAAGTAGGCCGTGATCGACGAAGACGCAGGTCAACTGGTCGCCGATCGCCTCGTGGATCAGCACCGCTGCGACCGAGGAATCCACCCCGCCCGACAGGCCGCAGATCACCTTCTGATCGCCCACCTGTTCGCGGATCTTGCGGATCGCCTCTTCGCGATAGGCGCCCATCGTCCAGTCGCCTTTGAACCCCGCAAGCCGGACGAAGTTTTCGTAAAGCTTGGCGCCCTTGGGCGTGTGATGGACTTCCGGGTGAAACTGCACAGCGTAGAAATGCCGCTCGGGATTGGCGGTGATGGCGAAAGGCGCATTGGGCGAGGTGCCCAGCACCTGAAAGCCCGGCGCGATTTCCGAGACATGGTCGCCGTGGCTCATCCAGACCTGCTCGCGCCCGCCATGGCCATCATCGGTGTCGAACCAGCCCGACAGGATCGGGTGGGTGGCGGGGGTGGGCGTGACATAAGCGCGGCCGAATTCGGCGGTGCCGTGGCCGCGTTCCACCTTGCCGCCCAGACAGTGCATCATGACCTGCTGGCCGTAGCAGATGCCGAGTATCGGCACCCCGAGGTCGAAAACGCCCTTGGGCGGCATCGGTGCGCCTTCGGCAAAGACCGAGGCCGGACCGCCCGAGAAGATCACCGCTTTCGGGGCGAAGGCCGTTAGGAAGGCCTCATCCACCCGGTTGAAGGGATGGATCTCGCAATAGACGCTCAACTCCCGAAGGCGACGCGCGATCAGCTGCGTCACTTGGCTGCCGAAGTCGATGATGAGAAGGCGGTCATGGGTGCTTTGGGTCATGCGCCCGCGTAGCCGTTGCGCCCGGAATTCGCAAGGGGGCGCGGGCGGCGAAGCCCGGGTGGCTTGCGCCCTGTCGCCCAAGGCAATCGGGCCGGGATGGCAGCGGGGCCGCAGTCGGGCGGGTGTCGCGGACGGCGAGTGCGCATGTCGCTTTTGCACCTCAAGCGCCGCATTCGACGGGCGCGCGCCGGGGCTTTGGGCGCATAAGCAGGCAAAACGATCTGCCCCTGTGGAGGGCGGGAGCCATGGAGAGAAAGATGAGCGACACGGATGTTGCAGTGGCCGGGGCAGGGCGCAGGGCACGGGGCGGCGGCGGATCGGCCCGTCGCGCGGAGCGCACCGCTGTCAGCCTTGAAACCGCGAAGTTCATCCAGCGCAACATCCCCAATTTCGAGATCCTGAACGAAGAGGCGCTTGAGATCATCGAATGGAACGCCGAGACCGTTCTGGAAGAGATCGGCGTCAACTTTGTGGAGAACCCCGAAGCGCTGAAGCGCTGGAAGGATGCGGGGGCCGATGTGCAGGGCGAGCGGGTCCGCATTCCGCGCGGCCTTGCCCGCGCGCTTTGTGCCTCTGCGCCCTCCACCTATACCCAGCATGCCCGCAATCCGGCCCGGAACGTGGAGATCGGGGGGAAGAGCCTCGTCCTTGCCCCGGTCTATGGCCCGCCCTTCGTGCGGGACATGGAAGGCGGGCGCCGCTATGCGACGATCGAGGATTTCCGCAATTTCGTGAAGCTGGGCTATATGTCCAAGTGGCTGCACCATTCGGGCGGCACGGTCTGCGAACCCACCGATGTCGCGGTGAACAAGCGCCATCTCGACATGCTGCTGGCGCATATGACCCTGTCGGACAAGCCCTATATGGGATCGGTCACCGAACCCAGCCGCGCCGAGGATTCGGTCGAGATGTCGAAGATCCTCTTCGGGTCTGATTTCGTCGACCAGAACACGGTGATGACCTCGCTCATCAACATCAACAGCCCGCTCACCTTTGACGGGATCATGATGGGGGCGTTGGAGGTTTATGCCCGCGCCAATCAGGCGGCGATCGTGTCGCCCTTCATCGTGGGCGGCGCCATGGCGCCCGTCACGGTGGCAGGCACGCTGACGCAGGTTCTGGCCGAGGTTCTGGCTGGCGTGGCCTATAGCCAGCTTATCCGCAAGGGCGCGCCGGTGATCTTCGGCGCCTTCGTCACCTCCATCGACATGAACTCCGGTGCGCCCACCTTCGGCACGCCGGAAGCCGCGCATATCACCTATGGGGCCGGGCAACTCGCCCGCCGCCTGAACCTTCCCTATCGGTCGGGCGGGTCCTTCTGCGGGTCAAAGCTGCCCGATGCGCAGGCCGCCTATGAAACCGCCAACAGCCTGAACATGGCGCTGCTGGCGGGCGTCAACTTCATGCTGCATGCCTGCGGTTGGCTGGAAGGGGGGCTTGTGTCGTCTTACGAGAAGTTCGTGATGGATGCCGACCAGCTTGGCACGCTGCACCATCTGGCGCAGGGGATCATCATGGATCAGAACGGGCAGGGGATGGATGCCATCCGCGAGGTTGGCCCGGGCGGCCATTACCTTGGCTGCGAACATACGCAGGCCAATTTCAAATCGGCCTTCTGGCGGTCTGACCTGTTGGACTACAAGCCCTTTGAGACATGGGCGGAAGAGGGCGCGCGCGACACTATGCAGCTTGCCAATGAGCGGGTGAAGAAGCAGCTGGCCGATTATCAGCAGCCCGCGCTTGACGAGGGTATCCGCGAGGCGCTGGAGGAGTATGTCGCCCGCAAGAAGGCGTCCATGCCGGACGCCTTTATCTGACGGGGTCTTCAGACGGACGGGGCAGGGGGCGCATGGCGACATGCGCCCCTTCTTCATTCCGCATGCAGTGCGCGTTCCGCCAGAAGCGCGATCAGCACCTCGACATGTCGGAGGCAGGACCAGCCCGGATCGCCTGCGCGGCGTGAGTCTTCCAGCCGTTCCTCCAAGGCTGCCAGCCGGTCGATCACTTCGGCGGCGGCAATGCCCGGCCCGATCAGGCGCGGCAGGTCCCGGGTGCGGCGATAGTCTTCCATCCCGTGGCGTGCCGCGGCGATCAGCAGGCGCGGCCGCCGCGTGCCCCCCAACGGGGGCAGGGCGTCCGGCAGAAGGCGGGCGGTGGCGGGGGCGGACATGGCGGGCTCCTTCGCATGGGGCCTTAAGCCTAGAGTCGCTGGCTGTGGTGTTGCGTCCCGACGGGAGTCAGCGCGCGCACCTGTCAGGTTTGATTGACAAATTGACTGTCATCATTGGTTTGCCCGCCTTCATTAACCTTTCGGCAACCAATTCTCGCTTGGGTTGAATCGTGAGGGTCACAGCTAAATCGGGGCGGGCAGAAAGACGAAGATGCAGCAGACCAAGACCCGTTCCCCGTTGGAAACCCTGCCGCCCTGGTTGCCCGAGTCCGTCCGGCATTACCTTGACCACACCGCTGCAGGCAGCAGCCTGCGCGCTTTGGCCCGCCGAGACGGTGTGTCGGCCTCGACCGTGATGCGTCAGGTCAGGCTGTGCGAGATGCGGCGCGACGATCCGCTCGTCGATGCCGCGATCGAGTCGCTGCAGCAGGTGATTGTCACCGACGGAACGGGGCCATCCCCAACCGATGCCGAGGACACCATGACCGCACCGCTTCGCTCTAGCCCAATGCCGCAGGATGCCGCCACACTTGCCGCCGAGGCGCGCCGCGTCTTGCGCCGCCTTGCCGAACCGGGCGCGATCCTTGCGGTCTCTGCCGACCTTGATCGCGCGGTCGTGCTCCGCCCCGAAGCGGGCGGCGGGCAGGCGCGGCTTTGCACTGTCGCGCGCAGCGTGGCGCAGGCTTTCGCCCTGAAAGACTGGGTGACCTGCGACAGGCCGGGCCGTGTTTCAGCCTATGCCATCACCCCGGCGGGCCGTGCCGCGCTGCGGCGTCTGCTTTCAGAAGAAGAGATGCGTGCAGGCGGCGTGCGGGAGGCGCAGTTCATCTATGCCGATCAGCACCGCCTCATCGAGACCCGCGAGGAAGATGGGGCCGACGGGCCGCGCCGTATCCGCTACAACGCGGCGGAAAGTCCCGTCTGTGCGCTGGGGCGCAAGCTGGATCGTGATGGCAGGCCCTATCTGGGGCCGGATCTTGTGCGCGTGGCCGAACGCCTGCGCGAGGATTTCGAACTTGCACAGATGGGCCCGCGCGTCGCGCAGAACTGGGAACGCTTTCTGACCGGTGGGGATCGCGGCGGCTTTGGCACGGGGCCGCAGCTTGCGGAAGGCCCGCGCGCCGCGCGCGACCGCGTGGCCGATGCGCTGCGCGACCTCGGTCCCGGGTTGGGCGATGTGGTGCTGCGCGTCTGCTGCTTTCTCGAAGGGATCGAAACGACGGAACGCCATCTTGGGTGGGCGGCCCGGTCCGGCAAGATCGTACTGCGGATCGCGCTGCAGCGGCTGAAGCGGCATTACGAGGAACGCGGCAGCCGCGCGCGGATCGGCTAGGCGCTGCCGATCCCGCCGAGAACAAGAAGCACCGAAAGCCCCATAAGCCAGACCGAGGCGGCCCGCCGCAAGACACCGATCCCCGGCGCGGCCCGTCCCGCCCGGGGCAGCATCACACCCATCCCGCCCCAGAGTAGGGCCACGACCGCAATGGAGACCGAAAGCAGCGCAAAGCTACCCACCGTCGCGCCCGCCGCAGGCAGCAGAACGACGCCCATGATCAGCCCTTTGGGGTTCAAGGCCGTGGTCACCGCCAGCCGCCGCGCCGTGACTGTGCCCACGCCGGCCATTGCCGTGTCTGGGCGCCAGAGGCGCACCGCCAGATACAGCACCCACAGACCCGCCGCGACTGCCACCACGGGGCGCAGCGCTGCCATTGGCCCGGCCAAGCGTTCGGACAAGAGCGCCAGCGGCACGATCACCGACAGATAGGCTGCCAGTTCCACCGGGATCAGCCGCGCCACGCGCGCCCATCCGCCTTCGCTGCCCGCCACCAGCACCAGCGTGTTGGTCGGCCCCGGCGTCAACAGCAGTGCCAGTAGGGCAAGCGTCAGTTCGATATGGGTCATCCGAATGGCTCCGTCATGCGTCTGTCCCTGTTAGCACGCAGCCAGCGCCGCCCCATGATCTGGATCAAGGGGCACAGCCTTGCATCCGCTGCAACCCCCCGCGTCACCACGGCTGGTTGCGCCAAAGGGCGTGAGCGCGTATTTCAGGGGCCAGCCCCGTGGGAGGACACCCCTTTGCGCGACCTGAAGCTTCCCGATCAGCGCCATCCCGAGAAGGCGCATCGTCCCGACAATGCCCAGCCGAAGAAACCCGACTGGATTCGCGTCAAGGCGCCCACCTCGGAGGGTTACAAGAAGACGCGCGACATTCTGAAGGAAAAGAAGCTGGTGACGGTCTGCGAAGAGGCGGGCTGTCCGAATGTGGGCGAATGCTGGTCGCAGGGTCATGCCACCATGATGATCATGGGCGAGATCTGCACCCGGGGCTGCACCTTCTGCAACGTGGCCACCGGCAAGCCGCAGGCGCTGGATGCCTTTGAACCCGGGCGGGTGGCCCATGCGGTAGAGCAGCTTGGCCTGAAGCATGTCGTTATCACCTCGGTCGACCGGGACGATCTGGAGGATGGCGGGGCCGATCACTTCGCCCAGACCATCCGCGCCATCCGCCACCGCGCGCCCGGCACGACGATCGAGATCCTGACGCCCGACTTCCTGAAATGTCCGCCTTCGGCGTTGGAAACCGTGGTCGAAGCGCGGCCTGATGTGTTCAACCACAATCTTGAAACCGTCCCCGGTCTTTATCCCGAGGTGCGCCCGGGCGCGCGCTATTTCCACTCTCTCCGCCTTCTGCAGAAGGTGAAGGAGATGGATCCCGGCATGTTCACCAAATCGGGCATCATGGTGGGGCTTGGTGAGGATCGCCAATCCGTGCTGCAGGTGATGGACGACATGCGCGCGGCGGATGTCGATTTCCTGACCATCGGGCAATATCTGCAGCCCACGCCGAAGCATCACCATGTCGCGCGTTTCGTGACGCCGGACGAATTCAAGGGCTATGAGACGGCTGCCTATGGCAAGGGGTTCTTGATGGTCTCGGCCACGCCGCTGACCCGCTCCTCTTATCATGCGGGCGACGATTTCGAGCGGCTGCGCGCCGCCCGCTTCGCCAAGCTGGGCCGGGCATGATAAGGTGCGGGAAAAAACCCGCCCTTTCAATGCCTTCCGGCGCAATCCTCGCCTAGAACTTGAAGCCGACCGAGGCGTCAACCGTCATGCTGGTGTTGTTCCCATCCGCGGCGCCGAACTGGGCGAAGGCCCCGTTGGAAAAGCCGTACTCGGCTTCAACCCCGATCAGGTTGTTGCTGACCGTGCCGTCTTCCGTCCGCAGGTGCCCGCGCACCGTCAGTGCATCATTGACCGACACGCCGACATAGGCCACCGCCGCGTCGGTTGACCCGACGATCCGCTGGCTGATCAGGTAAAGCCCCATGTCGAACTGGCCTGACGTATGGGCCGCCCCCAGCGTGATGCCGAGATTGCCGTCCTCGCCTTCGATCACGCCCTCGATCTGGCTGTCGATCCCGGCCTCATACTCGCCCGCGACCTGCCAATGCGTGCCGGACTGATGCGTGATCTGATGGATCGACGCGCCATAGCGCAGCATTCCCGTCTCGGCCGTGAAGCGCGCGCCATAGATTTGTTCGCCCAGCGACTTGGCCAGCCCCGTCGCGACCGATGTCGTGCGCGCCTCGAATCCGATCTGCTGTTCGCGGATGCCCGCGAAATCGGGGAGGTCGATGAAGGTGTCCGCCACGGGCTGTGGCGCGCCCAGCGCCACCTCGCCCAGTCCTACGCCAAAGGTCACCGCAAGGAAGGGAAGCGAGGCATCGGCGCCCGTCTCAAGATTCTCGTCGATCTCGCCACCCAGTTCGAAGCCGACGGGACCTTCGTACCGCAGCATCAGATCGGCGCTGCCCAGCGTGTTGGATGCGCCGTTGCGGCGTGTGTGTTCGAACTCGATCTCGCCCGAAAAGCTGAGCGGTTCCATGCCCTGAGACACAGCCGGAAGAGGTGCGCAAAGGAGGAGCAGCGCCATGGCGCCGCCGGAAAGCCTTTTCATTGGTTACACCATACTGCTCTGTTTTTTTGCAGGAATACCATGGATGTGGGTATCCTGCAATCACAAGGCGCGGCGCGTATGGTGAACACAAGGAAACGGATCACTCCGCCGGGGTGACCTTCTTCAGATAGGCCGCGACCGCCTGCCTGTCAGTATCCGGAAGTGCCGCCATGTTCGTTACGACATGCGCCATATGCCCGCCGGCGCTGTCGAATTCGGGGGTGAAGCCGGTGGTCAGGTAGGTCACGATCTCGCCCGTGGACCAAGTCAGTTTGGCGGGCGTGATGTTCGGGATCGTCCCTTCGCCCGAGGGATTCGGCGCCCCGGCCAGCCAGCGCGTGGTGTCCATCCCGCCCAGCGCATTGCGCGGCGTGTGGCATTCCCCGCAATGGGCGAGCGCCTCGACGATCTCGCGCCCCCGCGTCTCTTCCGGGGTGAGATCGCCCGTCAGCACCCAGTCCGTGTTCAGAAACAACGCCTTCCATACCCCGACACTGCGCCGGATGTTGAAGGGAAAGCCCATCTCATGCGGTTGGCTTGCCACATCTGACGGGGGCAGGCTTTGCATATAGGCATGAATGTCCGCCACATCCTGCGGCTGCATCTTGGCGTAAGAGGCGTAGGGCAGGGCGGGATAGTAATGCGCCCCGTCGGGTGACACCCCGCGCATCAGCGCGTTGCCCAGATCGGCCACGCTCCACCCGCCGATCCCTGCCTCGGAGGGTGAGATGTTGGGGGCGAGGAACGTGCCGAAATCCGAGGGGAACCGCTGACCGCCCGCCAGCACCAGTTCCGCCTCGCCCGTCGCGCCAGGGGCCGCGTGACAGGAGGCGCAGCCTGCGGCGGTGAAGACCAGTTCGCCCCGCACCGGATCGCCCGTCAGGCCGTCGAAGGCGGCAGCCGGAAGGGGATCGGGTGCCGTGATCAGCCAGCCCCCCACAGCACCGCCAAGGGCAAGGATAGCAAGGGCGGGAAGAAGGCGCATGATCCGGTCTCCGTCATCAGGACATGTCGGGGCAGCCTAGCCGCCGCACCGCCCCCCGACCAGTGACGAAGTCGCGAAGCGCCGTGTCAGGGTTTGATCTTCTGGGGCACCAACCATTCGGGCCAGCCGAACATCCATTCAAAGCCGAAGATCAGCAGGCAGAGCGCGACCACCCCGAAGACCAGCTTCACCCGTTCCGGCGACGGCGGGTTGCGCGCCCATTGCGCCATTCTGACCAGCCACATCGGATTCATTCTGTTACCCCGTAAACCGCACCTTGCCGATATAGGGAAGGTTGCGATTGCGCTGCGCGAAATCAATCCCGTAGCCCACGACGAATTCATCGGGGATCTCGAATCCCGTCCAGGTCGCCTTGATATCCACCTCGCGCCGCGAGGGTTTGTCCAGCAGGGCGCAAACCTCCAACCGTGCGGGTTCGCGGCTGAGAAGCAGGTTCTTCACATGGTGCAAGGTGAAGCCCGTGTCGACGATATCCTCCACCACCAGCACGTCGCGCCCTGCGATCTCTCCCCGCAGGTCCTTGAGGATGCGCACCTCGCGGCTGGAATGCATGGCGTCGCCGTAAGAGGAGGCTTCGAGGAAATCCACCTCCACCGGAAGGTCGATCTCGCGCACCAGATCGGCGATGAAGACGAAGGAGCCGCGCAGCAGGCCCACCACGACCAGTTTGTCGGTGCCCGCATAATGCGCCGTGATCTCGGTGGCCAAAGCCTCCACCCGGGCGGCAATCGCCTTGGCGCTGATCATCTGGTCTATGACATAAGGCCGCTCTGGCATTCTGCACCCCTTGATTTCCGCCCCCGGTCTACCCAATACGGGGGACACTGTCACGAAGTCAGGCACGAAATCAGGCGCCGTCATGCCCACCCATCACGAAATCAAGCGCCTGCCCTATACGGCACAGCAGATGTATGACCTCGTCGCCGACGTGGGGTCCTATCCGAAATTCCTGCCGTGGAACTCTGCCGCGCGCATCCGGTCGCGCAGGCCGATGCCCGACGGGTCCGAGGTGATGGAGGCCGATCTTGTGATCTCGTTCAAGGTGTTCCGCGAACGTTTCGGCAGCCGTGTCACGCTTTGGCCCGATGCGCGCAGGATCGAGACGGTCTATATTGAAGGGCCGTTCAAGCATATGAAATCCACATGGGCCTTCCGCGATGTGGAGGGCGGCTGCGAGGTGGAGTTCTTCGTCGATTTCGAATTCCGCAATGCGATCCTTCAGGGGATCATCGGGGTGGTGTTCAACGATGCGATGCAGCGCGTGGTGCGTGCCTTTGAACGGCGCGCAGCGGAATTGCACGGTCCGAAGATGTGAGGCGACGGAACGGGCAGGGCGCGGCGTGCAAGGTCCGTCGCCCCTTATGCCACGGACCCCTGCCATGCTGCGCATCCTCGCCTTTGTTCTGATATTCGCCTTGCCCGCCCATGCGGACAGCGTCCGCCTCGGGGATCGATCCTATCGGATCGACCTGCCGCCCCGCGCCGAGGGGGCGCCCGTCATCCTTGCCCTGCATGGCGGTGGCGGCGGTGCCGATCAGTTCGCCCGCAATTCGGGCCTGTCGATCCCGGCCAACCGCCAAGGCTATGCGGTGATCTACCCGGAAGGCACTGGCCGTGCCGCCACATGGAATGCGGGCTATTGCTGCGGTGCGGCCAGACGGCAGCAGGTGGATGACCTTGCCTTCCTCGATGCTGTCATCGTGGATGCGACAGCCCGCTTTGGCCTGAACCCGGCCCGTATTTACATGACCGGGATGTCGAATGGCGCGATGATGGCCGAAGCCTATGCCGCGTCGCGCCCCGGCAGGCTGCGCGCGGTGGCGGGCGTGGCGGGCACGATGGATACGGGGCGCTTCACGCCGTCCTCCGGCGTGCCGCTTCTTCACATCCACGGCACGGAGGATGGCATGGTCCCCTATGGCGGCGGGCGGGGCGAGAGCAGCGTGACCCGCGTCCCCTTTGCCTCTGTCGCCTCGGTCGAAGCCGCCTTCCTTGCCCCGTTCCCCGGCCTTGCCCGCTCGGAGCGCCTCATCGACCGGAGCGCCGACGGCATGCGCGTGATCGAACGCAACCACCTCGATGCATCCGGGCGGACGCAGGTCCGCATTCAGACGGTCGAGGGCGGCGGCCATGCCTGGCCGGGCAGCCGCCGCGCCCCGCGTCAGGGCGGCAGCCGGGACATCGCAGCCAATACGGAAATCCTGCGTTTCTTCGCCGAACACCCCTAAGGCTGCGGGCTTCATCTTGGTGGAAAATACTCCGGGGTCCGGGGCAGCGCCCCGGGGGCCTTTCACCCCCGCGCTGTCTCAGGCAAGGGCACGCGCCAGCAGCGCGAGCGCATGTTCCACGGCGGCGCGCCGCACGGCCGCGCGGCCGAGGGGCCCGAATTCCACCGTCTCCACGATTGTTGGCTTTCCTGCCTGCGCGAGGCCGAAACAGACCCGCCCCTCGGGTTTGAATTCCGATCCCCCCGGACCCGCAATCCCCGTCACCGAAACCGCCAGCGTGGCCTGCGAGGCCCGCAGCGCCCCGTCGACCATCTCGCGCGCCACCTCTTCCGAGACCGCGCCCTTGGCGGCGATGGTCGCAGGCATTACGCCCAACATGTCGACCTTGGCCTCGTTGGAATAGGTGACGAAGCCCCGCTCGAACACATCGGACGATCCGGCCACATCGGTCAGCGCCCCGGCGATCAGCCCGCCGGTGCAGCTTTCGGCGGTGGCGATCCTTGCCCCCCAATAGCGCGCCGCTTGCAGGACCTCTGTCGCTGTCGCCATCCGTCTCACCCCATCAGAAGGCCATGGGCGAGGCCTGCCGCCACGATCACCCCGATCCCGGCAAGAATCCCGGCCCAGATGTCATCCAGCATCACGCCCAGCGCATCGCCCCGCGCATCCGCCCGACCGACGATCCACGGTTTCCAGATGTCGAAAAGCCGGAACAGGAGGAAGGCCGCAAGCCAGCCCGGATAGGGCATCCAGCCCTCGAAATCCCGCATCCAGAAAGCGAAGGACGGGAAGAGAAGCGCGATCCATTGTCCCGCCACCTCATCGATCACAACCTCCGACGGGTCTTCCCCCGGCCCGCAGACCGCCTTGCAGGCGGCAAACCCCGCGACCAGCGCCACCACGGTGGCCAGCGCGAGGCCCGGAAAGCCCGCGAAACGGTCGATCACCAGACCAAGGCCCAGCGCCGCGAGCGATCCCCATGTCCCCGGCGCGGGCCGCAGTAGCCCCACGCCGAAAAAGGTCGCGACCCATCTCATGACCGCACCAAACAGGCCGTCGCCAGCGCCGCGATGCCCTCTTCGCGGCCCGTGAAACCCAGCCGTTCCGATGTGGTGGCCTTCACGCTCACCCGACCCGGCTCGACCCCCATGATCTCGGCCAGCGTGGCCTGCATCGCCGCCGCATGGGGGCCGATCTTCGGGCGTTCGCAGACCAGCGTCACATCGCAATTGGCAAGGTGGTAGCCCCGCGCGCGCATCAAGTCTGCGGCATGGCGCAGGAAGATATGGCTTGCCGCCCCCTTCCATTGCGGGTCCGAGGGCGGGAAGTGCCGCCCGATATCCCCCTCGGCCAGCGCGCCATAGATGGCATCGGTCAGCGCATGCATCCCCACATCGGCATCCGAATGACCCAAAAGCGCGCGCCCATGCGGCACTTTCACACCGCAGAGCCAGACGCCATCCCCATCCGTGAAGGCATGCACGTCATAGCCATTGCCCAGCCGCACATCCATGCCGCGCCCCTTCAGGATCGCCTCCGCCCGCGCGAAATCGCCGGGAAAGGTCAGTTTCAGATTGGCTTCCTCGCCCTCGACGATGGCCACGTCAAGCCCTGCCGCCCGCGCCACCTCGACATCATCCGCCGCCACGCCCTGATAGGCGCGATGCGCGGCAAGGATGTCGGCAAAGCGGAACCCCTGCGGCGTTTGCGCCCGCCAGAGCGCGCTGCGGTCCTGCGTTCCGGCCACCAGCCCCTCGGCCCCGCGCCAGAGCGCATCCGTCACAGGCAGGGCAGGGGCCGCGCCGGAATAGGTTTCCAGCGCGGCCAGCACCCGTCCTATCACGGCAGGCGAAACCAGCGGCCGCGCCCCGTCATGGATCAGGACCCGCTCCACACCCGCCCCGGCCAGCGCTTCCAGCGCGTTGCGGACGGAGGCATCCCGCGTCGCGCCCCCCGGCACCAGATCGCAACCCGCCGCCACGGCCTCGGCCCTTGCGCGGTCAGCGGGATGGATCACCACCACGATGCGGTCCGTCTGCGCGCGAAAGGCATCGATCGCATGTGCCAGCACGGGACGACCGGCCAGCATTTGCCACTGCTTGGGCACCTCGCCCCCGGCGCGGCTGCCCCGTCCTGCGGCCACGATCACGGCTGCCGTCGTCATTCCCGCTGCGACTCCCATCCCTTGCGCGGCTTGCGCTTTTTCCCTTCCTAGGCCACACCGCCGCGCCTGACAATCTGGCGCGCCTTCGGGCATTCATGCTTAATTTTTGTGCAACGCCAGTTTTTCAGACATAATGGGCTGCATGGTGCTTGGCTTCGCGGTCATTCGGCCCCTAACACCAACTCATCTGCACAAGGAACAGGCAATTGGCCCTCTGCCTCGGACCCCAGACGATCGCGCCGCCCGTGCTTCTCGCACCGTTGGCGGGGATCACCGATCTTCCCTATCGCCGCCTTGTCGCGCGCTTCGGGGCGGGCCTCGTCGTGTCCGAGATGGTCGCAAGCCAAGAGGTGGTGCAGGCGCAGCCCGAAGCCCGTGCCCGCGCCGAGCTTGGGCTTGAGGAACAGGCGACCTCCGTTCAACTGGCAGGCCGCGATCCCTATTGGATGGCAGAGGCCGCGCGCCTGATGGAGGCGAACGGGGCCCGCATCATCGACATCAACATGGGCTGCCCGTCCAAGCGGGTGACGACCGGCCTGTGCGGATCGGCGCTGCTGCGTGATCTCGACCTTGCGCTGGAGCTGATCGAAAGCGTGGTGAAGGCGGTCAACCTTCCTGTCACGCTGAAGACGCGGCTCGGCTGGGACGACAGCCTGCTGAACGCCCCGGAATTGGCCCGCAGGGCCGAAGGCGCGGGGGTGCGGATGATCGTGATCCACGGTCGTACCCGGAACCAGTTCTACAAGGGATCGGCAGATTGGGCCGCCATCGCGCGGGTGAAGGACGCCGTTTCCATCCCTGTCATCGCCAATGGCGATATCGTGGATGCGGGGACCGCGCGGCAGGCGCTGGCCCTGTCCGGGGCCGATGGGGTGATGGTGGGGCGCGGGGCGCAGGGTGCGCCATGGCGGCTGGCGGAAATCGCGCATGCCCTTTACGGCACGCCCGCGCCGGTGATCCCCGAAGGCGCGGCACTGGCTGACCTTGTCGCCGAACATTATGAGGCGATGCTGGCCTTCTATGGCCCCTCACTTGGTCTGCGTTGCGCGCGCAAGCATCTGGGCTGGTATCTTGACGGGGTCGAGGGCGATGCCCCGCGCCACGCCGTCCTGACATCGGAGGACCCGGCGCAGGTGCTGCGCCTGATCCGGCAGGCCTTTGCCGATACGGCGCGAAAACAGGTGGCCGCATGACCCCCTATCGCACGCCATACCCGGTGCCGGGTGTCGTCTGGGCCTCGCTGCCGCTGCCTGCGCTGCTGATCGGTCCCGACAACCGGATCGCCGAGGTCAATCCGGCGGGCGAGATCTTCCTGAATGCTTCTTCGCGGTCGCTGATGGGGCAACCGGCCTTTGATCGCCTGTCCATCGACGCGCCGATGGACGAGGCTTTGGCGCGGGCGCGGGTGAACCAGTCGCCCCTCTTCATCAACGATGTGGACGTGACCACCGGCGAACGTGCGCCGGTCCAGTGCAACATCCAAGTCGCGCCGATGCATGACAATGCCGAGGTGATCCTTTTGATCATCTCGCCCCGCGACATCGCCGACCGACTGGGTCGCGCCATGCAGGTGAAATCCGCCGCCAAATCCGCCATCGGCATGGCCGAGATGCTGGCGCATGAGATCAAGAACCCGCTGGCGGGCATTTCGGGCGCAGCGCAGCTGATCGGCATGAACCTGCCGCCCGAGGATCGCGAACTGGCCGATCTGATCGTGGAAGAGACGCGGCGCATCGTGAAGCTGCTGGAACAGGTGGAACAGTTCGGAAATCTGCGCCCGCCGGAACGCCGCCCCGTCAATATCCACGACGCGCTCGACCGGGCGCGCAAATCGGCCATGGTGGGTTTTGCCGCGCATATGCAGATCGTCGAGGATTACGATCCCTCGCTGCCGCCCACCTATGCCGATCCCGATCAACTGATGCAGGTCTTTCTCAACCTCATCAAGAACGCGGCCGAGGCCTGCCAGAGGGCTGGCGAGGGGACGACGATCCGCCTGCACACGTTCTACGACCTGTCGCTGCGCATCCGGGGCAAGGATGGCCGTCCGGCCGCGCTGCCCCTGCAGATCGAAATCGTGGATGACGGTCCGGGCATCCCGCCCGAGATCGCCGCCGACATTTTTGAACCCTTCGTTTCGGGCCGCGAGAACGGCACGGGGCTGGGGCTCGCCCTCGTTTCAAAGATCATTTCAGACCATGACGGATGGATTTCCGTGGATTCGGTGCCCGGGCGCACCGTCTTCCGCGTGTCCCTTCCCATGGTGCCGAAGGACAAGAAGGAGAAAGCCTGATGGATGGGACCGTCCTCGTTGCCGATGACGACCGCACGATCCGCACTGTTCTGACACAGGCCCTGACGCGGGCCGGCTGCAAGGTCCATGCGACCAGCAGCCTGATGACCCTGATGCGCTGGGTCGAGGAAGGGAAGGGGGATCTCGTCATCTCAGACGTGATCATGCCCGATGGGAACGGGCTCGATGCACTTCCCCGCATCTCGAAGATGCGGCCGGGTCTACCGGTCATCGTGATCTCGGCCCAGAACACCATCATGACCGCCATTCAGGCGGCCGAGGCGGAGGCCTTCGACTATCTGCCGAAGCCCTTCGACCTGCCCGATCTGATGAAACGCTCCGCCCGGGCGTTGGAACAGAAGCGCCGCGCGCCCGCGCGTCCGGTCCAGCCGCGCGAGGCGGGCGATGACCTGCCGCTGGTGGGGCGGACCACCGCCATGCAGGCGCTGTACCGCCTTGTGGCGCGGGTGATGAACACCGACCTCGCGGTCCTCATCACCGGGGAATCGGGCACTGGCAAAAGCCTGATCGCCAAGGCGATCCATGATTTCTCGGACCGCCGGTCGCAGCCCTTCGTGGTGGCGCAGGCATCCGATCTGGCGGGGATGGACGGCCCTTCGGCGCTGATGTCGCGGGCACGCGGCGGCAGCCTCGTCTTTGACGAGATCGCCGATTACGACGACGAGATGCAGGCGCGCATCGTCCGTATGCTCGATCTGGCGGGCGACAATGCGCCACGCATCATGGCGACGTCGCAAAGCGACCTGTCCGCCCGGATGGAGGGGGGGCAGTTCCGTCAGGACCTGTTCTATCGCCTGTCCGGCGTCACGCTGCATGTGCCCGCGCTGCGGGAACGGGTGGACGACATCCCGCTCTTGGCCGAGCATTTCCTTGCTCGGAGCGAGCGCGACTATGGCAGCCTGCGGCGTCTGTCGAACGACGCGCGCGACTTGATCCGCGCCTATTCATGGCCGGGGAATGTGCGCCAGCTGGAAAACACGCTGCGCCGCCTGATGGTGACCTCGTCGGAGAACGAAATCTCCAAGGCTGAGGTGGAGGCGGTGCTGGGCAACCAGCCCGCGATGGAACCGCTGAAGGGCGGCGGCGAGGGGGAAAAGCTGTCCGCCTCGGTCGCGCGGCACCTTAAGCGGTATTTCGATCTGCATGGCGGCCAGTTGCCCCCCGCCGGCGTCTATCAGCGCATTCTGCGCGAGGTGGAGATGCCGTTGATCGAGATCGCGCTGGACGCCACGGCGGGAAATCAGGCGAAATGCGCCGACCTTCTGGGCATCAATCGCAATACTTTGCGCAAGAAGATCACCGATCTCGATATCCGCGTGACACGCCGCCGCAAGCTGATGTAAAACCGCAACATCAAGCGTGTTTCCCGTGCCGCAGCGTGTGGGGGACCACAAGATGTGGATAGCGGGGGAATCGACCCCTTGTCATGAAGGGATCGTTCGGCGTGCATCGCAGCGTCGGCAGCAACACCTGGGCGCGGTTCTCTCGCCTGCGGCGTCAGCGGCAGGTCCAGAATGCCATGACCTTCGGTCTGGTCTTCCTCGGCCCGCTTCTGGCCGTAGGGACCTTCCTTGCGCTGGGTCCCTTGTCGCAGGGCGGCAACTCGCCCGCGCTGCGGCTGATCCTGCTGGCGGATCTTGTCTACGTGCTGGTCGTGGCCACGCTGGTGCTGGCCCGCGTCGCGCGGATGGTCGCGGACAGGCGCAGCAGGTCTGCCGGATCGCGTCTGCATATGCGACTTACCGTGGTCTTCGCCGTCGTGGCCCTGATCCCCACCGTCCTCGTCGCCGTCTTTGCTGTCATCACGGTGAATTTCGGGCTTGAAGGCTGGTTCTCCGACCGTGTCCGCTCTGTCGTCGGTTCCTCGCTCTCGGCGGCCGAAGCCTATGAGGAAGAGCATCGTCAGGACCTGATCACCGATGCCGAGGCACTGGCGCGGGAACTCAACCTCTTCAAGCAATCCATGTTCTTTGTGGATGACAGCCAGATGCGCCCGGTCCTGACGCAGGCGCAGGCCACCATCCAGCGCGGGTTGAAGGAAGCCTATCTGATCGACGGCGCGGGCGAATTGATGACGCGGGGCGAACGCTCGTATCTCTTCGATTTCGAACAGCCCTCGGGGGAAGACCTGCAGCGCGCCCGCGCGGGCGAAACCGTGCTGATCCAAGATTGGGGCAACAACGAATTCCGCGCGCTGATCCACCTTGACGCCTATGCAGACCGTTATCTTTACGTCTCGCGCACGGTGGACGGGTCCATCCTTTCGCTTTTGGACGGCACGCGGGAAACCGTGGCGCTGTATCACCAGCTTGAATCCGAACGTGGGCGCCTTCTGTTTGAGTTCGGCCTGCTTTACCTCGGCTTCGCGCTGATCCTTATTCTTGCGGCCGTCTGGCTGGGCCTGTGGTTCGCGGAACGGCTGTCGCGCCCCGTGGGCCGTCTGGCCGAGGCGGCCGAACGAGTGGGGGAGGGCAATCTGGACGTGCAGGTGCGCGAGGAAGAGGGGGATGACGAAATCGCCTCCCTCGGCCGGTCTTTCAACCGCATGACGCGGCAACTGAAGGGTCAGCGCGAGGCGCTGGTCGATTCCCACAGCCAGACCGAGGCGCGGCGTCGCCTCTTTGATTCCGTGCTGTCCAATGTCACCGCCGGGGTGATCGGGCTGAATTCCGACGGGCGGATCGATTTCGCCAACCGCGCCGCCGAGCGGCTGCTTGATATGGGGGGAGGGGCCGACACCGCCCTTGCCGTTGCCGTCCCCGAATTCGGCCCGCTCTTCGGTCGCCTGCTGGAAAGCGGCAGCCCCGCCGCGCAGGAAGAGGTCCGCCTCACCCGCAAGGGCAAGCTGGAAAGCCTGCTCGTGCGCATGTCCGAACGCCGGAACGAGGAGGGCGGGCTGGAGGGGTATGTCGTCGCCTTCGACGATGTGACCGACCTTGTCAGTGCCCAGCGCATGGCGGCCTGGGGCGATGTGGCCCGGCGTATCGCGCATGAGATCAAGAACCCTCTCACGCCCATCGCCCTGTCCGCCGAACGCATCAAGCGCAAGTTCCGCCCGCAGGTGGCTGAACCCGACGATCTGGATCAGTACACGGACGTGATCGTCCGCCAGACCAATGACCTGCGCCGCATCGTGGACGAGTTTTCCAAATTCGCCCGC
This sequence comes from Paracoccaceae bacterium, assembly GCA_014654775.1. Taxonomy (GTDB): domain Bacteria; phylum Pseudomonadota; class Alphaproteobacteria; order Rhodobacterales; family Rhodobacteraceae; genus Paragemmobacter. The sequence continues at coordinate 182,711 of JACVZW010000073.1, read as the reverse complement.
ATGCCGGAACCCGACCGGCGCGAGAATGACCTGACGACGCTGGTGCGCGACGCGGCGCTGCTGCAGGAAAACGGCCAGCCCGGCGTGGCCTTCGTCACACAGTTCCCGAACGAACCCGTGGTGATGGACCTGGACGCCACGATGATCAGCCAAGCGCTGACCAACCTGATCAAGAACGCGGGCGAGGCCATTGAAACGCTTCACGAAAAGGGCGCGCCGCCCGGTCACCGACCGGAGATTCGCATCACATTCACCGCCGAACCCGATGCCGCCATCATCCGCATCATGGACAATGGCATCGGCCTGCCGCCCGACCGCGCGCGGCTGTTTGAACCTTACGTGACCACCCGCGAAAAGGGCACCGGCCTTGGCCTGCCCATCGTCAAGAAGATCATCGAGGAACATGGCGGCACGCTCGCCCTCCTTGATGCGCCTGTTTTCGAAGGCAATGACCGACCCGGGGCAATGGCCGAGATTCGGCTGCCGCGCGCCCCGAAAGTGCGTACCCGTAAACCCGCGGCGCTGGCCGCACAGGGGGGATAGACCATGAGCAGCATCCTGATTGTAGATGATGAAAAAGACATCCGCGAATTGATCGCCGATATTCTGAAGGACGAGGGGTTCTCCGTCCGCCTTGCCGGCAATTCCGACGATTGCATGGCCGAGATCAACACTGAGCCGCCCGCGCTGATGATCCTCGATATCTGGCTGAAGGACAGCCGGATGGACGGCATCGACATCCTGAAAACCGTCAAGCGCGACAATCCCGATGTGCCGGTCGTGATCATTTCGGGCCATGGCAATATCGAGATAGCCGTCGCCGCCATCAAGCAGGGCGCCTATGACTTCATCGAGAAGCCCTTCAACATCGATCAGTTGATGGTTGTCGTATCTCGCGCGATGGAAACCTCGCGCCTGCGCCGCGAGAACAGCGAGTTGCGCCGCAAGGACGTCACCTCGGCCGAGATGCTTGGATCAAGCCCCGCCTTCAAGGCCCTGAAATCACAGCTGGAAAAGGTGACGAAGTCGAACGGGCGCGTGATGCTGACGGGTCCTGCCGGATCGGGCAAGGAAATGGCCGCCCGCTTTATCCACGCCCATTCCAACCGAGCGAGCGCCCCCTTCGTCTCTGTCTCTTCCGCGACGATCGAACCGGAACGGATGGAAGAGGTGCTCTTTGGCCGCGAAACCACGGAACGCGGGGTGGAGAAGGGCCTTCTGGAACAAGCCCATGGCGGCGTCGTCTATTTCGACGAGGTGGCTGACATGCCGGTGGGCACCCAGTCCAAGATTTTGCGCGTTCTGGTGGAACAGCAGTTCACCCGGGCCGGAGGCACCGACAAGGTCCGTGTCGACCTGCGCGTGATCTCCTCTACCACCCGCGACCTGCGCACCGAGATCGCTTCGGGCCGCTTCCGGCAGGAGCTTTACGATCGCCTCAATGTCGTTCCGATCGCCGTGCCCAGTCTGGAGGATCGCCGCGAGGACATCCCCGATCTGACCCGCCACTTCATCGACATGTTCCACCGCTCGCAAGGCCTGCCGCAGCGCCCGCTGTCGGGCGAGGCGGAGGCTCTTTTGCAGACCATGTCTTGGCCCGGCAACGTGCGGCAGTTGCGCAACGTGATCGAACGGGTCCTGATCCTTGGCGATGGCACGGGGCCGATCGAGGCGCGCGAACTGCCCGGACAGGATGCCCCCGAAGGCGATACCGGGCGCCTTGTCCTTGGCGGCGCGATGGCGACCCTGCCCTTGCGCGAGGCGCGCGAGGTCTTTGAACGCGAATACCTCCTCACCCAGATCAACCGTTTCGGCGGCAATATCAGCCGGACGGCCAGCTTCGTTGGGATGGAACGCTCGGCCCTGCACCGCAAACTGAAATCGCTGGGCGTCGTCACCACCTCCAAGGCCGGGGGGCGCATGGCGCGTCTGGACGAAGAGATGGACGAGGACGAGGGCGAAGAGGTCTGACCCCCGCCATTGACCCGATCCCCCCCATCTGCCAATCAAGGCGGGCGATGAACCGGAGGCAGGCATGAAGGTGATCATCTGCGGGGCAGGGCAGGTCGGTTGGCAGATCGCCCGCCAGTTGTCGGGGGAGCGCAACGACGTCACCCTTGTCGACGTCAACGCCGATCTTGTGCGCCGGGCCACGGATACGCTGGATGTGCAAGGGGTGGTGGGCTTCGCCTCTTACCCCGACGTGCTGGAAAAGGCCGGTGCCCGCGATGCCGATATGATCATCGCCGCCACCCATTCCGATGAGGTGAACATGGTCGCCTGCGAGGTCGCCCATGCCATCTTCTCTATCCCGCGCAAGATCGCCCGCCTGCGGGCGCAATCCTATCTGGATGCGATCTATTCCGATCTCTATCGCCGCGATCACCTTCCCATCGACGTGGTGATCAGCCCCGAACGCGAGGTGGCCGAGGCCGCGCTGCAGCGCCTTGCCGCGCCCGCCACCTTCGACACCGAAAGCTTCATGCTGGGTCGGGCCCAGCTTCTGGGCATCCAGTTGGATGAGGATTGCCCTGTTCTGGACACGCCGCTGCGGCAGTTGAACGAGTTGTTCTCCACCCTGCGCGCCATTGTCGTGGGCGTGCGCCGCGACGGCCGTCTTTTTGCCCCGGAACCGGGCGACCAGCTGTTCGCGCAAGATCAGATCTACGTCTTCACCCATTCCGAAGACGTGAACCGCGCGCTGGAGATTTTCGGCAAGCAGACCAAGAAACAGGAACGCGTCGTCATCATCGGGGGCGGCAATGTGGGCCTTGGCGTGGCGCGTGCGCTTGAGGCGCGCACCGACCGGGTCCGCGCCAAGATCATCGAAAAGAACCGCGCCCGCGCCGAACGCGCCGCCGACAGCCTTGAACGCACCATCGTCCTCAATGGCGACGGGATGGATATGGATATCCTGCTCGAGGCCGCCATCGACCGTGCCGATGCTGTCCTTGCCGTGACGGATGACGACAAGACGAACCTCCTTGTCGCTGTCCGCGCCAAGCAGGCAGGTTGCCCCATGTCCATCGCCTTGGTCAACGATCCGACGCTTGCGCCGCTGATGGGCCCCTTGGACATCGACGCCTATATCAACCCGCGTGCCACCACCGTCTCGTCGATTCTGCGCCACATCCGCCATGGCAAGGTGCGGGCGATCTATTCGCTGGGCGATGCCGAGGCCGAGATGATCGAGGCGCAGGTCCTGTCCACCTCGCCCCTCGCCGGCCGCCTGATCCGCGAGATCGAGTTTCCCGAAGGTGTCCTCGTCGGCGCATTGATGAAGGGAGACAAGGTCGTGAAGCCCACGGGCGACACCCGGATCGAATCGGGCGACATCATCGCCCTCTTCGCCATGGCCAAGGACGTGCGCGAGGTCGAACGCCTCCTGCAGGTCTCGATCGATTTCTTCTGATGCTGCGGCGGCTGTCGGAACTGCCGCTGCTCGTTCTCCTGATGGGGATCACGGCGCTGTCCATGCTGCTGCCCGCCGCCCATGCGGTGATCCTGCGCGACCACGAAACGGGCCGGGCCTTCTTCTACGCCGCCATCATCCTGTTGATCCTGACGGCGATGATCGGTCTGGCCACCGTCAACCGCCGCGCCCGCAACCCCGCGCGCGCCAACCTCATGGCCCTTGTCGCAGGCTATGCGGTGCTGCCCGTGATGATGGCGATTCCCTTCGTGCAGGCGCTGCCCGACACCAGTCTCGTCAATGCGTGGTTCGAGATGGTCTCGTCCTTCACGACCACGGGCATGACCCTTTACGATCCCGCGCGTCTGCCGCCCTCTATCCATCTGTGGCGGGCGCAGGTGGGCTGGATGGGGGGGCTCTTCATCCTCGTCGCCGCTGTGGCCATCCTCGCGCCGATGACACTGGGCGGGATCGAGGTCCTGTCGGGCCGGGTTCCCGGGCGCGGCGCCGAAGGCCTGTCGCAGATCACCGAAACCGCCGATCCCGCGCGCCGCGTGGCGCAGCAGGCCGCCACGATCCTGCCCGTCTATGCCGGGGTCACCCTGGCGCTTTGGGTCTTGCTGTTGATGGCGGGGCACGCCAACTTTCCCGCGCTGATCCATGCGATGTCCACCGTCTCCACCTCGGGGATCAGCCCGGGTGAGGGGCTGCCCGTCGAGGGCGGCACTTTCTATGGCGAATTGGCGATCTTCCTTGTGCTTTTCGCGGGAATCACGCGCCGCCTCTGGCCGGGCTCCCTGGTCCATGACCGCGACACCCGCCTCTGGCGCGACCCCGAGCTTCGGCTGGCGCTGGTCCTTTTGGCGATCGTCCCGCTGCTGCTTTTTCTGCGCCACTGGCTTGCGGCTGTCGGGGTTGGGGCAGGGGAGGCCGACCTACTGGCCGCGCTGCGCGCGCTTTGGGGCGCCGTTTTCACGACGCTCTCCTTCCTCACCACCACGGGCTTCACATCGGCGGACTGGGTCGCCGCCCGAAACTGGTCGGGGCTGGAAACGCCCGGCCTTATCCTTGCAGGGTTGGCCATCTTTGGCGGCGGCATCGCCACCACGGCGGGAGGCGTGAAGCTCTTGCGCGTCTATGCCCTTTTCCGCCACGGCCAACGCGAGCTGGAAAAGCTGATCCACCCCAATTCGGTGGGTGGGGCCGGGCAGACCGCCCGTCGCCTGCGCCGTGAAGGGGCCTATCTGGCGTGGATCTTCTTCATGCTCTTTGCGCTGTCCATCGCCGTCGCGGTGGCCGCGCTGGCCCTTGCGGGGATCGATTTCGAACCGGCACTGATCCTCACGCTCGGCGCGCTTAGCACCACTGGGCCTCTGTCCGAGGTGGCCGGGACTGCGCCTATCGCGCTTGCCCCCCTCTCGATGGCCGCGAAGGCGATCATTGCCGTGACCATGGTCGTCGGGCGATTGGAACTTCTGGCCATCCTCGTCCTGCTTGCCCCGGATGGCTGGCGGCGCTGATCCAGGTCGGTTGTCGCCCGTGACAGGGTGGTAACAGGTGGCCAGAACCCTGTTTTTGGGCTGGAAACTGTCTGCATCCCGTTACATACTTTCCCAGCCGGAACTTTTCCCGATCGAGGGAGCGGGAAATCCGGCCGCGCGAACAAGACCATAACAAAGGCAAAGTCAAAAAATGGCCGGCGACAAACAGAATTTGCAGGATGCTTTTCTCAATCACGTGCGGAAGGCAAAAGTTCCCGTCACGATTTTCCTGATCAACGGCGTCAAGTTGCAGGGTGTGATCACCTGGTTCGACAATTTCTGCGTTCTCCTGCGCCGCGATGGCCAGTCGCAGCTTGTCTATAAGCATGCGATCTCCACCATCATGCCGGGCGCGCCGATCAATCTTTATGAAGGCGAAGACTGATTTCCGAGCTACCGGAAGAGGATGATGCCGATCTCCCCCTGCTGAAGGGGCGGGACTCGCGCGACCGTTCCACCGCGATTCCCGTGACTCGCGCCTATGTGCTGCATCCCGACATCCGGCAGGATGGTCGGCGGCGCCTGCCCGAACACGGACTGGCCGAGGCGGTCAGCCTTGCCGCTGCTCTGCCCGATCTCGATGTTCTGGGGGCCGAGGTGGTGCGCCTGCCGCGTGTCCATCCCGGCATGCTGTTCGGCTCGGGCAAGGTGGCGGAACTGAAAGCGAAATTCGCCGAGTCGAAGGTCGAACTGGTCCTTGTCGACGGCCCCGTCTCGCCCATCCAGCAGCGCAACCTCGAAAAGGAATGGGGGTTGAAGCTGCTCGACCGCACCTCCCTCATTCTTGAGATTTTCGCCGACCGCGCCCGAACCCGCGAAGGCGTGCTGCAGGTGGAACTGGCCGCGCTCAGCTATCAACGCTCTCGGCTTGTGCGGGCATGGACCCACCTCGAACGCCAGAGGGGCGGCTTCGGCTTCGTCGGCGGCCCCGGCGAGACGCAGATCGAAAGCGACCGCCGCGCCATCGACGATCAGGTGATCCGCCTGAAACGGCAACTCGACAAGGTGGTCAAGACGCGCGAGTTGCACCGTGCCGCCCGTCGCAAGGTGCCGTTTCCCATCGTGGCGCTGGTGGGCTATACGAACGCAGGCAAGAGCACGCTTTTCAACCGCGCCACCGGGGCCGAGGTTCTGGCCAAGGACATGCTTTTCGCCACGCTCGACCCGACGATGCGGGGCATCACGCTGCCCTCGGGGCGCAAGATCATCCTGTCCGACACCGTGGGCTTCATCTCGGACTTGCCCACCCAGCTTGTCGCCGCCTTCCGCGCCACGCTGGAAGAGGTGCTGGAGGCCGATCTCATCCTCCATGTCCGGGACATCGCGCATCCGGAAACGAACGAACAGGCCGCCGACGTGGCCGAGATCCTGCAATCCCTCGGCGTCGGCCCCGCCACTGCGCAATTCGAAATCTGGAACAAGCTCGACCTCGTCGATGCCAGCCAGCGCGAGGCGCTGACGGTGCAGGCCGCCACGCGCGAGGGTGTCTTTCCCGTATCGGCCCTGACGGGAGAGGGCATCCCGCGCCTTCTCGACGCCATTTCCGCCGCCTTCGACGAGGAAAAGACTGAACGCCTTCTCGCCGTCCCCTTCACGGATGGCCGCCGCCGCGCTTGGCTGCATGCCGAAGGCGTGGTCCTTTCGGAAACCCCCACCGACACGGGCTTTGCCGTAACCGTCCGCTGGACGGCGCGGCAGGAAAAGCGCTATCGCGACCTCGGCTGATCGCGCTGCCTGCCCCCTTTCATCTTGGCAAGAAATACTCCGGGGGTCCGGGGGCTGGCCCCCGGTCCGACGTCACCGCTGCGATGCCACCGACAGGATGTCCGGGAGTCGCCGCTCCACCCATCCGGCAAGACCGCGCACCAGACCCGCCGCCTCGTCCCCGATCAAGGTCAGGGAATACTCCACATGGGGCGGCACCACGTCATGGGCCACCCGCCGGACCATGCCATGCGCCTCTAGCCCTTGCAGGGTCTGGGCCAGCATCCGTTCGCTGACATCCCCCAACTCCCGCCGCAGCTGCGAAAAGCGCAATGTGCGCCCCGCCAGCGCCACAAGGATCAGCGCGCCCCAGCGGCTGGTCAGCATCTGCAACACCTGCCGTGACGGGCACAGCGGGTGCAGAACGTTCGGCGCAAGATCCCCGGGTGGGGGGGGAAGGTCCTTCATCGCGGCAATCCGAAAAAAGTTGATACTTACAAAAATGTACGTACTTCCGTTTAGTAAGTAAAGGCGCCATCTCTGCCGGGCAACCAGAACAGGAGCCTCACATGACCCTCGCCCTTACCGGAGCCACCGGCCAGCTTGGCCGCCTTGCCATCACCGCCCTAAAGGCGCGGGGCCACGCGCCCGTCGCACTGGTGCGCGATCCGGCCAAAGCCGCCGATCTTGGCACCGAAGCCCGCGCTTTCGATTACAAGAACTCCGCAACCCTTGCCCCCGCATTGGCCGGGGTGACGACGCTGGTCCTCATCTCCTCCAACGATTTCGACGACCGGGTGGGCCAGCACCGCAATGTCATCGCGGCGGCCAAGGCCGCAGGGGTGGGGCGTATCCTCTACACCTCGCTCTTGCGGGCCGACACCTCGCCCATGCTGCTTGCCGCCGATCACAAGGCGACGGAAGAGGCGATCCGTGCGTCGGGCCTTGCCTTCACGATCCTGCGCAACGGCTGGTACACCGAAAACCATACCGGTAGCCTCGCCGGGGCCATCGCAGCGGGCGCGCTGATCGGGTCCGCAGGGGAGGGCCGCTTTTCTGCCGCCGCGCGGGCCGATTATGCCGAAGCCATCGCCACCACGGCCGCAGGGCAGGGGCATGAGGGAAAAACCTACGAACTCGCCGGCGACACGGGCTACAGCTATGCCGACCTCGCCGCCGAGGTGTCGCGCCAGACGGGCAAGGTGATCCCCTATAACGACCTGCCGCCCGCCACCTATGCGGGCATCCTGCAGTCTTTCGGCCTTCCCGAAGGCTTCGCCCATGTCCTTGCCGACAGCGATGTGCAGGCAGGGCAGGGCGCGCTTTTCGATGACAGCCGCACACTGTCGCGCCTGATAGGCCGCCCGACCACGTCCATGGCTGACACGGTTGCCGCGGCCCTTGCCTAAGGCCGTCGCAGGGGGTCAGGCCGCCCGCTTCGGCGCGATCCCCTGCGACACCACGCCCGTGTCCATCAGTTTGCCGATCTGCCCGGACCCGAGCCCCAACACATCACCAAGAATCTCTTCGGTGTGTTCGCCAAGCACCGGCGCGGGGGCCGGGCCCATCCGCGCCAGATCGGAAAAGGTCACGGGCGATCCCGGCACGGGCAGCATGCCCACGCCGGGCTGGTGGATCATCGACACCATCGGGTTGTCGGGCGACAGATCCGGGTCCTCATGCACCGCTTCGGCAAAGCTGCGGAAGACCGACCAGGTCAGCCCCGCCCCGTCGAACAGCGGCCCCACCTCGTCCAGCCGCCGCGCCGCGAACCACGGTGCGAACAGCGCCGTGATCTCTTTGCGTGCCAGCCAGCGGTCACCTTCCTGCGACAGGTCCAGTGCCATCCGCTGGCCCAGATCAGCCACCGCCTGCGCCAGACCCAGCACCTTGACCAACCCGCGCCACTGCCGGTCGGTCAACCCGATCACCATCACGCGCCGCCCGCAGGCCAGCACGAAGTCCTGCCCATAGGCGCCATACAGGCTGTTGCCCGCTTTGGGCCGGTCCACGCCATTGGCCACGACCTCGCCCACGATCCCCAGATTGGCCAGCATCGCCGCCGCCACATCCTTCAGCGCCAGTTCCGCCAATTGACCGCGCCCTGTGCGCAGCCGGTGCCGCTCTGCCGCCAGAAGGGCGTTCACCACCATGCCGCCCGCGATGCAATCCCATGCCGGCAGCACATGCGCCACGGGCTCCGCCGATCCTTCGGCCCCCGTCGCCATCGGAAAGCCCAAGCTGGGGTTCACCGTGTAATCCACCGCAGGCTCCCCCCGACGCGTGCCGGTCAGGCTGACCATGATCAGGTCTTCCCGCCGGGCCTGAAGCGCGGGGTAATCCATCCAGCCCCGCACCCGCAGATTGGTCAGGAACAAACCCGCATCCGGCCCCGGCGCGCAGATCAGATCGGTGATGATCTCCTGCCCCTCGGGGCGGGCCATATCCACCGCCAGCGACCGCTTGCCCTTGTTCAGGCCCGCCCAGAACAGGCTGGTCCCGTCCCGCGTCACCGGCCAGCGATGGGCGTCCAAGCCCCCCTGCGGCCGATCAAAGCGGATCACATCCGCCCCCATCTGCGCCAGCGTCATCCCCGCCAAAGGCACCGCCACAAAGGCCGAACCCTCCACCACCCGCATCCCTGCCAGCACGCCCGCCATCGTCAGCCCTCCCACGCCATTTCGGCCTGCATGCAGACCAACCCATCCCCGTTCACCGTCGCCAGCCCGTTGCCCAGCCCCTGCAGGGACAGCGCGTCGAAATGAAAGGCGGGTCGCACCCCGCGGAACTTGTATCCCGCGGGTACCCCGCCGCCGTGCCGTGCGCGCCCCGCCTCCATCAGCAGCATCGCCTGCAGCGGGCCATGCACCACCAGCCCCGGGTACTTCTCGACCCCGGTCGCATAGGGCAGGTCGAAATGGATGCGATGCGCGTTGAAGGTCAGCGCGGAAAAGCGGAACAGCCGCACCTCATCCACCGCCACATCCTCGCGCCAATCCGGCGCGGGGGCGGCCACCGGCGGGGGTGGGGTGAACCGATCCGGCATCGCGATAAAGACGATGTCCTGCTCTTCCTCGATGGCCAATCCCGCCGCGCCATGCACGTCATGCCGCACGGTGACAAAGACCATACTTCCCGTATTTCCCGTCTTTTCCGAAACCTTCGTAATCTCCGACCGGCGGAACATCTCTTCCCCGATCCGCAGCGGCGCGTGAAAGCGCAGGCGTCCGCCCGCCCACATCCGCCGTTCCAGCGGCACAGGCGGCAGGAACCCGCCGCGCGCGGGATGCCCGTCAGTTCCAAGCTCGGCCATCGGTGCCTCGGGCGTCCAGCCCATCCAGTGCCAGAGCGGAGGCAGCATCGCCCCCTCCGTCGCCTCTATCTGCACCCCAAGCGTGGCCGCCATCTGCCGCGCCTGCCGCGCGCTGATCCTGTCACGGGCCTCTTCGACCCGACCCACCCATGGGTCGAATGCACCGGTCATCTTTTTTCCTTGATCCCTGCCGTCGCGTAATTTTATTGCGCAATGGTGTTGCGCAGGGGGCAAAGGTCAAGGGCGCGCGGCGGCAGAGGCCGTCCCCGGGCAGCCGTGTCGCGGGGATCGGACCTTATTCGGTCGCCGGGGTCAGCACTGTCACCCCGACCGCCGCCGCCCGGGCCAGATCCGGGTCCAGCGACATGGGCACATATTCCCCGCGCCGCCACAGCTCTCCCAGATCATCGTAGAACCGGCTCAGCGGATGCCCCGACTGCCCGGTCGAAGAGATAAAGACCGACGAATCCGGGTCAGCGAAATCATAGACCCCGCGATAGCCCGCACCGTGCACGTTGAGGAAGGGTTCCGGCCCCTCGCCCTTGGTCTTGCCGCGCAGAAGGGTGTGGTCATCCCCGCTGGTCGACTGACGGATGTTCACGAAATAGCGCAGGAGCGGCAGGTTCCCCAGCACCGGATGGTCATGCGTGGCCTGATGCGCATCCCCCCAACGCCAGCTTTCGGGGTTGGGCCCATAGGTCTCGACCAACTCCAGCAGCGCCTCATCCAGCGCGATCCGCGCCAGATCCGTGCAGCTTTCCACCGCCGCCGACTGCACCACGTCGCACCAGACGCTCGCCCCGTCCACGTTGCGGAAAACCCGCTCCAGAAACAGCGGCTGGATATGGGTGAATTCATCGGCCATCGGCCCCATCTCGTCGCGGATCAGCCGCTCTTGCAGGGCCCGCACCCATGCCTGATAAATCAGCGGCTCGGGTAGATGCTCGCTCATCTCGCCGTTCCATGCGGCAAGGATTTCCAGCGCGCGCTGGCGCAGCCGTTCCGGCGTGCCCTCGGGCGCAGCCTCGCCCGTGAACCACAAATCCGCCCCGATCAGCGGCAGAAGGGACCGCGCCGTAAAGCTCACGGTATCCAACTGCGCCTCGATAAAGCTTTCGCGCGTGTGCACCTCGCGCGCCTTCATCAGCGTCAGCCAGCGCTGAATGCGCTGCGTGTCACCCCAGTCAAAGCTGACATGTTCGGGGAAGGGCCGGTCCACCGTCTTGTTGTTGGTATTGCCAAGCAGGCCCGAAACCGGGTTCATCTCACGCGGGTTCGTCTCGTAGGGCAGGATGCCCTGCCAGCGGTTCGCGGCGATCCAACCGGGCGATGGCATCCGCCCTTGGCTTTGATGCGCCGGGTCCCGCGCAGGCATGGCGCCCACGACCTGCAGCGCGATCCCGCGCTGATCGGCCAGCATCACGTTCTGCGCGGGCGCGATGTAAAGCCGCCCTGCCTCCATCGCCTCGGTCACGCTGCCCGCCTGCATCGTGCGGATCGCCGCCGTCATCGACGTGTCGGCCCCGTTCAGCGCCGTCCAAGACAGCGAAACCACATGCCCCGGCGGCGTGATCGAGGCCAGATCGTAATGCGTCCCGGGCAGCACCGGCCCGTTCTCCGTCCAGCGCAGGGTGATGGTGACGGGGCTTGCATCCTTCACCGTGATGATCGACCGGCGCGTGACGAAGTCCGCCCATCCATCGGGCGTGCGGTACTGTTCCGGGTTCTCGGGGTTCACCTCTTCGATGAACAGGTCCTGATCATCCAGATAGCTGGAGGTCAGCCCCCAGCCCAGCCGCTCCGACCGGCCCAGCAGCACGGCCGGGATGCCCGGGATCGTGCCGCCGATCACCCCACCCGTGGCAAGTTCCAGCCGCGCCAGATACCACACCGTCGGCGCGGTGAAGCCCAGATGCGGGTCATTGGCCAGCAACGTGCCGCCCGCAGCCGCTCTTGCCGGGGCCGCCGCCCATGCGTTCGAGGCCCCAGCCAATTCGCGGGTTGGAAAGGGCGACAGCGGGTCGGCAGAGGCGCGGCGGATCGGCTCCATCCCGCCCGGCGCACCCGGAACGATGGCGGCATAATCCGGCAGCGCCATGATGCCCTGACCCGGATCATCCGGCAGGATGTCGCGCAGCCGCGCCTCGGGCAGCATCAGCGACACGCGCGCGCGCAGGACCTCGGTCTCGATCTGCCCCGACAGTTGCAGCGCCATCAGCTTTAGGATGGCGATGGAATCGGCGGGCTGCCAAGCCGCGATTTCATTTGAGAAAAGGAACAGTTCCGGCGCCCCGCGCCCCCGCGCATCCTCGTTCACCTGGGTGATCCACGCATTCACCCCCCGCGCATAGGCGTCCAGCGCGCGGGTCGTGGGCTCGTCCTGCGCCTCCACCGATTGCAGGGCGAGGGTGTACAGGTCATAGCGGCGCAGCAACTCGTCCAGCTTCAGCGTCCGCTCGCCAAAGACCTCGGACAGCCGCCCTTGCACGGTGCGGCGCAGCATCGTCATCTGCCATAGCCGATCTTGCGCATGGGCAAAGCCCAGCGCGAAATAGACATCCTCGTCCGTCGCCCCGAAGATATGCGGGACGTTGTCGTTGTTGCGCACGATCTCCACCGGGGCGGTGATGCCCTCGATGGTGAAGCCCTCGCTGTAATCGGGCAGCGAGCGCGACAGGAAATAGTAGAGGATCACCAGCGCAACCAGCGTCAGCGCGATCAGGCCCGTGAACAGGCGCAACATCCAGCGGAAGACGAGGTACATTCAGGCCCTGTTCTTTGGGACGGGAAACGCATGGCTTCCTAGTCCATCACCGGCCAAAGGGCAATGCAGCGGCGGCCCGGAAGGGGACGGCCCGGCGGCGCCCCCGCCGGGCGTCACCCTTGGCGTAGGATGGGCAATCCTGCCCATCCTACAGGTCAGGGAATGATGCGCGTGTATTTCACGCCGGCCAGCGTCGCCCCGGCGATCAGGCCCTGCTGACCGAAGACCAGCGCTACGACGGGGTCAATCTCGGTCGTTTCCTTGCCGATGCTCGCGCCCTGTTCGGGCGTGGCGTATTTCAGATCGGCGCTCGCCGCCCAGCCGGTCGAGGCGCGAAACTCTGCCAGCGCCGCATCCGTCATGAAGAACAGCGCATGGGCATATTGCTGCGCGCCGATCTGCAGCCCGTAGCTTGCCTTGGTGGACGAGTAATAATCCACCGTCACATCCCGGATTTGCAGCGCGCCGCGCCCATAAGCGCCGCCCACGAAGAACCCCGCTTCCGTGATCAGCGGCATATACAGCACGCCTGCCGCCCGCGATGCCAGATCGCGGGTGCCCGGATAGCGCTGGAAGAGGAAACTCTTGGTTGCCTCGACCCGCGCATCGATCTGCTGGGCGCCGTTGGACCCCACGCCATTGCCGCAGGCCGCGGTCAGCATCACGCTCGCCCCGGCTCCGGCAAGAACCGCCCGTCTTGTCATCCGATCCATGAAACCGCCCTCTCTTGCCCGTGGCGGGGTTCTCGTTCGACCCCGCTCAATGCCAAGGATATAGCCTTTGATCCCGCCTGTCATGCCCTCTGGGGGCGGGTGGCAAAGCCTTGCCGAGTCAGCGCTTTCTTCTGCGGTCCGCGCTCTGCGGCAGGCCGGGCAGGGGGGGCCTCTGCCCCCCTCGGCGCGTACCGCGCCTCACCCCCCGAGGATATTTGAAGACAGAAGATGAGGGCGGGCTTAGCCCCAGTTCCACCCGGCGCGCAGCTTGCGGGCCGCTTCGGGTGCGAAATAGGTCAGGATGCCGTCGCAGCCTGCGCGTTTGAACCCCATCAGGCTTTCCATCATGGCCTTATCGCCGTCGATCCAGCCGCGCTCTGCCGCGCCCTTGATCATCGCGTATTCGCCCGAAACCTGATAGGCATAGGTGGGGGCGCCGAAGGCATCCTTCACACGACGGCAGATGTCGAGATAGGGCATCCCCGGCTTGACCATCACCATATCCGCCCCTTCGCGCAGGTCGCGCTCGACCAGACGTAGGGCCTCGTCGCTGTTGGCGGGGTTCATCTGATAGGTCTTCTTGTCGCCCTTCAGGGCGCCGGACGCCCCCACCGCATCCCGGAACGGCCCGTAGAAGGCCGAGGCGTATTTGGCCGCATAGGAGAGGATCGCCACATCCTTGTGACCTGCCGCCTCCAGCGCGCCGCGGATCGCGCCGATGCGCCCATCCATCATGTCGGACGGGCCGAGGATATCGGCCCCACACTCCGCCTGCACCAGCGCCATGCGCACGAGCGCCTCGATCGTCTCGTCGTTCAGGATGATGCCATCCCGGACCAGCCCGTCATGGCCATTGGCATTATAGGGATCCAGCGCCACATCCGTCATCACCGCAATCTCGGGCACTGCCGCCTTGATCGCCCGGATGGCCCGATTGGCCAGATTGTCAGGATTCCACGCCTCTTCGCAGGCCTCGGTCTTCAGCGCGGGGTCGGTATAGGGAAAGAGACAGATCGCCGGGATGCCGAGGCCTGCCGCCATCTCGGCCGCCTGCACGACCAGATCAACGCTCAACCGGTCCACCCCGGGCATCGACACGACAGGTTCGCGCAGCCCGACGCCATCGCGCACAAAGACCGGCCAGATCAGATCGCCGACGCCCAGAAGCGTTTCCTGCGACAGCGCGCGCAGGGCAGGGGTCCGGCGCAACCGGCGCAAGCGGGTCGCAGGGACAGGGGCAGAGATCGGGCGCATCGGACCACTCCGGAATTCGGCGCGGCAGCGGGGCCGCGTTGCGAGGATGACGCGGCACAAGGACCGCAGGATCAAGCAGGGGCTTGCACCCCCGTCCCTTGCCTGCCAGAGAAAGGGGCGCGCCTCAAGCGGTCTGAAGGTCGGACAGCGGTTCAGAGGGGGCGCGGGCAGGACTACGACGGGGACGTGACGGTTGGATTGGTACGCGACGATCTTCGAAGTGATCGACATGCGATCCTTCTCGAACCTGTGGTTCTGGCTTGCGCTTGCCGTCATGTGGTCCACCGTCAGCCATTTCGTGGTCGGCGTCCCGCATGACCTTATCCGCCGGGCCGAGCGTGAGGGGGGCACCGCCCTCGCAGATGCCGAGGCGCTGGCGCATATCTACACCCGGCGCATCCTTTTCATCGCGCGGCAGGGCGGGCTGTTCCTCGTGGCCTTCGGGTCTTTTCTCACGACGGGCCTCATCGTGCTTGCCGTCTTTTACCAGATCGAATTCGCGCAGGCCGTGCTCTGCCTCGTCGTGCCGCTGCAACTGGTCAGCTTCCTCACCCTGCGGATCTGCATGCGGATCGAACGCGACAGTCTCGATGGCCTGCCGCTCATGACCCGCCTGCGCCGTCACCGCGTGATGGTGCAAGTGATCGGGATGTTCTCGCTCTTCTTCACGACCATGTTCGGCATGTATCAGAACCTGACCCTCGGCGTCTTCGGCTGAACCGCCGAAAGGCGTTGACGCCGCCGCCCCTGCGGTTAAGTCACGCGCCATGCTGACACCGACCTCCATCCTCCTTGGCGGCGCGCCCGAAGGCTATGACGCCCGTCTGCTCGCCCGCGAGCTGGAGAAGGGTGCGCCGATCCTGCACATCGCGCGCGACGACAAGAGGGCCGAGGCGATGGCGGCCGCGTTGTCGGTCATGGCCCCCGGCGCGCTGGTGCTGGATTTCCCGGCATGGGATTGCCTGCCCTATGACCGCGTCTCGCCCAACCCGGCGCTGTCTGCGCGCCGCATGGCCACGCTCGCGGCTCTGGCTGATGGGATCAAGGGGCCCTTCATCCTGCTTGCCACGCTGAATGCCGCGACCCAGCGCCTGCCTGCGCGCGAGGTGATCCGCACCTCCTCCTTTTCCGCCCGAGTGGGGGACCGGGTGGATGAGGCGCGGCTGAAGACGTTTCTGTCCCGCATGGGTTTCTCGCCCACCTCCACCGTGGCCGAACCGGGCGATTACGCGATCCGTGGCGGCATCGTGGATCTGTGGCCGCCGGGCAGCCGCACGCCGATCCGGCTGGATTTCTTTGGCGATGTGCTGGATGGCGCGCGACGGTTCGATCCCGAAACCCAGCGCACGACCGAGAAACTCGCTGCCATCGACCTTGCGCCGATGTCGGAAGTGATCCTCGACGAGGCCGCGATCACCCGTTTTCGCCAGAACTACCGTCTGGAATTCGGGGCGGGCGGGTCTGAAGACCCGCTCTATGAGGCGGTCAGCGCGGGCCGCAAGCATCAGGGGATGGAGCATTGGCTGCCCTTCTTCCATGCCCGGCTCGAGACGATCTTCGACTATCTGCCCGGCGCGACGGTGATGCTGGACGACCAGATCACCCCCGCCCGCCTTGCCCGCTGGGAGGGGATCGAAGACCAGTATGACGCCCGGCGCGAAGCAATGGGGGCCAAGGGGCGTCTCGACAGCGTCTACAAGCCCTGTGCGCCGGGTCTGCTTTATCTTGACGATGCGGCATGGGAGGCGGCCACCGCCCCCCATCGCGTGATCCAGCTTTCCCCCAATCCGCAATCGCCCGGCCCCGGCGTTCTTGATGCAGGCGGGCGCATGGGGCGCAATTTCGCCCCTGAACGCCAACAGGAAAACATCAGCCTATTCGGGGCCTTGGCGGCGCATCTGAAGGACTTGTTGCAAGAGCGGCAGGTCATCATCGCCTCGTGGTCGGAAGGCGCGCGCGAACGGCTTGAGGGGCTTTTGGCCGATCAGGGCGTGGCGGGCGCGCGGCGGATCAAGGACCTGCGGGACGTGCCCGAAGGCCAGGGCGGGCTGTTCCTGATGGTCTGGGCGCTGGAGGCGGGCTTTACCGCGCCGGGCCTTGCGGTGATTTCCGAACAGGATGTGCTGGGCGACCGTCTGGTGGCCAAACCCAAGCGCAAGCGCAAAGCCGAGAACTTCCTGCGCGAGGTGGACAGCCTGACCCCCGGCGATCTGGTCGTCCATGTGGAACATGGGGTTGGCCGCTATCTCGGCATCGAGACGATCACCGCCCTCGGCGCGCCCCATGCCTGCGTGGCCTTGGAATATGCCGAAGGGGCAAAGCTTTACCTGCCGGTCGAGAATATTGAACTGCTGTCGCGCTACGGCCATGAAGAGGGGCTGCTCGACCGTCTCGGCGGCGGCGCGTGGCAGGCCAAGAAGGCAAAGCTCAAGGAACGCATCCGCGAGATCGCCGACCGCCTGATGCGCATCGCCGCCGAACGCGCGCTGCGCCATGCCCCGATCCTTGAGGCGCCGCATTCTCTGTGGGAGGCCTTTGCCGCCCGCTTCCCCTGGCAGGAAACCGACGATCAACTCTCTGCCATCGCGGATGTGGTGGCCGATCTGGAATCGGGCCGCCCGATGGACCGACTGATCGTGGGCGATGTGGGTTTCGGCAAGACCGAGGTCGCCATGCGCGCGGCCTTTGTCGCGGCGCTGGCGGGCATGCAGGTGGCGGTGGTCTGCCCGACCACCTTGCTCGCACGTCAGCATTACCGCAGCTTTGCCGAACGCTTCCGGGGCTTTCCCATCTCGGTCAAGCCGCTCTCCCGCTTCGTCTCGGCGAAAGACGCGAAGGCCACGCGCGAAGGGCTGGCCGATGGCACCGTGGATATCTGCGTCGGCACCCATGCGCTGCTTGCCAAGGACATAAGGTTCAAATCGCTGGGCCTGTTGATCATCGACGAGGAACAGCATTTCGGCGTGGCCCATAAGGAACGCTTGAAGGAGATGCGGTCAGAGATTCACGTCCTGACCCTGACCGCCACGCCCATCCCGCGCACGCTGCAACTGTCCCTGACCGGGGTGCGCGACCTGTCGATCATCGCCACACCGCCCGTCGATCGCCTCGCCATCCGCACCTATGTCAGCGAATTCGACCCCGTCACCCTGCGCGAGGCGCTGCTGCGCGAACGCTATCGCGGCGGGCAAAGCTTCATCGTCGTGCCCCGCATCGCGGACCTGCCCGAGATCGAGGATTTCCTGAAGACCCATGTCCCCGAGGCGACCTATATCATCGCCCATGGCCAGCTTGCGGCGGGGGATCTCGATGAACGGATGAACGAGTTTTACGATGGCAAGTATGACGTGCTGCTTTCCACCACCATCGTGGAATCGGGCCTCGACATCCCCACCGCCAATACGATGATCATCCACCGGGCCGACATGTTCGGCCTGAGCCAGCTTTATCAGATCCGGGGCCGTGTCGGCCGTGCCAAGACGCGCGCCTATTGCTTCCTGACCACCAAACCCCGCGCGCCGCTGACCCCGCAGGCGATGAAGCGACTGCGCCTGCTTGGCTCGCTCGACTCGTTGGGTGCGGGCTTCAACCTTGCCTCGCACGACCTCGACTTGCGCGGGGCGGGGAACCTTTTGGGCGAAGAACAGTCGGGCCATATCAAGGAAGTCGGCTATGAGCTTTACCAGCAGATGCTGGAGGAAACGATTGCCAAGCTGAAGTCGGGCGAATTGGCTGGGCCTGCGGCACTGGATGACCAATGGGCGCCACAGATCAATCTGGGCGTCCCGGTCCTGATCCCTGAGGACTACATCCCCGACCTCGACATCCGGCTCGGCCTGTACCGCCGCCTCACCAGCCTGACCACCAAGGTGGAGTTGGAAGGGTTCGCGGCCGAGTTGATCGACCGTTTCGGTCCGCTGCCAAAAGAGGTGAACACGCTTCTTCTGATCATGCGGATCAAGTCGATGTGCAAACGCGCCGGGATCAGCCGTCTGGATGCCGGGCCGAAGGGGGCCACGGTGCAGTTCCACAATGACAAATTCGCCAATCCGGCAGGTCTGGTGGATGTCATCAAGGCCGATCCGGCGGCGCGGGTGCAGGGCAACAAGATCGTGCTGCTGCGCGACTGGAAGACGGAAGGCGACCGGATCAAGGGTGCCTTCGCCATCGCCAAGGATCTGGCCGAGAAGGTGGTGAAGCCCAAGGCGTAGGGTGCGTGCTCGCACGCACCTTACCGGGGGATCATCCGCATCAATCCCCAACCCAGCGCCGCAAAAACAGCCACCCCGGCCATAAGCGGATAGGCCGTCCCGTCGAACATAAGCCCCACGGGTGCCGCCAAGACGACCGAGGCCACCGTCGCAATCGCCCCGATGACGCTCGCCGCCATTCCCGCCACATGCCCCACGGGTTCCAACCCAAGAGCATTCAAGTTGCCGATGGTCAGCCCTGTCATGAAGAACACGCCCGTTGTCCACAGCAGATGCGCCGGGAAGGTCAGCGCCGGGGGCCAGACGCCCCCCGCCTTTGCCGCCAGCATCAGGGCTGAGAACACCACCTGCGCTGCCAATGATACGGTGATCATCCGCCGCATCCCCAACCCGACCACCAGCCTTGCATTGATCAGCGAGGCCGTCCCCGACACAAGCGCGATCAGCGCGAACCAGATCGGGAACCGCTCTCCCTCGCCATAGACCTGATCAAGGATCGGCTGCGTCGCCGACAGGGTGGCGAAGAGGCAGGCGAAGACAAGGGTTTGCACGGCAATCGACACGACCACCACCCGATGCGACAGCACCTCTACAAAGGCGGCCTGCAGGCTTTTCCACCGCAAGGGGCGGCGCGCGGCGCGCGGCATCGTCTCGGGCTGGCGCAGCCAGAACCACAGCATCGACAGGGCCGAGAAGGCTACGAAGGCAAGGAAAATGCCCCGCCAGCCCGCCACCCAGATGATCCCCTGTCCGATGAAGGGCGCTATTGCGGGCACCAGCGTGAAGATCATCATGGCAAAGCTCATCACCCGCGCCATCTCGCGCCCTTTGTACAGGTCGCGCACCAGCGCAAGCGACACGACGCGCGGTCCGGCCGACCCCAGCCCCTGCAACAGCCGTGCGATCAGCACCCCTTCCAGCGTGGGGGCCAGATAGGCCACCAGCGCCGCCGCGCAGTAAAGCGCGGCCCCGGCAAGGATCACCGGCTTGCGGCCGAAGGCATCGGACAGAGGGCCCGCGAACAGCGTCCCGATCCCCATGCCCAACACGAAAGAGGTCAGGATCAGCTGCGCCGCGTTGGGCGTATCCGGCGACAGCTCCGCCGCGATTTGGGGCAGGGCGGGCAGCATCGCGTCGATGGAAAAGGCGATGGTCGCGAAGAGCGCCGCGATCAGCACGATGAATTCGGTCTGCCCCATGCGGGGCGCGGGTGTGAGTGTGTCTGTCTGGGCCATCCACGCCGCTTAGCACGGCAAGGCAGAGCGGACCACCGCCGCCTGCGCACAGGGCTGCGAGATGGAGCGCACAGAGGCTTCGGGCAAACCCGCCCCGGACCTGACCCGGCGCCGCGCTGAGGGTAGAGACGGAGGCCCCGGGTCAAGACCGGGACGCGGGGTTTCAGGACCCTGCTTCGTCCTTCAGCTTCTCGACCAGCTCGTCAGTCACCTGCTGCCAGACCTCGACAGGCTGCGCGCCCGACACGACATAGTGTTGGGCGATCAGGAAGGTGGGCACGGCGCTGACGCCCTTCTTCCGCGCATCGTAATCCCGCGCCGCGATATCCTCGGCATCGGCGTCCGATGCCAGCAGCCGCGCCACCGCCGCCCCGTCCAGCCCCACCTCGCCCGCCAGCCGGGCAAGCGTTGCGGGATCGCCGATATCCTCTCCATCCCGCCAATGCGCCCGGAACAGCCGCGCCACCATTGGCGTCTGCTTGCCCTCGATGCCCGCCCAATGGATCACCCGATGGGCATCCAGCGTGTTGGGCAGGCGCGTGACCTTGTCCATGTTGATCTCAGCCCCGGCTTTCTTGGCATGCTCCGCCACCTGCAGCATGGCCTGAATGGCCCGCTGCTTGCCGCCGAACTTGCCCGCCAGATACTCCACCTGATCCACGCCGCCCTTGGGCATGTCGGGGTTCAATTGGAAGGGATGCCACTCGATCCGGAACGGATGGTTGGGGCGGCTTTCCAGCGCGCGGTCAAGGGTCGTCTTGCCGATCAGGCACCACGGGCAGACCGGATCGGAAAAGATATCAAGGCGGATCATGGTGTCCCTTTCGGCAGAAGGCCCGGCAGGGCGCGGCGGTTCAGCTTGTTGTTGGCGGATCGGGGCAGGGCGTCAAGCCGGAGCCAGAGTCTCGGCTGTTTCCACCGCGCCAACAGCCCCTCGGCATGGGCCGCCAGCGCGGCCTCCGCAATCGGGTCGTCACTGACGAAAAAGCAGCCGATCACCCGAACTCCGGGCTTCACCTCCACCTCCGTCACGGCGCAATCGATCAGGCCGGGGCAAGAGGCCATTGCCGCCTCCACCTCCAGTGGCGATACCCGGAACCCGCCCGCGTTCATCAGATCATCCGCCCGGCCCCGGAAGATGACCGCGCCTTCCGCCGTCATCTCACCCAGATCGCCGGTCATGAACCAGTCGCCGCGCATCCGGGCTGCCGTCGCCGCCTCATCCCCGAGATAGCCCAGCATCAACCCTGGATCGGACCGATGCAGCGCAAGCACGCCGACCTCGCCCCGCGGCACAGGGATCCCATCCTCGCCCAGCACAGCCAGCCGTCGCCCCGGCTGCACCCATCCGGCCGTCCCGGGCAATTGCGGCCGCTCTGGCGAACCAGAGAGATAGGTGGACACCTCCGTCATCCCCAGCGCCTCATGCACCGCGCGGCCCGTTGCGGCCTCCCATGCCGCGCGCAAGTCGGCCCCCATCGCCTCGCCCGCACTCAGGCCGTGGCGCAGCTTTGGCAAGGGCGGCATCGGCGCGCGCAGCATCTGGCGATAGACCCCGGGCGCGGCGGCAAAGACGGTCACATCGAAGCGCTTCATCAGCAAAGGCAACGCCGCCGCCTCAACCCCCGCTGCCGGGACCATCGCCACGGCGCCGACTGTCCAAGGGTCCATCAATCCCGTGCCCAGCGTATAGGTCCAGTTGAAGGCCCCTGCATGCAGCACTCGGTCGGCCTCGCCGATCCCTTCCCAGCCGCGATGCATCATCCCTCGCGCCCAGATCGCCCGATGCGCATGCCCCACTGCCTGCGCCCGGCCCGAGGTGCCGGAGGTGAAGACCGCATAGCCCAGCCGCCGGGGATCGCCCATGTCCCAGTCGCAGGCAGGTTGGCCTTCCCAGCCCAGCACCTCGGCCGCCATCACGACAGGGCAGGGCAGCGGGTCGGGCAGCGCAACACCGTCCCCCGCCACGATCAGCGCGGGCGCGACCACCGCCGCCATGCGCGAAATCTCGGCCCCCGTCAGCGCCGCGGATGTGGGCACGGGCACCAGCCCCGCCGCGATCGCGCCGAGAAACGCCACGGGAAAGGCCACCTCGTTGCCCAGCCGCAGCAGCACCCGGTCCCCGGGCCGCAGCCCATGCGCCAGAAACCCTGTGCCGCAACCCCGCACCGCCGCCATCAGCCGGGCATAGCTCCAGCGCTCCGCCCCCTTGGGCGAGATGATCTGCAGCGCCATACGGTCAGGCCAGCGGGCGCAGGACGCCTCCAGCACATGCCGCGCCATGTTGAAGGGCGCGGGGCAGGGGGGCCAAGGGGAAAGGTCGATCTCGGACAGCATCCCGCGGTTCTAGCCGCCCACGCCGCCGTTGCAAGCGCGCGCCCGACCAAGTAATCCCCCCTCATGGCCGGATCAGACCCCAAATCCCTTATCCGCATCGCCCGCGAAAGTGGGGCCGAGGCGCATGTCGCCCCCCTGAACCTAGGCGAACGGGTGCGCGATCTGCGCAAGGCGCGCGGTTGGACGTTGGAGCAGGCGGCCACGCAGGCCGGTCTTGCCCGCTCTACCTTGTCCAAGATCGAGAATGGCCAGATGTCGCCCACCTATGAGGCGCTGAAGAAACTGGCCGAAGGGCTGGCCATCTCTGTCCCGCAGCTGTTTACCCCGCCCTCCAAGGCGCAAGTGTCGGGCCGCATGGCGGTGACGAAACAGGGCGAAGGGCAGGGGCATGCCACGGCCACCTATGAACATGAGCTTTTGGCAGGGCACCTGACGCGCAAGCAGATGCTGCCCTACCGCGCCCGCATCCGCGCCCGCGATGTTGAGGAATTCGATGGCTGGGTCCGCCATGACGGCGAGGAATTCCTTTATGTCCTCACCGGCGTCATCCGCCTTTACACCGAATTCTACGAACCTGTGGACCTGCGGCGCGGCGACAGCGCCTATTACGACGCGTCCATGGGGCATAACGTGATCAGCCTGTCGGAAGAGGATGCGACGATCCTCTGGGTGACTTCGCTGGTCTGACGGCTGCCTGCTAGCAAAAGGCCGGGCATTGCGGCCCGGCCCTGCGAAACCCTGCCCCGAAGGGCATCCCTAGAACAGATTTCCGACCGCCCGCGCGCCGGAGGAAATGTCCTGACCCGCGCCTTCGATCGTTGCACAGCCCGCCAGCGCCGCCAGCAGGGCCAGCATCACGACTGCCTTCTTCATCGCCCGCTCCTCATTCCTCATACCACCAGACCTCCGGCTGGAAGCCCGGCCAGTCGCCATAAAGCGGCAGGCGCTCGGGGAACTTCAACTCCTTCCGATGCGCAAGGCGCGACACATCCGAATACCAGATCGGAATGACATAGCGCCCGCTCGTCAGGATACGGTCCAAGGCCTGCACGGCGGCAATGAAATCGTCCGGGTTGCGCGCGGCAACCATGGTGGCGATCATCGCCTCGGCGGCAGGCGAATTCATGCCCATCCAGTTCCGAGTGCCGGGTTCGGTCACGCCTTTCGACCCCCAGTAGAGCGTCTGCTCATTCCCCGGCGACAGCGACACGGAACGGATATAGTGCGTCATGTCGAAATCGTAATTCGTCGTCCGTTCCTTGTACTGCGCCGAATCGATGGTCGTCAGCGTCGCTTCGATGCCCAGCCGCTTCAGCCCTTCCACATAGATCGTGGCCGCGTTGATGATGTCGGTCGCCCCGTTCACCAGCACGATCTCGAAGGCGAAGGGTTCACCGGCCGCGTTCTTCAACACGCCGTCCTGCACGGTCCAGCCCGCCTCTTCCAACAGGGCCGTCGCCGTGCGGATCGCGCCACGGTTTGCCTCGGACCCATCACCCACGGGCAGGGTATAGCCTTCCAACGCGCCGGGCAGGAGGTCCGCCTTGAACGGCTCCAGCAGTTCCGCAACCCGGCCTTCGGCGGGCGCGCCGGGCGTCATGCCCAAGGGCGAGTTGGAGAAGTAGCTCTGGATGCGCGGCGGGATGCCGCCGTTCAGGGTCTGGTTGATCAGTTCGAAATTGAAGGCGGTGATCAGCGCCTCGCGCACCCGCCAATCCTGAAAGAGGGGCCGCCGCGTGTTGAAGACGAAGCCTTCGATCCCCGAGGGGCGCGAATGCGGGATGACCGACTTCACCACATCCCCCGCCATCACCGCCGGGAAATCATACTGCTGTTCCCATTTCACCGGGTTGGTTTCGCGCCAAGAGGTGATCTCGCCCGCCTTGAAGGCCTCGAACACAACGCCCGCATCGCCGAAATAGTCGTAGCGGATTTCATCCAGATTGTGCTGACCCCGGTTGAAGGCCAGATCCGCCCCCCACCAGTCCGGGTCCTTGGCGTAAGTGATGAACCGCCCCGCTTCCAATTCCGCGACCACATAGGGGCCCGACCCGATGATCGGCTCCAGCGACGAGACGGTGAAATCCTTCCCCTCCCACTGCGCCTTCTTCAGGATCGGCCGCAGGCCAAGGATCAGGGGCAGTTCCCGGTCTTCGGTGTTGAAGGTGAAGCGCACGCCGCGCTCGCTCACCTTTTCGACCGTCGACACCTTGCCATAGGCGGCGGCATAGCGGGGCTGGCCCTGTGTGCCCAGCGTCTCAAAGGACCAGATCACATCTTCCACCGTGACCGGGCTGCCGTCCGAGAATCGGGCCTCGGGCCGCAGGGTGAATTCCACGAAGGTCCGGGCGTCATCGGTCACCACCGATTCGGCCAGCAGGCCGTAAAGGGTGAAGGGTTCGTCATAGGATCGGCCGAGCAGCGTCTCGATCGTATGCGCACTGATCCCCGCCGGGGCGATGCCGTTCACGATGAAGGGGTTGAGGGAATCAAAGCCTCCGCTTTCCCCGAAAACGATGCGCCCGCCCTTGGGCGCATCCGGGTTTGCATAGGGCAGGGACACAAAATCCGGGGGCAAGGCAGGCTTGCCATACATAGCTATGCCATGCGTATCGGCCTGTGCCGCCAGCGGCAGCAGACTGCACACCGCCGCTACCGCCATCGCCCTTAGTGCTGTGAAATTCACCGTTCCCATTTCCGCGACACTCCCGCCACTGTCGTTTTTCTTTGCCCGAACCCTAGACCTGCTTGCCTGCCTTTTCAAACTTTTAGCTTGGATACCGGCAAGAGGGCGCGTATATAGAGGGCACTGCTCGATAGGTTTCTTGCCTGTATGAAACCTGCCTCAATAACTGAACGCCGGCCTCTGGCCGGCGTTTTTTTATGCATCACGCCCCCGCGATGCGGATGCATCAGGGCTGGATTTCGCCCCCGCAGCAGGCATAGCTTTGCACCTGCAGCAAATGGGGGACGAGATGGACCTGAAGGGCAAAACCGCGATCATCACCGGATCGAATTCCGGCATCGGTCTGGGCGTGGCCGTGGAACTGGCAAAGGCCGGGGCCGATGTCGTCCTCAACAGCTTTACCGACCGGCCCGAGGATCACGCGCTGGCCGCGCAGATCGCCGCCGATCATGGCGTCACTGCGCGCTACATCGCCGCCGACATGTCCAAGGCCGAAGACTGCCGCGGGCTGATCGAAAAGGCGGGCGCCTGCGACATCCTCGTGAACAATGCAGGCATCCAGCACGTCGCCCCGGTTGAAGAGTTTCCCATCGACAAGTGGAACCAGATCATCGCGATCAACCTCTCCTCCGCCTTCCACACCATCGCCGCCGCCCTGCCGGGCATGCGCGCCAAGGGCTGGGGCCGGATCATCGACATCGCCAGCGCCCATGGCCTTACCGCCAGCCCCTACAAAAGCGCCTATGTCGCCTCCAAACACGCCGTCGTGGGCCTGACCAAGACCGTCGCGCTGGAAACGGCGGGGCAGGGGATCACCTGCAACGCCATCTGCCCCGGCTATGTCCTAACCCCCCTTGTCGAGGCGCAGATCCCTGACCAGATGAAGGTGCACAACATGGACCGGGACACGGTGATCCGCGACGTGATGCTGCTGCGTCAACCCTCTCGCCAATTTGCCACCAGCGAACAGATCGGCGGCACGGTTCTCTATCTCTGCTCGCCCTATGCCGATCAGGTGACCGGCACCACGATCAGCGTGGATGGCGGATGGACGGCGCTGTGATGGAAAAATCTTCGAAGATTTTTGCAAATTTCTTCGAAGAAATTTGGCCCAGCCCGGCAGGGTTCCTCGCATGACCATCCGCCTCAACCTCGCCCTACAAGGCGGCGGCGCGCATGGCGCCTTCACGTGGGGCGTGCTTGACCGCCTGCTGGACGAGGAGGGGATCGAAGTCGCCGCCTTGTCCGGCACCTCGGCCGGGGCGCTTAATGCGGCGGCCTTCAAGGCGGGGATGATCGCAGGCGGGCGGCAGGGTGCGAAGGACAGTCTCGCCGCGCTCTGGGCGCAAGTCGCCAATGTGGGTGATTTCCGCATGGCGCGCTGGATGCAGCCCTTCTGGACCGCCTCGCGCGCGCTGACCGAAGCGGTGGAGACGGCCTTCCCCGTCTCGCCTCAAGGCCTCGCGGCGCAGGTCTGGTCCCCCTATGGCTGGGGTCCGTTCTGGGAAAACCCGCTGGAGCCGGTCGTCCGCCGCCTCGATTTCTCCGGGGTCTGCGCCAGTGCGGGCCCGCGCCTCTTCGTCGGCGCCACCAATGTGCGCACGGGCCGCATCCGCGTCTTCGAAGGGGACGACCTCACGCCCGAGGCGCTTTTGGCCTCCGCCTGCCTGCCCACCGTCTTTCAGGCCGTCACGATCGAGGGCGAAACCTATTGGGATGGCGGCTATTCCGGCAATCCGCCGCTTTACCCGCTTTACGCCCCTGATCTGCCCGACGACATCGTCATCGTCTCGATCAATCCATGGCTCCGGGACGCCGTGCCGATGTCCCCGCTGGATATCCAGAACCGCATCAACGAGATCAGCTTCCACGCCGCCCTTCTGGGCGAGTTGCGCGCGATCAAGTTCGTGAAACGGCTGATCGCCGAAGGCCGGATGGAGCGGGGGCAGATGAAGGATGTGCTTCTGCACCTGATCGCCGATGACGCCCTGATGACGGAACTCTCTGCGGGCACCAAGCTTTCGCCCAATCCCGGCCTGATCACGCGCCTGCATGATGCAGGCCGCGCCGCGACCGATGCCTTCCTTGCCAGCCACGGGCGCGATCTTGGCCAACGCGGCAGCCTCGATCTCAACGCGCTGCTGGCCTAGGTCACTTGGAGATCAGCGGCTCTTTCGCCGCCGGATAGACCAGCCCGCCCGACACGACCAGTTTCGCCGCCTCGTCCGGTTTCATATCCAGAAAGATCACCGTCTCGCGCGGAACGTAGATGAGCACGCCGGAGGTGAGCGGGGTCAGCGCAACGAACACCGCGATCATGTCGCCCGGCAGCTTCGCCGCGATCTCGCCCTTGGGCGAAGAGGCGACAAGACCCACCGCCCAGACGCCGGGGCGCGGAAACTCCACCAGACAGGTCCGGTCGAAGGTCTTTTCCTTCTGCGCGAAAACCGTTTCGGTGATCTGCTTCAGCCCGCCATAGACCGACCGCACCACGGGCACCCGGTCGACGAACCGCTCGGCCTGACCCATCAGCGTCCGGCCCAGAAACCCCCGTGCCATCCAGCCGATTAGGACGGTGAAGACAAGGAAGACCGCCACCCCCACGCCCCGCAGCGGGAAAGACACATCCGGTCCAAAGACCCGATGCACAATTTCCTCGGGCTGATAGGCCGCGGGGATCAGCGGCAATATCCACGCGTCCAGCCAGCCCACGACCGACCAGATCAGCCACAGGGTCAACCCCGTGGGCAGGACGACGACCAGTCCCGTCAGAAAGCTCGCCCGCAGCGCGCCAAGAAGGCTGCGCCGCGGCGGTGATGTTTCGCTCATTGCCCCGGTTCCCTTGTTCCCGCCAATCTAGGAACAGCGCGCGGCCCGCACAACCCGAACCTTCACGCCCCGCGCGCCATGGCCCCCGCAATCGCAGCCCCCAGCCGCGCATTGTTCAGAACAAGGGCGATATTGGCCTCCAGCGACCGCCCCTCCGTCAATTCGAAGATGCGCTGCAGCAGGAAAGGCGTCACCGCCTTGGCGGCGATCCCTTGCGCTGCCGCATCGGCCAATGCGGCCTCCACCACCGGCATGATCTCGGCCCGCGGGATCTCGGCCGCTGCCGGAATCGGATTGGCCACAAGCTGCCCGCCGGGCAGCCCCAGCCGCGCCCGCATCCGTGCTGCCGCCGCGATGTCCTCGGCTCGGTCCATCCGCAAGGGCGCCTTCAACCCGGACTCGCGCGACCAGAAGGCCGGAAAGGCATCCTGCCCAAAGGCGATGACCGGGACCCCCGCCGTTTCCAGCCATTCCAGCGTCTTGGGCAGGTCAAGGATCGCCTTCGCCCCGGCCGCCACCACCGTCACCGCCGTCTGCGCCAGTTCCGGTAGATCGGCGCTGATGTCGAAACTCGTTTCCGCCCCGCGATGCACGCCGCCGATCCCGCCCGTGGCAAAGACGGAAATCCCCGCCAGCCGCGCGCAGATCATCGTGGCGGCCACCGTCGTGGCCCCGGTGCCGCCTGTCGCAAGACAAGCCGCCAGATCGGCGCGTGACAGCTTTGCAACCCCCTTCGCCTGCGCCAGGGACAAAAGTTCCCCCTCTGTCAGCCCGACATGGATGCGCCCCTCAATCACCGCCATCGTGGCGGGCACCGCACCATGGGCGCGGACCTCGGCCTCGACCCTTTGCGCGGTTTCCAGATTTTGCGGAAAGGGCATCCCATGGGTGATGATGGTGGATTCCAGCGCCACCACTGGCGCGCCCTTCTGCAGCGCAACGGCCACTTCGGGCGCAAAGGTCAGCACATCCATCTCACTCTCCGTTATGCAGATCACGCGCGATGGCCGGGCCACAGCGATAGTCGCGGAACACCACCCGGAACCGCGCCCGTTCCGGCGAACAAGCCATGATCCCCACCTTGGCGGGCAGGCCTGCGGGCATGTATCCCAACCGCGCGAGCCACCAGCCGCCCTCGGGCCGCGCCACATCCACCCGCACCGCATCGCCGTGACGGCTCAGCCGCAGCCGCACCGTCGTGGGATCAAAGGGCAGGGGCATCGTCGCCCAGTCCGACCGCAGGTTCGTCACCACCGTCGAAAAGACTGGCACGCCGTCATTCACCTCCACACCGCACTTGATCCAGTGCTGATCCGACAGCAGCATCATCAGCCCCGCCTGATCGTAAAGCGCGCGGTACTTCCCCGAGATGGTCACTTCCGCTGTGAAATCCCCCTGCACGGATTCCCATAGGAAATGCCCGTTGTGGCGGACAAACCCGTAGAAGGTCTCGCGCCAGAAATCCGTCCTCTCGCCGGTCACGACTTCGATCCCGCCCGGAACCTCCACCGCCTCTTCGGGCGGGTTCAGCCATGTCATCCGCGTGAACCTGCTCATGCCGGTGTCTCCCCACTGACATAGGTGGCAGCCGCCCGGATCGCGGCGGCAAGGGCCGCTGCCCGATCCGCGCCGCGCCGTTCGGCCACCACATGGGCGGCCATGAAGGTGTCGCCCGCGCCCGTGACCCGCGTCACCATCACCTGTGGCGGGTGATCGACGATCACGCCTTGGCCCTGAGTGCCTTCCGCGCAGGCCCGCCCGCCATCGGTGACCAGAACCCGCGCCGCGCCGCGCGCCAGCAGACCTTCTGCCGCCGCGCCCGCACTGTCATAAGCCTCATGCCCGATCAGCCGCGCCTCTTCGAGATTGACGTATAGCACCGCCCGCCCGTGCGACATAAGCGGGATCAGACGTTCCGCCTTGCCGGGGCTGGCGGGTGCCACGCGCAGATCGGCCGCAGCAAAGAGGGGCGATGCGGCGATTTCCGCCAGAAGATGCACGGTCAGGTTTCCATCCAGCGCGATCATGCCACCCCAAGGCGCGGCTTCCGTGCCCAGCGTCCCGTCGGCCAAGGGGCGCAGGATCTTTTCCCCCGCCGCCTCGAGCGAATGGGCGTCGGCAATGGCCGCAATCAGCCCATTCGCCCCTTCCACCGCCATGTATTGATCGGTGGGCAGATCGTCCGACCGATAGGCGAACCGCGTCTCCACACCCAGCCGCGCGCAGGCGGCGACCAGTTCATCGCCGGCTGCATCGCGCCCGATGGAGGTCAGCACCGCAGGACGCAGGCCGAACCGCGACAGCGTCATCGCGATGTTCATCGCCACGCCCCCCGGCAGCCGGGTGATCCGACCCGGCACGTCCGACCCCTGCCGCATCACGATTGCGGAACGGCCGATGATGTCCCACAGGACCGAACCGATGCAGAGGATGTCGGGATGCGTGTTCATGCGCCCATCTAGAGGCGAAGGGCAGGGGCTTTCAACCCGTGCCGCCACCGCCCGCCCCCGCAAAATGCGGCACGAGGACTTTGCCACGAGGTTTCGGCACAGTCCCGCGCCGCCGTCCCACCTTGTTTGCTCTGCGACCCGATCCCATTTGTTTCACCGTGGTTGGACGTGGAAGGGGGGTAGGCCATGTCGCAGCAGCAACGCGCCGCAGTCTGGATGGTGTTCTGGGGATTGTCAGGCTGGTTCGCCGGATACGAAGCCTCGACCTTTGCGCACGGCATTCCGCGCGAATATGGCATGCTCGACCTTCTGGGCCTTGCCTGCCTCGCAACGCTCCTCGTTACCTTGCTGCGCAGCCGCACGTCCTGAACGCGCAGGTTTCTTCGAAGAAATTTGCAAAAAAATTCGAAGATTTTAGGACTTCGCCCGGCGTTTCAGCCCGATAGTCCCAACCCCGCTTGCATCCCGCGCCAAAACCCCCTAAACGGCGCGCACTTCACAGGCTTCGCTTGGGCCTGGCGGGGAGAAATCCCGTCAGGTCCGCCGGTTGCCCCGAGAGGGGTAAGACAGCGATGCCAAGGGCTAAACCGGAAAGGAATAGGACATGGCTCTTCCCGAGTTCTCCATGCGTCAGCTGCTTGAAGCTGGCGTTCACTACGGCCACCAGACCGCACGCTGGAACCCCAAGATGGGCCAGTACATCTATGGTGACCGCAACGGCATCCATATTCTCGACTTGACCCAGACCGTTCCCATGCTGGAACAGGCGCTGAAAGTCGTGCGCGACACCGTCGCCAAGAACGGCCGCATCCTTTTCGTCGGCACCAAGCGTCAGGCCCAGAAGCCGATCGCCGAAGCCGCCGAAAAATGCGCCCAGTTCTACATGAACCATCGCTGGCTGGGCGGCACGCTCACCAACTGGAAGACCGTCTCGCAGTCCATCCAGCGCCTCAAGCAGATCGACGAGCTGATGGCCAATGGCGCCGAAGGCCTGACGAAGAAAGAGCGTCTGAACATGGAACGCGAGCAGGCCAAGCTTCAGGCCTCGCTGGGCGGCATCCGTGAAATGGGCGGCACCCCGGACCTGATCTTCATCATCGATGTGGGCAAGGAAGACCTCGCCATCCTCGAAGCGCAGAAGCTCGGCATCCCGGTCGTGGCCGTGGTCGACACCAACTGCTCGCCCAAGGGCGTGGATTACGTGATCCCCGGCAATGATGACGCCGCCCGCGCCATCGCGCTTTACTGCGACCTCATCGCCCGCGCGGCGCTGGACGGCATGTCCGCACAGCTTGGCGCGGCGGGCATCGACGTCGGCGCGCTGGAAACCGCGCCCGAGGAAGAGGCCATCGCCGAGGCCTGATCCTCTGTCACGTGGCATTTACCCGGGGGGGATACCTCCCGGGTCACTCTCGAATTTCAGGAGTCTGACATGACGATCACCGCAGCAATGGTGAAGGAACTGCGCGATTCGACCGGCGCGGGGATGATGGATGCCAAAAAGGCGCTGACCGAGACGAATGGCGACATGGAAGCCGCCGTCGACTGGCTGCGCACCAAGGGCCTCGCCAAGGCCGCCAAGAAGGCCGACCGCGTCGCCGCCGAAGGCCTTGTCGGCGTCGCCGTCTCGGGCGGCAAGGGTGTCGCTGTCGAGGTGAACTCGGAAACCGACTTCGTCGGCAAGAACGCCGATTTCCAGGCGCTCGTGCGCGGCATCACCACCGCCGCCCTCGGCGTTTCGGATATCGACGCGCTGAAAACCGCCGCGCTCAATGGCAAGTCGGTCGAAGCCTCGCTCACCGATGCAATCGTCACCATCGGTGAGAACATGACGCTGCGCCGCATGGCCGCCGTCGAAGGTGACAGCGTGGCGGCCTACGTCCACACCGCCGCCGCCGATGGTCTTGGCCGGATTGGCGTGCTCGTCGCGCTGAAGGGCGCCGACAGCGGCATCGGCAAGCAGATTGCGATGCATATCGCCGCCACCTCGCCGGTCTCGCTGTCCGAAGCCGACATGGACCCCGAGGTCGTGGCCCGTGAACTGGCCGTGCAAACGGCCAAGGCGCTGGAAGAAAACGCGGCCTCGGCCAAGCCGAAGCCCGAAGCCGTCATCCAGAACAACATCATCCCGGGCCGGATGAAGAAGTTCTTCGAGGAATCGACGCTGCTGAACCAGAAGTTCGTGATCAACCCCGATGTCACCGTGGCGCAGGCCGCGAAAGAGGCCGGTGTCGAGGTTGTGGCCTTCGTCCGTATGGCCGTCGGGGAAGGCATCGAGAAAGAGAAAGAAGATTTCGCCGCCGAAGTCGCCAAGGCACTTCAGGGCTGATCTTCCGCTCTGCATGGACAAAGGGCCCGCTCCGAAAGGGGCGGGCCTTTTCCGTTTCAGATCCTGCCAAGATCACGCAGCGTGCGGAACACTCGCCTCCGGCACAAAGAAAAACGGTGCAGCCTTGCGGCTGCACCGTATCTCTGCGCGCCATGCCATGGGGATAAGGCAGCGGGCGCACCGACCGGCGTCTTGCGGGCGGCGGGAAATTTCCGCCCGTCCGACTGAAGCCCCCAATCCCCGGGGAGGGGAGCGGGAACCTACCCACCCGATCCGGCGAAAATCGCACCGATCCTCCGATGGGCCGTCCCGGGCCGAAGCCACCACTCG
Source organism: Paracoccaceae bacterium (assembly GCA_014654775.1). Lineage (GTDB taxonomy): Bacteria > Pseudomonadota > Alphaproteobacteria > Rhodobacterales > Rhodobacteraceae > Paragemmobacter. The sequence continues at coordinate 149,603 of JACVZW010000073.1, read as the reverse complement.
CGGAACGTGTTAACATATCATCAGTTAACCTTGGGTAAGGCCAGTCAGGGATTCCCTACCTTGCGGCTGCTGCCGGGGGCAGGGGGGACGCGCCCTCCTCTTTCTGGAAGATCATGTTCAAAAGCGCAGCCTTCGCCACCGCCTGCGCCGTCGTCTCCACATCCAGAGCCTCGCGCGCCAGCCGCAGATGCTTTTCCACCATCGCGGGCGAGACATCCATCAGCAGCGCCACATCCTGTGCGGTCTTGCCATCCGCCACCCATTCCAGCGCCTCGCGCTGTCGCTGGGTCAGAGGCCGCCGCCGGTTCGCCCCCGGCATGTTGACGATCTTCAAGTGCATCATATTGGCCACGGCCAGAATCTCGTCGCGCCGCGCGCTCCAGACCTGCTCGACCATGGCGTGATCCATCCCCGGATCGGCGATCATCCCCAACGCCCCTTTGGCGCGGGTGGAGGTTTCGGGAAAACTCACCGTCACGCCCGCGCAGATCCCCATAGCGAGGTTCTGCTGCACCGCCGCCACCTCTTCCGGCGAAAGCTCTCCGCGTGCCAGTGCCTCGCCGACCCAACTCCAAGTGCTGGCCCCGGTGTTCTGCTGCGCCCAGCGGAAGGCGGGCGTCCGCGCATAAAGCCCGCCCGCGAAATAACGCCGCGCATATTCCGGATCGGCGGTTGTCAAAAAGACCGCATCCTCCGGATTGCCGATCGTCTTGTCGTTCAAAAAGCGCGTATAGCCATAGTTGACCCTGCCGAAACCCAGCCGGGCGAAATAGCCCGTGGCTGCCTGCCAAACTGGCCCCACAGCCGTGGCCTCGGCAATCCGCGCCAAAAGCGGAAGTACCTCGCTCACCTTTCCATCCCCTCGCCGCGCCCTTCCCAAACACAGGCGCGGGTTGTTCTTGTCCCCAATCCTGTCTAACCACGCGGGCGCGGCGCTGTCAAAGTCCGCGGTGCCGAGTCGCGGGGGGGAAGGCATGCAGGCGGATGTGGTGGTCATCGGCGGAGGCGTGATGGGCGCATCGGTCGCCTTCTGGCTCACCCGGATGCAACCCGGCCTTTCCGTTCTCGTCGTCGAACGCGATCCGACCTATGCGCGCTCCTCCACCGCGCTTGCCGCTGCTGGGATCCGGCAGCAATTCACCAACCCGGTGAATGTGGAAATGTCGCGCTTCGGCATCCGCTTCATCAAGGATTTTCAGACCCATCTGGGGCAGGATGTCGGCATCCCCGATCTGGGATTGCGGGAAAACGGCTATCTTTTCCTTGCCACCACGACCGAAGGCCTTGCGACGCTTACCGATGTCGCCGCCCTCCAACGCAACCACGGCGCCGCGACCGAGATCTGGACCCCCGCCCAGACCGCTGCCCGCTTCCCGTGGCTCAATACCGAAGACCTGTCCGGGGCCAGCTTCGGCCCGCGCGACGAAGGGTTCTTTGACAATATGGGTCTCCTGAACGGCTTTCGCAGCGCCGCCCGCATGCAAGGCGCGCGCTTCCTGACGGATGAGGTGACAGGGATCACCACCGCCGCGGGTCGCGTGACCGGGGTCACGCTGGGGCAGGGGGGGCACATCGCCTGCGCCGCCGCCGTGAACGCCGCAGGCCCCCGCGCCGCGCAGGTGATGCGGATGGCGGGCCTCGACATCGCCATCGAGCCGCGCAAGCGCACGGTCTTCGTCATCGACGCGCCCAATGCCCGCCATCCCGACGCGCCCCTGATGATCGACCGGGATTACTGGATCAGGCCCGAACATCGCCAATGGATCACCGCCACCGTTCCGGCCGAGGATGGCCCCTGCGACGCGCAGGATTTCGACCCCGACCTGCATCTGTGGGACGAGGTGATCTGGCCCGCCCTCTGGCATCGCGCGCCGGGCTTCGACGCGGTCAAGGTGATCCGGCATTGGACAGGGCATTACGAATACAATGTGCTGGACCAGAATGCGGTCCTCGGGCCGCATCCGGCGCTGCCGAACCTGCACCTGATCAACGGCTTCTCAGGCCACGGGCTGCAGCAGGCGCCGGCGGCGGGCCGGGGGGTGGCCGAGCATATCCTGCAGGGCGACTGGCAAAGCCTTGATCTGTCGGACCTTTCGGTCACACGGATGCTAGAGGGCCGCCCCTTCGCGGAACGCGCCATCGTGTAGGATGGGCAAAACTGCCCATCCTACGACGGACAGCCCACGCCTGTAGGATGGGCAATTCTGCCCATCCTAAGCCGCCTCCGCCGCCGCCCGGATCGCCCGGATATTCGCGCCGTAAGGGGCCGGATTGGCCACCGATCCGCCTTTGAACACGGCCGATCCCGCCACCAGCACATCTGCGCCCGCAGCCGCGACCAACGGCGCGGTCTCCACCGTCACACCGCCATCGATTTCAATATGCACGGGCCGATCCCCAATCATCGCGCGCAAGGATCGCACCTTATCCACTTGGGAATGAATGAATTTCTGGCCGCCAAAGCCCGGGTTGACCGTCATAACGCAGATCAGGTCGACCATGTCCAGCAGATGCGCAACGGCCTCGATCCCGGTTCCCGGGTTCAGTGCAAGCCCGGCCTTTTTCCCTGTATTCCGAATGGCTTGAAGCGTGCGGTGAATGTGCGGACCGGCCTCCAGATGCGCGGTGATCACATCCGCGCCTGCTGCCGCATAGGCTTCGATAAAGGGATCAACCGGCGCAATCATCAGATGCACATCCATCACGCCCCGGATATGCGGCCGGATCGCGGCGCACATCGCCGGGCCGAAGGTCAGGTTCGGCACGAAATGCCCATCCATCACATCGACATGCACCCAATCGGCGCCCTGATCCTCGATCGCGCGGCACTCGGCGCCGAAATTCGCGAAATCCGCCGACAGGATCGACGGGGCAATCTTGATCGCACGCGAGAATTCCATGGGCCAGCCTCCGATGCCAAAAGGGCGATGCGGGCCTTCTAGCGCAAGCCATCGTATCATGCCAGCACGATGCCGCCACATACAGTATATGACATAATATTGATTATCAGATAAACGGACCGAGCAGAAACCAGCCCCCGCAAAACTCCCCTACACGCCTTTATCATGGGAAAACTGGCGCACCCGACAGGATTCGAACCTGTGACCTCTGCCTTCGGAGGGCAGCACTCTATCCAGCTGAGCTACGGGTGCGCGCTTGCGCTTGCCTTACCGAAAGCGCGCGGCACATGCAACCGCTAACCCGCGCGCCTCAGCCGTTGAACAGCTCGTTCGCAAGCTCCAGCGCCGAGATCAGCGCATCCACTTCATCCGTGGTGTTGTACAGGCCAAAGGACGCGCGGCAGGTCGCGCCCACGCCCATATGCTCCATCAACGGCATCGCGCAATGCGTGCCCGCCCGCACCGCGACCCCCCGCTTGTCGAGGATGGTGGAGATGTCATGCGCATGCGCCGCCCCGGCCATGGTGAACGAAAAGATTGCCCCTTTCGTGTCGGAATTCCCCTGCACGTTCAGCCAGTTGATCCCCGCCAACCGCGCCCGCGCGTAATCCCGCAAGGCACGTTCATGGGCGGCGATGTTGTCCATCCCCAGACCCATCATGAACTCCAGCGCCACGCCCAGACCGATCTGCGCCACGATGGACGGCGTGCCCGCCTCGAACTTCATCGGCGGGTCGTTATAGGTCACGGCATCGCGCCCGACCTCGCGGATCATGTCCCCACCACCCAGGAAGGGCCGCATCTCCTCCATCCGCTCTGCCTTGATGAAGATCGCGCCGGAACCGCTTGGTCCGTAAAGCTTATGCCCCGTCACCGCATAGAAATCGCAGCCGATGGCCTGCACATCCACCGGCATATGCACCGCCGCCTGCGACCCGTCCACCAGCACCGGTACGCCCTTCTCGCGCGCGCCTCGGCAGATCGCCGCCACATCCACCACCGTGCCCAACACGTTGGACATATGCGTGACCGCCACCAGCTTCGTCCGCGGCCCGATCGCATCGATCACCGCCTGCGGGTCAAGGTCACCCTTCGCGTCGCACTCCACCCATTTCAGCACCACCCCCTGCCGTTCGCGCAGGAAATGCCACGGCACGATATTGGCGTGATGCTCCATGATCGACAGCACGATCTCATCCCCCGCCTGCAACCGCGGCGCGGCCCAGCCATAGGAGACAAGGTTGATCCCTTCTGTCGTCCCGGAATTGAAGACGATCTCTTCAGGATCGGCATTCAGGAAGCGCGCCACGATGCCCCGCACCGCCTCATACTTCTCGGTCGCAAGGTTCGAAAGATAATGCAAACCACGGTGAACATTGGCATATTCCATCGAATAGGCCTGCGTCACCGCCTCGATCACCGCGCGGGGCTTCTGCGCGCTCGCCCCGTTATCCAGATAGACCAGCGGCTTGCCGTTCACCTGCCGTGACAGGATCGGGAACTCCGCGCGCACGGCCTGAACATCATAGGTCAAAGTCCCACCCCCAGCGACATCATCAAGAGGCTTAGGGCGAAGACCGCACCCACAAAGGTGAGGATCACGCCCAGAAACACCAGCCCCAGCGACCGGAAACCGTGCATCTCGGCCACGAAATTCACCAGCAGCCACAGGAACAACAGCACCCCGCCGATTTCGATCACCGGCGCCAGCATGGGCAGCAGCAGCATCACCACGATCTGCACCGCGACCAGCAGCAGCTGAAGGAACTGCAGCCATGCGACAAGGATCACCGCATCAGGAAACTCGCCCTTGCCGCCGCGCCAGCGGCCCACCGAATGGGCCAGACCCGCCGTGATCATCATGCCCACTGTCACCATCCCGGCCCAGACCAGTGGCCCCACGGGCCGCAACTCCTGCCCGTCGGGCCCCAGCGTGGGCGGCAACAGCAGGGACAGCACCTGCATCAGCAGCGCCGACAGCGTTGCCATCAGCAGCAGCGCCGACCAGCGCCCCGCCATGGGAAGCGGCACCCGCATCACGGCTTGGGCCGCAGCCCGGGGCTGCGTCAGCGTCAGCCGCACGAGGGCGGCCAGATTCGCATATGTCAGGGTCATGCCCGCTCCGCCTCGATCGCCATGCTGATCCACAGGTACAGGAAACCCAAGAGGACCAGAAGACCCACCACCGTCGCAGCCGTTCCGGTGCCGATGAACCCGCCCACCAGCCCGTTCAACAGCACCAGCGGCGACAGCACCAACAGCGCCCAGAACAACGCCAGCCGCGCCCCGTACCACGTCCCCCTGCCCCCGAAGGCCCGCGCCACCAGATGCGCCAGCGCCGCAAGCGCGTACATCAGCAGCGGCGCGATGAAGACCCATCCCATCAACGCCCCACCCATCCGCGCGTCCAGCGGGACCTCCGGGTTCAGAAAAGCCTCGCGCGACAGGCGCGGCCATTGCGCCACGAAGAACAGAAGGCAGGCCCCCATCAGCGTGGCCAACGCACGATCCTCGCGCACCCCCTGCCCCAGCTTTTGCCGGATCAGGCCGCGCGGATCGCGCCAGCCGCGCAGGATATCCAGCGTGACGGCCATGTTACCGCTCGTGGCGCGCCAGCCACCCCTCCAGCCGCGACCGGATGTCCTCGGCAATCGCCTCGTCGTCGATCTCGGCAATCGCTTCGGCAAGGAAGGCCAGCACCAGCAGCGACTGCGCCGCCCGCTCTGGCACCCCGCGCGACCGCAGATAGAAAAGCGCCACCTCGTCGATGGCCCCACTGGTGGACCCGTGCGAACACTTCACGTCATCGGCATAGATTTCCAGTTCCGGCTTCGCCAGAAACTGGCTGTCCTCATCCAGCAGGAGGGATTGGGAAATCTGATAGCCATCCGTCTTCTGCGCGCCGGGCTTCACAAGGATCTTGCCCTGAAACACCCCCACCGCGCCGTTCTTCAAAACCTTCTTGAACACCTGACGGCTTTCGCACCGCTCTGCCGCATGGGTCACGAAGACCGTGTCGTCATGGTGAAAGGCGCCGTCACCAACTGCCGCGCCCGCGACATGGGCAACCGCCTCGTCTCCCGCCAACTCGATCACCGCCTCGTTGCGCGTCAGAACCCCGTTGGCCGTCAGGGTAAAGGACTTGAACAGCGCCCCTGCCCCCAGCCGCGCGAAGATATGCGTCACGGCGCGGCGCTCATGGTCGCGCCCCTGTGCCCGCACGTGGTGGAACCGGCCGCCCTCGGCCACCTCCACCTCCATCACCTTGGAAAACCGCGCCGCAGCCGGACCGTTCTCCAAAATCGTGATCTCGGCCCCGGAGTCGACCTTCACGCAATGATGAAGGATCGCATCCGATGTCTCTGATTCATGGACATAAATCAGAGAAACAGGCTTGGCCGCCTTCCCCGTCACCCGGATCAGCACGCCATCCGTTGCGAAGGCCGAATTCAGCGCCGCCAGCGGACGTTGCACCGGCACCTGCCCCCGCGCCTCCAGCACGCCATAGACATCGCGCGCCCAATGGATATGCGCGCCCCCGGCGCGGGCCAGACGCTCAATCTCCACCCCCGCCAGCTTCAGGTCATCCGATGCCGCCGGATCAAAGACCCCGTCGCGAAACACGATCTTCACCCGGTCGATCGCATCGAAGACCGGGCTTTCGTCATCGGCCACGAAGACCTTTGCCGCCGGGGCCTCCACCGCCGTCAGGCTGGTCGGGTCCGTATAGCGCCAGTATTCATCCCGCCGCGCGGGCAGGCCCATCGCTGACAGACGCGCCAGCGCTTCGCCCCGGGCTGCACCCAGCCATCCCTCACGCGCGAAAGACAGCCCCGCGATCCGCGCGGCAAGCTGGTCCTGCTTCGCCTGCGGCAGCGCCATCACTGCACCTCCGCCAGAATGTCGGCATAGCCGTTATGCTCGACCTCCAGCGCCAGTTCCGGCCCGCCCGTCTTGATGATCCGGCCCGCCGCCATGATATGCACCACATCCGGGCGGATATGGTCCAGCAGGCGCTGATAATGGGTGATCACAAGGAAGGCCCGCCCCTCGTCGCGCAGCGCATTCACCCCGTCCGACACCAGCTTCATCGCATCCACGTCAAGGCCCGAGTCGGTCTCGTCCAGAATGCACATCTTAGGCTCCAGCATCGCCATCTGGAGGATTTCGTTGCGCTTCTTCTCGCCGCCCGAAAAGCCCACATTGACCGGGCGCTTCAACATCTCGGCGTCGATCTTCAGCTTCTTGGCCTTCTCCCGCACGACCTTCAGGAAATCGCCCGCGCTCATCTCTTCTTCGCCGCGCGCCTTCCGTTGCGCGTTCACGGCCGTGCGCAAAAAGGTCATGTTGCCCACGCCCGGAATTTCCACCGGATATTGGAAGGCCAGAAACAGCCCCGCCGCCGCGCGCTCTTCGGGTTCCATTTCCAGCAGTTCCTCGCCCGCAAGCCGGGCGCTGCCCTCGGTCACCTCATATCCTTCGCGCCCCGCCAGCACATAGGACAGCGTGGACTTGCCCGATCCGTTCGGCCCCATGATCGCATGCACCTCACCGGCCTTCACCGTCAGGTCCACACCCTTGAGGATCTGCTTGTCCTCTTCCTCAAGCTTCACATGCAGGTTCTTGATCTCAAGCATCGCAGGCCCCGTTCCAAATGGCAAAAGGGGCCGTCGCCGCGCGACGCCCCCGGTTGTTGTTCGGCCGCCGCAGCGGCCCCTGTCGGTGAACGGGCGCGCGGCCCGTCAGAAAAGATTGACCGACGACATGCTCGTCAGAATCACGCCCGCAGCCACCATCACCAGCACCGCAAAGACCGGCCCCATCCGCGACTTGCGCCGCTTTTTCATGAATGTCCCGGGTGGCAACGGCAGCGCCTCGGCATCCCCCACAAAGAGCGTCCTGTTCGTGTTCAGACCGCCCGCCTGAATGCGCGCGATGCGGCTTGCGAAATCCGCCTTGGGGTCGAAGGTCTGCGTCTGATCGAGGGCCATAAAAATCACCGGCTATAGCTGCACCTGCGATGCAACCTGACCGGGAACCATGTCCGGAGTTGGAAAAGATCATGGCATTCCCATGCATTGCGCGGAACCGCCCGTCAGCCCAGCCGCACAGCCGTGCCGCTGGCCGATACCATCAGCATCTGCCCGATGACCTCGTAATCCAGATCCACGCCCACGATGGCATTCGCCCCCCGCGCCCGCGCCGCCTCCTGCATCTCGCTCAGCGCCGTCTCGCGTGCATCGGCCAGCTTCGCCTCATAGGCGCCCGACCGGCCCCCGATGATATCGGTGATCCCGGCAAACAGATCGCGCACGATATTCGCGCCCATGATCGCCTCGCCCGTCACGATGCCAAGGTATTCCGCGATCTGATATCCCTCGACCGAGGGCGTCGTCGTCACGATCATCGGCTTGGATCCCCACATCTCAACCCACCGACCCTTCCAGCGAAATCGCCACAAGGCTTTGGGCCTCCAGCGCGAATTCCATCGGCAGGGCCTGCAGCACTTCCTTGCAGAACCCGTTCACGACCAGCGCGACCGCCTCTTCCTCATCCATCCCGCGCGACCGGCAATAGAACAGCTGATCCTCGTCCACCTTGGACGTGGTCGCCTCATGCTCCACCCGGGACGAGTTGTTCTTCACTTCAATGTAGGGCACCGTGTGGGCCCCGCATTTGTCGCCGATCAGCAGGCTGTCGCACTGGGTATAGTTGCGCGAATTCGTGGCCTTGGGGTGCATCGACACCAGCCCGCGATAGGTGTTCTGCGCCCGCCCCGCGCTGATGCCCTTCGACACGATGCGGCTTTTGGTGTTCTTGCCCAGATGCACCATCTTGGTGCCCGTATCCGCCTGCTGCGCGTTGTTGGCGATGGCGATGGAATAGAACTCGCCCTGGCTGTCATCGCCGCGCAGGATGCAGGACGGATATTTCCACGTGATCGCCGATCCCGTCTCCACCTGCGTCCACATCACCTTCGACCGCGCGCCCCTGCAATCGGCCCGCTTGGTGACGAAGTTGTAGATGCCGCCCCGGCCTTCCTCGTCGCCCGGATACCAGTTCTGCACCGTCGAATACTTCACCTCGGCATCGTCAAGGATGACGATCTCCACCACCGCCGCATGCAGCTGATGGGTGTCCCGCTTGGGCGCGGTGCAGCCCTCAAGGTAGCTCACATAGCTGCCCTTCTCGGCGATGATCAGCGTCCGCTCGAACTGCCCCGTATTCTCGGCATTGATGCGGAAATAGGTGCTCAACTCCATCGGGCAGCGCACGCCCTCGGGGATGTAAACGAAGGACCCGTCCGAGAAGACCGCGCTGTTCAGCGTCGCAAAGAAATTGTCCGACTGCGGCACGACCGACCCGAGGTATTTCTTCACCAGCTCCGGGTGTTCCCGCACGGCCTCGCTGATCGAACAGAAGATCACCCCCGCCTTGGCCAGTTCCGCCTTGAAGGTCGTCCCAACGGACACGGAATCGAACACCGCATCCACCGCCACCTTGCGCTCGCCCTCCGGGGCCTCGACCCCCGCCAGCAGGGCCTGCTCCTTCAGCGGGATGCCAAGCTTGGCATAGGTCGCCAGCAGCTTGGGGTCCACATCGTCAAGGCTCTTGGGTTTCGTCGCCATGCTCTTCGGCTTGGCGTAATAATACTGGTCCTGATAGTCGATGGACGGGTAGTGCAGCATCGCCCAACGCGGCTCTTCCATCTTCACCCAGCGCCGATAGGCCGCCAGCCGCCAATCCAGCATCCATTCCGGTTCGCCGTTCTTTTCCGAAATCAGCCGGACGATGTCTTCCGACAAACCTTTCGGCGCATATTCCGTCTCGATCTCGGTTTCCCAGCCGTATTTGTACTTCCCGGCCATGGCCTGCACGGTTTCGATCGTCTCGCGATCGACGCCATCGCGGATGCTCTCGTCCTTCAGTGCGGCTTCGGTCATCGGTTCATCTCCACGGCGGGGCCTGCGCCCCAGTCTTCCAAGGTCATGTCTTCCCAGTCATGCAGCCCGGTTCCGGGCCTTGTGATACTGCGCGCCCCAAACATCGGCAAAGCGCAGCACCTCGTCCTTCGTCACCCCGGGACCGATCGAGATGCGGATGGCCTGCGCCGCCTGCCCCTCGTCGAACCCCATCGCCAGCAGCACGCGGCTTGGCCGCACCTTTCCGCTCGAACAGGCCGATCCCGCCGAGATAGCGAAACCGGCAAGGTCCATCGCCATCACCTGCGTCTCGCCCTTCCAGCCGGGCGCGATCAGGCACAGCGTATTGGGCAGCCGTGGCGCATCATTCCCGACGGAAATAGTATTGTTTGCCGCAGAGGACAATGCGCTTTCTAGAATATTTCTAAGTTGGGCCACCTCGTCCCAGACCCCTGCCGCCAGATCGCGCTGCGCCGCCTCTGCCGCCGCGCCCATCCCGGCGATGCCGACGATGTTCTCGGTCCCGGCCCGCCGCTCCATCTCCTGCCCGCCCCCGGTCAGTACCGGCAGCGTCTCCACCCCGTCCCGCAGGATCAGCGCGCCAACCCCCTTCGGCCCGCCAAACTTATGCGCCGAGATGACCGCCATCTCCGCCCCGCTCCAGGCGAAAGAGAAGGGCACCTTCCCCACCGCCTGCACGATATCCAGCATCAAGGGCGCGCCATCCTCGCGCTCGGGCGGCTCCACGATCACCCCCGTCTCGTTATTGGCATAGCCCCAGCCGATGGCACGGGCCCCTTCCCCATCCCGCCGCTGCGACCACAAGCAATCATGCGCCGTGGGGTCCACCTCCACCCGCGCCACGGGCAGACGTCCCAGCGCCGCCGCCGCCTCTGTCGCGCCACTGGTAAAGACCACTTCCGCAGGCTTGCAGCCCACCGCCGCCGCGACCTGCGCCCGCGCCCGCTCCACCAGCGCGCGCGCCGCCCGCCCCTCGGCATGGACAGAGGACGGGTTTCCCACCACATCCATCGCCGCAATCATGGCCGCCCGCGCCTCATCCCGCAAAGGCGCCGTCGCGTTCCAATCAAGATAAAGGCGCGACCTCACCACCCTGCCCCTTCATCTTCTGTCTTCAAATATCCTCGGGGGGAGGGTCGCGCAGCGGCCCGTGGGGGGCAGACAGCCCCCCTGCAACGACAGGTCCGGGCGATCCGCTCAGGCATCCTCGTCCACCACCCGGAACAGCGCCGGCACGGCAGGGCATGGCGTCATCTGGTTGCGGATCACATCCGACAGCCGCGTCTGGTGCAGGAACACATAGACATGCGCGCTCAACCCTTCCCACAGCCTATTGGTCAGGCTCTGCGCCTTGGTCCCTGACAGCCCGCCCGACACGCCCGCCCCGGTATGCAGCGCATCCACCGTTTCCTCCACCGCCTCCAACACATCCGACACGCGGATCGCATCGGGGCTGCGCGCCAGCCGATAGCCGCCCCCCGGCCCCCGCACCGCCTCCACCAGCCCCGCTCGGCGCAGCTTCACGAAAAGCTGCTCCAGATAGGGCAGGCTGATGTCCTGCCGCTTGGCCACCTCGGCCAGCGACACAAGATCATCCCCTTTCGCCAGCGCAAGATCGGCCAGCGCCACCATCGCATAGCGTCCCTTGGTCGAGAGTTTCATGGCGGCACCTCTCCAAAATCATTGACGCGGGGTTTACGGCCCATTACGTCCAGACCGACCCCGAACCGCGCCCTCCGGGCAGCGCTTTGGAATGGTTCTAAGTTGTCCGAGCGAAGTCGTCAACAATCGCTCAAGGAAAGACAGGCGCGACACGCATGCCCGAAGTGATTTTCGCAGGCCCCGAAGGCCGTCTCGAAGGCCGCTACCACCCCCAAAAAGACCGTGACGCGCCCATCGCCATCGTGCTGCATCCGCATCCGCAATATGGCGGCACGATGAACAACAAGGTTGTCTACAACCTGCATTACGCCTTCTACAATCTGGGCTTCACCGTCCTGCGCTTCAACTTCCGTGGCGTGGGACGCAGCCAAGGCGAATATGATCAGGGCATCGGCGAACTTTCCGACGCCGCCTCCGCGCTCGACTACCTCCAGTCGATGAACCAGAACGCCAAGCATTGCTGGGTCGCGGGCTTCTCCTTCGGCGCATGGATCGGGATGCAGCTTCTGATGCGCCGCCCGGAAATCACGGGCTTCATCTCCGTTGCCCCGCCCGCGAACCTGTACGATTTCTCCTTCCTCGCGCCCTGCCCCTCTTCGGGTCTTATCATCAACGGCACCGCCGACCGTGTCGCGCCCCCGAAGGACACCAAGCAATTGGTGAACAAGCTGCACGAACAGAAGGGCATCACGATCACCCACAAGGAAATCGAGGGCGCGGACCACTTCTTCAAAGACGAAGAAGCCCATATGAAGCCCATGATCGAAACGGTCAGTGACTATGTCCGCCGCCGCCTGACGGAAGGCTCCCGCTGATGGGGGTGATCGAGGATCTGGCCGACGCCCTCGCCAAGGACGTTCTGGAGGCTCAGGTCGAACTGGGGGATGACCGCTTCTACGAAAAGATGTCCAAGGTGCTGGGCGAGCTTAGCCCCACCACGCAAGAGGCCTTCATGACCTCGGTCCGCGTCCGACTGGCCGAAAAACGCGGGCGCGACTTCCTTGCCCGCACGCTCGCCGCCAAACGCAGCGGCGGCGACGCGCCCGCCGCCCCACGCGGCCCAGACAGCGGCCATTGATACAGCGGCCATTGATGACGCCTGACGACCGCCTCGCCGCCCAATTCGCCTTCCTGAACGAGGCGGACCGCCTGAAATCCGTCCTCCGCGCCACCACGCTCTGCGATGGCTCGCGCCCCGAGAATTCGGGCGAACACAGCTGGCACCTCGCCCTTTACGCGCTGACGCTGGCCGATCAGGCCGAACCGGGTGTCGATATTGCCCGCGTCATCCAGATGCTCCTCCTCCATGATCTGGTCGAGATCGACGTGGGCGACGTCCCCATCCATTCCGTCAATGGCACCGCCCACGCCTCCAGCGAAACGCAGGCGGCCGAACAGGCCGCCGCCGACCGCATCTTCGGCCTCCTGCCGCCCGACCTCGCCACGCGCTTCCGCGCCCTCTGGGATGAATTCGAGGCCGCCGAAACCCCCGACGCCCGCTTCGCCAAATCCCTCGACCGGGTGCAGCCTGTGATGGCCAATCTGCAATCCGGCGGCGGGACTTGGATCACCTATAACGTCACGCTCGACCAACTGGATGCCCGCGTGGGCACCAAGATCGCACGCGGCGCCCCGCGCCTATGGACTTGGGTCCGCGACAGGGTCCGCCCCTTTTTCGGCTGATCCCGCGCCCCCCGCCTGCTATTCCGCATCCGTCCAATCCTGCGGCATCACCGGCGGGTCAAGCCGCGGCGCAAAAGGCCGAAGTGGCACAGGCCGATACTCAAACCGCTTCCACCTTTCCTTCGCCACCGCATTCACGGCATGGATGCCGCCCGGCGCGGCGCGGTCCACAGGGTTGCGCTCCATCAACCGCGTGATCCATCCCTTGCGCCCATCATGATTGTCCAGCGGGTCGTAAATCCGCACCGCCGCCTGCGCCGTCGCCATGAAATGCGGCGAAAAGCGCAGCCCCGCCTGCTCTGCCCCCTCGGCCATCCACAGCATCGCCGCGTTCGACAGGCCCCGGATCGGTCCCCCGCCCCCCACCCCGCCATGCGTGCCGGGAAACCATTCCTGCCGATAGGGCTGATCTCCACCCGGATCGCGCTCGTTCAGATCGGTCAGGTTCTCCCACAAGGTCGGCGGAAAGGTCCGGCGCCGTTCGTCGATGGCCACCGCATGGCGCGCGGCTTTCACCATGCTGGACAGGCGCAGGTCGTGGAACTGATAGCGCCCGTTGAACCACGCCGCGATCTTCAGATGGTTCGGCACGCCAAGGGCCCCAACCGTATCCCAGACCCCCAGAAAATCCACCTCCAGCAGCGGCACCGACCCGCCCCGCACCATCCGGTCCGTCGCGCTGGTGGCCCAGCCCGGCGAATAGGCCATGCGGAACACAAGGGACTCGGGCGCATCCGGATGCGACGATGCCTTGCGCTTGCGATACAGCGCCATCGCATCCTCCACGCGGGTCATGTCCCCATCCGGCGGCAGGCCGCTGTTGCGCAACAGCCCCGCCAGTGACCGCGCTGTGTAGGCTCCGCGCGAAAAGCCGAACAGGAACAGCCGATCGCCCTGCCGGTAATCCCGAACCACCGCCTCATAGGCTTCGCGCAGCTTGCGGTTCAGGCCCCAGCCAAAGGCCCCCCCGCCCAGCCGGTAAAGAGCGGAATCGACATACCCCGCCTTCTCCCGCCCTGTCCCCACACCGGGAATATAGATCGCGCGCTGCACCACGCCCTCTGCCGTTTCGGGCATCACCGCATCATGCAGCAGCTTTACATTCGTCGGATCGGTCGCATCCGCGCTGTTCCAAGTTCCGTCGCAAAAGATCGCCACGTTCTTCATCACCCACCCTTTCACTCTTTCTCGAACGATCAACCGCAGGGAGAGTTCCGTCAAGTCCGCGACATTTCGGTATGCCGTTGCATACAAACCTTTCCAAAGCCCGCGTTTTGCTCTATGCACCGCCCAAGCCGAATCCATTTTCCGAAAGGGCCAAGGGCATGACCAAGATCAAGGTGGCAAACCCCGTCGTCGAACTCGACGGGGACGAGATGACCCGGATCATCTGGGACTTCATCAAGAAAAAGCTGATCCTGCCCTATCTCGACATCGACCTGAAATACTACGATCTGGGGATCGAAGAGCGCGACCGCACCAACGACCAGATCACCATCGACAGCGCCAATGCCATCAAGCAGTACGGCGTCGGCGTCAAATGCGCCACCATCACCCCCGATGAACAGCGGGTGGAGGAATTCGGGCTCAAGCAGATGTGGAAATCCCCCAACGGGACGATCCGCAACATCCTCGGCGGCGTGATCTTCCGCGAACCGATCATCTGCAAGAACGTCCCCCGCCTCGTCCCCGGTTGGACCCAGCCCATCGTGGTGGGCCGCCACGCCTTTGGCGACCAGTACCGCGCCACCGACTTCCGCTTCCCCGGCAAGGGCAAGCTCACGCTGAAATTCGTCGGCGACGACGGCGAGGTGATCGAACGCGAGGTCTTCAACGCCCCCGGTGCCGGTGTGGTGATGGGGATGTACAACCTCGACGAGTCGATCATCGACTTCGCCCGTTCCTCGCTGAACTACGGCCTCATGAAGGGCTGGCCCGTCTACCTCTCCACCAAGAACACGATCCTCAAGGCCTATGATGGCCGCTTCAAAGACCTCTTCGCCAAGGTCTATGCCGAGGAATTCGAAGACAAGTTCAAGGCGGCGGGCATCCATTACGAACACCGCCTGATTGACGACATGGTGGCCTCGGCTCTGAAATGGTCCGGCGGCTATGTCTGGGCCTGCAAGAACTACGATGGCGACGTGCAGTCCGACACCGTGGCGCAGGGCTTCGGCTCGCTGGGTCTGATGACCTCCGTCCTGATGACCCCCGATGGCAAGATCGTGGAGGCCGAGGCCGCCCACGGCACCGTCACCCGCCATTACCGCGAACACCAGAAGGGCAAGCAGACTTCCACCAACTCCATCGCGTCGATCTACGCTTGGACGGGCGGACTGAAGCACCGCGCCAAGCTCGACAACAACGCGGCGCTGATGACCTTCGCCAGCACGCTGGAAAAGGTCACCGTGCAGGCCGTCGAAGATGGCTGGATGACCAAGGACCTCGCCCTCCTCGTCGGCCCCGATCAGAAATGGCTCACCACCATGGGCTATCTGGAGAAGGTGGACGAATATATGAACAAGGCGCTGGCGGGTTAATCCACCGCGCGCTCTGTGCCCACAGTTTGCTGCACAGGTTGCGGCACAAAACAGGGCACAACGAAAATGGGGCCGGATCGCAAGATCCGGCCCCTTTTGATCACCACCGCAGCGGGATCATCGGCGCCTCCGGCAAGGGGCTCCCCCGGGGTGGCAACCCGATATCCCGCCGCAGATGATCGCTCAGCCGATCGGTCGCATCGGCCTCGACGGGCGCGAAAACCGCCCCGATCAACGACCGCAACGCCACCGCCACAACGCGTCCCGCGCCATGTTCGGCAATCGCCAGATGGATGGAATGGGGCATCGCCTGCCCCTTGGTCAGTGTCTGGTCCATGTCCTATCCCGGCCCCTGCCCAGCAGGGAATCCGGCTCCTGTTGAAGGTTGGGTTGGGGCGGGAGTCGGGCGCGAAAGACCGGGAAATGCCCCGGGCAAAGCGACCCGTTATCCTGCAATGTCAGAGGGTTGAGGCGCCCTGTTCACACAAGGCCAAGGTCGGGCGAAAGACCGCTAAACGCGCCAGTATCGGGCAAAAGCCCGCAGCCCGAACATCCCGCCACGCCGTGACGATCCAGCAATGTTCACCATCACGCCCTCCATCTTTTGCGTTGCGGATGACACCCGCTACCCCGACTCAGCCCCGCCGGGCAATCCCCCCCGCTGGTCAACCCGCCCGGCCTGATGCACCTCCGCAACATCCGGCGTATAGGTCAGCATACTTGACCCTATAAAGGTCACATGCTATGACCCATCCGTCCCCGCAGGTGCAGCCATGACCGATCCAAGCCGCCACTCCGTCCTTGAAGACATCCAAGGCATCGCCTTCGGCATCATCATGGCCGCCCTCGGCATCCACATCCTCACCCATATGGGCTTTGCCACAGGCCAGACCACGGGGCTTGCGGTTCTGATCGCCTATACCGGCAACCTCCCGTTTTCGCTGGTCTATTTCGCGATCAACCTGCCCTTCCTTGCCCTTGGTTGGTGGGTTCTGGGCGGTCGTTTCGCGCTCAAGACCCTGCTCTCCACCGCCGCCCTCGCCGCCCTGACCGAAATCCTGCCGCGCTGGATGGTGCTTGGCCCGATGGAACCTGCCTTCGCCGCCATCCTCTTCGGCATCCTCTTCGGCATCGCCGCCCTCGCCGTGGTCCGTCACGGCGGTAGCTTCGGCGGCTTCGCCATCCCCGCCCTGATCATCCAACAGCGCTGGAACATCCCCGCAGGCTATGTCCAACTCGCCGTGGACGTTGTCATCTTCTCAGCCGCCGCCCTGATCCTCGATCCCGAAACCCTGCTCTGGTCCTTCCTCGGCGCCGCGACCTATTCGCTCTTCCTCGCCATCAACCATCGCCGCGACCGCTATATCGCCGCCTGACCCTCTGGCGCAGGCCCGCGCCTGCCGATAAGCCCCCGCCATGACCGACCCGAAAACCCACAGCCTGATCGAAGATGCCCAAGGCCTTGCCTTCGGCGCTACCATGGCGGCCTTCAGCATCGTCATCCTCACCCATCTGGGGATGATCACGGGCCAGACGGCGGGGCTCGCTGTCCTGATCTCCTATGCCAGCGGCATTCCCTTTGGCCCGGTCTTCTTTGCCATCAACCTTCCCTTCTACTGGTTCGGCTACCGCCGGATGGGTTTACCCTTCACGATCAAGACCTTCCTCGCCGTTGCTGCCCTATCAGTGCTGTCGGCGCTGATGCCGGGATGGGTGGATTTCTCCACGCTGAACCCCGCCTTCGGCGCCATCCTCTTCGGCTTCGTCTCGGGCGCGGCGCTGCTGGCCATCTTCCGCCACGGCGCCTCGCTCGGGGGCATCGGTATCCTCGCCCTCTACCTGCAAGACAGGACCGGGTTCCGCGCAGGCCATACGCAACTGCTCTTCGACGCCCTTCTCTTCGCCGTGGCCCTTACTCTGCTGCCCTGGCCCATAGTGGCGTGGTCCTTCCTCGGCGCAGCCGTCGTCAACCTCGTCATCGCCATAAACCACAGGCGCGACCGCTATATCGCCACCTGACAGGACCACCCTAGCCAACAGGCCCCAAACCCTGTATGGCCCCTCGCAACCGCAGAAAGTTTTGAAAGAGATCTCCCCGATGGAGCTTCGCAACATCGCCATCATCGCGCATGTCGACCATGGCAAAACCACCCTCGTCGATGAACTGCTGAAACAGTCCGGTTCTTTCCGCGACAATCAGGCCGTTTCCGAAAGGGCGATGGATTCCAACGACATCGAACGCGAACGCGGGATCACGATCCTTGCGAAATGCACCTCGGTGGAACACGGCACCACCCGCATCAACATCGTCGACACCCCCGGCCACGCCGATTTCGGCGGCGAGGTCGAGCGGATCCTGAACATGGTCGATGGCGTGGTCCTGCTGGTGGACGCCGCCGAAGGCCCGATGCCCCAGACGAAATTCGTTACCTCCAAGGCCCTCGCCCTCGGCCTGCGGCCGATCGTGGTGCTAAACAAGGTCGACAAGCCGGATGCCGAGCCCGACCGCGCCCTTAACGAAGTCTTCGACCTTTTCGCCAATCTTGGCGCGAATGACGACCAGCTCGACTTCCCCTATCTCTACGCATCCGGCCGCGCCGGTTGGGCCGATGACAGCCTTGATGGCCCGCGCAAGGACCTCACCGCGCTGTTCGACCTTATCGTTCGCCACGTGCCTGCCCCGAAACAGATCGCGCGCCAGTCCGAACCCTTCTCGATGCTGGCCACCACGCTGTCCGCCGATCCCTTCATCGGCCGCATCCTGACGGGGCGCGTGGAATCCGGTCGCCTAAAGGTTGGCGAAACGTTAAAGGCCCTCTCCCGCACGGGGGACCGGATCGAACAGTTCCGCGTAACCAAGGTCCTCGCCTTCCGCGGCCTGACCCAGACCGCGATTGACGAGGCGCTTGCCGGCGACATCGTCACCCTTGCGGGGATGACCAAGGCCACCGTGGCCGACACGCTCTGCGCGCTGGAAGTGGACATCGCTCTCCCCGCGCAACCCATTGATCCGCCGACGATTACCGTCACCTTCGGGATCAATGACAGCCCGCTTGCAGGCCGTGACGGCACCAAGGTGCAGTCCCGCGTCATCCGCGACCGTCTGATGAAAGAGGCGGAAACCAACGTCGCCATCAAGGTGGCCGACACCCCCGGCGGCGAGGCCTTCGAAGTGTCCGGTCGCGGCGAACTCCAGATGGGCGTGTTGATCGAAAACATGCGCCGCGAAGGGTTCGAACTGTCGATCTCCCGCCCCCGCGTGATCTTCAAGGATGACGGCGGCACCCGCATGGAACCGGTGGAAGAAGTCATCGTCGACGTCGATGACGAATATTCCGGCGCCGTGATCGACAAGCTGACCGGCGAACGCAAAGGCGATCTGGTCGAGATGAAGCCCGCAGGCGTCGGCAAGACCCGCATCATCGCCCATGTCCCCTCGCGCGGCCTGATCGGCTATCACGGCCAGTTCCTGACCGACACGCGCGGCACGGGCGTCCTGAACCGCATCTTCCACGGCTGGGTCCCGCACAAGGGCCCGATCCAAGGCCGCCGTCAGGGCGTGCTCATCAGCATGGAAAACGGCGTCTCGGTCGCCTACGCGCTCTGGAACCTTGAAGACCGTGGCCGCATGTTCATCGGCCCGCAGGAAAACGTCTACGAAGGCATGATCATCGGCGAACACAGCCGCGACAACGACCTCGAGGTGAACCCGCTCAAGGGCAAGAAACTCACCAACGTCCGCGCCTCCGGCACGGACGAAGCTGTGCGCCTGACACCCCATATCCGGTTCAGCCTCGAAGAGGCGATCGCTTATATCGACGATGACGAACTGGTCGAGGTGACGCCCAAGATCATCCGCCTGCGCAAGCGCATCCTCGATCCGCATGAACGCAAGCGGCAGTCGAAGAACGGCTAACCAGCCCGCGCGTCAGCATGGGTCGCGCGGAACTGCCCGCGCGCCCATTTCAGGAAACCTGCAATCCGCGGGTCCGCTGCCGTCTTGCTGTCGGCCACCGCCCAGATTTCGCAGGGCGGGGCCTTCGGACCGTCCAGTGGCAAAAGCCGCGCATCATTCCCGGCCAACTCCTGCGGCAAAAGCGCGATGCCCAGACCTGCCGCGCAGGCCTCCATCATCGTCGGCACATTGGGCGACAGCAGCGAGACATTCCCGCCAAGCCGCACCAGCCAGCGATAGCTCTCCACATCAGCCAAGGCACGCGAGGCGCGGATCACCCCCTGCCCGTCCAGCGTCTCCAGACGCCCACGGATGCGATGGGCCGCCACATAGGACGGTGCCGCATACAGCGCCATCGAAAGCCATCCCAGCACCTGCCCCGTGCTCCGCTCTGGCGCGGTGGCCATTGGGGCCAGCATCACGTCATAAGTGTCGGGGTCCAGCCCATAAACATCGTCATGCACCGACACCTCCGCCGCGCTGTCCGCCCGCAGCGCCCAAGCCGGAACCTGCGGCGCAAGGAACAGCCGTGACAGCATCTCGCAACTCGCGATGCGCAGGGGCGGCGGCGCATCCGTGAGACGCGCCTTCACCCGGTCATAGATCGCGGCCATCTCACGCGCCGCGGCGACCATCTCCAGGCCGCGCGCATTGGGACTCATCCGGCCCATCTCGTCGCGCAGGAAAATCGGCTGACCATGCGCCTCGATCGCCGCCAGACGGCGCGACATGGTCGATTGGCTGATCCCGGCCAGACGCGCGGCACCCGACAGGCTGCCGGCATCCGTGATCAGCAGGATATCTCTTAGGTCATTCCAATCCGGAAACGGCGCTGCCATGCCCAGAACCCCCCTCGCCGCAAAGACTTTGGCACTCGGAACCCGTGGCACATGTCGCGCATCCGACACCCGGATGCGCCAAGGTGACAAACCTTAACGCGCCCGAAGGTGCCGTCAATTCTCCTGCATTGTAAAGGCCTTCAGGCCGCCAGACGCAGTGGACAGGGATTGAAGGGCGAAAGCTTCACCTCGGCGCCCTCAAAGGTGCAGAAACTGCCCGCCGGAACCTCGATCCAGTCGCCTTGATCCTGCTCCAGCGGTTCGGACACCACTGCCCGCCCCTGCCGCCGGTCCGACCAGCGGTGATAGAGCGTCGGCGCATGGTCATCCGTCGCATAGCGCACCGCATAAAGCCGTTCGCCATCCGACAGGGCCGCGGTCAGGCGCAAATGCGGCAGCGCGCCCTTCTCGCGCGCCAGCGCGATCACCCGCGCCGCCGCCCGCTGCAACGCGCCCTGCGGATCATCCTCCAGCCCCTCGGCCAGCGCGATCAGGAACAGCGCCTCGCTGTCCGTCGCGCCCTTCCGGTGGGCATAAAGATCCTCGCGGATCATCATGTCGGCATCCCGCCGAAAGGCCTCATAGCCCCCGATCTGCCCGTTATGCATGAAACTCCACCGCCCCACGGTGAAGGGATGGCAGTTGTTCCGGCTGGTCGCCGTCCCGGTCGATGCCCGCACATGCGCCAGAAACAGCCCCGATCGCACCTGCGCCGTCAGGCTGCGCAGATTGGGGTCCGACCATGCCGGAAGGACATCGCGGTAAAGCCCCGGCTCCTCCCGCTCGCCATACCATGCCAGACCGAAACCATCGGCATTGATCGCTGTGTGGCATTGCGTGGCGCAATGGCTTTGATGGATCAGGGAATGGCCGGGACGGCTCACGATCTCTTCCAGAAAGATCGGCGCGCCCACATAGGCAGCCCAGCGGCACATCAGATGCACCCCCGGAAATTCAGGAAAACCAACATGCTCCGCCTCGGATTCTTGTTTTCCATGACATTAACATGAAAACGGCCCCCGAAGGGGCCATTTTATCCACAGCATGCGCAAGGTTCCGCGCAAGGCCTATTCGATCTCTTCCACCACCATCAGATCGCGGACACTCGCCCCCTTCGCATGGGCCAGCGCCGCCTGATAAGCGGGCGAGTTGTAGCATTCCACCGCCTTCTCAAGGCTGGGGAACCGCGCCACCACGTTGCGGGCGCGGTCATTGCCTTCCAGTTGCACATAGCGCCCGCCACGAGCCAGAAACACGCCGCCATGCGCCGCGATGGCGGGGCCTGCCTCCTTGGCATAGCGGCCATAGGCCTCGGTGTCGGTCACATGCACATGGGCAATCCAAAGGGCTGTCGGCATGGCTTATCCCCCGATCACGGCTTCTGCCGCCTTGATGGCCGCATCCGCCTGCGCGATATCCGCGCCGCCTGCCTGCGCCATGTCGGGCCGCCCGCCGCCGCCCTTGCCGCCCATCGCCTCCGCCGCCGCCTTGACCAGAGCCACCGCCGAAACCCGCGCCGTCAGGTCCGCCGTCACCCCCGCCGCCACGGCAGGCTTCGCCCCCGTATCCGCGATCAGCAGCACCGCGCCCGATCCGATCCGCGCCTTCATCTCGTCGATCAGCGCGGGCAAGTCCTTGCCCGACACGCCCGACAGGACCTGCGCAAGGAACTTCACCCCCGCGATCTCTTTCGCCTCCGGACCGCCCTTGGCCCCGCCGCCCATCGCCAACTCGCGCCGCAGCTGCGCCACCTCGTTCAAAAGCGCCCGCCGCTCCTCGGCCAACGCCTTGACACGGTCCACCACCTCAAAAACCGGGGTCTTCAGCGCCGTCGCGATATCCGCGAGCCGCGCATCCTGCATCCGAAGATGCTCCAACGCCGCCTGACCCGTCAGCGCCTCGATCCGCCGCACCCCGGCAGAGGACGCCGAGTCACCCAGCAGCACGAACGCCCCGATATCCCCGGTCCGCGCCACATGGGTGCCACCGCAGAGTTCCAGCGAATAGGTCCGCCCATCCGCGCCCTTGGCGGATCCGTCCAGCACGCCCATAGAGACGACGCGCACCTCTTCCCCGTATTTTTCCCCGAACAACGCCTGCGCCCCGATCGCCCGTGCATCATCCGGCGTCATGATCCGCGTTTCCACTGCGCTGTTCTGGCGGACGAACTGGTTCACCTCTGCCTCGACCTGCGCCAGCTCGGTTCCCGACAGGGCCGTGGAATGGCTGAAGTCGAACCGCAGCCGATCCGGCGCGTTCAAGCTGCCCTTCTGCGCCACATGATCCCCCAGCGCGCGCCGCAGCGCCTCGTGCAGCAGGTGTGTTGCCGAATGGTTCGCCCGGATGGCCGACCGCCGCTTGTGCTCCACCTCTAGCTTGGCAGGCTGGCCCGTCTTGATCGACCCTTCCACCACCTCGG
Organism: Paracoccaceae bacterium; assembly: GCA_014654775.1. Classification (GTDB taxonomy): domain Bacteria; phylum Pseudomonadota; class Alphaproteobacteria; order Rhodobacterales; family Rhodobacteraceae; genus Paragemmobacter. The sequence goes on along the minus strand of JACVZW010000073.1, from coordinate 126,661 downwards.
CCACATGGATGAACACGCCCGCCGCCTTCTTGGTGTCGGTCACATGGGCCAGACCCGTCTGCGTCCGCACCCAGCCCGCGTCGCCAACCTGACCACCAGACTCGCCGTAGAAGGGCGTCTGGTTCACAACGATCTGCACGGTGCTCCCGCTTTCGGCCGCGCCGATGGCCGCTCCGTCGCGCACAAGCGCAGCAATCACGCCCTCTGCCGTCTCGGTGTCATAACCGAGGAATTCGGTCACCCCATGCGCTTCGGCCAGTTCGAACCAGATCCGCGCATCCTTCGCCTCGCCGGTCCCGGCCCAAGCCGCCCGCGCTTTGCTGCGCTGTTCGGCCATCGCGGCCTCAAACCCCTGCACATCCACCGCGCGGCCCTTCTCGCGCAGCGCATCCTGCGTCAGGTCCAGCGGGAAACCATAGGTGTCATACAGCTTGAATGCCGCCCCGCCGGGCAGTTCGGCCCCCTCCGGCAGCCGCCCCAATTCCTCATCCAACAGCTTCAGCCCACGGTCCAGCGTCTGCTTGAACTTGGTCTCTTCCAGCCGCAGCGTCTCTTCGATCAGCGCCTGCGCGCGGGACAGTTCCGGATAGGCCCCGCCCATCTGCCGCACCAGCGCGGGCACCAGCTTGAACATCACCGGGTCCTGCGCGCCCAGCATATGCGCATGCCGCATCGCCCGCCGCATGATCCGGCGCAGCACATAGCCACGCCCTTCATTCGACGGCATCACGCCGTCCGCGATCAAGAAGGACACCGACCGCAGGTGATCCGCGATCACCCGATGGCTGGTCTTGCCCGGACCGTCCGGATCCTGACTCGTCGCATGGGCGGATGCCTCGATCAGCGACCGCATCAGGTCCGTGTCGTAATTGTCATGCTTGCCCTGCAGCAGCGCCCCGATCCGCTCCAGCCCCATGCCGGTATCGATCGACTGCATGTCCAACGGCCGCAGCGTGCCATCCGCGAACTGCTCGTTCTGCATGAAGACGTTGTTCCAGATCTCGATGAACCGGTCGCCATCTTCATCCGCGCTGCCCGGCGGGCCGCCCCAGATGTGGTCGCCATGATCATAGAAGATCTCAGTACAAGGGCCGCACGGCCCCGTGGGCCCCATCCGCCAGAAATTGTCGTCGCTGGCGATGCGGATGATCCGGTGATCCTCCAGCCCCGCCACTTTCTTCCAGATGCCTGCCGCCTCGTCATCGGTGTGATAGACGGTAACGCAGAGCTTGCTCGGATCGATCCCGAAATCCTTGGTCAGCAATTCCCAAGAAAAGGCGATGGCTTCGGCCTTGAAGTAATCGCCAAAGCTGAAATTCCCAAGCATTTCAAAAAAGGTATGGTGCCGCGCGGTATAGCCGACATTGTCCAGATCATTGTGCTTGCCGCCCGCGCGGACGCATTTCTGCGCGGTCGTCGCGCGCTTGTAATCGCGGGTCTCGACCCCGGTGAAGCAGTTCTTGAACTGCACCATCCCCGAATTGGCGAACATCAGCGTCGGGTCGTTGCGCGGCACAAGGGGGGAGGACTCCACCACCCGGTGCCCGTTGCGCTGGAAGAAGTCGAGGAAGGTCGATCGGATATCGTTCAGCGACGCCATGCTGGATTGGCCCTTTCAAAGGCGGAAAACCCGTTTCGGCACCCCAATTAGCCCTGCAACCCGCCCCTGTCCACAGCCACAGCCCCGGGCCGCGAAAAAAGGCCGGAACCAAGCGGTTCCGGCCTTACTTTTGTCCATTCGGTCAAAGGGTTTACATGTCCAGCACGTCATCCTCGGCGGCCCCGCCCGGGGCGGTGAAGTCCAAGCCGTTCGCCGCGCGGATCTTGTCCTCGATATCCGCCGCAAGGCCGGGGTTCTGCTTCAGGAAGAGTTTCGCATTCTCGCGCCCCTGCCCGATCCGCTCGTCGCCATAGGAATACCAAGCGCCCGACTTCTCCACGACCCCGGCCTTCACGCCGATGTCGATCAACTCGCCCAGTTTCGAGATGCCCTCGCCATACATGATGTCGAACTCCACCTCGCGGAAGGGCGGCGCTACCTTGTTCTTCACCACCTTCACGCGGGTCGAATTGCCGACCACCTCATCCTTGTCCTTGATCGACCCCACGCGGCGGATATCAAGGCGGACCGAGGCATAGAATTTCAGCGCATTGCCGCCCGTCGTCGTTTCCGGGCTGCCGAACATCACGCCGATCTTCATGCGGATCTGGTTGATGAAGATCACCATGCAGTTGGACCGCCCGATGGAGGCCGTCAGCTTGCGCATCGCTTGGCTCATCAGACGGGCCTGACTGCCCATCTGCATGTCGCCCATATCGCCCTCAATTTCCGATTTCGGCGTCAGCGCCGCCACCGAATCGACCACGATCAGGCTTACCGCGCCCGACCGCACCAGCGTGTCCACGATCTCCAGCGCCTGTTCGCCCGTGTCGGGCTGGCTGATCAGCAGCTCGTCCAGATTGACGCCCAGCTTCTTGGCATATTGCGGGTCCAGCGCATGTTCGGCATCGACAAAGGCGCAGACCCCGCCCTTCTTCTGTTCTTCCGCCACCACATGCAGCGTCAGCGTCGTCTTGCCCGAGGATTCCGGCCCAAAGATCTCGATGATCCGGCCTTTCGGAAGCCCGCCGATCCCCAGCGCGATATCAAGGCCCAGCGATCCGGTCGACGTCGCCTCGATCTCGAGCACCGGGCTATCCTTGCCCAGTTTCATGATCGACCCCTTGCCGAACTGCCGTTCGATCTGTGCCAGAGCGCTTTCCAGCGCCTTCTGCTTGTCCATTTCGCGCTTCCCGTTCAAGTCGAGGAGGTTCGCCACCGCCATGTCTGTCTCCTTATTTCACAGCCGCGACCGGGCGGCAATTGCTGCGCATGTTCCCCAAGTGTTCTCGTTCTTATGAGTACAAATGTGGAACAAATCAATGAAAATCGACTGAACCCAGCCTAGAGGGCAAAGGTTAAGGGCGGGTTTACGCCCTACCCACCCGCGCGGGCCTTGTGTAGAAGGGCGCAGCCAAGCGGAAAGGTGTGCCATGTTGGTATTCTGGGACCAGAAACTCGTCATCCTCGCCACGCCAAAGACGGGATCGACGGCGATAGAGGCCGCGCTCGAATCGATGGCCACGATGGCCATCCAGCGGCCGCCCGCCCTGAAACACACCAGCGTCGCGCGGTTTCACCGCTTCATCGGCCCCTATCTGGAGGCGGCCTCGGGGTCCCGCTTCACCGTGGTCGCCCTGATGCGCGAACCGCGCGACTGGCTCGGGTCGTGGTTTCGCTACCGCCAACGCGACGACATCCCCGATCAGGCCCGCTCTACGGCGGGGATGACCTTCGATACCTTCGTCCGCGACTGGTGCGCAGATCCGCAGCCCGCCCATGCCGCGGTCGGGACGCAGTCGCGCTTTCTTGCCCCCAAGGCGGATAAGGGGCTCGACCATCTCTTCCGCTATGAAGAGATAGACCACTTCGTCGACTTCCTCGAAGACCGTCTGGATTGCGAGATCATCCTTCCCCGCCTGAACGTCTCGCCCCATGCCGCGCTTGACCTCGCACCGGGGACAGAGGCGATGCTGCGTAAGGCGGCCGCGCGGGATTTCGCACTGTACGAAACCCTCCAGCCGGCGGCCATCTGACCGGGCGGCGTCACGCCGCCAGCTGGGCCTGCACCGTTTCGGTCAGGTCCGACAGGGAAAAGGGTTTGGGCAGGAAGACGGATCCCGGGATGCGCGCCTGCAGGTCGGCCAACGCCTCTTCGGCATAGCCCGACATGAAGACGCAGCGCGTCCCCGGTCGCCGTTCCAGCGCGCGCTGCACCCAGCTGGGGCCGTCCAGCCCGGGCATGACCACATCCGTGACGAAGACATCCACCCGCAGCGTCACATCCTCCAGCAGGGTCAGGGCCTCTTCGGCGCTGGCCGCCTCTAGGACCGCAAGCCCGCGCAACCGCAGCGCCCGCGCTGCAAAGGTCCGCACCGGCGCCTCATCCTCGACCAAAAGCACGACGCCGCCCTTGCGCAGCGCGTTGCGCGTCCGCGCCGTGGCCGCGCCGGCAGGCAGCGCCGCTTCGTCGCAATAGGGGAACCACAGTTCGAACTGCGTACCCACCCCGGGGGTGGAGGCCACGAAGATGAACCCACCTGACTGCTTCACAATGCCATAGACCATCGATAGGCCAAGACCCGTGCCCTCCCCCGGTCGCTTGGTGGTGAAAAAGGGGTCAAAGATCTTCCCGATCCGTTCCGCCGGGATCCCGTGCCCGCCATCCTCGACCGAAATCACCACATGCCGCCCGCGCGGCACCACGGCGCGATCCCGCTCCATTTCTTCGGTCAGGGTGACAAGCCGGGTCTGCACCTGAACCACGCCGCCGTCGGGCATCGCGTCGCGCGCATTGACGACAAGGTTCATGATCACCTGATCGAAGTGCCGGCGATCCGCCCGGATGGCAAGCGCCTCTGCCCCGTGGACAAGTTCCAGCACAACCTTCTCGCCCAGAAGACGGTTCAACAGATGGGTCATGTCGGCCAGCGCATCCTGCAGATCGATGCGTTCGGGCTTCAGCGTTTGCTTGCGCGAAAAGGCCAGAAGCTGCGACACCAGCGCCGCCGCCCGATTGGCGTTCTGCCGGATCTGCACCAGATCAGCATGGTCGGGGTCATCGGCATGATGGCGCAGCAGCAGCAGGTCGCAATGTCCCGAAATTGCGGTCAGCAGATTGTTGAAATCATGCGCGATCCCCCCCGCCAACTGGCCGATCGCCTGCATCTTCTGCCCCTGCAGCACCTGCGCCTCGATCCGCTTCAGCGCGGTCGCATCCTGCAGCACGGCCAAAGCCCCGCCCCGGCCATCCGGGCGCAGCGCGACCTGCACGAAACGATCCCCCTCCTCGGCCCGGGACCCGCGCAGCGCAACCATCTCCACCCCGCCGGGCAGGCGGCCCGCCGCCACATCGACGATCCAATCCCGCACCGGACGCCCCAGATCGACGAAGAGCCGCGCTGGTTCCGGCCGTTCCTCGGGCGCAAGGTCCAAAAGCAGCCGCGCCTCCGAATTCACCTGACTGAGACTGCCCTCGCCATCAAAGCGGATCAACGGCAGTGCCAGCCCTTCGATCAGCGCGCTCTCCCCTGCCCCGGCGGCCAGCGCGGCCTGACGTCCGGGGGCCAGCAGACGGCGCAGCACCGTCAGTAGAAGGCCCAGAGACAAAAGCCCTCCCACCAGTGCCAGCCAGGGCGCGACCCGTATCCCCAGCCCTGCCAGCACAAGCCCGGCCGCACCCGCCAAGATCAGCAGGGCCAGCGGCCCGCGCCCGGCAGGCTGCAGCGGATACAGGGGCATATGGGCGATGTTCTGCGGCATTGCCCTCACCATGCCGCATGATGTCTTAACAAATCGCTAAGGCCCTCGCTCTAGTCGCGGCGGTGCAGCACCGCCGCATAAAAGCCGTCTCCCCCCTCCAGCGGGGTAAAATGCCGCTCCGCCGCAAGCCGCCACCCATCATGGCGCGCAAGAAAGGCCGCCACCTGCGCGCCATTCTCCGCCGCGATCATCGAACAGGTCGCATAGCCCAGCACGCCGCCCCGCCGCACCATCCCCGCCGCACGGTCCATGATCCCGGCCTGAAGCGCCAGCAGCGCGTCCAACCGCACTTGCGTCAGGGCCCATTTCCCCTCCGGATCGCGCCGCCAACTCCCCGATCCGGAACAGGGCACATCCGTGAGGACAAGGTCGTAAGGTGCGGTTTTTTCGGGCTTATCCGTTAGACCGACGGCCACGCCCGCGCGTGCCGCCCGTGCCGGTAGATCGGCCATCCGCCGCGCCTCGGCATCATGGGCGAACAGGCGCAGCCGCGCCCGCGCCGCCATGGCCAGCGTCTTGCCCCCGCCCCCGGCACAGAGGTCAAGCACTGTCATGCCATCCGACAGCGGCAGCATCTCCACCACCGCCTGACTGGCGGCATCCTGCAACTCCACCATCCCCTCGGCATAGGCGCGCGAAGACTGCACCTTCCGCGCGCCCTCCACCACCTCCAGCGTGGACAGCGCCAGCCCATGCGGCGCTGCCCCGATTCCCTCCTCGGCCAGCGCCGCCACCGCCGCCTCCCGCGTCGTCCGCGCAAGGTTGACCCGCAGAAAGACCGGCGCGCGCCGCTGCATCGCCGCCATAACCGCCGCGAAATCCGCGCCAAGAGACTCCCGCATCACCGGCTCCAACCAGTCCGGGCAATCCAGCGCCTCCGCTCCCTCGGGTCTCCGCCCCGCCTCGCCGGGCCCGGGCGGTGCAGGCGCATGGCCCTGTCCGTCGAACAACCCGTCCTGACCGCGCGCCCGCGCCCAGCCCAGCACCAATGCGCGCGCTGACGCCCCGCCGCCAAGCGCCGCACAGGACCGACGGCAGCGCAGCACGTCAAAGACGATGTCACGCACCGCCGCGCGATCCCCTGATCCGGCATAGCGGTTGGCCCGACCCCAATTCGTCAAGGCCACCTCGGCGGGCCGCCCGGCCAGAACCTGCTCCAGCACCGCAATCGCCGCCGCCGCCCGCGCGCCGGGGGTCATCCCTTGCGCTCCTGCAGGATGTTGCCGCCATCCACCACGATCACTGCGCCATTCACATAGGATGCCGCGTCCGAGGCGAGGAACTCCACCACCGCCGCCACCTCCTCCGGTCGGCCTGCGCGCCCCGGTGGCGTGGCCCGGGCCGCAAGCACCTCCTCCGGAGTCGAGGCCTCGGTCGCCACCCATCCCGGCGCGACCGCATTCACCGTCACGCCCCGCGCCGCCACTTCCAGCGCCAGCGCATGGGTCAGCCCCACCATCCCCGCCTTGGCCGCCGAATAGGCCGCTTCCCCGGGGTTGGAGACGTAAGGCCCGGTGACCGACGCCATCATCACCACCCGCCCCCGGCCCTGCGCCACCATCCCCGGCAGAAAGGCCCGCGTCACCAGCACCGCCGTCGTCAAGGACACATCCATCGCCCGCCGCCACTGATCGGGATCAAGATCAAGGAAGGACACCTGTTCCGCCGGGGCACCCACCGACCCCATGCCTGCATTGTTGACCAGCACCTCGACCGGCCCCACCGCGTCGAAAAGCCGTTGCACCTGATCGGGCTCGGTCAGGTCCGCCACATGGGCCGGCACGTCCAAGCCTTCCGCGATCAGCTCCGCCGCCCGCGCATGGATACGCCCTGTCGTGGCGCAGATCGCCACCCGGTCCCCCCGACGCGCCAAGGCGCGTGCACAAGCGAACCCGATGCCCCCCGGCGCGCCCGCCCCCGTTACCAAGACCCTCCGCCCTGCCGCCATGCCGCCCCCCCAGCCCTTCGGGCGGGACCATAGGAAAAGGCGGCCGCCTTGACCAGCGCCCGCCCCTCTCACCCAAATTTCTTCGAAGAAATTTGCAAAAATCTTCGAAGATTTTTGTCTATACGCTACTCCGCCTGATCCGCGGGCTTGGCATTCAGCATGCCGTACTTCTCTTCGCCCAACCGATCGAACAGCCCGATCTGGGTTTCGAGGAAATCGATATGCCCCTCCTCATCGGCGATCAGCTCGTCAAACAAGGCGCGCGTCACGTAATCGCCCACCCCGTCGCAGTGCCGCCGCGCCTCGATGTACAACGTGCGCGCCTCGTGTTCCGCCGCAAGATCGGCCTCCAGTGTTTCGCGCAGGGTCTGCCCGATCCGCAGCGGATCAAGCTTTTGCAGATTCGGATGTCCCTCCAGAAAGATGATCCGCGCGATCAGCTTGTCGGCATGGTGCATCTCTTCGACGCTTTCCGCCCGCGACTTCGCGGCCAGATGGCCAAAGCCCCAATCCTCCTGCAACCGATAATGCAGCCAGTATTGGCTTACGGCCGTCAATTCCGACCGGAGTGCCGCGTTCAAATAGTCAATGACCTTGGGGTCGCCCTTCATGGTGCCGTCCTTCCCTGTTCAGGGGCCTGAGATTGGGTATGGGATGCCTGGACCGCGCCGCGTTATCGGGGGTCGTGGGTATCTGCAGGCTGGCACACAAACGCATGGTGTCAAGAAAGAGTGACATGCATCCCCCGCAATCTGCGCGCTTTCCCAGCGCGTGATAGATCTTGCCGGGGGTGATGATCGTCTCCGGATCGGCGCGCCGCATCCAATCCACGGCCGCGCGGATGTCGTGGTCCGAAATCCCGGCGCAATGGCAGATGATCATGGCTCCCTCACTTCGTCAGGATCAATTTGCCCAGCCGCGTCACCCGCAGGACATAGACCTCGCCGCGATGGATCAGCCGCGCGATGCTGCCGCCCTTGGTCAGGGTCGACACATCATGGATCGGGGGTTCTGGGTCGGGTTTCTCGGTCATCTGTTTCGCAGGTCACCGGACAGGTACGGAACACGCCTATTATCTTACTGATTTTGTCGTCAATGTAAAGGCGACAAAATCAGTAAGTCTTGAGGGCCGCACCCCAAAAAGAAGAAGGCCCGAAGGATTTCTCCTCCGGGCGCTTCGATCCGCCAGGGATAAGGCACTCAGCCAATACGATAATTCGGGCTTTCCCGCGTGATCTGCACGTCATGGACATGGCTTTCCTTCAGCCCTGCCCCGGTGATCCGCACGAACTGGCAGCGCGACCGCATCTCGGCCACGGTCGCATTGCCAGTATAGCCCATAGCCGCGCGCAGGCCCCCCACCATCTGGTGGATCACCGCTGCCGCGCTGCCCTTGTAAGGCACCTGCCCCTCGATCCCTTCGGGAACCAGCTTGTCCGACGCGGCATCCTTCTGGAAATAGCGGTCCGCCGATCCCCGCGCCATCGCGCCCAAAGACCCCATCCCGCGATAGGCCTTGAAGCTGCGCCCCTGCCACAGGATCACCTCACCAGGGGATTCGTCCGTTCCCGCGATGGCAGAGCCCACCATGGCGCAGGACGCGCCCGCCGCGATGGCCTTGGCGAAATCGCCGGAATACTTGATCCCGCCATCCGCAATGACGGGGATATCCCCCGCCGCGCGGGCCGAATCCATGATCGCCGTCAACTGCGGCACGCCCACGCCCGCCACGATCCGCGTGGTGCAGATGGACCCCGGCCCGATCCCCACCTTCACCGCATCCGCCCCCGCGCCGATCAGCGCGCGTGTCGCCTCAGCCGTCGCCACGTTCCCGGCCACGACCTGCACCGCATTGGACAGCGCCTTGATCCGCTCCACCGCCTTGGCCACGCCCTCTGAATGCCCATGCGCGGTGTCGATCACCACCATGTCCACCCCCGCATCGATCAGCGCCAAAGACCGCTCATATCCCGCCTCCCCCACGGTCGAGGCAGCCGCGACCCGCAGCCGCCCCAACTCATCCTTGCAGGCCTGCGGATTGAGAACCGCCTTCTCCGTATCCTTCAGCGTCAGAAGACCCGTCAGCTTGCCCTGCCCATCGGTCACCAGCAGCTTCTCGATGCGCCGCGCCTTCATCAGGGAGATCGCCCGTTCCCGATCCACCGGCTCGCGCAGCACGGCCAGATTCTCGGACGTCATCATCACCGACACGGGCGTCTTGTCGTCGCTGGCAAAGCGCATGTCGCGGTTCGTCACGATCCCCAGCACGCGGCCTTTATCGTCCACCACCGGGAAGCCAGTGATGTTGTATCGCTCCATCAGCGCCTTCGCATCGGCCAGCGTCTGATCGGGGGTCAGGGTGATGGGCTTGTAGACCACGCCCGATTCAAACCGCTTCACCCGCCGCACTTCTGTGGCCTGCGCCTCGATGTCCAGATTGCGATGGATCACCCCGATCCCGCCCGCCTGCGCCATGGCGATGGCCATCCGCCCCTCAGTCACCGTATCCATCGCGCTCGACAAAAGCGGGATGTTCATCCGGATCGATTTCGTGACGTAGGTGGACGTGTCCGCCTCGCTCGGCAGCACGCTCGACGCGGCCGGAACCAGCAGGACATCATCAAAGGTAAGGGCCTCGCGAATCTCCATCACCGTCTCCGTGGAAGGCTTCGTTTGGCGGTTCCCCTTTTCACGGCCTCCGGGGGGATGCAAGCGCAAATCCCGCGCCGCTGCCCTTGCGCCCGCCCGCGCGCCGTGCATCCTGCCGCCGGCAGCAAGGGGGGCCACCATGCGCGTCGCCATCGTCGAGAATACCCGCATCACCCATCACGGACAGGTCGGCGTCGCCCTGCACGAGGCAGCGGCGAAGATCGACCTTTACAAGCCATGGTCTGACCGACGCCTTCCCGATCCTGACAGCTTCGACGCCCTCGTCGTCTTCGGCGGCGAACAATCCGCCCGCGACGATCACAGCCACCCCTACCTGCCCGATCTCGCCCGCCTGATGCGCGCCGCAGGGGCAGAGGGCAAGGCCGTGCTCGGCATCTGCCTCGGCTCGCAACTCCTCGCCCGGGGCCTTGGCGCGGAAAACCACCTTGGCACTGCGCGCGAATTCGGCTGGTGCGACGTGACGCTCACCGACGAGGGCCGCAACGACCCCGTTCTCGGCCAGCTTCCCGCCACCTTCCCCATCTTCCAATGGCATTCCGACACCTTCACCCTGCCCGCCGGAACCGCCCACCTCGCAGGCTCCGGCGTTGCCCAGAACCAATGCTTCCGCCTGAACCGCGCGACCTACGGGATGCAGTTCCATTTCGAAGCCTCGCGCGCCGTCGTGGCCGACTGGAACCGGAGCTTCCCCGAGGCGGTGGAACGCAACCTGCCCGGCTGGCTTGACACCCATCACCCCGAACGCGCCCCGGTTCAGGGCGCCCAAGCCGATGCCGCAGGCCTTGCCATCGCGCGGGCTTGGGTCGGACTTATCGAAAGCGCTACGTGACGCAGGTTTCGTGGCGATGTCTCACATAGACATCGCGCGCCCCCGTTGCGTGACGGGACGACGCGAAATCTGCGTCAGAATCCGCCCGCCTCACACCTCCGCCGCATTCGTCACTGCGGCCAGCCGCCCGCTGCCCCAGAGTGTGATCACCCGATAGGCGATCGGCGGGATCACCCCAAGCGCCACCACCAGCACCCCCATCCCCGCCACATCCCAGCCCGAGGCGAACAGCGCCCCGGCAAAGGCTGACAACGGAAAGGTGAAAGCCGCCCACATTGCGCTGAACCCGGATTCGGTGATCCACCGCCCTGCCGCCAACAGCGCCACAAAGATCCCTGCCGCCAGTGCCAACGCCACCTGCGCCGGTCCCTCCATCCCCAGCAAGGCAAGGATCGTGGCGATAAAGCTCATCGGGGCAAGATGGATCGCCAGCATCGGGCGCAGCGGCGCGGGCGGGATGCGCCGAAACAGCTGCACAAGGCTCACGCCCCAGATGGCCCCCGCAACCACAACCGTCCACCAGACAAGGGCCAGCGCAAGAGGGGACCACCCGACCAACACCGCAGCAAGACCGCCGACGATGTATCCAATAAAGGTCAGATGCCAGCCAGGATTGACGTCCCGCCCCTCGGGCGGCAGCGCGAACAACGCGCGCACCGTCACCAGCATGACCAAGCCATGCGCCACCAGCGCGGCCACCAGAACGCCCTTGCCCAACGGCACCGAAAACGGCGCCACCGCCGCCGCAAGCGCCATGCCCCCGACAGTGGCCGCGGCAAGCCCGGTCCGCCCCGGCAGAGTCTTCAGATCGTCAAGGATCACCGACGGCCGCCGCGCCAGCTTCACCCCATAGGCAAAGACGGCATAGGCCCAGAGCACCGCCGCCGCCCCCATCAAGAGATCGGCCAGACCGATCGGCAGCCCCGCCGCATCCAGCCCGCGCCGCAGCGCAAGACCAAGTCCCAAAAGGCCAAGGATCGCGGGAAACACCGCCGGCGGCACCCGGTCGAACCGCCCCGGCCGCCGCGGCGGAAACTCTGGCGGCGGATAAATCTTCGGTCGCGGATGCGCGCGCTCGGCCATGTGGTCCCCCTGTGCCTCTTCCATGCAGCCTATCGAATGCGAAGGGCACAGGCAAAGCCTGCGCCCCGTGCCAGATCACCGCAGCAGCGCCACCCGCTCACGCCAGATAGGGAAACCAATCCTCCCGCAACCGCTCTCCCGCCACCATCTCATGCCCCGGAAAGGGCGGCGAGGTCGGCCCCGGCCGCTCAACATAGCGCGCATCATCCCCCACAAGGCGCAGCGAAAAGGCCCGCCGCCGCGCCGTCGTGGTGTTTCCCCGCGTGCCATGCACCGTCCGGTAATGGAAGGCCACCGCATCGCCCGGCTCCATCTCCCATTCCATGATCCGCATGCCCTCTGCCTCTGGGTCAGGGACCGCCATGTAATCATGATCGCCGGGATAGAAATTCGTCTCCGCCATCCAGCGCGTCGGCAGCACGTCCTTGGGCCAAAGGTGGCTTCCTGCAACACAGCGCAAGGACGCCTCCTTGACTGGGTCGAGCGGCACCCAGAAGGACACCGTCTGCCGCCCCTCAACGAAATAGTAAGGCCCGTCCGTGTGCCAGGGCGTCGGCTTGTTCGTGCCGGGTTCCTTCACCAGCACATGATCGTGGAACAGTTGCACGCGGTCCGACCCCATCAGCGCGGCGGCCACCCCAGCGACGCCCGACTGCCGGATCGCCTGCTCGAATTCCGGGATGCGCGTCCAATTGCAATAGTCGTCGAAGAACCGCCCCGTCTCTCCGGGCTTCAACGTCGCCATCAGCTGCGGCGACGGATCGGCCATGTTCTTCTCCACGCCCGCGCGCAGCACATCGACCCAGTCACGGAACAGCCCTTTCACCAGCACGACCCCGTCGCGCTGATAGTCCTGCACCATCGCCCCCGTCACCATCCCCTCGATCACCGCCACCGCGCCCTCCCTGTCGGATTTCCGCATTCGCCTGTCGACAAATCGCATGATCCGGGCATAGCTTCCAATAATATGTGGTAATCAGGGTCATAGTCGCATGCTCGCCGTCACGCTCCGCCAGATCGAATACGCCACCGCCACCGCCCGCTTCGGCGGTGTCACCGCGGCGGCAGAGGCGCTGAATGTCTCCCAACCCGCCCTCTCTGTTGCGCTTGCGCAGTTGGAACAGACGCTTGGCCAACCGCTCTTCCTGCGCCGCCCGGGCGGGCGCATCACACCCACCGCCTTCGGGCGCGGCTGGCTGACCGAGGCGCAGGCCCAACTCGACGCGCTCACCCGCCTCATGTCCGGCGAAACCCCTGCCGCTCCGGTGCGGCTGGCCTGTTTCGAAGACCTCGCCCCCACCCACCTCGCCCCCCTCTTGCGCAAGCTGGCCGCACAGGCGCCCGATGTCGCCATCGCCCCCGAGATCCTGCCCTTCGAGGCGATCAGCGACGGCTTGCGCCATGGCCGCATCGATCTTGCCATCACATGGGACCTGGGCCTCGACAGCAGTGCAGACCGTCTGGTCCTGCAGCAGGTCGCCCCGCATGCAGTGGCCGCCCCCGATCACCCGGTTGTGGCGCAAGCGCGGCGCGGGCTGACACTGGCCACACTCTCGGCCCATCCGCTGATTCTTGCCGATCAGGGGCCGTCGCTGGCCCATATGCGCGCCCTCTTCACGGCCCGCGACCTGCCCTTCACCGTGGCCCATCGCACCGCCACGCTCGACCTCATGCGCAGCTTCGCCGCAAACGGCTTCGGCGTCGGCCTCAGCTATACCCGCCCCGCCGGACGGCGCAGCCATGACGGCGCGCGCCTCGCCACCCTGCCGTTGATCGACGCAGGGACCGAACCCATCATCCTCGCCCGCACCGCAGGCAATCCCCTGCCCCCTGCCGCCGAACGGATCGCCCAGCTGATCCCCGGCCACTTCACCCCCTCGCAAGACCAGGACGGAGACAGCTGATCATCATGGCCAATACCTACGACACAGGCCGCCTCAACCTGCCCTTCGTCGGCATCTCCACCTTCGGCAAGCGCCCCTACATCGCCGACTGGGACGCGATCGAGGCCGACATCGCCATCCTCGGCGCGCCCTTCGACTTTGGCACACAGTTCCGGGCCGGTGCCCGCTTCGGCCCCCGCGCAGTGCGCGAGGCTTCCACCCTCTTCTCCTTTGGCCATGCCGGGGCCTATGACCACGAGGATGACGTCACCTATCTCGGCCAAGACGTCCGCATGGTGGATATCGGCGATGCCGACATCGTCCACACCGATACCGAAAAAAGTCATGCCAATATCGAGGCCGGTGTGCGCGCCATCCTCAAGGCGGGCGCGCTGCCCGTCACCATCGGCGGGGACCATTCCATCAACATCCCCTGCATCCGTGCCTTCGACGATCAGGGCCCGATCCACATTCTGCAGATCGACGCCCATCTCGATTTCGTCGATGTCCGCCACGGCGTCCGCCACGGCCATGGCAACCCGATGCGCCGCGCGGCGGAAAAGGACTATGTCACGGGCATCACCGCCTTGGGCATCCGCAACGTCTCATCCACCACCAAGGAAGGCTACGATGCGGCCCGGGCGATGGGAGACGACATCCTCTCCGTGCGGCAGGTCCGCAAGCTGGGGCCCGTGGCGACCGCCGCCCGCATCCCCGAGGGCGCGCGGCTTTACGTCACCATCGACATTGACGGCTTCTGCCCCTCCATCGCGCCGGGCACGGGAACGCCCAGCCATGGCGGCTTTCTCTATTACGACGTGCTGGAAATCCTGCAGCAGGTCGCCCAACGGCATGAAATCGTCGGCATCGACCTCGTCGAAGTCGCCCCCGATTATGACCGCGACGGCACCACCGCGATCCTCGCCGCGCAGGTCCTGCTGAACTTCCTCGGCTTCATCTTCCACGCCCGGGCGCAGCGGGGCTGACCCTCCCCACCCCGGCGCAGACCATCAGGCCCAAGGCAGGGCGGTCAGCCCTTGGCCTTGCCCTGCATGGCTGTGATCCGCGCGGCCGGATTGGCCACCACGACGACGGCCGCCTTGGGCTTTTCCTTCTTCGGCTTCTTGATTTCCTTGTTGGAACGCATCTGTCCTTTGGCCATTGGCCCATCCTCTCCGGCTCAGCCGGGATGGTCCTGTGACCAGATCGGCAAGGGCGCGCGCCAGATTGCGGGGGCAATGATCTGCACCCGCCGCTGTCCCATACCCTGCTCTGCGCCCCGAATGCGCCCCTGTCAACCGACCTGACGCTCAGCGGTACAAGAGCGACCGCCCATTGGCGAAGAGATGCACCTTCTTCGGGTCCGCCGTCAGCGACACGGTCCTGTGCCGCAACCCGGCATGGATGCCCGGCAGCTTGGCCACGACCTGCGCCGCCTCGCCCTGCCGCTTGAAGTAAAGCAGCGTCACCTCCCCCAGCGCCTCGGTGATCTCCACCTCGCCGGTAAAGGCCGCCTCGCCCGTCGCGGTCACAAGGTCCTCGGGCCGGATGCCGATATTGACCTTCAGCCCCTTGTCGGTCGCCACCGTCGGAACCGCAGACCGCGCGGTCCCGCCATTGGCCAGCTTCACCAGCGTCTCGGCCCCAGTTTCCACCACCTCGCCCGCCATCAGATTCATCGCCGGGCTGCCGATGAACTGCGCGACGAATTCGTTCTCGGGCCGTTCATACAGCTCCAGCGGCGTGCCCACCTGACTGATCCCGCCGCCCGCCAGCACAACGATACGGCTGGCCAGCGTCATCGCCTCTACCTGATCATGGGTCACGTAGATCATGGTGGAATTCGGCATCTGCTCTTTCAGCTGCGCGATCTCGATCCGCGTTGCCACCCGCAGCGCGGCGTCAAGGTTCGACAGCGGCTCGTCGAAAAGATAGACCTTCGGGTCGCGCACGATGGCCCGCCCAATGGCCACCCGCTGCCGCTGCCCGCCCGACAGCGCCTTCGGCAAACGGTCCAGATAGGGCGTCAGCTGCAGGATCTTCGCCGCCTTCTCCACCGCTGCGGCGATCTCGGAGGCGGATTTCTTAGCGATCTTCAACGCGAAGGCCATGTTGTCCCGCACCGTCATGTGGGGATAAAGCGCGTAGGACTGGAACACCATCGCGATGCCCCGCTGCGCGGGCGGCACGTCATTCATCTTCACGCCGTCGATGGTGAACTCTCCGCCCGTGATCCGCTCCAGCCCCGCGATCATCCGCAGCAGGGTGGATTTCCCGCATCCCGAAGGGCCGACGAAGACAATCAACTCGCCCGTCTTGATGTCGAGGTTGATGTTCCGCAGAACCTTCACCTCGCCATAGGCCTTCTCGACATCGACCAGTTTCAGCTCGGCCATCCCCGTCCCTCCCCTTATACCTTGCGCGCGATACAGCAGCCCCAGCCGGGCAGATGCACCTTGCCCCCTGCGGGCGCGATGCTGCCCACGCTTTCCCCGATCCGTTCCCAATTCCCCTGCGGCAGCGCGACCTCCGCCGCCGCCTCGCCCAGATTGAAGGCGCAGAAAATCTCGCTCCCACCACTGCGGGTGAAGGAAAACACGTCCCCCTCCGCCGTCCATCCTGTCATGGGACCATGGGCAAAGGTCGGATGCCCCCGCCGGAAGGCCAGCACGGCCCGGTAATGGTGCAGCATCGATCCCGCCTGCGCCTCTTGCGATGCCACGGCCAAGGGGCGATGCGGCGCGGTCACCGGCAGCCATGCCCGCTCGGCCGTGGAAAACCCGCACAGCCCGTTATCCGTGACCCAAGGCATCGGCGTCCGGCATCCGTCGCGCCCCTTGAATTCGGGCCAGAACTCGATCCCATACGGGTCCTGCAACTCCTCGAAGGCGATCTCCGCCTCGGGCAGCGCCAATTCCTCGCCCTGATACAGGCAGACCGACCCGCGCAGACACATCAGCATCGTCGCGTAAACCCTTGCGCCCGCGTCCGAAAGACCCCAGCGCGTCACATGCCGAACGGTGTCGTGGTTCGAATAGGCCCAGCAGGGCCACGCATCCGGCGCCGCCGCCGCCAGCCGGTCGAACACCGCCGCCGCCGAGGCCGCTGTCAACCGCGCGGGCTGCAGCATCTCGAACGGATAGCACATCTGCACCTTGTCCCCGCCCGAGGTGTATTCGGCCATGATCTCCAGCCCCCGCTGGGCATCGCCCACCTCGCCCACCGCCGCCGCCCCGTAAGGGGTCAACACCGCGCGGAATTTTCGCAGGAATTCATGATTCTCCGGCTGGTTCTTCGAAAACAGGTGCAGCTGGTGATTATACGGGTTCACCGACGGCGCGATGCTGTCATTGCGCAATTCCGGCGGCAGAGAGGGGTTGTCGCGCAGATACTTGTCCGCGAAGTAGAAGTTGATCGTGTCCAGCCGGAACCCGTTCACTCCCCGCTCCAGCCAGAACCGCGCCACATCCAGCAACGCCTCCTGCACCGGCGCATGATGCAGGTTCAGGTCGGGCTGACTGGTCAGGAAGTTGTGCAGATAGTATTGCCGCCGCCGCCCGTCCCATTGCCACGCAGACCCGCCAAAGACCGACAGCCAGTTGTTGGGTGCCGTCCCATCCGGCTTCGCCTCTGCCCAAACATACCAATCGGCCTTGCCGTTGGTCCGGTCCTTCCGGCTTTCCTTGAACCACGGATGCTGATCGCTCGTATGCGACAGCACCAAGTCGATCATCACCTTCAGGCCCAACTCATGCGCCCGCGCCACCACCCGGTCGAAATCGGCGAGGCTGCCGAACATCGGATCGACGTCGCAATAGTCGCTCACGTCATAGCCGAAATCCTTCATCGGGCTGGTGAAGAAGGGGCTGATCCAGATCGCATCCGCCCCCAGCCCCGCGATATGCGGCAGCCGCTCCACGATCCCGCCCAGATCGCCGATCCCGTCGCCATTGCTGTCCTGAAAGCTGCGGGGATAGATCTGATAGATCACCGCCCCGCGCCACCAGTCGGCATCATGGCCGATCACATCCGTCATCCGTCCGTCTTTCTCACTTCACCGATCCGGCCAGCAGGCCCCGGACCAAGTATTTCTGCATGGCAAAGAACACCGCCAGCGGCACCGCGATGCTGATGAAGGCAGACGCGGCAAGGATCTCCCAATCGCCCCCGCGCGACCCCATCAACTCTTTCAACTGCCCCGTCATCACCAACTGATCCTGCGTCGATCCAAGGAAGACCAGTGCCACCAGCAGGTCGTTCCATGTCCACAGGAACTGAAAGATCGCGAAAGAGGCCAGCGCCGGAAAGGACAGCGGCAGGATGATCCGCAGAAAGATCTGGAAATCCGTCGCCCCGTCCACCCGCGCGCTTTCAATGATGTCGCGCGGCAAGCCGGCCATGTAGTTGCGCAAGAGATAAATCGCCAGCGGCAGGCCAAAGGCCGAATGCGCCAGCCAGATCCCCATATAACTCTTGCCGATCCCCGCCTTCAGATGCAGCTGCAACAGCGGGATCAGCGCCAGTTGCAGAGGCACCACCAAAAGCCCCACCACCGCCGCGATCAACAGCGCCCGCCCCGGAAACTCCATCCAAGCCAGCGCATAGGCCGCAAAGGCCGCAATCAGGATCGGGATCACCGTCGCCGGGATCGACACGGTCAGCGTGTTCAGAAAGCCCCGCCCCAGTCCTTCGGCATTCAGCACCTTCACGAAATTCTCGGTCGTGAAACTCGGCGCTTGGGTAGAGGTGATGAAAATCCGCTCCCCCCGCGTCCCCTCCAAAGGCGTGGCCGAGGTCAGCCGATAGCTGCCATCCGCATTCACCGTCAGCTCATAGCCGTCATCCGTCGTGATCGTCTCGCCCACCGGATAGGCCGCCGGATCGCGGGAGTTTGTGCCGAAGGCGCTCACCTCCCCCAAGGCCAACTCGTCAAACACATTGCCCGAAATGACGTAGACCCCGCCTTCCTGCACCGCCGTATCCGGCGCACCGGCGCGATACTGGACCGATGCCTCTTGCGGGAACAGCGACTGCCACCACCCGCTGGTCAGGATCTGGTCGCGGTCCCGGAAAGACGACACCAACAGGCCAAAGGTCGGGATCGTCCACAGCAGGACAAGCGCCGCCGCCGCAAGGTTGACCAACCATGTCAGGCTGGATTTCTGGCCGACGATATTGTCCATCAGCGCATCTCCTTGCGGGCATTCCGGATGTTCCAGATCATGATCGGCGTCACCAGCAGCATGATCACGATGGCAATGGCCGAGGCGCGGCCCGAATCCTGCCCCCTGACCAGCCAGTCATACATGTAATTCCCAAGGACCTGCGTCCCCCACTGCCCGTTGGTCATCGCCAGCACAATGTCAAAGACCTTCAGCACGGTGATGGTGATCGTGGTCCAGACGACAAGGATCGTCCCCCAGATCTGCGGCACCTTGATCTTGAAGAACAGTTGCAAGGGCGACGCGCCGTCCAGAATGGCCGCCTCAACCGTCTCTTCCGGGATGCCCCGCAGCGCGGCCGACAGGATCACCATGGCAAAGCCCGTCTGAATCCAGATCAGCACGACCATCAGAAGGAAGCTGTTCACGATCTCATGCGTCAACCACGTTTCCGGGGCACCGCCAAAGGCTTCCACGATCGCGTTCAGAAGACCGATCTGGTTCTGCCCCTCGGGGCGGAAGTCATAGACGAACTTCCAGATCACCGAGGCACCGACAAAGGAAATCGCCATCGGCATGAAGATCATCGCCTTGGCGAAATTGCCCCAGCGGATGCGGTCCGTCAGTGCCGCTGCCAGCAGACCGAAAAAGGTGGAAAAGGCCGGAACAACGATCAGCCAAAGGATGTTGTTGCGCATGGATTCCAAGAACTTAGGGTCGCTCACCATCCACTGGTAATTGTACAGCCCCACGAATTCGCGCCCATTGGCATCCATGACCGACAGGTAGATCGACCAGAACAGCGGATAGACCAGATACAGCGCCAGCAGGATCAGCGCCGGAAACAGAAACAGCCAAGGCCGGATCGCATTCGCCCGGTTGATGTTGCGGCTGATATTCGGGCCAGAGGCGGGAAAGATCCGGCCCAAGAGAAGGTTCGTCAGGAAGAAATAAAGCAGGCACCCCCCGACACCGATCACGATGGTCGTCGCTGCACCGAAGAACTGTTCCATCGGTCAGGCCCCCCTCCTGAAATCCCTGAAAGATATGTCCCCGCCGCAGTATTCAGCCCTTCACAGGGCGTGGGCGTCAATGCCCATGACCGCGGACTGTCGGGAAATGGGCCCGCCGCGTGCACGCGGCGGGCCCCGTTTTCGTACCGATTACTGCAGCGAGTCCCAGGTCGCCTGGATCGAGTCGGCCACTTCCTGTGCCGACTTGCCGCCGACATAGTCCACCATCCCGGTCCAGAACACGCCCGCACCCACGCCGCCCGGCATCAGGTCGGACCCGTCAAAGCGGAAGGTCGTCGCGTTCAGAAGGATGTCGCCCATCTTCTTCAGCGTCGGGTCCCCATAGAGGTCCGTGTTCACGCCCTTATGGGGCGTCAGGAAGCCGGTCTGGTTCATCCACACTTCATGCGCGATCGGCGTGGTCAGGAACTCGATGAAGGCGCGGCCCGTTTCGGATTCCTTCATCAGGCCCATGGTCGTGCCTGCACCCAGAACCGGCGAACCCAGATCCTGCTCGGCAAAGGCCGGGAAGTAGAAGAAGTCCGCATCCTCACCGATCACGGTGCCTTCCGGGAAGAAGGAGGGGATGAACGACGCCTGACGGTGCATGTAGCACTGCGGCGGCGAAGCAAACAGACCCTTGGGGCTGTCACGGAAGTCGGTCGAAGCGACCGAACCCGCGCCACCCGACACATAGGCATCGTTCTTGGCGAAGGCGCCGAATTGATCGATGGCGTTCACCACGATCGGATCGTTGAACTTCAGCTCGTTCGACACCCACTTGTCATAGTTTTCCGGGGTGGTCGTGCGCAGCATCATGTCTTCGACCCAGTCGGTCGCGGGCCAGCCCGTCGCGCCGCCCGACCCAAGGCCGATGCACCACGGCGTGCCGCCATCGGCGACGATCTGGTCGGTCAGCGCCTTCAGCTCTTCCATCGTCGTGGGCACGGCATAGCCCGCATCCTCGAAATTCTCGGGCACGTACCAGACCAGCGACTTCACATCGACCTTGTAGAAGAAGCCGAAGGTGTTCGCCGCGCCATCGGCGCCCGGGAAGGACACCAGATCGACCCATGACTGGCCAGCCGCATAGTTGTCCTTGGTCCACTGCACGATCTCGGGCGACATCGGCAGAACCTGCCCTTTCGCCGCCATCCCGCGCATCAGGCCCGGCTGCGGGAAGACCGCGATATCCGGCGGCGACCCGGCTTCGGCATCGATCACCACCTGCTGCTCAAAGCCTTCCGCGCCGATGTATTCCACATCCGCGCCCGTCGCTGCCTCGAAATAGGCGATCACGCTGGTGAACAGTTCCTGGTCGACGCTCAGCCACGGCCCCAGAACCGTGATCTTCTGGCCGTCCAGATTGTACTTCTCGTCAAAGGCCTTGTAGCTGTCCCAGTTGAAGGCACCCTCGCCGATGGGAAACTTCAGGTCCTGCGCATAAGCGGCACCTGACAGCAGCGCAAACGCCGCAGCGCCTGCGAGAAACTTCGCTTTCATGGTCATCCTCCCGATTCCCCCGCCCTCTTGACGGGGCACAACCCAACACCGGCCAGAATCATACTCAAACCGCTTTGGATGGCGCACCCTTGCCGATCCCTCCCGCCAAGTCAATGAAAAGCACCGCCTGAACCCACCAAATCACGCCCTGAATCGCCCCAATCCCGGCGAAAACGTTTCCCTATCCCTGCGCTTAACCTTTGACCTCAACAGATCGAATCTCTAACCTCGCCGCGAAATTGAAATCGGTTTGGAACCGCGACCCGCCATGAACCTCAAGGAACTGGCCACGAAACTGGGCCTCTCGCCCACGACCGTTAGCCGTGCGCTGAATGGCTATCCCGAGGTGAACGAAGCCACCCGCGAACGGGTCATGGCCGCCGCCAAGCGTCACAACTACCGCCCCAACACCCGTGCGATCCGCCTTGCCACGGGCCGCGCGCTGGCCATCGGCCACGTGATCCCGCTCGCCACCCGGCACGAGATCATGAACCCCATCTTTGCCGATTTCATCGCCGGCGCGGGCGAAACCTATTCCCGCAACGGCTATGACATGCTCCTCTCCGTCGTCCCCGACGAGTCCGAGGAACAGGCCTATCGCGACCTCAAATCCCGCGGCAGCGCCGATGGCGTGATCCTGCACGCCCCCCGCATGAACGATCCCCGCATTCCGCTCATGCACGAGATCGGGATTCCCTTCGTCGTCCATGGACGCGCCACCGACACGACCGAACCCTATTCTTGGGTGGATGTGAACAACCGCCGCGCCTTCCAGCGGGCCACCGAATTCCTGCTCGATCTGGGACACATGCGCATCGGCCTCGTGAACGGGCTGGAATTCATGGACTTCGCCATCCGCCGCCGCACCGGCTATGCCGATGCGCTGGCCTCCCGCGGCATGGCGCTAGACCCCGCGCTCATGTCCTCGGACGAGATGACCGAAATCTCGGGCTTCCGCGCCGCCTCCGCCATGCTCGATCTGCGCGACCCGCCCACGGCCTTCCTCGTCGCCTCCATGATCTCCGGCATGGGCGTGCGTCGCGCCATCGAAGGGCGCGGCCTCGCCATGGGGCGCGACGTCTCGGTCATCATCCATGACGACGATCTCTCCTATCTCAAGAACGGCGACGCCGTGCCGATCTTCACCGCCACCCGCTCCTCCGTGCGTGAGGCAGGCCGGATCGCGGCCGAGATGCTGCTCGCCATCATCACCCAGCAGGGCGAGGAACCGCAGAACCGGCTTCTGGAAGCCGAACTCATCATCGGCCAGTCCACCGGACCGGCCCCCCGCCGGGCCTGATCCCATGTCCCTTTCCCGCTTCGACTTTCCCGAAGGCTTCCTCTTCGGGGCCGCCACCGCCGCCTACCAGATCGAAGGATCCCGCTTCGGCGGTTGCGGTCCCTGCCACTGGGACACTTTCGCCGCCGCGCCCGGCAATGTCCTGCGCGCCGAAGACGGCGCCACCGCCTGTGACCACTACCACCACTGGCCCGCCGATCTCGACCTGCTGCGTCAGGCCAATATGGATGCCTACCGCTTCTCCACCTCTTGGGCCCGCGTCATGCCCGATGGCGTCACGGTCAATCCCGAAGGTCTGGCCTTCTACGACCGCCTCGTCGACGGGATGCTGGAGCGGGGCCTGAAACCCTTTCAGACCCTCTACCATTGGGAAATGCCCTCCGCCCTCGCCGACACGGGCGGCTGGACCAACCGCGACACCTGCCACCGCTTCGCCGATTTCGCCGAAACCATCACCCGCACCCTCGGCGACCGCGTCGCCTCCATCGCCACGATCAACGAACCCTGGTGTGTGGCCTGGCTCTCCCACTTCCTCGGCCACCATGCCCCCGGCCTGCGCGACATCCGCGCCGCCGCCCGCGCCATGCATCACATCCTCCTCGCCCATGGCCTCGCAGTGGAACGCCTGCGCGGCATGGGCCAACCCAATCTCGGGATCGTGCTCAACTTCGACCACGCCACCCCGGCCAGCGACAGCCCCGACGACCAGACCGCCGCCGCCCGCGCCGACGGCATCTTCAACCGCTGGTTCATCGAAGCCATCACCCGCCAGACCTACCCCGAGATTGTGCTCGACGGCCTCGCCCCGCATATGCCCGACCGCTGGCAGGACGATATGGCCACCATCGGCCAGCCGCTCGACTGGCTGGGCGTGAACTACTACACCCGCCACCTCCACGCCCATGACGCTGCCGCCCCCTGGCCGCATCTGGCCGAAGCGCCGGGCCCCCTGCCGAAAACCCAGATGGGCTGGGAAATCTATCCCGACGGCCTGCACCACTTCCTCACCCGCATGGCGCGCGACTATGTGGGCGATCTCCCGATCTACGTGACCGAAAACGGCATGGCCAATGCCGATCAGGCCGATATCCCCGACACGGTGCGCGAAGATTTCCTCTTCGCCCATCTGGCCGCCACCAAACAGGCCATCGCAGACGGCGCCAATGTGCAGGGCTTCTTCTATTGGTCGCTTCTGGACAATTACGAATGGGCGTTCGGATACGAACGCCGCTTCGGCCTCGTCCATGTCGATTTCGACAGCTTGAAGCGGACCCCCAAATCCTCCTATCACGCACTCGCCCGCGCCCTCGCGCGGAACGGGTGACCCCGCGCGGTCACGCGCAAAGTCCTACGGAGCGTCCCATGACCCTCGCCATCCTCGCCGATATCGGCGGCACGAATACCAGGGTCGCCCTTGCCGACGGCACCGCCGTGCGCGCAGCCAGCATTGCCCGCTATCCGAATGCCGATTACAAGGCGCGCGGTCAGGACATCGCCCATATCCTGCGCGACTACCTCGCCACCACCGGCGCCGCGCCCGATGGCGTCTGCGTCGCCGCCGCGGGCCCCGTGCAGGACGGCGTGGCCAGCATGACCAATCTCGACTGGGTGATGGACGGCGCGAAACTCGCCGCCGCCACCGGCGCGCGCCGCGTGGCCATCCTCAACGACCTGCAGGCACAGGGCCACGCCCTTGGCCATATAGCGCCCGCCCAGCTGCGCACCCTGATCCCCGGCCCGGCCCATCCCGGCGCATCGCTCCTCGTCGTGGGCCTCGGCACCGGCGTCAACGCCGCCCCGGTCCATGGCGAGGGTGCCGCCCGCGTCGTGCCGCCCTCCGAATGCGGCCATGTCAACATGCCCGTCCGCTCCGAAGAAGACCTCCGCCTGATGCGCTTCATCGAGGCGCGCCTTGCCGAACGTGGCGAAACGCCCCATTGCGGCGTCGAAGAGGTGCTCGCCGGCCGCGGCCTCGCCAATCTCCACGCCTTCGCCGCCGCCGAGGCCGGCCAGCCGACCGAAAAATCCTCCGCCGAGGTTCTCTCCGCATTGGCCGCAGGCGACACCATCGCCACCCATGCCGCGCGCCTCTACACCACGATCCTCGCGCAGGTTCTGGCCGATCTCGCCCTCATCCACCTGCCCTATGGCGGCATCTACCTGATCGGCGGCATGTCCCGCGCGATGACCCCGCATTTCGCCCGCTTCGGTCTGACCGAAACCTTCCGCGAAGCCCGCCGCGTCGACCTTCTGCAAAAGGATTTCTCCGTCACCGTGGTCGAAGACGACTTCGCCGCCCTCACCGGCTGCGCAGCGTTCCTCGAGGCCACCACCGCCTGACGCCGGAACACCCGATTAAGGTTAACGCCCCCCTACCCCATCTTCTGTCGAAAAATATCCTCGGGGGGTGAGGCGCGGCACGCGCCGAGGGGCTGAGAGACGCGCCGTTGCGATCTTCCAGTGGAAGATCGCAAGCGTCGAACGCCCGATGGTCATGCCATCGGGCCGGGTGGCAGCCCCCCTTGCACCGCCCGCCACCCCTTACCCCGGCAGCCGTTCCTTCAGGAACTGCAACGTCACCCCCAACCCGTCCGGCGCGATCCCGTGCCCGGTGCCTTCCATCACATGGCCAAAGGTGTCGAACCCCGCCGCCACCAGCGCCTCGCCCGCCAGCCCCATATCGGCGAAAGGCACCACCGGGTCCTCATCCCCATGGATCAGTAGCACGGGCGGTTTCACCACCGCCTCCGCCGCCAACCGCTCCGGCATCAGAAGACGCCCCGAGATCGCCACCACCCCCGCCACGGCCTCGGCCCGACGCGGCGCGACATGCAAGGACATCATCGCCCCTTGCGAAAACCCCACCAGCGCCAGCGCCTCCGGACCCAACCCCTCCTCCACCAGCCGCGCATCCAGAAAGGCATCCATCAACGCGACCGAGGACGCCATCCCCTCCCGCGCCGCCTCTTCCGATGACCCGTCCAGCCACGGGATCGGGAACCACTGGAAGCCAAAGGGATTGCCCACACAGGGCTGCGGCGCATTCGGCGCGACAAAGACCGTATCGGGCAGATGCGGCGCCAGCGCATCGCCCAGACCCAGCAGGTCCGCCCCATCCGCCCCGTAACCATGCACGAAGACCACGATCGACCGCGCCCGCCCGCTGCGCGCCGCCTTCCGCCCGAATGTCAATCCACCGCTCACCTGATGCCCTCCCGCGCCTTCGCCACATGGTAGTAGGACCAGAGCAGCCGCGCCGCAACCGCCCGCCACGGCGACCAGTCCTCCGCCATCGCCCGCAGCGCCTTTTCCGAAGGCCGCGCCTCCAGCGCAAACAGCAGCCGCGCCGCCTCCTGCAGGGCCAGATCGGCGGGCGCAAACACATCCGCCCGCCCCAGCGCGAACATCGAATAGATTTCCGCCGTCCAGCGCCCGATTCCCGGCACCGCCGTCAACACCGCCACCACCTCCTCATCCGGCACCGCCCGCAGCGTTTCGAAATCGATCCCTGCCTGCGCCAACGCCTGCCCATAACGCGCCTTCTGCCGCGACAGCCCCACCGCCCGCAACGCCGCCTCCGACGCCTCCGCCATCGCCCCCGGATCGCAAAGCCCCGCCCCCTCCAGCCGCGCCCAGATCGCATTGGCCGAGGCGACGGAAACCTGCTGGCTCACGATGGCCGATAGCAAGGCCCGGAACCCATCCTCCCGCCGACGCAGCGGCAGCGGCCCCGTCGCCTCCAGAGCCGCCGCAAAACGCGCCTCCCGCGCCGCCAGCCACGCCGCCCCCTCGGCCACGCAGTCCTCCGTCCGAATGATCCGCCCGACCGTCACCCCTGCCCCTCCGCCCTGCCGCTTCATCTTGGCCCAAATACTCATGCCGACACCAGCCACCCCGCACCAGCTTGGAAAGAAAGCGTCAGGGGGGTCGCGGGGGGACGCACGTCCCCCCGCGCCATCCTCAGACATTCACCCGCGCGCATTTGTCCCTTGCCCCCGCCGCGCGACAGGGTAACCCTTCCGGAATGACCGAAAGCGCCGCCCCCACCGACTCCACCGCGAAACGCAACGTCCTCGTCCTCGTCGCGGCGCAGGCCATCCTCGGCGCGCAGATGCCGATGATCTTCACTGTCGCGGGCCTTGCCGGACAAAGCCTTGCGCCCAATGCCTGCTGGGCCACGCTCCCGATCAGCGCCGCCGTCATCGGCTCGATGCTGACCGCCACGCCGATCTCGGCCTTCATGCAGAAATACGGCCGCCGCGCGGGCTTTGCCATTGGCGCGCTCGGCGGCGGCATCGGCGGCGCGCTGGGGGCCTACGCCCTCTCCACCTCGAATTTCGCGCTCTTCGTCCTCGCTGCCCTCTTCACCGGCATCTACATGTCGGCGCAGGGCTTCTACCGCTTCGCCGCCGCCGACACCGCATCCGATGCCTACCGCCCCAAGGCCATCTCCCTTGTCATGGCCGGGGGCCTGCTTTCCGCCGTCATTGGCCCGCAACTGGTGAAACTCACCGCCGAGTCGATGGTGGTCCCCTTCCTCGGCACCTATCTCGCCATCATCGCGCTCAATGCCGTGGGCGTCTTCCTCTTCACCCTGCTCGACATCCCCAAGCCCCGCCCCCCGGTCGCGGGCGCCGCCACCGGGCGCTCGCGCGGCGAGATGATCCGCACCCCCGTCATCGCCGTGGCCATGATCTGCGCCACCGTCTCCTATGCGCTGATGAACCTCGTGATGACCTCATCGCCCCTCGCCGTGGTGGGCTGCGGCTTCTCCAAGGGCAATGCCGCCGACGTGGTCACCGCCCATGTGCTGGCCATGTATGCGCCCAGCTTCTTCACCGGCCATCTGATCGCCCGCTTCGGGGCCGAGAAAATCGTCGCCACCGGCCTCGTCATCCTCGCCGGGGCCGGGGCCGTCGCCATCTCGGGTATCCAGCTTGAGAACTTCTTCATCGCCCTCGTCCTGCTCGGCCTCGGCTGGAACTTCGGCTTCATCGGCGCCACCACCATGCTCACCGCCGCACAGGCGGCCGAGGAAAAGGGCCGCCTTCAGGGCCTCAACGACCTCGTGGTCTTCGGCGGCGTCACCGTCGCATCCTTCTCCTCGGGCGGTTTGATGAACTGCTCGGGCGGCTCGGTTCAGGCGGGCTGGCAGGCGGTCAACTTCGCCATGCTGCCCTTCCTCGTCCTTGCGGGCGGGGCGCTGATCTGGCTCGCCCTGCGCCCGCGCGAGGCGCGCTAAGCCGTCAGGCCGCCAGCGCCAGCAGCCGCGCCTCGGCGGCGCTCAGCACGGGGCGGGTGTCGCGGCCTGCAACGCCGACCGCCACCTGCAACCCCTCCACGACCAGCGCGCAAGGCTCTTCCGTCTCAATCTCGTACCAGATCTCGGTCATCGGCGCGTCCACCAGCCGCAGGTCCCGGCCATCGACCAGCGCGCCCACCGGGGCCAGCGCCTCTTCCACGCCGAAATAGGCCGCCAGCAGATCGCCCGCGACCACGATCATCTGCTCGGGCGACAGATAGAGCGGTTCCGCCCCGCGCCCCTGCCCCCGCGCCTCGCCCGTTACCCAGATCGCCTTCGCACCGGGGCGCGACACCATCACCGCCCGCACCGCACTCACCCTCACGGGTTCGTCGCGGCAGCAGGACAGGATATCACCCACCTGCAAGCTCTCGACCATGCGCCATCCTGAGGGGGACATCATCCGCGTTCCACGCAAGAAACCACGCGGCGTCTGCGCCACGTCGATATTCACCGGAACTATGGGCGATACGATGCTCATTACGAAGTCCAGACCGCTCCGGGTCGCACGGCGGCGGATCGGAATGACCCACCACTACTCACCAACCGTGCCAACCATCCGTGGTCTGAAACGGACGCAATTCTGGATTTTCTAGGGCAACTTCAATCTTTTTGCGGATAATTGGCGCAATTGCCCATCGCAGCCCGGAAAAGGGGCCCCGCGCCTCACATCCCCCCGCGCAGACCCGCCCGCAACAGGCCCCAGCGCCGCGCGAATTCCGATTGTCCCAAGGCCCCCGCCGCCACGCTTCCCGGCTGCTGCCCGGCCTGCCGCAGGATCGCCGCCGCCTGCCATGCGGCGATTGTGGCCGCCCGCGCGCGCCCCATCCGCCGCAGTCCCGCCTGCGCGCCTGCCAGCCGCGCCAGCCCCGCCTCGGCCAGCGCCGCCACCGCCTCGGCCCGCCCGTCGACCAGCGGCACCCGCCCCCGCGCCTCCAGTTCCGGCACCGCCCGCAGAAAAGCCGCAAGCCCCGCCGCCCAGCCCACAGCCCGCAGATCCGCCTCTGCCGCAGCCTCCGCCCCCAGCGCCCGCCCCGCCAGCCACATCAGACCGCCGCCAGTATCCTCCAGATAGGCCGCCAGCGCCGCCTGATCCTCGAACGGCTCGCGATAGACGTCCCAGCGTCGCGCCTCGATCAGCGCATCCAGCACCGCCACAGGCAACCCAGCCTCCGCGATCAACTGCGCCAGCGGTCCCGCCACCTCATGCGCCCGCGCAGGCTTCCCCGCCCCGGCCTCCGCCACCACATCGCGCCACCATTGCAGCCGCATCTCGACGATCATCGGCTCCTGCGTCACCCAAGGCGCCCGCGCCACCTCAAGGTTGAAGGCATAAAGCACCATCAGCCGCCCGCGCAGCGGCCCCGGCGCCGCCATCACGGCGGCAAAGCGGTCGGGGTCCCCCCGTTCCACCAGCGAAGCGCAAGCCTCAACGCTCATGCGGGCCTCGCCACAATCAGCCGATAGCCGTAATCCCCGCCATGCGCGCGCCAAAGCGCAATCTCAGCGGCGAAGGCGCGGGTGAAATCATCCTCGGGCAGCGCGGCCAACCGCCGCGCCACGGGTTCATAATAGGCCGCCCACGCCCCGGGCTCCAGCCAGCGCGCCGCCTCCACACGATAGCCCGCAGCCGTCACCACCGCTTCCAGCCCCTCCGCATCGCGCATCTCAAGCCCTTCTGCGGCCCAGAAGTCCCGCGCCGCCGCCGATGGCTGTGCCACCCGCCAGCACAGATCGCTGAAGGCAACCGCGCCCCCGGGTGCCAGATGCCCCCGCCACGCCACGAGACAGGCGGCCACCCCCGGCGCATAGGCCGCACCCGCCGACCAGATGAAATCAAAAGGCCCGCCCGGCGGATCGGTCATGTCGGCGCAGACCCCCTCGATCCCCGGATGTACTTCCCGCACCCGCGCCACGAAGGCCTCCATCAGATCGACCGCAACGATCCGCGCCCCGGGCCGCAGCGCGGCCAAGGCCCCCAGATCGGCCCCCATCCCGCAGCCTGCATCAAGGATCGCGGCCCGCTCCGGCACCCCGGCCCGCGCAACAGCCCAGCCAAGACTTTCCGCATCCCCCGGCCCCGCCCGCGTCAACCCGTCGAAAAGGACCTCATAGCTCATGCCTGCACCGGTGACCCCACATCACGGATCAACTTCCAGTTGATCGCATCCAGCAGCGCCTCGAAACTCGCATCCACGATATTCGCACTCACCCCCACGGTGGACCAGCGCCGCCCCCGCGCATCCTCGCTGTCGATGATGACCCGAGTGACCGCCTCGGTCCCCCCTTGGGTGATCCGCACCTTGAAATCGACCAGCTTCATGTCGTCGATCACCGCCTGATAGGGGCCAAGGTCCTTGCCCAAAGCCTTGGCCAAGGCGTTCACCGGCCCCCGATCCGTCCCCGTCTCGTCCATCGACTCGGATACCGACAGCATCTTCCGCTCGCCGATCTTCACCACGACAACGGCCTCGGACAGGCTGACCATCTCGTTGTATTTGTTCTTCCGCCGCTCCACCGTCACGCGGTAGCGCTTCACCTCAAAAAACTCCGGCAACAGCCCCAATTCCGCCCGCGCCACCAACTCGAAACTCGCCTGCGCGCCGTCATAGGCATAGCCCTGATCTTCGCGCTCCTTCACCACCTCAAGGATGCGGCCCAAACGGGCATCCTTCGGCTCCACCTCGATCCCCGCCGCAGCCAGACGCGCCCGCAGGTTCGACTGCCCGGCCTGATTGCTCATCGGGATGACGCGCTCATTGCCCACCACGGCAGGGTCGACATGCTCATAGGTGGTCGGGTCCTTTAGGATCGCACTCGCATGCAGCCCCGCCTTATGGGCAAAGGCGCTCGCCCCCACATAAGGCGCGCTCCGAAGCGGGACGCGGTTCAGGATATCATCCAGCTGGCGGCTCACCTGTACCATCCCGGCCAGCGCCTCGCGGCTTACCCCCACCGCAAAGCGGCTGGCATAGGGCTCCTTCAGCAGCAGCGTCGGGATGATCGTCGTCAGGTTCGCATTCCCGCAGCGCTCCCCCAACCCGTTCAGCGTGCCCTGAATCTGGCGGCACCCCGCATCGACCGCAGCCAGCGAATTGGCCACCGCATTCCCGGTATCGTCATGGCAATGGATACCCAGCCGCTCCCCCGGCACCCCCGCCGAAATCACCTCGGCCACCACACGCCCCACCTCGGCGGGCAAAGTCCCCCCATTGGTGTCGCACAGCACAACCCAGCGCGCCCCGGCCTCCAAAGCCGCCCGCAAACAGTCCAACGCATAAGCCGGATTGGCGCGATAGCCGTCGAAGAAATGCTCTGCATCAAACAGCGCCTCGCGCCCCTTGGCCACGCAATGCGCCACGCTCGCCCGGATCGCCTCGCGGTTCTCCTCCAGCGTGCAGCCAAGCGCGGTTTTCACATGGAACTCATGCGTCTTGCCCACCAGACAGACCGCAGGCGTCCCCGCATCCAGCACGGCCGCCAGCACATCGTCATTCTCCGCCGACCGCCCGACCCGCTTGGTCATCCCAAAAGCCGTCATCGCCGCGCGCGTCGGCGCGCGGCCTGCAAAGAACTCGCTATCCGTCGGGTTCGCCCCCGGCCAGCCGCCCTCGATGTAATCCACGCCCAAAGCATCCAGCGCCGCCGCGATCACCCGCTTCTCAGGCGTCGAAAACTGCACGCCCTGCGTCTGCTGCCCATCGCGGAGCGTGGTGTCGAACAGGTAAAGCCGCTCGCGGGTCATGCGCGCCCCTCCAGACAAATTCCTTCGAAGGAATTTGCAAAATTCTTCGAAGAATTTTGCCTCACACCAACCCCTGCAACTTCGCGGCGTCAAAGCCCGGTCCGGGCAGCACCTCCACCCCCGCCTTGGACATTCGCACCTCCGCCCCCGCCGCCAGCAGCGCCGCCTTCATCGCATCCACCGGGGCGAAATCCTTCGTCTCCATCGCCGCCGCCCGCAGCGCCGCCAGGCGCGCGGCGTAAGGCGAAAGGTCCACCCCCGCCTCGGCCCAGCCGCCCATATCATCCTGCAACAGACCCATAAGCCCAGCCGATGCCTTCAACCCGGCCAGATCCCCCGCCGCCGCCAACGCATGCAGCTCCGCCATCGCGCCCGCCGTGTTCAGATCATCGGCCAGCGCCGCCACCACCGCCTCGGACGGCACCGAAGGCTGAACCCCCTTCACCATCCCCCGCCACTTCCGCAACGTGGCCTCTGCCTGCCCTGCCTTCTCCGCCGTCCAATCCATCGGCCGCCCGTAATGCGTGCCGAGGAACACCATCCGGATCACCTCTCCCGGCACGCCCTTCTCCAGCAGGTCCCGCACCGTGAAGAAGTTGCCCAATGACTTGGACATCTTCTTCCCCTCCACCTGCAGCATCTCATTATGCATCCAGACCCGCGCAAACTCCGCCTCCGGATGGGCGCAGCAGCTTTGCGCCACCTCATTCTCGTGATGGGGAAATTGCAGGTCGATCCCGCCGCCATGGATGTCGAAACTCGCGCCCAGTAGGGCAAGGGACATGGCCGAACATTCGATATGCCACCCCGGCCGCCCTCGGCCCCACGGGCTCTCCCAGCCCGGAAGCGACGCGTCCGACGGCTTCCACAGCACGAAATCCATCGGGTCTTCCTTGAACGGCGCCACCTCGACCCGTGCGCCCGCGATCATATCATCGACCGACCGTCCCGACAGCCGCCCGTATTCGGCAAAGGACCGCACGCGGAACAGCACATGCCCCTCTTTGGCATAAGCATGACCCGTCTCGATCAGTGCGCCGATCATCGCGATCATCTGCCCCACATAGGCCGTCGCCCGCGGCTCATGCGTGGGGCGCAGCGCCCCCAGCGCATCCATGTCCTCGTGATACCAGCGGATCGTCTCCTCCGTCCGCTCCGCGATCAGATCCTCCAAGCTGCCCGCCGCCCCTGCCTCCTTCCGTGCCAAGGCCGTGGCGTTGATCTTGTCATCCACATCGGTGAAGTTGCGGACATAGGTCACCTGCCCCGCGCCATAGACATGGCGCAGCAGCCGGAACAGCGTGTCGAACACCACCACGGGGCGCGCATTACCCAAATGCGCCCGGTCATAGACGGTGGGCCCGCAGACATAGACACGCACATTCGACGGGTCGATTGGGTCAAAGACCTCCTTCACCCGCGTCTTCGAATTGTGCAGCCGGATCGTCACCATGTCGCAAACCCCTGTGAAGGCCCTGCCTGCCCTGCGGCCACACGCCCATCCCGCGCGGGTCTAGCAACTTCGTCTTTCCTTGGGAACGACAAGAAGGCCCGCGCGACCGATGGTCAGCGCGTAATGCAGCAGATGCAGCAGATGCCCGTCCTGTTCATGGGCCTAGCGCTACAGCAAAACCCCCCGGCCTGCCAAGCCCCCATCCCCACGCCTCCCCCCACCGAAACCAGTCCGGTGCCTCGGTCGCACCGCTCTCCGCCGCATCTACGCCGCCACAAGACGGACCAAAAGCCTGTGCCCAAACGCTCTACCCCCTGCCAACCCGCACTCAGGGTCCGACACGTAAGATGGGCCATCCGGCCCATCACCCACCCAAACGGTCCCGGCATACGCGTCCACCCCTCCACCCCAAGCCCATCCCACTCAGAGGCCCACCCGTAAGATGGGCCATCCGGCCCATCACCCCCCCAAACGATCCCAGCAAACACGTCCACAACTCCACCCCAAGCCCATCCCACTCAGAGGCCCACCCATAAGATGGGCCATCCGGCCCATCACCCCCCCCAAACGGTCCCGGCATACGCGTCCACCCCTCCACCCCAAGCCCACCACATTCATGCGCCCACCCGTAGGATGGGCCATCCGGCCCATCACCGCCCCCCAACGATCCCAGCAACTCCCGTCCACGTCTCCGCGCCAAGCCCACCCCACTCAGACACCCGCGCGTAGGATGGGCCATCCGGCCCATGCCCCCACCGATGCCCCCTTACGTAAACCTTAACGCCTTCTCACCCGACCGCTCGCCCCGTGCCCACAGCTTGCTGCACAAAAGACGGCACAAAACAGGGCACACTCCTTACGGCCACTCACCACTCCCACGGCGCCCAGTTAACCTTAACGCCCCCTAACTGAACCGCCCGCCCCGTGCCCACAGCTTGCTGCACAAAAGGCGGCACAAAACAGGGCACAAGCGTTTTCGCCCAAGCCTCTGATTTCACTCACCGACTTAAGGCCCCCTTGCGGCCCGTCGCATCCCCTGTTCATCTCCGCCGCGACAGAAGGATTTCCGCCATGGATCACGACGACCTTCGCCACTGGTCGAAAATCGCCGCCGACTGGGCGCATGATTACCATGCCTCCTTGCGTGACCGCCCCGTCCGCGCGCCCCTCCTCCCCGGCGCCATCTCGGCACAACTGCCGGAAAACCCACCCGAATCCCCCGAAGACCCTGAAACCATCTTCGCCGATTTCGCCCGCATCATCCCCCCCGGCCTCACCCATTGGCAGCACCCCCGTTTCTTCGCCTACTTCCCCGCCAATGCCTCCCCCGCCTCGATGCTGGCCGAACAGCTTGCCAATGCCATCGCGGCGCAGGGCATGCTCTGGCAAACCTCTCCCGCAGTGACCGAGGTGGAACAGGTCATGATCCGCTGGCTGGCCCATTCCCTCGGCCTGCCCGCCACTTTCACCGGCACGATCCATGACAGCGCCACCACCGCCACGCTCTCGGCGATCCTCACCATGCGCGAACAGGCACTGGGCTGGGCGGGCCTGCAGCAAGGCCTCTCCGGCCAGCCCCGACTGCGCCTTTATGCCAGTGCCGAAACCCATTCCTCGGTCGATAAATCCGCCCGCATCGCCGGGATCGGGCAGGAAAATCTGGTGAAGATTCAGACAGATGCGACACTGTCCATGAAACCCGGCGCGCTGGCCGGGGCCATTGCCGCCGACCGCGCGGCGGGCTTCCTGCCCGCAGGCGTCATCCTCTGTGCAGGTGGCACCTCGGTCGGGGCCTTCGACCGCATCGCCGATTGCATCGCGGTGGCCAAGGCTGCAGGCCTGCCCGTCCATGTCGATGCCGCCTGGGCGGGCAGCGCGATGATCTGCCCGGAATTCCGCCCTCTCTGGCAAGGGGTCGAAGGGGCCGACAGCATCGTCTTCAACCCTCATAAATGGCTGGGCGCGCAGTTCGATTGCGCCGTCCAATTCCTCGCCGATCCGGGGCCACAGGTCCGCACGCTCGGCCTGCGCCCCACCTATCTGGAAACCGCCGGGCGGGAAGAGATCACCAATTTCAACGAATGGACCGTGCCTTTGGGGCGGAGATTCCGGTCCCTTAAGCTCTGGTTTACCCTTCGCGCCTATGGTCTGTCGGGCCTGCGCGACCGGATACGAAAGCATGTGGATTGGGCGCGGCAGGCCCGCGACGCGCTGGCGCGGCTGCCCGGCGTCACGATCACCACGGAACCCTCGCTGTCGCTCTTCACCTTCGCGCTTGCCACGGATCACATGACAGAAGCCTTGCTCACCCGCATCAACGATGATGGCCGCATCTACTTGACCCAGACCCGCCATGCGGGCCGCTTCGTCATCCGCGTGCAGGTGGGGCAATTCGATTGCACGGCGGAAGACGTCGCCATGATCCCGCAAGTCGTGGCAGAGCTGATGTGATAAAGGCGGCCCGCACCGGGCCGCCCTTAACACGTCGTTAACCTATCCCGGGGATCAGAACCGGAACCCCACCCGTGCGTTCAGAGTGGTCGCCTCAATATCCGTGCCGCTGCCCACGAAGTTATCGAAACGATGCTCCATCAATTCCGCGCCCAGCGTCATCTGCTGGGTCACGGCATAGTCCACCCCGATCCCCGCACCCCAACCATTATCGGCGCCGAGCGTCGTATCCGCCCGCACCGCCGCCACCGTGCCATAGACCAGCGCAGGCCCCACGTCATAGCCCCCGATCAGTTTCAACCGCGAGATGGAGTCGAGCGAGGTCCCCCCGCCAAGGTCGATATTGGCCCAATCGAAATTCCCTTCGACCCCGGTCACAAACTGCCCGAAATCAGCCCGATAGCCGGCGAAAACCCCCGCGGTCATGCCGTCGCCTGCAAGCGCGCCCGTGGACCCGACATCGCCATAGCCAAGCTGGCCCCCGGCATAAAGCCCGCTCCAATCCGTCGAAGGGGCGGGCATGGCCATCGGGGCCGGGGCCACCATCGGCTCTTCCGTCGGCTGAACCAAGCCACCTGCAAAGGCGGGCATCGCAGCCATCGCCGCCACGCCCGCGAACCCCGTGATCCTGCGCTTCATGATCTGTCTCCTATGCCTGTGCCGCGACCCGACCGCCCGCATCGGGCCTGGCGTCGGGTCGCCTGATGCATCAGACCTGCGCCCGTTGCCGGCCCCCGGCAAGATGGCCTCGCGCCGTGGTGACAGGCTGTGAAGCCGGCGCGCGGCAAACAGCTTGCGCCCCGCGCCGAAACCGGCCAGAGTCCGCCTATCCCCTCAATATCACGTGAGAATTTCTCGCTTTCGCGTGATCGGCACGGGTCAGGCGCGCTCGGCCAGACCCAGCCATTCCTCTTCCGCCGCGACCAGTGCCGCCTGCCGTTCGGCCATTGCCTCGGATGCCTTGCGGAACTTCGCGGGCTCCTTCGTGAACAGCTCCGGGTCCGACAGGAACGCGCCCAGCTTGGCGATCTCCGCCTCCAGCCGCTCGATCACGGCAGGCAAGGCGTCCAACCGCTTGCGCTCGGTAAAGGTCAGGCCATCGGCTTTGGCGGCCTCTGCCTTCACCTCGGCTTTGGGGGCCTCGGCCCGGACGGACCGCCCGCTCTCCTCCACCGCCTTGGGCCGCTGCGCCGCGTAATCCGACCATCCACCGGGATAGACCGTCGCGCGGCCCTGCCCCTCCAGCGCGACCGTCGTGGTCGCCACCCGGTCGATGAAATCGCGGTCATGGCTGACCAGCAGGACCGTACCGTCATACTCGCCCAGCACATCCTGCAGAAGGTCCAGCGTTTCCACATCCAGATCGTTCGTCGGTTCGTCCAGAATGAGAAGATTGGACGGCTTTGCCATCAACTTTGCCAGCAGTAGCCGCGCCTTTTCGCCGCCTGAAAGGCTCTTCACCGGGGCCCGCGCCTGCGCCTCGTCAAAGAGAAAATCCTTCAGATATGCCACCACATGGCGCGGATTTCCCCGCACCATCACCTGATCGGAATTGCCCGACACCCGCATCATCGGATCGCCCGTCAGATTCTCCCACAAGCTCGCCTCCGCATCCAGTTGGGCGCGGGTCTGGTCGAAGACCGCGATGTCCAGATTGGTGCCAAGGGTCACCGTCCCGGCATCCGGTGCCACCTCACCGACCAGCAGTTTGAGCAGCGTCGTCTTGCCCACCCCGTTCGGCCCGACAAAGGCCACCCGATCCCCGCGCAGCACCCGCAGGTCCAATCCCTTGACGATCACCTTATCGGCAAAGCGTTTTTCCAGACCCTTCGCCTCGATCACCCGCTTGCCGCTGGTGGTGCCGCTTTCCAGTTCCAGCGCCGCCGTCCCCTGACGGCGGATCATCGACGCCCGCTCATCCCGCAGCGCGGCCAGCGCCCGCACCCGCCCCATATTCCGCTTGCGCCGCGCGCTGATGCCTTCAACGGCCCATTTCGCCTCGGCCTTGATCTTGCGCTCCAGCTTGTGGCGCGCCTCATCCTCTTCGGCCCAGATGGTTTCGCGCCACTCTTCGAACCCGTCAAAGCCCGCCTCGCGCCGCCGCACCTCGCCCCGGTCGATCCAGAGCGTGGCCTTGGTCAGCGCCTTCAGAAAGGCCCGGTCATGGCTGATCAGGACAAAGGCGGTGCGCGTGTCGGTCAGTTGCGCCTCCAGCCACTCGATGGCCTGGATGTCCAGATGGTTGGTCGGCTCGTCCAGCAGCATCAGCTCCGGCGCCTCGGCCAGAAGCTTGGCCAGCGCCGCCCGCCGCCGCTCCCCGCCCGAGGCCGTGGCAACCGGCGACTCGGGCCGGAACTTCAGCCCTTCCGCAACCATTTCAACGCGGTACGCCTCGCCTTCCGGCAAGGCGCTGGCGGCATAGTCGCCCAAAGTGGCAAAGCCCGACAAGTCCGGGTCCTGCTCCATATACCCCACCACGACCCCGGGCGGCACGATGCGCGCGCCCTGATCCGGCTCCACCAGCCCGGCCATCACCTTCATCAGGGTGGATTTCCCCGATCCGTTCCGTCCGACCAGCGCCACCCGATCCCCCGGCTGGACGACAAGGTCCAGCCCGTCGAAGACAGGATTGCCGCCGAAGGTCAGCGAGATGCCGGAAAGCTGAAGAAGGGGTGCGCGTGCCATGGCGGCTCAGGTATGCGGGGGCGCGGTCAAGGTCAACGCCCCTTGGAGTCTAACCCGCATCCGCCCGCAAGAGCCGCGCCCGTGCCGGAGGAATCGCCGCGATCTCCACCCCCGTGCAGACATGCAACGTGCCCAGATCACGGTCCACGACGGCATGGTCGCTCACCCATCCCCCCATGGCCAGATAGCTGCGCAGCAAGGGCGGCATCTGCGCCAGAGATCGCCGCATATCATGCGGCGCAGGCACAAGGGGCACCGTCTCTGTCGCTTTACGCCCGGGGCGCAGGGCGGGCGGGGCAAGATGATGGCAGGCCAGCGCCGCCAGCGCGTCGGCATGGGGCGCGGGGTCCGTGCCAGAGAATGACGAACAGCCAAACAGTAACGCCACCGCTTCGCCATCCACGATCCGCGTCAGCGCGGCCCAAGCAAGGCGCAGCGCATCCGCATCCTGCCCCCCGGCCGCCATGCAAAATCGTCCGACCTCCAGCATGGGGCCGGAAAATCCGCTGAATACGGAAAGGTCGTAAAACTGTCCGGTATAGGTCTGTCCAAGCAGAGCCGCCGATCGCACCAGATGCAGCCTGCAGGTTCCCACCAGTTCCCCGGTCGCCACTGCCTCGATCAGCAGATGCTGGCAGGCGGCATCGAAGGCATCCGCA
The DNA here is from genome assembly GCA_014654775.1 of Paracoccaceae bacterium. Classification (GTDB taxonomy): domain Bacteria; phylum Pseudomonadota; class Alphaproteobacteria; order Rhodobacterales; family Rhodobacteraceae; genus Paragemmobacter. The sequence goes on along the minus strand of JACVZW010000073.1, from coordinate 87,613 downwards.
TCCACCCCGTCGCCGCCACGAAAGGCCAGATGACGCAACCTTTGCGCCGCGACCACATCGCGGTCCCGTTGCGACAGCCGCACGCGGAACCGTCCCTTGCTGAATTCCATGCCCCTACCGCTTGCCGCTTGGCTGACCGAAGCGCGAGGCCTAGATATGGGCCAAGGATCGGCGCAGGGGCAAGGCCCCGCAGGATGCAGCAGAAGGGATGACGGTCATGGACAAGGTGGTGAAATCCGATGCCGAATGGCGCGCGCAACTGTCAGACCTCGCCTATCGCGTGACGCGCAAGCATGCCACGGAACGCGCCTTCACCCATGATAATTTCCCCAAGGCCCCCGGTACCTATCGCTGCATCTGCTGCGATGCGCCGCTCTTTTCGGCGCGCACCAAGTTCGACAGCGGCACGGGTTGGCCCAGCTTCTGGCAGCCCATCGACCCCGAGATGGTGGGTGAACAGGAAGACCGCACCCTTTGGATGCGCCGCACGGAAGTGCATTGCAACCGCTGTGACGCGCATCTCGGACATGTCTTTCCGGATGGCCCGGCCCCGACCGGGCTGCGCTACTGCATCAACGGTGTGGCGCTGACCTTCGATCCTGAAGCCTAGGCGGACGGCAAAAAAGGCGCGCTATACCGCTGCGTCAGTCGCCAGTGATGACACCCGGCGCGATGCGACCGAAGCTGCCCAGAAGCTGCTGGATCACGCTCAGGCCCTTCACGCTCGACTCGGTGACGCGGCGTGACAGCGGCACGACCTTGCCGCGCTCCAACCCGAATCGTTCGATGTTCTCAACGGTGCCCGCCTCGTTGAAGGTGATCGACACGACCTGACGGTCGATCTCGCGCGGCTGGAAGGCCCCGCGATATTCCCAGCGGCTTTGCACGTAGAACCAGCCCACATCGTTCAGCAGGCCCGAAGCAGAGGGACGGCCCACCTTTTCGGTCACCGTTTCACGCGTGTCCACCCCAACCTCGACCAGGGCCAGATCAGGCTCGGTCGGAACATAGCCGTGATTGCGATAGAGCGAGGAACAGGCGGCCAGTGCAACAAGGACCAGACCCACCATCCCAGCCCGCAGGACGCGGGCGGCACCCGAAAGGGCCGTCATCTTGCCGTAGAACCCCATGCCGTACCCACCCTGCCTCTGCCCTGCCCGACTTGTCTCGCCCGGGCGCAGCACATATGGCATATGCCATAACCTGCGCGGCTGCTTTGCTTTGGCTTACAGAAGGATGGCCCGCACTTCAAGAATGCAAACAGCAGCGCCCGCGCCGGACCGGCACATGCTTGCCCTTCCGGCCTCACCGATCCGCCCCGTGATCCTGCAAGGGAAACCGACAGATGCCTGACGAGACCGCCGATCACCCCACCTTCAGCCATCCGCTGCGCAGCGCCTCGCTCGCCACCCGCAAGCCCACCCGTTTCGATCTGCGCCCAGACCGCGCGACGCGGCAATGGATCGCCGTCCAACTCGGCCTTGTTGATCTGCCCGCCTTCCGCTTTACCGGCGAAATCCGGCCCGATGGGCGCAATGACTTCACCCTCGACGCAACCATGACGGCCGAGGCGGTTCAGCCCTGCTCGGTCACCCTCGCCCCTGTCATCGCGCGGCTGACGGAACAGGTCCGCCGTCGCTATATCGCCGATTGGCAAGAACCCGACGGCGACGAGGTCGAGATGCCGGAGGACGACACGCAAGACCCCCTGCCCGAGATCATCGATCCGGCGCTCGTGGCGATGGAGGCGCTGGAACTCGCCCTGCCTCTGTATCCCCGGGCAGATGGGGTGGAACTTGGCGAGGCCGTCTTCGCCGCCCCCGGCACCGCCCCGCTCAAGGACGAGGATCTGCGTCCCTTCGCCGGTCTTGCCGCGCTGAAGTCCCGTCTCGACGGGTCAGAACCCGGTTGATGCGACTTGCCAGCCGGTCGCAAGAAAGGGGCTTGCGCGCGCAGGAATTCCGGCTATGTTCCGCGCCTCGTCAGATGGCAGGTATCGGCTCGCGCGGAAAGTGGGCAAGCCGCTGTCCGCAATAGGAAAATCAGGGGCATGTCCCCGCTACCCGAGGTTGAGACATGGCTGTCCCTCAGAACCGAGTCACCCGTTCGCGTCGCAATATGCGCCGCGCCCATGACGCTCTTGTCGCCGGCAATCCGCAGGAATGCTCGAACTGCGGCGAGTTGAAGCGTCCGCACCACGTCTGCAGCGCCTGCGGTCACTACGACGCGCGCGAAGTCGTGGCGACTGCGAAAGAGGTCGATCTGGACGAGGACGCGGCGTAAGCCGCATCCAAGACGCCCTGCCCGATGGCCAACGGAGCTTCAGATCCGGCAACCGACGGCGCGAGGCGTATCGTCATTTCCGTTGACGCCATGGGCGGAGACAGGGGACCGGCAGCCGTCGTTGCCGGTCTTTCTTTGTCCGTGCGCGAACTTCCCCAAGCCGACTTTCTGCTGCACGGTAACGAAAGCGAGCTTGCGCGTCTTGTGGCACAGGCCGACGGGCTTGCCGGGCGCGTCACGATTTGCCATGCCGACCGGGTTGTCACCATGCAGGACAAGCCCAGTCAGGTGATGCGCAATGGCGAAGGCACCTCGATGTGGTCCTGCATCGAAAGCGTGAAGCAAGGTGCCGCCACTGCCGCCGTGTCCTGTGGGAACACAGGCGCGCTGATGGCCCTGTCGATGATCCGCCTGCGCCGCCTGCCCGGAATCAACCGCCCTGCCATCGCCAGTCTCTGGCCGTCGCGCAATCCCGGCGGCTTCAACGTGATGCTCGACATGGGCGCCGACGTGAAGGCCGAGGCGAACGACCTTCTGCAATTCGCAATGATGGGGGCATCCTATGCCCGCAACGGCCTGCGCCTGACGCGGCCAAGGGTGGGGCTGCTGAACGTCGGCACCGAAGAACACAAGGGCCGCGCCGAGTTGAAGGAGGCGCATGACCTTGTGGCGCAATCGGCGGAAGCAGGCGGATTCGACTACGTGGGCTTCGTCGAAGGCAGCGACATCCCGTCGGACCGTGTCGATGTGATCGTGACGGATGGTTTCACCGGAAACATCGCCCTGAAGACGGGCGAAGGGACGGCAAAGCTGATCTCCGATTTCCTGCGCGAAGAATTCAACGCGACGGTCTTCTCCCGCCTTGCGGCGCTTTTCGCCCTGTCCACCCTGCGGCGGCTGCAAAAGCGGATGGATCCGCGGCGCGCCAATGGCGGGGTGTTTCTGGGCTTGAACGGGACCGTGGTCAAATCGCACGGATCGGCGGATGCCACGGGCGTGGCCGCCGCGATCCGGCTGGCGCATCAACTTGCCGCTGCAGGCTTTCAGGAACGTCTGGCGGCACGGGTTGCCTCTGCCATGCGTCCGGGGCAGGATGGCGGCGATGGAACGACCCCGTCCGAGACGGCCGTGGGGACGGGAGGCGGAACCAAGGAATGACGATACGCGCCGTCGTAAGGGGCGTGGGGCACTACCTTCCCGAAAGGGTTGTCCCCAATGCCGAGTTCGAAAGCCTCATCGAAACCAGTGATGAATGGATCCGCACCCGCTCGGGGATCGAGCGGCGTCATTTCGCGGCGGAAGGCCAGATGACATCCGATCTGGGCCTGCGGGCTGCGCAGGCCGCTTTGGCGGATGCCGGGCTGGATTCGTCCGATATCGACGCGATCATCGTCGCCACATCGACGGCTGACCTCACCTTTCCGTCCGTCGCCACGATGATTCAGTCCGGTCTTGGCCTGTCCCGTGGATTCGCTTTCGACGTGCAGGCGGTCTGCGCAGGCTTCGTTTATGCGCTGACCACGGCGAATGCGCTGATCCTTGCTGGTCAGGCCCGGCGGGTGTTGGTGATCGGCGCAGAGACCTTCTCGCGGCTGATGGATTGGACCGACCGATCCACCTGCGTGTTGTTCGGCGACGGTGCAGGCGCACTGGTTCTAGAGGCGCAGGAAGCGGGCGGGACCACGGCGGATCGCGGCATCCTGTCAACCGATCTAAACTCGGACGGGCGGTTCAAAGATATCCTTTACGTCGATGGCGGCGTGTCTACGGGCGCGACTGGACACCTGCGCATGGAAGGCAAGGAAGTCTTCCGCCATGCTGTTGAAAAACTTGCAGAAACGGCCCATACCGCGCTGGAAAAGATCGGTCTTTCGGGTGGCGATGTGGATTGGATCGTGCCCCATCAGGCCAATATCCGCATCATCGAAGCGACGGCAAAACGGATGCAGGTGCCGATGGATCGGGTCGTTGTGACGGTGCAGGATCACGGCAACACCTCGGCCGCCTCCATCCCGCTTGCCCTCTCGGTGGGCAAGCAGCGCGGCCAGATCAAAACCGGCGACCTTGTGGTGACCGAGGCGATTGGCGGCGGTTTGGCATGGGGCGCGGTGGTGCTGCGCTGGTAGCCACGGTCGGGCGCATCAAATGCGCGTCGCAAGTGGTTGATATTGACTCGTTAATCCAAACGTCTCACTCTCGCGTGACAACCCGGGGGGGACTTTGCATGAGTGAGAAGACCTTGACGCGCATGGATCTGTCCGAAGCGGTGTTCCGCGAGGTGGGTCTGTCCCGCAACGAGAGCGCCGCTTTGGTGGAGAGCGTGCTGCAGCATATGTCCGATGCGCTGGTCGAGGGCGAGACGGTCAAGATCTCGTCCTTCGGCACCTTCGCGGTGCGCAGCAAGTCGGCGCGCGTTGGGCGCAACCCGAAGACCGGGGATGAGGTGCCGATCAGCCCACGGCGCGTGCTTACCTTCCGTCCCTCGCATCTTATGAAGGATCGCGTGGCGGCCGGAACCAAGCGATAGGGGGCCGTCGCCGATGGAGAAATCGCCAGAGGCGTTCCGAACCATCAGCGAAGTGGCCGATCTGCTGGATACTCCGGCACATGTTCTGCGGTTCTGGGAAAGTCGATTTCCACAGATACGGCCCGTGAAACGCGCGGGCGGGCGGCGCTATTACCGTCCGGGGGACGTGTCCCTATTGGCCGGCATCAAGAAACTGCTGCACGACGATGGCCTGACGATCCGCGGGGTCCAAAAGATCCTGCGCGAGCAGGGCATCCGCCATGTGTCGGGGCTTGCGGCCCCCCTGCCCGATCCTGCGCCAGGAAGCGAAGTCGTGATCGACGCCGAGGATGCCAGTGCAGATGAGGCGCAGTTCCTTCTTTCGGCCCTCGCGCCGGCATCTACCCCGACCGAGACGGCACAGATCATCCCGCTGGAACAGGCTTTCGCGCGGCACGAGGCACAGCGTGGTGCACCCGCCTTTGACGAGGACGATAGAGCGGACGACCCCGCCGCAGAGACGCTGGACGCCCCGGAAGCCCCCTTCATAGAGGCCGAGGAAGAGATCGAGCCCGTCGAGACCTTGCCTCTGTTCGGACGGATTGCAGAGCCGTCTTCTGACGGGAGGGTGGATGCGACGGCTGTAGAAGAGGCCCCGGTCACGGAGAACCTGTTTGCCGGGGACGATATGCGGGGCGAATCGCCGTCCGAGGCCCTGCCGGACGGGGCAGAAGACGAGGCCGCCGCAGAGGAGACGGATGCCAGTGCTGCCGCCCCGATGGCAGAGCCGGAGATGCCGGCCGACCCAACGGTCGCGGCACGTCTACGCCGCAGTCGGCGGGCGAGACTGGCCCCCCATCGGGCGGAATTGGAACGGCTGTACGACCGGCTTGCCGACCTGCGCGACCGTGTCGCCGAGGCGTCGCGCCGCCGCATCCGCTGATCCGGCAACGATGTGCTTTCCCGCTTGCCCCTGCCCGGAATATCGGTATGTATCCCGTCTGTCGGGCCGTGGCGCAGCCTGGTTAGCGCGTCCGTCTGGGGGGCGGAAGGTCGCGAGTTCGAATCTCGCCGGCCCGACCAACACCGAAACCGCCCGCCTGCCGGATGGCAGTGCGGGCGGTTCCGTTTCACGGGCGGGAGGGGCCTGAGTTGACAAACATCGGCGTACTTCCCTCGCAAAGCCTGCAGCACCTGATCGCTGATGGCGCCATTACGGCGGTTGTTCCGATTACCGAGGCGCAGATCCAGCCCGCCAGCCTTGACCTTCGACTCGGCACGGTCGCCTATCGCGTGCGGGCCTCCTTCCTTGCCGGGCAAGGCCGGACCGTCGCCCAGCGGCTGGAAGAGTTCGAGATGCACCGCGTGGACCTGACGCAGGGCGCGGTTCTGGAAAAGGGCTGCGTCTACGTCATTCCGCTGATGGAGTCTTTGGCGCTCGGCCCGGAATTGACGGCGGTTGCCAATGCCAAAAGCTCTACCGGGCGCCTTGACCTGCTGACGCGGACGATCACCGATGGCGGGACAGAGTTCGACCGTATCGCAACGGGCTATCATGGCCCTCTTTATGCCGAGGTCTGCCCGCGTAGCTTCTCGGTGCTGGTGCGCCCGGGGATGCGGCTGAATCAAATCAGGTTCCGGCACGGGCAGGCGGTGCTGGACGATGCCGAACTGGCCGCGCTGCATGCACAGGAGCCGCTGGTTTCGGGGGAGGCGGTGATTGCCGAAGGGCTGGGCTTTTCGGTCGATCTGAAGCCCGCAACAGGTGATCTGCTTGGCTATCGGGCGAAGCCGCATACGGGGGTGATCGATCTGGACAGGATTGGCCACTATCCGGCGCGCGACTTCTGGGAGGAGGTTCGCAGCACCGAGGGGCGGATCATTCTGGACCCCGGTGCCTTCTACATCCTTGTCAGCCGCGAGGCCGTGACGATCCCGCCGGATTATGCCGCCGAGATGGCGCCCTATCTGGCGATGGTGGGTGAGTTTCGCGTGCATTACGCGGGGTTCTTTGATCCCGGCTTCGGCCATGCCCTTGCCGGGGGTGAAGGGTCGCGAGGCGTGCTGGAGGTGCGCTGCCACGAGGCGCCCTTCGTGCTGGAACATGGGCAGGTGGTGGGGCGGTTGGTCTATGAACGCATGACAGAACGGCCCAAGACCCTTTACGGGCAGGCCATCAAGTCAAACTATCAGGGACAGGGCCTGAAACTGGCCAAACAGTTCCGCTGATCACCGCCAGAAGCGGCGACCGACGCGCATGATGTCCTTGACTCGTTTCTGCGTTTCGGCGGATTTCGCGTGATGCCGACGTTCTGCCTCGGTCATCTGGCCCTTGTCCTTGGCAGGCGCGCCGCCAATCCGATCCAGCCCGTGTTTCATCGCCATGCCGAGCGCCTGCCGTAGCAGCCGCCCACCCATGCCTTGCAACAGCCTGTTCCAATCCATCCTAATCGCCCTTTCACTAATCCTCGAACAGTTCGCTCTGCCCGACACTTGCCTCGTCCTCATCCTCACCGCGCGAGGGGCTGCCGGGAAGCGGGCGGCTATCGAGAAGACCGGCTGCCCGCAATTCCTTAAGCCCTGGTAAATCGCGCGCCGATTCCAGACCGAAATGATCTAGGAACTGTTCGGTCACAACAAAAGTGACGGGACGGCCCGGAGTCATCCTTCTGCGGCCCAGACGGATCCATTCCAGTTCCAGCAGTTGATCCACTGTCCCGCGCGAGACGGCAACGCCGCGGATTTCTTCGATCTCTGTCCGGGTGACGGGTTGGTGATAGGCGATGATCGCAAGGGTTTCGATGGCAGCGCGGCTGAGCTTGCGCTGTTCCACGGTTTCCTTGCGCATCAGATGGCCAAGATCGGGCGCAGTGCGGAAGGCATGGGCATCGCCCACGCGCACGAGGTGCACCCCCCTGCCCTCGTATCGCTTGCGCAGGTGCACCAGCGCCTCGGCCGGATCGCAACCATGCGGAAGGCGCTGTTCAAGGTCTGCCACGGTGACGGGTTCGGTAGAGGCGAAGAGGATCGCTTCGACCATGCGTTCCTGTTCCGCCATGGGCGGAGCTTCGAAGAGGCTGCGTTCGATGGGCTCTGGGCTGTCCGTCATGGATCTTTCCGGCGCAGCTGGATGGGTGCGAAGGTTTCGCCCTGACGCAATTCGACCTGCCCGCGCTTGGCCAGTTCCAGAACGGCGGCGAAATGCGCGGCGGTAGAGGAGCGGCGGCGCATCGGGTTTCCGTCCCAGCCTTCGGGGAGGAAGGACGTCAGTTCCGCCCAGTCCCCGGCATAGCCGATCAGCCCGCGCATCCGGTCCAGCGCCTGTTCCATGGTGAAGACATGGTCGCGGTCCATCACGAAGGGACGGAATTCATCCTTGGTGCGGGTGCGGGCATAGGCGCGCATCAGATCAAGCAGGGTCGCCGAATAGGTGACCTTTCGGTTCAGCGCGACATCTTCGGGCAGGCCGCGGGCAAAGAAATCGCGCCCCAACTGATCGCGTGCCATCAGACGGGCTGCGGCTTCACGCATGGCTTCCAGCCGTTCAAGCTGAAAGGCCAGATGGGCGGCGAGTTCTTCGGCGGTGGGGCCGTCTTCGCCCGGTTCGGGGGGCAGAAGGAGGCGGGATTTCAGGAAGGCGAGCCAAGCCGCCATCACAAGGTAATCAGCCGCCAATTCGATCCGCAGCGCATGGGCGCGGGTGATGAAACCCAAATACTGATCCGCCAGTTGCAGGATCGAGATGCGCCGCAGATCGACCTTCTGGGTGCGTGAGAGCGTCAGAAGCAGGTCGAGCGGGCCTTCGAACCCGTCGACATCGATAATCAGCGCCTCGGCCGCCAGACGGTCGGCGGGCGGCAGGCGTTCCACGGCGGTCCAGTCGTCAGACATGCGCGCCTCCCCGAAGGACCTGAGCAAGGTCATCTTCCAAGGCGGCGATGTCAACGGCGTCGGGGTGTTTCCGCCACGCCAGCGCGGCGGCGGCGCGGTCCCGGCTTGCGCTGTCCAAGCGCCCGGCGGCGGCGGCGACGGCCTGCATCTCGGCCAGATCGCCCTTGCAATGCAGGGCAATGTCGCAGCCGACGGCGCGGGCGGCCGCAGTGCGTTCACCCAGCGTGCCCGACAGCGCCTGCATGTTGAGGTCATCGGTCATCAAGAGGCCCGCAAAGCCGATGCGGGTGCGGATGACGTCGATCATCGCAGGGGATTGCGTCGCGGGGCGGTCGGCATCGAAGGCCGCGAAGACGACATGGGCGGTCATGGCTAGCGGCATGTCGCGCAGGGCGCGGAACGGCGCGAAGTCGGTGGCGTCCAGGTCTTCGGGCGTGGCGGTGACGGTGGGAAGGTCGTGATGGGTGTCAGCGGTGGAGCGGCCATGGCCGGGCATATGCTTCATCACCGGCAGGACGCCGCCGGCCAGATGCGCCTCGGCCACCGCGCGGGCGATGGTGGCGACGGTGGCGGGATCGCTGCCATAGCAGCGGTTGCGCAGGAAGGGATGGGTGTGTTCGGAGGCCAGATCACAGCAGGGGGCGCAGTTTGCGTCGATCCCCACGGCACGCAGTTCATGGGCGATGATGCGCGACCGCAGGCCCATCCCACGGGCGGCCTGTGCGCCGCTTTGCGCGACCTGATCCAGCGGGGGCAGCCATTCGCGCCAATGTGGGGCGCGCAGACGCTGCACGCGCCCGCCTTCCTGATCAACGAGGATGGGCGCGTCATGGCCGGTGCTGGTGCGCAGGTCGTCGGTCAGGCGGCGGACCTGATCGGGGCTTTCCACGTTGCGGGCGAAGAGGATGAAGCCGAAGGGATCGGCGTCGCGGAAGAAGGCCGCCTCGTCCTTTGTGAGGATGGGGCCGGAACAGCCGAAGATCGCGGCGCCCTGACCGAAGGTCATCCGCGCTGCTCGACCGGAATGCAGGAGGCGTTCTGGGCAAGCATTTCGGTGCAGAAGCCGCGCGCTTCCGTCTCATCCGCGAAGCCATGCGCGCGCAGGCGGAAGAAGGTGCGACCGCCGCTTTCCGCGGCCTGAACGACAAGGGCCTTGCCAAGGAAGAGGGGACCGAACTGATTGCCCAGTTTCACCCATTCGGCACGCGCCTCGTCCGCCGTGTCGAAGGCGCCGAGTTGGACAAGGCGGGTGCCTGCGGGAATGGCGGCGGGGTCGATCTCGGCCAACGGGGCCGAAGCGGTGGCCGGATCGGCCAGCGCGACGGGGACAAGGGCGGCCTCTTGACCGGGAGCGACCGGGCGCGGGCGCGGGCGCAATTGGCCGGAGGCGGTTGTTTCCGGGGTGGCGGCGACGGCCTCCGGCACGGGTTCGGGCACGGGTTCGGCCAAGGCTTCGGCCAAGGCCTGCGCCACGGCATCGGGATCAGGGCCGAGATCGGCCTCGTCCTGCGCGGCGACCGGCGCGGGGGCGACCGGGACGGGGACCGGTGCCACGGTCCCGGCAGAGGCCGGGACCACCGTGGCATCCGCCGCCTGTGGCATCGCCCCGGCAAGCGCCATGCCGGGGGCATCTTCGAGGCTGAGTTCCACCGGACGCGGGGCCAGCACAAGCCGGTCGGGCGGCGGAGCGGCGGCCCCGAGCGCGGCGACGGTGTTCACGGCAAGCCCCTGATGATCGGCGATCTCGCCACCCGGGTCCTTGGGCGCGATGCGCATCGGGCCTTCCATCGCGCGGACCACGGGCACGCCATTGGCATCACGCACGGCGACACGATAGCCCCAATAGGCCATCCCGATCACGAGGGCCACGGAACACACCGCACCCGCCATATGGACAAGGCGCTGCACGCGACCATTGCGCGGCGCCTCTTCGGGCCAGACGGACGCCTCAGCGGCATCGAAATCGTCGTAATCAACGTTCGCCATGTCGTGCCTCGTGCCGGATGCGATACGTGCCGCATCCGCGTTCTTTGCCTGCTCGACCGGACGGGACGCTGTTGATCAGCGCATTTCCTCGACCGGAGTGACGCCCAAGATAGCAAGACCGCTGCAAATGACAACGGAAACGCTGCGGGCAAGGGCGATTTTCGCCTGCGATACGGCAGGATTGCCGTCTTGGATGAAGCGCAGGCTGGTGTCGTCATTGCCGCGGTTCCACAAGCCGTGGAATTCGGAGGCCAGTTCGTAGAGGTAGAAGGCCACGCGATGTGGTTCGTTGTTGCGCGCGGCGATTTCCACCAGACGCGGCCATTCGGCGATCTTCTTGGCCATCGCCAGTTCGGCCTCATGGGTGAGGATGGACAGGTCGGCGGCCATCAGCGTGGCGTCGGACACATCAAGCCCCGCCTCACGCGCCTTACGCAGGACAGAGTTCACGCGGGCATTGGCGTATTGCACGTAGAAGACGGGGTTGTCCTTGGACTGTTCCAGCACCTTGTCGAAGTCGAAATCCAGCGCCGCGTCATTCTTGCGGGTCAGCATGACGAAGCGGGTCACATCGGCGCCAGCCTGTTCGACCACGTCGCGGAGGGTGACGAAGGTCCCTGCCCGCTTGGACATCTTGAAGGGTTCGCCGTTCTTGTAGAGCTTCACCAGTTGGATCAACTTGATATCCAGCGGCACGCGACCGTTCGACAGGGCCGAGACGGCGGCCTTCATCCGCTTGACATAGCCGCTGTGATCGGCGCCGAAAATGTCGATCAACTGGTCGAAGCCGCGCCGCACCTTGTTGTAGTGATAGGCGATGTCGGGGGCGAAATAGGTCCAGCTGCCGTCCGATTTCTGCACCGGGCGGTCCACGTCGTCGCCATGGGCGGTAGAGCGGAAGAGGGTCTGGATGCGGGGTTCCCAATCCTCGGGTTCCTTGCCCTTGGGGGGTTCCAGCGTGCCTTCATAGATCAGGCCCATGCCGCGCAGTGTGGCGATGGCGGCTTCGATCTCGCCCGTGCCGTATAGCGCCTTTTCCGAGGAATAGACATCCATCTCGACGCCCAAGACTTTGAGATCGTTCCGGATTTCTGCCATCATCATCTCGGTCGCGAAGTCGCGGACGTCTTTCAGCCAGACGGATTCCGGCTGATCGAGAAGACTGTCGCCGTATTTGGCCTTCAGCGCTTCGCCCACCGGGATGAGGTAGTCGCCGGGATAGAGCCCTTCGGCGATGGCGGGTTCCAGACCATGCGCCTCGCGGTAGCGTTCATAGGCGGAACGGGCCAGCACATCGACCTGCGCGCCGCCGTCGTTGATGTAGTATTCCCGCGTGACATCCCAGCCCGCGAAAGACAGCAGGCGGGCCAGAGCATCGCCGAAGACTGCGCCGCGGGTATGGCCCACATGCATGGGGCCGGTGGGGTTGGCCGAGACGAATTCGACATTTACCTTCAGCCCCTGCCCGAGCGTGGAGCGGCCGTAATCGATCCCCTGCCCCAGTGTGGCGCGGATCAGCCCGTGCCAGAGCGCGGGATCAAGCCGAAGGTTCAGAAAGCCCGGCCCCGCCACATCGGCCCCTGCGATGCGGGGATCGGCCATCAGGCGTGCAGCGAGCGCCTCGGCAATCGCGCGGGGCTGCATATTCGCAGGCTTGGCCAGCACCATCGCGGCATTGGTGGCCATGTCGCCATGGGCGGCATCGCGCGGCGGTTCCACGGCGACGGCAGAAAGGTCGAGCCCCTGCGGCAGCGCGCCTTCGGCGGCGAGATCGGTAAGGGAGGCGATGACGAGGTCCCGGATATCCGAGAAGAGGTTCATTTGATCACATTCCTGTCTGGTTGCCTTCGGCAATGCCAGAGGCGATGTGACAGGTCAAGGACGGCGGATCAGGCGAGGCTGTCGGGCCCGGGCTTTTCTGGCGTCGCCGGGGGTGCGGCGGGCGGGGCGCGATGGCGCAGATGATGCGCCTCGCGCGCGCCGAAATGGCCCGCAAGGATCGCGCCGACGAGCCACCAGAGTTCATCCGGCATACGCTCGAGGCTGGCCATGCCGCGATCGAAGAGGTCGGGGCGGATCAGCGCAAGGAACATCAGCGCCACGGTGCCATAGACGAGCACCGGGCGCGGCAGGCGGTTGGCGGCATCGATCAGCCGATCATAGCGGCCCGATGCCCGAGGCGACGCCGTCCGCGTCACCAGAAGGCGCAGGCGGCGCGCAACAAGTGCAGTTCTTGAAAGGATGGCATTCGGCATGATGGCCCCCGTGATGATGGGGCCAGAGTCGCGCGAAAGGGTTAACGGGTGCGGTAAGGAGCGCGCGGTCAACTGTCGGGCTGGTTCGGATCGACATAGACGCCCTGTTCCTTTAAGGCATCCACCACTTCGGCCGGCATGTAGGTTTCGTCATGCTTGGCAAGGATTTCCGTGGCCTGGAAGGTGCCGTCGACCATGCTGCCAGTGCCCACCATGCCTTGGCCCTCGGCAAAGAGGTCGGGCAGGATGCCGGTATAGGCGACCGGGACAGACTGGTTCATGTCGGTCACGCGGAAGGTGACAGTTTCGCCCTGACCGCGCACGATGGAGCCTTCTTCGACCAGACCGCCGATGCGAAACACCTCGCCCTGCGAGGGCGGTTCTTCGACCACTTGGGTGGGTGAGCGGAAGAAGTTGATGCCGTCCCGCATGGCATAGCCCACAAGGCCAGTTGCCCCGATCAACGCTACCGTGGCCAGCGCGATGATCTGGATACGGCGTTGTTTCTTCAGACCTTTCAGACCGGCCATGATCCCTCCTACGGGAAGACGGGGGCGAGCGTCAGCCCTTGGGTTTCGGGCAGGCCCAGCATGAGATTGGCATTCTGGATGGCCTGACCGGAAGAGCCTTTGGTCAGGTTGTCCAGCACGGCGATCACCACGGCGCGTCCGGGGATGCGGTCGCCGATGACGCCGATATGGCAGTAGTTGGAGCCTGCGATATCGCGTGTCGAGGGGAGTGCGCCAAAGGGTAGCACTTTCAGGAAAGGCTCGGTTTCATAGGCGCTTGCGAGGGTTTGGTGAACGAGTGTCGCGTCACCTTTCACATAGACGGTCGCAAGGATGCCCCGGTTCATTGGCAGAAGATGCGGGGTGAACTGGACATGCACGGGGCGGCCCGCGATTGCGCTGAATTCCTGATCAAATTCGCCAAGGTGGCGGTGCTTGCCGCCTGCGGAATAGCTGTGGGTGCCGCCGGAGAGTTCGGCATGCAGGAGGTTTTCCTTGAGGCTGCGCCCTGCCCCGCTGACGCCCGCCTTGAGGTCGATCAGGATGTCGTCAAGGTCGATGCAACCCTTTGAAATCAGGGGGCGCAGGGCGTATTGCCCGGTTGCGGCATTGCAGCCGGTGCCCGCCACGAGGCGGGCTTGGGCGATGGCGTCGCGGTAGAATTCTGTCAGGCCGTAGACGGCTTCTTTCTGCAGGTCGACCGCCGTGTGGGGTTGGCCGTACCATTTTTCATATTCCGCCGGGTCGCGGAGGCGGAAATCGGCGGAAAGATCCACGATCCTGAGGGTACGGGGGAGTGCGGCCACAACCTGTTGAGTCGTGGCATGGGGCAGCGCGCAGAAGCAGAGGTCGATGCCGGAAAAGTCGATCTCGTCGATCTTTTGCAGCGTGGGAAGGGTCAGGTGGCGCAGGAAGGGGAACACATCGGCCATCGCCATGCCCGCCTTGCGGTCGGCAGAAAGCGCTGCGATTTCAAGGCCTTCATGCGTGGCGATGAGGCGGACGAGTTCCGCGCCCGTATAGCCGGATGCCCCGAGGATTGCGACTTTTGCGGCCATGGCGACCCCCTTTCCAGATGCCGCGTTGATGCGGCAGGCGGGGGCCAGTGGCAAGGGGTTTTTGGCTGCAACGGCTGTGCCCTGTTTTGTGCCGCCTTTTGTGCAGCAAACTGTGGGCACGCCGCGTTCGGTGGAGGAGCGGTTCGCGCAACAGGTTTGGGTTGTTCAGGCGGAGGACCGGTGCGTGCAAGCACGCACCCTACGCGGCCTCGAACTCGATCTTCCGGCGCAGAAATTGCGTCGCTTTGTTCGATACGGCCTTGGGATCGCCCGTGGTCAGGAACTTTGACTCCTTGCCAGACCCCAGAAACTCGGGCCGCCGTTGCAGATAATCGGCCAGCGATTCCGCTACCAGATTGGCTTGGCTGTAGACCTTGACCCCCTGCCCAAGCGCCTCTTGGAATACCTTTTCCATGAGCGGGTAATGGGTGCAGCCAAGGATGGCGGCTTCGGGGGTGGGCATGCGGCGCTTGAGCGCTTCGACATGCGACCTGACCAGCGCCTCGGCCAAAATCTCATCGCCCTGCTCGATGGCGTCGACCACGCCGCCGCAGGGCTGTGCCTCCACGTCAACGCCGATGGCGCGGAAGGCCAGTTCGCGCTGGAAGGCGCGGGATGCGACGGTGGCGGGAGTGGCGAAGAGGGCCACATGCTTGACCGCCACTTCGCGCGGGGGGGAGTTGTCGCCCCATTGCCGTTCGGTCAGCGCCTCGATCAAGGGCACGAAGACGCCGAGGACCCGCTTGTCGGCCGGGACCCAGGTTTCCTGCATCCGTTTGAGCGCGGCGGCGGAGGCGGTGTTGCAGGCGAGGATGACGAGATCGCAGCCCTCGGCCCAGAGCCGTTCGGTGGCGGCGCAGGTGAGGTTGAAGATGTCATCCGCGGTGCGCACGCCATAGGGGGCATGGGCGTTGTCGCCGAAGTAGACGAAGGGCACATCGGGCAGGCGGCGGGCGACGGCATCGAGGACGGTCAGGCCGCCCAGACCCGAATCGAAGATGCCAACTGCCATCACCGCCCCTTTCCCGGCTTGTGCCGGATGCTGCCCTGTTTGCCCGCAGCATAGGCGCGATGGCGTGAGGGGAAAAGGCCGTTGCCGCAGGGGCATGGGCGGGAAGTGGCACGGGGGCCGGAAATCGGAGCCATGCGTCCTTTACATGGCAGTTATACTTCTTATGTGGGGGCTCCCGTGGTAGCGTGCCCGGACGTTTATGGTGATTGACATGATGGACTGGGACAAGCTGCGGATTTTCCATGCGGTGGCCGATCGCGGCAGCCTGACCCATGCGGGGGATGTGCTGCATCTGAGCCAGTCCGCCGTCAGCCGACAGATCCGCGCGCTGGAGGAAAGCCTGAATGTGACGCTGTTCCACCGCCATGCGCGGGGGTTGATCCTGACGGAACAGGGCGAGCTGTTGTTCGACGCCACTTCGCAGATGGTGAAGCGGCTGGATGCGACGGCGGCGCGGATCCGCGACAGCGAAGACGAGGTGTTCGGTGAGTTGCGGGTGACGACCACGGTGGGCTTTGGCACGCTGTGGCTGGCCCCGCGCCTGACGGCGCTTTACCAGAAGTATCCGGGTCTGAAGATCGACCTGATGCTGGAAGAGCGGGTGTTGGACCTGCCGATGCGCGAGGCGGATGTGGCGATCCGTATGAAGGAGCCGTCGCAGGCCGACCTGATCCGCAAGCGGCTGATGCAGATTCGGATGCGGCTTTATGCGACGCCCGAATATCTGGCGCAGAACGGCACACCTGAAACGATGGCGGATTTCCATTCGCATCGCCTGATCTGCCAGCATCCCGGCACAGCGCAGGTGGCGGCGGGGGCGATCCTCGTCCAGCAGTTGATGAGCAATGACATCCCGTCCACCCTGACGGTGAACAACTATTTTGGGGTGCTGCAGGGGGTGTTGAACCATATCGGGATTGGCGTGCTGCCTGATTACATCACCGAGGATTTTCCTGATCTGATCCGGGTCCTGCCTGATGTCGAAAGCGCAGAAGTGCCCGTTTTCCTCGCCTACCCGGAAGAGCTGCGCCATTCCAAGCGCGTGGCGGCCTTCCGCGAGTTCGTGAGCGAGGAAATCTTCAAATATCGCAAGCGCGAACAGGGCTGATCGGGCGGGCGGCAGGTGGCGACGCGGAAACGTTTCCATGCCTGTCTGCGCAGCCATGCGGAAAGCGCATAGCAGCCATGATGCATCTGCGGCATTCCTGCCCTTGTAGGGAATCGACCGCCACCCTACATGCGATGGCGAGGCGGCGATTGAGAGTTTCTCTTGCTGTCTCATACCTCCCTGTTGGACTTGGGCCGAGCTTCTGCTCGGCCTTTTTTTTGGTTTTTCCGTTCTTTTCGGAAACTGCCTGTCAGATGGGCCGGGACTCGCGCCTCTTGATCAGGAATGCGGCATCGGCGGGAGATGGCGCGGCGGCGATCGCGCGGTCATAGGCGGCGCGCGCGGCCTGCCCCTGCCCTGCCCGCGCGAGCAGGTCGGCATGGGCGGCGTGGAACGGCTGATAGTCGTGCAGCGCCTCGGCCAAGGAGGCGAGGTCAGATAGGGCCTGCGCCAGATGGCCGGCCTCTGCCAGCGCGACAGCGCGGTTCAGGCGGATCACCGGGGTGGGTTCGAAGTCCAGAAGCCGGGTGTAAAGCGCGACGATCTGCGGCCAATCAGGGGCGGGATCGGCCATATGGCAGGCGGCGATGGCGGCCTTGACCTGATAGGGGCCGGGGGCGCGGCGGATCATGGCAGTGTCGATCAGGGCAAGGCCTTCGGCGATGGTGGCGCGGTCCCAGAGGTGACGGTCCTGTTCGGTCAGGGGGATTGTTGCGCCGTCGGGGCCGATGCGGGCCCGGGCGCGGGACTGGGTGAGAAGGAGGAGCGCGAGGCAGCCTTCGATCTCGGCATCTTGCGGGCGGAGGTGGACGAGGAGGCGGGCGAGGAAGATCGCCTCGGCACAGAGGTCGCGGTCGCCTTGGGGACCGAGCGTGTAGCCGGAATTGTAGATCAGGTAGAGGACAGCCAGCACGGATTGCAGTCGATCCGGCCAATCTTCGGGGCCGGGGATGGCGAAGGGGATGCGGGCGGCGGCGATCTTGGCCTTGGCGCGGGAAAGCCGCTGGCCCATGGTCGGTTCGGCATCAAGGAAGGCACGGGCGATTTCGGGGGTGGAGAGGCCCGCGATGGTGCGCAGCGTCAGGGCAACGCGAGATTTCGGGTCAAGCGCCGGGTGGCAGCAGGTGAAGATCAGGCGGAGCCGTTCGTCGGGGATGTCTTCGGGCGGGGTCTCATCCGCCTCATCCACGGCGAGGCGGGCGAGGTCGGCGGATTTGCGATCATCCCTTTGGCCGGCGCGAATGCGGTCGATGGCTTTGCGCAGGGCAACGCGGAGAAGCCAGCCTTGGGGCGAGGCGGGGATGCCCGCGCGGCCCCAATGGGTGAGGGCGGAAAGTGCTGCCTCTTGCAGCGCGTCTTCGGCAAGTTGGAAGTCGCGCAGGCGCGCAATCAGCGCGGCGAGAAGCCGCCCCCGATCCTGCCGCAGCAGCGCCTCGACAGCGCGGGTGACGGCGATGGCATCGGAGGCGGTCATTCGGTCATGCCCCAGCGGGGTTGTAGTCCATCAGGGGGCGCACCTCGACCGTGCCGTAGGTGGCCGACGGGATGAGCGCAGCGTATCTCAGCGCGGCGTCAAGGTCCGGTACGTCGATCACATAGTAGCCGCCGAGATGTTCCTTGGTCGTGGCGAAGGGGCCGTCCATGGTTTCCACCTTGCCGTTGCGGATGCGCAGCGAAGTGGCGGTTTCAACGCCCTGAAGGCCTTCTCCGCCACGCATGACGCCGTCTTCGACCATCTTCGCGCTGGCGGCGGCATAGCCTGCCATCATTTCGGAAAAGGCGGGGGTTCCGTATTGCGGTTCAACTTCGGGAGCACCGTAGATCAGAAGCATGTATTGCATGATGTTTGTCCTTGGGTTGGAGGTGGTCAGGCGCCGAGGCGTGCGAGGATCAGGAGAACGAAGAGGATCGCCACGGAGAGCAGGTTCATCGAATTGCCTGCCATCCGCAGGGGATGGGCTGCATTCCCGGCCTTGAGGCCAAGCGGATGCAGAACGCGGCCGAGCACCAGAAGCCCACCCGCGCAGTGCAGCGCGATGGAATTGGCGGCGGAAGCTTCGGCAAGGGCCATCAGGATGAGCGTGAGCGGCACCCATTCGATGAAATTGCCGTGCTGGCGGATGCGTTCGTGCAGGATCGAATCCCCGGCATCGCCGATGGAGACCTTCAGATCCGCCCGCCGCGCCGAGACGCGGAAGAAGAGGACCAAGAAGATCAGGATGAGCGGCAGGGCATAAAAGGATGTGGTCGCAAAGGTCATTCCAGTTTCCTTACATTGGTGGGTCGTACCCCAAGGACGCGGCCAGTTTGCCGATTTCGACAAGGCACGCAAAAAAATCTCTCGGTGGTCGGAAAAAATTCTGCGGGAGGGCAACGGGTCTTTCGGATCGCCCGCCCTTGGCCTATGAGGCAGCGAGCCGCGTTGATGGGAGAATGCCCCCGTGTCGAACCCAGTGTCGAAAGCCGTTTCCGAGCCCGCCCTCACCCCCGACCTGATCGCCAGCCATGGGCTGAAGCCGGATGAGTATCAGCGCATCCTTGAGATCATCGGGCGCGAGCCGACCTTTACCGAGCTGGGCATCTTTTCCGCGATGTGGAACGAACATTGTTCCTATAAGTCGTCGAAGAAATGGCTGCGGACGCTGCCGACCAGCGGGCCGCAGGTGATCTGTGGCCCCGGCGAGAATGCGGGCGTGGTGGATATCGGCGACGGGCAGGCGGTGATCTTCAAAATGGAGAGCCACAACCACCCGTCCTATATCGAGCCCCATCAGGGCGCGGCGACGGGCGTGGGGGGCATCCTGCGCGACGTCTTCACCATGGGCGCGCGGCCCATTGCGGCGATGAATGCCTTAAGCTTTGGCGAGCCGTCGCATCCCAAGACATCCCATTTGGTGAAGGGCGTGGTCGAGGGGATCGGGGCCTATGGCAATGCCTTTGGCGTGCCGACGGTGGGCGGTGAAGTGCGGTTCCACCGCGCCTATAACGGCAACTGCCTGGTGAATGCCTTTGCCGCCGGTTTGGCGGATGCGGACAAGATCTTTTATTCGGCGGCCTCCGGCGTGGGGATGCCGGTTGTCTATCTGGGCGCGAAGACAGGGCGCGATGGCGTGGGCGGGGCGACCATGGCCTCTGCCGAGTTCGACGACACGATCGAGGAAAAGCGCCCGACGGTACAGGTGGGCGACCCCTTCACAGAGAAGCGGCTGCTGGAGGCGTGCCTTGAGTTGATGGCATCCGGTGCGGTGATTTCCATTCAGGACATGGGGGCCGCGGGCCTGACCTGTTCGGCGGTGGAGATGGGCGATAAGGGCGGACTGGGCATCCGGCTGCAGTTGGACAACGTGCCCCAGCGCGAGACGGGCATGACGGCCTATGAGATGATGCTGTCGGAGAGCCAAGAGCGGATGCTAATGGTTCTGAAGCCGTCGATGGAGGCGGAGGCGCGGGCGATATTCGTGAAATGGGACCTCGACTTCGCCATCGTGGGCGAGACGATCCCAGAGGACCGGTTCCTGATCCTGCATGGCAATGAGATCAAGGCGGACCTGCCTTTGTCCAAGCTGTCGTCCAGTGCGCCGGAATATGATCGGCCTTGGGTGGAGACGCCTGCGGCGGCGCCCTTGGGCGAGGTTCCGGCGATTGCGCCCATCGCGGGGCTGCGGGCGTTGATCGGCAGCCCGACCTATGCCCACAAGGCCTGGGTCTGGGAGCAGTATGACAGTCAGGTGGGCGCGGATACAGTGGTGACGCCGGGCCTGCCTGCGGGCGTGGTGCGGGTGCATGGGACGGGAAAGGCGCTGGCCTTCACGTCCGACGTGACGCCGCGCTATGTGAAGGCCAACCCTGTGGAGGGTGGCAAGCAGGCGGTGGCGGAAGCCTATCGCAACCTGACGGCGGTGGGGGCAAAGCCCTTGGCCACGACCGACAACCTGAATTTCGGCAACCCGGAAAAGCCCGAGATCATGGGGCAGTTCGTGGGCGCGATCAAAGGGATCGGGGCGGCGGTGGCGGCGCTGGACATGCCGATCGTTTCGGGGAACGTGTCGCTTTACAACGAGACCGACGGGCGGGCGATCCTGCCCACGCCGACGATCGGGGCGGTGGGGATCCTGTCCTCGCTGGATGAGGTCATCCACGGCAAGCCTGTGGCGGGGGATGCAGCGGTTCTGATCGGTGCGGCGGGCGCGCATCTGGGGCAGTCGGCGGTGTTGGCCGAGATGTTCGGGATCGAGGCGGGTGATGCGCCGGGCGTCGATCTCGCCGCCGAGAAGCGGCATGGGGAGTTTGTGCGGGCCCATCGCGCGCTGATCCGGGCCTGTACTGACCTTGGGGACGGTGGCCTCGCATTGGCGGCGTTTGAGATGGCGGAGGGGGCCTGTCTGGGCGTCACGCTGGAGAGCGGCGAGGCGGGGTTCCTGTTCGGCGAGGATCAGGCGCGGTATCTGGTGGCAACGGCCAAGCCTGATGCGTTGATCGCGGCGGGCAAGGCGGCGGGGGTTCCTGTCGCGGTGGTCGGGCGGTTCGGTGGGGATAAGGTCGTCTTGGGTGGCGAGGCTGCGCCTGTGGCGGAACTGTCGGTGCTGTACCGGTCGGCCTTTGCCAAGGCGGTTGCCTGATGTTGCGCCGGGCGACCGATGGGGAAATCCCTGCGGTCGCCGGGGTGATCGCTGCGCATCCGATGGCGATGCTGGCGCAATCCGAAGACTGGCTGCGCGAGATCGCGGGCGGTGACGCGCAGGGCGTGATGGTCTGGGATCGCGGTGGGATCGACGGCGTGGCGGTGCTGGACTGGGCCTATCCGGGCGTCGTCTATCTGATCAACATCGGGCTGGCGGTGCCGAAGCGGGGCGAGGGGCAGGCCCTGATCGGCGCGGTACAGGCGCATGTCTTCGGGACGATGGGCGCGCATCGGATGTTCTGCGACATCGCCTTTGACAATGCGGTTGCGCTGGCGGCGTTCCGCAAGGCGGGTTTCGTGCAGGAGGGGACGATGCGCGAATGCTGGGATCGCGGTGGGGGCATTTGGGCGGATTGCCATGCCTTCGGGATGCTGGCGCGGGAATGGAGGGCGCGCGGATGAGCCTGCGCCCTGCCCTGCCCGAGGATTTCGCCTTCATCCGGTCGCTGGCGCAGCGGCCAGACTACGGCATCTATATCACCGATGAGGATGAGGGGCGGCTGGCCTTCTATGCCTCGGACCCACGGCATCGGCTGCTGATCTGGGAAGAGAATGGCGCGCGGGCGGGATTTGCGCTGTTTGCCGAGTTGGACGATCCGTCGAGGGCGGTGGAGTTGCGCAGGCTGGCGCTGGATGTGGCGGGCGGCGGGCGGGGCCTTGGGTTCGTGCGGGCCCTGACGGATTACGGATTTTCCGTGCTGGGGGCAAAGCGGGTCTGGCTGGATGCAAGCAGCGAGAATGGCCGGGCGCAGAAAATCTATGCGCGGGCGGGCTACACGCTGGAGGGGCGGCTGCGAGAGCATTGGTGGCGGCCGATGCTGGGGCGGTCGGTGGACCTGATGCTTTACGGGATGCTGCGCGCGGAATGGGAGGCCTTGCCGGCCCCTGCCCCACTTGCGGCCCCTGCCCCTTAGGCATACATCTTTGGTCAGGAATACCGGGGAGCCAGCATGATCACGGCGCGCGATATCGAGAATCTGATCCGGGAAAGATTTCCCGAGGCCAAGATCACGGTGCAAGGCGATGATGGGCAGCATTTTGCGGCGGAAGTCATCGACGCGAGCTTCAAGGGAATGAACCGGGTGCAACAGCAGCGGGCGGTCTATGCCGCGCTGAAGGGCAAGATGGATGGTGCGCATGGGGAACTCCATGCGCTGGCGCTGACGACCAAGGCGCCGGATTGAAAGGATAAGGGCATGAGCGCGCAGGACCAGATCCGCGAGACGATCGAAAAGAATGACGTGGTGCTGTTCATGAAGGGCACCAAGATGATGCCGCAATGCGGGTTCTCGTCCCGTGTGGCGGGCGTGCTGAACTACATGGGCGTGACCTTTGCCGATGTGAACGTGCTTGCCGATGCGGATATCCGGCAGGGCATCAAGGATTTCAGCGACTGGCCGACGATCCCACAGCTTTACGTGAAGGGTGAATTCGTGGGCGGCTGCGATATCGTGACGGAGATGACGCTGTCAGGCGAATTGGATGCGCTGTTCGAGGCGAAGGGTGTGAGTTTCGACAAGGACGCCGCGAACAAGATCCGCGAGGCGAATGCCTGAGAGGGTGTTCGGTTGATAAGGAAGGGCCCGTCTTAGACGGGCCTTTTGCTTTTCTAGGCCCCGGTCAGCATCAGGTCGAAGGCGCGGATGATCCTGTCGCGTTCATGGGCAAGGTTGGCCACGAAGGTCCCGAGTTCGGCCAAGGTCAAAGTCGCAAGGACATGCGGCGCGAGGCGAAGCCGGATATCGCCGGCGGTCAGGACCGGAGACAGTGCCGGAAGTGCCGGAACCGCCGCGCCTTCCGGTATGGCGAGGCAAACAGCGCGGGTGTTCAAATCGTCAAGCAGGTCGGACTGAAGGACGACGACGTAATCCCCTTCCGCCATGCGATACAAGTCGAACTGATCGGCCATCAGAACTTACGATAGCGCGCAAGCGGCACGCCGTTCTCTTCGATCCATTTGTTGTAGGCCGCGATGTCGGCGGCGTTGTCCTCTTTCCAGCGGCGGCCGCGTTCGGCCCGGACTTGCGCGAGGATGCCTTCCTCGGCGGCGCGAGAGATGTTGATGCCCAAGGAACGCGCCTCATCAAGAAGGGCGGCGTCGAGGGTCATGGAGGTGGCGCGGCGGGTGACGGGCATGGCGGACTCCTGTGCTTGGAAGGAGCATACCGGAAAGCATACCGCAGATGAAGCGGTATGCGCCTAAGCCGCTGCAGAACGGTGGTCAGGCCGTGCCGCGCGCCTCTTCCACCCGCTGGGCGAGCGCTTCGGCTTGGGCTGCGATCTCGGCCAGCGTTTCGGTCACCTGCGGCGGGATGATCGGCACCTCGACCCTGGCATCAGGGCGGGATTCGAGATCGGCGATGCGGGCCTTGAGGGAGCGGATCTCATCCTCGACCGCGGCGGTCTTGTCGGCGAGCATCAGGCCCGCCATCAGAAGCATCTTCGCCTCGGGCAGGCGGCCCATCTGGGAGACGATGGGTTGCGCCTCGGCATCCAGCATGGCGGCGGCGGCGCGGAGGAAATGTTCCTCGCCTTCCTGACAGGCGACGGGGAAGGACCGGCCGCCGATGGTGACGTGAAGTTCAGGCATCGGCACGCTCTTCGGTGATGAGGGGGGTCAGTTCGGAAAGGATTTCGTCCATCTCGGCCACTTCGGAGAGGCGGGCGACGCGCATCGCCTCCAGTTCGGCCATCATGGCACGGTTGATCTGGTCGGGATCGGCGAGGTTGGCCACCTGAGCGCGGCGCAGTCCGCGCAGGTTTTCGCGCAACTGCACCACCGTCTTGCGCATGCGCTGCATTTCCAGACCTTGCACGTCCAACTGCGCGGTCATCTTGTCGATCCGGGCATAGAGGGCGGCGACATCGGGCGGCAGGTCGGCGATGGCAGGAGGCGCGTCTTCCAGATCGGCGATGCGCTGGCGCAGGCTGGCGGCAAGGACACGCTCGGCGGCGAGTTCCGACTCCAGCGCGGCGATGCGGTCTTCGGCACCGTCGTCATCGCGCTGCGGCGCGGCGGCGGGCATGGGCTGCCGCGACATCGCCTCGACCCCTTCGCCGATGCGGTGCAGCGCGGCGGCGATGCGGCGTTCCAGCTCGGCCAAATCCTGCATGGGGTGCCTTTCTGTCCTGCGATACGTTTCTTCTGGTTGCGTCGACTTCTTTGCCAAGAGCGGTGGCAGCGGATACGAATCGCCCTGCCCCGATCCTTCCCATCAGTGTAGCGCAAGAATAAGGCGCAACTCACGCCTTTGCACCCAAGGGCTTGCGGGGATTGCTTGATCTTGCCCGAGATGCGCCCTAGAGCGGGGCCGAAAACCGCAACGCATGACAGGACCACGGCCTTGGATATTCAGACGCTCCGCGCCCGCCACCCAGACCATTGGATGCGCGCCTGCGCGATCCGCACCCTGACGCTGGATGCCGTGGCGGCGGCGAATTCGGGCCATTCGGGCATGCCGATGGGGATGGCGGATGTGGCCACGGTCCTGTTCGAAAAGCATCTGAATTTCGACCCCGCCGCGCCGCGCTGGCCGAACCGGGACCGGTTCATCCTGTCGGCGGGGCATGGGTCGATGCTGATCTATGCGCTGCTCTACCTGACCGGCTATGCCGACATGACGCTGGAGCAGGTGAAGAACTTCCGCCAGTGGGGCGCGATCACGGCGGGCCACCCGGAATTCGGCCATGTGGCGGGGGTCGAGACGACCACCGGGCCGCTGGGCCAGGGCATCGCGAATGCCGTGGGTTTCGCCATGGCCGAAGAGAACCTGCGCGCGCGCTGGGGGGCGAAGGTCGTCGATCACCACACCTATGTGATCGCGGGCGACGGCTGCCTGATGGAAGGCGTGAGCCAGGAGGCCATCGCGCTGGCGGGCAAGCAGCAGTTGTCGCGTTTGATCGTGCTGTGGGATGACAATGGGATCACCATCGACGGCAAGGTGTCGATCGCCGATGTGACCGACCAGAAGGCACGTTTCGCGGCGTCGGGCTGGAACGTGCTGTCCTGCGATGGGCATGACCCGGAGGACATCGACCGGGCGCTGACGGCAGCGAAGGCGTCTGACAAGCCCACGATGATCGCCTGCAAGACGCATATCGCGCTGGGCCATGCGGCGCAGGACACGTCCAAGGGCCATGGCGCGCTGACGGATGCGGGCCAGATGGCGGCGGCGAAGGCGGCCTATGGCTGGGAGCATGGGCCGTTCGTGATTCCGGCCGGCATCAAGTCGGCTTGGGAGGCGAAAGGTGCGCGCGGGGCTGCGGCCCATGCCGAATGGCAGGCGCGCTTTGCCGCGCTGTCGACGGCCAAGCAGGCCGAGTTCACGCGCATCTTCGCGGGCGAGGCGCCCGCCAAGCTCGGTTCGGTCATCCGTGGTGTGAAGAAGGCGGCGGTGGAGACGATGCCGAAACTGGCCACCCGCGCGGCATCGGAAAAGGTGTTGGCGGCGGTCAATCCGGTGATGACGGAAACCATCGGGGGATCGGCGGACCTTACGGGATCGAACAACACCAAGACCGCCGATCTGGGCGTCTTCACCCCCGAGGATCGTAAGGGGCGTTACGTCTATTACGGCATTCGCGAACACGGAATGGCCGCGGCCATGAACGGGATGGCGCTGCATGGCGGCGTGCGGCCCTATGGCGGGACCTTCATGTGCTTCACCGACTATGCGCGCCCCTCGATGCGCCTGTCGGCGCTGATGGGGCTGCCGGTGGTCTATGTCATGACGCATGACTCTATCGGTCTGGGCGAGGATGGGCCGACGCATCAGCCGGTGGAACATCTGGCGATCAGCCGGGCAACGCCCAACACTCTGGTGATCCGCCCCGCCGATCTGGTGGAGACGGCGGAGGCTTGGGAAGTCGCGCTGACGCAGAAGGCGACGCCCACGGTGCTGGCCTTGAGCCGTCAGAACCTGCCGGCGGTGCGCAAGGCGCATGTGAACCAGAACCTTGTCGCCAAGGGCGCCTATGTTCTGGAAGAGGCGACGGGAAAGCGGCAGGTTATCCTGATCGCGACCGGGTCGGAGGTGGAGATCGCGCTGAAGGCCCGCGCGGCGCTGGAGGCAGAGGGGATCGGGACGCGGGTCGTGTCGATGCCGTCGATGGAACTGTTTGCAGCGCAGGACGAGGCTTATCGCAAGCGCGTGCTGCCCGGTGGCCCGGTGCGCGTGGCCATCGAGGCGGGCGTGCGTCAGGGATGGGATCGCTGGCTGCTGGGCGAACGCGGGAAGGAAACGAAGGCCGGGTTCGTGGGAATGTCGTCCTTCGGGGCATCCGCACCGATGGAGCGGCTTTACAAGGAGTTCGGGATCACCGCGGAGAATGCCGTCGCGGTAGCGAAGGGGCTGCTCTGATCAAAAATCTTCGAAGATTTTTGCAAATTTCTTCGAAGAAATTTGGAAGGCCGCGCTAGTGCGCGGCCTTCTTCTTTCCGGTAATGGCGGCAATAACGGGGCCGATGATCCGGGTGGCGACCGGGATCAGCGCCACGCCGAGGATCAGGCCAAAGATGCCATCCAGCGTCGCGGTGACGAGCCATGAGACAAAGCCTTGCGCAACGGGGATGGCGTGGGCCAGAATCTCAGCGATGTGGTGGATTTCGTGATAGAGCCACGGCCAACCCAACACCTCCAGCCCGTGGGTGATGATGTTGCCGCCAACCCAGAGCATGGCCGCGGTGCCGATGAGCGAGAGGGCCGTCATGAGTTTGGGCATGGCCAGCACCAGTCCACGCCCCAAGGCGCGCCCTGCCCCGGTGCGACCGGTGGCGGCCATGTGCAGGCCGACGTCATCCATCTTTACGATCAGCGCCACGGCACCATAGACGGCCACCGTGATAAGGGCGCCGACCACGGCCAGCGTGATGGCTTGCATCACGAAGCTGGGGCTTTCGATGGTGGCGAGCGCGATCGTCATGATCTCGGCCGAGAGAATGAAATCGGTTTTGATGGCGCCTGCGACCTTTTCCTCTTCCAGATGGGCGGGATCGGCGGTGTCAAAATCCTCGGCCACCGCGGCATCGGCATGGGGGGCGAAGGCATGGACAACCTTTTCCGCCCCTTCAAAGCAGAGATAGGCCCCGCCCAGCATCAGAAGCGGCGTGATGGCGGCGGGAAGGAAATGGTCGAGCGCGAGGAGTGCGGGCAAGAGGATGATGAGTTTGTTCTTCATCGACCCCAGCGCGATGCGCCAGATGATTGGCAATTCGCGGTCGGCGGAAAAGCCGTGGACGTATTTCGGCGTCACGGCGGCATCGTCGATCACCACGCCTGCGGCCTTGGTCCCCGCCTTGGCGGCGGCGGCGGCGATGTCGTCAACGGAGGCGGCGGCGACCTTGGCGATGGCGGCCACGTCGTCGAGGAGGGCGAGCAGACCACTCATGCAAATCTTCCCTTGTTCCTATGTGATCTACCTACCGTGGGGGCGGGGATTTGGCAAAGGCTGAGGGATGTTAGCGCAAACCCCGGATGTTTGCGATAACATATTGATTTAGCGTATATTTTCACTTTTCGACTCCGCCGCGCTTCGCTATGCCCAAAAGCATTCCACGGTATGCAACGGCATGGAGCGGCGGACATGACCATCACCATCGGCATCAACGGGTTCGGGCGGATCGGGCGCTGCACCTTGGCGCATATTGCCGAAAGCAACCGCAACGACGTGCAGGTGGTGGCGATCAATGCCACCGGGCCGATTGAAACGAATGCGCATCTTCTGAAATACGATTCTGTCCATGGGCGGTTTCCGGGCACGGTGAAGGTATCGGGCGGGATGCTGGATCTGGGGCGCGGGCCGATCCGGGTGATGAGCACTTACACTCCGACCGAGCTGGATTGGGAGGGCGTGGATGTCGTGCTGGAATGCACGGGCCAGTTCAACGACCGCGACAAGGCCAGCGTGCATCTGGGCCGCGGGGCGAAGCGGGTGCTGGTGTCGGCCCCGGCCAAGCGGGCGGACAAAACGGTGGTCTATGGCGTGAACCACCGCGCGCTGACGGCCGAGCATCTGGTCGTGTCAAACGGGTCCTGCACGACGAATTGCCTGGCGCCGCTGGCCAAGGTCCTGAACGATGCGATCGGGATCGAAAGCGGCATCATGACGACGATCCATTCCTATACCGGTGATCAGCCGACGCTGGACCGGCGGCACAAAGATCTTTACCGCGCGCGGGCGGCGGCGATGGCGATGATCCCCACGAGCACGGGCGCGGCAAAGGCGCTGGGCGAGGTGCTGCCGGAACTGGCTGGCAAGCTGGATGGCAGCGCGATCCGGGTGCCCACCCCGAATGTCAGTGCGGTGGACCTGACCTTTGTCGCTGGCAAGACGGTGACGGCACAGGATGTGAACGAGATCGTGCGCGAGGCGGCGGCGGGCTACATGGGCATGGTGCTGGCCTATGATCCGGAACCGAAGGTTTCCATCGACTTCAACCACACGCCACAATCGTCTATCTTCGCCCCGGACCAGACCAAGGTCGTCGGCGGGCGTACGGTGCGCGTGCTGGCCTGGTATGACAACGAGTGGGGCTTCTCCTGCCGGATGGCCGATGTGGCCGGGGTGATGGGGCGGCTCCTCCACTGATGGAGGGGTCGTGACCGACCGTATTGCGCTGTTCCTCGGGATTGCCCTGATCGGGCTGATGGTGCTGGACCTTGCTGCAAATGGCGGCGAGGCCCTGCTGTTTCTGGTAAGAAAGTTCGTCGTCTTCATCGAATTCTTGGCATTCTGGCGCTGAGCGCGCGCGAGTCGGGTTGAAATCCTGCCCGTTCTGCGGATGTTAGCGCTATCGGCGCGGCGGATTCGCCGCACGCATCCAAGTGGAGGAATGCCATGACCGTCAAAGTCGCCATCAACGGGTTCGGCCGGATCGGGCGCAACGTGCTGCGCGGGATCATCGAGTCGGGCCGCACCGATATCGAGGTCGTGGCAATCAACGATCTGGGGCCGGTGGAGACGAATGCGCATCTCTTGCGGTTTGATTCGGTGCATGGACGCTTTCCGGCCACGGTGACGACGGGCGAGGACTGGATCGATGTCGGTCGCGGGCCGATGAAGGTGACCGCGATCAAGAACCCGGCCGACCTGCCTTGGGGCCATGTGGATATCGTGATGGAATGCACAGGCATCTTCACCAGCAAGGAGAAGTGCCTTGCCCATTTGGAAAACGGGTCGAAGCGGGTGCTGATTTCGGCCCCCGGGGACGGGGCAGACAAGACCATCGTCTATGGCGTGAACCATGACACCCTGACGAAGGATGACATCGTTGTTTCCAACGCCTCTTGCACCACGAACTGCCTGTCGCCGGTGGCGAAGGTCCTGAACGAGGTGGTGGGAATCGAGAAGGGGATGATGACGACGATTCATTCCTACACGGGCGATCAGCCGACGCTGGACACGATGCACAAGGACCTTTACCGCGCCCGCGCGGCGGCCCTGTCGATGATCCCAACGAGCACGGGGGCGGCGAAGGCGGTGGGTCTGGTCCTGCCGGAGTTGAAGGGCAAGCTGGACGGGTTCGCGATCCGGGTGCCGACGCCCAATGTCTCGGTCGTCGATCTGAAGTTCATCGCCAAGCGGGCGACGAGCGTCGAGGAGATCAATGCGGCGATCAAGGCGGCGGCGGATGGGCCGATGAAGGGCATCCTCGGCTATACTGAGTTCAAGAATGTCTCGTCGGACTTCAACCATGACCCGCATTCGTCGGTCTTCCACATGGACCAGACCAAGGTGATGGATGGGACCTTTGTGTCGATCCTGTCGTGGTATGACAATGAATGGGGATTCTCCAACCGCATGGCGGATACCGCCGTGGCGATGGGCAAGCTGATCTGATCTTTGCCGTCAGACGATACTGCTGCAGGCCGGTCATGCCATGTGACCGGCCTTTTCCTTTGGTCCTGCGGTACGGGGATGGAAGGGGCCGTCATTGGCGCGGCACAAGGCTTGCATTTGACGCCTAAGGTATGCGCAAAGCGCATGGCGGCATCCCCGCCTTGTCGGTTGTTGACGGGCGCCGATGGGGCCATTTTCACAACATGCCGAAGGGATAACCGAGAAGCCCTTGGCAGGTTCGTGAAAGGAACGAGAGATGACACTGATCGACACGCTGAAGACCGCTGCCGCCAACCGCGCGCTGTACAAGCGGACGCGCGACGAGATCGCCAGCATGCCGCGCAACGTGGCGCTGGACCTTGGGATCTATCCGGAGGATGCCGACCGCATCGCTTGGACGGCCGTTTACGGCAAATGAGATCGCTGCCAAAGCGGTACGGGACGGGGGCCTTTCTGGCCCCCTTTTTCGTATCAGCCGAAGCGCGCCTTGAGGGCAGCCTCGACAGGGGGCGTTACGAACTTGGACACGTCGCCACCAAGCCGCGCAATTTCCTTGACCAGCTTGGAGGCGATGGCCTGACGGCGGGCATCGGCCATCATGAAGACGGTTTCGATGCTGGCATCCAGCGCGCGGTTCATGCCGACCATCTGGAATTCATATTCGAAATCGGCCACGGCGCGCAGGCCGCGCACGATGACCGTGGCCCCCACATCGCGGGCGCAGTCGATCAGCAGGTTCTCGAACGGGTGCACGACAATCTCGCCCCCCGTCTTGGCCTGAATGGCGGCGCATTCGGCCTGCACCATGTCTACCCGTTCCTCAAGCGAGAAGAGCGGGCTCTTGTCGCGGTTGATGGCGACGCCGATCACCAGACGGTCGACAAGCGCCATGGCGCGCTGGATGATGTCGACATGGCCCAGCGTGATGGGGTCGAAGGTGCCCGGATACAGGCCAATGCGCATGGGTCCACTCCCCCCTCAGTCCTCGTGGAAGCACGCAACATTATTGCGCGGACGAGCGCAAGACCGAAAGCGCAGTGAACAGGGCTTAGGCTAGAAGCCCTTGATCATCCCTTCCAGCGCATCCTTTTCCATGGCGAGTTCGGTCAGCCGCGCCTTGACCACATCGCCGATGGAGATGAGGCCGACCATCTGGGTGCCGTCCATCACCGGCATGTGGCGAAAGCGGCCATCGGTCATCTTCTGCAGAACGTCATCGGCGCGATCATCGCGGCGGCAGCCGATGGTGTTGGCTGTCATCACGCTGTCGACGGTTTCGGCCATGCAGGCGGGGCCGCGGCGGCCAAGTTCGCGGACGATGTCACGTTCCGAGACGATGCCCGACACACGCTTGCCGTCGGGCGAGACGATCACCGCGCCGATGCGTCGGGTGGACAGGATTTCGGCAACCTCGGCGACGGATGTTCCCGGCGGTACTGTGACGACGCCATCATCCGCCTTGGTCTTGAGAATCTGGCTGACAAGCATGGGCTCCTCCCTTCCCTCGTTGTCATTTTGATGGTGCGCGCGGTCGGGGCGTCTGTCAACGAAAGCGTGGGTCTTTACAGGGTCCGGCAGGCGGGACAGACTAACCGCCGTGCGGTGGAGGTATGGTATGCGGTGGGTGGGTTTCTTGATGGCGGCGACCTTAGCGCTGCCTGTGGCGGCCGAGGAGATGACCGCCACGACACAAGCCTATGGGCGGATCGTTTCCTTTCCCTTGCCAGCAGGCTTTGCAGCGGCGACGGAACGTAAGGCCAATGGGACCTACATTCTGGAATTCCTGCCCGAAGGCGAGACGGTCGATGACTGGTCGCAGATGATCACCCTGTCGGCGGCGCGGGGCATGGCGCAGGAGATGGGCACCCCCCTCGAGATGGGATTGCGGATCGGCGACGGGTTTCAGGCGGCCTGCCCCACGACATTCTGGGGATCGGACGAAGGCGTGCAGCCGGTGGACGGGGCCGAGGCCGCGCATCTTTTGGCCTTTTCCTGCGGGGATGCGGGGAGCGGGCAGTCGGAGACCGCGCTGATCCTTGTGGCCCTGTCGGGTGAGGATGTCTTCACGCTGCAATGGGCCGCGCGCGGCCCGGCCGTCGATGAACCGCTGCAGCCGGAGCCGGGCCTGTGGCAGGTGCGGGGTGTGACAGTGCTGGGGTTGCGGCTTTGCCCGGTGAGAGAGGGGGAGGCACCGCCCTACCCTTCCTGCCTAGACTAGGCTTCCAGCCGTGCCACCTCGCGCCGTAGTCCCTGAGCGAGGAGATCGGCAAAGCGGTTGAGCCGCGCCACGCGGCCGTCATCGGCATGGCGGATCAGCCAGAAGCTGCGGGTGAGCGCCACCTGATCGGGAATGACCTGCACCAGTTCCGGCGCGGCGGGACGGGCGAAGTCATGCACCACGCCCACCCCTGCCCCGGCGCGCAGCCAGTTCAACTGCACTGAAACGGAATTGGAGGCCAGCGCGACGGTGCCCGCCCCCAGTTCGGCGAGGTAGTCCAGTTCCTTGTCGTGGATCATGTCGGGGATATAGCCGACCAACCGGTGATGGCGCAGGTCCTGCGGGGATGTCAGCGGCGCGGCGCGGGCAAGGTAGTCGGGATGGGCGGCCAGATGCAGGTGGTAATCGGTCAGCTTCTGCACCGTCAGGCGGCCCGCCGTTGGGCGGCTGACGGCGATGGCGAGATCGGCCTCGCGCTTGGAGAGGTTGAAGACGCGGGGGAGTGCGACGATCTGCACCTCGAGCCCCGGATTGGCGTCGCAGATACCGGCAAGGACCTGCGGGAGCAGGTAGTTCGCGCAGCCATCCGGTGCGCCGATGCGGATCTGGCCAGACAGGCCTTCGGGACCCGAAAGCGCCTCGCGCGCGCCGTCGAGCGCGGTCTCGGCGCGTTCGGCATGGGGCAGAAGGCGGGTGCCTTCCTCGGTCAGGGCATAGCCTTGGGGGGATTTGGCGAAAAGCCGCGCGCCCATCGCCTCTTCCAGCCGCGCGATCCGGCGGCCCACGGTGGCGGCGTCGATTTTCAGGCGCTTGCCCGCCCCCGACAGGCTTTCGCTGCGGGCGACGGCGAGGAAGATGCGAAGGTCGTCCCAATCCATTTTCCGCCCCTGCGTCGTGCGTTTCTGCAAAGCCTCTTTGAATTCTTTCCTCTGTTTGCGGCATTTCCGCAAGGCTATTGTGCCGCCAGCAAATGAGGGGGAGTCCCATGAAAGAGATCGGTCACTGGATCAACGGCAAGCATGTGGCGGGCAAGTCGGGCCGCTTTGCAGATGTCTTCAACCCGGCCACGGGCGAGGTTCAGGCCAAGGTCGCGCTGGCGACGAAGGCAGAGCTTGACGCAGCCACCGCCGATGCGGCCAAGGCGCAGGTCAAGTGGGGCGCGACCAACCCGCAGCGCCGCGCACGGGTGATGATGGAATTTGTCCGCCTTCTGAACCGCGACATGGACAAGCTGGCCGAGGCGCTGTCCTCTGAGCATGGCAAGACCATTCCGGACGCCAAGGGCGATATCCAGCGTGGGCTGGAAGTGATGGAATTCTGCATCGGCGCGCCGCAAATGCTGAAGGGCGAATTCACCGACAGCGCAGGTCCGGGGATCGACATGTATTCCATGCGCCAGCCGATCGGGGTTGCGGCAGGGATCACGCCCTTCAACTTTCCGGCCATGATCCCGATGTGGAAGATGGGCCCGGCGCTGGCCTGCGGGAATGCCTTCATCCTGAAGCCGTCGGAGCGTGATCCGTCCGTGCCGCTGATGTTGGCCGAGCTGATGCAAGAGGCAGGGCTGCCCGATGGCGTGCTGCAGGTCATTAATGGCGACAAGGAAGCGGTGGATGCGATCCTTGATAACCCCCATATCGCGGGGATCGGCTTCGTCGGCTCCACCCCCATCGCGGAATACATCTACGGGCGCGGCTGTTCCAACGGCAAGCGGGTGCAGTGCTTTGGCGGCGCGAAGAACCACATGATCATCATGCCGGATGCCGACATGGATCAGGCGGCGGATGCGCTGGTCGGTGCGGGCTATGGCGCGGCAGGCGAGCGGTGCATGGCGATCTCGGTCGCCGTTCCGGTGGGCGATGCGACGGCGGATGCGCTGATCGAAAAGCTGATCCCGCGGATCGAGAAGCTGAAGGTCGGGCCCTATACGGCCGGAAACGATGTGGATTACGGCCCCGTGGTGACGGCGGCGGCGAAGGCGAACATCCTGCGGCTGGTCGAATCCGGCGTGGCGCAGGGGGCGAAGCTGGTCGTCGATGGGCGGAACTTCAATCTGCAGGGGTACGAGGACGGGTTCTTTGTCGGCCCGCACCTCTTTGACCATGTCACCCGCGACATGGACATCTACAAGAAGGAAATCTTCGGACCCGTCCTGTCGACCGTCCGCGCCAAAACCTATGAAGAGGCGTTGGCCTATGCGATGGACCATGAATATGGCAACGGGACCGCGATCTTTACCCGCGACGGCGATACGGCGCGCGATTTCGCGAACCGGGTGAATGTGGGGATGATCGGGATCAACGTTCCGATCCCGGTGCCGCTGGCCTATCACACCTTCGGGGGCTGGAAGAAATCGGCCTTTGGCGACCTGAACCAGCATGGGCCGGATTCCTTCCGCTTTTATACGCGCACCAAGACGATCACCTCGCGCTGGCCGTCGGGGATCAAGGAAGGCGCAGCCTTCAACTTCAAGCAGATGGATTGATCGTCGCGATCACGTGTCTGTCAGAGGGCCGCCAATTGGGCGCTTCGCTTTTCTACCCTTGATGCCACGCGCCCTTGCCTGCCAGAGTTCGGCAATCCGAGGTGTGGATATCGACATGGACTGGTTTAGTGATCTGGGGGCAATCCTGCCCGAGACGCGGGCGGAACTGGAACGGTTGCAGCGGCGGCAATTGCCGCGCGGGCTTGACTTGTTTGCGCCGGGCGACCGCGCGCAGGGTTTTCCGCTGGTTCTGTCGGGGCGGGTCGAGGTGTTCCTGACGGGACCGACGGGGCGGGAGATCCTGCTTTACGCCGTAGAGGCGGGGCAAAGCTGCATCCAGACGACGCTGGGTCTGCTGGGGGACGAGCCCTATTCCGGCGCCGCCGCCACGGTGAGCGAGGCAGAGGTGGTGACCATCCCCAAGCCGCTGTTCCTGCGGTTGATGGATCGTGACCCGGCCTTTCGCGGCTTTGTGCTGCGGTCCTTCGGGCAGCGGATGGCCGACCTGACGCGGCTTCTGGAGGCGGTGGCCTTTGGGCGGGTGGAGGCGCGGCTGGCTGGGGCGCTGCTTGATCTGGCGGAGGGCCACGTGGTGCGGGCCACGCAGTCGGAAATCGCGGCGCGGATCGGTTCGGCACGCGAAGTGGTGTCGCGCAAGCTGGACGCCTTTGCCAAGTCGGGTTGGGTGGCGACGGATCGGGGCGAGGTGCTGCTGCACGACCTGTCCGCGCTGCGCCGCGCTGCGGGGCGTTGATCGGGGGATTTGCCCCATGCCGCCGCTATATCACCGGACCGGGTGACAAGGTCACAGACAAGACATGCATGATTCGCTATGCTTCCCTTCATGCACCGGAACAGCCGGGCAAAGGACAGAAAGGGAACCAAGATGTTCAAGAAAAATGTCGGTGGTATTGATCGCGTGCTGCGGATCGTCGTCGGCCTTGCGCTGCTGGCCGGGTTCTTCCTGAATGCCGAAGCGACCTATCGTTGGGCCTATCTGATCGGGATCGTGCCGCTGGCGACGGGCCTGATGTCGTCCTGCCCGCTTTATTCGATCCTTGGGCTTTCGACCTGCCCGATGAAGAAGGCCTGAGGCAGCCTCTGTCGATAAAGGGAAAGGCGCCACCCGTGGGGCGGCGCCTTTGTCATTCCGCGGCCACGCGACGCGGTTTCAGCATGTCGCGCAGATAGCGCCCTGTATGGCTGCGTTCGACTTTGGCCACCTCTTCCGGCGTGCCGGTCGCCACAATCTCGCCCCCGCCATCGCCGCCTTCGGGGCCGATGTCGATGATCCAATCGGCGGTCTTGATGACGTCGAGGTTGTGTTCGATCACCACAACCGTGTTGCCCTGATCGACCAGTTCATGCAGCACTTCCAAGAGCTTGCGCACATCCTCGAAATGCAGGCCGGTTGTCGGTTCATCGAGGATATAGAGCGTGCGCCCCGTGGCGCGACGCGACAGTTCCTTGGACAGTTTCACACGCTGTGCCTCGCCCCCTGACAGGGTGGTGGCCTGCTGACCGACCTTGATGTAGCCAAGTCCCACCTGGCAAAGCGCGTCCATCTTTTCACGGATCGCGGGCACAGCCTGAAAGAAGCCTTGGGCATCTTCGCAGGTCATATCAAGAACGTCTGATATGCTTTTGGTCTTGAACTTTATTTCCAACGTTTCACGGTTGTAGCGATGGCCCTTGCAGGTTTCGCAGGTGACGTAGACATCAGGCAGGAAGTGCATCTCGATCTTGATGACGCCGTCGCCCTGACAGGCCTCGCAGCGCCCGCCCTTCACGTTGAAGCTGAAGCGTCCGGGTTGGTAACCGCGCGCCTTGGATTCCGGCAAGCCCGCGAACCAGTCGCGGATGGGCGTGAAGGCCCCCGTGTAAGTGGCCGGATTTGAACGCGGAGTCCGCCCGATGGGCCGTTGGTCGATATCAATGACCTTGTCCAGATGTTCGAAACCCTTGATCGTTTCGCAGGGCGCCGGGGTTTCTCGCGCGCCGTTCAGGCGCATGGCGGCGGTCTTGAACAGCGTCTCGATCGTCAGGGTGGACTTCCCGCCGCCGGAGACGCCCGTCACGCAGACGAACTTGCCCAAGGGGAAATCGATGGTGACGTTCTTGAGGTTGTTGCCGGTGGCCCCCACGACAGTCAGCTTCTTGCCATTGCCGCTGCGGCGGGTCTTCGGCACCGCAATCTCGCGTTGGCCGGACAGGTATTGGCCTGTCAGGCTGACCGGATCGGCGGCCACCTGTTCGGGCGTGCCGTGGCTGACGACGCGGCCACCATGAACGCCCGCGCCGGGACCGATGTCGAAGACATAATCCGCCTCGCGGATCGCGTCTTCATCATGTTCGACAACAAGGACCGTGTTCCCCTGATCGCGCAGGTTCTTGAGCGTGGTCAGAAGGCGGTCATTGTCGCGCTGGTGCAGGCCGATGGAGGGTTCGTCGAGGACGTAGAGGACGCCCGTCAACCCCGATCCGATCTGCGAGGCCAGTCGGATGCGCTGCGATTCCCCGCCAGACAGGGTGCCTGCGTTGCGGCTGAGCGTGAGGTAGTCGAGGCCGACATTCACAAGGAAACCAAGGCGTTCACGGATTTCCTTGAGGATCGCCCGGGCGATTTCATTCTTCTGGTTCGTGAGGTGGTCGGGGACCGTGCCGATCCAAGCATAGGCCTCTTTGATCGACATGCGGACAACCTCGCCGACATGCAGGCCCGCGATCTTGACGGCCAGCGCTTCGGGCTTCAGTCGGTAGCCGTGGCAGGTGCCGCAGTTGCGGTTGTTCTGGTAGCGTTCGAACTCCTCACGGACCCACGCGCTGTCCGTCTCGCGGTAGCGGCGTTCCATGTTGGGGATGACGCCTTCGAAGACGCGCGACACTTCGTAGATGCGGCCGCCTTCGTCATAGCGGAAACGGATTTCTTCCTCGCCCGACCCATAGAGAAAGAGTTGCTGCACATGGGCGGGCAGGTCTTTCCATTTCTTCTTGGCGTCGAATTCGTAATGCTTTGCAAGGGCTTGTATCGTCTGCGTGAAGTAGGGGCTTTTCGACTTGGCCCAAGGGGCGAGTGCCCCTTGCATCAGGGTCAGGCCCTGATCGGGGACAACGAGGCGGTCGTCGAAGAACAACTCCACCCCCAGCCCGTCGCAGGCCGGGCAGGCGCCGAAGGGCGCGTTGAAGGAGAAAAGCCGAGGTTCGATTTCGGAGATGGTAAAGCCCGACACGGGGCAGGCGAAGTTTTCCGAATAGGTGATGCGTTCGGGGTCGCCCTCCGCCGGGGCGGTTTCAAGGATGGCGATGCCATCGGCAAGGTCGAGCGCGGTTCGGAAACTGTCGGCCAGCCGCGTCTCCAGCCCCTCGCGCACGACGATCCGGTCGACCACGACGTCAATGTCGTGGCGGAATTTCTTGTCGAGTGTGGGCGGTTCCTCAAGCTCGTAGAACTGCCCGTCGACTTTGACCCGCTGGAAGCCCTGCTTGCGCAGGTCGAGGAATTCCTTCTTGTACTCCCCCTTCCGGTCGCGAACGATCGGGGCCAGCAGATAGGCGCGTGTGCCTTCCGGCATGGCCATGACCGCATCCACCATATCCTGCACCTGCATCGCGGTGATGGGCAGGCCTGTGGCAGGGCTGTAGGGCGTTCCCACGCGGGCGAAGAGAAGGCGGAGGTAATCGTAGATCTCCGTCACCGTGCCGACGGTGGACCGGGGGTTCTTCGACGTCGTCTTCTGTTCGATGGAAATGGCGGGCGAGAGGCCGGAGATGTGGTCGACATCCGGCTTGCCCATCATGTCGAGGAATTGCCGCGCATAGGCCGAAAGCGACTCGACATACCGCCGCTGCCCTTCGGCATAGATCGTGTCGAAGGCAAGCGAGGACTTGCCGGAGCCGGAAAGGCCAGTGATGACCACAAGCTGATCGCGCGGGATGTCGAGATCGACGCCCTTCAGATTGTGTTCGCGCGCACCGCGCACTTCGATGAACTTCTGTTCGGCCATGCCCATTCCCCCGGACGAATGGACGAGAGATAGGGCATCGTGGCCGAGTCTCCAATCCTAAAATGTGAACAATGAGTGAACATAAGGAGTTGCGTGCGGGCTCCTGCCCCGCTTTCTCGTGCTGCGTCACTGGGCTCTTTACATATTCTTTCTTTTGCATATGTAGGGTGCAAGAGTTTCCCTATGAAAGGACATGCGATGATCACCATCACTTCGGTTCCGCAAGCCATCGATCTTGCGAAGCAGGGACAGTTGACGCTGCTTGACGTTCGCGAAATGGGCGAGGTCTCGGCGTCGGGCACGGCAAAGGGGGCGGTGCATATCCCGCTGGGCCTCTTGCCGCTGAAGGCCGATCCGCGGTCGCCGGATTACGACAAGCGCTTGGCGGGCAAGCCGGTGGCGGTGTTCTGTGCTGCCGGGGCACGGGCGGGCCGAGCGGTCGCTCTGCTGGAGCAGTTCGGGCATGAGGCGGTGAACATCGGCGGGTTCGGCGATTGGTGCGGCTGCGGCGGCGAGGTGCAGCGTCACGCCTGACGGGCACGACGTCGCGCCTGAAGCGCATGCGCCGTGATGCCCGCAAGGCAGAGCGGCAGGCAAAAGGCGATGAGGCCCATGGGCCCCATCGCGCCAATCATAAGTGCCAGCAATGGCGTCCCGGTGGTGGTACCGACATTGCCAAGTTGCGCCACAGCGCCCGAAGCGCGCGCGCGGTCTTCAGCGCCCGGATTCAGTTCGGGGATGGAAGCGAAGCTGGCCCCCTGCACGATGCCCATCGCGCCTGCCAGCAGGAAGGCGGCAATCAGAGCAAAGTCACCCGCCCCCCAACCGGCCCAAAGCAGCCCTGTTGCCAGAACGCCCATCGCATAGCCCGCCTGAACCATTTGCACCGCGGTCATGTAGCGCAGGCCCCAGACACCAAGGGTGAGGGAAACGGCGATGGAGAAGAGCGGCATACCAGCTGCAGCCAGCGCGCGCTGTCCTTCGGGCAAAAGCGGGGGCAGCAGCGTCAGCACAGCCACATAGAGCGCCGTGTAGAACACAAAGCCGAGCGCCGGGGCCGCGATGCGGGGGGAGGCGTAGATGGCGACATGCTGCGCGATCAGACCACTGCCCATGGTCAGGCTCGGCGCGGGTGGATCGGGCGGCAGGAGCGCGCGCAGGACAAGGGCGAGTGCCGCCATCCAGATGGCGTGGGTCAGGAAGAGCGGCGCGATGCTGCCTTCGGCCAAAAGCGGGGGGCCGATCACGGCCAGAAGCGCATAGGTCACGCCGAAGAAGCTGCTCCACAGGGTCATAGCAAGGCCTTGATGGCGCAGCGGGGCGATGCCTGCGATCATCGTTGGACCGACCACCACGATGGCGAGGTGGGACACCCCTTCCAGCACGCGGGTCAGAATCAGCGCTGCATAAGGCAACGGAAGGGTCTGCATGGCCGAGACAATCGCGCCCAGCGTCATTGCCGCGACGATGGCGCGGCGAGGGCCGATGCGGGCGACTAGAAGCCCTGCCGTGGTGCCGAAGATCAGTCCCACGATCCCGACGATGGACACGATCAGCCCGATCCCCGCCGCGCCCTGTTCCGGATAGCGCGCGGCCATCAGGTCGAAGGCCACCGACAGCTTGCCGAATTGCGCGGCTGAGCCGAGGCCCGCCAGCCAGAGGGCGAGGATGGTGAAAAGGATGCGCATGTCGCCCTGCCTGTGTCGGGGGCCGACCCTAGGACGGGGGGCGAAGGGCTGCAAGCCGGGGCGGATGACATACGGATGAAGGTCTTGCAACGGAAAGACAACGGTTTAGCATCATCTGGATGACACGCAGCCTGATCCTGAGCCTTGCCTTGCTGTTCCCCGCGCCCGCGCTGGCGAGCGACCTCTGTGCGATGGCAATGGACATGGAGGCGCGGATCGCCGAGCGGTTGGGCTATCCGCCGTCGAGCGCCTGCCCAGAGATCGCCTTCGCCCTGCCCGTGGCCGGGGCAGTACAACGTTCACAGGCCGGGGCCTATGATCCGATGACGGGAAGGATTGACCTAGCGCCCGACCTCGACCTTGCAACGGCGTATGGCCAGAGCTTTCTGCTGCATGAATTGGTGCACGCCGCGCAGTATCGCGCGGGCCGCGACCGTGCCGTCCCCTGCCCTGCCGCGCTGGAGGCAGAAGCCTATGGGGAGCAGGCCGACTTCCTGATGGAGGCCGGCCTGTCGCGGGAGGCCGTGCTGACACGGGCCTTGGGGTCGCAACTGGGTGGCTGCGCGGCCCCCGAATACTAGAAGTGCAGCGCGCGACCGTAGGCGTCGAGCACGGCTTCGTGCATCATCTCGGACAGGGTCGGATGCGGGAAGACGGTGTTGATCAGGTCTTCTTCGGTCGTCTCAAGTGACCGGCCCACGACATAGCCTTGGATCAGTTCGGTGACTTCCGCGCCGATCATGTGGGCCCCCAGAAGTTCACCCGTCTTGGCGTCGAAGATCGTCTTGATCATGCCTTCGGATTCGCCAAGGGCGATGGCCTTGCCATTGCCGATGAAGGGGAAGCGGCCCACCTTGATGTCGTAACCCGCCTCTTTCGCCTTGGCTTCCGTCAGACCGACCGAGGCGACCTGCGGGTGGCAATAGGTGCAGCCCGCGATGGAATTGGGCTTGATCGGATGGGGATGCTTGCCAGCGATCAGTTCGGCCACCATCACACCTTCATGGCTTGCTTTATGGGCCAACCACGGTGCCCCGGCGATGTCGCCGATGGCGTAAAGACCGTCGATCCCGGTGCGGCAGTATTCATCGGTGATGACATGGGTGCGGTCGATCTTCACGCCGAGGGCTTCGAGACCAAGGTTTTCCACGTTGCCGACGATGCCCACGGCGGAAATCACAGTGTCGAAGTCGTGCGTTTCGACTTTGCCACCCATCTCTATATGCGCGGTGACGCCGACGCCCGGTTTGCGGTCAAGCTTCTTCACCCCGGCCTTTTCGAGGATCTTCATCCCCTGCTTGACGAATTGCTTCTTGGCGAAGGCGCTGATCTCGGCGTCTTCCACGGGAAGGATGCGGTCCATCACTTCCACCACTGTGGTATCGGCGCCAAGCGTGTTGAAGAAGGACGCGAATTCGATGCCGATCGCGCCCGATCCGATGACGAGCAACTTCTTGGGCATGCGTTTCGGTTGCAGGGCGTGTTTGTAGGTCCAAACCAGATCGCCATCCGCCTCCAGCCCCGGCAGTTCGCGGGCGCGGGCACCAGTGGCAAGGATGATGTGCGGGGCGGTCAGGTCTTCGTTGCCCTTGTCGGTCTTGACCGTGACCTTGCCCTTGGCGGTGACGGTGGCCTGCCCCATCACGACGGCGATCTTGTTCTTCTTCATCAGATGGCCGATGCCGGAGGACAGCTGCTTTGCCACCCCGCGCGATCGGGCGACAACGGCGGGCAGGTCATAGCCGATGCCGTCTGCCTTCAGCCCGAATTCCTTGGCGCGGTGCATCAGGTGGAAAACCTCGGCCGACCGCAGCAGCGCCTTGGTCGGGATGCAGCCCCAGTTCAGGCAGATGCCGCCCAGATGTTCGCGTTCGACGATCACGACCTTCAGGCCGAGTTGCGCCGCACGGATGGCAGCGACATAGCCGCCCGGACCGGCACCGATCACGATCACATCATAGGCTGCGGCCATCGGCTTTCCTCCCTCAAAGAAATTGGTTTGGCCTTAAACTATTTTCCAGGGCCAAGCAACGAAGGCGGCGCCGGGGGCCTATGCGCCTGGTGCATGGCTGTTGCCTTCGGTCATGCGCCGCACTTCGGCGGCATAGCCCCCCGCATCGAGCCAATCCTGTTCTTCCGGCGTGCTGAACCGGGCCATTGCCTGATTGCGGCCGGGAAAGCGGCCAAAGCGCGCGATGACATATTGATGGGCGCGGGCGTGCAGGGCCATTTCGGGATCGGAGGGCATGCGTTCCTCCATCAGCTTGACGGCGAGGGACTGGTCGGCGGGATCTTCGGAATGTTCGAAGGGCATGTAGAAGAACTGGCGATCGGGTTCGGGCGCGCCGAGATCCCAGCCCATTTCGACCGCGCGTCGGGCCGCGGCGAGGGCGCGGGAATCCGTTGCGAAGCTTGCTGCCTTGCCCCGGAACATGTTGCGCGGCAGTTGGTCGGTCAGGATGATATAGGCCAGCGTGGCCACCGTGCCGTCGATCCAGTGGTCGAGGTGACCTTCGCGCGCGGCGCGCCAGAGATCCTCGTACCGGTCGCGGCAGGCATCGTCGATCTCGGCCCCGCCAGAGTACCAGCCGTCAGGGCCGATCTCTCCCAGCCAGAAATCGAGAAGTTCGATCGGTTCCGACATGGGGGTTCCTTCCCTGCTTAAGACGTGACCGTCGCAGGTAACGGACGAAGGTGCAACCGCCGATCCACTGGCGGTTGATTCAGCGATCCTTGTCGATCACCGCCGTGGCCGCGACGGACGAGGCGGTGGGCACGATGAAGGGCGAGGGCGCGGTGCCTGCCGGGGCAGCGCGGCGTGTCATCCGCCAGACGGCATAGGCCGTCAGCGCAGTGAAGAGCGCGGCAATAAAGAGGAAGAACCCGCCCGGCCCCACCTGTTGCATCAGCCAGCCGGTGACAAGCGGGCCGAAGATGGCGCCAAAGCCGTTGAGGAAGATCATCCCGGCGCTGGCCGCGGCCATGTCATCCTTGGATAGGAAGTCGTTGGTATAGGCGATCAGCAGGGCATAGACCGGGTTGGTGATGCCGCCCAAAAGGAGCGCAGCCCCAAGATA
This sequence comes from Paracoccaceae bacterium, assembly GCA_014654775.1. Lineage (GTDB taxonomy): Bacteria > Pseudomonadota > Alphaproteobacteria > Rhodobacterales > Rhodobacteraceae > Paragemmobacter. Next base: position 44,014 of record JACVZW010000073.1, on the reverse strand, counting down.
GGCATAGAAGGGCAGATCAAAGAGCCCCGCCACCAGCATGGCGACCGCCGCAATGGCTGAGAGTGATGTGATGAGCAGGCGGCGATCCATCCGGTCGGACAGCCAGCCGATGGGATACTGCAGCACGAGCCCGCCCACATAGAGCGCGCCCACGAAGATGGAGATGTCGCGCACCGACAGCCCCTCCATCGCGCCCCAGACCGAGGCCATGCCGAACATCGCCGAGAAGACGCCACCCGTCAGCAGCATCCCGGCGCAGCCAAGGGGCGAGATGCGAAAGAGCGCACGGAAGGAGAGCGGTTTGGTGGATTCGAAGGTCGGCGCGGGTGTCGGGGCCAGAAGGATCGGCATGAAGGCCAGCGACACGAGGACCGAGGGGATCACGAAAAGGACGAAACCCGAGGGATCGCCCACGTTCAGGATGGCCTGACTGGCGATGATGCCCAGCATCTGCACGATCATATAGGCGGACAGGGCCTGACCGCGCGTCTCGTTCGTGGCGGCGTTGTTCAGCCAGCTTTCGGCGGTGATGTAGATGCCGGAAAAGCAAAAACCGATCAGGACGCGCAGCGCCGTCCAGACCATCCAGTCGGCCGCGACGGGATAGACCACCAGCACGGCTGAGATCAGCGAGCCGAGCGCCGCGAAGACCCGCACATGGCCCACTTTGCGGATCATCGCCGGGGCCATCTTGGACCCGAAGAGGAAGCCCGCGAAATAGGCTGACATGACGATGGAGATCTCGTAGGTCGAAAAGCCCTCGATGGCACCGCGGATGCCCAGCAGCGTCCCTTGGATGCCATTGCCCACCATCAGCAGCATGACGCCCAGAAGCAGCGGCCAGGAGGTGGAAATGACAGGGAGCATGGGGCACCGGGCAAGGAGAATGAAAGATGGATAGCATCCGCGCCGAGAAAGCGAGGAAGGAATGCGACGCAGGGCGCTTAGCGCCCGTCAGGGGATGAGAAGCGAGGAATCCCCGTAGCTGAAGAAACGATAGCGGTTGGTAACGGCATGTTCATAGATGGCGCGGATGCGCTCGGCCCCCATCAGCGCAGAGACGAGCATCATCAGCGTGCTTTTCGGCAGGTGGAAGTTGGTCATCAGCGCATCGGTGATGCGGAAGCGGTAGCCGGGATAGATGAAGATGTCCGTCGGCCCGGTCCAAGCCTGCATCCGCCCGGCCTCGTCGGCAGCGGATTCGATCAGGCGCAGAGCGGTGGTGCCTACCGGGATGATGCGGCCCCCGGCCTGTTTTGTGGCGTTGATCTCGGCTGCGGCACCGGGGGTTATCTGGCCCCATTCGGCATGCATCTTGTGGGTCGTCACGTCATCCACCTTGACCGGCAGGAAAGTGCCCGCACCGACATGCAGGGTGACTTCGGTGAAGGTAACGCCCTTTTCTGCCAGCGCACGCAGAAGCGGTTCATCGAAATGAAGCGAGGCGGTTGGCGCGGCCACGGCCCCGGCATGGCGGGCGAAGACCGTCTGGTAATCGGTCGCGTCCTGCGCATCGGGCGCGCGCTTGGCTGCGATATAGGGCGGAAGCGGCATCGCCCCCGCCTCGGCCAAGGCCGCGTCGAAATCATCGCCCGTCAGGTTGAAGGTCAGGCGGAGGTCGGTTTCGCCCTTCTCAGCCACGGTGGCGGAGAGGCGGTCGGAGAAGACGATCACCTCGCCCTCGGCCAGCTTGCGCAGAGGTTTGGCCAGCGCACGCCACCCTTCGGTTGCGGGTTCGAGCAGCGTCACCTCGACCTTCGCCACGGCATCGCCCCGGGTACGGCGGCCCGTCAGGCGGGCGGGGATGACCTTGGTGTTGTTCAGGACAAGCCGGTCGCCGGGGCGGAAGATGTCGATAAGGTCATAGACATGGCGATCGCTGATCCGGTCACCTTCGGCCAGAAGCAGCCGCGCATGGGTGCGCGGACGGGCGGGCCGGGTGGCGATCAGGTCCTCCGGCAGATCGAAATCGAAATCGGACAGTTTCATCCGTCAGGGTTTCCAAGTCTGGGCGGGTCGCCGCGGAACAGGTCGCGGAACATTCCCGGGGTCAGGATCGACAGCGGATTGACCGTGACCTGCGCGCGTTCGGCGGTGCCGCGCACCTCATAGTTGAAGCCGAAGAGCCCTTCGCCACGCCGGGTCAACACCGATCCGATGCCATTGAGCATGTAGATGGGCGATACCACCCCTTGCAAGGCCAGTTCCTTCGATTCTGTGCCATAGACCCCCGCCATCGACACGCCGAGCGAGGCACCGACCGCCGATCCGCGCTGAATCTCCACCGCGCGGGGGGTCAAGACGAAATCGGCCTGCGCCTGCGAGAAGAGAAGCCCGTCGCCGTTGAGTTGTTCAAGCATGCCCACCACCGATACGGCGTTCAGCAGTTCGGCAAGGATCGGGGCATCGACCACGCGGATGTCCGCGATCACGGCCCGCCCGTCAAAGCGGCCCTCGGCGCGGCGCGGGCGCAGCGTCAGGTCCAGTTGCCCGCCACGGGCAGAGGCAAAGATCCCGGCCGAGGCCAGCACGCCTCCGGCATTGTCGGACCGGATGCGCACGGCGCTGCCATTGGCGCTGGGGACTACGGTGCCGGTGACGGTGGCCCCATCATTCACCAGCGCCGTGAAACGCCCGTTGAACCCGCCCCGGGGTGAAAACTCGCCACGAAAACGCGTGAGCGCGATGGTTTCTGTGACCTGCAGACGTGACAGGTTGAAGAAAAGCGGCACCTCGCCGCCGCCATTGCCCGCGCCCTCATCCGCGGGTTTGCGGCGCAGGTCCGCCGTGCCTTCGGTAACCGTCACGGCAACGCCACGGCCTGAACCGCGTCCCGCCACGTCGACCGCGCCCTGCATCCAGTCGCCCAGTTCGACGCGCGAAAAGCGGGCGAGGGACAGACCGCCTTCAGGGGTCAGGGTCACTTCACCCTCGGCCACAAGTCCCGGGGCGGTAAGGGAGAGGCGATCAATGCGGGCGGGTCTGGCCAGCGTCGCCTCCACCTCCAGCCGTCCGGTTTCGGCTGGGGATTTGCGCCAACCGGTCCCGGGCAAGGCCATGGTCAGGCGGGCGAGGTCGGAGATCAGGGTCAGGCGCGGCGGGGCCCCCTTGGGCAGGGTGATTGTCACCATCCCCTGCCCCGTGCCGGAGGCCAGCGTTTCGGGCAGGCCGAGGTTGAACTCCTCGATCGTGGCGCGCGACAATTCGACCGTGCCTTCGATAGAGGCGGGCGGCGCCTCCTTGCCGAAGGGCTGCAGGAAGGTCACGTCGAAGGGCACGGCCCCCACCTGCCCCAGCCCCGACACGCGCAGACCGCGCGGATCGGCGGAAAGGGACAGGAACGGCGCGGCTACCGTCTTGCCGGGGATCAGGCGGTCCGAGGTGAAATCGCGCACCTCGCCGTTCACCCGGAAGGACACGTCTTCCGCCGTGATGCGGGGCAGCAGCGCGAAACGCAGCGTGGCGTCCAGCACCGCTTGCCCCTGCCCCAGATCGACCGGGCGCCCGGCCTTGGTGAGAAAGCCGAAGGGCGGCTCGTCCAGCAAAGACAGCGCAGCGGTGAGGCTGGAGGAGGTACGCAGGATCACCTCGGCCTGTGCGGGACGTTTGGTGATGTCCAGCACGGAAAAGACTGACCCCGCCATGTCGATCACCCCGCCAAGGGGGGGCGTGACGGAGCCGCGGCTGACCACCATCGTATAGGTCTGGCCTTCGATCGTGGCATAACCGTCGGCATCGCGGATGGGCGGAAGGGTGCGGATGAAACGCACATCGGCCGCGCGGAAATCGTAGCCGAGCGACAGGATCGGCTCTTTCCCGGGGGCGATGCGCAGCGCACCCTTTACATCGGTCAGCATGCCTTCCAGCACGTTCTGTTCCAGCCAGCTGCGGGTGTTGGCGACCAGCTTGACGGGCCAGAGCGCCAGAAGATCGGTATGGTCGATCCTGTCGAGCGCAAGGTCGATGGCCGCCGTCCAGCCCTGCGCATCGGCGCCCAGCATGCCCTTGGCAGACAGGCGGCGATCCGCCTCGACCAACGCGACCTGACCGATGTCGATGCGGAACGGGTCGAGTTGCAGCCGCAGGTCCAGCGCGCCTTCGGTGAAACGGACAGGTTGCTTGAACAGCCCGGCCGGATCGACCTGCATGCGGTTGATATGGATCTGGGTCAGGAAACTGTCGGGCAGCCGCGTGCCGAGGGGACCAGTCAGGATGTTGCCTGCAGCATCGGTCAGATAGCTGTGTCCTGTCGCGCCCAGCCGCAGGGTGGTGCTTTCGACATCGAAAGAGGTGAGGTTCACCCGCCCCCGTTCCGGATCATAGGCGATCTGCATGCCTGCGCGGTCGAAGGCGATGGGGACCGAGGCCTCCGTCGGGCGCAAGGCCCCTGCCCCGATGTCGAGCTTGGCTTCGAGCGCGGTCACGCCATCGGCCGTCAGACTGGCCGACAGGCTACCTGAAATGGCGGCCTCGATCAGGCCCAGCGGGGCAAGTGGCGCGACCAGCGCCGCAAGATCGCCCGAGGGCACGCGGTCAACGGTAGCGGTCAGCCTGGCCTCTGCCACCCCTTTGCGGGCGACGGCCGTTACCTGCGCCTGTGCCGGGTTGCCGTCCTTGCCAAGCAGGGTGACAGCAATTTCGCCCCGCAAATCTTCAACCCCGTTCTCGATCCGCAGGCGACCGTCGCCAAGGTTCCAGACATGGCCGGTCGGCACATCGGTGAAGGACAGGGTGAGGGCGTCCGCCTCGATCCCACGCAAATCGGACAGGGCCGGGTCGGACAGCAGCCCATCGAGCGCGGCGAAGGCTTCGGCAAGACCGGCAAATTCAGGCGTCGTCTCACCCCCGCCAAGGGACAGGTCAAGCGACCCGTCCGCGCGGCGGGTGAGCGAGAGGTTCGCCCCCACCACCGCAAGCCCGAGGGGACGGATTTCGCCGCGCAGCAGCGCCGCGCCATCCAGCCGCAACCGCGCCTCGGGCAAGACGAGAAGCGGCGCACCTGTCCGATGCAGCAGACGCGCATCTTCGACGGCCAATTGCGGAATGCCGTCGCGGTCGACCCCGATCTGGACACCGCCAATGGCCAGCGCCATGTCGGGCAGAGCCTCGGCCAGAGTGTCATTCAACCGTGCTTCGGCTTCGGCCACCAGCCAGACGGGAAGGCGCAGCTTGCCGCCCGTCGCGTAAAGCGCCGCACCCGCACCAACGAAGGCCAGAAGCACGATGCCAAGCAGCAGGATCAGACCCGAACGCAAGCGAGGGCGGCGCGGCGGGCGCGCCGTCGGGCCGCCTATGGCAGCGCCCTCTTCCCCTTGCGCGCCGGTGTCGGTCACTGTCGTCACGCTCCCGCCTTCCCGGCCCGTTTGCACTTGCTGCCGGGATTGCCTTTATCTTCCCCCGAAGGCAACTAGAACGCAAAGGGTTGATCCTCACAAAGCAAGGAGCCGCACATGATCGCCGAAGGCACAAGCGCACCAGATTTCACCCTGCCGCGCGACGGTGGGACGAGTGTCACCCTCTCCGGCTTCCGGCCCGGAAAGGTGGTGCTGTATTTCTACCCCAAGGATGACACGCCCGGCTGCACGCTGGAGGCACAGGATTTCACCGCCCGTCTGGCCGAGTTCACCGCCGCCGGGACGACCGTCATCGGCGTCAGCAAGGACAGCGTGAAGGCGCATGACAAGTTCTGCAAGAAGCACGGGCTGGGCGTGATCCTCGCCTCTGACGAGGCGGGGCACACCTGCGAAGATTACGGCGTCTGGGTTGAGAAGAGCATGTATGGCAAGACCTACATGGGGGTAGAACGGACGACCGTTTTGATCGACGGCGCGGGCAAGGTGGCGCGGGTCTGGAACAAGGTATCCGTCAAGGGCCATGCCGATGAGGTGCTGGCTGCGGCAAAGGCGCTGTAGGTGGGAGCGCTTTGATGCAAACGCTGGCCGGGATGGCGGTGGAGGTGCTGACCACCGCCGACGGGCGCGCCAAGACGGCGCTGGCGCGGCGGCATGCGGCGGCGTGGTTCGCCGCACGGGCGGCGGGCACGCCGCTGCCCATTGGGCAGGCAGCACCGCCGTTGCGTCCTTCCCGGCCGGAGAAGCCTGATCTGCTCGATCCACGCGACGTGCCGCGGCGCAGGCCCGGTACGCCTGCGGGGCGTATCGCCCTGCTGCATGCGGTGGGGCATATCGAGTTGAACGCGGTTGACCTGCACTGGGACATCATCGCCCGCTTCACCGACCATCCCATGCCCTTGGGGTTCTATGACGATTGGGTGAAGGCCGCGGATGAGGAAGCCAAGCATTTCAATCTGATCTGCGATTGTCTGGAGGCAATGGGCAGTCATTACGGCGCGCTGCCCGCCCATGCGGGCATGTGGCGCGCGGCGGAGGATACGGTGGACGACCTTCTGGGCCGTCTCGCCGTGGTGCCCATGGTGCTGGAGGCGCGGGGTTTGGATGTCACGCCGGGGATGATCGACATTTTCCGCAAGGCAGGCGAGGCAGGCCCGATCGCCGCGCTGGAAACGATTTATGCCGAAGAGGTAGGCCATGTCGCTTATGGGTCGAAATGGTTCAACTGGCTTTGCGGGCGCGACGGGCTTGACCCGAAAGAGGTCTTTCATGATCTGGTGCGGACCTACTTCCACGGCGTGCTGAAGCCGCCCTTCAACGACGAGAAGCGGGCCGAGGCGGGATTGCCGCCCGATTTCTACTGGCCGCTGGCTGCGGGAGAGCGCGCTTGACCTCCGTCATTGCCTGACGTTTATCGGCAGGAATCTGCCGACGATGCGCAGAAAATCGGCAGTCCGGACGGGGCTGTGGTCATATCTGTTGCGGGGGTGGCACGGGGTGGCTAACAACGTCTCACCTCCGCTTGGGAGCCTTTCGCCCGTCCCTTTCAGCAACGTACGGAACCCTGCCAAGTGCTGACGCGTTTTGCCTATCGGATCAACGCCACGCTGGAGCGTTATATCCCCGAACAACGCCTGTTCCTGAAATCCGATACCGATACGCGCTTCATCAGGCTTAGGCCGACGACCCAGCTGATCGCGATGACGGGTGGGGCCATGTTTGTGGCTTGGACCATCGTTGCCACTGCCGTGCTGATGATGGATTCGATCGGGGCGGGATCGTCGCGCGAACAGTCGCAGCGCCAGCAAGCAATGTACGAGGAACGGCTGAACGCCCTGTCCGGCGACCGCGACCTGCGCGCCGAAGAGGCCGCGCGGGCGCAGGAACGGTTCAACCTCGCGCTGGCGCAGGTCGCGCAGATGCAGTCGCGCCTGCTTGCCTCCGAGGATCGGCGGCGCGAACTGGAGACGGGGATTGAGGTCATCCAATCCACGCTGCGCCGCACCATTGTGGAGCGGGACGAGGCCCGGGCGCGGGCCGAGGAGGCGAGCCTTGCTCTCGCCGCCAGCACCGGATCGGCCCGCACCGAAGAGGGGCGCGAACAGGATGTGGCCGACACGTTGGCCATCCTGACCGATGCGCTGGGATCCGCGGCGCAAGAGCGCGATCTGATGGAAGCCGCCGCCGAAAAATCGGCCGAGCGCGTGGAAAGTGTTCTGTCAGAGAAGCGTGCCATCCAACGCCAGAACGACGAGATCTTCGCCAAGCTGGAAGAGGCGGTGACCGTATCGATGGAGCCGCTGGACAACATGTTCCGCGATGCGGGGCTGTCGCCCGACGACCTGCTCAGTGCGGTGCGCAAGGGCTATTCCGGCACAGGCGGGCCGCTGTCGCCCATCTCTATGTCCACATCAGGCGCACGGATCATGCCGGAGACGGCGCGAGCGAATGCGATCCTGCAGGGGCTGGACCGCATGAACATGTACCGCATCGCGGCCTTCAAGACGCCCTTCGCCATGCCGGTGAACACCCCCGTCCGCTTTACCAGCGGCTTTGGCGGCCGGAACGATCCCTTCGGGCGCGGCTGGCGGCGGCATGAGGGGCAGGATCTGGCAGGCGCCTATGGCAGCCCGATCCTTGCCACAGCCGAGGGTGTCGTGACCTTCGCAGGTTGGGAATCCGGCTATGGCCGTCTGGTGAAGATCCGGCACGAATTCGGAATCGAAACCCGCTATGCGCATCTGTCGCAAATCCGCGTTGACGTGGGCGATCGGGTATCGCGCGGGGAGCGGATCGGTGATATGGGCAATTCAGGACGTTCGACCGGGACGCATCTTCATTACGAGATCCGGATCGGCGGCGAAGCAATCAACCCGATGACCTTCATAAAGGCAGCGCGAGATGTTTTCTAAGAGCCGAATCAATGAGCCGGGCCCGAAGCAGGCCGAGGCGGAGAAGCCCAAGGCACCGGAGGCCAGCAGCGTGACCAAACCCAGCACCGACTTCGTTCCTTCGGCCCCGAAGGGCAAGGCAGCCGCTTCGGTCCTGTCCTCTGACTTGACCGTGGTCGGCAATCTGCGCACGACCGGCGACATTCAGGTGGAAGGCACCGTCGAAGGCGACATCCGCGCCCATCTTCTGACCGTGGGCGAAAGCGCCACCATCCGGGGCGAGATCGTCGCCGATGACATCGTCGTCAATGGCCGGGTCATCGGGCGCGTGCGCGGCCTGAAGGTGCGCCTGACCTCGACCGCGCGGGTCGAGGGCGACATCATCCACAAGACCATCGCCATCGAAAGCGGTGCGCATTTCGAGGGTTCCGTTCAGCGTCAGGAAGACCCGTTGGCACAGGGGCGCAGCAGCCCGGCCCCCGCCCCTGCCCCGGCATCTGCCGCCCCGACGCCGAAGCCCGACGAGCTTTGATCCTCTGTGAAAGGGATCGTAAGGGGCGCCCCATCGGGCGCCCTTTTGCATTCAGGACCACGCCACCGTGCGGCGATACAGGTGCCAGGTCGCATGGCCCAGCACTGGCAGCGCGATGAAGAGTCCGAAGAACCCGGGCAGCATCCCGACGAAGAGCAGCCCTGCGATACAGGCCCCCCAGCCCAGCATCACCACCGGATTGTCGCGGACCAGCGCGAAGGAGGTGAGCATGGCGGTCATGAAATCCACTTCGCGGTCCAACAGCATAGGCAGGCTGACCACGGTCAGGGCGTAGAGGACCGTGGCGAAGACCGCCCCCACCGCCGTGCCGAAGGCCAGCATGGCCAGACCTTCGGGCGTGAGGAAGATCGCCATGGAAGAAGTGACATTCGTCATCGTCGCCTTGCCAAGGAAGAGGGCAAAGATCATGTGCGAGAGGAAGTTCCAGAACAGGAAGAAGACCACGATCACAGCGGCCATCGACGGGATCTGACGGTCCTTCTGGCGCAGGACGGCGCCGAGGATGGCAGTGAACTTCATCGCTTCGCCCGCCTCGCGGCGACGGCTGATCTCGTAAAATCCGCAGGCGATGAAGGGGCCGAGGATGGGGAAACCGGCAGCGGCGGGCAAAGTCCACCAGACCTGCCCCTTTACCGTGAATGCCAGCATCAGCAGCCAGCCCCCCGCCACATAAACCGTGGCGAAAAAGGCCCCGTAAAGCGGTTGCGCCATGAAGTCGCGCCAGCCTTCGCGCAGGGCATAGCGCAGGTCGGTGATATCCGGTGCCAGAAGCTCTGGCAACGCCGCGGGCGGCGTGCCTGTCTGATCGGTCATGTCTCCCTCCCGTTTTCTCGCAAGGCTACGCCCTGCGTGGGAGAGCTTCAAAGATGTATTTTCAGGGCAGCCTTAGTCTTCGAAATTCGCCTCGGCGCGGGACTTGCCGGCCACGTCCATCGCCAGCGTCGCGGCCATGAAACGGTCGAGATCGCCATCGAGAACACCCTGCGTGTCCGAGGTTTCGACGCCCGTGCGCAGGTCCTTGACCATCTGATAGGGCTGCAGGACGTAGGATCGGATCTGGTTGCCCCACCCTGCATCGCCCTTGGCAGCGTGGGCTGCGTTAATCTCAGCGTTCCGCTTGTCCAGTTCCATCTGGTAAAGCCGCGATTTCAGGGCGTTCATCGCGATTTCGCGGTTCTGGTGCTGTGATTTCATCGACGAGGTGACCACGATGCCTGTGGGCAGGTGGGTGATCCGGACGGCGGAGTCGGTGGTGTTGACGTGCTGACCGCCCGCGCCGGAAGATCGGTAGGTGTCGATGCGGATCTCGCTGTCGGGGACCACGATCTCGATGTTCTCGTCCACCACGGGATAGACCCAGACGGAACAGAAAGAGGTGTGCCGCCGCGCCGCGGAGTCATAGGGCGAGATGCGCACAAGCCGATGCACACCCGATTCCGACTTCAGCCAGCCATAGGCGTTCTGGCCGGAAATCTTGTAGGCGGCCGACCGGATGCCCGCCTCTTCGCCTGCGGTTTCGGACTGCAACTCGACCTTGTAGCCCTTCTTTTCGGCCCAGCGGACATACATGCGCGCCAGCATCGACGCCCAGTCGCAGCTTTCCGTTCCGCCCGCGCCCGCGTTGATTTCAAGGAAGGTGTCGTTGCCGTCGGCTTCCCCATCCAGCAGCGCCTCCAGTTCTTTCGCTGCGGCTACTTCGACCAGCGACCGCAGCGCGGCTTCGGCTTCGGTGACGATTTCCTGATCCCCCTCGGCCTCGCCCAGTTCGATCAGTTCGACATTGTCGCGCAGCCCGCTGTCGATCATCCGAAAGGTCGAGACGGCATCCAAAAGCGCCTGCCGTTCGCGCATCAGTTTCTGCGCCTTGGCGGGATCGTTCCACAGGTCCGGCGCCTCGATCATGGCGTCGAATTCTTCCAACCGATGGGGGGCAGTTTCCCAATCCATCCGTTGCGCAAGCAGCTTCAGCGACTTGGTGATCGCATCGACATTGTTCTGCGTTTCGGCGCGCATCTGCGGTCGTTCCTGTGGTGGTTATGGGGCGGGGTGATAGCCTGAGCGGGGGGCGCGGGCAAGGGCCGCGCCCTGCCCCGCTGCTAATAGAGGCCGCCGGAACTGAGCGTGCCGAAATCGGCTTTTTCTGGGATCACGGCGGTTTCGCCTGTGGCGGTGGTGACAGTGGTTTCCCCCCCGCCGTCGGTTTCGCCATAGGCGAAGAGCGGCAGGTTGGAGCCCATGGCAAAGCCGCCGTCAACCATCATGTCGAGACCCACAATCCCATCAACACCGTCGCGGAAGTATTCCACCTGCACATTCGCGCCCGAGGCATCGTCGGGAAGAAGCGCGCCTGTGAAGCGGTCGATCTTGACCCAGCGGCCACCTTCGGGGACGCGGAATTCGGTGCCGCCGAACTTGGCCACGGCCTCTTCCATGAACTCTTGGAAGACCGGGGCGCACATGCCGCCGCCCGACGCGCCAGACCCGAGGCTGCGCGGCTGGTCGAAGCCGATATAGCAGCCCGCCACGATGTTCGACGTATAGCCGATGAACCAGACATCCTTGGCGTCATTGGTGGTACCGGTCTTGCCGGCCACCGGGACGGGCAGGTTGACGGCGCGTGCGGCGGTGCCGCGCGTGACCACGCCTTCCATCATTGAGGTGAGTTGGTAGGCCGTAACCGCGTCCATCACCCGTTCGCGTTCCGACCGGATGGTCAGGCCCGCGCCCGGGTTGAGGCTGGCCAACTGGCAATTGACGCAGTCGCGCTGGTCATGGCGGTAGATCGTGCGGCCAAAGCGATCCTGCACCCGGTCCACCAGCGTGGGTTCCACCCTTTCGCCGCCGTTGGCGAACATGGCATAGGCCGCCACCATCTTGAACAGCGTCGTCTCTTGCGCACCAAGGCTGTTGGCGAGGAAGGGGCGCATCGGATCATAGACGCCGAAGCGTTCGGCATAGCGGGCCACCGTCTCCATCCCGATTTCCTGCGCGATCCGCACCGTCATCAGGTTTCGCGATTGTTCGATCCCGGTGCGCACGGGGGTGGGGCCGTAAAACTTGTTCGAGGCGTTCTTGGGCGTCCACAGCCCTTGCGCTGTTTCCACCTCGATCGGCGCGTCGACGACGATCGTGCCGGGGGTGAACCCACTGTCCAGCGCTGCAGCATAGACAAAGGCCTTGAAGCTGGACCCGGGCTGGCGCGTGGCCTGCGTGGCGCGGTTGAAGACCGAGTCCTGATAGGAGAAACCGCCTTGCATGGCGATCACGCGGCCGGTGAAGACGTCCATCGCCATGAAGCCGCCCTGCACTTCGGGCACCTGCCGCAGCGACCAGCGGATGAAGCTGCCATCTTCGTCAGAGGTGACGGGGCGCACCAGCACCACATCGCCCACGGCGACCAGATCGCCCGCGCTGTTGGCCTTTGGGCCGAGAGAGCCGTCTTCGTTGCGCTTGCGCGCCCATGTCACGTCTTCGGCAGGGATCCAATGGCCGTCTTCGTCATCCTCCACCCCTTCGATGCCGATGCGGGCGTCATTGTCGCCCACTTCCAGCACCACGGCGGGGGACCATGTGTCGATGTCGCGCGGCACCTCTACCTCGGCCAGCGCGGCGCGCCAGTCGGTCAGCCCTTCAGCGGGGATCGTCTTGCCCGTGCCGCGCCAGATGCCCTGACCACGGTCATAGCGTTCCAGCCCGTCCCGCAGCGCCTTGGCGGCGACGGATTGCAGTTCGGGATCGACGGTCGCGCGGATCGACAGGCCGCCGCCGAAGAATTCCGCCTCTCCGAAGGTCGAAGAGAGTTGGCGGCGGATCTCGTCGGTGAAATAGCTGCGCGGGGGCAGCGCCTCGCGGAAGGCGGGGAAATCGCCGTTCTGAACGGAGAGCAGCGGCTTTTCCGCTTCGGCCTTGGCCTCGTCGCGGGTGATGTAGCCGTCTTCGGCCATCCGGCTCAGGACATAGGACCGGCGTTCCAGCGCGCGGTCCTTGTTGCGGACGGGGTGCATCTCGGAGGGCGCTTTCGGCAGGGTGGCAAGATAGGCGGCCTCGCCCGCCGTCAGCGCCGAGAGCGGCTTGTTGAAATAGGTCTGGGCAGCGGCGGCCACGCCATAGCTGTTCTGGCCGAGGAAGATCTCGTTGAGATAAAGTTCGAGGATCTTGTCCTTGGACAGCGTCTCTTCGAGACGGGTGGCGAGGATGATTTCCTTGATCTTGCGTTCGCCCGTGCGGTCGCCCGACAGGAGGAAGTTCTTCATCACCTGCTGGGTGATGGTCGAGGCCCCGCGCAGTTCCTGTCCGCGGGTCAGGATCGCGTCACGGAAAGCGGCGGCCATGCCGGTGACGTCATAGCCGTGATGGGTGTAGAAGTTCTTGTCCTCGGCCGCGATGAAAGCATGCTTCACCGTTTCGGGGATATCCTCGATCGGCACGAAGAGGCGGCGTTCCTGCGCGAATTCGTCGATGATCCGCCCCTCGCCGGAATAGATGCGGCTGATGGTCGGGGGGGTGTATTGGGCGAGGCTCTCATGGCTCGGCAGATCGCGGGAATACATGTAGAAGATCGCGCCGATGGTCAGCGCGCCGAACAGAATGCCCAGCGTGATCGCGGTGAAGATTCCGCCGAAGAAACTGCCGATGAAACGAAGCACGCGCCTGCCCTGCCAGATTGAATACCCGCCCTTATACACGCCCCCGGGGGGCAAGGTCAAAACGATGGCGTGAGCGGGTGCAGGATCAGCGCAGGAGCGCCGGTCGACGTCGCGTCATTCGGCCCGGCGCAGATCGGCGATGGCGGCATCCTCGGCCGCCCAAGCGTGCAGGGCATCGCGGATGGCCAACGTCATTGTGGACCGCCAGTCCGGATCGATCAGCCGTTCCAGATCGGAGGCCGACGAGAGAAAGCCAAGTTCCAGCAGGATCGATGGGATGTCGGGGGATTTGAGGACGGAGAAACCCGCCTGCTGGATCGGATGGCGGTGCATCTTGAGGCCGGAGCCGGAAATGGATTCGCGCAGTTTCAGCGCCAGACGATCGGTGCGGGGCTGGGTTTCGGTGCGGGCCATGTCCATCAGGACGGTGGCCACAAGATCATCCTGTTCCGTCAGATCGATGCCTGAAAGAAGGTCGTCGCGATCATGCCTTTCGGCAAGGGCGCGGGCGGCCTCGTCGCTGGCTTCCTGCGCGAGGGTGTAGATGGTGGCCCCCACCGCCTCGCCTTCGGCCAAGGCATCGGCGTGAAGCGACAGGAAGACATGCGCCTCGGCGGCGCGGGCGATGGAGATGCGGGTTTCGAGGGGGACGAAGACATCCTCGTCGCGAGTCATCACCACGTTGAAACCGCCGTCGCGGACGAGGACCTCTTTCAATTCGCGCGCGAAGGTCAGCATCAGTTCGGCTTCGGTATGGCCGTCGCGTTCTGCGCCCGGGTCGATGCCGCCATGGCCTGGATCGAGAACCACGGTCAGTGGCCCCGTGCCGCGCGCCGCAGGGGGCGGCAGGGCGGCGGGTTCCGGCAGGGCCCAGTCCGGCGGTTCCGGCTGGCGGGCCTGCGCGGCGAAATCGGCGGGGGTGGAGGGGATGAGGCGCAGTCGCACGGTGGCGGGCTGACCCGCCTCGGCGCCCGTGTCCATCACAGCGCTGCCCACGATCATGGGCGCACCAAGCTGCAGCACCAGCCGCGACCAACCCGGGCGGAAGCTGCCCGCGCGCAGGCCCGACACGCGGATGCTGTCCTGTTGCAGGTCGCGGATGCCGGTCCAGTCCACCTCGCGGAAATCGAGGATGAGGCGGCGCGGATCATCGGCAAAGCGCAACCGCCACGGCACCGGCTGGCTGAGGGAGAGGGTGATCGACAGGACCTCGCCTTCATCGGTGATCGACGAGGCGGCCGGATCGAGGCGGGCCAGGGCCGAAAGCTCCTGCGCGGGGGCGGAGGGCGCGAAAAGGGTGGAGAACAGCAAGACCAAGGCCACGAAAAGCGCGCGCATCACCCCTCCTGTCGCGTTCGGGGGGAATATCGTGGGTTGTCGGGAAGTTGTAAACTCACCCTTTGGTGGGGCGGGCGGCCATGTAGGCCTGCAGGCGGCGCAGGCCTTCGGTGATGTCTGCCGTGGCGCGCGCATAGGAGAAGCGCAAGGTCCGCGCGCCGCGCCGGGGATCGAAGTCGAGCCCCGGGGTCACGGCAACGCCCGCCTCCTGCAGCAGTTCTGCAGCAAAGGCGAGACTGTCATCGGTCAGGTCCGACACATCGGCATAGATGTAGAAGGCCCCGTCTGGCGGCGCGATGCGGGTGAAGCCAGCCTTGGGCAGCCCTTCCAGCATCAGGCGACGGTTTTCGGCATAGACGGCGCGGTTGGCTTCCAGTTCGTCGGTTGCGTCGAGCGCGGCAAGGGCGGCGATCTGGCTGGCATGGGGCGGGCAGATGAAGAGGTTCTGCGCCAGCCGTTCTACGGTGCGGATATGCGCCTCGGGGACCACCATCCAGCCGATGCGCCAGCCGGTCATGGAGAAGTATTTGGAAAAGGAGTTGATGACATAGGCCTCGTCCGACACTTCCAGCGCCGATACGGCCGAATCGCCGTAATGCAGGCCGTGGTAGATTTCATCCGAGATGAAGGCGATGTCACGCGCGGCGGCGGCCTGCATCAGACCGGTCAGGTGGGTGCGCGACAGCATCGTGCCCGACGGGTTGCCGGGCGAGGCGACGATCAGGCCCTGCAGATCGTGCCCGTCCAAATCGGCGGGCACGGGTTGCAGGCGGTTCGCGTCAGAGGTGGGCAGACCCACGGGGTCAAGCGACAAAGCGCGCAGGATCTGGCGATAGCTGGGATAACCGGGTTCGCCCAGACCCACCCTATCGCCCGCGTCAAACAGCGCGGTGAAGGCCAGAAGGAAGGCGCCGGAGGAGCCGGAGGTGACGATCACCCGATCAGGGTTCAGGTCGATGCCGTACCAGCGGCGATAGAGGGCGGCGATACCCGCCCGCAGGTCCGGCAGGCCAAGGGCGACGGTGTAGCCAAGCGCATCCGCCTCCATCGCCTGGGCCAGAGCCTTGCGCGCAAGGGCCGGGGCGGGAGTGCCGGGCTGGCCCACCTCCATATGGATGATCGACCGACCCGCGGCTTCGAGTTTGCGCGCCGCCTCGACCACATCCATCACGATGAAGGGATCGACCTGTCCGCGCCTTGAATTCCGCATCTTCGCCCCCTTAAGGTGTCGCCCATGCTCTGTCGCCTCTGGCCACGGAGGTCAAGCCAATGCCTTGCAGGCCATCAACGGAGCCGTCCATGCGCCGCCTTCTTGCCGGAACCGCCCTTGCCCTTGCTGCCGCACTGCCCGCAGCAGCCGAAATGACGGCGGAGGAGCGCGCGGCGTTCCGGGCCGAGGTGCGGGCCTATCTTCTGGAGAATCCGGAAGTTCTGATCGAGGCGATGAACGAGTTGGAACTGCGCGAGCAGGTCGCTGCGGCAGAGCGGGACAAGCAGATTCTGGCCGAGCAATCCGCAGCGATCTTCAATGATCCGGCGTCATGGGTGGGTGGGAACCCGGACGGCGATATCACGGTGGTGGAGTTCATCGACTACCGCTGCGGCTACTGCCGCAAGGCCTGGCAGGAGGTGGACGAGCTGGTCGCGGCGGATGGCAATATCCGTTTCGTCCTGAAGGAATTCCCGATCCTTGGCGAGCAGTCGGTGCTGTCGTCGCGCTTTGCCATCGCGGTGCTGCAACTGCATGGCAGCGAGGCCTACAAGGCGGCACATGACGCGCTGCTGTCGATGCGCGCCGATGCCTCGCCCGAGGCGCTGGCGCGGGTGGCCGAAGAGATGGGGCTGGAGCCGCAACCGATTCTGGAGCGGATGAATGCCGACGAGGTGACCAAGGTGATCGAAGACAATCACCGCCTGGCCCAGACGATGGAGATCAGCGGCACGCCCACCTTTATCGTGGGCGGCACGATGGTGCGGGGCTATGTGCCGCTGGAGGCCATGCAGCAGATCGTGGCGGAACAGCGCGAGGCCAAAGAGGGCTGATCGCCCCCTGCCCTATTCGGCGGCTTCTGCGGCAGATTTCTCGGCGGCCTCGATCTCGGCCGCCTTCTTTTCAACGAGTTCGACGATGTGGTCGATCATCTGCTCGTTCGAGAGTTTGTGGCTCTGCTTGCCCGCCAGATAGACCATGCCGGACCCGGCCCCGCCCCCGGTGAAGCCAATATCGGTCATCAACGCCTCGCCCGGCCCGTTCACCACGCAGCCGATGATAGAGAGCGAAAGCGAGGTGGTGACATGGGCCAGCCGATCCTCGAGCGCCGAGACGGTCTTGATCACGTCGAAGCCCTGCCGCGCGCAAGAGGGGCAAGAGATGATGGTGACGCCACGGTGGCGCAGGCCGAGGGATTTCAGGATTTCGAACCCGACCTTCACCTCTTCCACCGGATCGGCGGAAAGTGAGACGCGGATCGTGTCGCCAATCCCCATCCACAAGAGGTTGCCAAGGCCAATGGCCGATTTCACCGTGCCGGAGACAAGCCCGCCCGCTTCGGTGATCCCAAGGTGGATGGGGGCATCGGTCGCCTCGGCCAGTTGCTGATAGGCGGCGGCGGCGAGGAAAACGTCGGACGCCTTTACGCTGATCTTGAATTCGTGGAAATCGTTGTCCTGCAAGAGCTTGATGTGGTCCATGCCGGACTCCACCATCGCGTCTGGGCAGGGTTCGCCGTATTTGTCCAAGAGGTGCTTTTCCAAGCTGCCGGCATTGACGCCGATGCGGATGGAACAGCCGTGGTCCTTGGCGGCCTTGACCACCTCTTTCACGCGGCGCGCGTCGCCGATATTGCCGGGGTTGATGCGCAGGCAGGCGGCGCCCGCCTCGGCGGCCTCGATGGCGCGTTTGTAGTGGAAGTGGATATCGGCCACGATGGGGACCGGGCTTTCCGCGACGATCTCTTTCAGGGCGCGGGTGCTGTCTTCATCGGGGGTGGAGACGCGGACGATATCTGCCCCGGCGATGGCGGCACGCTGGATTTGTTCGATGGTCGCGGCAACATCGGTGGTCAGCGTGTTGGTCATGGTTTGCACGCTGATCGGCGCGTCGCCCCCCACCAGCACCTTGCCGACGCTGATCTGGCGCGACTTGCGGCGATAGATGTTGCGCCAAGGGCGGACATGGTTCAGCGACATGGAAAGCGATCCTGTTTCTGGGCGCGGTCTTGGCCGAGACATAGGCGCAAGACGACCACGGAGCAAGCATGCCCCGGGTTTCTTCTGCCCGATTGTAAGGAAAAGCTTACAGTCAGTCCACGGCCTGCGTGGGCTCTGCCCCGGTCGGCGTGGCCTGCGCGACATTCACGAATTTCGCAAGATCGGCATCCACCGACAGGTCCGCCTCGGCAAAGGTCTGCGACAGGGAGTCGGCGGACAGCGCCACGTTCTTGACGACCGAAGCGCCCGGCGCGGCGGGACCGTAGGTTTTGCCATTCACGGCGAAGTAAACAGAACCTGAATTCCCCGCGCGCAGGACCGGCGGTTCTTCGAGCTGCGGAACGACATAGCGTTCGCCAGCGTCAAGGATCTTTTCGAACAGAACAGTGCCATCGGCGGATTGCACGCGCACCCATGACGGGCGGACGGCAAGAACTTCAAGCTGCGGCGCGGCATCGGCGACGACCTGCACGCCGGTCCCCAAAGCCTCGGTCAGGGCGCTATCCACGGCAGAGGCGATTTCCGTCGGCGCGGGCGGGGCCAGCGTGCCGGTCAGGCGCGGATCGATCGCGGCAATGGGGCCATCGCGCGAGGTCAGGACCGGCACATCCAGCGCCTGCGGGCGATAGAGCCGGTCCATCAGATCGGGGCTGGCGGAGGTTTCCGCCTCGGCCAGTGCGGTGTCGATGGCGCTGCCGGCGGCGGGGGTTTCTGCCGCGCCTTCGGGGGCCTGCGCCACGATGGGGGCCACGGGCTGCACGCCAGCGAGAGGATCGATTTCGGCCACCACGGCGGGGGCTTGATCCACGGGGGCGAGTTGCACGCGCTGCACTTCCTGCAGGACGGACCAGCCGCCATAGCCGATGGCCCCGATCAGCGCGGCCAGCACCATGACAGAGCCGACGGCACCCGGTTCGATCCGGGCGAACAGGCTTTCGCCCCGCGGCACGAAGGTGGCGTTCGGATTGGCGAGCGGGTCACCGAAATCGATGCTGCTGCGCTTGGCCGTGATGGTGGCGGAAGAGGCGGCCGCACTCATGCCATGGGCGACGGTGAAATTCGCTTCGTGGCAGAATTTCTCGAAAGCCCAATCCGGGTCCATTCCAAGGTACCGAGCATAGGAGCGGACGTAGCCTGCGACGAAGCCCTGCGTTTCGAAGGCAGAGACATCGGCATTCTCGATCGCGGCGATGTAGGTGGCCTTGATCTTGAGTTCGCGCTGCACGTCTAGAAGGGATTTGCCCAGCGTGGCGCGTTCCCCGCGCATGAGATCGCCGAGGCGCAGTTCGAAATCGTCAAAACCCTTGGGCTTGTCGACCTCTGGCGTCGAAGGCTTCGACCTCCGCCCGATCATTCAAACTGCCCCATCACTGCCCCGAATCCCCAAGCCGCAAGACAGGCGACTCATATTTCTTCCTATTGAGGATAACTTAACACGGGGCAAGCGATTCTGCATGCGCAGAAAGGGTTAGGCGGAAACCTCGGCACGATTCAGCGCACAATGCCGCCAGAGCGCATCCATCGCTTTCACAAGATTATCGATCTGTTTGGAATCGTGAACGGGAGAGGGCGTGAAGCGCAGCCGTTCCGTCCCGCGCGGGACGGTGGGGAAATTGATCGGCTGGACATAGATGCCATAATGGTCAAGCAGCATGTCCGACAGCATCTTGCAATGCACCGGATCGCCGACATGGACGGGCACGATATGGCTGCCATGGTCGATAATCGGCAGGCCGAGCCCCTTGAGCCGCATCTTGAGGATGCGGGCATTGAGTTGCTGGGAATCGCGCAGGTGCTGCGCGGTTTTCAGAATTCGAACCGATTCCGCCGCACCCGCCGCCACCGTGGGGGGCAGCGAGGTGGTGAAGATGAACCCCGGCGCATAAGAGCGGATGGCATCCACCATCTTCGCGCTGGCCGCGATATAGCCGCCGAAGACGCCATAGGCCTTTGCCAGTGTGGCGTTGATGATGTCGATGCGGTGCATCTGGCCGTCGCGTTCGGCCACCCCTGCCCCGCGCGGGCCGTACATGCCGACGGCATGCACCTCATCGATATAGGTGAGCGCGTTGAATTCCTCCGCCAGATCGCAGATCTCCTTGATCGGGCCGAAATCGCCATCCATCGAATAGATCGATTCAAAGGCGATGAGCTTGGGCGCCGCCGGGTCGTCGGCGGCCAGAAGTTCGCGCAGATGGGCCACGTCGTTGTGGCGGAAGATGCGCTTGGCGCCACCACCGCGCCGCACGCCTTCGATCATCGAGGCGTGGTTGAGCGCGTCGGAATAAATGATCAGGCCCGGAAAGAGCAGGCGCAGCGTCGAAAGCGTGGCGTCATTGGCAATGTAGGCCGACGAAAAGACCAGCGCCGCCTCTTTGCCGTGGAGATCGGCAAGCTCTGCCTCAAGCCGCTTGTGATAGATCGTTGTGCCCGAGATGTTGCGCGTGCCGCCCGACCCTGCGCCGGTGGTGTCGAGCGCCTCGTGCATCGCGGCGAGAACCTCGGGGTGCTGGCCCATGCCGAGATAATCGTTGCCGCACCAGACGGTGATGTCCCGCTCTGTCCCGTCGGGACGGCGCCAGATGGCTTGCGGGAAATGGCCCTGCTTGCGCACGATGTCAATGAAGGTCCGGTAGCGGCCTTCGTCATGCAGGCGTTGCAGGCTGGCATCCAGCGCAGCTTCGTAATTCATCGCGTCTCCTATCCGGCATCCCTGCCGTCTTCAGTGCGCCTGTCCCCCGCCGATCTATACGGATCGGATGTGGAACATGTTCTGGCAAAGGTCCGCCAAGTTTTCGGACGAAAGTCTATTGTGGACCTTGATATGCATCAATTAGCGCCCGGTTTAAGGGCCGTTCGGGGGGGCGTGATGCCGCAGTCATTCAGCGATGGCAACCGTGCAATCGGTCGCGGCCTCTTGCTTGGCGGCGCAGGCCGTTACGGCATCGTCTGGTGAGGGGCCGATGCCCCAAGCCCCGGTCGCAGCGGAAAGAGCAAGGGCAGCGCCTTGATTCGCAACGAAATCCTCTGTCGCGGAGGAAGACAGCTGAAGCGGGCGCGCCTCCCATCCTTCGGGGCGGACGGTGGCCACGATGACGCAGTCCGTGGCCCCCTTCCGGTTGGCGTTGCACTGGGCAAGGGCTATGGCGCTTGCCGCCTCGACCGTGTGGTGGTTGGCCGCAGCCATCGTCGCCTCGGACATCAGGCCTTCATCGGGCGAGATGGCGATGGCGGCATAATAGGGTTGATCCTTGGCGACCATGGCGAGCATGTTGGCCTGATCTTCGGGCAGTGCGCCTTCGGTGATCACGACTTCGGCCGTCTTGGGAGCGTAGAGCATCGCGGCCGCATCCTCCCCCGTCATCGTCTGCGCGGCAAGCGGCGCGGCAAGGATGAGGCTGGCAAGGCTGGCGGCGGTGGCCGGGCGGAACATGGCACGGGTCTCCCTGATCATGGTCGAGCGGTATCGGGCCGTTGTTCTAGCGCGGACGGGCGGGTCTGGACAGGGGCAGAAGTGTTGATAGGGTCGGCGCGCGCATCACAATGAGGAGACGCCGCATGAGCCTTGACGCCGTATTGGCCCGTATCGACGCCGATCTGCCCGAGGCTTTGGAGCGGTTGATGGCGCTATTGCGCATCCCCTCCATTTCCACCGATCCGGCCTATAGGGGCGATTGCGCCAAGGCGGCGGACTGGTTGGTTGAGGATCTGCAGGGCCTTGGCTTTGCGGCGGCCAGCCGCCCGACACCGGGGCATCCGATGGTGGTGGGGCATGGCGGCGCGGGCGGGCGGCATCTGCTGTTCTACGGGCATTACGACGTGCAACCCGTTGATCCGCTGGATCTTTGGGCGCGTGATCCCTTCGATCCGGCGATCGAAGAGACCGCGAAGGGCAAGGTGATCCGGGCGCGGGGATCGTCGGA
The DNA here is from genome assembly GCA_014654775.1 of Paracoccaceae bacterium. GTDB lineage: Bacteria > Pseudomonadota > Alphaproteobacteria > Rhodobacterales > Rhodobacteraceae > Paragemmobacter. Next base: position 22,102 of record JACVZW010000073.1, on the reverse strand, counting down.
TGACAAAGGGCAGTTGATGACCTTCCTTGAGGCCTGCCGGGCTTGGAAGGCGGTGCATGGGACCCTGCCCTGCAAGCTGACGATCTTTCTGGAGGGCGAGGAGGAATCGGGGTCGCCGTCGCTGATCCCCTTCATGAAAGAGAATGCGGGCGAGTTGCGCGCGGACCTTGCGCTTATCTGCGACACGGGGCTGTTCGAGGATGCGGTGCCCGCCATCACCACGATGCTGCGGGGGCTGTGCAAGGCAGAGTTCACGGTGCGGGCCGCGTCGCGCGATCTGCATTCGGGGATGTATGGCGGGCTGGCGCGCAACCCGATTCATGTGCTGACGCGGTTGCTGTCGGGGCTGCATGATGTGAACGGGCGCGTACAAGTGCCCGGATTCTATGACGATGTCGCGGAATTGCCCGATGCGTTGCGGCAGCAATGGCAGGCCTTGGCCTTTGATCATGCGAAATATCTGGGCGATGTGGGGCTGTCGCAGCCCGCAGGCGAGGTGGACCGCACGCCGCTGGAGATGATCTGGTCGCGCCCCACGGCCGAGGTGAACGGAATCTGGGGCGGCTATACGGGTGCCGGGTTCAAGACGGTGCTGCCGGGTGAGGCGCATGCCAAGGTGAGTTTCCGTCTGGTGTCGAAGCAGGACCCGGAGAAGATATTGAAATCCTTCCGGAAATGGGCCGAGGCGCAGATCCCTGCGGATTGCGAGATCATCTGGCATGACGGGATTGAAGGGTCGCCCGCATCGGTGATGGAGATCGACGATCCGGCCTTTGAGGCGGCGCGGCAGGCGCTGACTGACGAATGGGGGCGGTCGGCGGCCTTTGTCGGGTCGGGCGGGTCGATTCCGATTGCCGGGTATTTCAAGACGGTGCTGGGCATGGATGCGATGCTGATCGGTTTCGGCCGGGACGACGATCAGATTCACTCCCCGAATGAGAAGTACGACCTAGACTGTTTCCACAAAGGAATCCGGTCCTGGGCCCGCGTTCTGGCGAGGCTGGCATGACGGTGGTGATCCGCGACGCGACCCCGGGCGACGAGGCGGGTTGGCGCAAGCTCTGGGACCAATACCTTGATTTCTATGAGGTTGTTCTTGCGCCCGAGGTGACGGCGGCGACATGGGCGCGGCTGATGGACATGGGCAGCCCGGTCAAGGCGCGGCTGGCTTTCGATGGGGGGCGGATGGTGGGGTTCGCCATCCATCTGCACCACCCATCGACTTGGGTGATCGGCGAGGATTGCTATCTGGAGGACCTTTTTCTGGCGCCAGAGGCGCGGGGAAAGAAAATCGGGAAGCGGCTGTTGAACGATCTGATCAAGATCGCCAAGGTGAATGGCTGGCAGCGTCTGTACTGGCATACGGATGAGGAAAATGCCGTTGCCCGAAGGCTTTACGACCGGTTTGTGAAGTCGGACGGGCATGTGCGGTACCGCATGACGCTGTGATCCGCCGCACGGCGGGTTAATGCCTCGTCTTTTCAAGGGTTTCGCCGAAAAGGGTTGTGCCCTGTTCTGTGCCGCCTTTTGTGCCGCAAACTGTGGGCACGCAGCGTACGCTGGGGGCGCGTTAATCTTAACGGGGCGTGAACGGGCCTAGCCGCGCGCGGTGGCCATCCGGGCCATCTTTGCCACGAGGAGCACCCATGGCAGCGCGTGGAGCGCCAGGTCGAAGATATCCATCGGACGGGTGAGCGTGCCGCCTGCCAGCATCTTCAGTTTTTCCCAGAGATGCGGTTCGGGGAAGAAGGGCGCGAGGCCTAAGGTGAGGGCCGCGAGGAGGGCGATGGGGAGGGGAATCTGGTCGAGCAAATGCATGGAACACTCCGTCCTTGTGACGGACTTAAGAAAAATTCAATATCGTGCTTATGTTGTGAAGTGGCGCGGTTGACGGGGCTCGAACCCGCGACCCCCGGCGTGACAGGCCGGTACTCTAACCGACTGAGCTACAACCGCGCTGGTCACATTCGGGGAAGCGGGCGGTGGCGCGGTTGACGGGGCTCGAACCCGCGACCCCCGGCGTGACAGGCCGGTACTCTAACCGACTGAGCTACAACCGCGTGTCCACCGCCCGGCTTTCCGAACGTGTGGGGGTATTACGGAAGGGCGCGGGCGGCGTCAAGCGAGGATTGGGGTTTTTTCGACAAGCGGGACGGATGGGCCGAATGGCCCATCCTACGCGACCGGCCTGTCGGTAGGATGGGCAATGCTGCCCATCCTACGGTGCGGGCATGAATTCCGCGTCATCCCCCGGCGGCAGGCGGAAGCGGCCATGCGCCCAGTCGCCCGCGCGCCATGCCTCTTTCGCGGCCTCGATGCGGTCTTTGGAAGAGGCGACGAAGTTCCACCAGATATGGCGCGGCCCATCCATCGTGGCCCCACCGAGGAGCATGATCCGCGCGCCCGTCTCGCCCGCCTTGACCGACACCCGGTCGCCGGGCCGGAAGACCAGCATCTGCCCCGCCGGGAAGGTCTGGCCTGCGACGGACACCTCGCCCGACAGGATGTAGATGCCGCGATCCTCGTGATCCTCTGGCAGCGGGATCGCTGCACCGGGGGCGAGGGTGGCATCGGCATAGAAAACCTCGGACGGGGTTTCCACCGGAACCCGTTCACCCCAAGCGTTGCCGAGGATGAGGCGGACCTGTTTCCCCTCCCCCTCCAGCTCCGGCAGAAGGGCGGCGGGGGCGTGCAGGAAGGCCGCCGGGTCATCTTCGTTCTTCTTCGGCAGGGCAAGCCAGGTCTGCAGGCCGAACATGGCATGGGGCCGCGCCCGCATCTCGTCATCGGTGCGTTCGGAATGGGTGATGCCATGGCCTGCGAGCATCAGGTTGACCGCGCCCGGTTCGATCCATTGATCGGTGCCGAGACTGTCGCGGTGGTGCATCCGGCCCTTGAGCAGGTAGGTGACCGTGGCCAGCCCGATATGCGGGTGGGGGCGGACATCGATCCCCTGCCCTGTCAGAAACTCTGCCGGGCCCATCTGATCGAAGAAGATGAAGGGGCCGACCATCTGGCGTTCGACGGATGGCAGTGCGCGGCGGACCTCGAACCCGCCAAGGTCGCGGGCGCGGGGCACGATGACGGCAGCGATCGCATCGACGGCATCGCCGATCGGGATGGTGGGGTCGAGGGCGGGGTTCCAGCTCATGGTGGCCTCCGGGGGTTGCTGGACCCAAGGATAGGCGCTGTGCTGGCCCGCGTCATCCCTTGGGGGCGCGCGGGGCCTGTGCGGTGGGGCACAGGCTAGAGCCCGCGTTTCAGGATCGTGGAGAGGCGGTCGAGGAAGAGGGCAGCGTTGTCTTCGGTGAAGACAAGGGGCGGGCGGATCTTCAGCGTATGGCCATTGGCGCCGGTGGCGGAGATGAGGATGCGCGCCTCGCGCAGCGCGTTCACAAGGCGGGCGGCGCGGGCGCGGTCGGGGTGGCCATCGGTGACGATATCGGCGGCGAGGAAGAGGCCCGCCCCGCGGATGGCGCCGAGCGCGTCGTGGTCTTCTGCAAGGGCCTGCAGGCCGTCGCGGAACATCGCCCCGGTGCGGGCGGCGTTCTGCATCAGCCCTTCCTCTTCGATCACGTTCAGCACCGCCATGGCGGTGGCGGCGGCGACGGCATTGCCGCCGAAAGTGTTGAAATAGCGCGCCTCACGCCCGAACGCGGCGATGACGAGCGGTTGCAGGACAAGGGCGGCGACGGGGTAGCCGTTGCCCATGGGTTTGCCCACGGAGACCATATCGGGGAGGACGCCGTGGCGGGTGAAGCCCCACATCGTGCCGCCCGTGCGGCCGAAGCCGGGCTGCACCTCATCGGCGAGGAAGAGGCCGCCTGCGGCGCGGATGGCGGCGGCGGCGGGAGCAAGCACGGTGGCCGGATCGGTGAACAGCCCGTCAGAGGAAAAGACCGTGTCCACCATCAGGAGGGCGGGGGTGATGCCGTGGCGCGAGAGGTCGTCGATGGCGGCCTGCACATGGGCGGTAAAGGTGGCGGCGGGATCGGCGGCATGGGGATCGGGCGCGGGGATGGCGCGGACATGGGGGCCAAGGGGGACGCCCCGGCCCAGCGAGGGGGAGCATTCGGCGACCGAGGCGGTCACCCCGTGATAGGCGTTTGCCGTGACGATGATGCCGGTGCCCCCCGTGGCCGCGCGGGCGATGCGGAGGGCCAGATCATTCGCCTCGGACCCCGTGCAGGTGAACATCACATGCGAAAGGGGCGCGGGGAAATGCGCCAGCAGCCGTTCGGCATAGGCCAGCACGCCGTCATGCAGATAGCGGGTGTGGGTGGCCAGCGTCGCCGCCTGTTCGGCCATGGCGGCCACCACGCGGGGATGGGCGTGACCGACGCTGGCCACGTTGTTGTAGGTGTCGAGATAGGCGTTGCCCTCGGGATCATAGAGCCAGACGCCCTGCCCCCGCACCAGATGGACCGGGGTTTCGTAGAAGAGGCGGTAGGCGGGGCCGAGCAGGTTTTGGCGGCGGTCGACCATGGCGGTTTCCACCGGCCCCAGCGCGCCCTGACCGGGGATGAAGGCATTGGGCATCGGGTCAGATGTCCGGGGATCGCGGGTCATGGGCGGGCGTCCAGTTCGAGATGGGGCGCAAGGGCCAGCAGCCCTGCCGTGGCAGAGGGGGCGTTGCGCAGGATGTAGGGGGCGTTTTCCGGGTAGCGGGCGGCGCGGAAGGCGGTGATGGCGAGCGTCGTCACCATGCGGGCGGCGACCATCAGGGGCAAGAGCGCGGCCTCGTCCCCGGTGAAGGGGTCGATCTCGGCCCATGCGACGGTGAAGGCGGTGAGGCTGGCAGCGGCATCGGCCGTGTCGATCTGATAGGAGGCGGCGATGGCAGCATCGCAGAGGCGCGGGGTGCGGACCATGTCGCCGAAATCGAGGATGCCGCTGACACGCTCCGGCGCGGCGGGGTCGCCCAAGAGATTGTGGGGGTTCAAGTCGCCATGGATCACCTGCCAGCGCAGGTGGGGCAGCGCGGGCGTCACGCGCGCCTCGAACGCGTCCAGCGTGCGGGCGCAGAGGGTGCGCAGGGCCGGGTCCTGCACATGGGGAAGCAGCGGGCGCAGGCGCAGGGCATGGCGGATGTCCCATTGCAGGACATGATCAGCGGCGGGGTCCTGAAACCCCTGCAGCGCGCGACAGAGGCGGGCGCCGAGGCGGGCCACACCTTGGGCCTGTGCCGGGCTGCGCGGCAGGCCTGCCAGCGGCGCCCCATCCAGCCAAGTGAGGACGCGCATCACCTCGCCCGAAGGCAGGCGGATGTCATCCGCCCCCTGCCCTGTGGCGATCACACGGGGGATTGGGAGGGCGGGGTCGGCGGCGGCGGCATGGCGCAGCGCGCGCGATTGCATCCGGGTGACGGCGGGGTCTTCCGCGTGGTTGGCGATCTTGACCACGAAGCGGCCATGGGAGGCATCGAGGCGGTGGTTCAGGTCGCGCTCCGAAGTGAGGGGCGAAAGCCGCCCCGTCTGCCCCCAGTGTTGGGCAAGAAGCGCCGCCACATCGCCCGTTGCCAGCGCCGGGGGGCGGCTGTCGAGAAGCGGGCCAAGGGGGGTGTCGGACACGGATCTGCCTGCGGTCTGCCTAAGCGGAGTGGCGGCAGTATCATCCGGGCGCGGGGGGAAAGGGAAGAGGCGGCTGGTGGGTGGTGAGGGACTCGAACCCCCGACATTCTCGGTGTAAGCGAGACGCTCTACCAACTGAGCTAACCACCCGACGCGCGGCCTGCGTTTAGCCGAAAGCGGCGGGAGGCGGCAAGGGAAAAGCGGGACCGGGTGGAGCGGCCAGACCTTGCCACTGCCCCATACCGCCCCGCATGGCCCTGCCCCATGACTCGCAGCCCCGTTACTGGCCGCCCCTCAACTCGCCGCCCTGTGACGGGCGCGACCCGGATCACAGGCGCATGACGATCGCCGGTTGGTCTTCCTCGTCCTCTGCCGCGGTCAGATCGTCGTCGGACAGGCCGTTGTTCATCTCGAGGCGCAGGGTTTCGGCCTGTTCCAGCAGGATCTCGCTGCCCTCGCCCAGCCAGAAGGCGGCATTGGCGGCGAAATCATCGAACCGCCGTTCAAGGGCCGAAGCCTCCATATCGGTGACGATCCATCTTTCGCAAAGGATCACGGCATGGCTGTCGGCATCCAGCGCCAGCCGCGAGGCCCCCACCGCTGCGCCCAGGTAATGGGCCTGAAGCATCGCGCGCAGGAGCGGATGGTCGGGATAGCCGAGGCCGGGGATGCCGCAGCTGATCTCCAGTTCCTGCATGTCGATGCGGGTGATGTAAAAGATCACCTCGGCCGACATGGCAAGGGCGACAAGCCCCTCATCATCAAAGCTGAGGCCCGAAAGGCCGAGCTTGCGGCCAAGGATATCAAGGGCGTGGTTGGAGTCGTTCATCTTGCACTACCTAAAATTTTGGAACACCGAGGGGGACGGGGCGGCGGTTGCGGCCCGCATCAGTTTTCATCGGGATATTTATCTTCTTTCCCGGGATCGATGCCCTGATTGTTGCCTTGGCCATTGCCCGGATCGTTGACCGGCGGTTGGCGCTGCATGGCGAGGTATTGTTCGAAGGAGGGCGGCTCGTCCCGCTGCGGATTGGTTTCCACCTGCGGGGTAGGATCGAGTTCTGGTTTGATCTGGAACACGTCATCCGGCATGCCGAATTTCTCTACCAGCATCTGGTTGAACTTGTTCTCGACCCCGCCGACGACCTGCTGGTAGGCTTGGGTGCCTTCCTTGCTTTGGAACTTGCCGCCGCTGACGCCATTCACCGCCGACTGGATGAACTGCGCCACGGCGTTCAAGATACCCTGACCAGGGTTGTCCTTTGAGGCATTCACCAGTTGCGGATTGACGGCGCGCAGGACCACGGCGTTGACGTAAAACCGATGCACCAAATCCTTGCCCTGCTCAGCGCTGAGTTCATTCTTGGCGACCTTGTCTTTGATCACCTGGGTGAACTCGGTCAGTTTCGACGTCAAGTCGTCCGAAACGTCGACAGTCTTGAGAGCGTCGAGAACCTTCAGAGCCGCGTCCTTGAGAGACGCCACATGTTCCGACTTTAGAGAGGGGGACGTCATCTTGAGATCCGGCGGCATATTGGAGAGACCCGGCGTTTTCATCACCTCGGAGCACTGCGCCTGAACATGCTTTGCGACATCCGTCATGCCGTGGGCAAAGAGGACCACAGACACGGGCCGATCTTCCTGCCCGCGCAGGAAGGACTCAGCGTGCTTCGGCGTTCTGGCGACCTTGTCGCATTGTTCCCCGATGTTGGTTTTGGCCTTCGTTTCAAAACCCTCAACGCTGCCCGACTTGGTCATCACCTCATCCATCGTGGTGATGAAGGACATGACGATGTCGGACTTCAGGCTGCGCCCTTCCCTTTTGAATTCATCCTTCGCCTCGATGAATTTGTCGCGCTGAAAGCTCATGGGGAGTTCACCCGAAAGGTTCTTTCTGACGAGGCTGTCCAGCTTTTCCGAGACGAATGACCCTATCTCGGTATCGGTTCTTTTTCCGGCCATCTTGGCTTCTGTGATGAACGTGTCGATCTGCACGCTGAGCAGTAACTTGGTATTTTCCTGAAAGGCCTTCTTGCTCATCTCGAAGGGGAACTCTTTTTTGCGTTCCGCAGAGTTGAGGCTGGGGGTTTTTAGGTTATTGACCCCCAAATCCTTATTGTTCTCCTTCTCCTGCTTGTCGAAGCGGTCGAGGAATTTGGCTTTCACCTCGGCTTTCAATTCGGTCTTGATCTCGGCCATCGTCTTGCTGGACCCGATGCTCTGGAAAGCGGCCTTGATCGTGATGATGGCATTCTTGCGGGTGGTGAACAGGGCGGCAAGCTGGCTCTCCTTGTCCAGCTTGTGGCCTTTTTCCGTCGTCGTCTGCTTGATGGCGGGCGATTTTTCGGATTGTTCCTGCCGGACCGGCACCGTGGATTTGCTGATCGGGGCGTTCGTCGTCTTGGTCGTCATGATGCATATCCCTCGAAACCTTGCTTTTGCCGAGGATGCCGCAGGTTTGCGCGGGGATTGGTATCGGACAATACAGGCTGCCCCGGCAGGTTGCGGGGCCGCAGTCATGACAGACAAAAGGGGCGCACCCTGCGGCGCGCCCCTTTGGCAAATGGATCATGGTGGGCGATAACGGATTTGAACCGCTGACATCTTCGATGTGAACGAAGCGCTCTACCGCTGAGCTAATCGCCCGATGGCGGGGTGTTTAGTCGTCTTCGCCCGCCTCTGCAAGGGCCTGTTTCGGGGCCTTGGGCGCATTCTTTTCGCCTGCGCCGCGCAGTTTCACGGTCATGGCGGAGGTCTTGCCTTCGCCCTTCTGGCGGGCGATCCGGGCGCGACCGAAGGGCGGCAGGTTGAGCGACTCGCCCTTGGCGAGCGCCTCGCCCAAAGTGGCGAGCGTGGCTTCGACGATCTCTTTCACCTGCCCCTTTTTCTTGCCGTCCAGCGCCGCCACCACGCGGGCGACAAGGTCCTTTTTCTTGAGCTGCGGCGCGATGGTCTTCGGCGCCTTCTCGATGACAGCACCCTCGGCCTCGGGGGCGAGCGAGGGCATGTCTGGCACGGCCACCTTGGGGGCCGAGACGCTTGCCTTCACTGCCGGTTTGGACGCGGCGGCCTTGGCGGCGGGGGATTTCGGGGTGGTGGTCTTTTTCTTGGCGGTACTGGTGGCCATGAACGGAACTGCCCTGTTGGAATGAGCGGCGACTGTCGCCGACCGCATCAGGTTAGCCGGGTTGCCGCGCCAATGCCACCTTGACGACGCGGGGAATGCGAAAAGGGCGGGCCTTGCGGCCCGCCCTGCAACGCTTGGGCGTAGGATGGGCAATATTGCCCATCCTACGGGTTCAATGCGCGATCTGCGACGGTGCGGCATCGGCTGCGGCCTTTGCCGCCGCTGCCGCCGCCTCTTCCGCGGCCTCGTCCCATTCCACGGGTTCGGGCGCGCGAACGAGGGCGTGGTGCAGCACCTCTTTCACATGGCTGACCGGGATGATGGTCAGCCCTTCACGCACGTTTTCCGGAATCTCGGGCAGGTCCTTGGCGTTCTCTTCGGGGATCAGCACCGTCTTGATGCCGCCACGCAGCGCTGCGAGCAGCTTTTCCTTGAGGCCGCCGATGGCCAGCGCATTGCCGCGCAGGGTGACCTCGCCCGTCATGGCGATGTCCTTCCGGACAGGGATGCCCGTCAGGACCGAAACGATGGAAGTAACCATCGCAAGGCCCGCCGAGGGGCCGTCCTTGGGCGTGGCGCCTTCGGGGACGTGGACGTGGATATCGATCGCCTCGAATTTCGGAGGTTTCACCCCAAGCTCTGGGCTGATGGAGCGGACGTAAGACGCCGCCGCCTCGATCGATTCCTTCATCACGTCGCCAAGCTTGCCCGTGGTCTTCATCCGCCCCTTGCCGGGGAGTTTGAGCGCCTCGATCGACAGCAGGTCGCCGCCGACGGAGGTCCAGGCCAGGCCCGTGACGACGCCGACCTGATCTTCTTTCTCGGCCAGACCATAGCGGAAGCGCTTGACGCCCAGATAATCCTCAAGCTTTTCGGGCGTGACTTCGACGGATTTGCCCTGTTTCTTGACGATCTCGGTCACCGCCTTGCGGGCGAGTTTTGCGATTTCGCGTTCCAGATTCCGCACCCCCGCCTCGCGGGTATAGGTGCGGATGACCTCGGTCAGCGCCGTGTCGGTCACCTTGAATTCGCCCTTGCGCAGGCCGTGGCCTTCGATCTGCTTGGGGATCAGGTGCTGCTTGGCGATTTCGCGCTTCTCATCCTCGGTATAGCCCGCCAGCGAGATGATCTCCATCCGGTCCAGCAAAGGCCCGGGCATGTTGTAGGAGTTCGCCGTGGTGATGAACATCACGTTGGACAGGTCGTATTCCACTTCGAGGTAGTGATCCACGAAGGTCGCGTTCTGTTCGGGATCGAGCACTTCCAGCATGGCCGAGGCCGGGTCGCCGCGGAAGTCCTGACCCATCTTGTCGATCTCATCCAGAAGGATAAGCGGGTTGGTGGTCTTGGCCTTTTTCAGCGCCTGAATGATCTTGCCGGGCATGGAGCCGATATAGGTGCGGCGGTGGCCGCGGATTTCGGATTCGTCGCGCACGCCGCCCAGTGAGATGCGGATGAATTCGCGGCCCGTGGCCTTGGCGACCGAGCGCCCAAGCGAGGTTTTGCCGACGCCCGGAGGGCCGACGAGGCAGAGGATCGGGCCGCGCAGCTTGGCCGACCGGGCCTGCACGGCGAGGTATTCGACGATGCGTTCCTTGACCTTCTCAAGCCCGTAATGGTCCTTGTCGAGAACCTCCTGCGCCTTGAAAAGGTCCTTCTTGACGCGGGATTTCACGCCCCACGGCACGCCCAAAAGCCAGTCGAGATAGTTGCGCACCACGGTCGCCTCAGCCGACATGGGCGACATGGATTTGAGCTTCTTGAGTTCGGCTTCGGCCTTTTCCCGCGCCTCTTTGGAGAAGGCGGTCTTGCGGATACGCTCTTCCAGTTCGGCGATCTCGTTCTGGCCGTCTTCGCCATCGCCCAGCTCGCGCTGGATCGCCTTCATCTGTTCGTTCAGGTAATATTCGCGCTGCGTCTTTTCCATCTGGGTCTTGACGCGGGACTTGATCTTTTTTTCGACCTGCAGAACCGACATTTCGCCCTGCATGTGGCCGTAGACCTTTTCCAGACGTTCGGCCACGTCGAGGGTTTCGAGGATTTCCTGTTTCTGGCCGACATCCACACCCAGATGACCGGCGACGAGATCCGCCAGACGCGCGGATTCGCGGGTTTCGGCCACGGCGGACAGCGCCTCTTCGGGGATGTTCTTCTTGATCTTGGCGTAACGTTCGAATTCCTCGCCCACCGCGCGGATCAATGCCTCGACCGAGGACGCGTCGCCGGGGGTTTCGGACAGGCCTGCCACGCGCGCCTCGAAGAAGCGGTCATTGGGCAGGAATTCGGTGATCTTCACGCGGGACTTGCCTTCGACCAGCACCTTCACGGTGCCATCGGGCAGTTTCAACAGTTGCAGCACATTGGCGAGGACGCCGACGCGGTAGATGGCATCGGTGCCCGGATCATCGACGGAAGGGTCGATCTGCGACGAGAGCAGGATCTGCTTGTCATCGGCCATCACCTCTTCCAGCGCCCGTACGGATTTTTCGCGCCCGACGAAGAGCGGGACGATCATGTGCGGGAAAACCACGATATCGCGGAGCGGAAGCACCGGATAGCTGGGGGAGAGAGTTTCGCTCATCATGTTTCCTTGTCTGGCAGGAAGGCACTGGCCCCGGTCATCGGCAGCGCTCGGCCTTCCCCTGTTCGGCATCCATATCTGGTGGTGCGTCGGGGGCGAGTCAACCACGCCTTCACGTCATCTTGTCTCCATGATGCGCCCGTCCCTTGGCAGGGGCAAGCGGGCTTTGGTCCCGTTTTGACGCGACCGATGGGCCCGCCCTGCAGGGATCGTGCCGTCAGCGCCGGTTTTGTGAAAGAAGCCGCCAGAGAAGGAGAAGCGTGGCGGTGACGGCGATGGCGGTCAGGATCGCGGGGCGCAGGTCATCGGGGCTGGAGGCGGCCCCGCCGGAGGCGAGGATGAAGGCGAAGGGGATGGAACCTGCGGCATAGCCCAAGGCGAAACGGGCCGGATGCATGCGGGCAATGCCTGCGAGGGTGGCGGACAGTTCCGGGAGGATGGGCAAGGCCTGACAGATGGCGAGGGTTAGCAGGTCATTGCGGGCGAAGGCGGTTTCGATCTCGGTCAGCCGCGCCGGGTCCTTGAAGAGGCGGCGCAGGATGGGGCGTCCGGCAAGGCGGCCTGTGGTATAGCCGAGCGCCCCCATCAGCATGAGGCCCACCGCCCCCGTCAGCCCGCCGAGGACGGGACCGAGGAGCCAGCCCGCCAGCAGGATCGTGGTCATGGTGGGCACGGCGATCAGGAGGTCGAGGAGGAGAAGCGCGATCACCCCTGACATGAGCCAGAGCGGGTGGATGTCGCGCAGGCCTTCCAGCCAGCGGATGACGCCCTTTTCGGGCAGAAGGCCAAGCCCCTGCACGACAAGGAAGGTGGAGGCGAAGGCGAGGCCGAGGATGAGGGCGATGCGGAGCAGGTCGCGCATGACTCACGCCCCCCGCAGCAGACGCGCACCGAGCCCCGGGGCGAGCGTGCGGATCAGGGGGAGTGCCCGGGCGGCGCCGACGCGGATCACCGTCCGGCGGGCGGCGATGCCCGTCAGGATCGCCTCGGCGGCGGTGGCGGCGGGGATCTTTCCCCTGCCCCGCCCGGCCGTCATCGGCGTGTCGACGAGGGGGAGCAGAACCTCGGTCACCAGCAGGGGCGAGGCTTCGGCCTGCCAGCGTAGACTGGTGGTGAAGGAAGACAGCCCCGCCTTGGTCGCGCTGTAAAGCCCGCCCTGTTCTTTCGGGAAGATGGCAAGGCCGGAGGAGAGGTTGAGGATGGCCCCGGCAGGCTGGCGCATGAGGTGGGCAAGCAGCGCCTGCGTCAGCAGTGCGGGGGCAGCGAGGTTGAGGGCGGCTTCTGCGATCAGATCGGTTGGGCGGGTGGCGGGGTCGGTCAGGGGCCGGGCGTGCTGCACGGCGGCGGCATTGATAAGGATCGACAGCGCCGGGTGGTCGGCCAGCAGCCCCGCCGCAAGGGTGGGGATGGCGGGCAGATCGGTGAGGTCAGCGGTGACAGGGTGCAATCCGGCGCGGGCGGGCAGATGCGCCGCGCGGCGGGCGGGGGCCAGCACGGTATGGCCTGCATCCAAAAGGCGGGTGAGCAATTCCGCCCCGATGCCAGAGGTGGCCCCGGTCAGAAGGATGGTGGTGGGTCGGGCGAGTGGGCTTGACATGAGAGGCTCCGGTCCAAATTCGGCGCATGGGATAGGCCGGAACGAGGCAGCCGTAATGAACTTGGGTTTAGAGACGGGCCGGGCGGCCCCGGCCCTGATCGCGGCCTTGCGGCCAAAGGCGGTTGAGGCGCGGCTTTGGGCCGAGCGGACCTTGCCGAAGGGCGCGCCGGTCTTTGCCGCCGCCGATGGCAGCGATGACGTGTTCCTTCTGCTGTCGGGGCTGGTGAAGCTGGTCTACACGACGGCGGAAGGCGAGGACTGGATCAAGAGCTTCATCCTTGACCAAGGCGTGTTCTCGGGGCGCGGGGCGGCGGATGCGGGCGAAAGCTATGGCGCGGTCTGCCTGGAATCCTGCCGCTTTGTCCGGCTGCCGCGCGGTTTCGTGCAGGGGGCAGTGGCGGGGGATGCGGCGCTTTCTGCGCGATATGCGGAATTTGCGGAATGGGTGCTGGCGCGCAAGCAGGCGCGCGAGGCGGCACTGCTGACGATGACGCCGGAGGCACGCTATCTGGCACTGCGGGCGGGCGCGCCCGAGGCGCTGGCGCGGTTGCCGCAGGGGGATGTGGCGCGGTTTCTGGGTGTCACGCCCGTGGCCTTTTCCCGCATCAAGCGGCGGGTCGGGACTTAGGCCGCGCTGCGGTCAGCGGCGCCTGCCCCGCCTCCGGTTCCCTGCCAGTCACGGAAGGCCGATGCGCCGCGCAGGGCGGCGCTGTCGATGCGGTCAAGCGCGGTGAAGATCGTCTGCTGCAGGTCGTCGATGCGTTCGATGATCGTCTCCAACCCGACCGAACGCTGACGCAGCATGCCGCTTTCCACCCGGCAGGCGATGCGGACGGTGGACAGGCCCACCACCAGACGGCGCAGGAATTCCACATCGCGGCGCAGGGCACGGGCCTGCAGACCAAGGTCTTCCAGCGCAAGGCGGGCCTCATCGGCATAGCGGGCGGCGACGGTGGCAAGGATCGCGGCCTCGGCCCCGTGATCGACCCCGAGCAGCGCGGCGGGGGAGCGGTGGAAATCGGCGCAGACCTGATCCATCAGCCCTGCCGCGCAGAGCAGGAAGAGCGCGCGTTCCTCTGGGCAGGCGGCGTGGCGGCCCTCTGGGCGGACCAGCGCGGCAAAGCCCGCGACATGGGCCTGCATCTCATCCAGCGCGATCCCGTAGCTGCGCGCAATCTCGCCGATGGTGCGGCGACCTTCGGGCAGTTTGGCCGCGACGAGGCGCATATTGGCGGTCAAGAGCCCCGCCCCGCGCAATAGGCGGTGCAGCGCGGCGATCTGGTCGCGCAGGTCGCGCAGGGCCGCGCCCATGCGGTGCAGCGCCTCCAGCCCCCGGTCGGGGGGCTGGCTTTGTGCGCCACGGCGGGCCTGCATCTCGCGCAGGAGGGCCTCGGTCTGGAAGGCGGCGTGGCTGGGAAATCCGAGCGAGGCGAGGCGGGCGCAGAGCGTTGCGGCAGAGGCTTCGGGTGAGAGGCCTGCCGCCTCGGCCGCCAGTAGGGTAGCATATTCGGCTTCGATCACGGAGAGAAGATCGGCGCAGGGCTTGATGCGGACAGAAAGATAGCCGCCGTCGATCGGGGTGATCAGGGCGTAGACCCAGTAGAAGAGTCCGTCGCGGGCGCGGTTCTTGACATAGGCGCCGATGGGGTGCCCGGCCTTGATCCCTTCCCACAGCAGATGGAAGACGCCTTTCGGCATATCGGGGTGGCGGATGATCCGGTGCGGCGCGCCGATCAGGTCAGTCGCCGCATAGTCTGCGATGCGCAGAAAGACATCGTTGAAGGCGCGGATGACGCCGCGTTCATCGGTGCGCGAGAAGAAAATCTCGTCTGCGGCGAAGGGGGCGGCCCCGGTGGCGGGGCGCGAGGGATAGGGGCCTGTCATCCTGTGGCCTTGATGGGTGGCCAAGGGCCACGGCTGCCCCGCAAAATCCGGGTGCCACTCTCATACTGGGAGAGACGGCCTTTTCGCGCCGGGGTTTAGGCGGCGGGTCAGAGCGGGTCGATATCGCCCGCCGCGCGGGTCGCGTGAAACTCGGCCACGAAGGCGGACAGGCGGTTGCCCGCGATGGCGTCGCGCAGGCCCTGCATCAAGTCCTGATAATAATGCAGGTTGTGCCATGTCAGCAGCATGCCCGAGATCATCTCGCCCGCCTTGAAGACATGGTGCAGATAGGCGCGGGAATAGCCGGTGCAGGCGGGACAGGGGCAGGATTCGTCCAGCGGGCGCGGGTCGTCCTGATGGCGGGCGTTCTTGATGTTGACCTGACCGCGCCGCGTCCAAGCCTGCCCTGTGCGGCCAGACCGGGAGGGCAGGACGCAATCCATCATGTCGATGCCGCGTTCCACGGCGCCCACGATATCGTCGGGCTTGCCCACACCCATCAGGTAGCGCGGCTTGTCCACCGGCAGAAAGCCGGGGGCGTAGTCGAGGACGGAGAACATCGCCTCTTGCCCCTCGCCCACCGCAAGGCCGCCCACGGCGTAGCCGTCGAAGCCGATCTGTTGCAGGGCGATGGCGGATTCCTCGCGCAGCTCTTTCGTCACGCCGCCCTGCATGATGCCGAAGAGGGCGTGACCCGGACGGTCACCGAAGGCATCGCGCGACCGCTGCGCCCATCGCATGGACAGGCGCATGGATTTCGCGACCTCCTCATCCGTCGCGGGCAGCGCGGGGCATTCGTCGAAGCACATCACGATGTCGGAGCCGAGGAGTTTCTGAATCTCCATGCTGCGTTCGGGGGTCAGCATGTGGCGCGACCCGTCGATATGGGAGGAAAAGCGCACCCCTTCCTCGGTCAGCTTGCGAAGGCTGGCCAGCGACATGACCTGAAACCCGCCGCTGTCCGTCAGGATCGGGCGGTCCCAGTTCATGAACTTGTGCAACCCACCAAGGCGGTCGATGCGTTCGGCGGTGGGGCGCAGCATCAGGTGGTAGGTATTGCCCAGCAGGATATCGGCCCCGGTGGCGCGGACGCTGTCCGGAAGCATCGCCTTCACCGTGGCGGCGGTGCCCACCGGCATGAAGGCGGGGGTGCGGATGTCACCCCGCGTGGTGTGGATCACGCCCGTGCGCGCCGCGCCGTCCGTCGCGTGAAGCGTGAAGCCGAAGCCCTGCGCCATGATCGGGGTCCCTTTCCGAAAAGCGCCTCCTCATGGCGCAAAGCGGGCCACGGGGGCAAGGGGCAATTGGCGGATCAGTGCCGCCGACGACCCGGGGGGCGCGGGGGTGGCAGGCCGTCGCCTTCCTCTAGCGCGCGGCGCAGGCGGCGGATGAGGACACCGCGCGCGCGGTCGTCGGGGGTCGCGCGCAGGGCCTCGTCCATGTCCAGCATCAGGCGCGAGACGTCGTTGTGCCAGTCCAGCCGCGCGACCTGATCGGGGGCAAGGCGCGGGGGGGCATCGCTGGCGCGGCGGATGCAGCCGTCGGGGGTAAGCTCATAGCTTTCATCCAGCGCGGGCAGGACCATCCGGTCAGAGGGCACATGCGTCGTCAACCGCGCGGCAAGGCCCGCCATCGCCTCTTCCTCGCCATGGGTCAGGAAGACGCCCGTCTTGATCGGCAGGCGTTCGGCGACCCATCTTGCCAGTTCCGGCCCATCGGCATGGCCGGAATAGAGGTCGATCGACCGGATACGGGCGCGGACGGGGAAGGCCTCGCCCTGTATCCGCACCTCGCGCGCGCCGTCCTGCAAGAGGCGGCCAAGCGTGCCTTCGGCCTGAAAGCCCACGATCAGAAGCGTCGCTTCCTCGCGCCAAAGCCAGTTCTTCAGGTGATGGCGGATGCGCCCCGCTTCGCACATGCCCGAGGCGGCAAGGATGATGTGGAACCCCCGCGCCTGCGCCAGCGCGCGGGACTGTTCGACGGTTTCGGTGAAACGCAGGTGGTGATCTTCCAGTCCCTTGACCAGACTGCGCCCGTCTTCCAGTTCGGCGGCATGGCGGCGGAAGACGGCGGTGGCCTTGCCGGCCATCGGGCTGTCGACATGGATGGGGCAGACGGGAATGTCGCCCGCCGCCATCATCGTGGTGAGGTCCGCGATCAATTCCTGCGCCCGTTCCACCGCGAAGGTGGGGATCAAGAGGACACCATCGTCGCGCCACGCGGCCTTGACCGCGTCACGCAATGTGGCGCGGCGGGCGGGGGCGCTGGCATCGATGCGGTCGACATCGCCATAGGTGCTTTCGCAAATCACGTAATCTACGCCAGAGGGGCCTTCGGGATCGGGTTGCAGGAGTTTGGTATCCGGGCCGATGTCACCCGAGAAGAGGAGGCGCAGCTTCGGGTCGGAAAGTTCGATTTCCACGGAGGCGGAGCCCAAGAGATGCCCCGCATTCCAGAAACGCGCCTTGAGGCCGGGGAGGACCTGCACCCAGTCGCCCAAGGCATGGCCACGAAAGCGTTCCAATGTGCGGGCGGCATCCTGCCCGTCATAAATGGGCACCACCTCGTCACCGCCCCGGCGACGGTTGCGGCGGTTCAGCATCTCCACTTCGCTTTCTTGGATATGGGCGCTGTCGGGCAGCATCACGCCGCAGAGGTCCACCGTGGCGGGGGTGGCGTGGATGGGGCCGGAAAAGCCGTCCTTCACCAGTTTCGGCAGAAGACCGGAATGGTCGATATGCGCATGGGTCAGGATGACCGCGTCGATGCGGGCCGGATCGAAGGGAAAGGGGCGGTAGTTCAGCGCCTTTTCCGTCTTCGATCCCTGAAACATCCCGCAATCGATCAGGACCGTCCCCTGCCCCGTCTGCAATCGGAAGCAGGACCCTGTCACCCCCCGTGCCGCACCATGAAAGGAGAGGATGGGGTGGGTCATGGTGCTAATCCACGATTTCGAACTGCACTGAGACAGGTGTGCAGTCGCGCCCGTTGATGGGGATCATGTCCTGCGGGCAGGTGGACATGACCACGACGCAGTCCATCACCGCGCGCAGGGTGACGTGATCGCCGGGGCGCGAGAGGGGTTCGCCCCAGATGATGCTACCGTCGGGGTTGATGGGGATATTCATCCACAGGTTCAGGGGCGCGGGCACCTGCGTGCAGGGAAAGCCGATCATGGCCAATGCCGCCTGCAGATTGTCGGTGCAATTGTCGTGATAGCCGGTGCAACCGAGCGACTGGTAGCGGTGCAGGTCACAGGCGGCGATCACCGTGTCATGGCGGCCGGGCGAGCTGTCTTCTTCCAGAATGAGAATCGGACGGCGGCGGTTCGTCACCAGCGCATCGCCTGTTTTGGGGAAGACCGAGCTGAGGAAGGCGTGCAGATGTTCCATCGACATCACCTCGGTCGGATCGGCAGCGTTGAAGGCCCATGTGTCCACGACCTGCGTGCCATGGGTGTTGACGATGCGGATCGCCTGACCCGCCGCCAGACGCACCGCCCGCCCCCGCCGTGCCGGAACCGTTTCCATCCTGACCTCCTGTCTTTTGGGCAGGATGGGCCTGATGGGGCGCGGAGGCAAGGGTGCGCGGTTTGGGGTCATGGGTCGGGGCGCAGCCAGTCGTTAACGGAGGGAAGGAGGGGGCGGAAATAGGCCACCATCCGCCCCGGCGGATCGGCCACGGCCCCGGCGCGCCATGGGGCCACGCCATGGATCAGGTGGCGGTGCAGGATCACTGCCGTCCCCGGTTCGCCGGGTAGTTCGACGCGGGTGCAAGTGTCGAAAACCTCGCGCCGGGCGGCCTGATAGGCCTCGGTCACGTCATGATCCTCGGGCGGGCCATCGCAGGTGGCAAAGGCCGCGCGCATGGCATCGCCGATGATGCGGTGGCTGCCTTCCCAGACGACCAGAGGCGCGGCCCCAGCATCGGCGGGGTTGAGCGGCAAGCCAAGGATCCAGCCATGCGGTTCCTTCACCATGCGCCGCTTGTCCGGGCCCACGGGCAGAAGCCCATCCAGATGCGCGGCATCGCGGTTGAGGCGAAAGCGGAAGGCGGCCTCTGTCTCTTCCGTCCCCTGCTGCGGATAGCCGGGGCGCGTGACCGACAGTTGCGCGGGGTGCAGGGGTTCTGGCGGAAGACCAAGCTCGGCCCAAGGCAGGGCCGTGGTCCCCACGGCACCGTCTGGGGAATTGGGCAAGGCGTCCAGACCCACGAACCATGTGCCGCCGCAGCGCCACGCCTCGGTGCTGTTGCGGACGGCCGCCTCGGCCACGGGCCGCGCGGCGGCGGCCCAAGCCGCGATCCCCGGCCCTGCCACGCGCCGCCAGCCGCGCGTGCCCGTTCCTTCCGCCATACGCATCCCCTGCCCTGCCCCGTCATCAGAATGACACTGGACCGGGGCAGGGAAAAGGCGTAACCGCTGCGGCTCTTTTTCATCACGGTCTTTGCCATGACGTCCCCTTCGCGTGCCGATGACGGTATCCTTCGCCCGGCGCTTGTTCTGGGCCTTTTGTCCTGTGTCGGCCCCTTCGCCATCGACATGTATCTGCCCGCAATGCCCCAGATCGGCGCGGCGCTGGGCACGTCGATCCCGGCGATGCAGACCACGATCACGGCCTATTTCATCGCCTTCGGCCTTGCCCAGCTTGTCTATGGGCCATGGGCCGATCAGGCGGGACGCAAGCCGCCGCTTTATGCGGGCTTGGCCATCTTCCTTGCCGGATCGGTGATCTGCACGCTGGCCCCCACGATCGACTGGCTGATCGCGGGACGGTTCGTGCAAGGCCTCGGCGGGGCGGCGCTGATGGTGGTGCCGCGCGCGATCATCCGCGACATGTATACGGGCCATGCCGCGACACGGCTGATGGCGGCGGTGATGCTGGTGATTTCCGTCTCGCCCATGCTGGCCCCCTTGGCGGGGGCGGGGCTGATGCAGGTGACGGGCTGGCGAGGGATCTTCGCCGTGCTGCTGGTGGCGGGTGTGGCGAGCCTTATGATGCTGGCCTTGGCGCAGCCCGAGACGCTGCGCCCTCAGGACCGCCAGCCCTTTGACATGGAAGCCGCGCGGCGGGGCGTGGCACGGTTGCTGGGCGACCGGGTCTTCATGGGGCTGACCTTCCTCGGCGGCTTTGGCATGGCGAGTTTCTTCGTCTTCATCGCTTCGGCGAGTTTCGTCTACACGCAGGCCTTCGGCCTGTCGCCGACCGGGTTCTCGCTGGCCTTCGCGGTGAATGCGCTGGGCTTCTTTGCCGCCTCGCAAGCGGCGGGGGCCTTGGGGATGCGCTATGGCGCGCGGCGGGTGATCGGGCTGGCAAGCCTTGGCTTTGCGCTCTGCACGCTGCTTTTGCTGGCGCTGGGGGTGATGGGGCTGGCCACGCTTTGGGTCTGCATCGCGGGGCTCTTTGCCGCCAATGCCTGCCTTGGCCTGATCATCCCCACCACGATGGTGATGGCGCTGGAGGAGCATGGCGAGATCGCGGGGCTGGCCTCGTCGCTTGGCGGGACGCTGCAGATGCTGGCGGGCGGCGTGATGATCGCGGCGACGGGGCCCTTCTTCGACGGCACCGCGTTGCCGATGCTGGCGGCGATCGCGCTGTGTGGGGTGCTGGCGCTGGCCCTGTCGCGGGTGGCGCTGGGCGGGCGTCAGGCAGCCTGAACCGAAACCTCGGCCAGGGCCTGTTCCACGAGTGGGAGTCCCGCGCCGGGGCGCGATGATCCTTCCGACAGGACGCGCCGCCAGCCCCGCGCGCCGGGTTGGCCGTGGAAAAGGCCCAGCATGTGGCGCGTGATCTGATGCAACCGTCCGCCGCCCGCGAGATGGCGGTCGATATAGGGCAGCATGGCATGGACCACGGCCTGCGCGTCCATCCCCGGCGCGTCCCCCCAGAGCGTATCGGCCCCGATCAGCACCCGCCCCGGTTCGTGATAGGCCGCGCGCCCGATCATCACGCCGTCCAGCCCAGTGTCCAGCAGCGCGCGCGCCTGATCCAGGCTGGTGATGCCGCCGTTGATGCAGATCGTAAGATGCGGAAATTCCGCCTTCATGCGCTGGACCAATGCGTAATCCAGCGGCGGGATCTCGCGGTTCTCTTTCGGCGACAGGCCCTGCAGCCACGCCTTGCGGGCATGGATCACAAAATGGGTGACACCTGCGGCGGACACCTTTTCAAGGAAATCGGGCAGCACCTCTTCGGGGTTCTGGTCATCGACGCCGATCCGGCATTTCACGGTGACGGGGACATCCGCCGCCTCCTGCATCGCGGCCACGCAGTCGGCCACCAGCGCGGGGCGTTCCATCAGCACCGCACCGAAGCAGCCCGATTGCACGCGGTCCGACGGGCAGCCCACATTCAGGTTGATCTCGTCATAGCCGTAAGGCGCGGCCAGCCGCACCGCCTGCCGCAACTCGGCCGGGTCGGAGCCGCCCAGTTGCAGGGCCACCGGGTGTTCGGCGTCGGAATAGCCCAAGAGCCTATCCCGGTCGCCATGCACCACGGCGGGGGCAGTGACCATCTCGGTATACAGCATGGCGCGGCGGGTCATGAGGCGGTGGAAGACCCGGCAATGCCGATCCGTCCAGTCCATCATCGGTGCAACGGACAGTTTATGTGATTGGTTATCTTTCATTCTTCCCGTGTCTTCAATCCGTAGGCATGTGGCAAGCCCAGGCCGGACCGTACCCTTTTGGCGCCGATAGTCCCCATTTCGACGACGCAGCGCGCACAAATGGGTCGCGCTGGAAGATGGCCTTGGTCATCACGCTTCCCTTCGCTGCATACCCGCGTCCAATCCCAAGTGAACCTCCACGACGCGAGCAAGCCCCCAATCCGCCGTGCCGACGCCCGGAAACAGGCGCCACCCAAGTCGAGAGCCGGATCGACCAGGGGCTTCCGCCCAACCGGTTTTCCGTGGCACGCCTGCACAGTTTCGGTCACCGATTTGACGGCCATATAGCCGATATCTGCGCTGTAGGGAACCGGACCGAACGACCTGCTAGGCGCGCAGAAGGGCAGCCAATGCCGTGCGAATTTCTTCGTCCAGCACCGTCTCGCGTGCAAGAAGCTCGGCCGCTGCTTGCAGGACGTTCCGCGTGCCTGCCGGGGCCGATCCGGCAAGCCGTGCGAATGTGTGATGCAACTCTTCCCGGGCGCGGGCGATCGCCCCGGGTTCCCCGAGTTCAGGCGAAATCCGCTCGGGAACCACGAAACTGACAAGCCGTTCTTCAAGCGTTTCCCGCCGCAGGATCGCATCAAGGGGCCGTTGCTCTGGGAGGAAGGGAACGCGCGGTGTGAACCGCTCCGGGTTTGCCGGAGGCTGATTTTGGTTAGTTACGCGGCTATTGG